>NZ_QGGO01000015.1:137386-144955 GCF_003148625.1 Arcicella aurantiaca | reverse complement strand
GTTTCTTTTTGGTTTAAACGCTGGGAGGATAATAAATCCCGAGGTCTCAAAGATTTAGCACGTAGTGGTCGCCCCAGTATATTGACTCCAAAGGAAAAAAAAGTATCATCGAATCTTCCCTTTTAGGAATTGTAAATATTAATCTTCGATGTAATGAATTAAATAAAACCTTTGGCAAACGATTTAGTAAATGGACTTTGATTCGATTGCTACAACTACATTTGTTTACTTGGCGGAGAGTGACAAAATCCCTTGAATCTCAAAGAGATGAAGGAATGTTTCAATTTTTCAAACAAGAACTTGCTTTACTGAGGCAAGAACAACATTTGGGAAAAATAAATCTTTGGTACTATGATCCCACTGGTTCAAGCGTCTTCGCTTGAATCCCACTCGTGCGTAAGCATTGGAACAGGTAAAAATAAGAGTTCAAGCGAGGACGCTTGAACAAGTGGGAAACTGGTAAAAATAAGAGTTCAAGCGAGGACGCTTGAACCAGTGAGAGGACGCTTGAACCAGTGTGATTTCAAACTGAGGGAGTTGAAGATCCCCACTGGTTCAAGCGTCCTCGCTTGAATTCACTCGTGCATAACCACTGATTCAAGCGTCTTCGCTTGAATCCACTCGTGCGTAAGCATTGGAATAGGTAAATTATTAGTAAGAACCGATATGGCGAGTTACTGACGCACGATGTATGGTGTGTACACGCATACATGGGGACGAAGTGGGTTCTACCAACCAAGGAAATAGCTACCCATGTTGGGTGCAGAGCTTTTCGTGCTAATCTCTTGGGTAAATGGTATGGTGTCTGTCATACCATACAAGATAAAAAACTCCTTTATAAAGAAAACCACAAGCTCTTGCGGCTTGAACATATTGCAAATCAAATTGATAAAGGTTTGGTAACTCTTCATCTTTGAGTAATTCGTTCTTGAAAGTTAGAATAGTTTTAAAATCTTTTCTTGAAATAGATACTTTTCTGTCATCAAAATCAATGGTATGAAATCTGTAATTGGGCGTTACTTTTAGTTCATTATAGGTAATAGCAGATATTTTTTTTAGTCCTTCTAATAATCCAACATAATCTTTGACTTCTAATTTATCGGAGTTATAGCACAATGCAGAACCTGAAAGAGATAAGTAATCAAATGCAAAAACAGGTTTTAAATGTTTGATGTCGTAAAATGAATAACCTTTCTCTCCAAGTTTGTACTTTGTTTGCTGGCTAATTATTTTGTCAAGTTGTATTAGTGGGTCAGCAATATTATATGTCTTTTTAGGGTCATTTTTTGCCATGTCTAATTCAAAGAAGTATAAAATTCTCTCATTCTACCTTTTGGAATGATATTGTTGCAAGATTGGTGTGGTGCAAAGCCTTGTCTCGCTTCAATCCAAGGGGCTTCGTTGTGAGTTAAAAGTTCTAACTCCAATGAAGATAGACCACTGTATTTGTTCAGGACTGAATAAATAAGTCCAAGTTGATTCTCTGATAAATTATTATCTGTAATGATAGATTCAATCTCTTTGTCCACTGTGTCGAATTGGTCATTTACAACTTCTAAATTATTGAAGCCAAATTCTTTAAGTTCACGATAAAGTTGGGGTACTACTGGACCGTGAACCCACGCTTCAAAGTCCTCATCTAATAATGGGGATTCAAGATGAACAAGATTCCATGCCTCAATATAGTAAATAAGTTTCTGCAACTTTTTGTGAGAAACTGTATCGCCCTTTTGATTTACGAAATGTGTTACGATATGTGCTAAATCTAATGATTTCATTTTGCAAAGGTAATAGTTTTTTTTAAAATATCAATTTTTGTACAACTGTTTGATTTTCAGTTGATTTTTGGATGATTTTTATTGTTTTACTACCTCTTAGCATTGCACTTAACTCCTAAAAATACGAAAATTTTGTCGTATTTTTTGTATTGTTTGGCACTTTGTCAATTTGCATTGTACTATTCTTTTCGTACTTTCTGGTTGCTACAAAAGTATATCTTTTAAAGATAAATATCATTTTCGCATTTGCAAAAACACTATTCACCTCACTGGTTCAAGCGTCCTCGCTTGAATCCACTCGTGCGTAAGCATTGGCACTGGTAAAAATAAGAGTTCAAGCGAGGACGCTTGAACCAGTGAGAGATCCACTCGTGCGTAAGCATTGGCACTGGTTGGTAAAAATAAGAGTTCAAGCGAGGACGCTTGAACCAGTGAGATAGAAATCGCAGACTTGCACCAATTAAAGGATACTGAAATCTAAATCCCAATAACTAACCCCACCTAAATATAAAAACCAATCCCCAATCTCCAATAACTAATCCCGAATTAGTACCTTTGCAAAACAAAAAATAAGAAATCAAATGGATATATATGTAGGAAGTATTCCTTTCAAATGGAAGGAGGCTAAATTGGTAGAGATTTTTGGAGAATTTGGAGAAGTACATTCTGCCAAAATCGTGATAGATAAAATCACTCGTCAGAATAAAGGTTTTGCCTTTGTTGAAATGCCAAATGACGAAGAAGCAAAAGCGGCAATTGAGGCTTTGGACGGCAAAGAATTCGACGAAAGAAAAATCATCGTTAATAAATCTGTACCCAATAATGCAGGAAGTTTGGATAAAAAGAAGAAAAAACATTATCCTTCAAAACCAGAAAATAAAGAATGGAAGCCTTTTAAGGGTATTGGTAAGAAAAGATAATGCTTTTCAATGAGTAATCAACATTTCATCAACTGAAAACTATAATAATTAATGAAGTACGTTTTACTGCTAATTACAACCTGTTTCGTAATGCGTGTGGAAGCACAAGGAGTTTTAACGCTTGATGAAGCCGTAAGAATCTCTCTGGAAAATAATTACGCCATCAAAATTGCGAAAAGTAATCAGAAAATTGCCGATAATAATAACACTCGTGGCAATGCAGGAATGTTGCCCGTCGTAACGGGTTCTGCTAATAAAAACTATAATATCAGTAGTGTAACGATTGGGCTTTTTGACCCAAATTTGCCAACAATTGAACGGTCGGGCGTAGCCAATAATACAGGAGGAGCAGGTATAAATGCAGTTTGGACGCTATATGACGGCTTAGGAATGTTCATTGCTCGTGACCGCCTCCGTGAACTCCAAAAAACAAATGTTACGCAAATTGAAAGTGCCGTAGAAAACTCAATTGCTCAGGTTAGCAATGCGTATTATGATATTATTCGTCAGTCGAGAAGAGTAAAAAACTTGAAACAAGGTTTGGAAATTTCAAATGACCGCCTAAAATTATCCCGTGACCGCTATGAGGTTGGGCAAGGTTCTAAGGTGGATTTCCTTTCAGCACAAGTGGATTATAATGAAGATAAAGCCGCACTTATCGCTCAGGAACAAGCTTTAGAAAACTCTAAAATTAGTCTTAATTCATTGTTGATTAGAAACTTACAAGAAGGTTTTTCTACTCACGATACCATTACTTACGATAAAACACTTTCCTTAGACATTTTGAGAGAAGCCACTGTAAAACAAAATCCATTATTGATTTTAGCGGAACAGAATAAACGTTTGGCAGAAATGGAAGTTAAAATGCAAAAATCTGCTCAATTACCTCAAATTGACCTTGTTACAGGGTATAACTATAACTCTTCAAATAACGGTGCGGGAGCTCCACAAGCTACAAAGTCACTACAAAATTTTGCGTTCAATTATGGGTTAAGAGCGTCGATAAATATTTTTGATGGCTATAATCAAAAGCGTAGAATCCAAAATGCTAAAATAGGACAGGAGATAGCCAATTTACAAGAAGGCGATTTACGAAATCAATTAAATACGGCTTTGGAAAGAACCTATTTGAACTACCGTAATGCTTTAGAATTGATTAAGTTAGAGACAGAAAATTACAAAATTGCTCGCCAAAATATTGACATTGCTTTTGAAAGATACAAAGTTGGTAACTCAACATCGTATGAACTTCGTGAAGTTCAACGTAATGCAGTAGTCGCAGAAACTCGTCTAATTGAAGCTGAATACAATGCCAAAATCACGGAGATTGAATTGTTGAGATTGAGTAGTAAGATTTTGGAGTAAGTATTGGAATATAAATGGAACACGGATTAAAAAGATTAGACACAGATTAACAATTGTATATCCGTGTCTAATCCTTTTAATCCGTGTTCTATTATTTTTATGTTGGTTTCCTATGCGTTTACATCTTCAACCGCCATTTGTTTATCATACAATTCCCGATAGGCACCGTTTGCTTCCATCAAATCGTCGTGAGAGCCTTGTTCGATAATATGACCATCGTCGAGCATGATGATTTTGTCCGCTAATTTTGCCGATGAAACTCTATGCGAAATAATCACGGAAGTACGCCCCTTCATAATGCTTTGAAGATTGTTAAGAATTTGATTTTCAGTTTTAGTATCTACTGCCGAAAGACAGTCGTCCAAAATCAAAATGCGTGGTTCACGAGCAATGGCACGAGCAATAGAAAGTCGTTGTTTTTGTCCTCCCGAAAGCGTCACGCCACGTTCTCCCAAAACAGTATCAAATCCTTCTGGAAAATCAATCACATTATTATACAAATCTGCATCTTTGGCGGCTTGCATAATTTGCTCTTCCGTCATGTTTTCACTACCAAATTTTACATTGTTTTTGATAGAATCTGAAAACAAGAAAACGTCTTGCGGGACATAACCAATTTGCGAACGTAAGTGATTTACATTCAAATTTTTGATGGGATAATTGTCAACTTTTATTTCTCCATTGCTTACATCATACATTCTGCAAAGTAAATTGGCAATCGTACTTTTACCAGAACCAGTTGTTCCCAAAATTGCCACCGATTCTCCCGCAGAAACTTGCATGGAGAAATCCTTTAATGCTACAATTCCCGAATCAGGATATTCAAAAGTTACGTTTTTTACTTCAATATCTCCTGCAATGTCTTTTACGATATTTTCTTTGGAAATAATATCCGTTTTCTCATTCAAAAACTCATTAATTCGTTGTTGCGAAGCCGCTGCACGTTGAATTTGAGAAGCCGTCCAACCCAAGGCAATCATGGGCCACGTGAGCATATAGACGTACATAATAAACTCCGTAATGCTTCCTGGTGTTAAACGTCCCGCCATCACTTCCATGCCACCCACATACACCACAATCACCGAACTTAAACCTGCCAAAACTGAAACCAATGGTGAAAACAGTGAATCAACTTTCACTAAATCCAACGATTTTTCACGGTAAATATTGGCTTGTTTCGTGAAGGCAACGGTTGAAGGCTCTTCTTGCACAAAGGCTTTCAAAACCCTAATTCCCGAAAAGGCTTCTTGCGTAAAAGTAGAAATTTTAGACAAATTAGCTTGAATTTGCTCCGATTTTCGCATGATTATCGTATTCACAAAATAAATACTAAACGATAAAAACGGTACAGGCAAAAGTACAAACCAAGTTAGTTTTTGGTTCACCGAAAGCATATACCAAACTACAAGCACAAATACCGTAATGAGGTTCAAACCGTACATGATAGCAGGTCCAACGTACATCCGAACTTTATTAACATCTTCCGAAATGCGAGCCATTAAATCTCCCGTATTATTTTTACGGTAAAAACTCAAAGGAAGGGTTTGGTAATGATGATAGATTTCGTTTTTCAAATCATATTCAATGTGTCGGGACATCACAATTAAGGTTTGTCGAACCAAGAATAAGAAAAAGCCTTTTAGTAAAGCCAACACCAAAATCATCAATCCATAAAGCAGAATTGAAAAAGCGAAGAATTCGTAAATAGAAGATTGGAGTTTAAACCCGTCGAAAAGGAAATATAAATCAATGGTTTCTTTCACTAAATCAAGAGCGTACCGAACAATTTGGGCAGGCACAACCCCGAAAAGATTGGAAATAAAAGTAAACAAAGTACCCAAAATTAAGTACCATTTATATTTCAGAAAGTATTTGTTGAGATGCTTTAGGTATTTCATATAATATTGAACGTGTCAATTCTTTCAATTGTTCATTGAGGCATTAAAATTAATAATTCTGTGGTTGCAATGCTAATTCCACTAACCCCAATTTAAAATCAGGTGTCGTTTGGTTTTGTGTCTTAGATGCTTAACTATAAAAACTTCTTTAACACAATAAATTTACTTAAAATAGCTCTATTTTCTTAAAAAAATACTAATTTTGCAACATTATTTGTAACACGGACACACAGTCCGTTCATGTCTAAAAAAAAACGTTCTTTCAAGTACAAAATGGTAAATAGACGACTTCTCCGAACAAAGGCTTTCCAGAACCTTTATGCTTTCCGCACAGCCGAACGAGCTGACTATCAGTTATACTACGATTTGATTTCAGAATCGTTCCTTCCCAATCTTGACTTAATGATTCCTAAAGAGCAACAAATGCCCAAGCTTGAAGGCTTGCGTAAGTTGGCTGAATTGCATTATGAGGAAATCTTGAACAAAAAGGAATCTGACGAAGATGTGCCAGTAGATTCAAAAAATGCTGCAAAAAAGAATATTCTCCTATATCGTGATGCCGTAAAAAGAGACCGTGCAAAAATTACGCAAACAATGGTGGACGAAGTAGAAAATATCTACAATGTCTATTTGAAAATGCTTAATTTGTTGCTTGAAATTACAGAAATTGCTGTTTGGGACGAACAACGCCGTTTAGTTGAAACTGATTATCGTACAGCCAGATTAGCCGAAAATAGTGTGTTAAAGGCACTTAAAAACCTTAAAGCTTTAGAAACTGAGTCAATCCGTAGAAATGTCAATTGGACTGACGAAGACCAAAATCTCCTCCGTAAACTTTTCTTAGACGGCATCTTGCCTGATACCGAATTCCAGTCGTACCTTCGTAGCACAAAACATACTTTTGAAGAAGATTTAGCTTTGGTTGTGTACCTTGTTAAAACTTTTGTGTTGAAACATCATTCTATTACGGACTATTTTGAAGAAAAAGACTTAAATTGGGACGAAAATAAAGGGGTTCTTAAAAGTATGATTGTAAAAACTTTTAAGATTACCAATATCGAAGAACTTGCTTTACAACCCTTAGCAATGAATTGGGAAGATGATAAATTCTATTTCATAGACCTTTTCAACAACGTTTTAGACAATGAAGAGTCTTACGAAAAAATCATTTTAGACCAAACTCAAAATTGGGAAGGCGACCGTTTAGCCATGACCGACTTACTAATTTTGAAATTAGGATTAGCTGAAATGATTCATTTTTCGAGTATTCCTGTAAAAGTTACTATCAATGAATACATTGAATTAGCAAAGAATTATTCAACACCAAAGTCTGGACAATTTGTCAATGGTCTTTTAGACGTACTTTCTCAGAAATTACAAAAAGAGAATATTATACGAAAATCTGGACGTGGATTAATAGACAATAAATAATCAGTGAACAGTTATCAGTTAACAGTGAACAGTTAACAGTTAACAGTAACCATAAAGAAGTAAATCGTGAAAATTAAGTCAAATTATTGGAACTTTAATTTCAGAATTGCCCTGTTTTTAACTGATAACTGATAACTGATAACTGATAACTGATAACTGATAACTGATAACTGATAA
>NZ_QGGO01000015.1:59740-137376 GCF_003148625.1 Arcicella aurantiaca | reverse complement strand
TAACTGATAACTGATAACTGATAACTGATAACTGATAACTGATAACTGATAACTGATAATGAGCAAATCATCAAAAACATTTTGGGCATTTATGACAGGTGCCGCAGTGGGTTCAATTTTAGGGATTTTGTACGCCCCAGACAAAGGCGAAAATACTCGTAACAAGTTGTTCTATCAATTACAAAAATACAGAGACCAACTTCAAGGCTTGATTTCAGATTTGATTGAAGGAAAAGAAATTCCTGAAACAATGGCGAAATCAGAAGGGAAAAAAGTGGTAAACGAAGCTCGTGAAAAAGCCGAAAGACTTTTGGAAGACGTAGAAAGTATGATGAGCCAAATTAAGGCAAAAGCGTAAATTAAATTATAGCAATGAAAAAAGTATTAATCTTAGCCCTGTCATTTGCTGTTTTTGTTGCTTGTGAAAACAAACAACGTACCGACGCACAAACACTTGAAGAAAGACAAAAAGCCCTTCAGCCTACGGATGATAAATTTCCAGTAATGGAGATTGATACCCCATCGGTTGATTTAGGAAAAATTACACAAGGTGATACCGTAATGCACGTGTATAATTTCAAAAATACAGGAAATATGCCTTTGGTATTGAGTAATGTTAGTGCTTCTTGTGGTTGTACAACGCCTTCATATTCTAAAGAACCTGTTGCCCCAGGAGAAAAAGGATTTATTACCGTTAAGTTTAATAGTAAAGGAAAAGAAGGGAAATTAAATAAAACCGTAACGGCTTTTGCTAACACCAAACCTGCTGAAAACATGGTTTCATTTAAAATAGAAGTTTTAGTAAAGTAATTATGAGTTATGAATGATGTGCGGTCCACCGCTGCGGTTATGAACTTGTTTTCATGAACACAAAATCTATCATTCATAATTTATAACTCATCATTAATCATTAAATAGAATGTTCAACAGTATTTTATTACAAGGATTAGGCGGAGGCGGAGCTTCTTCGTTATTATTAATTGGAGGAATGTTCGTGGTCATGTATTTTTTCATGATTCGTCCTCAACAAAAGAAACAGAAAGAACAACAGGCTTATATTGATGCCTTGAAAGCTGGTGATAAAGTAGTGACTATCGGCGGATTGCACGGAACAGTTGTTTCTGTACGTGACAAATCGGTTGTATTAGAAGTTGATGCAAACAAAGGAGTAAGAATGGTTTTCTTGAAAACCGCTATTTCAAAAGATTCATCTTCACAACTTGCTGAATAGTTTTCTTAAAGTTTAAGTTTTAGAGAAGTTAGAGGGTTAAAAGTCGGTACTTTAAACTTTCTAACTTCTTTATCTTTACTAACCTTTTAACAATTGCCCATGAAAACCGCTTCTTCGAAAACAGATATTAAAGCTATTTTTATAAGTCTTTTAGCTGCCATTATTTTTTGGGTAATGAATGCCTTAAATAAAGATGGTTATTCGCAGAGAATGTCATTCCCTCTTAAATTCTCGTATAACGATTCATTGTATATTCCAACGCAACCACTTCCCGAAAAAATATCCGTAAATGTGTCTGGTAATGGTTGGAATCTACTGCGTAAAGCTTTTGCTTTAGATATTACACCCGTAAAATATTCGATAGAGAAACCTTTGAAAACCAGATACTTAAATACAGGTTCATTGGCTGATTCACTGTCGGAATATATAAAAGATGTGAAAGTTAATTATGTTGTAGCCGACCGTTTTGATTTAGAGTTTGACCGTAAAGTAACTAAGCAATTTATTGTAAAAGTGGATAGTTCCTCAATTCCATTAAAAGAACGTTATGTGATTTCGAGTTTGATAAATGTCAATCCTCGTACCGTTAGCCTTGAAGGTCCAGAGTCTGTGTTAGAAGGAATGGGAAGTACAATTTATGTAAAAATTCCAGGAAAAAGATTGCAAGATAATTTTGATGATGAAATCAAATTGCCAATTTCTCAAAATTCGCTCATCAAGCCTAATAAAGACCGTGTTGCCGTAAGTTTTGAGGTTTCAGAACTCCTTAAATAATGGATTTCATGCAAAAAGTTATTGGAATTACAGGCGGAATTGGCTCAGGAAAAAGTCTCGTGTGCAAGGTTTTTTCTATTTTAGGAATTCCCATTTATGATGCCGATTCAAGAGCTAAGTCGCTGATGAACAATGATTTAGTGCTGAAAGAGTCTATTCAGAATCTTCTCGGAGAACAGGCATACACGTCTTCAGGTGAATACAATCGTGCGTGGGTAGCCTCACAAGTTTTCAATAACCCCGAATTATTAAAGCAACTCAATACTATTGTGCATCCAAGAGTTCGTCAAGATTCCCAATCTTGGATTCAAAAATATCCTAAAGCTCCCTTTTTACTCTACGAAGCTGCCTTGATGAAAGCGGCAGGTGATGGTAATTTCTTCGATAAAGTAATTGTTGTAAATGCTCCCATCGACCTCAGAATCAAACGAGTACAGCAACGAGACAAACGTACAGAGCAAGAGATACGAGATATTATTGCTCGCCAAATTTCTGAAGAAGAAAGACTAAAAATTGCAGATTATGTTATTGAAAATGATGAACAACATCCTGTGTTAGAACAAGTTTTGCATTTGTATCAAGAAATTGGTGAAATATAATAATAAATCAAAAAAGGCTTCTGAATCATATCAGAAGCCTTTTTGTTTACCTTCCCGAAAGTTTTAACATTCGGGAAGGTAGTAGAGAAAATAACTACGCATGAATTGCACGATTTTCAGTTGCTGCTAAACAAGCCTCTTTCATCGCTTCTGTGTATGTTGGGTGTGCGTGCGACATACGAGCTACGTCTTCTGCACTTGCACGGTATTCCATCGCTACAACTGCCTCCGCAATCATATCGGCTGCTCTTGCACCAATGATATGAACGCCCAAAATTTCGTCAGTTGCTTTGTCTGCTAAAACTTTCACTAAACCATCTGTATCCATTGAAGCCGTTGCACGTCCTAATGCTTTGAATGGGAATGAACCCGCTTTGTAAGCAATACCAGCCGTTTTTAATTCTTCTTCTGTTTTACCAACTGAAGCTACTTCTGGCCAAGTATAAACAACACCTGGAATTAAATTATAGTTGATATGTGGTTTTTGTCCTGCAATAGTTTCAGCTACAAAAACACCTTCTTCTTCTGCTTTGTGAGCCAACATTGCTCCACGAACAACATCTCCAATGGCATAAATATTTGGTACATTTGTTTGTAAAGTATGTTCATCAACCACTACTTTACCTCTATCTACGGCAACGCCTGCACCTTCTAAGTTCAAGCCTTCTGTAAATGGACGACGACCGATACAAACTAAAACATAGTCACCAGAAATAGTTACTTGTTCGTCTTTTGAATTGGTAGCCGTTACTGTTACATCATCACCATTATTGACAACGTTGGTTACTTTATGTTGGAAATAGAATTCAGCTTTAAGTTCTTTTTTCAAACTCTTTTGCAATTCTTTTCCCATCGTTTTATCCATCGTAGGAATCATTGAATCAGCAAATTCTACAAAGCTAACATTTGCTCCTAAACGACCATAAACTGAACCTAATTCCGCTCCAATAACACCCGCACCGATAACGATAAGGTGTTTTGGTACTTCTTGTAAGTTTAAAGCTTCTGTTGACGTAATAACACGCTTTTTATCAACTGGAATAAATGGCAATGCTGTCGGTTTTGAACCCGTAGCAATAATTACATTTTTTGCAGTCAAATCTTCTGAAGTACCATCTGCTTTGGTTACTTTAATCGTGTTTTTGTCCACAAAAGAACCTAAACCGTTGTACGTCGTGATTTTATTTTTTTTCATCAAGAACGTAATTCCATCGTTCATTTTCTTCACAACACCAGCCTTACGACCAATCATTTGCTCCATGTTGATTTTTGGAGCAGGAATTTCGATACCATGCTCAGCAAAAGAATGAGAAGCATTGAAGAAATGTTCAGAAGAATCTAAAAGTGCTTTTGAAGGAATACAGCCAACATTTAGGCAAGTTCCACCTAAAACACTGTATTTTTCGATAAGAGCAGTTTTCATGCCCAATTGAGCTGAACGAATGGCGGCAACATAACCCCCAGGGCCCGAACCGATTACTATTACGTCGTATTGCATATTTAAGTATTATGTATCAGGTACTAAGTATTAAGAAATGGCTTAATACAGTTATTCTCTATTAATTATTCTCTATAATCTATTTTAGCCTCTATCAACAATTTCAGATTCGCCGTCACCGTCAATATCAAATCCTATTCTACGGAATTCACTTTGAGATTGCAGAGTTCCCATTTTTTTGAAGATAAAAGATACTTGAACAGTTGTTCCACCAGAATTAATTGAAGTGGTATTTACTAATTCCCAACCTTCTGAGCCAAATTTCGCAAGCATATTATTTACTTCTTTGGCATCAAGTCCAAATTTTCCTTTACCATTTGCATCAAAAAGTGTAGGGCTTAAATCTGCTATTACGGTAAGGTAATCCCATTTAATAATGTTCATTTCTAAGAGATTGTTATTTCTGATTTTATGAAGTCAATACAAATTTTGTTTTTGAAGAAGAAATCAATGCCTAAGACACCATCATATTCACTCAAGATGCCATTTCCTAAGAAATCATAACTACATACTTCAAAGTTATTATGTTTGATACCTAAACCTTCTAAAGACTTAACTTCAAAAACATGAGCAGAAGCAATACCTTTTGCAGTTTCAACTTTAACTTCTTTTCTCCTTTGACTAAAAGAATACCCATTGATGAGTAAAGTCGTTAAATCAATGACTGTATGTGAAGCACAGTATCAACCATTAATCTGAGGTCAAATCCATCTAAAAGAACATCAACAACGATAGTATTATAGCTTTCATCAAGGCTGAATGGAAATTTCATCATAGCCAAATTCTTCTATTTTTAGGAAATTCACCTGTAAAAACCATTGTTGCTCTTTCAAAATTTTCCCTCCAATTAACTCCCGATGCGGCAATATCTCTTTTATCAATTGCATGGTATATAGGAATCCCTGATAAAACTTTTGTTTGTTCTATCAATGGATTTCCCAAAAGCACCCATTCATTTGGAAATAGCTTCTTTATTTCTTCAAAACTCAAAACTTGATTTTCCATAATTTTTGAGGTGTTAGGTTTAAGGTTTTAGGGGGTAGTATTTAAACTAAGACCTAACCCCTAAAACCTAATCACTATGCTAAACGTCCAACAACAAACGAGTTGGGTCTTCTAACAATTGTTTTACTCTAACCAAGAATGAAACAGATTCTTTCCCATCAATAATTCGGTGGTCATAAGAAAGAGCAACATACATAATTGGACGAATAACAACTTGACCATCAACTACAACTGCACGCTCAACGATGTTGTGCATACCTAAGATTGCTACTTGTGGTGCGTTGATAATTGGTGTCGAAAGCATCGAACCAAAAATACCACCATTGGTAATTGTGAATGTACCACCTGACATTTCTTGTAAAGTCAATTTGTTATTTTTAGCCAAAGTAGCCAAACGAACAACTTCACCTTCAATACCTGCCAATGATAAGTTTTCAGCATTTCTGATAACAGGAACTACTAAACCTTTCGGAGCAGATACTGCAATTGAAACATCACAGAAATCATTGTAAACAATTTCTTCACCGTCAATTGAAGCATTCACCGCAGGGAATTCTTTCAACGCAACGCAAACTGCTTTGGTAAAGAATGACATAAAGCCTAAGCCAACGCCATGTTTTTCTTTGAATTTATCTTTATATTTTCCACGTAAATCCATGATTGGCTTCATGTCAACTTCGTTGAATGTTGTCAACATTGCCGTTTCATTTTTCACTTGTACTAAACGACGAGCAACTGTTTTACGTAATGAAGTCATTTTCTCTCTGCGTTGAGAACGACCGCCTGTTGCTGAAACAACTGCTGGAGCTGAAGCAACGGCAGGAGCAGCAGGTGTTGCCACTGGAGCTGGTTTAACAGCAGCATTAGCATCTTCTTTCGTGATACGTCCGCCTACGCCTGTACCTGTTACGCTACCTGCATCGATACCTTTTTCTGCTAAAGCTTTAGCCGCAGCAGGTGATGCGTGACCCGCAGCATAATTTCCTGATTGTGGAGCAGATGCAGTTGCTTGTGGAGCTGCCACAGGTGCTGGACTTGGAGAACTTGCTCCTGCACCAACGGTAATGGTGGCTACTACCGCACCAATTGGCAATACTGAACCTTCTGATGCTACGATATGAAGAACACCCGCAGTTTCAGCAGGAAGTTCGAAAGTTGCTTTATCTGATTCTAATTCACATAAAACTTCGTCCATTTTCACTGAATCACCTTCTTTTTTACTCCAAGTAGAAATGGTTACTTCTGTGATTGACTCACCAACAGCAGGAACTTTGATTTCAATAACTTGGCTTGCAGTAGCAACTGGTGCTACTGGAGTTTCAGCTACGGGAGCTGGGGCAGGACTTGGTGTTGCTACTGGAGCAGCAGGGCTTGCACTTGCACCAGCAGTTTCAATAATACAGATTACCGCACCGATTGGCAATGTTTCACCTTCTTTGGCAACGATTTTCAAGACTCCTTCTGCTTCGGCAGGAAGTTCAAACGTAGCTTTGTCTGATTCTAATTCACACAAAACTTCATCCATTTTTACTACATCGCCATCTTTTTTATTCCAAGTAGCGATAGTTACTTCGGTTATTGATTCGCCTACTGGCGGAACTTTCATTTCAATTGCCATATCTCAATGCTGGATTGTTTTATCCTTTTGTAATGTATTATTCTTAAATATTAATCTAAATATGTATTAATAATTATTTGCCAAACGCCCAATAATTGAGGGAGATTTGATAAATTATAGCGGTCTTTGTCAATATAAACGGTATCGTCTTTCAAATAGAGAAAAATCCATTCATACCCATTCGTACAAACGCCGTATAAATTGGTATATGGAATGTTTCTTTTTTGATTAAAAATCCTTGCTCCGAGTAATTGGGCTGCATTCTGAGACAATGAACGTGGATTATCAATATCCCCTTTTTTTGCCTCACAAACGTCAATCAAGGGTGCTGTTAACTCTATTGAACCGGGAGATTTTGCAAAAATAAAATCACATTCTCCATTTAATCCTTTTGAACGTTCTGCATCAAGATTCTCCCCCGAAAATAACTCAATAACTTCCTTATTTCTATTTCGTACTTCTCTTAAAACAGGCAAAACAATAGCTTCAGAAACTGCCTTTTCGGTTGTTAGGGGCATTTCTCGTGCATTTTCTAATGAGGTAATCAAAAAATCACTCGGTTTGATTAACGCAATAGGTTCGTTAAATAATTTTGCTGTTTTCTGAGAAATTCCAAACTGTTCTTTCAAATCAGAAAATCGGAAATTTTTGTATGACATAATTTTAGTTATCAGTAAACAGTTAATTAGTAAACAGTTATTTGTTAGTAATACCTCTTGCAAAGTTGGACTTATTATTTCAACATGAGGCTCATTCTCATTACTAACTGTTAACTATTTACTGAAAACTGACCTAAGCAAAAGCTCTATCAACTAATTCTGCTTGTTCGATATTATGAACTTTTAAGAAACCTGTTGCAGGAGATGCTGATTTTTTACGAGCAACTAAGCTATCAAATGGTTTCCATCCAAATTCACGAATAACAAATGACCAATATCCCATGTTTTCTGGCTCTTCTTGTACCCAAGCTACTTTTGCTTTTGGATATTTGTCAAGTTCCGCCTGAACTTTTGTAGCAGGGAATGGGTGTAATTGTTCTACACGGACAATTGCTACATCAGTACGGTTTTCTTTTTCTTGTCTTTCCAACAAATCGAAATAAACCTTTCCTGTACAAAGTAATACTTTTTTAACTTTTTTCGCATCAACGAAATTATCACCGTAAACTTCTTGGAATGAACCATCAATAAATTCAGAGATTGGTGACATTACTTTTGGATGACGGAATAAAGATTTTGGCGACATGGTTACCAACGGCTTACGGAAGTTCCAAGCTAATTGACGACGTAATGCGTGGAAAATGTTCGCAGGAGTTGTCAAGTTTGTTACAATGATATTCTCTTCTGCTGCCAATTGTAAGAAACGTTCTGGACGAGCATTTGAGTGTTCTGGTCCTTGTCCTTCATAACCGTGTGGCAATTGCATCACTAAACCATTCATTGTTCCCCACTTAGATTCTTGTGAAGAAATAAATTGGTCAATCATTGTTTGAGCTCCGTTTGCGAAGTCTCCAAATTGTGCTTCCCAAATAACCAAAGCATCTGGATTAGCTAAAGCATAACCAAATTCAAAACCAAGTACCGCATATTCAGATAATAACGAGTTATAAATCTGTAAAAATTCTTGGTCTGGTTGAATATGATTTAATGAAATATAAGATTCATTCGTGTTGGCATCATGCAATACTGCGTGACGGTGCGAGAATGTACCTCTTTGCACATCTTGTCCTGATACACGAACTGATTTTCCTTCTACTAATAATGAACCATAAGCTAATGCTTCAGCCGTTGCCCAGTTCAATGTTCCGTTGTCAAAATAGGCTTTTCTATCTGAAAGAACCTTCTCAATTTGCTTTAACGCAGAGAAACCTTCTGGTAATTTAGAAAGAGAAGAGGCAATTTTATCAATCGTTTCTTTTGAGATACCTGTTTTTGGAGAGTTTTCAAAATCAACAGATTCTGCATAACGTAATTCTGCCCAACGATTATCCAATTTTAAAGGATGATATTCTGGACGAATTTTTTGTTTGATTAAATCTAAACGAGCTTGTAACTCCGCTTTGAATTCGGTGTCCATTTCAGCCGCCAACTTAGCATCAATATCTCCACGAGCAATCAATTTCTGATTGTATAATTCTCTTGGATTTAAGTGATTTGTGATGTTTGCGTATAATGTAGGCTGAGTGAAACGTGGTTCGTCAGACTCATTGTGACCATTTCTACGGTAACAAACCATATCAATAAATACATCACGATTGAATTGTTGACGGAATTCTGCTGCCATTTTAGAAACAAAAACTACTGCTTCTGGGTCGTCTCCATTTACGTGGAAAACTGGAGCATCAATAATTTTTGCAACGTCTGTACAATAGATAGATGAACGAGCATCTTCAAAGTCAGTGGTAAAACCTACTTGGTTATTGATAACAAAATGGATTGTTCCACCTACTTCATAACCTTTCAATTTAGCCATTTGTGTAACTTCATACACAATTCCTTGACCAGCTACGGCTGCATCACCATGAATTAAAATTGGAAGAATTCTGTCGTAATCTCCTTCGTAGTGAACATCAGCTCTTGCTCTACAAAAACCTTCTACTAATGGATTTACCGCTTCAAGGTGAGAAGGGTTTGGAGCTAACTTCAACGAAATTTCAACACCTGATGGAGTAATATGTTTTGAAGAATAACCCAAGTGATATTTTACGTCACCGTCGCCATGAATTTGGTCAGGAAGATTTCCTTCAAAACCATCAAAAATAGCGTCGTAAGATTTGTGCATGATATTGGCAAGAACGTTCAAACGTCCACGGTGAGCCATACCAATCATGGCTTCTTGAACGCCCAACTCAGCCGAACGGTTGATGATAGCATCAAGAGCAGGAATGGTACTTTCGCCACCTTCCAAACCAAATCTTTTTTGACCTAAGTATTTAGTACCCAAGAAGTTCTCGAAAACGACAGCTTCATTGAGTTTTTCTAAAATTTGTTTCTTTTCATCAATCGAAGGGTTGAAAGACAATGCTTCTTTTTCGATTTTTGCACGTAACCATTCTTTTACTTCTGGCTCACGAATATAAGCATATTCAAAACCAACAGAACCTGCATAAATTTTGTTAAGAGATTCAAGAATTGTGCGTAATGAAACGGCTCCAATTCCTAAGAAATTTCCTGCTTGAAATTTAGTGTCCAAATCTGCGTCTGAAAGAGCGTAATCTTTCAAATCTAAGCGAGGCTGACGGTTTTTACGTTCACGAATAGGGTTGGTTTTAGCCATCAAGTGTCCACGAGAACGGAATGCTTTGATAAGACTAATAACTGCCATCTCTTTCTGAATCATTGAAGAATCAGTAGAAGCAACATTAGCTTGCCCGTTAGATGAGCCACTCCACGCAGCATGAAAATCAAACCCTTTAAAGAAGTTTTGCCAACTGATATCTACCGAATTGGGGTCTTGCAAGTACGATTCATAAAGGTCAGAAATCGCTGCGGTATCGGCGTTAGCAATGTATGAAAATTGATCCATTATAATTTTTACGTTAATCTTAGTTGATTTTACGTTTTATTTTCAAGAATGTTTTACTGAAAGGCAAAGTTAAGCTATGCTTTTAAAATAAAGCATATATTTTATTTGTTTTTTACTATAAGTTTGTCAAATTTATATATACAGGAAAATATCATTTTAAAAAGATTTAATTTCTTGGTAAAATACAAAAGAAACATAGTTCATTACTTGTTTTTTTTGTTTTACTAATTCTTTTACTAACATTTTATCCAACACATACAAATGAATATTTTACTTCTTTATTTATATTGTACTATAAGTTCGATTACTTTTTGGTCAAAAGATGGAGATACTCAATTGCAAAAGGCGTTTGAGTATGTAAATCTATTTGCTCAGAAAGATTCTATTTTAGCTGAATGTACAAATACTTCTAAAACCCGAAAGGTGGTAGTTTCTCCTCAACAAATTGCTTTTGATATTAATAATGTCATGTGCAGTTTTATCCAAAAGAAATATAAAAAGGAAGGAATGTCGTGTTCGCAAATTAATATGAAAGAAGGACGATTGATTACACTCACCTCTGATTCTGTGTATAGAGAAATTAGCAAAATAAAACCAATCCCATTCAATCAGAGTGTAATGTATAATAAGGCTCGTGAACCAGAGATTGGTTATGCTATCATGTTCTCGGATGTTTACAAAAATTGTGTAATGGTAGAATTAAGATATTTCTGTAATAATCAAGCTGGAAATGCTTGGGGAAAGAAGGCAATCGTTTTTATGTTTGAATTTGATGCGAAGGATAATATCAAAGCTGTTTATCAGAATGAGAAAAAATATCGGTAATGTGAGTTTTTGAAGTGAAGGGTTAATAGTTTATGAGTTAAATAGTTCGCTCGTTTTGATACCCAATACGTTATTTGAAAATATAAAACGTTTAAAGAAAAGTTAATGAACTCTATTCTTCAAACTACAATTTTTCATAACCCATAACCCTTCGTTACCTCTTCTTCATCACCATATTATAAAATTTAATCTCAGGATTTGTTTCGTTGAATAGAATAGCTTCTTGTAAGGTTTCTAAAAAACCTTCCTCTTTTTCTTTATAATCTTGCAAATTTTTGAATGAGATTCCCTTTATCAATTTCCGATTTTTGGCATCTAACAAACCTGCTTCGTTGCTCAGGTGAAAACCTTTGGCAAAACAAACCTCAACGACATTCGTTTTCTTGATGACGTTTAAGTAACAAAGGTGGTCGAAACAATAAAAAAATGGAATGCTCCAAGAAATCCGCTCTCGGATAGTTGGGTGAGCCAACATGATGACTTTTCTTAATTGTAGGAGTAGCGGTCGGAGAGAGGTATCTTTACTTTGAATAAAATCGTCTATGTCGAGAAATTTTGCCATAATATTTTAAAAGGTTCAGTTTAAAAATCAATGAATAAGCAAATTATATATTTTTTCGTAATTCTTCTTTCAATCATTACCAATGATTTATTTGCTCAGGGAATACAATGGCAAACGGGAAATTTTGAAAGTATTTTAAATAAAGCCAAAGTTCAGAAGAAACTCATTTATATTGATATTTATACTACTTGGTGTGGCCCTTGTAAGCAAATGGATGCGGAGGTTTTCGCTAATGCGTCGGTGGGGAAATTATTTAATGAGCATTTTATTAATTATAAAATTGACGGAGAAAAAGGCGAAGGGCGAGATTTAGTAGATTATTTTGAATTGGACAGTTACCCAACCAGTATGTTTATTGACGGCGATTGGAATGTGGTGATGAAATTAGAGGGATTTCGTCCAACAGAAAGATTATTGGAATCAGGAGAGCAGGTAAAAGAAAGAGGAAAAATAAGTGGTTCAGATGATGAGTTGGAACAAGCCTACTCAAAAGGAAAACGTGATGTTCCTTTTTTGTATGAATATATCAAAGCGAGAGCATTTCAGAAATTAGATAATGGAGCATTATTAGATGAATATTTATCGAAAATCAATATAGAACAGTTAAAATCTGAAAAGACGGAGAAACTTATTTTAGAAAATGCGTCTCTACTTCGTGGACGAACTTTTGATTATTTAATGACTCGAAAAAGTGAATTGATTTTTGAGCGAAAAATCAAAGGAATTATCTCTCAAAATCTGAATAAAGCGGTTAATCAAAAAAACGAAAAATTACTTAATGAAGTTTTGACAGCCAATGGGCGACTGAGCAAGACTTTTGCAGAGGCAAATGAATGGAATACAGAAGCAAAAATGAATTATTTTATGCTGACCAATCAGCTCGAAAAATTCTTTGTAACGGCTGATTTTTTCATGGATACATACATTTTAAAGAAAAATATTTCCAGTTTTCAAAACCTTCCAGAGTTGAAGGACGTATATAGTCAAAAATTAAGGAAAGCTTCAAAATTTGTGGTAGAACGCTTTAAAGAGCGAGAAAAATTAGAAAAAGCAGTTGCTTGGATTAGGAAATCGTTAGAAATTGAAGAAAAATCAAGTAATAACGAAATTTATTCAAGACTTTTGTTTACTTTAGGCAGTAAAATAGAAGCTATTGGACTGATGGACAGAGCTTTGGAATTAGCCAAAAAAGAAAAGGCAGATAGCGATTATCTGGATTTGTTAAATAATGAGCTTGCCAAAATGAAACGTTAAAATTTGCAGATTTAATTTAATAAAAAGAAAACACTTTTATTTTTACAATTTAGAATAAAATTCAAATTAATTTTGGTATATTATTTGTAATATACTTCGTTTGAATAAAGAATGTTTATCCGCCAAAAAACATCGCCCTAATGAATTTATCAAACCCATTAAAAAGAAATGAAAAGATTTTACCTGTCACTAATATGTCTGATGGTCAGCCTTTTGGCTTCGACTCAGGTTTTTTCGCAGGGGATTATTTTTCGGCAAGATGATTGGCAAAACGTTTTGATGCAAGCAAAAGCCCAGAAGAAATTAATCTTCGTGGACATCTACACAACGTGGTGCGGCCCCTGTAAAGAGATGGATAAAAAGACTTTTACAGAGTCATCGGTTGGCGACAAATTTAATGCCAGATTTATCAACTATAAAGTTGATGCTGAAAAAGGCTTTGGTATCAATTTGGCCAAACGCTATAATGTTACATCTTATCCAACCTGTCTATTTGTTGATGCTACCGAAAATTTAATGTACAAACAAGAAGGTCTTTTGAGAGCTCCTGATTTATTAAAAGAGGCTGATATGGTCTTGAATAATCAGGCGAATGCAAAACCTCGTTGGGCTTTAGAAAAATTGTACAATGAAGGACGTAGAGATTCAGAATTTTTGAGTGAGTTTATTGCTGTAAACTCTTTATACACAATTGACAATACCAATTTGGTTGAAGAGTACGTAAAGTCGTTGACCCCAATTCAATATTCGTCAGACAAAACGCTTCGTATCATTGTTAATAATGGTTTCAAAATTGACGGAAAAGCTTTTGAATTATTGCTAAAATTCCGTGAAAAAGCAGAGAGTTTATTTGAAGGTGGCGTTGAAAAAGTTAATAGAGCATTTTCTCAAAGTATCAATGAAGTATTTGATGTTGCCTTGAAAACGAAGAATCAGGCGATGTTTGATAAAGCTTTAGCTGCCAATTTGAAAGCATTGCCCAATACTGCGGATAGAGTAAATGACAAAAATAAATTGGCATTTTATTTAGCGATGAAAGACGTTAATAAGTTTTCAGAAGCGGCAGAACAATATCTTGACCAATATGTAATGTTTGTGCAAGTTGAAAGTATTCGCAAGCAAGATTTGTGGGAATACGAAAAAATTATGCAGAATTATAAATTAGGTATTCGTGATTCGGTTGGAGCAGGAGCTGCACTTTATCAAAACTTAAAGAAAAATGCAAAATATACAATGGCTCGTTTGACGGCTAATGAGTTGAACGAAGTGGTAAAAGCATTTTATGACCAAGTGGATGATAAAGCTAAATTGAAAAAAGCCGTTGAGTGGGCAAAACGTTCGTTAGAATTGGTAGAAACGCCTGACAGTTATCACTCTTACGCACAATTGATGTTGAAGCTTGGTGATAAGCAAATGGCTTTAGACATTGAACAAAAAGCTTATGATGTGGCTTTGCGAGAGAAATTAGATACGCAAAAATTTACCGCAGCTTTAGAAAAAATGAGGTAATTAATTGATAATTATAAATTGACGATTGATAATAAAAATGGTCTTTGAAATTAAATTTCAAAGACCATTTTTATTTTTAAAATACTGATAAAGGAGCTTAAATCAATTTTTCTATTTGTACACGAAGTCCTTTCATAATTCTAAAAATATCAAAAATTTCATCGTCAACGCAAGAAAAATCCGTACTAATAGCATATTCTTTACCTACCAAAGCCATAAAACACCAATTTCGTCCAATGATATAACTACCAAAAATAGGTCGGTCGTCATTTCGATTTGCATCATGATTTAGATGTTGTGCAACAAGCATCGCAATTAGAGCCTGCCCTTTGGGGTCGCCATTGGGGTCAGTGCCACGCTTATATTCACTCAAACAAAAATAGGGTTTTTTGGGATTTCTAAAACCAGATGCAATCATGCCATCAACTCTTCCAGAAAGTTCTATATCGTTGATTGTAGCACCAAGTTCTCTTTCTAAAAAATAGGAATATTTTTGATTTGAAATTCCTGAAAAGACGATTAAGGGACTAATTAGTTTGTTTTCAAGTTCAACTTCGTTCCAGTCATCGCCTCCAAGCATAAGATAATCTTCACGAAGACTTCCTAAATATCTTTGTTCATAAGCATCTGCTTCGTGTTTATGAGCCAGTAATTCATCTAAAATCGGTAATGAACGTACTTGTAACAAACCGAAACTTTCTTCGATGGTGTCTAATGTCCAATCTCTTAAATTACTTTTTATCATTGCATTGTTATTTTATACTTCAAAAATACATCATTTTGTATTCTATTCAACCTCCAAAATCAATTTCCCAAAATTTTTCCCAGAGAATAACATCATCATTGTTGGTAAGAAATTACGAATTCCTTTTTCGATGTGTACTTTTGATTGCAATTTTCCTTCGTGAATCCAACCTGCCATTTCACGGGCTGCTTTTCCGTAGTTTGCAGCATTGTCAAATACAACAATACCTTCCATTTTGGCACGATTGACCAATAGTGCAAGGTAATTTGAAGGTCCTTTCACAGGTTCTGTATTATTATATTGAGAAATCGCTCCGCAAATAACAATACGGGCTTTCATTCTGATTTGTCCTAAAACAATATCTAAAATTTCACCGCCAACGTTGTCAAAATAAATGTCAATTCCTTCTGGGCAAGCCGTTTTTAGAGCTTTTCTTACGTCTTCAGTTTTATAATTGATACAAGCATCGAAACCTAATTCATTTACGCAATAGTCACATTTTTCTTGGTCGCCTGCAATACCAACCACTTTACAACCTTTGATTTTTGCAATTTGTCCAACCACACTGCCCACCGCACCAGACGCACCCGACACTACAACGGTTTCTCCTTCTTTGGGTAGTCCTGTATCTAATAATCCGAAATAAGCCGTCATTCCCGGCATTCCTAAAGTTGCCAAGTAGGTAGTAAGAGGAGCAATATTGGTATCTACTTTGACCAAATCTTTTCCCGTAGAAACAGCATATTCTTGCACGCCCCAACCGCCTGTCACGTATTGACCAACTACAAAATCTGGATTATTTGATTCAATGATTTGCCCTGCTGTTCCTGCTCTGAAAACCTCCCCAATTTGAATGGGTTTTATGTAAGATTTCCCTTCGTTCATCCAACCACGCATGGCAGGGTCGAGAGAAATATATTTAGTTTTGATAAGCACTTCACCTTCTTGAATTGATGGAGTGGCTGATTCTTCAATCAGCAAATCACTTTCTTTAGGATTGCCAACGGGACGAGCTGCTAATTTTACTTGTGTATTAATCATGTTTTTGGAGTTGTGAATTAGTAAGTTGTGAATTGGTGAGTTTTGTTAAAGATGATTTTAATCACAATTCGCAACTCTCTAATTCACAACTATTTACTTGTCGAATTTCAAATTAAATAATTCTTTTGAACGAAACCATACGATGGTTACGATAATCATGGTCATTGCTCCGCCGAAAACTACCGAAGGAACTGTTCCTAATAATTTTGCGGCAAGTCCAGATTCAAAAGCCCCTAATTCGTTTGATGAACTTACGAAAATACCATTTACCGAAGAAACTCTCCCACGCATTTCGTCGGGGGTGAAATAACGTAAAACTGTTTGGCGAATAATTACGCTCACACTATCAAACGCTCCTGTCAAGAATAACGCCACTGCTGATAACCAGACGTTTGTGGAAAGAGCAAAAACCAAAGTGGCAATGCCAAAACCTGCAATTGCCAAAAGTAGATTTCTCCAAGCATTATTTAGTGGAGGAAAATAAACCATAACCAACATCGTGAGGACTGCCCCGATAGATGGTGCTGCCCGAAGAATCCCCAAGCCTTCAGCTCCGACATGTAAAATATCTTCTGAATAAACGGGTAATAAGGCAATTACGCCACCAAAAAGCACCGAGAATAAATCTAATGAAATAGAATACAAAATCACTTTTGTTTTGAAAACGTAAGCAATTCCTTCACGCAAAGAATAAAAAATATTCACTTTCTGTTCGTTTTGTGCAGGAATAGGAGGGGAGGTTATCGTCGAAATTAATAACATAACTACGCCAAAAAGCCCTACAACTACCCAAAGCGTATTGGTTAAACCCAAATAAGCATATAAAAAACCTGCTAACCCCGGGCCTAAAATTGCTCCTGCTTGCCAAAATGAACTTTGCCAAGTGGCTGCGTTAGCAAAAACCTCTTTCGGAATTAAAAATGGATTGAGTGATGAAGATGCAGGACTATAAAATCCTCTGGCAAAACCAATCAACATAATTACGCCATAAACTACGGTCAATAATTGTGTTTGAGAAAGTCCAGAATTGGGTGATGTTGCCCAAATTAATACTAAAGAACCAACAATAACAAAAGCAAGACTTGCTTGCATAAGCGTTTTTTTATTGCGACGGTCGGCCAAATGCCCACCAAAAAGAGCTAATGATATATAAGGTAAGGCTTCTGCTAAACCAACTAAACCTAAAGCAAGTGGGTCGTGGGTGATTTTGTAAATGGCGTACCCCAAGACAACTTCTTGGATAAGCAAAGCCATTGTAACAAAGCTATTGGCAAAAATAAAAGCAACAAATTGGGGGTATTTGAGGGCAATGTATGGCGACTGTTTGGTTTCGGTTTGATTCATTTGTTGAATGATTGGGGATGCTGATTTTTCAAAAAATAATAAATAAAGGTAATAAAAAAATGCCGTCTCCTACCCAACGGTAGCGGTCATTTAGCAGAAAAATATCATTGAATCTACTGATTATTAAAAGAATAAAACTCATCAATATTTCAATAAAAAATACTTTACTAAGATAAGTAAACTCATTTGTGATAATCCAATAAAAAGCAATTGTCATCACAACGGCACTTATAAGGATAATAATGTTATGGGATTTTTTAGTTCCCCAATAACTGGCAAGATTATGACAATCTGGATTTTTTTTAAATTCTGAGAGCGAAAAGAGAAGAAGATTCTGAAACGTAATGAGTAAAAAAAGAAGTCCAACAAACAAATTTGAAATGGAAAAACTGTTTAAAATGGTGGTACTAAATACGCCCATTGTATATACGACTGAGGTAATGGGTTCTTTATAATGTTGGAAATTATTGTCAGCAGAAAACCGATTGGTAAGATAGAGATAAATAGCTGTTGTTGACGTTGTTAATATGCCTAAAATGAGAATGTTGTAAGGAAGATAAAATAACAAAATCGCACAAAAAATAATCGAAATAAATAGGCAGACTGTTAAGATTTTGCGGTGTTTTTGGTGAAAAAAGTGCCGTTCTGTTTTAATTTGACTTGTTTTTTGATTATCCAATAATCTATCTAAAATGTAGATAATCCAAACCGAAAATCCTAAAATCGAAACAATTGGAGTTGAAATTTGAGCGTTGGAAAGAGATAGTTTCCAGAACATGATATTACAAATCATTGCCCCAAAAACTACATCTAAACTCAACAAATGGGCTATTTTTAGTAATTTAAACAATTTCAAATTTGGCTAATTTCTGACGACTTTTCACTTCTATCGAATCTCCAACGGCAATTTCACCTAACTGACTTATTAACACATTTTGTCCGAATAAAATTTTATTACCTGCTTTTCTAAATTTATTTAAAGTCAAAAGTGGCTCTTTACCTGCTTTTTCACCCGTCGCTTGGTCAATGGTCGTCATGATACATCTTGCACAAGGTTTTACGCCAAAGAAACGCACATCGCCAACGGTGAATTCGTGCCAAGCATCTTCTTCAAAGGGTTCTCCGCCCGTGAAGACCAAATTGGGTCTAAAACGGTTGATATTTATGGCTGATGCTAAACGATTATTCAAATCATCAAGTGATGCTTGTCCCGCAATTAAAATTGGATAACCATCAGAAAATGAAGTGATTTCGTCGCCTTTTAATGAATATTGAGCATCTGTTTTTCTATGACTTTCTTCTGGCATATACACCAAACGAGCTTGAAACGATAACGCCTCTGTAAACCATTGTGAAGCTTCTTTACTAACTTCTAAAGCCTCAACGGTATCGTCCCAAACAGTAGCTTGTATGGCATTGGTTGATGACGGTTGACTAAGGTTGATAACCAATTCTTTACCTGTTTTACGATTGGTAATGATGAGTGAATTATCAATAATTTCCGTCTGAAAAATTGCCAGAACAGAAAATTCTCGCTGACTCAAAAAGCGTCCATTTTCATCAACCAACATAAAACGGCGGTCATTTTCAAGTCCTCGGTCGGTTATATTAGCTTTTGAAAGAGCAATTCCGCCTAAAGATTTTACAGGATAAATGTATATTTCTGATAATTTTAACATAATTCTAAGCGAAAAGCGATTTTGCGAAATGCGAATAGTTGGTAATTTGAAAAATAAATTAGGTAGTTATTTTTTAGTGAAATTATTATGTAAACCAATAACCAATTACCCAGTTCTCAATAACAACTTACTTAACTGCTTTTACGGTATATCCTTGTTTTTTTAAGAGAGCAATCACTCCTTTTGAACCGCCTAAATGACCAGCTCCAACGGCAAAGAAAGTTGGTTTTTCTTTTGAGATTTTTTCAATTCTACTAATCCAATTTTGATTACGAGTTTCTAAAACGTCTTTTTCAAAACCATCACCCGCAAATTTAGAATTTGCCATATCTTCTATCATCAAATCAACGTCTTGTTTTTTATAATCTGAAATCAACTTTTTCAGTTCCGCTTTGCCTTCGTTCCAATTTGCAATCAGTTGTACAAGCATTTCTTCTGCTTGTTTTTTCATCCCCATTTTATCAATTGCCGCAAATTGTTCTTGTACCGTTTCCAGTCCTAAAACTTCTTTATGTTCTTGGCTCGCCATTTTTACGAAAACTTCTTCGTAGCCCTGCATCGGGCAATTTAACATTTTGGGAATGGTAAAAGAACTCAAAACAAAAGGCTTCATTTGCTCAAACATTGAAATGTTCGTTTTTAAAGAATCCTTGAAAAATGTGCTAACTTTTTGATAGTCAGATTCTGATAATAAAGTTTTTAATGTTGAACCGTCTGTCATCATCAAATTCTTTTGCATTTCAGTCATCATTTGTGGGTCGTCCATATCCAATTCAAGATAAATCTGCTGACTTTCAGAAAAAGCTTTTTTCGTAGCTTCCGTCATGATAAAATCTTTTTTACAAATGGCATGAATCGTACCGTATAAATAAGAAGGCTGAGAAAGTCCATTGCCCGAAATTTCATAAAGCAAAGACTTGTCTTCTTTTTGAGCGTAAATTTTGGTAAAATACAAGGAGCTGAAAATCAGCGAGATGATGAAAAATTTAATAGGATTGGTCATTTTATGTAAGGATTATACTATTGGTTTAAGATTGGATTTGTAATTCAGAAAGGTGAGATTTTAGCTTTTCGAGATGATTTCTATACAAAGTTTTAATTAAATATTTATTGTAAAAATAAGCAATCGGGCTGATTATTAAAGGCAAAATTACCAATTCTCGCAACTCAATTTCTATTTTGGCTATTTCGGCAGCTACAACTGTTCCATAAAACATCAAAGGTAATAGCAAAATATTATTCAGAATAGTAATCGTTTTGATTTGTTTTTCAAACTTTTTAACGGTGAAATTTAAGGTAGAAACTAAATCGTTTTTTGTGGAAAATTCTTGATATTTTTTCTGATTAATCAAATAGAAAATTATCCCAATACTTGTGGAAACCAGAAACAAAAAGGCAATTGATTTATGATAAAATTGAATATTTGTTCCAAAAATGATGTACAATAATGGCAAAATTAGCAAGCAACTAACCATTACATCAAATTTTAAATTTTGATATAATTTATCAGAAATTGCTTTTGATTTTTGTTGAGTGAGAGACTCAATTTCTTTACTATCAAGGTCTTCTTGATACATAACTTGCGACTCTTGCCAAATATTTTTTAAATCGTCTAATTCCATATTTATTAATTAAAAATGAAGATGTAATAATTAATACTTGAATTGATTTACTGAAATTTTAAGTACGAATAATAAACAGATATGTTATAATTATTCTCTATTAGTTATTCATTTTTAACTAACATCGTTCTTAATTTCTCCCTAATTCGGGTCATTTTTACTCGTACATTATTTTGCGTAATACCCACAATTTCAGCGATTTCTTCATTGTCTTTTTCTTCAAAATAAAGCATCACAATTGCCTTTTCAATTTCTGAAAGTTGAGCAATAGCATGATGTAAAGTTTTGAGTTTTTCGTCGGTTGTATTGTCATAACTTTCATCAGAAATATTAAGGATATTTTCGCTTAATTCAACTCGTTGGGGACGGCGACTTTCTTTTCTGAAATCTGAAATGGCAACATTTAACGCAATTTGATAAATCCAAGTAGAGATTTTGGATTCTTGTCTGAATTTTGGGAAGGCACGCCACAATTGAATTACAATTTCTTGAAACAAATCCTTTTTATCATCAGGGTCATGCCGATACATACCGCACACTTTATGTACGATACCTTGATGCGTTTTGAAGATTTCAATAAATTGATTTTCAGTGGATTGATTCAATTTCTTGAGGTTTTTAGGAGATTAGTCGTAAAGAAGGGCGTAGAATTACAAAATAATATTTTAGACCACAGATTTTACAGATTAGACGGATTTACACTGATTTTTGATATTTTAGTCAGAACCATGATTTGTAGGAATGAAGATAATTTCATGATTTTTTAAGTTAAAATAACTCGTAATCCTGTTTAAAGGTCATCTCCAAAAATATAAAATCACATAAAAATCAGTGTAAATCTGTTTAATCAGTAAAATCTGTGGTCTAAAAATTTACTTAATATTTTCAAACAAAATTACTTTCTCGGTTTTATCCGTCACTTTAAATCTATCGTCGATTCTCATGCCGATAACCCAAACCACCGAGCCATTTGAAGTTAATAAATAAACGTCTTTTTTGAGGTTTAACGGTACTTTTTGGTCGATAAGAAAATCACTAATTAATTTCTTTTTATTCATTCCCAAAGGACAAAACCAATCGCCTTCTTTCCACTTTCTAATCTGTAACGGAAAGCGAACTTTAGTAGCATCTAAACACGCTATTTTTTTAGCCGTTGGCACAGTAAAATCTTCAGGTTTATCAAATGGTTTCCCGAATGATAATTTCAAATGATTAATTTCTAAAAGCTCATCTTCGGTCGTAATGATTTGACTTTCAAATGTTTTTAGATTTTTTGGCGTAATAACCAACTCCGTTCTGTCTTTCACCAACGTATGCGTAGGCGTCAGGAAACAACGTCCAGCTTCTTTGTCGAAAGCCTCAAAAATATCTTGACTTTGTTGATACGTAAAATTGTACGGTTTCAACAATTCCGCCAATTTAATAACAGGCTGCGAAAGCGTTTGAATAGCTTTATAATTGACAAAAGTCGCCTGAGCGTCTGACCATGTAATTTGTTTACGCAACATTTCCATTTCTTGTTCAAAAATATCTTCAACTGCCGAAATTCGTTCAACGGTTTGTTGAATGGTATTTTCCAGATTTGGATTAATTTGTTTCAATAAAGGCACCACCTCATTCCGAATCAAATTACGTTGATATTTATTAGATTCATTAGAAGAATCTTCTCTCCAAATAATTTGATTTTCAACAACATAATCAAAAATTATTTCTTTTTCAGCAAATAACAGCGGACGAATAACAAATCCATTTTTCGCTCTAATACCGTGCAAACCTGCAATGCCTGTGCCTTTTGTGAGGTTCAATAAAACCGTTTCTAACACGTCATTTTGATGGTGTGCTGTTGCGATATAATCACAATTTTGTTCTTTTCTGATTTTTTCAAACCATTCATAACGCAAGATTCGGGCAGCCATTTGCGTAGAAATTTTTTCATTTTCCGCAAAATCAGACGTCTGAAAAGTCGTTGTAATGAAAGGAACTTTATATTTGATAGACAACTTTTTAACAAACATTTCGTCCTCATTAGACTCTTCGCCACGAAGTCCAAAATTGCAATGAGCAATCACAAAATCAAGTTTTGCTTTGCTAAAAAGGTCGCACATAACAACCGAATCCATGCCACCACTTACCGCCAAAAGCGTTTTTTGCGTAGGTTGAATCAGGTTTTGTTTGTTAATAAAGGTTAAAAACTCGTCGAGCATCGTTTTATTTAGGTAATTTTGTACCACAATGATTATTATGAAATATTCAACAAAAATACATCAAATAAAATCAATTTTAGATAACACTCTGGTTTTACAGACCAAAGTTGGGTGTACTTTTTTGAGCTTTATTACCAAAAATATGTCTCGATATTTATTGAGTTGCTTTGCCTTATTTCTGCTGTTTTTTTCGCTAAATACACAGGCACAAGTACCCGCAATGCCTACCAATCCTAATCAATTAGAAATTATCAAAGCGGATAGTTTAGTTGGAATGAATTTGCCGTTTATGCAAATCAGAAAGCTCATGGGAAATGTTGGTTTGCGACAAGGAACAACGCTTCTTTACTGTAATTTGGCAATTTTAAATGAGACAACCAATATTTTGGAAGCGTATGGAAAAGTGAAAATTATTCAAGCTGATACCGTAACCATTACTGGAGATACCGCCTATTATTTTGGAAATGAAAGAAAAGCCAAAATTAATGGTCGAGTGAAATTAGATGATAAAACAATTATTCTGAATACCAATAAATTAGATTACGACCTTAATTCAAGCGTAGCTTTTTATAATACAGGCGGAAAAGTTTTAGACAAAAAAAGTACCCTGACCAGTAAAGAAGCCTATTACAATACAGTTACAAAATTGGTAAATTTCAAGACCAATGTAAAAGTTTTGGATAAAGACGGAAACTTATCGGCGGATTCACTTCGATATAGTACATTGTCAAAAGAGGCGTTTTTTGTAGCTCCAACGCTCATTGTTAATAAAAAGGATACAACCTACGCCAATCCTGGAAGTCAGTATAATACCCTCACCAAGATTTCTAATTTGAAAGGACGTTCAACGGTAAAAACTGAAGATTACGTCATGACTGCCGATACCATGATTTATGACCCACCCACCGAAATTGGCGTGGCAAACGGTAATATTTTATTTATTTCAAAGAAAGATAAAGCCATTTTGACGGGCGATAAAGGTCGTTATTCTAAAAAAACAGGCATCACAAGAGTATTTGGTCATGCCTTATTGAAGAATATTTTTGAAAATGATACGCTCTTTTTGAACGCTGATACCTTGGTTTCATTGGACAATAAAGAAACGAAAGTCAAGAAATTATATGCCTACAAAAAGGTGCTGATGTACAAATCTGATATGTCGGCAAAGTGTGATTCTTTGAGTTACAATGTGTCAGATTCCACGATTTATTTCTACCAAAAGCCGATTCTCTGGAATACCAAAAATCAGTCAGAAGCCGATTCAATTAATATTGGATTGAGACATAATAAAATCAAAATCATGAATATGAAAGGTAAATCTTTCGTGATTTCGATTGATACTTTGGTGAATTATAACCAAATAAAAGGACGTAAAATGGTGGTGAATTTTACCGATAGTTCACGAGTAGAAAAGGTAACTGTTGAAGGAAATGGAGAAAGTATTTACTATGCCATTGACGAAAAAAATACCGTTACAGGCATGAATCGGGTACAATGCGGAAAGATGAATCTTAATTTTGCCAAAAATAAAGTGAGTCGAATTGCCTTTTTAGCCAAGCCAGACGGCAAGTTTATTCCTCCCAAAGAAATAAAACCTGATGATAAAGAATTGGACGGTTTCAGATGGCGATTGGCAGAAAGACCAACCAAAGAAATGATTATGAAAGTGGTTGCTCCGCCAATTGAAGTAAAAATTCCACAAGTGAAGAAAGATTCGGTAATAATTAAAAAAGAAGAAAAAGAAGTCAAGAAAACCCCATTAAATAATTCTAAGAAAAAATTAAGGTCAAAACTTTGAAAATTGAATAATTTTAATATATTTTTGTTCAAATGTTGAAAAATAAGTATTTGGTAATCAGCATATAATCAAATACTTATGTGATTAATTAAAAATAATTAACAATTTTTAAGAGTCCGAGGTGCAACCTTTTACGTAATTTTGTAGTCTAAAGAATATAAACGAAGTAAAAGATAATCTTCGCACGATTTTTGTAAAGTATAAACAAGCTAATTAATTTATTTAAGAGGCGTAAAATAAGAATATCTGAAGAGAATATTTACAATGCAATGAAACCTATACTAAGAAATACGCTGATGTTTTTAATGACGATAGTTACGCTATCGGGCTTAACGACTCATGCACAAACAGACAATAAACATAAAAGCCGTTTGGATATAAAACCTAAGGCTAAAACGACATTATCGTCGTCGGTATTGTTTAAGAAAACATCTTTTTCGCTTTTTCAGCCATCATCTTTAACGTTGGATAGAAATATCAATTATCAACGTTCGGCTTATATTAATCAATATTTTACGAATTCATTTTTATTACAACCTGCCAAAACACAGGCTATCAGAAATGAAGCAGTGGCTCAGCCTGTTGTGAATGCAGAAAGCAAGGTTGATGAATTTATTTCTTCGGAAGATAGATTATTTTCAAACGAGAAATTGACCGTTTCAAATATTTATCCAAACCCTGCCGATGACCACGCTGATATTGATTATGTGATTTCGTCGCAAGTTGGAGAGGCAAAAATTACTTTTTACAATATTTTGGGAAATGAAATGAAAGAGGAAGTTTTAGAGAAAGACCAAAGAAAAGTAAGAGTATCAACGAAAGACTGGAACAATGGAATTTATCTTTATCAATTATCAGCAGACGGTAAGTCGTTGGTTACAAAGAAGTTATTAGTAAGACATCAATAATAAGTAAGATTTAACGAAACTAAAAGAGGCTATGTTCATAACGAATGTAGCCTCTTTTATTTTTAAAACTTTGGAATTAACATGGGTACTTCTTTTTGATATTTTTCATATTGTTTTCCAAATTCTTGTACTAATTTTTTCTCTTCAAAATAGATTCCAATTCTTATGTAAAGAGTTAACGCAATGGCTGTTACCAAGTAAGATTCTGTGGTGAAATATCCGAATGTTCCCCATAAAAACAACAAAATACCTGTATAAATTGGATGGCGAACTACGCTTGAAACGCCTTCAATCTGTAAATCACTTTTTTTCTTTGCGTCGTTAAAATCGATTCCTAAAAACGCTTTTAAATCATAATTTCTGAAAGAGACATACACCAAATAAATGCCTGATAACATCATCATTCCACTAAGGATTTGGCTTAAAAGAGAACTTTGCATCATATTTACAGATGGTAAGGTTACTTGTAAATAAAGTATAGGAATGATTAATACTATCGCTAATGAGTTGTAAATCAGTCTATAATATTTTGATGGGAAGGCTTTTTTTAATATTTCTGTTGCTAAAAGAGAATGGATTGCACCATAAATGAGCCAAGCGATTCCTAAGTAAATGTTAGTTTGCATATAAGTATCTAAAATTGAGATGTAAAAATACAAATGTTTAAGGAAATATAGCGAGAGAATAGTGATTGACAAGGAGGTAAAATCTATCATTACTTATCTAATTGTTATGATATCGGTAGCATAATTCCGAATAATTAATTTTAAGACGTTAAATGAAAAAAACAGGATAATTGAATTTGAAAATTTGACTAACTTTAATTTTCTGAAATTTTAAAATTGCCCCAAATCAACAAAACCATGAAGAAAATCTTTTTATTGTTACTCAGTTCCTTTTCGGTATTTGCCCAAAATAATATTATTCCTGCTCCTGTGAGTTATGAAGTATCAACATCTTCGGGTATGAATATGTTTATGCTTGATTCTCGTACAAGTATTGATGTAACCGATGATAATCCTGATGCGAAAAGAATTGCAGAGAATTTTGTTAATTCTTTGGGATTTATGGCTGGACAAAAACCAGCGTTCAAAAAAGTAGCAACGCCAACGATGCAAGATAAAGTGATGATTTTTACCATCAATAAAAATGCTGATGCAAAGTTGGGTAATGAAGGTTATACATTGGAGGTAGATGGAACAACCATTAAATGTGCTGCAAACAAACCTGCGGGACTTTTCTATGCCATTCAGACGCTTCGTCAAATGATGCCACCACAAGCAGAAAATAAAGAATTTTCAATGGGAATGTTTCCTATTATGGGATGTAAGATTACGGATTATCCACGTTTTGGATGGCGTGGGTTGATGTTAGATGTTAGTCGTCATTTTTTTACGAAAGATGAAGTGAAAAGCTATATTGATTTAATGGCTCGCTATAAATTCAATACTTTACATTGGCATTTAGCAGACGATAATGGTTGGAGATTGGAAATAAAATCATTGCCAAAATTGACAGAAATCGGAGCTTGGCGTGTACCAAGAGTAGGTGGTTTTGGAAAACGTGAAGACCCAAAAGAAGGCGAAGCAGCTACTTATGGCGGTTTTTATACCCAAGAAGAAGTAAAAGAGGTAATTCAATATGCGAATGAAAGAAACGTTACGATTGTTCCAGAAATTGATGTTCCGGGGCATAGTATGGCGGTGTTAGCGGCTTATCCTGAGCTTTCAACCAAGAAAGATGTAAAGCGATATGTAAATCCCGGAACTGAGTTTGCCGATTGGTTTCCGAACGGAACTTTCAAAATGAAAATTGAAAATACTTTGAATCCTTCCGATGAAAAAGTATATGAGTTTTTGGATAAAGTTTTTACAGAAGTTGCGGCTCTTTTCCCGAATAAATATATTCACATGGGTGGTGATGAATGTTATCATGGCTATTGGGAAGAAGATGCAGGTTGTCAGGCTTTTATGAAGAAAAATAACTTAAAAGATGTTCATGAATTGCAAAGTTATTTTGTGAAAAGAGTTGAGAAAATTATCAATAAAAAAGGTAAAACCATGATTGGTTGGGACGAAATTTTGGAAGGAGGTCTTGCTCCAAATGCAACTGTAATGAGTTGGAGAGGAATGAAAGGCGGTATTGAAGCTGCTCGTCAAAAACATGATGTGGTAATGACCCCAACAACTTTTGCGTATTTAGACTATGTGCAGGGCGACCCAACGGTTGAAAAGCCAATTTATGCCAGTTTGTCTTTGAGAAAATCATATCAATTTGAGCCTGTTCCAGATAGTACGGACGCTAAATATATTTTGGGGGGACAAGGCAATTTATGGACAGAACAAGTACAAAACTACCGCCATGCTTTGTATATGACATACCCAAGAGCGTGGGCAATTGCAGAATCAGTTTGGAGTCCGAAAGAGAAGAAAAATTATACGAACTTTTTAGAAAGAACAGAAAATCATTTTGCTCGTTTTGATGCTGCCAATTTGAAAGTGAGCAAAGCCGTTTATGATGCCATTGTTACGACGAAAAAAGATGGTGATAAAATCATTTGTGAAATGGCTTGTGACATTCCAAATACAGAAATTTATTATTCGATGGACGATTCTTTCCCAGATAAATTTGCTACAAAATATACAACGACATTTGAAGTTCCGAAAGGAGATATTACTCTGAAAGTAATCACTTTACGTAATGGACAACCTTTAGGAAGAATGTTGAGTATTCCGAGAGCAGAATTGGAGAAAAGGGCAAAAAAGTAAGAATTTAAAAAGAGTGTCCGAAAAGTCATAAGTCGCAAGAATTTTAAACGAAATAATATTTTTTTGCGACTTACAACTTAAAGACTTTTCGGATACTCGTTAATTTTCTAAAGGAAATCCTAAAGAAGCCGTTACCATAAAATTTTGTTCTTCAAGTTTGAAGTATGCTTTTTCTCCAAAGTTAATTTTTAAGCGTTTTTGGAGATTTTCTATCCCTATTCCTGTACTTTCATCTAAGGAATTTGATTTGTTTTCTAAAGTTCCTTCATTCATAACTTTTAATTGTAAGTGAGTTGCGGTTTTATCACCCAAAATTCTAATGATTCCTCCTTTTTTTTGTTGCCCAATTCCATGTTTAATTGCATTTTCTGCTAATATTTGTAAGCAGAATGGCATCACTTTATAGTATCGCAGTTCGTTAGGAATATTGATTTCTACATTCAGACGTTCATGAAATCTAATTTTTTCGATAGAGAGATAATTTTCTAAAATTTCAATTTCTTCACTAAGTTGAATGTTTTCATCTAATTTTGTTTTAAGAGAAAGTCGCAGTAAATCAGAAAGTTGAGCAATAGCTTCTCGTGCAGAATGGGGTTCAATCAGTACCAAAGCCCTAATTCCATTGAGGGCATTAAAAAGAAAATGAGGATTTAATTGTTTTCGTAAACGGTCAAGTTCAGAATCGTGTAAAGATTGTAATAAATTGCTTTCTCGTTCCTTCAAAATGTGTCCATATCTGAAAAGGTGAAATCCCAAAAACCACGGAAAAGCATTCCAAATACATTCTAAGAGATAGTCAAAACGCATTTCGGTGGTGATTTTTTGATGTTCCCAAAGTTTATAATGATAGATAAAACCATGAGAATTTATCAAGAAAAAAATGCTTCCGCATATAATAACACCTATTAGAAGAGATAAAAATTGCCAGTATTTTTCCTGAGAATCTAAATCGACTTTCAAATAAAAAACCCTGTATATATAAGTTAAAATTACCATTGAGCTAAAATTTAGCACATAAAAAAAGATTATGGTTGTAGCTGAGCCTTCAGGGAGTTTACAGGTTGGTAGGGTGCGGTAGGCAATATAAATAACCCACCATGTGAGATGTAATTTCCAAAAAATGGATTCTTGTTTTTTTGATACCAGATTTACTATCATAAAATTAATGCGTTAGTGGAAAATATAGGAGCTAAAAAGCATGGTTTATCAGTAAAAGTAGGTTTTTTTTTGAGTGTTTTTTAAGCAAATTTTGCTTTTAGGTTGAACGTTTGAATGCAAGTATTAGCGTGTTTTTTGTTATACCAATTCTTTATGTTTAAAGCATTTGAACAGTTTTTACTTTTTGCTTATTAAATTTGACCTGTTTTTAATAGATAACGTCTCAATGCTTAAAAATAAAAAAATAATACTCGGAGTAACAGGAAGTATTGCTGCCTATAAAGTGGCAAGTTTAACCCGACTTTTGGTAAAAGAAGGAGCTGAAGTTCAAATTGTAATGACCCAAGTCGCCAAAGAATTTATTACACCTTTAACCTTGGCGACGCTATCAAAAAAGCCTGCTCTTGCTGAATTTGTGAAAGACCAAACTGGCACTTGGAATAATCATGTAGATTTGGGACTTTGGGCAGACGTTATTTTGATTGCCCCAGCAACCGCACATACACTCGCAAAATGTGCTAATGGTATTTGTGATGATTTATTAACTGCCGTCTATCTTTCTGCTAAATGCCCCGTGATGTTTGCCCCTGCGATGGATTTGGATATGTATCAACATCCGAGTACGTTGGAAAATTTGAGGAAATTACACTCATTTGGAAATCAGATTGTAAAGTCGAATTTTGGAGAATTAGCAAGTGGTTTGGTTGGTGAAGGGCGTATGGCTGAACCAGAAGAATTAGTGGAGATTTTGACAAAGCATTTTTCTGAAAACGCTATTTTAAAAGGCAAAAATGTATTGATAACTGCGGGACCAACCCAAGAACCAATTGACCCTGTTCGTTTTATCAGTAATCATTCAACAGGGAAAATGGGTTATGCCATAGCCAATAAATTAGCAAAAGCAGGGGCAAATGTGACACTTGTGAGCGGACACGTAGCTTTAAAATCTCCAGATTCGAGTATTAATTTGGTAAAAGTACGTTCTGCCAAAGAAATGTACGAAGCTTCGCAAAAAGCATTTGAACAAGCCGATGTAATCATTTTAGCCGCAGCCGTTGCTGATTATACTCCTGCCGTAGTTGCCGACAAGAAAATAAAGAAGAAAGAAGATACGTTTAATATAGAACTGACCAAAACGACTGATATTGCCAAAACTTTAGGGCAACAAAAACGTTCAGACCAATTAATGATTGGTTTTGCTTTAGAAACTGATAATGAAGTTGAAAATGCTTTAGGCAAAATAAAATCAAAGAATTTGGATATGATTGTTCTCAATTCTTTGCAAAATGCAGGAGCAGGTTTTGGGCATGATACCAATAAAATCAGTATTATCAAACGTGATGGCACGATGATTGACTTTGATTTGAAGTCGAAACAAGACGTAGCCCAAGATATTATGGAGGCAATTATCTCACAGTTATCAGTAAGTAGGGGTTAGGATTTAGTTGTTAGGGGTTAGTGTTGGATTAACGCATACTTGATTTTTATAGAAACACTCATTGATTTATGAAAAAATATCAAATGTTTACAAATAAAATATTCCTTCTATTTACTGCTTACTGTTTACTGATAACTGGTAACTGTATCAAAGCTCAAGAACTTAATTGTAAGGTTAGTTTATCGACCGACCAATTGCAAGTGAATGAACAACGTGGCTCAAATGTCTATAATGAGATTCAGAACGTGATGCAGGAGTTTTTAAATAACCGTCGTTGGTCGAATGATAATTTTTCTACCGAAGAGAAAATAAACTGTTCATTATCGGTAATTCTTACCAAAGCTTCGTCAGGTGGAGACTATGAAGGAACGGCTAACTTTCAAGTACGAAGACCCGTTTATGGCACAGCTTACGAAACAGTTTTGTTAAATTATGTAGATAAAAACTTCACTTTCAAGTACGTAGCAGGCACACCTTTGACTTATAATGACAATAACTTCAATGATAATTTGACCCAAATGTTGGCATTTTACGCTTATGTAGCGTTGGCATTCGACTATGATTCTTTCGGGAAAATGGGAGGGACTAATTTTGCCCAAAAAGCCTTAAACGTCGTAAATCTCGCACAGACAGCAGGTGGAGGTTGGGCTTCTACCAATGACATTCGTAATCGTTATTGGGTTTCTGAAAACTTACTTAATCAGCAATTACAGCCACTTCGTGAGGGTTTTTATACGTATCATCGTTTAGCGATGGACAATTACGTTACCAATCCTGCTGATGGTCGCAAGAAAATTACGGAGTATTTGAATCAAATAAAACAAATCAGCCAGTCACGCCCTGGACAAATTTGGTATCGACTTTTCTTTGAAGCAAAATCGCCAGAATTATTGAATATCTACGGAGACGCTCCTTTAGATGAACGTAAAAAAATCGTTTCATTGCTTACATCACTTGACCCAACCAATTCGGAAGCATATCGAAAATTAGGAAAATAGATTTTATCAAGGATAGTAATAAGAGCATAAAGGTTAGAATTTAATCTATCTGCTCATTCAAGCTATATCTTCTGTACTTTAAACAGGATAAATTTGTGAATATGTAGCATAGAGATTTTTCAAATGTTGCATGTTTTTAAATTTTATATGGTCATAATGCCTCATTTATTTTCTGTAATTTATCCTCTAAAATCTAATCGCTAATAACGTGCAAAACAATTATTATTTTCTTCGTCAATTATCAAAACGTCTTGAAAAAGAATTAGTTGGAATGGTCTTGGCGGAATGTTTTTCGCAAGAAAAAGACGAACTTTTATTGGGTTTTTGTAACGATGGAAAACAATGGCGACAGAAAAGAGATTTCTATATCAAAGCGGCATTACATCCTGATTTTGCCTGTTTAAATTTCCCTAATGATTTCAGAAGAGCAGGGCGAAACTCGGTGGATTTATTCAAAGAATTGATTGATTTGAAAGTAGTTAGTGTTCGTCAATTTTTAAATGAGCGTGCATTTGGACTTTATTTTGAAAATGATTTTGTGTTGCTTTTCAAAATGTATGGCAATCGCTCAAACGTTATTCTACTCCATGAAAATAAGGTGATTGATTTACTGCATAATAAATTGGTGGTAGATAATAATCTTGACCTTGATAATCTCGACCGCCCAATTGACCAATCTGAAACGGCTTTTAGTGAAAAAGGTTGGAAGGCACTTTTCCCAACTTTCGGGAAAGAAATAGCTTCTTATTTACAGACAAAATCGACCGTAACTTGGCAAGATATTCAAGCAGTTTTAACGCAAGTAGATAACCCGATTTATTATTTAAAAACGATTGATTATCAGCCAGTTTTATCTTTGATTGATACAGGAGAGGAAGTTCAAAAAACATTTGATGATGCGATAGAAGCAAGCAATAATTTTTACTATGCTTATACCCGAATCAATGTTTTTGACAAAGAAAAAGGGCAAGTCATTAAAGCACTTTTGAAGCGAAAAAGTAGAACTCAGACGTATATTGAGAAAAATTATCAGCAATTAAATGGATTAGATTCAGGAGTAAAACACGATGAAATTGCCAATATCATCATGGCAAATCTTCATGCAATTCCAGAGCGAACGGAAGTAATAGAACTTTATGATTTTTATCGTGACAAGCCTTTGAAGGTCAGATTAAAATCGGATTTATCACCACAAAAAAATGCCGAAAATTACTATCGAAAATCAAAAAATGAAAAGATAGAAATCCAGAAATTGATGGAAAATATTTCGGCAAAAGAAGAAGATTTAGCAGAAATAGACCAACAAATTTTAATTATCGAACAAATAGAAACACTCAAAGAATTTAGAAAATATCAAAAAGCAAATCAGTTGGAAGTTTCTCCAAAAGCGATTGACACTGTACAAGATTTGTTTAAATATTATCATTTTGAAGGGTATGAAATTTTGGTCGGTCGCAATGCTAAAAATAACGATTTACTCACTCAACGCTATGCACGTAAAGAAGATTTATGGCTTCACGCACGTGATGTGTCTGGTTCTCATGTAGTTATACGTAAGCAAGCAGGCAAGAATTTTCCCGTAAGAGTCATTGAACGGGCGGCGGGTTTGGCAGCTTATTACTCAAAACGTAGAAATGATACGCTTTGCCCTGTGATTGTAACGCCCAAAAAATTCGTCAGAAAAACTCGTGATTTGGGCGAAGGACAAGTAATTGTTGAGAAAGAAGAGGTGATTATGATTGAGCCACAATTGTAACCCGATGCTTCTGCATCGGAACAAAATATAGCAGTCCGATGCGGAAGCATCGGGTTACAAATAATACTTTTCATTTACATAAGAATATTCATAATCTTGCCATTTTTCAACTAAACCAATTTTCACTGGATTGTTCAAAATATAAGTAATAATTCTTTCGCACTCTTTACCATCTCTCACAATTCTATCGTAGCTTTCGTGTTGCCAAAACTCTCCGTTTCTTCGCAAAATTTCATTTGCTTTTTTGCCAGAATATCCCTTTAAAAACTTCAGGATTTGGTGCAAAGGATAATCTTCTTGCAAAATTCTGAAAACAAGATGAACATGATTTGACATAATGGTATAGCACAGAAGCTCATACTTTTTGTCATCATAAAAATGGATAGAATGTTTAACTAATTTGGCAATGGCAGGAAGAATTAGCCAAGTTGGACCAGATTTAGGGTTATCAAGAAGCTTGTCAAATTTTCCAAAATATCGTCGATGTTGTTCATCTACTAATTGTCGTTTTTCAACATACGATTTATCAGATAGCTCTGAAATCTCATTTAATCTCTCTCTTTGCTCTTTTTGGAGTTGCAAAATAACCTCAAGAGGTAAACTACCACTCAATCGCATGGTAATGAAATAATAAACATCATTTTTCTGAAAATGAGGCAGATTTCTCTCGTAGAACGGTTTAAATTCAAGTTTCATCATAAATGTAGCCCGATGCTTCCGCATCGGCATTGTGTAAATACTTTTTAAATTATGTAGTCTTATTATTATTATCCGATGCGGAAGCGGAGTGCCGCCCAGCATCGGGTTACAATTCTAACAATTTTTGTTCAGCCGAAGGTAAACGAAAATCAATATCCCAACCCATTGAGCTTGCCATTTGCGTAAGCATTACCACCGCTTGTTTCTTGGCAATTTTGGGTAATTCACTGGCAATTGCTTTGTTTTGCATTGTCTGTTTTGCATCGGCGAGGAGGGCAGTATATTCTTCATTTTTGAACTTATTAAAAAGTCCTTGGTCGATGTCATAAAACTTATAGTCCGAATCGGTACTCAGAATTTCAGGTTCTGGAAACTCTTCAATAATCATTTTACGAGAACCTTCTTCCCAACGCACTTTCACTTTTGCAAAGTCAAATCCTACCAAAACCTTCGCTTTTGCTACAATTAGGGCTTTTTTGTTGAGTGTATGCAAGCCAAATAAGACTTCTTTTTCAGAAGTATGGTCGTAAATTTCAGAGAAATGTCCTTCTGCCAAAACGATTTTAAAAACTTTCTCTATCTTCTCTAACAAAACGGTTGACTCATTTTTGATGAGCATTCCTTCTTTATTAGTGAATTTATTATAGACAGAAAAAATCCCGAAACCTGCGGCGATTCCGATTAGACAAAAGACGATATTTAAGATTGATAACATTTTAGAACGTTTTTGAAATTAGCAAGAGCAATTTTATAAAATATACTGTAAAGTTTTTACAGAACGACAAAATATTTTGATTAGAAATGATAAAACGAAATATAATTTTTTGAAATCAAAATTTACAGAAATTGAAATGTGTATTTTATTAGAAAAAATTGTAAAAAAATGGTAATTTCGAAGTCGAAATTAAGCAATTATTTCATATCGTTCCCTAAAACTAATTTAAAACACATTAACCCCATGCAACAACAAGGTTTACAAGCACTTGACTATGGAGTATTTTTATTTTACTTCGTGGTGGTGTCATTTTACGGCTACTGGATTTATAACAAGAAAAAATCAAAGGAGACCAATACACAAGATTTCTTTTTAGCTGAAGGTTCACTTACTTGGTGGGCAATTGGTTCATCATTGATTGCATCAAATATTTCGGCAGAACAAATGATTGGTATGTCGGGAAATGGTTTTTTGATGGGACTTGGTATTTCAACTTACGAATGGATGGCAGCGGCTACACTTATTGTTGTTGCAGTGTTTTTCATGCCAATTTATCTAAAAAATAAAATTTCGACCATGCCTCAGTTTTTGAGTCAACGTTATAACAAAACGGTGAGTTTGATTATGGCAATTTTTTGGTTGATACTTTACATTGCCGTGAATTTAACGTCAATTTTGTATTTAGGAGCGTTAGCAGTTTCTGGAATCTCTGGTATTGATTTTTATACTTGTATGGTTTTCTTAGCTGTTTTTGCCGTAATTATCACTATTGGTGGTATGAAAGTTATCGGTTTTACGGACGTTATTCAAGTGTTTTTCTTAGTAATTGGAGGTTTGGCAGCTACTTATTTGGCAGTCAATTTAGTATCTGAAAAATACGAAATGGAAGGTTTAGTGAATGGATTTAAATTAATGACTCAAAATCACGATGACCACTTCCACATGATTTATCCAAAAGGAAATTCTAATTATATGGCTTTGCCAGGTTTAACAGTTCTTTTTGGCGGTATGTGGATTGTAAACCTTAACTATTGGGGATGTAATCAATACATTACCCAACGTGCATTAGGTGCAGATTTGGACACTGCTCGTAAAGGTTTATTATTTGCCGCTTTCTTGAAATTATTAATGCCAATTATTGTAACCCTACCGGGTATTGCGGCTTACGCTTTATATCAAAAAGGATTGTTCCAACAAGAAATGTTAGATGCAACTGGGCAATTTAATCAAGATAGAGCTTATCCAGTATTGTTAAATTTATTACCTGCGGGATTAAAAGGTTTATCATTTGCAGCTCTTACGGCGGCAGTTGTGGCTTCATTAGCGGGTAAAGCAAACAGTATTTCTACCATTTTTACCTTGGATGTTTTCAGACCATATTTTGCAAAAGATATGAGTGAACAAAAATTAGTTTGGACAGGAAGAATCGTTATCATCGTGTCAATGATTTTGGCAATTGTTATTTCTCCATTCATGGGTATTGACAAAAAAGGTGGTTTCCAATTCATTCAAGAAATGACAGGTTTACTTTCTCCGGGTATTTTTGCGGCATTTATTATGGGTTTCTTCTGGAAAAGAACAAACTCGGCAGGAGCATTTTTTGCTATCGTGGGCGGGTTCTTAATCGCTTTGTCGATGCACTTAAACTTATTACCGGGAACAGATTGGACGCAAGTTCCATTCCTTGACCGTATGGGTTGGGTATTTGTAATTTGTGTGTCAGTAATGTTTGTGTTAAGTTTTGTATTGCCTGAAGAACACAAAGGTTTAGAAATTGACGCTTCAATGTTTAAAACTACAAGAGGTTTTGCTATTGGTGCCGCTATCGTTTTAGTTGCAATTGTAACACTTTATACTGTGTTCTGGTAAAAATCTGATTTTCAAAAAGATAGATAGCATCGAATTTTTCGATGCTATTTTTTTTATATTACAATAAATTTTCTGCCATTAACATTACTTTATCGTTTTTTGCTTTTTTTAGACTTGTCTAAATTGTTAACTTTGTTAATCAAAACTATAATCATCGATAAATTATGAATAAATTTTACCTTCTAACCTTCCTCTTGTTAACTTTTAAAATTTCTGCTCAAGATATTTTCTTGCCTGATTCAATCAAAAAAAATGTTGAAGCTACTCGTATTGACACTCATTTAAAAGTTGATGGAAAACTGGACGAATCTGTCTGGAATCAAGCAAAAATGATTACAGATTTTGTACAAGTTGAACCCAAACAAAAAGAACCTGCAAACCAAAAAACAGTTTTTAAACTTCTTTATAATGCTGATTATTTGTACGTTGGAGCAATTATGTATGAACCCGAAGGGAAAAAAGCACTTCGTGTTCCTAATCTTCAACGTGACTTTGATTATGGAGGAAGCGACCAAATCGGTATTACCATCGACGGTTTTAATGACGAACGAAATGCCATGATTTTTATGGCAAATCCGTATGGCTCACAACGAGATTTATTGAGCTTTGATGACCAAGTTTTTGATACCAATTGGGATGGACTTTGGCGTGTGCGTACAACTCGTACCGACACTGCATGGATAGCAGAATTTGCCATTCCGTGGCAAACGCTTCGTTATCAGCCCAATAAAGATTTACAAACGTGGAGTATTAACTTTTTCCGTTTACGAAGAATGACCAATGAACAAACTGTTTGGTCAGCCTTGCCACGTGCTTTTTCACCGTCAAGAATGCAGTATGCGGGCAAATTGACAAATTTACAAGCTCCGCCACCTTCAACAAACATTAGAGTTCAACCGTATTTTTTGGTATCAGATAATCGTTATAATGGTTCAGAATTATACGAGAAAAAGGACGGTTCTTCCGTAAAAGTAGGCGGTGAAATTAAGTGGGCAGTTACGCCAAATACCGTAATGGATTTGACGTATAATACTGATTTTGCTCAAGCCGATGCCGACCGACAAGTGAATAATTTGAGCCGACTTTCTGTGTTTTTCCCAGAACGTCGTCAATTTTTCTTGGAAAATGCCTCTTTATTTGCCGCAGGAATTTCTCCAATTGATGATAATTTTGGCGGACAACAAATTATCCAACCCTTTTTTAGTAGAAGTATTGGTTTGAATAGCAATGGAACTCCCATTCCAATTGATGTTGGATTTAGATTGGTAAATCGCTCTTTAAAAAGTAATTCTGGATTTTTATATGTTCGTCAGCGTGAGGTTGATGCTAATTTGGCGACTAATTTTTTTGTGGGTCGTTACTCTAAAAACATCGGTAAACAAAACAGAATCGGCTTAATTGGTACTTGGAAAAACGATGCACTTCATAATAACGCAACTGCTTCGGCTGATGGTTTTTTTAGAATAAATGAAAGTACAAACCTTAATACAATGGCGATGTTTTCGGGTGGAACTGTCCAAAACATGGGTTTTGCAGGTCATTATCAATTATTGCATAAAGGAATTAATTGGATTTATTGGTTAAGTCAAAATATCAATACCAAAGATTTTAACCCAGAAATGGGCTTTGTTTCTCGTCCCGATGTAGTTGAAAATTCAATAGGAGCTTATTGGTTAAATCGTGGAAAATGGTTGCCAAAATTTGTTAGAAGTTTTGAACCGGGCGGGTATTATAATAATTACTATGCTGTCACAACTGGTAAGTTAGTAGAAGAACGACTGAATTTTAACCCTATTTGGTTTGGCTTACAAAGCGGAGCAGGAATTGGCGTTTTTACGGATACATACTATCAGTTATTAGATTATTCGGATGGAAGTAGTCCGCTTTCATTTTTCAATGTTGCCATTCCACAAGGCAAATATAATTACACCCGTTACAGCGGAGCTTGGTTTAGTGATAGGTCGAAAAAGGTTTCATATTCGTTAATTGCAGAAACAGGGAAATATTACAACGGAGATTTAACGACCATTTCGGCGAATATAAGGATTGCCCCAATTCCTCATATTGCTTTAGATGGACGCATCACTAATAATAGTTATAGTGGTTTAGGCTTAAAGTCTGAGTCTGGAAGTACACAATTATACACTATTTCTGGACGATTTGCACTAAACCCAAGAGTACAGTTGATTGGATTTTATCAGCATAATTCTATCAATAATTTTGATGTTTGGAATGTGCGTTTTTCTTGGGAATATCGCCCGCTTTCATTCATATATTTGGTTCTTAATAAACGTGGATACGACGATTATCGCACGTATTTGTCAAATGACGGTTTAAGTCGTATAAAAACCAATGAATTATCTCGTCAAAATGAACAACAAAGCATTATTAAAGTTTCCTATTTAAAACAGTTTTAGGTGGTTGATTAGTTATTGGTTAAGGTGGTTGATTGGTTATTGGTTAAATAGTTATTGGTGATTTTACACATTCTAATATGTATTTATTTAAAAGTCTTTACAAACTTTCTCAAAAACAGACTGTTTGCATTGCATACGAAGCTTCCAGTTACCAATAACTAATACACCAGTGACCAATAACCAATAACAAATTAATGAATAGAGAAACCGACATAAAAAACATTCGCCCAATATTAACTTTTGAGATTGAAGCGGAAGGCGAATTAGAGAAATTTCAGAACGAAGTTTTACGACCAATTTTAAAGCTTCAACATGAATTATTAAAACAAATTTTTAAAACCTATTGCGATAAACGAAAAGGTACATTTTACAAACTTTCCGATAAAGATAAGCTCATTTACATCGACCAAGCCGTTAGAAAAGACATGAAATTTAAGCATTATCTTGAAGGTATCATTACAGGGGTTTTTACTTTGGAAGAATATCAAAATTTTCTGAAAAATGAAGAAGAATTGACTAAAAGAATGGTGAATTTGTTGGTGCAGAGATTGCAGAGTGGGGTGTAAATTCTCTGAACTATGATTTATTAGATTTAAAGATTTTTGGATTTCTGTTTTTTGAAAATAATCTTTCATCGAAGTAGTAAATATTAGAACTATGATTTATTAGATTTAAAGATTTTTGGATTTCTGTTTTTTGAAAATAATCTTTCATCATCAAAGTAGTAAATATTAGAACTATGATTTATTAGATTTAAAGATTTTTGGATTTCTGTTTTTTAAAATCCTAAAATTATTTAATCCAACAAATTATAGTTCAGATAGATAAATACTCCTAAAATCATCCAATCCAACAAATCATAGTTCAGACAAAACTAACTCACCAACTCCAAAGTATTCTGTAATTGCGTATATGAATCATAAAGTTGTTCAATTTGCTTTGCAATGTTTGGCGTAAAAACTCCCACTTCTCGACGAGTAAAAGTTGAGATGTCAAAGCCTCTTTTTTGTAAGAAATACTTAGAGACTGTTGGATAAACATGGTGCATCACATCCATATTTTCAATCAAGAATTTTTGAACATTAGCAACTTCTTCTTGTAAGTCAGAATTGTTGTAATTGTCACATAACCAGACGATTAATTCTGGAAAATAATTGCCTTGAATACACGATAACCCTGCCGAACCTGCCTTTAACGTATCTACCGCATGAACCATATAAGCATCGTATAAACCAAATGCAGGAGCATTGGCAGTTACGGCTAATTTTTGCTTGATAGTATCAAGATTCAAGCAAGTATCTTTGTGATAAATTACTCTACCCGTCTCGACAAATAACTGTAATTGCTCTGGCGATAATAGACGTTTATAAGGTACAGGACATTCATAAAAGCCAACAGGAATATTCTCTGTTTTGTCTAATAAACTAAACACGTTATCATTAAAAACTGCATCCGAATCTGATTCTTTCGCTATCAATCCTGCTAACAAAATAACCGCCTGTGTACCTGTATTATGTACTTTTTTGATGAAATCGGCTTGAGTTTCGATGCTTCCTTCAAAAGTCCCTGTTGCCACCACAGGAACCGCTCCATTGGTAGTTTTTATAATATGTTCGATGGTTTGGAGACGTTCATTTTCAGTCAATTCAAACATTTCGCTCGAAAGACAATTGGCAAATAAACCACTTGCTCCTGCTTCTAAATAAAGTTCTGTGAGGCGAGTTAATCCGTCAAAATCTATTGCTCCATTGTCTTTAAAAGGCGTGAGCATTACGGGAATAAACCCCTTTTTTGTTGTATTTTCCATGATAGATTCAATAAGCAGTGAGCTTATTTTGAGTTACTTTTTCTGAATTTTGTTAATAGGATACCCACTAAAAATATTGTCAGTGTGCCAACGACAATAATCATATTTTTGTGGAGAGGGTTACGTAAATAAGCGTATTCGTCTGGTAAAGCGACTGAAAATGTCATCCAAATAATGACTAAAATGCCGATAATAGTGGCTAAAATTGCTTCGTGATTTTGCGTTTTTTTACTGATGATTCCCAAAAGAAAAAGCCCTAACATTCCTGCCGCAAAAATGCCTGATAATTGCCACCAAACATCCAAAACACTTTTTACGCCAATCATGGCAATACCAGCACCCATACCAAGCAAACCAAAAACGACCGTAGCTAAATGTAACAAGCGTAAATGTTGTTTTTCGTTAAGGTCTTTTTTGAAATAACGTTGATAAATATCTACCGAAAATACCGTTGCCGAAGCATTCATTCCAGAGCTAATGGTACTCATAGCCGCCGATAAAATTGCCGAAACTATTAAGCCCATTAATCCTGCTGGAATTTTTGTCACCATAAAATGAGGCATCACTTTATCTCCATAATCCACAGGTTGAAGCGTTGCCATAATTGCTTTTAATTCATCGGGTGTGCCATTGGGTAGTTTTTCTAAAGCAACCTGATGTTTGAGTAAATCTATCAATTCTGGATGTAATTGATAGTAAGCAAAAAGGCAAGAACCTATAATGAAAAAAAGCAAAGAAGCAGGAATATATAACCACACACAAAGCCAAAGAGATTGAGTAGCTTTTTTGTTTGAATTGGTAGTATGATAGCGTTGAACATAGTTTTGGTCCATCCCAAAGTTGTTGAGATTGATAAAAAAACCGTACAAAAGCACTACCCAAAAAGAAGATTCTACAAAGTTTGGCTTGAATGTTCCGAGACTAAATTTATCATTAGCTTGTCCAATTTCGATAACATTTGAAATACCGTTTGGCATTTCTTCAATGATTAAATAAAAAATCAATAAAGCTCCAAAAGTTTTGACAACTGCTTGGACAACTTCCGTCCAAATAACCGCCTCAATTCCGCCTAATACCGTGTAGAAAATGATGCAAACTCCCATGATTAACATGATGAGTTCCATGGAGAAACCCGTTAATGCTTGTAAACTGAGGGCAATTCCGAAGAAAATTGACCCCATTCGAGCCAATTGAGTGAATAAAAAACAAACGACCGCATAAGTTCTTGCCCAAGTACCAAAACGTTTTTCGAGATTGGTATAAGCTGAAACTTCGCCCGTATTTCGATAAAAAGGAATGAAGGATTTTGAGGCAATCCAAGCGGCTAAAGGCATGGATAAACTAAAGACAAAGGCATTCCAATTGCCTCCGTAAGCCTTTCCTGGGACTCCCAAAAATGTATTGCTACTCAAAAAAGTGGCATAAATAGATGCTCCAATTGCCCAGCCCGGAATTTTACCCGAAGCGGTAGTGAATTGCTCTGAATTTTTGTTGGTACGAGAAAAATAAAAACCAACCAATATCATGCCCAATAAGTATAGGACAATGATTGAAATATCAAGAATTGGCAAGTTTTTCATCGTTAAGTATATCAGGTTTTTCTACAAAATTAGCATACGAATGTATTAATAATTTATAGTATTTTTCTGATATATTATACGATATTATGATGTTTTCCTAAAACTGAAAATAAATAAACTGTGAAGGTGCGTCGTACATTCCTAAAAATAAAATGGCTAAAATAATGCCGTAGTACAAAACCCAACGTACCAATAATGGTTTTTGATTAATGACAGTTCTAAGACTTTGACCACGTTGAAAAAAGTGAACAACTTCCATTACGAATAAGGCAAAAACTATCATTGCAAAATTGGTAATGCCTTGTCCCAAAAAGATATTTTTCTCAATAAATGCTTTAGTACCAATTTGTTGCAATTGCTCGCCTAAACCCGTAAACAAGTGCGTAGCGATGTAAGATGCTGATTTGAAATCAACTGCACGGAAGAAAATCCAAGCAAAGGAAGTCAAGCAGAAAATGGTAATAACTTGAACAATTTTATAAAGTGTGGGAAATTTCGGTAGTCCGATGGCGTTTACAATTTTATTTCTGAATGTTGCCGTTTGATTGGCAAAAACTAAATAAAAACCGTGAATTGCTCCCCAAATTACAAAGTTCCAACTTGCTCCATGCCAAATACCCGAAACTAAGAAAACAATGAAAAGATTATATTCTCTTCGCCATTTTGACACTCGGTTTCCACCCATCGTAAAATATAAATAATCTCTGAACCAAGTGGAAAGTGAAATGTGCCAACGTCGCCAAAATTCGGAGATTGTTTTTGAATAATATGGTCGGTCAAAGTTCTTCATTAACTCAAATCCCATCACTTGTGCCGAGCCTAAAGCAATGTCAGAATATCCCGAAAAATCACAAAAAATCTGGATTGAAAATAAGGCAGTAGCCACAATTAAAGGTATTCCTGTTTGGTGATAAGGGTCGTTATAAACCTGATTTACCATTACTGCCAAACGGTCGGCAATGACTACTTTCTTAAACATTCCCCATGCCATTAATTTTAATCCGTCTGTAACACGTTGATAATCAAAGCTATGTTTTTCGTAGAATTGATGAAGTACATTTTGCGGTCGTTCAATTGGACCTGCTACCAATTGCGGATAAAACATTACATACAAAGAATAAATCCCGAAATGACGTTCAGCTTTTTGATTTCCTCGATAAACCTCAATGGTGTAAGACATCGCTTGGAACGTATGGAATGACAAACCAATTGGTAATAATATTTTCAAGTATGGAATTGGGTTTTCGAGAGCAAAACCTTTCAAAAGCCACGTAACATTATCATTTAAAAAATTGTAATATTTGAAGATTGCTAAAACTCCGATGTTCGCAATTAAACTAAGGGTAAGATAGAATTTTCGTTTCTTCCCTTCGGACTGTTCAATGTAAATTCCTGCGTAGTAGTCAACAACAATCGTGAAACCCAAAATGAGCATATAAATGGGTACGAATGCCATGTAGAAATAGCAACTCGCTGCCAATAATAAAGCCCAACGAAAACGAAACGGAAGCACAAAGTACAGAATCGTAACGATGGGGAAGAAAATTAAAAATTCGATGGAATTAAAAAGCATAATATTAATGAATAGTGTTCTTTAATGACTTAATGAGTTTTTGGGTACGTTCAATTCTACAATTTTTATAAAGATGAAAATGAGTGTCATAAAAACAATCATCGGGGTAAATGTCATCAGCTAAACGGTTGATTTTGTGGCAGTTAACTTCTTTTTGAATAAGTTGCTCAAAAATGCTTAAAGCTTTTTTATTAGACTGAAAACCAGTTTCAGAAAAGGCAGGGAAGTACCAAAATACTTTTGCTTTTTTTGTATTAATATCGGCAATAAAATTGTTAATTAATTGTATTTCAGTCGAGTAGTCTTCATTTTGAATAGAAACCAAATCGCCAAGTGGTCTGATTGGTGGATTATTCAAATGAGCCAATAAATCACCTTTTTCAGAAAAACCTTTCCGATAATAATCAGAAATGGTATCATTAATTTGTGGTGATTTTATACGATTCGGAAAGAAAATCATGTTGCGAGCGTATCTTACATAAAAGATACTTTCTTTCTCCACTCTGTCAAAATAGTTGGGATAATTGATAAATTCCTTAGCTGGAGGATACGCAAACGCCGCCATTTCTTTTGAATAATCATCTCCGTCTTTTTTGAGATAATATTCTGGGCTGAGGATTAATATATCGTTACTTTTGACTTCTTTTAGGGCTTCACGAAGAATAAATTCAAGTCCGAAACCAGCATATAAACCCAGATTCGTGACGGGCATTCCCATTGCTTTTTGAATGGAGTCGGAGTCTATTCCAAACGCTAAACTTGAACCGCCCACTAAGATAATTTTAGGACTTTTAATTGTTTGAGCAAAATTATGTTTGTCGGCAATTGAAGCAAAATAATTCGTTTCAAGGTCGCCCCTAAAATGGATAACGCCAATGATAGTTGCCACTACCAAAATGGTTAATAAAGTTATTTTAAGAGAAAAATTAAGCAAAACGAGAATAATTGACAGTTGATAATTTTTAATTGATAATCTACAATTGATAATTGGCAGTTAATAATTGTTCATTATTAATTGCCAATTATCAATTATTCATACTCCTTCTTGTTCTAATAGTTGAATGAGTCTGGAAGTGAAAATTTTGCGTCCTTGAGAATTTAAGTGGTAAACATTATCAAAGAAAAAGCTATCGTCTAAAACAGAATTTTCTGGACTTCCTAAAATTGGAAACTTTAACTGTGTTCTATATTGATTTTCAATTTTTTTAACAACTGCCATGTTTTTTTCATAACCTGCTTCGATATAACTCGGAAATGTAAAGAGTACGGTAACACCTTTTTGTTTTGCGAAAGTTGCAAAATCGTTTAAGTCCTTAATTTGTTCCGAAAAATCTGTGGCAGTTGATAATTCTGGGTTAATAAAAGTAGGCTGAGCATTGTTTAAATGCCCAATCAAATCACCATTTTTATCAAAACATTTTCTGAAAAATACAGAAGTTGTATCTTCAATGCTGATAGGTTTGCTTCGAGTTCCTGCCCAAAATTCACCGATTAATAAACGACAATCAGAAAGTCTGTGGGTAGTATAAGCCCCAATTTCATTGGAAATTGAATTGAAATGAACCCATTTTTTTGCGGAAGGATAAAAGTCTGAAACAATCAATTGCTCTTCATGCTGACCTTGTGAAGTGGTAATATATTCTAAGGTAATCAGCACAATATCGCCTTTTTTTACAGTTGATTTGAGTTGCTCCATCATAAATTTACTGCCCAAATTGAAGTGTAAGGCGGCATTTACAACTGGAATTTCTAATTCTTTTGACAATAAATCGCTATCTACGCCAAAAGCCATGCTTGAGCCACTCATTAATATAAGTCGTGGCGAAGGCACAGAATCAAGCAAGTGCATTTTATCAATGAAAGTAGCCAAATAAGCGTTTCCAGAACGTGGGTCAAGTGCTAAGTCCGCCTTTCGAAGTCCATCAATTGCTAATAAAGGAACAATGGCAATGAGTAATATTTTTGTAAAAAAACGAATAAGTTTCAAAATGAAATTGTGTTATTTTCTTTCTGTAAGTTGTTGATTTATTGTTAGTTATTCATAAATCAAGTATTTTTTGCGAATAGCTTTGTATTTATCTAAATCATTTTTCCAAGAAGTTCTAATTTGTTGTTCCGAAACCCCTGCAATGATTTGTTTGCGTAAAGAATCACTCCCTGCTAATCTATCAAAAGATGAAATATTACTAAAGAACTTTGCTTTATCTTCTGATTTATTGTAAAAATCAACCAGATATTTTAAGTTAATTTCAGTGCTTTGAGCATTGATTTTTGATAAGTCTAAGCCATAACATAATTTTCCTTCTTGCGGAGGATTATTTGCTCCAGGTTTATCTTCGGGTGTAAAAGTAAAGTTCCCGTTTTTAGGATTTGGCGAACCAATTACTTGAAATTGTTTATCTGTTCCACGACCAACACTCACTACTGTACCTTCAAAAAAGCAAATTGATGGATACAAAAGCATAGATTGTAAGTTTGGTAAATTTGGCGATGGAGCAATAGGAGGGGAGTAAGGCGTTGAATGTTTGTAGTTTAAACACTTGATAACCTTTAAGTTACATTTTTTGTTGCCCCCTAACCAGCCTTCGCCATTTATCATTTGAGCCAATTCGCCAACTGTACAACCGTGTACAACTGGAATAGTATTTAAACCCACAAATGAAGCAAATTTTTTGTTCAAAACCTCTCCATCAACATAGTGTCCATTTGGATTTGGGCGATCTAAAATCAATAATTCTTTCGATTGTTCCGCACAGGCTTCCATTACATAGTGCATGGTAGAAGTGTATGTGTAAAATCTCGCTCCAACGTCTTGAATGTCAAAAATTATTACGTCAATACCATCCAGTTGAGCCGCAGAAGGCTTTTTGTTTGAGCCATACAAAGAAACAATCGGTAATCCTGTTTTTTTATCAATGCCATTTTTTACGTGTTCTCCTGCATCTGCCGTTCCTCTAAAACCGTGTTCTGGTGCAAAAATTGTTTTAATTTTTACGCCTAAAGAAATTAGAGAATCTGCTAAATGTGTTTTGCCAATTGTAGAAGTATGATTGACAACCAAAGCAACCGTTTTTCCTTTTAAATTAGCAACATAAAGATTGGTTTGCTCTGCTCCAGTTTTAAGGGTTTTATTAGTTTCAGTTTGGCTCGATGCACAGGCAGAAGCCATAAAGCACACGAAAGCGATGATAATGTTTTTGATGCTTTGAAATTTCATAGATTATTTTTTAGTTTGATTATTTCATCATCTGAAAGCCCTGTTAAAATAGCAATAATATTCACAGGTACATTTTCAGAAATTGCTTTTTGGGCAATTTCAATATTTTTCAACTTCATTCCCTCTATTATTCCTTCTTCTCTTCCTTCTTCTCTTCCTTCTTCTTTCCCTTTCTTTTCTCCCTCTAAATAAGCAGTGTTTGTTACATTGGTTAAATCTCGATAATATTTTAAGCTGCTCTCATATTGTTCAAATTCTTGTTTTGAAAAATCGAAAGGGTTAATATATTTATCTTTAAGCATCTTTTTGATTTTTACATGAAATAAACGTCATTTGTACGATAAAACAAATTTACAAAATACCGCATGAATTTTCCCTATTTCATTTCTCAACGTATTCAAAATACTAAAACTTCCTCTTTTTCGGGTACTGTTACCAAAATTGGCGTGGGTAGTATTGCGGTCGGATTAGCGGTGATGATTCTTGCTTTTGCCGTTTTGTTTGGCTTTAAAGATGCCATTAATCAGAAGTTATTTAGTCTTTCTGGGCATATTAAAGTAGCGAAATTTTCTGCCAACGAATCTTACGAAGAATACCCGATTACGAAGCAAACAGATTTATTCAGAAATTATAAAAATATCCCTGATATAGTTCATTTACAGACTGTTATTCAAAAAGCAGGGATTCTAAAAACTCGTCAGGATATTTTGGGCGTTGTGATGAAAGGTATTAGTAAAGATTTCGATTTTGAGCGTTTTCAGCCTAATATTATTGAAGGACAACAAATTTCTTTTTCAGATACAACTTATTCAAAAGACATTTTGATAAGTAAAATTATAGCCAATAAACTACAACTGAAAGTAGGAGATTCCCCGATTATTTATTTCTTGAATGCTCCTGACCGTCCCCGAAAATTGAATGTAAAAGGCATTTATGAAACCAGTTTGGAGGAGTTTGATAAAAATCTAATTATTGGCGATATGGGTTTGATTCAACGAATAAACGGTTGGGGAGTGGATTCTGTTGGAAGTTATGAAATTTATGTAAGAGATTTTGACCAATTAAATGCTTCGGCTAAAGTCATTCAAGATAAATTACAGCCCGATATGAAGTTGGAGAAAATCACAGATACGTTTATGGGTTTGTTTGATTGGCTCGGAATGTTGGATAGAAACATGGTCATTTTCTTAACTTTGATTTTATTCGTTGCTTGCTTCAATATGATTTCGATTCTCTTGGTTTTGATGCTCGAACGCACGCCCATGATTGGTGTTTTGAAGGCTTTGGGAGGAAGTGATTGGCAAATCAGAAAAGTCTTTTTGTGGAGTGGATTTTCAATGATTTTCAGAGGATTAGCTTATGGAAATATCTTAGGAATTGGTATTTGTTTACTTCAAAAATATTATAAAATCATTCCTTTGGATGCCGCTAATTATTACATGAATACCGTTCCGATTATGTTAGATTGGCGAGTAATTTTCTTGCTCAATCTCGCTACGGTTTCATTAGTGATTTTAGTCTTAGTGATTCCAACTTTTGTTATCACCAGAATTGAGCCTGTCAAAGCAATTGTGTTTCGGAAATAGAGTAACACAGACTTTAGTCTGTTCATGTAAACAGACTAAAGTCTGTGTTACTACTACAACAACGCAGCTCCAAAAACGCCTGCACTGTCCCCTAAAAGCGGTTTTACGATTGGCGTAGTTACTTTTTTATTATTGAAAATGTATTTTTTAATACGCTCATAACCTTCAGTATAAAGCAAATCAATATTGCCAACGCCACCACCAATCACAATTAAATCTGGGTCAAGCACATTAATTAAAGTTGAAATCCCACGACCGTAATATTCCAACATTCTGTCTATGGTTGCTTCTGCATAAACGTCAGATTTGGCTTCGTATCTTTCTAAAATCTCTTTCAATTTTAAGCGAGTACCTGTTTGTTTTTCGTAGAAATTTTCTAAACCACTTCCAGAAATTACTTTCTCGGCACAACCTGATTTCCCACAATAACAAGCGTCGCCATTTTCTTCCAAAATATTATGTCCCCATTCGCCACCGATTCCATGATGTCCACCAATTACTTTTCCGTGAACAACTAAACCTCCACCAACGCCCGTTCCCATAATTACGCCAAAAACTAACTCAGCATTTGGATAATTTTTACCTGCACCCATCAATGCTTCTGCCAAAGCAAAACTGTTGGCATCGTTGGCAATTTTTACAGGAATACCCAATGCTTCTTCTAAATCTTTGTGCATCGGATTCCCATTCATACAAACCGTATTGCAATTTTTCATGGTTTGCGTTTCAGGGTCGAGAACACCCGGTGTGGCAAAACCTATTTTAGCAGGTTTTTCGCCTAATTCTTCTGAAACTAAATTTACCAATTTTACAATTTGGCTAATGATGTGTTCATAACCTTGGTCAGCCTCAGTTGGTAAACGTTTTCTGGCAATTACTGATAAATTATTTTCATTGTCTAATACGGCACATTCAATTTTTGTTCCGCCTAAATCTATACCCCAAAGTTTCATATTTTAAGTAGTTATTGGAAATTAGTTACTGGTTAATTGGTTTATTGGTTTGTGTAAAGTGTTAAATATCAATAAATTAATTGCTTTACTCCTTGAGGAATAAACTCAATTTGTGTTGGTTCAACTATAAATTGTAGAAAAACCTTTATTTTTTAAATATCCAATTAATTTTGCTCAATTGTGTATTGTCTTGTACATATCCACGCACATATTTTTCAATAAATTCAGCATCTTTTTTGTCGATATTTTTCACAGCTTTATAAAATTCATCAATTAAATCAATGGCTTTTTCGGGCTGATTTGCTTTGAATAAGGCACGAGTTTCAATCAATAAAAAGCGTCCTGCAATAGATTGTTTATCAACGCCAATTTTACGTAAATTCTCCTTCATTGTTGCCAGTTTTTCTAAAGAATAATTGCTGGCACGACTACAATACAAACTGTACATTACGATATTTTCTACGGTAGAAACCACGTCTTTTTTACCGTATTTGGCATAATAACTTTCCAAATTATTTACTACGTGTTTGAATAGTGGATTCTCGTCGTCGATGACCACTTTTTGTAATACCAAAAAATTACTTGGATTACTGAATCCTGCTGCTTCTTGTTTTATTGCATAAGCATTCATGGCTGCAATGTTGTGCGTTGTATCACAAATCATACGGCACATATAGCCATATTCAATCAAAAAATTGTCTTCTTGAACACCTTGCTCAAAATATCCTTTGTATGAAGCCGTATTTTTGGTAGGGTCAACGGCACGGTCAGCCATTGTTTTTAGATATGCTTCGTTGTTCTGTTCGTCGCCCGCAGGTTGAATGTGAAGCAGATTTTCGTCTTTATCCCAAAACGTCATTGTTGGCGTTGCCACCACATAAATATTGTGTTTTTGACGTAAAGCACGCCCCTCTGGAGAGTTAACCTCTACTTGGTACGACACAAAACGTTGGTTATAATACGCTGCTACTTTCGGATTGCTATCAAACGTTTTCTTGAAGTTTTCACAGTGGGGACAACCATTTGCGTAGATTTCTATAAAAACGGGTTTATTTTGTTTCTTGGCAATTTCAAATGCACTTTTAAGTCCTGTTTTTACAAAAGAAACGCCTTTTATTTGAGCTTGAAGCGTTTGAGTTAATAAAATAGCAATGAATAAGGTTATGTTTTTTAACATGATATATGATAAAATTTAATGTTTTTAACTTAGCGAAAGATTTATTCTGAATCCAAAAACTCCCGTTCTGCTTGTTGCCAATGAGCCACTGAATCAGTCTGAGAGTTTCGTCCTGATGATTCCCAAATTTGGTAAGCTCTCAAACGAATTTTGGCATCAATTTGGGCATCTTTCCAGAAATGCTCACAATTATTTAAGGCAAAATCAAAAGGAATATTTCCGAAAAAATCTTGTCGCCCTTCAATTTCGGCAGTATAACGGTAGCAAAGCTTTTTTATTGGGCAATCACCGCCCCCGCACATGGTTATATCGTAAGGCATAAGGAGGTTTTGTTAGTTTTTCATCGGTGCGAATTAACAAAATAAAATCAATAAATTCTAAAAAGCTGTATGCTTCAATTTAAATTCAGATGTTGGTCAATAAAAAAAGTGAGCCAAATAATTTGTCTATTTAGCTCACTTTTTTATTAGTTTATTTTCTACTATAAATAATTTTAGCTATTGGCTACTAATAATTTATAAAACGTTAACTGTTTGTTTATTAGTGATTTATGTTTTTCGCTTGTCGCAAATCACTTATCGCTTATTGTAAATCAATCCACTAATTTATGTTTTTCGTTGTATGCAACGGCAAATATGATAATTTCGCCAAGGATGCCTACAATTGCCGTAAATGTATCGCCTAACCAAATGAGAATAAATGCAAATACGCAAAATAAAGCAACAAGTTGAAAAGTAGTAAGTTCGTTATTGTCTTGGTGACTTTGTTGTGATGCTGACATAGTTTTTGATTTAAGAATTAAAGGATAATGTTCAATTTTATATTTAACACACTCAATTGTTATAAATTACACTAAGATATGAATAAATGTAAAAATTCCAAGCTTGTTTTGTTTTTTCTATCTATTTTTTTCTATCATTCTGTAAATGTATTGGGTCAATATTCCGATAAATGGATTTCACTGAAGTACGAATCTGTAAGACATAGACCCAACCATTTTTATTTCTCTAAAATTATTGATGAACGAAAAGATAGAACCAAAATAGGAGAGGTTTATGGAGCTAATCAACTTGAAAAGCAGTTGAAATTGAGCGGAGGTACCGTAAAAACGATTCAATCTTATTTATCAAAAGCCTTTTTCAAAAATGCCAATGAATATTCGATTGTATTTAAAATCAAAGAGTTATTTGTTGATGAAAATCTGGATAATTCAAAAATTAAGGGGAAATGTAAAATTAAAATTGCGTATAGTTTTATTAGAGATACTACGGAGGTTGAATTGACAGATTTCCAAACGGCAATTACTTACACTCGTTCATTGGGTGAATACAATAATTATGAAATTTTGTTGAGTAAAGTCCTCGAAAAATCCGTTAATTATTTTGATGAATGGATGGAGGAAAATTATGATAAAAATCCCAAACTGATAAAATCTATTAATTTGGTTGTTAAGCCAGATTATTTATTGGATAATCCTGAAAAAGGAGATACCATATTTTGGTCGCCAAACCGAAAAATGACTTGGAGTGATTTTAAAGGTCAAATGCCTAAAAGTACCAAATATTCAGCCCAAATATTTAATAATTTTGAGTATTCTGCCCCGCTGAAATTGGAAGACGGAATATTGACCATAGATTTGCAAATGAAAGTGTATATGTTGAAAAGTGCTTCTTGGACTTCTTCCACGAGCCTTTCTGATTATAGTATAGCTCATGAACAACTGCATTTTGATTTGACAAAACTTATCGCTGAACGCTTTAAAGAGAAGGCAAAACAAATTCTTACGGTCGATAATTATGATAGCGAACTACAAATGCTATTTATCGAAATGTACCGAGAAATGAATCGTGTTCAGAAAGAATATGATGATGAAAGCAACCATAGCATAAATACTTTTAGTCAGCAGAAATGGCAAAATAAAACGATGGAAGAAATGCGAAATTTAGGAATTAGATAAATTAAATATAAATGAAAAAATTATCAATGGACGAATTGAATCGTCTTTCAGTTGAAGAGTTTAAAGAATCGGATAAATTTCCTTATGTACTTGTTTTAGATGATATACGAAGTATGAATAATATCGGTTCAGTTTTCAGAACGAGTGATGCTTTTAAGGTTGAAAAAGTGTATTTGTGTGGAATTACGGCAACGCCACCACATCGAGAAATTCAAAAAACGGCACTCGGAGCAGACGAAACCGTAGCTTGGGAACACGTTGAAGATGTTTTACAATTAGTGAAAAACTTACAATCAGAAGGTTATACTGTCGCAGCCGTTGAACAGGTAGAAAATAGCGTTTCATTACTTGATTTTCAGCCCGAAGCTAATAAAAAATATGCTTTTGTATTTGGGAATGAGGTTTTTGGCGTAAATCAAAGTGTAGTTGAGCAATCAGATTTTTGTTTAGAAATTCCTCAATATGGCACAAAGCATTCATTAAATATTTCGGTAACGGCAGGTGTCGTTTCTTGGGATTTTGTGAGTAAGGTTTTAGGGAGGATGTGAGTCTATGAGGATTTGATGATTTGAGTATTTGATGATTTGAGTATTTGAAGATTTGAGTATGTGAGTCTATGAGGATTTGAGTATGTGATGATTTGAGTATGTGATGATTTGATGATTTGAGTATGTGAGGATTTGAGTTTATGGATTAAGGATTAAGGGGTGATGGAGGAGGTCATCACTCATATACTCATATACTCATATACTCATCACTCATATCCTCATATACTCATCACTCATATCCTCATATACTCATCACTCATATACTCATATACTCATATCCTCATCACTCAAATACTCATAGACTCATATACTCATCACTCATATCCTCACATACTCATAGACTCATAGACTCATAGACTCATAGACTCATAGACTCATCACTCATATCCTCATAAACTCAAATCCTCATCCCCTCATTTCCCTGACTTTCCTCATTCTTATTGAAAACTTAACACGAAAAATTTTTTAGAGTAAATGCTTCTTCATACTTTCGTTGCATAAACATAACAATTTGTTAATATTAAATTAATCCTCGATATGAAATCAGATAACAAGAGCCTCGCCAACGAAATATCATCTGTAGTTTTAGGAAAATTACATGGCTTAAATGCTAAAAGTGCTAAGAAATTAGTTAAAGCAGTTGATGAAGCATCGAAAGATATTGTAAAGAAATTTGCAAAATTACAGAAAGATGAAGCAGATGTGCAGGAAAAAGATGCTAAAAAAGCATTAAAAAAAGCTGCTGAAAAAGCTAAAAAAGTAGCAAAAGCAAAAGAAAAAGCCACAGAAAAAGCAGCTTTAGATGCTAAAATTGCAATTGTTACTAATGACAGAGCAGAAGAAACGCCAAAAGTAGTAGCTCCGAAAGCGACATCTGCTAAAAAAACTGCCGAAACAGCTAAAGTTGCAACTGCAGAAGAAACGAAAGCATAAAAAACTACCGATTATCAATCAAATAGAGAGTTTGTCAAAAATAAATATCATTTTTGACAAACTCTTTTTGTTTTGTAGCGAAATGTAACTCGCATACGCTCAGAGGTTACATAAACCAAAACCTTTAAATTATGTCCAATATTTTAGAAGCTCAGCACGTTGTGAAAAAATACGCTGGGCATACTGCACTCAATGATGTCAGTATTGAAGTTCCTCAGGGTTCAATTTTTGGACTGTTAGGTCCAAATGGTGCTGGCAAAACCTCTCTTATCCGTATCATCAATCAAATTACAGCTCCCGACGAAGGACAAATTATCTTGGCTGGTGAAAAACTACAACCCAAACACATTGAAGACATCGGGTATTTACCCGAAGAACGTGGGCTTTACAAGAAAATGAAAGTAGGCGAACAACTTTTGTATCTTGCTCAGCTCAAAGGAATGAACAAAGCCGAAGCTCTTGAAAAGCTAAAAAAGTGGTTTATTAAGTTCAATATTAAAGATTGGTGGGATAAAAATGTGGAAGACCTTTCAAAAGGTATGCAACAAAAAACACAGTTTATCGCAACCATCGTTCATGAACCTAAACTGATAATTTTAGATGAACCTTTTTCTGGTTTTGACCCTATCAATGCTAATTTGTTGAAAGACGAAATTTTGGAGTTGAAAGAACGTGGCACAACCATTATTTTTTCTACTCACAGAATGGAATCGGTAGAAGAACTTTGCGACCATATTGCTCTCATAAACAAGTCGCAAGTAGTGCTTCATGGTGCAAAAAAAGAAGTGAAAAATCGTTTCAAAGACAATTCTTATACCGTAGAATTTACTGGAAATTTAACCAATACAGAGGGAGTTTTTGAACTTTTAGATACCTATCCTTTAGAAGACGGAATTACGAAAGCTCATATTCGAAATATCAATGAATTGCCTGTAAATCAATTGATTGGGAATTTGATTCAACAAGTAGAGTTGAAAGCATTTAATGAGAATATTCCTTCTTTTAACGATATTTTCATTAAAGTTGTTGGCGGAGAAGCCAATGCCTTATTATAAATTGACGCTTCTAAATTGGTCATAAACATTTTATCCGATGTCGAAACATCGGGCTATAACCATGAACAAAATATTACTAATTATACAAAGAGAATACCTTACACGGGTACGTAAAAAATCATTCTGGATTGCCTCTATCGTTGTACCATTTTTGATAGCAGGTGTTTATGCAATTCCGCTTTATTTTATTCTTAATTCTAATGATACCAAAACCGTTGAAATTGTTGATGAAAGCGGGATGTTTAAAAATAGAATAAAGTCTGATAAAGACATTGTGTATCAATTTATTAATCAACCTTTTGCACAAGCTAAAAAAGGGCTTTTGAAAAGTGATGCAGATATTTTGGTAAACATTCCGAAAGATATTATTTCAGACCCCAATGGGGTAAAAATGGTTGGTAAAAAGAGTATTGGAATGGGTACTCAAATGGATATTCAAGGGGCAATTCAAAGTGAATTACGCAATATTAAACTTGAAAAAGCCAATATTGACTTAAAAGTTTTGGAAGATAATAAAGTTAGTGTCAATGCTGAAACTTATACTTTGCAGGAAGATGGAAAAGAACAAAGTAGCAATTCTATCGGAGCAATGATTTTGGCAGGAGTTTTCGGAATGATTCTTTATATTTCGGCACTTTTGTACGGTTCTCAAGTAATGAATGGTGTTATTGAAGAGAAAAGCAACCGTATTATTGAAGTAATGATTTCGTCGGTAAGACCATTTCAGTTGATGATGGGCAAAATTATTGGCGTTGGTTTGGTGGGTATTACGCAGTTTCTTCTTTGGGGTATTCTGACTTTCACGGCTTCGACGGCAACGACCAAATTAATGTCGGGCAAGATTGAGGAGAAAGTACAAACCATGCAGAAAACAGGAAAGTCGCAGGAAGAAATTACAAAGTTCAAAAAAGACTTTAAAGAAAAAAATCCACTTTCGGGTATTTCCCAAACAGTAGAAAATATCTCATTAGCAAAATTGATTTTCTGTTTCTTAATGTTTTATATTGGTGGCTACATGATTTATAGCTCGCTATTTGCAGCGATTGGTTCAGCCGTAGAAAACGCATCCGAGGCTCAGCAATTCATGTTTCCCGTCACCATTCCCATTATTTTATCTTTTGTTTTAGGACAAGTAATTATCCAAGAACCAGATAGTCAGTTGGCATTTTGGGCATCTATGTTTCCACTTACATCACCAATTGACATGATGGTTCGCTTACCATTTGGCGTTCCCAATTGGCAAATTGCACTCTCTTTAACCTTGCTCATTCTTGGTTTTTTAGGAACAACTTGGTTAGCTGGAAAAGTATATCGTGTAGGTATTTTAATGTACGGTAAAAAGCCATCTTGGAAAGAAATCTCAAAATGGGTTTTTTATAAAGGCTAAGGTGAAATTAAGTACACTGTTTAATAAGTTATTTCAACTTCCCGAAACAATTCCATTGTGGGTTAAACTTTCGGGAAGTTCCCACAATCAAAGATTTTAGGATAAAAATTATTTAGAAAACTTATTAAACAGTGTATTAAGTACCAAGAATAAATTATTTAATAATATTAATGTCATTGATTTGTAGTGGCGTAGCATACATCAAACATAATGTCAAATAATTTATAAGTTTAAATGGCTTTTCAGGAACTCATTTCCAGAAAAGCCATTTTTTTTAACTCACAACTCACAACTCACAACTCACAACTCACAACTCACAACTCACAACTCACAACTCACAACTCACAACTCACCTCAAAATTCCTAATTGCTTTGTTAATTGTACCAATGCCGTAGTATCTCGGGCGTCCAATTTCCGAATCATATTTTTTCGATGATTATCCACCGTATTTGGGCTGATAAAAAGTTTGTCTGCAATTTGTTTAGATTCTTGCCCTTTCAGTAATAATTTAAGAACATCCAATTCTCTTTTTGAAAAAATATCTTGTTTTTTCATCTCCATTTCTTTTGAAGAAAAGGTGGTTATAAAGTCGCCATTATTAAAACTGATTCTTCCCCAATATTGGTCGGTAGGTTTGATAAGATGGTCAATATCTTGGTCAACAATAAAGCATAAAGTAGGAAAACCATTGCTGTCATATTCTAAACCAAATATTTGCACCATTGTATGGAAAGCTTTTCCGCTTGGTCTAAAATGTTTCATTCCGTATCCGTAGGCAACAAAATTTTGTTGGATTTCTTTAGGAGCTTCTTTAATGGAATCAATCATATAACTAAAAAGCGTAGGAATTGCAGAGATATTTTTCATCTCAGGAGTCATTGTTTTTAAAAACTGGCTAAACCCTTTCTGCATAAAATCTTCTTCGGAAATTCCCAAAGAGATTTCTGTATTAGCAATGTACCTAAAAGACAGATTACTCATATCCATAATGCCATAAACTGCATTTAGATAAGTAGTATCTTTATTGAAAAACCCCATTTCTTGTAAATACTTTTCTATTGATTTTTCAGAAGCTACCCCAGAAATATGATTAACAGCTTCCAAACATTTACGATAAAGTTGCTCTAACGTGTAAGTAGGAATATTGTGCATAAAATAAACTAAAATATATTGATAGTGATTGGTTAATACGATTGCTTGTTTTTTTTGAGTTTTACCTGTTAAAAATTGCGTACTGTGTAGGATTACTGATGAGGGTTCGGAGATTTGTATAATTTTTTATGGAATGTGCGAGTGGTTTTCAAATATAAGGTGATTTTACTTATAAAATAGACAAATTGGCTATTTCTTTTTGTTGGGGTTATGCAGATATTTGCAAAGTAACAAATGTGTCTTTTGCAAGATATATTATATGTTATTACATTATTTCGAAATTTGAAATATTACTAATCACACAGTTTTCGGAATACTTAACCACAATTTATACATTACTTTATCAGTTATTAGTTTTTGTGAAACCGCCATTTCAATAATCAAAAGTTAATAAGCAAAAAACCGAAAGAATTTCTTTCGGTTTTTTTGCTTTAAAACGTATTTAGTTGCTTTAAATCTTCTAAGGTATCTATATCAAAACTGCCTTCTTGAAAATCGATAACTCCAATTTTACCTTCATATTTATGCAAAAATGCTCTTGCACCTCTATCTCCTTTTAGCTTTAGTAGTTCAGGAAAGATTGTTTTATCAAATATCATGGGTACGCCCAATTGGTTTTTATATTGGCAAGCTATAATTGGCTGATGAAAGTTTGCAAATCTTTGCAAGATTTCTTGTAGTTTTTCAGCAGTAACAAAAGGTTGGTCGCACAATAAAACCATAATAGCATCAGTATTGTTAGCTAATTGTTGAACCCCAATGTTAATGGAAGTTCCCATACCTTCTTGCCAATCAGGATTAAAGACCGTTTTTACTTGTCCTGTAAATGGTTTCAAATTCGCTTCAATCAATTCTGCATTTGCTCCTAATACTATCAAAACATCCTTTGAAATGGTTAATGCCGTTTTTGTAATTCTTCGGATTAAAGTTTCACCTTGAAATTCTATGAGTTGTTTGGGTTGCCCTAAACGACTGGAATTACCAGCGGCGAGAATAAGAATGGAAAATGTCATTTTAAATGTTGATTAAGTTACTTTTGAAACCTTTGGCAGTCATAGTATTGTTATTTAACTTGCAATAAATCAATTTTGAGTCATTAAATCTAAAATTTAAAAGAAATTTATGAAAAAGCTATTATTAGCCGCTATGCTATTGGCTGGTTTACAGTCAGTTAACGCTCAGGTATTCTCAGGAACTCAGGAAGTAGAGAAAGCAAATAAAGAAGGACTTTACACATCAGTTGCCATTGATGATAAATATGTAAAACAAGCTTGGCAAGCAGAATTGGCCAAATATGGTAAAGTGGAATCTGGGAAAAGTGGTGCTTATAAAGTAACAGGAGCTAATATGCCGACTATCTCTGGTGACCCTGTAATGTTGGTAAGTCGTATTTCATCTGAGAAAGGACGCACAAAAATATTTTTATCTTTAGGCTTAGGCGATGAGGCTTATGTAGGAGCAACTCACCCAAAATATGCTTCGGCAGAAAAGATTTTGAATGATTTTGTGGAGGTAATTAATCTTCAAGAAGGAGTAAGAGTGGAAGAGAAAAATTTAGAAGATGTGAAGGACAAGCAGACTAAAGTTATCAAAACAGGAGATAAGTTAGTCCGTGCCATTGAAGACAATAAAAGAGAGAAAGAAAAGCTTTTAAAGAAAATTGAAGAGAATAAGGTAGAATTAGAGAAACTTTTGACTGATGTTGAGCAAAATAAAAAAGACCAAATTTCGGCAGGAGAAAATACTAATGTACAACTGAAGAAAGTAGAAGAAGCAAAAGCAAAAGTTCCTAAACAGTAGTAGAAGAAGTAAAAGGAAAGGGTTAAGAGGATATAAGTCCTTTTAACCCTTTTTTGTTTAAACAGGTTCTTAATCTCAAATGAAAATTAATCCATTCTTAATTCTACGTTACCGTTTATTTAATTCCAAGTTGCCGTTTGTAAAAGTCATGATACCTTTCGGACATAAAACAAGGTACTATGTATTGTAAAGTAGCGAAAACTTTCAGATATTAGCATCAAGTTTTAAGAAATGAATTTCTCTAAATCAATTGATTATTCAAATTTTAAACAACAGTAACCATGAATCAGAACTTATATCGCATACCTTCAAAAGGACAATTAGGAGGTGTTGCCGCAGGATTAGCAGAACGTTTTGGCATTGACATCGCAGTGATGAGAATCATTTTGTTTCTCGGATTAATATTTACACACGGTATTTTTTTCTGGATTTATATTATCTTGTGGGCAACATTACCCGTACAAGAACAATGGCAAACCGCTAACGGAGCAGATGCCTCTAACGAATTTACTTTTAACGAAACACTAACAAACATGAAAAAAGATTCAAGCAAAGTTTGGGGGATTGTCTTAATCATCCTCGGTACAATTTTCCTTTTAGATGAATGGATTCCAGATTTTGATTTTGGTAAATTTTGGCCGCTAATTTTAATCGGAGTAGGTGGTTATATCATCTTCAAGGATAAAGACAAAATTGATTTTCATAACGATAGTAATAATAGTAACCTCTAAATCAGTTGACAGTTATCAGTGAACAATTAACAGATATTCGTCATACTTTAAAGTAAGAGTTAAGTTTTGGGTATTTAGTATTGAAACTCGTTATGTATCAAACTGTTGTATCCTTTTCAGCTTATTCTATCTTTTGTGATTACGTACCTGTTAATTGTTCACTGTTAATTGCTAACTGTTCACTGAAATAACATGAACTCTAAAAATATTTTTGCGGGTGGATTTTTGATTCTGCTCGGTATCTTGTTCTTGGGTAAAGAATGGGGCTGGTTTCATATCAATTGGCACGAAATCTCTCGATTATGGCCTTTATTGTTGATATATCTTGGTTTGGTAGCTTTGTTAGGAAAGACAAATCGTTCGGCAACAGTTATTACTATTGTGCTTTTATGTATTGCCATTCCAACGGTTATTGTGAGAAGTTGTCAAGAAAAAGTTGGTGATGCTTTTGACCATAACGGAATCCACATTGACATGGATGACGACGATGATGACCATGACAATAACGACGATGACGATGATGATAAAGATTATGCCTTTAAAGGTTCTAAACAAAATTTGGTAGAACCCATGAATGCAAGCATTAAAAGTGCAACTTTGAATTTCTCGGGTGGGGCTGCTGAGTTTGATATTAAAGAAACGTCAAAAGATTTAGTTGAAGCAGATGCAGAGCTTAATTTTGGCAATATTTCTTTGAAAAAAACAGGTGATGCCGATAGTCCGAAAGTAGATTTTGCCTTGAAAGGAAAAACCAATAACATCAATATTGATGAAGATAACCACAACAAGGTAAATTTGAAATTGAATCCTGAAGTAATTTGGGATATGAATTTTGAATTTGGAGCAGGGAAAGCAGATTTTGATTTAAGTCAGTATAAAATCAAAAATCTCTCTATCAAAACAGGTTTGACTGAAACGGACGTGAAATTGGGTGATAAAACGGATAATTTAGACGTTAAAATTGAATCAGGTTTGACCGATATTGAATTTCAAGTTCCAGAATCTGTTGGTTGTAGAATTGATATTGATGGAGGTTTGAATGACAAAGATTTTGACGGATTTATTCAGAAAAATGGTCATTGGGAAACACCAAATTTTGACAAGTCAACCAAGAAAATCAACCTAAAATTTGAAGGCGGTTTACAGTCTTTGAAAGTTAGAAGATATTAAAATGTAACACGATGCTTCCGCATCGAACTTATTAAAGTTTCGATGCGGAAGCATCGTGTTACATTCCCTGACAAAGTTCTATCAAAACCGAATTTGTACCTTTAGGGTGCAGGAAACACACTAATTTATTATCTGCTCCAGGTTTAGGCGTTTCGTTCAAAAGCGTAAAACCCTCTGATTTTAACCTTGCCATTTCCGAAATTATATCTGCTACCTCAAAGGCAATATGATGGATGCCTTCCCCTTTTTTCTCAATAAATTTTGCAATGGGACTATCAGGATTTGTGGCTTCTAAAAGCTCAATTTTGGTTTGTCCCGTCTGAAAAAAAGAAGTCATAACTCCTTCCGATTCAACGCCTTCTTGCTTGTACGGAGCAACGCCTAATAATTTCGTGAATAAATCGTTTGAAAATGCTAAACTCTTAACGGCAATGCCAATATGTTCTACGTGTTGCATGGTTTTGTTTGCTATATTTTCATAAAGTTATATAAAACTTTACGCCCGATTTATCACAAAGAATATTTGTTCATGTAAATTTTGTAAAAGAGTATATTTTGAGGTTTTAGGGGTTGGGTTTTAGGGGTTGGGTTTTAGGTTTTAGTAATTTATGTTAGTGTTTTTATGAATCATGCGTTTTTTACTAACAACTAATCCCTAAAACCTAAGACCTTTTAATTCTAAAAAAACTTCTCCAAACCTTCCCATTTAACCTTCCAAGAACCATCTTTTGGAAAACCGGGATTTTGTGTTTTGCAGTCGTCATAACCTGCACACATCAAGGCAACGGCGGTTAAAAGTCCCCCATTTCCCGGTAAATAAAGACGTAAACGACCATCTTGAAAATTATGACCATTTGCTAAATACGTATTTGTTCTAATTTTCATCATCAATCCGTCGATAGCTTTTTCGGGCATATCCAAACGTGTGGCAGTCATAGCAACCATTGGGAAGTCCCAGCCCCAAGTGTCTTGCCAATCCCATATTTCCCAAACTTTTTCAAAAGTTCTTTTCATCGTTGGCTTGTCAAGCATTGGCGTTTCTGGCAACATTCCGAGTGTACATAAAACCGCTGGGTGGTCAGTCAAATATTTAGGATTTGTATAAGAATCCTGAGCGTTTTCAGTGGCTAAATAAACGCCGTCTTTAGTGGGTAACGGCGATAAATTGTCAATCACTTTTTGCCAGTTTTCATTAGGTTTCAAGCCTAATCTTTTACGCCAATTTTGGGCAATTGTTAAAGTCTGATACCAATAGTTTAACTCATAAGTTGGGTTAAAAGTATCCTCAGGTTTAAATCTTTCTTGAGCCGAAATAATCCCTTTTCCTAAAATATACTTTCCCTTATCTTTATCAAAATACGCAAATGAAGCCATAAAATCAGCGGTTTCAAAAACAACCTGTTTGTATTTTTCTAAGGTTTGGCGGTTGGGTTTCTGACGATAAACCAATTCTGAAAACGTAATAATATGTGGTTCTTGCCAAATCAAATAAGAACCCACCGACGACGATGTTTCTCCGCCGTCATTATCCGTCATTTTAGCCCATCTTGCTCCTGCAAAACCTTGTCTTTTGGCTATTGTTCGGGCAGTTGGCAATGCTTTTTTATACCAAGCTAAACTTTTTTCTAATAAATCTACTCGTCCCCAAAGGGCAAAATGTACCCCATGCCACCAGTGCATTTCGAGGTGCGGTTTTCCAAACCATGAATTATAAGTTAGCCCAGTTTCTTGCGGAGGAGCAGAACCTGCACATTGTATTTTAGTAAGATATTCAGAAAGGATAATTTGACGTTCCAATTCATTCGCTCGTGGGTCGGTGCTTCCTGTAAAGTCAATTGCTCCGCCCGAATTCCAGAAGTTAAACCAACTGAAAATACTATTGTTTTGAACAGCACTAAAATTGATTTTTTGAGCAATATTCTTTTCTGAAAACTGACAATTTAACATCAAAATATCCGAAGATTTTGACGGCTCAAATACAAAATAATGAGGTTCTGTCTCTTGTAATTTTCCGCTATTGTTCCACGATAAATGAACGAAATATTGGTCTTGGTCTAAAGTATGATTAACCGTTGCTTGGGTTTGAGAATAAGCCGTAATTTTTGAACTATGTTTCTCCGAATTCTTCCAATTATTTCCTGCATCTACAAATTTATCGGTAGGGTAGGGCAGGCGTAAACGAATTTTCAACTGTCCTGTTTTCACTAAATTAGACTTTACCTTTACCGCAATAATATCCTTTTGCTGATGACAAAAAGTTTGAACATCAACTGCTTCACCATCAAAAGTAAAATGACTTTTTATTTCTCCCGTAAATGGATTTAATGTTTGTGAAACATTTTGAATATCAGAAGGTTGACCTTTTGAATTGTCTTTTTTGAATAACTCAAAACCAAGATTTCCTAATTGCAAACGATGCGGATTTTGACGAAGAAAATCAGAAGCCTCTTTTTTACGTTTAGGTTCATTCCATTGTGCAGCATAAGGCACTTTTCGTCCGTGAGATTCAAGGTCTTTTAGTGTTTCTTCGATTTTGTAATTACCCACATTTGGGAATTTATGCCAACCCCATTCCGACTGTGTGCCGAGTGACATTCCATTGGCATAAAAATCAGGAAAAGTTTGTAAACCCGTAGCATCAACCGTGAACGCAAAACCGCCATTTCCAACGGATAAAGATGACAAAGTATCAAGTTTATTGACATGAACTTGATGGCGTTCTACAACTGCTTTTCTGTCAATTTTTTGAGCAGAAATGGACAGGGGGAAATATAAAAAAGCTGAATAAGCAAGTGCTTTGAAAATGTTTTTCTTCATTAAAATAGATTTTTATTTTAGGATAAATATTAGCAATATATTATTTGACATTTGGTAGTGGCGTATAGCATACGCCAACATCGCCATAACATTGGCGTATGCTATACGCCACTACCAAATAAACGAAATCAATACTATTAAATATTTATTGTTGGTACTTACATTATTGATATTTACCAGTCAAATTTCAACAATGAAACGCCTTGTCTTGGTAAAGAAATAGTCATTTTTAGTTCGCCATTTTGTGTTTTTACGTAGCTTGGCGAAGTCAATAAAGTTAATTGTCCCGCTTTCTCTAAGATTGCAATTTGCTCTTTCGTTGGGTTTTCGGGTGAACCCATTTTCTTCCAAACTTCGTAAGAATTACTGTTTTCGTTGTCAATTCTGTAATGGTGAAAATTGACTTGTTTAGCTGGAAATCCCTTCAAATTTACCTCAATATTTGCATTAGGAGCTTGCACGTCATCATCATGATAATGCCAAAGCATAACTGCTGCCGAATGTGCATCTTTACTGGCAAGAGCGTCAATATCAGCGTTTTTACCTCGAACGCTTGAATCTCTGACCATCGTGAAATTATAGTTTTGATTGCCTTTAACTTCTACTCTTTTTCCCGACATCATTCCGAACATTCGGAACACATTCAACACAGGTTTATCAATGCCATTGGTCGCCAAATCACGGAATCCGTAGAAATAAGGCTGATTTTCAAACTCGAAAGACCAACTGACTGCTCCTAAAAGATTGGCTTTGTGGAAGTCGGCAAGGGCATATTTTCGGGCAAAAGAAGCGGCCGTATAACTTGAATACATGGTGCCATTTCGGTAAGCATTTTGTGGGTTCGTTTTCATACCACAAGCCGCACAACCTTCTGGGTCAGACTCGCCAATGATGATGGGCAAGTTTTTAAGCGTTGGATAAGAAGTTACAATTCTGAAACCTTCCGAAATATCACGCAATTGCGTTCCCATGTTCATTTGCACGTGTCCATCCACAATTTTGGGAGCACCTTTGGCATGAAAAGAGATAAAATCTAAAGGAGAACCGATTTTACCTGTTACATAATTCGTATCCGACACACAGTGTTTTAGAAAAATATTTAAGAAATCAGCGGCTTTATTCCAGCTTGGTCCTGTGGTTTCTGGACCTCCCATTCTAATAGTTGGCAAGGCACGTTTGGCGGCGTCGGCAGTATAGTCGTACAATTTACAATATTCTTGAACTGTTCCGCTCCAATAGCCAATATTGGGTTCATTCCAAAGCTCCCAATACCACGTTTCAACCTCCGCTTTTCCGTATCGTGCCACAGAGTGTTTTACCCATTCATAGACTAAATTTGCCCATTTTTTATAATCTTTTGGCGGGTAAGTCCAACCTTTATAAATATCATTATAAGGCATTCCGGGTTGCCAATGATGTTCGTAAGGTTGTGGTTTGGTTGATAAAACTTCGGGCATAAAACTAAATTGAGCCACTGGTTTTATACCTCTTTGTAAATACGTATCAAAGATTTTATCAACAATCGTCCAGTCATAAATGGGGTTTCCTTTGGCATCTTCGGTATAAACATTGGTTGAACCCCATTTTAAAGTGAGTGTATCATGTCCAGAAGTTAACAGATTATGAGCTCGAAAATAAACAGGAACGGGACTTAATGTCGATAATTCGGAAAGCAACTTTTTGCCGTCTTTCATGTAGGCATAATTGGGTTCGTCTGCTCCAAAAAATGCCCAAAATGGATACATTTCGCCAATGTTTTTATTGAAATCAACATTGATAGTGCTTGTTTTTTGAGCAAAAGATTGATAACTACCAATCAATGCGAATAAGATTAAGGTTATTTTTTTCATAGCGTTTTGTTTAGATGATAAATTGAAACCTTCCGTAGTTCTGTAAGATATTTATGCTAATTCTTTAAAAATATATTGTTCATCATAAGGCACATTGAATTTGTTAAGAAAATTTAGATACTCCTGTTCAAAGGTTTGCTTTTTATGATGCTCTTCTTGATTTTGAATGTATTTATAAACATTGTCAATTTGTGATTGTCCATAAGAAAATACACCGTAACCTTCTTGCCATTCAAATCTTTCTGGTGTTAAGGAATGGTCATTTATATGTTTTGATGATTTAGCTTTGACCGTTTTCATTAATTCTGAAACGGAAACAACTGGTTTTAATCCCAAAAAACAATGAACATGGTCTTCTACGCCGTTAACAATGATTGTTTTACATCCTGTTTCATTTATTAAATTTCCAATGACAGCAAATAATTCGCTTTGCCAAGATTTGTCAATTACTGCGTTTCGATATTTTACTGCAAAAACTGTTTGTAGATAGATTTGATGATAGGTATTTGCCATTTTTTAATTTTATTAAGTGTGAAGAGTTGTAATGTATTGCATCGTCAATCAACGGATTAAAATCCGTTGTTACCAAATTGTCCGTTGGAATTCTAATTTATAATCGTCAACGGATTAAAATCCGTTGTTACCCAATTGTCCGTTCCTATGGAACTTGTAGGGCTGCTTATTTTATAATTACCAACGGATTAAAATCCGTTGGTACCCAATTGTCCGTTCCTACGGAACTTGTAGGGCTGCTTATTTTATAATTACCAACGGATTAAAATCCGTTGTTACCCAATTGTCCGTTCCTATGGAACTTGTAGGGCTGCTTATTTTATAATTACCAACGGATTAAAATCCGTTGGTACCCAATTGTCCGTTCCTACGGAACTTGTAGGGCTGCTTATTTTATAATTACCAACGGATTAAAATCCGTTGTTACCCAATTGTCCGTTCCTACGGAACTTGTTGGTCTGCTGATTTTATAATCGTCAACGGATTAAAATCCGTTGCTACCAAATTGTCCGTTCCTACGGAACTTGTTGGTCTGCTATTCATAATTTTTCAAGAGCCTTAGGCTCGGAGCATTTTGTAGCGGTAGATTTTAATCTACCGAAATGTTAAATATTCAACGGATTAAAATCCGTTTTTACCCAATTGTCCGTTCCTACGGAACTTGTTGAGCTTGGTTTTTTACAAGAGCCGTCGGCTCGGAGCATTTTGTAGCGGTAGATTTTAATCTACCGAAATGTTAAATATTCAACGGATTAAAATCCGTTTTTACCCAATTGTCCGTTCCTACGGAACTTGTTGAGCTTGGTTTTTTACAAGAGCCGTCGGCTCGGAGCATTTTGTAGCGGTAGATTTTAATCTACCGAAATTTTGAAATTTTAATTCATTCAAAATTTCATTTCCCCAACCCCTCAAAAACCGCCTCCGAAACTTTCAAAACTGTTCCGTGACGTAAACCCTTCGGAAAACTAACTTTGTCCGAAATATCTTCCCATGTTTTTAAGTCTTTTGAGCGAATTGCTCCGTATTTGTGGTCACGGTATTTGTCGAAATACACATAAACATATTCGCCAATTCTAATGGAAGTTGGACCTTCTGCCCAATAATTACCTGTAATTGGAGCAGAAACATTAGTAGAAAACGAACTTGCCTTTTTAGATTCTATCACTCGAATGTTCTTTTGTGGAGGATTCGGATTTTCATTTTTGACAAACATAAAATACGATTTTCCATCTTTCAGAATCGTTGCATCAATTGCACTAAAATCTGGGTTAAAAAACATTTCTGTTTTACTGAAAGTCTTAAAATCTTTGGTTTTTGTATAATAAATTCTGTGATTTAAGCCTTTTTCTTTCTCAGATTCTGCTACATCGCCGTGTCTTCCCGGAATGGTAGTTGCCCAAAAAATAAGATATTCTTTTTTCTTATCATCATAAAAAACTTCGGGAGCCCAAGAGTTTTTGGCAGTTGGTTCGTGTTCCATTACAGGAATTGCTTTTTGTTCTGACCAATTGATTAGGTCTTTTGAAGAAGCATAACCAATGATTTTATCATACCAACCACTCGTCCAAACCATGTGGAATGTGCCATCATTGGCTTGTATCAAACATGGGTCACGCATGAGTTTGTCTTTGCCAATTTCGGGTTTTAAATATGACTTGCCATCTTTTACGGTTTCCCAAGAAAGCCCGTCTTTGCTGTACGCAAAATGTAGCCCGTCTTGTCCGTTATTGGTAAAATAAGAGAATAAATAAACGTCTTTTTGTTGTCCCAAACTGCTATTGGCAACCAATAAAATGAAGAGAAATAATGTTTTATGAAATGTGTTTTTCATTGATAGATTTAGTTTTGAGATTAATAAATAATAGGATGCCGATTTAAGTACCGACATCCCATTAGATTCTTAATAATTGAAAATAGTCAATGAATTACTTTTTAGCTTCAAGCAACCATTTTGCTAAGTCTTTTGCAGCGTTGAAGTTTTCAAAACTCATCGGAATTTTATGTGCATTTACATATTCATTGTACAACCAAGGGTCGCCAATAGCAAAAACTCGTCCTTTTCCAACATTGGCAACTGCCATAATAACATCGCCTTTGTCTGTTAAAACTGACTGAGCAGGAACTTTTAAAGCAAGTGTTGCCAATTCTTTCACATAAATTGATTTCGTATTTTTGAAAATCAAATTGTTTGCAGGAATATCCAAACGACCTTGTTCAAACTGAACTCCTTGAACCATATTTCTATTTTTAGTAGTAAATTCAATTCCGAACGCCTGAGCTAATTGGTTAAATTTTGGAATTTCACAATTTGACGTATCATTTGCCATCATAACCAATGTTCCACCCGCTTTTACCCAATTGCTAATTTCTTGAACATCCTTCGCACTCATATAATTTGGAGAAGCCGTTTCTTTCTTAGAATCTGGGTCAACGATAATGTAAACATTTGCTGATTTTAAATTTTGAGCGGTTGGAGCAGAAGTCAAAGTTGAAGTTTTTGCACCAAAATCATTGAAAACACTTCCAAACCAAGCAAAACCAGAGTCGAAACGGTCTTCCCAAGTATAGTGAAATTTCAAACCGTTATCTTTTCTGTATTCGTTATTGAAATAGTTATCAAGCATAACCGTTTTTCCTTTTCCAACCGTTAATGAACTTAATAATTCTGCCTCAATACAAGCTTCCATAAAAGGTCCTGCTGCCTTCAAATCATCTGTTCTTGTTGGTTCTTTTACGTAATAATCATACGTTCCGTCACGGTATGGCGTGCCACCTAAACCTGCACCACCAACTGCTTTTGTTAAGTGAGTATTTCCTTGTGCATCGGTTTCAATGAAGGTTTTTATTAAACCATCATATCCTTTTTTGATAGCAGGTAAATAAGAATCACTGATGTAACCCATACGAGCGGCTTTTGCTAATCCATAGATAAACATGGATGAACCAGAAGATTCAAGGTAATTGCCTGCTTGACCTCCTTTGTCGGTTACTTGCCACCAAACACCCGAAGCTGGGTCTTGATATTTTACGATTCCTGCTGAGGTACGTTCTAAAACGGCAATTAATTCAGCACGACGAGGGTGGTCTTTTGGTAAATAATCCAAAACATCTACTAAACCCATGATGTACCAACCCATTGCACGACTCCAAAATTCTGGAGATTTTCCATTCTGCGGATTCGCCCATTTTTGCTGACGACTTTCGTCCCAACCATGATAAAGTAAACCTGTTTTTTCATCACGTGCGTAGCGTTCCATCCAAACAAATTGATTTACAATGTCATCGAAGTTTTCTTTTTTACCTGTCATCAATGAATATTCAGCGTAAAAAGGTTCAGCCATGTAAAGTCCATCCAACCACATTTGCGATGGATATTTTAATTTATGCCAAAAACCGCCTACTTTATTACGTGGTTGAACTCCTAATTGCTTGTATAATAAATCAGCGGCAAGTTTATATTTATTGTCGTGGAAAGTTTGATAAAGTGTCAATAATTGACGTCCCGATGGAATATTATCCAAATTATAATCATCCATTTTGAAGGTACGAATGTTACCATCTGGCAAGATAAATTTATCAACAATTCTACGCATATATTGAAGATAACGAGCATCTCCAGAAGTACGCCATAAACGTTCCATTCCTTCTAATACTACACCCATTTCATAGTTCCAGTTGGCAGGACGAGCTTTTTGTGCTTGTTCAACCGTCATACCCGCAGGAATTTGTTTATCTTGTTCTAAATGACTGGCGTATTTCATCACCACCATCGAATCTTGATAGGTTTTCATGATAGTTTCTGCCAGTTTTTCTGCATAATTGCGTTGTGCAAAAAGCGAAGGGCTTGCTAAAAGCAGAAGAAATAATATAGACTTTTTAGGGTTCATATATGAGGATTTGTTAAGGAAATGAAAGTAAAAAACTCAATTTTGGGAGTTGTATGGAAAAGACAAGGCAGGCGTTTATTTACTCATTGATGATGTATATGTAAACGAAAAGTAAGTTGCACGAGGTCTATGGTATTGAATCTATTTAAAATATGTTCTTCTATAATTTATAATGCAGGCAGGATTCAACACTGCCTGCGTTCGTATCTGCTTCTTCCTCAATGCAAAAAAGAGTCGATAAGAAATTTTTTCCTACCGACTCTTTTCTAATCCTATTCGTAAAATTAGCCTATTGCCTATGGCATACAGCCCAAAACTACGAATAACTCAATCCATATTGTTTCAAAACATCGTCTGGAACGCCTTCCCAATTGTTAGGACGGTTTCCTTGATAATCCATGTCTTTATGTCCCATTTCAGAAGAATAAAAACCTGATGCAGTTAAATTTCTCATTAATGTAAAGAAATTTACACCTTGTGAAAATTCTTTTTTCGCCTGTTCTGGATACGCAATATCATCAACAATATTGATTTGTTCTTTAGCAGTACAAGCCACAAAATCTTTCCCGAAACGCTTGATTGCCGTAGAATCTAACCAACGTAAACCACCACGCATAGGCGTTTTGAATTCTGGTTTGTCTTTCGTGATGAACTCAATAAAAGCAGGAACACCCGCCTGAGAAGCACTTCCCGAGAATTTATCAGCAGGAATAATAATATCTGACAAAACGGTAATGGTTTTCATTTCATGGTCTGTATAAAACTTTTCGGCTAAGAGTTTGGCGTCTCTTGCCATTTCGTCTTTTGTTCTACCATAATTGTATTTTGGCGTTGTGGTAGGAGCTGCTGCTGCTTTTGGTTTCGGCTTTGGACCATCTAACATTTCACCTGCCAACGCATCTTGACTAACTACCGCCAATCCAAGCGATGAAAGTCCTATATTTTTAAGAAAATCTCTCTTTTTCATAATGATTTTATTGCACACAGATTGAACGGATTGGACACGGATTTCTTCTTTTTTGATTAAATGATTGCTATAACTTTTCTGAAAAATAAAATTTGTTATAATCCGTGTCTAATCCGTAAAATCCGTGTTCCATCAGCTTAAAGTGAGCCTTTTTTCTTTTGTTCAATGATATAATTTGAAGTACGTGCTGATAACGCCAAAATCGTCCAAGTGGCATTTTTATCTCCTTGTGAAACAAATGGAGCGGCATCGGCTACAAATAAGTTTTTCACATCGTGAGCTTGGCAATTACTGTTCAATACCGACGTTTTAGGGTCGTTACCCATACGAGCTGTACCTACTTCGTGGATGATTTTTCCAGGTTCAGCTAAGCCATAATTGCTTTTAGCGTCAGGTTTTCCTCCTAATGGCACACCACCAATTTCATGAATAATTTGCTCGAAAGTATCTTGCATGTGTTTTGCCTGCTTAATTTCATAATCTGACCAATTATAGTTGAATCTCAACACAGGAATACCATATTTATCAACCACATTCGGGTCAATTTCACAATAATTGTTATAGTCAGGTACAGGTTCTCCACGTCCCGCCATGTGAATATAAGCACCATAGAAACGACGGTAATCTTCTTTTAAAGATGCTCCGTAACCACCTGCTGCTTTTTTGATACCCTCACGAGTTGGATATTTTTCGTTGATTCCTTCAATACCCCAACCAAAACCATAAGCTGGCATTCCCATACCTCCACCGTATTCAATGTGATAACCTCTTGGGAAGTCTAATTTTTTGTTATCCAACCACCAAGGCGTATAAACGTGCATACCGCCAACACCGTCTTCATTATAACGTTTTCTGTCAAATAATGCTGGAATAATACCTGCACGAGAAGCCCCCGTTGAGTCATTGATATAACGACCAACGATACCGCTTGAATTGGCTAAACCATTCGGGAAGCGAGCAGATTTTGAGTTTAATAACAAACGAGCCGTTTCTCCCGCACTTGCTGCTAAAATAACCACTTTCCCTTTCACTACTTTTTCAGTCATCGTTTGGGTATCCACATAAGATACACCCGTTGCCAAGCCCGTAGTTGGGTCTGTCAATACTTCACGAGCCATTGCGTAGGTAATCAGATGGCAATTTCCTGTTTTCATTGCAGGAATCATCAAAACCGACGACGAAGAAAAATCGGCATACGCCTGACACGCTCTACTACATTGACTACAATAAAAACATTGTCCACGCTCTTTATTGACAGGTTTTGTAAGAATTGATAAACGAGAAGGAATGGTTGGAATCCCCAATTTCTTATTACTTCTCTGGAGCATCAATTCATGTAAACGCTGTTTGGGAGGAGGCAAAAAGTATCCATCAGGATTGTTGTGCATCCCCTCATTTGTCCCGAAAACACCGATTAATTTATCAACATAATCGTAATATGGTTTGATGTCATCATAACCAATAGGCCAGTCATCACCTAAGCCATCAATAGATTTACGCTTGAAATCATCTGGTCCAAAACGTAGCGAAATACGTCCCCAGTGGTTGGTACGCCCTCCCAACATTCTTGAACGAAACCAGTGAAATTGAGTACCTTTTGTAGTGGTATATGGCTCACCGTCGATGTCCCAACCTCCATAAGCAGCATCAAAGTCACCAAAAGCACGAGTTGAACTTGCTCCACGACGAGGAGATTCCCAAGGAGCTTTTAATTGAGTAATATATTTTGGGTCGGCAGGGTCATAATACTGTCCTGCTTCTAATACGCAAACTTTTGCCCCAGCCTTAGTGAGTTCGTATGCAGCCATACCACCACCAGCACCAGAGCCGATAATGACTACATCATACTCGGTTGACTGTTCTTTTATCTGAAAATCAAGCATTGTGTTTTAGGTTAAATTAAAGGATATTCGTTTATTAAGAAATGTAATATAAACTTAAAAAATTACTGATTAATCAATGTCTAAATTTTTGAATAAAATTGAATATATTTTGATTAGAAATTGATTAAATTCTTAATGGATTAGCTTTAAGAGAGTTCCTGATTAAAATCAAAGTTCCTTATTTTGTTACTCAAATATATCCTTTATTATCCTACTTTTAATTAATTATTTTTAGAGAAACTGAATATCATTTTGAAAACATCACCTACTTTTTAATATCGGTTAAAAAACAAAAAAAGTCAGCCTTTTTCAAGACTGACCTCCAATATTTTATTCAAACATTATTTACTCAATTTGCTATGTTTATAACCGTAAGAGAAATAAATGACTAATCCGATAGCCAACCAAATGATAAAAATTGTCCAGTTGGTTATGCCTAATTCTGTCATTAAATAAAGGTTTGTCAGAATACCCAAAACTGGCAACATTGAAAACTTAAATTTAAAAGCCATAACAGCTAATGCTCCCCAAACTAACCAAAAAACTACTAAAAGGGGTTTGTCAGAAATTTCAGAAAAGAAAAAACCTTGTGAAACCGAATAAGCCAAAGCGATAATTAATAATCCCCCAACTAAATATTGTCCATTCAGATACGGAATTTTAAACTTTGCATCTTTCGACATTCCTTTATAATCTAAATATAAAACGCCTCCACAAACTAAAATAAAGGCAAAGAATGTTCCTACACTCGTTAAATCCACAAAAAAACCCATATCCAAAAACAACGATGGAACTGCAACCACAATACCTGTAATGATAGTGGCAAAACTTGGTGTTTTGTATTTTGGGTGAATATCTGAGAATTTTTTCCAAAGTAAACCGTCACGACTCATTGACATCCAGATACGGGGTTGTCCCATTTGATATACCAATAAGGCACTCGTAATAGCCACAACCGCCGAAACTGAAATGACCCCAGCCATAAAATCAAGGTTGATTTTTTGGAAAACATACGCCAATGGGTCGTCAACTTTCAATTCGGTGTAATTTACCATTCCTGTCAAAACCAATGTAATACAGACATATAAAACGGCACAAATTACCAAGCAGTAAATCATCGCTCGTGGTAAATCTCTTTGTGGATTTTTACATTCTTCAGCCGTTGTTGAAATAGAATCAAAACCAATAAAGGCAAAGAAAACCGAAGCTACACCTCCCAAAACGCCCTTCGCACCATTTGGAGCAAATGGCGACCAGTTTTCAGGTTTTACATAAAATGCACCTACCGAAATCACCAAGAAAATAACTACTAATTTCAGAACAACCAAGAAATTACTCGCCGTTCTTGATTCCTTAATACCAATATAAACCAATGAAGTTACCAACATCGTAATAACGCCAGCAGGCAAATCTATCAAGAATTTTATACCCGCAATAATAGGAGCGTGTTCATAAGCTTGGGCAGCAGCTAAATCCCCCCCAACGGCTTTTCCATCTTGATTGGCTAAAAAGGCTTTGTGAGCAGTTCCGTAGTCAAAAGTTAAATAGTCTGGAAAATGAATACCAAAACCTTCAAGCATAGAAACGAAATATTCTGACCATGAAATAGCCACTACCATATTTGAAACGGCATATTCTAATATTAATGCCCACCCGATTATCCACGCAAAAATTTCTCCGAAAGAAACATAAGCATAAGTATAAGCACTACCCGATACAGGAACCATTGAAGCAAATTGTGCGTAGCATAAAGCCGTGAAAATACAGGCAATTGATACAAAAACGAATAAGAGCGAAACCGCAGGACCTCCTTCAAAACTTGCTCGTCCGATTGTACTGAATATTCCTGCTCCAATAATAGCAGCAATACCAAATGAAGTTAAGTCTCGTACTCCTAATATCTTGACCAAGCCCGACCCATGCGAGTCTTCACTTTGCTTTAAGACATTAGAAATAGATTTTTGTCTAAAAATAGAATTGTTTGGCATTTAGTTTGAGTTATGAGTGATGAGTTAATAAATTATGAATAATAAGCAATGAGTTTGTTTGTAATTTTACATATAAGTTGTCTGCAAAATCAGGTCATGCTTGATTATGCAGTCATGGGTTGATTAATAGTAAATCCTAATGCCTAAATCCCAATCCCTACTTATCCCATCATTCATAATTTATAACTTAAAAAGCTAATTTACTGAAAAACTTCAAATAAAGCGAAACGCTTGTATTTGTTTAATTTTCGGAAAAATCAAATTAACTTTACAAATTATAGACTTAACCAATAAAAATGTTTTGACTGCCTTGATTAGAATGAGCATTTTGCACTCATTCCTTCATTAGCTCATTTAATCCTTACACATGAATCATACAGCAGTAGTTATTCTGAACTACAACGGTCAAAAATACTTATCCGACTTCTTGCCATCTGTCATTAGTAATTCTTCTGGTGCAGCTATTTATGTGGCAGACAATGCTTCAAAAGATGATTCTATTGCCATTCTTGAAAGCCAGTTTCCGCAAGTGAAAATTATCAAATTGAATCAAAATTTTGGTTTTGCACAAGGTTATAATGAAGCATTGGAACATATTAAAGGTCAGTATAAATATTATGTTTTGTTGAATTCAGACGTAGAAGTACCGCCCAATTGGATTGAACCTGTGTTACAGTTGATGAAAAGTAATTCAAACATTGCTGCTTGTCAACCTAAAATAAAAGCTTATCACGAAAAAACACATTTTGAATACGCTGGAGCAGCAGGTGGATACATTGACCGTTTGGGTTATCCTTTTTGTAGAGGAAGAGTCTTTCTTTCTTTGGAAGAGGATTTAGAGCAGTATAACGACAATGTAGAAGTTTTTTGGGCAACGGGTGCGTGTATGTTTGTAAGAGCAGATGTTTTTCACGAATTAGATGGTTTTGATGGCGATTTCTTTGCTCACATGGAAGAAATTGACCTTTGTTGGAGAATGAAACACGCTGGTTATCAGATTTATACCTGTGGACAATCAGAAGTTTTTCATGTGGGAGGAGGAACGTTACATAAGACAAATCCACACAAAACATTTTTGAATTTTAGAAATGGTTTGGCAATGCTCTATAAAAATCATCCAGACAAAGGGCTTTTTAAAACGATATTGACAAGGTTGATTTTAGATGGTGTTGCAGGAGTGAAATTCTTACTTTTTGATACTTGGGAAGACTGTTGGGCAGTAGCCAGAGCCCATTTTAATTTTTACGCCAATTTTGGCTCATGGTACAAAAAGCGTCAGAAGATAAAAAAGCGAGATAATTTAGGGCAAATATTTGCTCACAACATCGTTTGGCAACATTTTATTAAAGGAAAAGAAAGATTTGATGAAATGTGAGAATAGAGAATAGATGATAGAGAATAGATGATAGAGAAAAAATAATAGGGGTGGATTTCAGAAAAAGTTAATAAAAAATCAAAAATAAATTGTTTTTGAGGAACTAAAGTTGCAAAATCACACTCTTTCTTAACTCTTAACTCTTAACTCTTAACTCTTAACTCTTAACT
>NZ_QGGO01000015.1:12820-59730 GCF_003148625.1 Arcicella aurantiaca | reverse complement strand
TCTTAACTCTTAACTCTTAACTCTTAACTCTTAACTCTTAACTAAATCTCCCAAACAGTTGGATTATTTTGCTGGCGAAGGTAACGACGAATGTTCATCCAAAAAGCGAGGATTAAATAAAGAATGATTGGCGAACCAATAGTTATAAAGGATAGATAAACAAAATATAGGCGAATACTGGCAGTAGAAATGCCAAATTTTTCACCCAATCGAGTGCAAACTCCAAAGACGTGTTGTTCAACGAAGTATTTAATTTTTAGCATGATATTTTACTTGATTAGCAACTTGTTGATTTTAAATAGATTCTAATTTTAACACAAGTTACAAAAATGTGTTACTTTTTCAAAGAATATAGCAGGTTTTTCAAATTTACTTACGACCTTAATAATCGATATTTTACAGTAGAAATATTCAAAAAACACAAAAAAATACTAAGTAAATACCACTAATTTCAGAAAAAACTGTAAAAATATTAGCCTTAAAGTAGGAATGTACAAAATTATGACTACATTTGATGGTTAATAGTTTAAAAGTAAATTTTTAGTACAAGTTTAATTATTCAAGAGTTCGTCAGTCCCCTCAGATTCACTTCCTCATTGATTATCAAACATTCAATGTATCACATCATTTCTCTTTTCGGCTATTGACTCATACAGAACACAATTCTTTGTTTTCTTATGATTTTATCAATTGTTAATTTTTAGTAATCATGCAAACAGGCACAGTAAAATTTTTTAATGAAAGTAAAGGTTTCGGATTTATTGTAGATGATGAATCTGGACAAGAGATTTTTGTTCATGTAACAGCTTTGGGGGGAACACACATTCGTCAAGATGATAAAGTTTCATTTGACATTGTTGATGGAAAGAGAGGCTTGAACGCAGCTAATGTAAAGAAACAATAGTTTCTTATTTTGTTTGACAAAAGATTGTTTGTTTATATACTGGATGTAAAATCCGAAAGATTACCTTATTTATTTCGTCCTATGTCGAAAAAAGCCTAATAGCTGTGTCTGTTCATCAATATTAATTGTTAATTTATTATTTTTAGAATTTTTATTTTTTAATTTTTTTTATATTTTTTATGCAAACTGGTAAAGTTAAATTTTTCAACGAATCAAAAGGTTTTGGATTTATCGTTGATGACAATTCTGGCGAAGAAATCTTCGTTCACGTTACAGGATTATCTGGAATCACTATTCGTGAAAATGACTCTGTTTCTTTCGACGTTCAAGAAGGAAAGCGTGGCTTAAACGCCGTTAATGTGAAGAAGGCTTAATATTTTTTTTCATATAGTCATTAAAAAAGCCCGACCATTCATTTGGTTGGGCTTTTTTAATGGTGAGTTGTCAGGTTTTAGAAGTTAGGTGTTAGAATCTTATGGTTTTTCTAACACCTAACACCTAATAACTATTCAAACCATTTCATTACTTCATCCTTTGTAGGAATGGTGATGTCTAATTTCAATTTCTTTCTCATTCCTCCCAAATCGTTGAATACTTTGTTTGGATTAGCTTCTTTCAAAGCTGGAATCGTCATGAAACCCATTTTCTGTAATACAGGAATCCAAGCTGTTGGTACTCCAATTGCCTCATAGTCTGCATCAGTTGCCATTTCCACTTTCTTCTCTGGACGCATTTGTGGGAAGAAAAGAACTTCTTGAATTGATGTTTGGTTGGTCATCAACATCGTCAAACGGTCAATACCTATACCAATACCTGCGGTTGGTGGCATACCATACTCTAATGAACGCAAGAAATCATCATCCATTGCCATTGCTTCGTCATCACCACGTTCAGCCAATTTTAATTGTTCCTCAAAACGCTCACGTTGGTCGATTGGGTCATTTAATTCAGAATAAGCATTGGCAATTTCTTTACCATTAACAAATAATTCGAAACGCTCTACTAAACCAGGTTTGCTACGGTGCTTTTTGGTAAGTGGCGACATTTCGACAGGATAATCAATAATAAATGTTGGCTGAATAAGGTTCGCTTCCACTTTTTCTCCGAACACTTCGTCGATAAGTTTTCCTGTTCCCATTGTTTCGTCAACTTCAATTCCCCATGTTTTACAGTGTCCACGAAGTGTTTCTTCGTCCATACCTTCCACATTAACCCCTGTATATTTTTCAATAGCACCCGTGATAGTCAAACGTGTAAATGGCCCTGCAAATTCGATTTCGTTCTCGCCAACTTTTACGTTACTTTGCCCATTGGTTGCAAGAGCTACTTTTTCAAAAATTTGTTCGGTAATATCCATCATCCAGTTGTAATCTTTGTAAGCTACATAAAACTCCAAAGAGGTAAATTCTGGGTTGTGGGTTCTGTCCATACCTTCGTTACGGAACATTTTACCAAATTCATAAACTCCGTCAAATCCACCAACAATTAATCTTTTCAGATATAATTCGTTTGCAATACGCATATACAATGGCATATCAAGCGTATTATGATGTGTTTTAAATGGACGAGCAGAAGCACCACCATGAATTGACTGTAAAATTGGCGTTTCAACTTCTAACCAACCTTTCGAGTCGAACATAGAACGCATCGTAGTAACTATACGAGAACGTTTTAAGAAAATATCTTTAATTTCTGGATTTACAATCAAATCAACATAACGCTGACGATAACGCATTTCTGGGTCAGTAAAACCATCGTGAATATTACCTTCTTCATCTCTTTTTACAACAGGAAGCGGTTTTAAAGATTTATTTAAAATCTTGAATTCAGTAACGTGGATAGAGATTTCGCCTACTTGCGTAGTGAAAACATAACCTTTGATACCAATAATATCACCAATATCTAAAAGTTTTTTGAAAACGGTATTGTAAAGCGTTTTGTCTTCGTCAGGGCATAAATCATCACGACGGAAATACACTTGGATACGTCCAGTAGAGTCTTGTAACTCAGCGAAAGAAGCACTTCCCATGATACGGAAAGACATCAAACGTCCTGCAATAGAGATATTCTTATAATCTATCTTATTATTTTCGTAGTTCTTCAGAATGTCAGCAGCCGTAACGTTTACGTCAAACATTTCAGCAGGATATGGGTCGATGCCCAATTTCATCAAATCTTCACGCTTTTGTCGGCGAAGTAATTCTTGTTCAGATAATTGTATCATGGTTGTGATTTTAAACAATTAGCATTTAGGGATAAGTTTTGTTGTTTTAAGAACGATTCAATTTTTAGTTTGAAACAACTTATACTAAAAGGCTAAATAATATCTGCAAAATTATGAATAAATCATGTAATGTTCTTGTGAAACTTCAAAAACCTTGTACTTTTCTGGGTTTTTATACTCAAGAAATAGGATAACTTCTCTTATAATGATGTCATATTTAATGATTTATAAATTTGATAAACTAAAATATTAAGGCAATGACAACTTTACATCAAGCTTTAGAAGGATTCTACGAAAAACACGGTTATGGTGAACAAGGTGGAATTAATAATGATTGGATTTGGCTAAAATTCAAATATTTTTCATTGCCAATTCCCAATGTGAAAGGTCGTCGAGAAAATGTTTGGCGACATGATATGCTACATATTCTCTTAGATTATGACACCGATTGGCAAGATGAAGCAAAAGTAGCGGCTTGGGTAATTGGCTCAGGAGGCTGGGGACGCTTTTATATTGCTTGGATATTTTGCTTGTCTGCTTTTAGTGTGGGCGTAATTTTTTTCCCAAAATCTACTTATCAAGCCTTCGTGAGAGGTCGAAATACTCGAAGTCCTTACTTATTAGGTCTAAGCCAAGAATATTTATTTGAAACTGATATAGAAATTTTGAAAAAAGAATTTGGCTTTGATAAATGTATTTTTCCAGAGAATCGTGTTGAGAAATACCAGTTTTATGTATGGGCTGTCATTGGCGTAGTTTGGTTTATAGTGCCTTTTTTAGCATTAATTGTTATATTTTCTCTTTTACGTAATTTGTAGATTTAAGATTTAATTTTTGTTATTCTTAAATTCTATTTTACGACTAAGTGTTTGTGGACTTAGCAAATGCTAAAAAGTCACACCGTAAATCTACGCATTTTTGAAAATAGCGTAATTCTACGCTAAAAAAAGAAAATTCGGCTTTGTTACTTTGTATCGTTCAAATGAACAAAATAAATAAACAACCCGTCTTATCTCTTAACAACATGAACATTTCAGTACAGAGTTATGCTTATCCAACCGCCAATTTTAAATCAAATTTTTATCCAGCAATTTATACGGATAGAAAGAAAACCCAAATCATTATTCAAGATATAATGATGTTGGAAGGTGATGGAAATTACACTTATGTACACATGATTAATGGCAAAAAAATATTAATCTCGAAAACTTTAAAAGAGTTTTGTGAGGCATTTAAAGAATATGATTTTGCCAGAATTAGAAAGTCTTACCTCATTAACCTTAATTTTTTGAAAGAAGTAAATTTGTCTATTGAACCCTATGTAACGATGCAAACAGGGCATAGAATAGAAATTTCGAGAAGACGAAAAACTGATTTTCAAAAGCAATTAAGAAGTTTTAAACAGCATAAGTAAAAAAAGCCATTGCCAAGTGATAGCCTTTTAAGGGGTTTTTAGGTTGTAATACTTTGGTTATTGGCTTTTTAAAGATAAACTATTTTAGTGGTTAGGTGAATAGCAAACAGCTTTCTGAATATTTCGGGGAGCTGTTTTTTTATGCTATTTTTTAAATGTATTATTCTCCTGAAACTGTCAAAAATGTACGTTTACAGCCAATTTGACGTATTTTGTAGAAATAAATTCTCAATTCTACGCCATAATTTCCGAAATATTAGCTTGGCTCAGAAATTGAAGGATAGAGAGAGAAAGTGAGACGGGTAGAATGGAGAAATTGGTTAATCTTCGATTTCTACATTCTTCTAATCCTCCCTTTCTCCTACGAAGACATGAAATACACAACTAAAACACAAGAGGTAATCCAGCAAGCTGCTTCGATTGCCACCGCCAATGGACAACAAGCCATTGAAACTGGACACTTACTGAAAGCAATTATTGAGGAAGAACCCAATACTACACAGTTTTTAATGAAGAAATTGGGGGCAAATCAAGCTATTTTATTACCCAAATTAAATGATTTAGTGAATGCTTATCCCAAAGTTTCGGGAGGAGGACAACCTTATTTTGCCAATGAAGCCCATGCTGCTATGACCAAAGCAGATGGCTTGATGAAAGAGTTTGCTGATGAATATATTTCGATTGAACTTTTATTGTTAGCCTTAACTTTGGGTAAAGATGCGGTGGCTAATTTGTTGAAAGACAACGGATTTAAAGAGAAATCATTAAAAGAAGCTATTAAAGAATTAAGAGGAAATACTAACGTGAAAGACCAAAACGCAGAAGCAACATATCGTTCGTTGGAACGCTACGCCAGAAACTTAAATGAACTTGCCAAATCAGGGAAAATTGACCCTGTGATTGGGCGTGATGAAGAAATTCGGAGGGTGTTACAAATCCTTTCGAGACGTACAAAAAATAACCCAATGTTGGTGGGTGAACCTGGCGTGGGTAAAACCGCCATCGTTGAAGGATTGGCTCAGAGAATTGTGTTGGGAGACGTGCCAGAAAATCTAAAATCAAAAATAATTTATACCCTTGATATGGGACTTTTGATTGCAGGAGCAAAATATAAAGGTGAATTTGAAGAACGTTTAAAGGCTGTAATTAAGGAAGTTACAGATTCGGAAGGAGATATTGTTTTGTTTATTGATGAAATTCATACCCTGATTGGTGCAGGCGGAGGTGAGTCGGCAATGGATGCGGCAAACTTATTGAAACCAGCTTTGGCTCGTGGAGAATTGCACGCAATTGGAGCAACTACGCTGAAGGAATATCAAAAGTATATTGAGAAAGATAAGGCTCTTGAAAGACGTTTTCAAACGGTTATTGTTGATGAACCTACTACCACAGATGCTATTTCAATTTTGAGAGGAATTAAGGAAAAATATGAAATTCATCATGGAGTTCGTATTCAAGATGATGCCGTAATTGCTGCCGTTGAATTGTCAAGTCGCTATATTTCAGACCGTTATTTGCCAGATAAAGCCATTGACTTAATGGACGAAGCCGCTGCCAAGATGCGTATGGAAATAGACTCTGTGCCAGAAGAAATTGACGATTTACAACGTAAAATTATGCAGTTAGAGATTGAACGTGAGGCAATTAGAAGAGAAAATAACATTGAACGTGAAAAAATAATTAGCCATGATTTAGCAGAATTGACCGACAAGAAAACGGATTTAATGGCTAAATGGCAAGGCGAAAAAGATATTCTCAATAATGTTCGTAAAGAAAAAGAGAATATTGATAAATTGAAATTAGAAGCCGAACAAGCAGAACGTGCGGGAGATTACGGTAAAGTTGCGGAAATTCGTTACGGAAAATTAGTAGAAGCAGAAGCTCGTTTAGCTCAGTCTCAAATATCAACGGCTGAAAATCAGGCTTCTACGATGTTACAAGAAGAAGTTGCCCCTGAAAATATTGCGGAGGTTGTGGCAAAATGGACAGGTGTACCAGTATCGAAAATGATGCGAGCTGAGCAAGAAAAACTACTCCACATGGAAGCAGAATTAGGCATGAGAGTAGCTGGACAAACGGAAGCTATCGAGGCGATTTCTGATGCGGTTCGTCGTTCAAGAGCAGGAATGCAAGACCCCAAACGCCCGATTGGCTCGTTTATTTTCTTGGGAACAACGGGTGTTGGTAAAACAGAATTAGCAAAAGCATTGGCGGATTATTTGTTCAATGATGAAAACGCTATGGTGAGAATTGATATGTCGGAATATCAAGAACGTCATGCCGTTAGCCGTATGATTGGTCCACCTCCGGGATATGTAGGTTATGACGAAGGCGGACAATTGACAGAGGCAGTTCGTAGAAAACCGTATTCTGTAATTCTTTTAGATGAAATTGAAAAAGCTCATCCAGACGTTTGGAACATACTTTTACAGGTTTTAGACGATGGTCGTTTGACTGATAATAAAGGTAGAATTGCCAATTTCAAGAACACCATTATTATTATGACTTCAAATATTGGAAGCCATATTATTCAAGAAAAAATGGGTGAAATGGAAGGTTGGAATAATCATATCGTGATGGAGAAAGCTAAGGAAGAAGTGATGGGATTGTTGAAACAAGTAGTTCGTCCAGAGTTCTTGAACCGTGTAGATGAAATTGTCATGTTTGAGCCTTTGTCGAAAGAGAATTTAGCACAAATTGTGAGAATTCAATTCCGTCAAATTCAAGAACGTTTGAAAGAACAAGGTATCGTTTTAGAAGCTACCGATGCAGCTTTATTGAAACTTGCCGATGAAGGTTATGACCCAACAATGGGAGCAAGACCTTTGAAACGAGTAATGCAAAAACGTATCTTAAACGAATTGTCGAAGAGTATTTTAGGAAATTATATTACCAAAGATTCGGTAGTGATGATGGAAGTGGGAGAGGATGATACCTTGAAATTTGTGAATATAAAAACGGAAGATGCTTTGAATTAAAAAAGGATTTTTCCGTGAAAAACAAAAAGTCAGTCTGTTGTCAGATTGGCTTTTTTTGTGACTAAAACCTTGTGTATTTATACTTAAAAGGCATTTTTGAATAGTGCCTTTGTCGTCAGAATTTACTGTTTGGTATCATTTTAAGGGAATTCTAAGGCGAAAAACGCTTTTTAAAAAAAGTGCTAAACTATATTTGTTTTCAAATCATCAAACTAAACTATGTTTAAATTGTTGAAACAAGAAATTGTTCAAAAGATATATTTTTTGCTGATACTAATTGTACCAATCTTGTGCGGAGGAATTATTCTTTATAATTCTGTCGGTAAAGATATTGTGGTTGCCGTAGATGGTGAACTTGAAAATTCGGGCGAGGATTCTTCTTTTGATTCCGATTTGATTGATATTGAAGAAATAGACAATATTCCACATTTAGATTATTGTTTTTTAGACCTTGATTTACCGCCTGCGAATATTCAAACAGGTTATTTTCTTTTAAATGCTTATAATATTTGCTTAGAGCAAAAAACGCCTCCTCCTTGATTCGTTATAAACTCTTTTCTTCTCCATCTGCATTATAAGGTGGTATTTTCTTCTTTTAGATAAGCATCAATCATATCTTTTTCATACGCTAATAAATGGAATGATTGATGAAAGATTATTGAATTAGAAATTAAGACTATTCTTAGTTTCTGAAAGTTGCTGTGTATTTATACTAATTTAAAAAAGGTATTGTGTATCTGAGTCTCAACGGAAGTCGTCGTTTTGAAGGAAGACTTTCGTTAAGTACGCATCAAATCTTGAAAATGGGTATTGTAAAACAAAAAACAATCTGTGATACGTTAAAAAGTTCCCTTGAAGAGAATCACAATGGATTGTAAATCAGAATAATCATCTATCCCAAAAATAAAAAATGAAACATTTGCTATCAAGTATTTTGGTCGTCTCGTTGTTATTGTCGTGTAAGGATAAAGACAAACAAGAGAAACAAATTGCAGAGAGTTTTCCAGTAACCTCTCCCATAAAAATTGATACCACATTACATACCGACTATGTGGCAGAAATTAATGCCGTTCAGAATGTGGAAATCCGTGCCAGAGTGAAAGGCTATCTCGATAAAGTTTATATCGACGAAGGAAAATATGTAAAACAAGGACAAGTTTTATTTAGCATCAATAATCCAGAGTTGAAAGAACAAGCTATCAAAGCAGGAGCAATATTAAGAAGTACCGTTACGGAACAAAAAGCTGCTGAAATAGAATTGAACAATATCAAGCGATTGGTGGAAAAAAATGTCGTTTCCAATACTGAATTGGAAGCTGCCAAAAACAAGGTTGATATGATGAAAGCGAAAGTAGAAGAGGCTCAATCGAATGAATCTTTTGCTAAAATTCAATTGACTTACACACAAATCAAAGCTCCTTTCAATGGTATTGTGAATCGAATTCCCAACAAAATTGGAAGCTTAATTGAAGAAGGAACGCTTTTGACGAATATTTCAAACAACGGAGAAGTATTCGCCTATTTTGATGTTTCGGAAAAAGAATACCTTAATTATAGTTCTAATTTTAAAGATAAAACCCAACAATCCAACAATGTAACCCTTATTTTGGCAAATGGTGAAGAACATCCGTTTAAAGGAAAAGTTGAAACTACCGAAGGTGAAATTGACCCCAATACAGGAAATATTGCTTTCAGAGCAAGATTTAATAATCCCGAAAAAATCTTGAAACATGGTGCAAGTGGTAAGGTTCGTTTACTCAAAAAATACAAAAATGCTTTGATTATTCCCCAAAAAGCAACTTTTGAAGTTCAAGACAGAATGTACGTTTATGTGATTGACAATAGTAATCGGGTGAAAACCAAAGCCATTACTTCAAATCATAGAATGCAACATTTTTACATTGTTGATACAGGTTTGGACGAAGACGATAAAATCATTTATGAGGGCATTCAGAATGTCAAAGATGGAATGGTTGTGAAGCCACTTTTCATGGAAATGAACAGTATTTCAAAAGATTTAACTTACGAAAACACACCTGAATAACCCACTAAAATATGTTTACAAATTTCATTAATAGACCCGTTTTATCACTGGTCATATCCATTTTTATTGTGCTTTTGGGCGTGTTAGCGATGGTTGGGCTACCCATTACCCAATATCCAGATATTGCTCCGCCTGCCGTTTCAGTTACCACAAAATATACAGGTGCCAATGCCGAAGTTTGTGCCAAAGCCGTAGTGACACCGCTTGAAAGAGCCATTAATGGTGTGCCGGGAATGTCGTATATGACTTCTGTTTCTGGAAATGACGGGACATCAATTATTCAAGTATATTTTGAAGTTGGAACAGACCCCGACGTAGCAGCGGTAAACGTACAAAACCGTGTAACGACGGTTTTAGATGAATTGCCCGAAGAAGTAATCAAAGCGGGAGTTTCTACCGAAAAAGAAGTGAACTCCATGTTGATGTACATCAACTTGATTAGTGAAGACCCGACAGTTGACGAAAAATTTATCTACAACTTCGCTGATATTAACGTGTTAGCCGAATTAAAAAGGATTGATGGCGTTGGTTTTGTGGATATTATGGGTTCACGAGAATACGCTATGCGTGTATGGTTGAAACCCGCACGAATGGACGCTTACGAGATTTCAGCAGAAGATATTATCAAAGCTTTGAAGGAGCAAAATGTAGAAGCCGCTCCGGGGAAAGTAGGAGAAAGTTCGGGTCGTCAGGCTCAATCTTTACAATATGTTTTGCGGTATACGGGTAAAATGACTCGTAAAGACCAATACGAAAATGTGGTAATCAAGACGACAGAAAGTGGCGAAATGTTACGATTGAAAGACGTAGCCGATTTAGAATTTGGCTCGTTAGATTATGACGTACTTTCAAAAGAAAACGGAAAACCATCTGCCGCTATTGTATTGAAACAACGCCCAGGCTCAAACGCCAGTGAAGTAATCGCCAATATCAAATCACGTTTAGAATTCTTGAAATCGACCACTTTTCCACCGGGAATGACTTACACAGTGAGTTATGACGTATCGAGATTTTTAGATGCCTCTATTCACGAAGTGATAAAAACCCTCATCGAAGCCTTTATTTTGGTGGCTTTGGTGGTATTCTTATTTCTGCAAGATTTTCGTTCAACGCTTATTCCTGTATTGGCAGTTCCTGTGGCTTTGGTGGGTACGTTTGCTTTCATGCAATTATTTGGTTTCTCCATCAATTTATTGACACTTTTCGCTTTGGTTTTGGCAATCGGTATTGTGGTTGATAACGCCATTGTCGTCGTAGAGGCGGTTCATGCCAAAATGGAGGAAAAACATCTTAATGCACGGGAAGCGACGATTGAATCAATGGAAGAAATCAGCGGGGCAATCGTAGCCATTACCCTTGTAATGTCGGCAGTTTTTATTCCTGTGGCATTTTTATCAGGTCCAGTTGGGGTTTTCTACCGACAATTCTCCGTGACGATGGCAATTTCGATTGTGATTTCGGGCGTAAATGCCTTAACATTAACGCCCGCATTATGTGCGATAATGTTGAAAAATCCACATTTGGAAGGGAAAAAAGAAAATTTCCTAACTCGATTTTTCAATAAATTTAACCGTGCTTACGACCGACTTTCAGACCGTTATGGCAGTTTATTAAGAATTATTGCCAATCGTAGATTAATCACCTTCGGAATTTTAGTGGCGTTTTGTGTGGCAACTTGGGGTGTTGGAAGTGTTTTGCCAACCAGTTTTATCCCAACGGAAGACCAAGGGACGGTTTATGCAAACGTAACTACGCCCGTAGGAGCAACGCTTGAACGTACCGAAGAAGTGATGAACGAGATTGATAAAATTGCGAAGAAAATTACGGAAGTTGAATCCATTTCGAGTTTGTCGGGTTTTAGTATGATGACTGACGGTGTGGGTGCATCATTCGGAATGAGTACAATTAACCTAAAATCTTGGGATGAACGCAAAGCAACTGCCAATGATATTATCAATCAGTTAACCGAAAAAACAAAGCACATCAAAGGGGCAGAAATTCAGTTTTTTCCACCGCCAGCCGTTCCGGGTTTTGGAAATGCGAGTGGTTTTGAGGTGCGTTTGTTAGATAAAACAGGTTCTGGAAATTTGCAAAGAACCGCCGAAGTGGCTAATAAATTTATTGCAGCCCTCAAAAAACGTCCCGAAATCAAAGAAGCATTTTCAAGTTTCAATCCAAACTTCCCGCAATACATGATTCATGTTGACCAAGACATGGCAGCGAAAAAGGGAATTTCGGTAGATGCTGCGATGAGTAATTTACAGTCATTAATTGGTAGTTTTTATGCGACAAACTTCATTTTATACGGTCAAATGTACAAAGTAATGATTCAGGCAGACCCAAAATATCGTGCATTGCCTGAGGATATTATGAAGTTGCGTATCAAAAATAAATACGGAGAAATGGTACCTTATGCCATTTTTAGTAGAATTGAGCGTGTTTATGGCCCTGAGCAATTGACTCGCTATAATATGTACGTTTCGGCAATGCTCAACGGAGAAGCCGCCAAAGGATACAGTTCTGGTGATGCCATCCGAGCCATTGAAGAAGTAGCAAAAACAGAATTACCACGTGGATACGCCTACGAATGGTCGGGCATGACCCGTGAAGAGGTATTGTCAGGTAATCAGGTAATTGGTGTTTTTATCATCTGTTTACTTTTCGTTTACTTGTTACTTTCAGCCCAATACGAAAGTTTTTTACTACCACTTCCCGTTATTTTATCCTTACCCGTTGGGATTTTTGGCTCGCTGTTTTTCTTGTATTTATTCGGATTAGAAAACAATATTTACGCCCAAGTAGCCATGGTTATGTTGATTGGATTATTGGGTAAAAATGCCATTCTGATAGTTGAATTTGCCGTTTTACAACAAAAACAAGGCAAAACATTGCTCAAAGCCGCCGTAGGTGGAGCAGTAGCCCGTTTCAGACCAATCTTAATGACCTCCTTTGCTTTCATTGCAGGTTTAGTTCCGTTGATGTTTGCTTCGGGAGCTGGAGCGATTGGTAACAAAACCATTGGTACGGCAGCCGCAGGAGGAATGTTATTTGGGACAATTTTTGGCGTAATCGTTATCCCTGGTTTATATGTCATTTTTGCAGGAATGGGGAAAGGGAAAAGCAAAGAAGAAACTATTAAAATTACAGAAGAAGCTCATGTTTAGATATAAAATACTTTTTTTTATAGCGATAATGGCACTGATGGGAGCTTGTAAAATCAAGCAAGAAATCCCTCAAAATCGTCCATTATTGGCTATGCCTCAGAAGTTTACAACAAAATCAGATTCGTCAGCCATTAATTTGCCAACATTAAAGGCGTTCTTTTCAGATTCAACTTTAATGGCTTTGATTGACACGGCTTTTGTTAACAACTTTGACCTTCAAATGACCTTGCAGAAAATTGAAATTGCTCGGGCAGGTGTTCGTTTTACGAAAGGATTAGGCAAACCAGATTTAGCTGCCAATGTTACGGTTGGACAACGAAAATTTGGAAATTATACCGTTGATGGCGTTGGAAATTATGATACTCAATTTTCAACCAATATTAACGAAAAGCAACAGATTCCAGACCCAATTATCCCCGATTACTACTTGGGTGTACAATCATCTTGGGAAATAGATTTGTGGGGAAAACTTAAAAGTCAAAAAACCTCTGCCGCCGCAAAATTATTAGCAAGTAAGGCTGGTAAAAATTTGGTTGTTAGTGAATTAGTAGCTCAAATAGCATCTTCATATTACGAATTATTGATTTTAGATAATGAGTTAGATTTCCTTGAAGAAAACATCATTTTACAAGAAAGAGCCGTAGAAATTACTCGTGTATTAAAACAAGCAGGGCAAGCCAATCAATTAGGAGTTGACTTATTAAACGCCCAATTATTGAGTTCAAAAGCCCTAAAAATTGAGGTAAAGCAAGAAATAATAGAAGCAGAAAGCAAGATTAATTTTTTGGTTGGACGTTACCCACAAATCATAGAACGAAAAAAGGTAGCTTGGGCAAAAGTTATTCCCCCAAAATTAACATCAGGCATTCCATCCCGATTACTCGAAAATCGCCCTGATATTAAGCAAGCAGAATATGAGCTTTTGGCTACCAACGCCAATTTATTTACGGCGAAAGCAGCGTTTTATCCGTCCCTAAACCTTACGGGCGGACTTGGTTTACAGTCGTTTAAAGCACTTTTATGGCTAAACCCTGCTTCATTAGCCATGAATACTTTTGGTGGATTAACGGCACCATTAGCCAACAGACGACAAATAATTGCGGATTTGATGGCATCAAAAGCCGACCAAAAAATGGCTTACATCAACTATCAAAAAACGATAGTGAATAGTTTTACAGAAGTTTACAATCAATTGAACGTGATTCAAAACACCAATGAAATGTACGATTTAAAAGTACAAGAAGTTGGCGTTTTACGACTATCCATTAACAACTCCGCAGAACTATTTAGGTCGGGCAGAGCAACGTATTTAGAAGTCATCACAGCACAAAAAAATGCCTTACAATCACAGATAGAATTAATAAATCTCAAGAAACGCCAATACAATGCCGTCATTGGACTTTATAAATCATTGGGAGGAGGTTGGCGAAATTAATTTCTTAAAAGAAGAATAAACCAAATGACCGTATAATAAGATTTTTGTTAAGTAATTGAAGCCAAGCCGTTTAGGTTTGGCTTTTTTTGTTAGGTTTGGAAGGAAAATATCTGATTATTTAACAATTTAAAAAATAATAACATGGCAAGTACAAGACAATATTTTTACAATGTAGATGACAGCAACAGTCCAGTGACTGTTGAAGTAAGTATTTTTGGACAACCAGGTGTTATAAGTGTTCATCTTGAACAAACTAAAATTGGGAATACCGAAACTAATCATTTCCCCAAAACTCATATAGGCGAAAATAATAGTTTAAAATCAAAAACATTAATGATAGTGACAGAAATTTTTGACATTGACCCTGAAGGTGATGACGCAAAAGTAGATGTAAAACTCACAGGAGGAGTCATAGACAGGATAATTAATGAACCTGTTATAATTCCAACTGACAAATCAATATTACTTGTTTTCTTTATCACTTTTAGAAAAATAAATTAAGAAATCATGAAAATAGTATTTACAATAACGGTATTTTTATTAATAATACAAAATGCCTTCGCCCAAGATGCTGATAAGAAAAGTGCTGATAGTTTAACAATAAATATGTTAAAAGCTCCATCGACTCCTGTACTACTTCTAATGGGGTTAGAAAGTTCAAATATCGAGAAACCCACTGATGTTACGGACTTTGCAGTTATCCTTAATAATGCTACCAATGGATTTAGTGCAATACCCAAAACTTTTGCTATGCAATTTGCACCCATCTCAATTTTAAAGAAGAACAAGTTTCGATTTGACCAAACCATTAGTAATAACCCAATTGAAAATTTTAATCAAAGCTTTTTAGTTTCAGTTGGGTTTTCGAAAAGTGATAGTGCAAAAAAGAAAAACGATCAGTTAGGTTTAGGAGTTAAGTTTTCACTTTTTAGAGGTCAGCTAAGTAAGGCAACAGAAAAAGAATTAAATAATAGATATGTGTTGTCTAAATTTAAAGTTGAAGAAATTGGCACTCTTATATTAAACGATTCAATTTGTAAAAGAATAACAAGTCAAATTAATCAGTTAGATGAGATTAAAGACTCTGTGAAAATTAAAAAACTAAGTAAAATTCGTGATAAAAGAGTTACCGAATTAGATAGTCTTTTATCATTATCACCCGAGAAAAAAAATATCATAAAAAATACTGCTTTTAAAAAATTATCTGAATTATCCTTTAAACGTTATGGTTTTAAGACAGATATTTCTTTAGGATATGTTTATGATTTCTTTAATGAGCGTTTTGATAGTTCTAAAGTTACGAAAATTGGGGCTTGGGCAAATTTAGGCTATGAGTGGGAAAGTGATTATAGTATCTTGAGTGTTGTAAGATATTTGAATGAGTATGATTTTAAAACTACTAAAAATATTTCCAGTGTAGATTTTGGCTTTCGATTTATAAAAAGTGGACTTATAGATGATAAGCTTTCTTTATCAATAGAAAGCATTTGGAGAAATCAGACTAATGCTGAAACTGGTAAAGCGAAGCATACAAATCGCTATGTTTTTAATGCGGAGTATCAAGTTTCTGAAAACCAATTGCTTACAATTTCGTTGGGAAAAAACTTTGATGGAACTAATATTAAAGATGGAAATTTAATAGCAGCATTAAATTTTATTGCAGGTTTTGGAGCTAAAAGATAGTCATTTCATAAACTCTTTATATTTCATGAAAACAGACACAATTCCTATTACAAAAGATTCTTTGAAAGCACTATTAGAAATTTCAAAGAAATACACAGCTCAAAATCAAAGTTTTGATTGGGTAAGCTTTTGGGCAATTATTGCTTTTATTATTGTTTCAGGGGTAATAGGCGGATGCGTAAACTACTACTATAATTTAAAGAAAGACTCAGAAAGTGATGATGGGAATACTTTATTTCGTTCAGTTATTGTAGGGATAGGAGCTTCTATAATTGTACCTATTTTCTTAGAAATAACCCAAAGTCGTATTTTGGATGGTTTACAAAATCATAAATTGAATGACTGTATTCTTTTTATCAGTTTTTGTGTTTTAGCAGCAATTACTTCCACTCGCTTTATTTCGTCAGTTTCTGATTCCGTTCTGAATAGGATAAGTAAAGCAGAAGATACTGCAAAGGAGGCTAAACAAAAAGCAGATACATTAGTAAAAGCGACTGAACAAAGAGGAGGTACACAAAAAATTACTGAAACAACAAAACAAATTATTGAAGCATCAAGCATTGAAAATAAACCTGACGACTTAGATGACCCATGTAAAGGGAAATTTGGAGGTAGTCGAGAAGATGAAAATTTTAAAATTTCAGTAGATAAAATTGCTGACCCCAGTATAAAAGGGTGGTATAATCTTACGTATAAAGTTTTTGCGAAAGATCCTTCTAAAGTAAAGTTAGAAGGTCAGGTAAGATTTCATCTACATCCTACCTTTAAGCCTGATGTAGAAACAGTTGATGTAGTAAATGGAGTAGCAAAATTGAAGAGGGTTGCTTGGGGAGCTTTTACGATTGGCGTAGAAATTTTAAGCACAGGTGCAAAATTAGAATTAGATTTAGGAGACGAACCTGATTTACCTGATGATTTTAAAAAACGATAATTTTACTTCCCAAAATTGATAATCTAATCCATCTCAAAAAAGCCAACCCATTACAGGTTGGCTTTTTGCTGAAAAATCTAATCATCACTACGTCTCCCAGACAGCAAACTCACATAATAAAGCAATTGAGCTAACATACCCAAAGCTGCTGCTACGTAAGTCATGGCTGCCCACCAAAGTGCGTCTTTTGCTCCGTCGTGTTCTGGTTGAGTTACCATATTTTTTGACTCCATCCATGCTAATGCTCTGCGTGATGCGTCAAACTCTACGGGTAAAGTAACAAAACTGAAAAGTGTTGCTAAGGCAAACATGGCGACCCCAATTGTCAAAACTAATTTGTTGCCTGTCGAGTATAAAATCATCATTCCGACCATCAATGCTATCGGCATGAAGTTGTTGGCAAGGTTCAAAACAGGAACCATTGAGCTACGAAATTGTAACATCGAATACGCCACTGCGTGTTGTACTGCGTGTCCGCACTCGTGAGCGGCTACGGCTGCGGCAGATACGCTTCTGCCGTGATACACGTCTGGACTAAGATTTACCGTTTTGTCGGATGGATTATAATGGTCAGTTAATTGTCCTTCTACGGATACAATCCTTACGTCAAAAATATTATTATCTCTCAACATTTTTTCGGCAATTTCTCTACCCGAAAGCCCATTTTGTAAGCCTACTTCTGAATATTGCTGAAATTTACTTTTTAAACGCCATTGCACAAACATTCCAATTCCTGCAAAGACAAACGTGATTAAATAGATTCCTATCATTTTCTTAGATTGCTTTTATTTTCTCGATTAAACTTGTGGTTGAATATCCTTTTACTAAGGGAATTGTTTTTACTTCGCCTCCTTTACCTATAACAAAATCTGCCCCTACAATAGTTTCAATGGAATAATCGTCGCCTTTTACTAAAATATCGGGCTTTACGGTTTCTATTAATTCTAATGGCGTTGGTTCGTCAAAAAGTACAACTGCATCTACAAATTCAAAGGCTGCCATCATTCGTGAGCGTGCATATTCGTTTACTACGGGACGAGTTTCTCCTTTTAATCTTCTCACGGAAGCATCGGTATTCAGTCCTAAAACTAATTTATCACCTAAGTTTCGAGCTTTTTCTAAATAGTCGATATGTCCTAAATGTACAATGTCAAAACAACCGTTTGTGAAAACAATTTTTTGTCCTTCCGCCTGCCATTTCTCCGCCTGAACGGTGGCAGATTCTCGTGTATATATTTTATTTTCTGTCATAATTATTTTAGAGATTAGATGATAGAGGTTAGAGAATAGAGATTAGATGTTAGAGGACAGATTGTAGAGAATTTTCTAACCTCTAATCTCTGACCTCTATCCTCTATTCTCTACTTACTTGTTTTTTTATTCGTAAATATCGAAATGATAAAAATTATCAAGCCAATTATTAATGTTGCTAACATTTGTGAACTCTGCACGAAGGTCGAAAGCGTTCCTGCATCGTCTTTTGATAGTCCGTACATGGTTACAAAAACGGGCGAAACAATTGCTGTAACTGTTCCTGCTCCACCTGGTGATGGCAAAATCATCGCTAATGCTCCTGAAACTAAAAAGGTTAAACCCGCAATAGGAGGTAAGTTTGAAAACTTTGGAATGGCAAAGAAAAGCACATAGCCCATCAGCCAATACATTCCCCAAATCATGACGGTATAAAACAGAAAAAGTTTCGGATTTTTTAAATATCTGATACTCAAAAGCCCGTCTAAAAGTCCTTTTAGTTTTTCAAAAATTACTTTCACGATAGAAATTTGAAGGATTTTTTTACGAAAAACAAAAAGAATCATGCCAGCAAGAGCCAACCCAATTAAAAGGAAAAATAATAGATTTGATTTGTTGCTTTGTCCTCCAGTATTTTGTGCTAATTGCTGATTGACAAATGCCCAAAGTTTATCAAAATCAATAATAAAATGGATAATTAATAAAACAAATAGTGCTACAACGTCAAAAAGGCGGTCGGTAACAACCGTTCCCAATGATTTTTCAACAGGAATATCATCACTTTTATACAACTGACTACAACGAGTCACTTCGCCCAAACGGGGAACTAAATTATTGGCAAAATAGCCCAACCAAACGGCATTATTGACATTGAAAAATGAAGGTTTATATCCTAAAGGTTCTAAAAGCATTTGCCAACGTGCCGCCCGACTTCCATGAGCTACAAAGGTTAGAAGAACCATAAGCCCCACCCACCAAAGATTGGCATGAGAAACATCTTCCCATAGTTTGGCAGGGTTGATAATACCCGTAGCAATGGAGTACCAAATTAATCCACCTCCAATTCCTAAGAAAAGAAGATACTGAAAGATTTTTTTCATACAAGAGGTTTTAGTTGTTAGTATTTAGGTTTTAGTAGTCAATTTTAGAGTAAAATATAAGAAGATTCTTAAAATACTAATGCTCAACTCCTAAATCCTAACCCCCAAAAATTAAACTAATCTATTATTACTGTCAGGGAAAACCAAATTTGGTTTGTGTTCTTTTGCTTCTTCGGGAGTCATAATACCATAAGCAATAATAATCACAATATCACCAACTTGAGCCCTACGAGCAGCAGCACCATTTAAACAAACAGTTCCAGAGCCACGCTCGCCAGTGATAACATAAGTCTCGAAACGTTCACCATTATTATTATTAACAATCTGTACTTTTTCGTTTTCAATAAGATTGGCAGCATCCATTAAATCTTCGTCAATGGTTACACTTCCAACATAATTCAACTCCGCCTGCGTGATTTTCACACGGTGGAGTTTAGATTTCATTACGTGAATAAACATATTTTAATTTGATATTTGGGATTCGATGTTTGATTTTAAATCAAAGCACAAAGGTATTTAGAATTAATGATTCTATACTAAACGAAAAGCGATAGACCATAGATTATACTGATTTAACAGGTTTTTGCTTATTTTTCTTGATTTTAATCCCTGTAAATCAGTTCAATTTGTGGCCTAAATTTGTTTGCGACAAATAGTTCCGTTAAATAATTACATTGTCAATCAAACGAGTTTTGCCCATAAAGGCAGCAATACACAAAGCTGTTTGTCCTTCCAAAAGTTCATTAATTGGCTGAAGTGTTTCAAAATCTGATATTTCGAAATACTCTAAATCAATGCCTTCAACCTTTGAAAGATATTCCGAAACCAACGTTTTAGCCTCTTCACCCGATTTTTTATTTCTTAATAAATCAGAAGCCTGTTGTAATGATTTATAAATCGCAGGAGCTAAATTTCTTTGTTCTGGGCTAAGATTTCTGTTTCTTGAAGACATTGCCAAACCGTCTGTTTCTCTTTGAGTTGGACAAATATTTAAGGTCAAAGAAAAACTCAAATCTTTTACCAAACGATTGATAACGGCACATTGTTGTAAGTCCTTCTGTCCAAAATAAGCATGGTCTGGCTGAACAATATTGAATAATTTAGAAACAACTATGCCCACACCATTAAAATGTCCAGGACGAAATTTTCCTTCCATCACTCTTTCTAAATCACCAAAATCAAATTTTAAATGGGGTAGTTGTGGATACATTTCCTCAACACTTGGGGCAAAAACGGCATCACACCCTGCTGAATCAAGCATTTGACAGTCAGCTTCCAAAGTTCTTGGATAAACCACTAAATCTTGTGCATTATTGAATTGGGTAGGATTTACAAAAATGCTACAAACGGTAAGCTCATTTTGCTTTTTGGATGCCTCAATTAACGACAAATGTCCATTGTGTAATGCTCCCATAGTTGGGACAAAGCCAACAGATTTACCCGCAAGACGTTCTGATTTTAAAAAAACTTGTAGGGATTTTATTGAATGAAAAACTTGCATTTTTATTTACGCTCGATGTTCGTGAAATATATTAAAAGTGACCTTGTCTTTGGGTGATGTTATTGGGTTTTGAATAACTGATTTCTAACAAGAATGCAGAAACAAAAGCAATAAGTCCATATAACGAAGCAATTTATTGTGGAATATCCGTATTTTTTTTATATTTTTGCATAATTTTTTACTTATATTTCTCTGCTTTGGTGTTAACAAAAGCATCAAGTTGGTGAGTTATCAGGGTTTCAAGAAGTCTTACAAAAGTATTAAAATTACTTTTACAACGAAATAAATAACCCATAACGGTTCGCCGTTTAAATGATAACAAACTACTTAACACTTTTTAACAGCTACAAAGCTTCTAACAACGACAACAATGTCTAAATTGCGTATCCTTTACGTTGCCAGTGAAGTTGACCCTTTTCTTTCTACGACCCAAGTCGCTGATTTTATCAGAAAACTACCCTCTGCTATGCAAGACAAAGGGTTTGATATCAGGATTTTAGTGCCACGTTTTGGGTTGATAAATGAACGAAAAAATCGTCTTCACGAAGTAGTCAGATTATCAGGTTTTACCGTTCCAGTTGGTGATTCTGATATGCCTGTTACTATCAAAGTGGCGTCATTACCTTTAGCAAGATTACAAGTATATTTTATTGACAATGAAGACTATTTTCAAAGAAAATACGTTTTCACGGACAAAGAAAATACGTTTTATGAAGATAATGACGAAAGAGCCATCTTTTTTTGCAAGGGAGCTTTAGAAACCGTTAAGAAATTAGGTTGGTCACCAGATATTGTTCATTGTAGCGATTGGATGACTTCACTAATTCCTTTATATCTTAAAACGACTTATAAAAGCGACCCAATTTTCAAAGATTCAAAAACGGTATTTTCTGTTTTTGATAATAGTTTTGCTCATAAATTCCAGTTTGAAGGACTTTATGATAAAGTTAAAAACACTAACGTTGAAGATGAAATGTTAGGAAATTTAGCTTCAGCAGATTATGAAGGATTTATGAAAATCGGCATTGAGTATTCTGATATAGTTATAACGACAGAGGAAGAAGTTACAGAGAAATTTAACACTATTTTTAATGAATTACCTGACAAAAAATTTGAGTACGTTTCTGAAACAGATATCGACGGTTTTTACAATCTTTACACAGCGTTGGTGGGCGAATAAAAGCCTACTAACAAGTCTGGTTCTCTTCTTTTGTATTTCTTTAACCGCTTGTGAAGACCCACAAGAAATTGGCTCAGAGGTTTTTGTACAAGATATTGGAATATTATTTACAGATACGCTAACAGTAGATGCTTCAACAGTTTTGTTAGATTCTGTTGCAACAAATAATACTTCCAATCTTTTAGTTGGGCGTTATATTGACCCTAAATTAGGTTTAGTAGAAGCAAGTAGTTATTTCCATATTTCAAATGCCGATACACTTTATTCAAGTGTGGATACAGCAGGTAGAAAAGATGTAACATGGTTGAAATACCCAAGTAAAGTTGATTCTATCCGTTTTATTATGCCTTATACACTTTATCAAGGTGATACATTGCAGAATCAAACATTTAGTTTAACACAACTGTCGGATGATGCTTCATTAGATGCTACTGCCACTTATTACAGAACCACAAGTTCGCCAGCATTGAAATCTACTTTGTTGGGACAAGCTAAAAATGTTCGTATTAGACCTGTTAAAGATAAAAACATCATTTCAGGAACAAGTAGATTTGATACACTTAGAATTCCAATCACTGACCCAACTTTTATCAATTTTATCGCTTCTCAGCGTGATTTACAGAGTAGTAAAGATAATGTTTTGATTGGAACTGGATTTAGAAATAAAATCAAAGGTTTAGCTTTAACTTCTGAAAGTGCAAAGAATGCAGCTATTTTAGGTATTTCAGCAGATTTGTCTGTAATGAAAGTGTATTACCATTATAAATACATTTACACTTTAAGAAATGCAGCTAATACTGCTGATAGTATTAAAGTAACAGTAGATACTACTAAAGCGAATAATATTTATATAGGCTTATATACTTCTTCAACAGGAGTTGCTCAAAACGCTCGTTTTAGTAGAATAACACCAACAAGAACAACGGCATTTGCGAAGTTAGAAAAAGGTGGCGATGCCATTCCTGCTTCTGCTACAAGTAATGAAGTTGTGGTGCAAGCAGCAACAGGATTAGGTGTGAAATTGAAATTCCCAACTTTATCAAAATTAAAGAACGGAAAAGATATTGCTATTAATAAAGCTGAATTAGTTTTAGAACCGAATGACAACGCAGGATTGTCGTTGCCATCCGACCTTGTGATTGTAGAAAGTACACCCGCTAATCGTCCGCTGAGAACAACCACTACGGGTGATGGTTCACTTTATTTTGTGTCAGGAGAAAGTTATTCAGCGGCTTATGTTGCCAAAAGCAATACATACACATTCAATGTAACAAGTTCATTACAGAATATACTCTCAGGAAGAAATAAATCAAATGGATGGTTATTATCATCAACATCATTGGTTACCAATTCCTCAACAGGTGTACGTTCACCCACTTCAAGTAAAAATATTGTTAGCCCAACGCCAGATAGAGCCATTTTTGCTAACAGTAAAATGAAATTGAAGATTTATTATACATACGTTACCAAATAAGTAGTTGTTAGGATTTAGTTTTTGGGCATTAGTGTTGGAACTCACTATTAATCAGGACCTTTCAATATAGTCAAACAACAGATACTTAATATTTTAATAAAATAATCTGAAGCGGAGATTCATAATCTGAAATCTCCGCTTTATTTTTGTGGCAATATATTACTGAAAGAGTGGTGAGTTAGAAATTAGATAGCTTTTGAAAAATAAGAATTACTGCTAATTTTTTAAGCTTTCATAAATAATCTTTAATTTACATATCTCTTAAAATATGAAACTAAGAAACTTATGTGTGGAATTGTAGCTTATGTTGGGCATCGTGAAGCCTATCCAATAATTATTAAAGGATTAAAACGTTTGGAATATCGTGGTTATGATAGTGCAGGAGTTGCATTATTAAATGATGGACTGAATGTTTATAAGAAAAAAGGAAAAGTAAAAGATTTAGAAGATACGCTTACTGAAGCGAATCTTACAAGTACAATTGGTATAGGACATACTCGTTGGGCTACTCATGGCGAGCCTAATGATAAAAATGCTCACCCGCATTATTCATCCAATGAAAAATTAGCAATTATCCATAATGGGATTATTGAAAACTATGATTCCATCAAAAAGAATTTAATTAAGAAAGGACACGTCTTTTACTCTGATACAGATTCTGAAGTTTTTATTCACTTCATTGAAGATATTCAGAAAAATACGGGTTGTTTATTAGAAGAAGCCGTTCGTTTGGCAATGAAAGAAGTTGTTGGTGCGTATGCCATTGTTATCATGGATGCCACAAATCCTTCTCAATTAATTGCTGCACGTAAAGGTTCTCCTTTAGTAATTGGGGTAGGAGAGGGCGAATTTTTCTTCGCTTCAGATGCCACACCAATTATTGAATATACCAACGAAGTTATTTACTTGAATGACTACGAATTGGCAGTAGTACGTGATGGTGAATTGACGGTTAAAAATATTGACAATATCCTGCAATCTCCTTATGTTCAGACGCTTGAATTGGAGTTAGAAGCAATTGAGAAAGGTGGTTTTGAGCATTTTATGCTAAAAGAAATCTACGAACAACCTCGCTCTGTAGCAGATTGTATGCGTGGACGTGTGAATGCAGATAGTGGGCATTTAGTGCTTGGAGGTTTACGTGATTATATTGATAAATTAGCCAAAACTAAACGTATAGTTATTGTTGCTTGTGGTACTTCATGGCACGCTGGTTTGGTTGGAGAATATATTTTTGAAGAATTAGCTCGTATCAATGTTGAAGTGGAGTATGCTTCTGAATTCCGTTATCGCAATCCAATTATTAAGGAAGGTGACTTTGTAATTGCCATTTCACAATCAGGAGAAACGGCTGATACTTTAGCAGCCATTGAATTAGCAAAATCGAAAGGTGCAACTATTATTGGTGTTTGTAATGTGGTTGGTGCATCTATTCCAAGAGCTTCACACGCAGGGGCTTATACACACGCAGGTCCAGAAATTGGGGTAGCTTCAACAAAAGCATTTACAGCACAAGTTACCGTTTTAGCATTGATGGCAATTGCGGTTGCTCGTAAAAAAGGAACATTGCACGAAGATACTTTTAGAAGATTATTGTTTGAATTAGAGCGTATTCCTTCAAAAATCGAGAAGGTTTTACAAGCAGATGAGAAGATTAAAGTTATTGCTGAGCAGTTTAAAGATGCTCGTAACTTTATTTATTTGGGACGTGGCTATAATTTCCCAGTAGCTTTAGAAGGTGCATTGAAATTGAAAGAAATTTCATACATCCATGCTGAGGGCTATCCAGCGGCAGAAATGAAACATGGTCCAATTGCATTAATTGATGAAGAAATGCCTGTGGTGTTTATTGCTACGAAAGACAGTTCTTACGAAAAAGTTGTTTCAAATATTCAAGAAGTGAAGGCTCGTAAAGGAAAAGTTATTGCTATTGTAACAGAAGGTGATAAATTAATCCCGACGATGGCTGATTATACTATTGAGATTCCAGCGGCTCATGATGCTTTAATTCCATTATTGGCTACTATTCCATTACAATTATTGTCATATCATATTGCGGTATTGCGTGGATGTAATGTTGACCAACCGAGAAATTTAGCGAAATCAGTTACAGTAGAGTAGAATTTTAGGTATTTTCTGTCTAAAAACTACCGTTTAATAAAAGTCTTCTGGAAAAATAATTTTCAGAAGACTTTTTCGTTATATTCGTGACTATCAATTTTGCCTAAGTATATGAAGCGGTTTTTAATGACTGCATACCTCCTTACCGTATTTTTTGTTACTTCTAATGCTCAAAATTACGCCGATTCACTGATGTTAAGTTATGTCAGGTGGTTTCCTGTGGACTTAGGTAATGGACTTCTTTGGAAAAGCTATCATTTTAATCAAAAAGAGCTATTTGCATCCAATCAGAATATCAATATTCTTCAAACAAAACTTTCTAATAAAAGCTTGCAATTTGCTTTTGGCTCGGCAGATACTTATGTTCCAGAAGGAGACACGCTTCGTAAATTAAAGCCTACCAGTGTTTTAGCTTTAGAGAATAATGCAATTGCAGCAGTAAATGGTGGTTTTTTTAATACAAAGAGAGGTGGGGCTGTCGATTTTATTAAGATTAATAAAAAAATCCTTGATTCGGCATCGTATAGTCCAGATAGATTAATTCCAGAACATAGCATTGCCGCTATTACAATTGACGAAAATAATATGAAGATTGTAAAAGGAGGAGCAAAATTATATTGGGAAAAATCTTTACCAGAAAATAGTATCTTAGTTACAGGGCCATTACTTATTCATAATAATGAGGTACAAGAATTAAGAGTAAATGCTTTTAATGATAATCGTCATCCAAGAACTTGTGCTTGTATAACTAATGAAGACGATTTATTATTAATTACCGTTGACGGACGCAATGCCGTAGCTCAAGGTATGACTTTGCATGAATTAACTTTTCTAACACGAATGTTGAATTGTAAAGATGCCGTTAATTTAGATGGTGGAGGCTCAACAACGATGTATGTAAAAGGACAAAATGAAGATGGAGTAGTCAATTATCCTTGTGATAATAAACAATTTGACCATAGAGGTGAAAGAGCCGTCAGTAATGTGGTAATGATTTTGAAGAAATAAATATTATTACTAATCCCTATTTATGAGATTGTTCAAGTAAAAAAGGCAATGATAAAAGCTTCCAAAAAAGTAGTTACACCGATGATTTCTGAAAAATTAAATTCTTCACTGCGTTTACAGGTTTGTTCGGCTGAGGAGGTTGATTTTCTCATTACAGAATTAAATCCTGACCACGAATTACTATCTGCTTTTCATCATAAGGTTAAACATATACTTTGATTTTAGGTTTTGATTGAGAATTTGTAGTTTCATTAGACAAGGTTCGAATAAAAATGGGTAATTTTGAGTCAAATTATTAATCCCGTAGCCAAAAAATTGACTTACGACTTACGACTCAATTAACCATGTCTGTTACTATTTCTCCAATTTCCGAAAGCCTTCCAGCATTTTTAGATGCTAATAAATACACTAAAATTCAGGTAATTGCCGACGAAAAAACCTTTCGTCATTGTTATCCTGTGATTAAACCATTCTTGCCAAAACACAATTTAGTTAAAATTAAATCGGGCGAATCTGAAAAACATTTAGGTACTTGTGAAGTTATTTGGCAAGCTATGACTGATAACGAATTAGACCGCCATAGTTTAGTGATTGATTTGGGTGGTGGAGTTATTGGTGATATGGGTGGTTTTTGTGCATCAACGTATAAACGTGGTATTGATTTTATCCAAATCCCAACAACGCTACTTTCGCAGGTAGATGCCAGCGTAGGAGGGAAGTTAGGGGTTGATTTTCATGGATTTAAGAATCATATCGGGGTGTTCCAAATTCCTAAAACGGTTTTAATTGATGCAGACTTTCTTAAAACATTATCATTTAGCGAATTGCGTTCAGGTTTTGCCGAAATCATCAAGCATTGCTTAATTATGGATGCTGAAAAATGGGAAGAAATTCGTAGAAAAGATTTTGAAGAACAGAATTTTGCAGACTTAATTGCTCATTCGGTTGCCATAAAACAGAAAGTGGTAGAAGCCGACCCAACAGAAAAAGGTCTTAGAAAAATACTAAATTTTGGGCATACGCTTGGTCATGCAATTGAAACCTATTTCTTAGGAAAACCAAAATTACATTTACTTCACGGAGAAGCCATCGCAGCAGGAATGATTTGCGAAGCCTATATTTCATTCGTTCGTGGTATGATTGACCAGAAATTATTGGAAAATATCGAAGAATTTATCTTCTCAGTTTACGGAAAAGCAACAATAAAAGAAGCTGATATTGAGCCAATTATTGCATTGACAGCCCAAGACAAGAAAAACAAAGGAAAAGAAGTTCGCTTCTCTTTGTTAGAAGATGCAGGAAAATGTACTTACGACATTTCAGTGTCAAAAGTCGAAATGAAAAAGGCTTTGGAATATTATATGTAAAGTAACACAGACTTCAGTCTGTTTGTACACTTATAAACAGACTGAAGTCTGTGCTACTTTACTCCATCACTTTTGGAACTCTAAAGTATTCTCCATCTTGTTTCGGGGCATTTTTTAGTCCTTGTTCACGGCTAATATTTGGAATGACTTTATCTTCACGCAAAGCATTGATTTCTAAACTCATGTGAGTTAGAGGCTTCACGTCATCTGTATTGATTTCGTTCAATTCTTCCATCCAAGTAAGAACAGAATTCAACGAGTCCATCATTTCTTTCTCAGCAGTTTCTGGCATCTCCAATCTTGCGAGATGAGCTATTTTTTGTAGTGATTCTTTGTCTATCATGTCTTTAGGTAGTAGGATTTAGGAATTAGGTTTTAGGTCACAACTTAAACTGCTAAAACCTAAAACCCAGAACCTAATTCCCCTTATTCTCTATTTCTCAATTTCTTGTCATCCATATTTTTATTCAAAAACTCATTGATTTTTTCAATGTCAATCGTGCGATTAATTTCACCAAATGAGTTTATTGAAATATCAAACCCTTCCAATTCTTTATGAACTTTCGGAAGGTCTTCTTTTTTTACTTCTTTTTTCTTAGCCATTGTTAGTAGCACAGGTTTTTAACCTGTTTTTGAGTTCAAAAATCATTAATCCAATTTGTTTTAATGTAATGATACAGGTCAGAAACCTGTGCTACATTTTACAAATTAGGCAATTCATTCAACGCTTTTGTAAGTCGTGCCGTTACTTCATCTTTACCCATAATTTCCATCGAAAGCATCAAGTCTGGACCTGCACCTGCACCTGTAACGGCTACCCGTAACATTTGCATTACTTTTCCCATTTTGATTCCTAATTTCTCGAAAACATCGTGTAAAGTATGTTTAATTTCATCAGCAACAAAATTTTCAATGCTTGGTAGTGCTTCTGCAAAAGCAGTAATTCCTGTTTTGGCATCAATATTCCATTTTGACGCTACAATGGTTGCATCAAATGTTGCTGGAGCAGTAAATAAATTATTGGCTTCTTTCGTAATCTCTTGAGGGAAAGTTACTCTTTCTTTGAATAAATGTACGATTTTTACAGCTTTATCTGATTCAAAATCAGGAAGATATGTTTTAGCAAGTTCTTCGTCTGACTGCAACTTTAAATATTGCTGATTATACCATTTTGCTTTATTGATGTCAAATTTCGCTCCTGCTTTATTGATTCTTTCCAATGAAAAAGCAGCGATTAATTCGTCCATCGAGAACATTTCTTGCTCCGTTCCAGGATTCCAACCCAAGAAAGCCAAGAAGTTTACAAGGGCTTCTTTTAAATATCCTTCTTCTCTAAAACCTAATGCTTTTGAACCGTCTGGGTTTGTCCATTCCAATGGAAACACAGGAAAACCGCCTAAATCTGCATCACGTTTTGATAATTTTCCGTTACCTTCTGGCTTCAATAAAAGTGGCAAATGGGCAAATTGTGGCATGGTAGATTCCCAACCAAAAGCACGATATAAAAGAATATGAAGTGGTGCTGATGGCAACCATTCTTCTCCACGAATTACGTGTGAAATTTCCATCAAGTGGTCGTCCACAACGTTGGCGAGGTGATAAGTTGGCATTCCGTCTGACTTCATCAAAACCTTATCATCTATCGTTGATGAATGAACATGAACCCAGTCACGAATAATATCTTTAAAACGAATTTCTTCTTTTGCAGGCACTTTCAAACGAATGACATAAGGTTCTCCCGCTTCAATTTTTGCCTTCGTTTCTTCTTCTGAAAGCGTTAATGAATTGTTTAATTTTACTCTTGTTACGGCATTATACTGAAATGCAGAACCTTGACTTTCAAGTGTTTGACGCATGGTGTCCAATTCTTCCGAAGTATCAAAAGCATAATACGCCTTACCCGTATTGATTAATTGCATGGCATAATCCATGTACATAGCTTTACGCTCAGACTGACGATATGGCTCGTGAGGACCACCTACGCCAACACCTTCATCAATCGTAATTCCCACCCATGAAAGGGCTTCAATAATATATTTTTCTGCTCCTTCTACAAACCGAGTTTGGTCGGTATCTTCAATACGGAGCAACATTTTTCCTCCTAATTGCTTGGCTAATAAATAATTGTATAATGCTGTTCTGACACCACCAATGTGTAAAGCCCCTGTTGGACTTGGTGCAAAACGTACTCTAACTTGATTGTTGGACATTTTTTTATTTGTGATTTGGTGAGCGAGTGCTTTAGGAAAATTTTGATTTATTTACTCAACCGATTGAGGTTTGCAAAATAGAAATACTGTAAGTCTTTGTTTAACAGTAACTTGCTTTTTCGCAAATCGCTTTTCGCTTAGTATAATTACCTAAATCACTAATTCACAACTTAACTAACGGCGATACATGAAATTTCAACATTGACATCTTTTGGCAAACGTGCCACTTCTACGGTTTCACGAGCAGGAGGATTTGATGAAAAATATTCACCATAAATTCCGTTGATTGCCACAAAATTATTCATGTTTTTTACGAAAATTGAGCATTTTACCACGTTCTCGAAAGTCATATTGGCTGCTTCTAAAATTGCTTTTAAATTTTCCATTACCTGACGAGTTTCCTCTTCGATGCTCGCACCAGCTTCTGCTAAAGCAAAGGCAATTTGTCCCGAAACGTATAAAGTTCCGTTTGAAAGTACCGCTTGTGAATATGGGCCAATGGCGGCAGGTGCTTTTTCGGTAAAAATGATTTGTTTCATCTGATTATTAATTTTTAGTTATTTTAAACGGCATCAGATGGAACGCCAAATCAATGATAGATATAGCTATTTTGAAAAGGGCGTTTCATTGTTTTTCGCTTGTTGTTTTAATTAGGTTGCAAAGTTACTAAAACGTTAGGGTTTTTGAATGATTTATTGATTATTGGCGAGCCTAAAATTGTGATTTTGTTTTGATATACTTATTAGATTGGGTTTATAAACTTACTTCCTCGCTTTTTCGCAAATCGCTTTTCGCTTAGTATAGCTTATAAATCTGTTTTATAGTTTGTTCAATTTTCGCAAATAGCTTGTTCGATTATATTTGTTCAACTCTTTTTTTACCTTTGTATTCAGGAGTGATTGTTCTGATTTTTTTGTAAATATTTTGAAATCAGCACGTGAAATCCCTAATGCCTAAATCCAAACCCCTAAAATATTTCCATGCTTCAAATCAATCATATTCATCACATTGCCATTATTTGTTCTGATTATCAAAAATCTAAAGAATTTTATACCGAGATTTTAGGCTTTAAAGTTGAAAGTGAATTTTATCGTGCTGAAAGACAATCGTATAAATTGGATTTATCGGTCAATGGACTGTATCAGATAGAACTTTTTTCATTCCCAAACCCTCCAAAAAGAGTTTCTCGACCAGAAGCTTGTGGCTTGCGTCATTTGGCTTTTGAAGTAAATGATATTGAAAAAACTCGTGAAGAATTAGTTGAAAAAGGACTTAATTGCGAAGCCATTAGAATTGATGAATTAACAGACAAACCATTTTTCTTTACCAGCGACCCTGACGATTTACCTATCGAATTTTATCAAAAATAAATGATTTGGTGTTAGGATTTAATTGTTGGGCATTATTCAATTATCTAAAAAAGCATTGACTGATAGTGAGTTATATTTTTCTTTTTTGCTTGCATATTATTTAAACAAACCCATAAAATGAATTACAAATTACTTTTTATACCCTTTTTAGCTTTGCTTTGGAGTTGTGGAAATTCCCCTGAAAAAGATGCAGAAGGCACTGCTGATACATTAATTTATAATGTCAAGAAATTTGAAAAACATAGTAAAACTTGCGTAAAAGAAGATTCTTTATGTGCTACTGTAAAGTTTGAATATCCAGAATTTGCATCGCCAGAATTTAATGCTACAATTCAGAAAGAATTGTTCAATATTTTTCATGACGAAAATGATACGACAAAAAATAGCCCTAAAAATTTTATAGAATTAGCTGAAAATTTCATTGCAGATTATGACGTAAAATTGCAAGAAGGCAAAGATTTTGTAAATAAAGCCAATGAAAAAAATGAGGGCGGATTCTTGGCTAATCCTTGGTATATGGAAGGTTATAACAAAGTACAACGCCAAACGGATAAATACTTGATGTTGCATACCAATACCAATTGGTTTATGGGTGGAAATCACCCAATTAGTATGGAATATTACTATGTTTATGACCGTAAAACATTCAAAAGAGTTACTTTAGAAGATATTTTTGAAAAAGGCTTTGACCAAAAACTGTTAACTATTGCCGAAGCAAAATTTAGGAAACAAGAAAACCTAAAACCTGCCGACAAATTGATTGAAGAAAATGGGTATTTCTTTGAAAATGGGAAATTTTTACTGAATGATAATTTTACGCTTACTGATAAGGGCGTAAAGTTTTTATACAACGTTTACGAAATTAAGTCGTATGCCGCAGGAATAACAGAATTGGAAATACCTTATGACGATTTGAAAGGAATTTTGAAATAAAAGACTATATGCGATGCTCGTTTTCTAACCTTAAAAGAGCATCGCAGTCTTGATTTAAAATAGAGAGAGGTAAGCGAGAAATATAAAGTGAACGAACTACTAATTTACAGTCTTAATACGTTGAAAGAAAGGATTATAATTCAGTTTCAACGATTATTATCTTAAACTAAAAACTATTTTTTAGTGGATGAAAATCTAATATCAATACCTAAAACGTTGAGTAAAAGGTATGCTCCAAGCCCTAAAAGAGCGATAGCTAATATTGGAATGACAATAAACATTGAATGTTTGAGGTATTTTTTTGTTTTCACAAAGCACGGAAGTTTTTTTGATTGGTTTTAGCGTAGAATTACCTAATCTTCAATCAAATTTTAAAATATTTTCATTTATTAACATTTGGTAATTTTCGATAAGATGGAGACAATTTCATGGCAAGATTTTGAAAAAATTGAACTTAGAGCAGGAACAATTTTAGAAGTAAGAGATTTCCCAAAGGCTAAAAAGCCTGCGTATCAATTGGTGGTAGATTTAGGAGAGGAAATAGGAATAAAACAGTCGTCAGCACAGATTACAAAACTTTATACGCAAGAAGAATTAATGGGCAGACAAGTTGTGTGTGTTACTAATTTTCCTCCCAGACAAATAGCTAATTTCCTTTCTGAAATTTTGGTGACAGGCTTTGTTTTGCCAGATGGAGAGGTTGTTTTGACTGCCATTGAACGCCCTGTACCGAATGGCACAAGGTTAGCTTAAAAAATGAGAATATTTTGTAACAATCTATTTATTAGTTTGTTATCTTCGTATCATTATTAAACCTTTTTAAAAAATGAAACAAAAATTTCTCTACATCATCTTTTCTTTTGTGGTATTAACGACCTCAACAGGCTTTGGCTTTCTTGAATCTTCAACCATCATGCACGGTCGTGAGAATCGTTTAATGAAAAATGATTCTATAAAAATTACCTCTCAACGAGTGGTTTTTGAGCAAAATAATCCTGTTCTTAAAAAGGAAACAGAAAAGCCAACCAATCAATTAACCAAATCATTGATTCAATGGGTTGCTAATTTAGTCCGTAGCACCATGGAAATTATTTTGGGCGTGATGATTAAAACTGCTCAATTGATTCTCATTGTAGTTATTAAAATATTGTTTGGTTAGTTTTATTCTCTTCTTGCTGTAAACGCTTAAAAACCAGTTGTTTGTATTGTGTAATATTCAAAAGTCTGTCGCATTGAGCGAAATAAGTTTCGCACCTAATCGTTATGATAGTGGCAAATAGTCAGTAGTGTTGCAAAACACTCACTTTCCCCATTTTGTCACATTTTCACATACTAACTGATAATTTTATGAAACGTTTACTTTCCTATGTATTGGTAGTATTTGGAATATTGCCAATTGCCGCTCAAAATCCCGAAGTAAAATCTGTTGGAGAATTACGGAAAATCATGCACGATGCTGATTTATCCTCCAAAATTCGTTTAGATACCCTTCCCAAAGAAAATTTATTTGCCATTGGCGTAGTTGATAGTTTGCATGGAGAAATCTCTATTGTAAATGGAAAAGCTTTGATTTCATCCATTAAGGATACTTTTGTAAGAACAGACACAACGCTAAATCATGAAGCATCTATGCTTGTGTATGCGTATGTGAAGAATTGGAAAATTATAACAATTGAACAAGATTTAAACAATTCGGAAGAATTAGAAGTATTAATAAAAAGACTTGCTTCGGAAAATGGTGTGGACGTAACAAAACCTTTTCCATTCATGGCGAAAACGTGGGTAAAAAACATGAGTTTTCATGTAATTAATTGGCAGTCAGGAATGATTCACACCGCTGATACCCACAAACAATTTGCTCATGAATTATGGCATTCGGCAGAAATTGTAATGCTGGTAGGTTTTTATTCAGAAAATCATCAAGGAATATTTACACCGCATAATAGCAAAATGCACGTGCATACAATTACTTCTGCTCCTTTGACTTCAGGGCATTTAGAAACAATTGAAACATTTGGAAAAATATCCCTTTATTTCCCTGACAATAATAGTACGTCAAAAATAACAACTGTGGAGGCAATGAAATTGGAAGAGTATTGATTTCTGCTATGAAGGCACAAAGGTTGATATTTGCCACTAAGACACGAAGGCACAAAGTTATTAATTAAAATTTTGAGCCTTCGTGTCTTCGTGGCAAAAAATAAAATCAACTTTGAGCCTTCGTGTCTTCGTGGCAAAAAATAAAATCAACTTTGAGCCTTCGTGTCTTCGTGGCAAAAATAAAAACTAAAAAAGTGAATATAAAAATATCAACCAAAGTAAATCAGAGCCTTCTCCAAGTTTGGGAAGGCTTTAATTTAGCATTATTTTCAACATTAGCACCACCATTTCCACCTGTTGAGGTGAAAGAATTTGGAGGATGCTTGAAAGGTGATAAAGTCCATTTACAGTTAAATTTTATCCTTTTTAAACAAGATTGGGTTTCAGAAATTAGTGACCAACAAAGTAGCGATGCTGAGATTTATTTTATTGATAAAGGGACTAAATTGCCTTTCTTCCTGAGTTATTGGCAACACAAACATAGAATGGTGAAAGATGGCACAGGAACAATTATTATTGATGAAATCTCTTTTAGAACGCCCACAATTATCTCAGACTACCTGTTTTATCCTCTCATGTATCTTCAATTTTGGTATCGAAAACCTATTTATCAAAAAGTATTTAAGTAACTAATTTTGTATAAGGTTAAGCAAATAGCGATTTGTGAAAAGCGAGAAATCAATGACTTAAATATTATTTTGTATCAGCCATTGAGTGAAATTAGGATTAGAAAACGTACTCAATTTGCAAAAAAGGCTTTTTTTGTGTTAATTCGTTATTACTAATTACTTAAATCTCAACTCAAACTAATACTAAATGAAATTAAATATTACTTGGAAAATCTTTATTGGCATGGCATTGGGTATCATTGTCGGCTATATTTTAAATCAAACTTATGAGGGAAATCAAGAATCCCTTGATGCTGCCAATACTTATCTGAATCTTCTGAGTAAAATTTTTCTTAGAATGATTAAAATGATTATCGGACCACTTATTTTCTCTATCCTAACCGTTGGAATTGCTAAATTGGGAGACTTTAAATTGGTGGGAAGAATTGGAGCAAAAACCTTAGGATACTTTTATTTTGCTACCATTTTATCATTATTGACAGGTTTACTTGCTGTAAATATTCTTCGTCCAGGTAAAATGATGCAAATTGATTTGCCCAAAGTAGGAGCAGAAACTGGTGTAGAAGTAAAGAAAATGACTTTGGAAAACTTCATTACGCACCTTTTTCCACAAAGCTTTTTTGAAGCCTTAGCAACCAATGAAATTCTTCAAATTGTTGTATTTTCGGTTTTCTTCGGAATTGCAACTGCTGCCATCGGTGACCACGGAAAAATCATCATCAAAGGACTTGATGCAGTTGCCGAAATCATGTTCAAAATTGTTAGCTATGTAATGGGTTTTGCTCCTTACGGTGTTTTTGGGGCGGTTGCGGCAGTTATTGCACAAAAAGGCTTAGGCATTTTGGGTGGTTATCTTTATCTAATCATTTGTTTCTTTGCTACGTTGGCATTTTTCATTCTTGCCGTCTTACCTGCCATTTGCGTTTTCGTTAAAGTACCTTATTGGAAATTATTGGCTTATGTAAAAGACGCTTTGTTTTTGTCATTTAGTACGGCAAGTTCGGAGGCTTCAATGCCTTTACAGATTGAGCAGTTAAAGAAATTTGGTGTTCCAGAAAGAATTGTAAGTTTTGTTTTACCGTTGGGATATTCTTTCAACCTCGACGGCTCAATGATGTACATGACTTTTGCCATTGGGTTCATTGCTCAGGCTTACGGTATTGATTTATCTATCGGTCAGCAAGTAACCATGATGCTCACACTTTTGATTACCAGCAAAGGTATTGCGGGCGTGCCACGTGCGTCGTTGGTAGTTATTGCAGGAACAATGTCGATGTTTAATTTACCAGCAGAAGGTTTAATTTTATTATTTGCCGTTGACTGGCTTTTAGATATGGGACGTTCTGCCACATCAGTAGCAGGAAACGCCGTAGCAACCGCCGTAGTTGCTAAATGGGAAGGAGAACTTAATATACAGTAGTTATGAGGTATGAATTATGAGGTATGAGGTCGTAAAATTGTGAAATACGACTAATACCTCATAATTCATACCTCATAATTCATAACTAAAAATCATGTCATCACACCACATCATCAGGGATGCACAAGAACCTGCTTTGATTATTGCCAATGGCGAAGCTTGTAGTTTTGAACTCATGGGCGAATTGTTAGAATGGTCGCCGTTGGTCATTGTTTTAGATTCCGCCATTCATCGTGTTTTAGAATTGAATATTAAAGTAGATGTACTTTTAGGAGATTTTGACCGAAATTTTGATGCCGAAAAAATTAGAGAAGAACAATATCCAATAGAAATTATACATACGCCCGACCAAATAAAAACCGACCTCGAAAAGGCTTGTGATTATTTAGTCGATAGAGGTTTTCCTGCGGCAAATATCATTTGGGCAACGGGTAGGAGGGCAGACCATACCATTACGAATATTACCAATATTGTACGGTTTCGGGAACAATTGAAAATCGTTTTGATTGATGATTATTCAAAGATTTTTCTTTTACCTCGAACTTTTGAAAAATGGTATCCTGCGGGAACAATTATTTCACTTATACCTGTCGGTGAAGTTTCTGGTATAACAACCAAAAATTTGAAGTATCCACTTGATAATGAGAGTCTAACGATTGGTTATAGAACAGGAAGTAGCAATGAAGCCTTAGAAGATGGCATTGTGAGAATTACTTACGAAAAAGGAGATTTGTTAATGATGGAATGTGTTGATATTTAAGTAACACAGACTTTAGTCTGTAATATGAAGAACACTTACAGACTAAAGTCTGTGCTACTTAAAATTATACGCCTAAATTTTCATCAGAAGATGATTTTTTCTTGAAAGACAACAGTACGCCTGAGGCAAAAAGAGCGATGGCAATTAATGATAATGTTCTCATAGTGTATCAATTTATTTCGTGTAAATATCTGAACAGCTATAAAACAATTTTCAAGCCAACTTATTGTATTTTATTTCGATAAATCTGAAATTTTTAAAGACAGCACTTTTACTTTCTTCTCCGACGTAAATAATGAAAACATATTTGAGCCTTCAACAGGGAAAATCAAATCTGAAATCACTTTTTCACCGTCATTCGCAAAAACCTCCACAGACGTTTTATCTACTAATATTTTTAATTTTAGGATATTATTTTTCAGATTAACGTTGGTTTTTTCTACGGAAGCAAAATCATTATTTGGAATTACTCCAGAATTTGTACGGTCAATGTATAATTCACTATGTTGAGTGTCATATCCGACAATTGTTTGATGTAAAATCTTTTTGTTATCTATTTTATCTTTCAACTGAGCAATTCTTAATCCGAAATTCGAGGCTGATTTCTTTTCAAATTCTATCTCAATCATGTAGGCATTTTGAGAAAAAAGAGTCATGCCATCTAATTGTTTTTCTTTGGAAAACTCGAAATTCTTTTTCTCAAAAACTAAATAATCTTTTTTCGGTTTTAAAGTTGCAACGGGGTCTTGGAACAGTCGCAAACCTTCCGACGTTTGGCGTAAAAAAATATTTCTTGGGGCAGACATTTGTCCTTTCCATGGAGAAGTTTTAATGGCTTCTATGTAGTGCCAGCTCGACATCCAACCTAAAAACACTTTCTGATTATTAGGGGCATCGGTGTATGGAATGGCTGCGTAAAAATCTTTGCCATAATCTACATACAGCTTCGTTTCGGGCGAATTATCATTTTTGAAATTTGTTCCGTCAAAATCTCCAACGAAATACTGCATACCTTCAAATTTATCATAAGTCCCATTTGACGACACCATTAACACCCATTTTGTTTTATTGGGCGAACCTTCTACGGGCATTTCTACCAAAGCGGGACATTCCCAAATTTTGCGTAATTCCCCTTGATTCCCAAATTCGCCTACACGAGTCCAGTTTTTCAGGTTTTTAGAAGTAAAAAATATTACCTTAAACTCCTTCGGAAATACCACACTCATCACCCATTGTTGGCTTGGTTCATGCCAAATTACGTGTGGGTCACGGAAATCTGTCATGTGTAAATCAATAACAGGATTTCCTGCATATTTTGTCCAAGTACGCCCTCGGTCGTTTGAATAAGCAAGATATTGAGCCTCCTTTTTACCGTCGTGATAATCGGCAGTATAAAGAGCCACCATACACGGTTCAGAACCCGTTTGAAAACCACTTGTATTATTTTTATCAACGACGGCACTTCCCGAAAAAATCCAAACAGAATCTTCTGGAATAGCCACAGGAAGATGCTCCCATTTTACCAAATCTTTACTTACGGCGTGTCCCCAACTCATGTGTCCCCACTTATTTTCAAATGGGTTATGCTGATAAAAAAGGTGGTATTCGCCTTGATAATAAACCATTCCATTGGGGTCATTTATCCAATTTTGGGGAGCAGTAAAGTGATAAGTTGGTCGCCAATGAGGTGTTTCTTTGGGCGTTTGGGCTAATATCCAAAAAGGGAATAAGAGCAGTAAAAGCGTTTTTTTCATAGATTTTGTAACCCAGACTTCAGTCTGGCTATTCATTTTGCTTCTGTTGTTAAATCGTTTTATTTCAGAAGGTTTCCAGACTAAAGTCTGGGTTACTTTTACTCAAATTTTTCAACAACTAAATTTTCCCCATCAAAAACGGCATAATGATTACTATTTTCGTCATCATACGCCCATTGTCCGAGATTAATGTAACGGCTATTTTCACTTACAGGTAAGTCTAATAATAAATGACGATGCCCGAAAACATAGAAATCACGGTGTTTCAGAGCTTCTTGTTCTTTTGCATACGACCAAAGCCATTCGCCATCACCTCTAAATTGTAATTCTCTTTTGATACGTTCTTCGTCTTTTCTACTGCCCGACCACCAAGTTGCCAACGTAATGCCGACTTGTGGGTGAATCCAACCAAAAGCCCAGATTGACAATTTACTTTCAAAAACCTTTTTCAAAAATTTATAACCATAATCACCCGGTCCAAGTCCGTCGCCATGAACAACGTAAAAACTGGTAGATTTTCCTTTTGCTTCAACCACATAATCTTGAAAATCACGGAATACTTTAATATTCATTTCTTTCGTGAAATAGTCAAACATCCAAATATCATGATTGCCAGAAAAAATGACGATTTCTATGCCCGAATCAGACATTTCTGCTAATTTTCCTAATAAACGCACAAATCCTTTGGGAACAACATTTTTATATTCAAACCAAAAATCAAAAATATCGCCTACTAAAAAGACAGTTTGGGCATCGTTTTGAATAGAATTGAGCCATTTAACTAATTTCCTTTCACGGATTAAGCTGGTTTCATGGTCGGGGTATCCCAAGTGGAAATCTGAAGCAAAGTAAATTTTTTTATTCTCTTGTAATTTTATCGTAGTCATATTTTTGAGTATTAGAAAGCAGGGGTGTTTCAAGCACATTTTGCTAACACATCAAAGATACAGAAAGTCTTTTTTCTTTATTTACGAATAGAAAGGAATTGTTTAGGAGAAATAAAAAACGAGAATTTCTGAATATCAGAAACTCTCGTTTATCGTTAAGTAGGTTTTAGAGGTTAGTTTTAGACGGTCGTTAGTTAAACTATCTAAATACTAACTTCTTTTAAAGAGATTTTCTCAAAATCATCTCCATTGGTACTTGTACTTGTTGGCGTTTTTCACCTTTAATCATATCGGCAGCCATTTTGCCAATTTCAGCGGGTTTTGAAGAAATGATACTGATTCCTCCTGCCAAAATTTCTTTATAACATGAATCGTTCAAGGAAATTAAACCAACGTCTTTACCCAATTCTAAATCTTGATTTTGAGCTGATTTAATAGCCGCTACCAAATCAATATCGTCAATGGTTAAATAGACATTTCCAGCTTCAACTTCTTCTTCTTGGAAGCCATCAAGAACTTGGAAATTGAAATTATTGCTTTCACAGAAATTTCTGAAACCCGTTATCAATTCTGCATCAAAATACTCTTCTTCTGTCAATACCAAATTTAAGGTTTTGTATTTCTTGAAATGCTTAATGTGTTGTTGCATTACCGAAGAAATTTCGTATTCTGAATTACTCAAAACATGAGCCGTTGAATTTTCAAATGCTTTCATTGATTGCTCAAGGAAAATAAGTCTTTCGCTCGAAATCTTTTTCAAACACTTAATATTCTCATCGGTTTCGTCAATCAAATGCGGCATAATTACATAGTAGTGATAATTGCCTAAATGGTTATTGATGGTATCTCTGAAATTTTCGCTTTTATAATTGTAAGTAAAAATATCAACCGTTACGTCTTTTCCTGCTGCGTTGACGAAGGCATTGAAAATATCTTTATTGTTCTCTGTGATTTTGCCAACCAAGAAGAAAATCTTTGTTTTTGTTTTAGCAGATTTTCCAGAAATAAAATATCCTTTTCTAAAAATTGAAGTGATTACTCCCAAACGGTGAAGTTCTGAATAGGCTCTCTCAACAGTGTCACGAGATAAGTAACATTCTTCACTTGCTTCATTAATAGAAGGTAAACGTTCTCCTGTTTGTAAATTACCTTTTTCGATATCGACCAACAAAGTGTTGACCAATTGTTGATACTTAGGAGTTTTAGAATCTTGCTTGGCTTGAGCGAAATCTCGGAAAGTTTTAATCATTATTTCGGGTCGTATATTAGTGAATAACAGAATCTAAAGTGAAAATTTTATAAGCAATAAAATCAATATGCAAATCACAAAGGTTATGACAAATTCATATACGCTACTTTTAATAGATAGATTATTTTGAATTTGTTTTAAGATGTACCATTTGTTGTGTTGCATAGGTTTAGTTAAATAAAATATCAAAATAACACACTTTTTTGGTTCTGTAAAATTACACCAGACTGGCATAGAAACGTTAGGCTATTTGTTGCATTTTTTAGCACAAATCTTGCAATTTCAGCTCAATATGCCCCATTCTGTCCTGTTATGCCCTGATTATGGGTGTCGTGGCAAAGCAGGATATTTTTTGTTTGAATAAATTTTTACTTGTATTTAAAATTTGAAAATTATAAAACCAGTGAGTAATCCATTAGCTAATCTTCATAATAAAACTAAAAATACTGAGTTGAAGGTGTTACTTATTTTCAATAAACTCAGTGATTTTCGTAGCGAAATTTACGACTGTTTTTTGTCGCAAATTGATGGACGAGCTGACGTAGATTTGTACATACCTCAAATCAATCATCAGAATGCGTCACATTTTGCGGAGGTCATTCGAGAGAAATTAAACACCTATGACTACTTTGTTATCATGCTTCATGCGACCCATATCAATGAAGATATTTTGAAAACAATCAATAGTATTCCGAAAGAAAAGTTGTTGATTTTAGATAAACGTAACGAATTTATCCGTGGCGAATATGCTTGTGTTTATCAAGATTTTGAAGCCGATATTTACGAAGCCCTTTCCAATGCGAAGCCCTTAATGACAAAATATTCAGCCTTAAATTTTGTCATTCAAGAAAGTTATTTCTATTCCATTTCAATCATGGAGGGCGTCAGTCATTTTGCCCAAGAGAATAACCTGCAATACAATATTTATACAGAAATTGAGGATAATATCATTCGCAAAAACGAACTTTATTTAATTCTTTCAGAACATTTTTTAGCGGATATTTTAAAACGTTGTAATGCCCAAAACCTTAAAATTGGAAAAGATGTAGGTATTTTATCTTATAATGAAACCCCAATTAAAGAAGTTTTGTCGGGTGGTATTACGGTGGTAACAACCGACCATTGTCAGTTGGGAAGAACAGCCGCCGAATTGGTTTTGAATGGCAAAAAAGAACATATTCGAAATCCGTTCTTATTTATCCAAAGAAATTCACTTTAACGAAGTTGTGAATGGTGATTTAGTGAATGGTGATTCAGTAGATTGTTTTCCTATTCACTAATTCACCATTCACTAAATCACAACTTTTAACAAACCTGTGGACAATATTTCATTCATCATCAACCAATTGGCAGAAGACCGTGAGCAGTATTTTAATGCAGTTGCTCCGCCTATTGTTCAAACTTCCAATTTTGCTTTTAAAGATTTTAAGACGCTCCGTGAAACTTTTGAAGATGAGTTTTCGGGAGAATATATCTATACAAAATCCAAAAATCCGACGGTTGATATTTTGCGGAAGAAATTAGCTGCTTTGCAAGGTTCGGAAGATTGCGTGGTTACTAATTCGGGAAGTTCGGCCATTTTTTGCAGTATTTTGGCAAATGTAAAATCGGGCGACCATATCATTTCGGTAGAGAAGCCTTACTCATGGGCTGCACGAATGTTTGAGGTTGTTTTGCCACGTTTTAACGTTACGCATACCTACGTGGATGGACGAGACGTAAATAATTTTATTGAAGCATATCAAGAAAATACGACACTTATTTACTTAGAATCGCCCAATTCTTTTGATTTTCAGTTGCAAGATTTGCAATCTGTTGCAGATTTTGCAAAATCAAAGCATATCACAACTATCATTGATAACTCATATTGCACGCCAATTTTTCAAAAACCACATGATTTTGGCATTGATTTATGCTTGCACTCTGCCACCAAGTATATTGGAGGACATTCTGATACGGTTGCAGGCGTAATTACGGGGTCAAGGGAACGGATAAAGAAGATTTTTGATTCGGAAATACTCAATTCTGGCACGAGTCTTTCGCCTTTCAATGCTTGGTTATTGATTAGAGGATTGCGAACCTTAGAAATTAGATTGCAGAGAATCACAGAAACAACATCGAAAGTAGTTGAATTCTTGAAAAATCACCCTAAAATTCAGCGAGTGATATTCCCATTTGATAAAGATTTTCCTCAAATTGAATTGGCAAAAAAACAAATGACTGGTGCTTGTGGCTTATTAACAATTATTCCGCATGAAATAGAATATCAACAAATTGAATTATTTGCTTTAAGCCTCAAAAACTTTTTGTTGGCAGTAAGTTGGGGCGGACACGAGTCATTGATTATGCCAAAAGCCGCAGGAATGAAACCAGAAGATTATGATAAAAATAATCCTGAGCATCGAATGATTCGCCTTTATATTGGTTTAGAAGATGCAGATTTCTTGATAAATGACTTGAAAAACGCATTGGAAGTTTGTTGAAATTTTACGTAACACAGACTTTAGTACACTGTTTAATAAGTTTTCTAAATAATTTTTCTCCTAAAATCTTTGATTGGGGAACTTCCCGAAAGTTATTTACCCGCAATGGATATTGTTTCGGGAAGTTGAAGTAACTTATTAAACAGTGTATTTAGTCTGTAAATTTATAGTGTCATTATACAGACTAAAGTCTGTGTTACCTACCAATCTCACAAAATATGAAATTCATAAAAACACTCTCAATCGCTCTTGTTTTGATGTTTGGGGCTATTTTTTCAAATGCTCAATTGAAAACGATAAAAACCAAAAATGGACTCATTGCTGGTTCCAAAATTGGTACAATCAGTATTTTTAAAGGAATTCCATTTGCAGCTCCGCCCGTAGGCAATTTGCGTTGGAAAGCACCACAAGCTCCTGAAAATTGGCTCGGAATACGTAAATGTACCGAATTTTCAGCAAGTCCTTCCCAAGCTACGCCAACGCCATTTTATTGTTGGTCAGAAGAATTTATTGCTCCGCCAAAACCATTAAGCGAAGATTGTCTATACTTAAATGTTTGGACAGGAGCGAAATCTACCCAAGAAAAACGTCCCGTTTTTGTATGGATTTATGGCGGAGGTTTTTCTTCGGGTTCGTCAGCTTGTGCTATTTATGATGGAGAAGAATTTGCGAAAAAAGGAATTGTTTTCGTTAGTATTAATTACCGTGTTGGGGCATTTGGTTTTATGGCTCATCCAGAATTGAGCAAAGAACAAAATAATGCTTCTGGAAATTATGGTTTAATGGACCAAATTGCAGGGTTGAAATGGGTAAAAGACAACATTGCTGCTTTTGGCGGTGACCCCAATAAAGTAACCATTGCAGGGCAATCAGCAGGTTCAATGAGTGTGAATTGTTTGGTTGCTTCGCCTTTGGCAAAAGGTTTATTCAATAGAGCAATTGCTCAAAGTGGAGGAATGTTATCCAATAGAATTCCAACTAATTTGGCAGATGCGGAGAAAATGGGAGAGACGTTTCAGCAAAAAGCAAATGTGAATAGTTTGGCAGAGTTACGTCAGAAATCTTCGGAAGAAATTTTGAAAATCTCACAAGCAAGCGGTTTGAGAATGGCTGTTGTTCTTGATGGTTATGTACTTCCAACAGATATTGTGCAGCATTTTAAAGATGGGAAACACAACGACGTGCCATTATTGACAGGCTGGGTAACGGGAGACGCAGGATTAATTCCGAGTCAAGGATTATCGGCAGAAAAATTCAGACAACAAGCAGTTGATAAATACGGAGCGAAGTCGGAAGCATATCTTAAACTCTTCCCTGCTAATACTGACGAAGAGGCAAAACAAACGCAAAGTAGATTGTCCTTGCTTTCATTTGCGGCACTTTCATCACATCTTTGGGCGGGTTATAATAAAAGCCAATCTTATATTTATCAGGTTTCACACGTGCCGACGGATAAACCCGATTTTCCAAATTATGGAGCTTTTCATACGTCTGAAGTACCTTACGCTTTGCATACCTTGCATTTATGGAAACGCCCTTGGCAAGACCACGACTTAGTAATTCAAAACTTAATGTCGTCCTATTGGATTAATTTCATCAAAATAGGAAATCCCAATGGTAAAAATCTGCCTGAGTGGAAAAGATATACAAAAGAAGAAGGTATAATTTTAGATATAGACAAAGAGACACATCAAAAACCAGCCTTATTTAAAAAAGAATTTGACTTATTGGAAAGCTTGTAAATCGAAGCTGCTGCATTGCAATTCTTATATAATCTGACGCTTCCGCATATTTTGAAATTTTGATGCGGGAGCATCAGACTATAAGCATTTACTATAAATCTCAATAAATTAAAACCAAAACAACAAAATCCCCTATATTTACGCCAATACCGCTAAAATCGTAAAAATCCTTAACTAAACTCTTGCAATAATGATTTTTTTTGGTCGTGGTGCCTTGTCTGACGAAGCTATTTTAAAAGGAATAATCGGTGATGGAATTCTGCAAAGAACCACCGAGAATAAACTCTACGAGCAATATTTTTACTTCATCAAAGATGCTACTTTTAAGCATCAACTCTCGGAAGACGAAGCGGCAAGTCTTTATACCGATACAATTTTAGCTTTCATTGAAAACGTTAAAAACAAACGTTTTGAAGGAAAATCTGCGATTAAAACCTATCTCTATCAAATCTTTTCTAATAAATGTGTTGACTTTATTCGTAAAACTACGACTAACAAAATGAGCGTGCATGATGCCCAACCTATCCAAGATTGGCTTTTGGCAATGCCTGATGAGTCAAGAAATATGTTACAAAAACTTATTTCAGACAATGAGATAAATGTTTTATATGAACGAATTAAGAACTTAGGCGAAAAATGTCAACAAATGATAACGGCATGGGGCGACGGTTTTTCAGATAATGAAATTGCGAAAGAATTAGGTTATCAAACTGCTAACGTGGCAAAAGTGAGTCGGTTGAGATGTATGGATAAGTTGAGAGAATTGTATAGAAAATAAAAGAAATTACGTTTCGAAGTAATGATGTTTTCCAACACCAAGCACATAAAATAAAAACGATGTTAGAGCAAATTGAAAAATATTTTAAGAATGAACTAAGCCTTTCTGAACGAAAGGACTTTGAAAATCAACTTGCTACGGATTCAGAATTAGCAGAAAATACCGCTTTTTATCTCAATGCTAATATGGCAGCGAAAACTTTGGCAAATGAAAAACGGAAAGCAGAATTTGAAGTATTAAGAAAAGAATTAGTTAATCGTCCTGTACGTAAAATAAAGCCACTCAGTTGGGCAATAGGCATCGCCGCTTCGATATTATTAGTAGTAGGTTTTTGGTGGATAAATCAAACGCCAAAATTGAATACAGAAGAATTTGCCAATACGTACATCCAAGAACATTTTGAAAATCTACCTGTAAAAATGGATGCCAATGCAGATAGTTTACAAATAGGTTTGCGATTATTTAATGAACAAAAACTCAAAGAAGCCCAACGTGTTTTTGAGGCTATTTTACACCGAAAAAATAATGATAGTGAAGCCACAAAATATGCAGGAATTACGGCTTTGCGTTTGGCGGAGTACGATAAAGCAATTATATATTTTAGAGCATTATCAAAGCAGACAAATTTATTCTCAAATCCCGGGAAATTCTATGAAGCCATCACGCTCATGAAACAACAACCTGCGAATAGAAAGGAAGTTGAAAAGTTACTTAAAGAAGTAATTGATAATAATTTAGAAGGGAAAAACGAAGCGGAGAAAATCAGTAAATAGTTATGAGTTATGAGTTATGAGTTATGAGTTATGAGTTATGAGT
>NZ_QGGO01000015.1:0-12685 GCF_003148625.1 Arcicella aurantiaca | reverse complement strand
TTACTGCTTACTGCTTACTGCTTACTGCTTAAGACAAATCGCTCCAACGATAAGCTTCAATTAATTTCATTTCGCCTTCTTTTCCTTTGATAGAATTTCCGTGTTCCATGCCTAATATAAACTCTCCACGGTTAGTCGCTTTGGCTTTTTCTGCAATATGTTTGAATAAAAACTTATAATTCACTTCGCCCGTTGTAGGTTCATTACGCCCCGGTTCATCTCCAATTTGGAAATACGCAATTTCGTCCCAAGCCCAATCCATGTGCTGAGTCATGCGTCCTTCATTTCTTACCATGTGCCACATATCAAATAAAATTTTGCAAGCAGGACTATTTACGGCTTTACAAATCATGTAAGATTGGTCTGAATGACGAAGAAATAAATCTGGATTATCCGAAAGCGGTTCAAGTACCATCGTCAAGCCATGTGGTTCAAGAATGGCTGCTCCTTGACGTAAAGATTCAATGACATTTGCCGTTTGGATTCCCATCGGTAAATCTCTTTGGAAATTCCCCGGAACAACCGTCATGTATTTAGCATTACAACGTTTAGCAACTTCAACAGCTTCACGACATTTAGCCAAGAATTTCTCTCTCCATTCTTTATTTCCCGTAGCGAGCGTACTTTTAGGAGGCCAATTATCAAAACCAACCACAAAAACACCCATTGACATACCTAATTTAGCCATTGTTTCGCCGATTTTGGTTTGTAATTCGGGTGATTTTCCCATCATCCCATTGTCTTCCAAAGCTCGGAAACCCATTTCGTGCATAAATTTCAGTTGGTCGATTTCGTCTTTCCCTGCTGAGTTTTCAAACATTCCAAAATGCGGAGCAAATTTTAGTTTGAAAGCAGGTTGTGGGTTGGTAAGCGATTGACTCGGAGTAGCGTTTGTCAATGTTGGAATAGAAGCAAGTCCTGTTCCAGCCATGATACTTTTGGTAAATTCTCTTCTTAGCATGGTTTTGAGATAATTTATTATTTATTTCCGTTTCAAGCTCATCAAATACTCCACCAAGTTCACGGCTTCGTCTTTGCTCATCCCGTCCATCAAACCCGTTGGCATCATGGAGTTTTTTATCATTTTCATTGATTTTATAGCACTTGTTTTCAAGTTTTGAACTGTTCCTCCCGGCATTTTTAATACTAAATCCGTTTCGGTTTTTGACGAAATAATACCTGTTAAAGTTGAACCGTCTTTCATTTTTAATTCCCAACCTTCATAACCAAAACCGATACCTGCATCTGGATACATGATGGCTAAGTATTGTCCTTCTTTAGGTAATTTCGAGCCAATTTCTGATAATTTAGGTCCAAAATCCATACCCTCACCATTTACTTGATGACATACTGAACAGTTCGCCGCAAACACTTCAATACCTTTTTTAGCATCACCTGTTGTTGCTACTAATTCAGCCATTGGAGGAAGTTTACTTTTCGTTGTTCCACTTGTATTTCCCAAATATTTGGCAGCTTCTGTTCTTACATTTCGTCTCCAAGCTCTACTGACACCTTCCACGGCAAAAGGAATAAAATCTTTAGGAATTTTACCTTCTTTCAAATGTGCCAAAATTAAATCTTCACCACTCATGCTACCGCCTAAAAAACGGGTGCTTTCTTTACGCATCGCCATTGATTTTGTTTTGTCAAACATGATAGATTGCAATAAATCTAATGACGTTTTTCCGCCATTTCCACGAATACTTCCTAATACTTTGATGGCTAAATCTTCTTTTTTAGGATTATTAATGACTGCTTTCATCATGGCTAAGCCTTCGGGAGAATTCACTAAAATGTCGCCTGCTTCACGAGTCATTTCTCCTTTTTCAATCATCGTCATCAAACGATTATTTTCTTCTGATAAACGATAACGTTGTTGCATTACCACAAAATCTTTACTGCCAAGTGTTGCCATTAATTTAGTCAAAGCCTCCTTCGCAACGGGCGATGTTTTTACAAAATCAGCGTCTAAATGACTTAAAGCTAATTTATTAATCTGATTTTGTTCTGCTGAATTTCCCTTCAACATGGCTAATAAAGTTTCAGATTTTGATTTCCCTTTATTAAAATCAAAGGCTCTGAAATATCGTAAACGGTCTTTCAAATCTGTTTTAGCATCGGTTGCTAAACTTGCCAAAAACTTAATTGATTCGTTTGTTCTGGCACGCCAAACAATATCACGACTTGCTTCTGTTTGGGTTGGGTCAGCCACTTTTTTAAGATATGCCGCAAAACAAGCGTCCCAATTTTCAGAAGCTCCGATACCTAAAGCCTCTAAATACCAACGGTCTTTTCCGTCGTGTTGCGTTGCTAAAGTTACCCAAAGTTCTGGAGTTTCGGCTGATTTACTTCCGTGTAAAGCAATCGCACATTCTCGACGAATTTGTGGGTCTGGGTCTTTTACAAGATTTTTTAGGTATGAAATTACGTCTAATTTCAATTGACGAGCTGCCCTTAATCCTGCAATTCTCATGTCTGGATTAGCATCTGATAACGCTAATTCTGTATATTTTTTTCCGTCAACTAATTTGCACAATGCCCAAAATGCACGAGCTTTCATGCGTTGATTATCAGAATTATATACTTTGAGTAACTCGCTTTCTGATGATTTGCCGAATTTCTCTAAAGCTTGCCAAGCTAAATAACGAGTTGCAACATTTGGGCTTTGTAAAGATGCAACTGCACCCGCTGGGGTTGATAAATCCATTGCAGGAACTTTGTAAGGCGTATTTGGAGGGGCAATTCTATACACACGTCCACGCACTTGGTCGCCCGCTTGGTGACCGCCAACGCCGGGGTCGTACCAATCTGCTACAATTAATGAACCATCTGGAGCTACACAAACATCAGCAGGACGAAACCATTGGTCTTTTTCCTGTTTCATAATATTCACAATTTCAGCAGAATAACCCGCACCCGATTTTTGTACAGGATACGAACGCACCACATTATGCCCAGGTTCGCAGTGAATCATTTGTCCTTGAAAAGTTTTCGGCAATAAATTTCCTTCATAAACTATCATGCCTGTTGGTGAACCTGAGCCTGTTTGTAATAAATTTGGAACTGTACCGGGGTCATTCAAATGCCAATGGCGTTTTGGAATTTCGCTTTCGATATTGGTACGTTCTACATTCCACGAAGCATGATTCATTTCGTCTTTATAACCAAAACTTCCGTATTCCATCACGTAGTTAATTCTCACACCTTTATTACCATCATCATCATTGTCCGATTGCCACATGGTTCCGTAAGAATCTACTGCTACTTCATAATTATTTCTAAAATCATTGCCCAAACATTCCACTTCCGAGCCGTCTAAATTGCAACGGAAAACCATGCCTTCTTGATAATTTTTAGGAGAAATTTCTTTGCCAAATTGGTCTTTAACTACATTTCCTTTGGCATCTTTTAATTGTCGCCCTTCGTTTCCGAAATTGAAATACAGTTTTCCATCAGGACCAAAAACAAAGGCGTGCATACCGTGGTCGTGTTGTTCACCTTCCATGCCTTGAAAGAGAATTTCTTTTTTATCGGCTTTATCGTCGCCGTCAGTATCAGTTAATTTCCAAACATAAGGGCTTTGTGAAACGATTACGACATTGCCCAAAACGGCAATTCCCAAAGGAGCATTCAGTGATGGGTCTTGATAGAAAACCTTAGAAATGTCAGCTTTTCCGTCGCCGTCTTTATCTTCCAAAATAACAATTCTATCACCTTCTTTATGGGTTGGATTTCCCGTAATAGCAGGGCGATAGTTGTACGCTTCTAAAACCCAAACTCGCCCACGAGCATCTACCTCAATATCTGTTGGGTTCATTAACATTGGTTCAGTTGCAAAGGTTTTTACTTCTAAACCATCTGCCATTTTTACGCCCGATAATGAATTCTCTGGTAAACGTTTTTGGGATTCAGTCAAAACAGAATCGACATAATGATTGATAAACCGACTGGTAGAAGATTTTTGATAAGCCGATGAAAACAATGCTCCTCCCAATAAAATAGTAGGGATTCCGTAGCGTAGTTTTTTGGATAATTGCATAGTATTGGAAAGGTTTTTTTACAGTTTAAATAATAAAGAGGGGGATGAGGAATAATTCTACTCTCTGAAGTAAAAATAACGATAGTGTTGTAATTATCTGTCAGGTATTGAGATAGTTATTTTTGAAAATTAAAATAATAAATTTGCAAAATGATAATTTATTTCAACAATCAACAATGAAAAAACTACTGCTAATTATTCTATTATGTATTTGTTCAGATTCTTTTATGAAAGCTCAGGTTAAAACAGGTTTTGGCAAAACTTGGGTTTTTATGGTAGGTGTTTTGGAGTGGAAAGACGCCAACAGTTTTGCTTCTTTCGAGAAAAAAGACCGTCTTGATAACAAAATTTTGAAGTTTTTTAGAGAAAATGGTACTCCCGAAAATCAAATTTTGTACATAAGTGATAAACAAGCCACAACCAAAGCTGTTAGAGAAGCCTTCGTTCCTTTTCTAAAACAAGCTAAGAAGGACGATATACTTTTGTTTTATTATTGTGGGCATGGTTATAAAAACGATAAAAAGCAGGTTTGTTTTGCTAATTATCAAGGGGCGGATTGGTCTGCGGAGGAAATTGTAAAAACTGTCAACGAAAACTTTGCGGGAAATACTGCCTTTTTTACTGCCGATTGTTGTAATTCTGGAGGCTTGTCATTAGAAGCTCAGAAGTATAAAAGTAAAAATTTTGTAGCCTTAAATTCCGTCGTACCTAAAGATGTTTCGACAGGAAATTGGACTTTTTCTAACGCACTTTTATATGGTTTACAAGGACAAAGTTTTGTAGATACAGACAATGATGGAGCAATTACTTTAAACGAACTCGCCAATTATATAGACCAAGAAATGGCAATTGTAGAAGGACAAAAATCTGCGAATTACATTCCTACGAGCATGAAAAATTGGGTTGTTGCGAGTAATGTTACGAAGAAGAAAAATTCAAGAATTGGAGAAAGAGTTTTAGTAAATTATGAAGAACAAGATTGGTTAGGTTTTATCACTTCTGTTAATAAAGAAGGGCTATTTAAAGTACGTTTTTATAGTTATACCAATGATGAAACGGATTGGGTAGAAGCATCTCGACTGAAACCTTTTGTTTGTAAGAAAGATTTTGCGGTAGGGGCATCTGTAAAAGTATATTACAAAGACGATGATAAATGGTATCCTGCCAAAATTCTCAAAAAGTTTTCGTGCTTACATTATATACATTATGAAGGCTTTGGAAATGAATGGGACGAGTGGGTTTCTCAAGAAAATATTAAGTAGGAATATTTAACCATTTCTCAAACTAATAGCTGAACACGTTAATTCTGTCTTGACATTCTTAAAAAAGCCATAGGCTTGACCCATCTTGTAGCTCCGAAATTCATTTCGGGGTGAAAATTACAAAACAAGCCATTGAGTTCCGTAGGAACGGTTTAGTTTATATAAACAATCCTTTAAATATACTGTTCTTACGGAGCTTTGATTCAATTTTTGTTATTTCCCCGAAATACATTTCGGGGCTACCAAATCTCCCGAGCCTACGGCTCTTTTAAGGGCAAGTTTTAAAGAGACAAAGTAGAATTATTATGTTCAGCTTTTCTTGAAAAGTTTAAGATTTTACCATTCCAATTTTCCTGTCTTTTTATATATTTCCAAAGCCTTTTTGATTTCAATAATTCTATGGTCAGGGTCGGGGTGAGTGCTTTGGAATTCAGAAGGACGGTCGCCACCACCCGAAGCCGCTTTCAAAATCTCCATTACTTCAATCATTTTTTCTGGATTATACCCAGACTCAATCATGTATTTTACGCCAAATTTATCTGCTTCTAATTCATCATCTCTACCATATTTCATAGTTATCATTTTGCCAACGTATTGAGCAATTGCTGCCGAATTATTAGGGCTATATGGGTCTGATGTTGCGGCAACTGCTGCCCCTAAAAGCCCGTTAGTTAATTCATCTTTAGCCATTTGTTGTGCAGAATGACGACCAATAACGTGACCGATTTCATGACCTAAAACACCTGCTAATTGGTCTTCAGAACTCAATCTTTTTAATAAACCAACAGTTATAAAAATTTGTCCTCCAGGGAGAGCGAAGGCATTAACCGTTTCTGGGTCTGCTAATAAATGAAAATTAAATTGATATTCAGATTTTGCGGCATCAGAATTGGTTACCACTTTCATTCCCACATTTTTTACTTGATTTTGGGCTTCTTGATTGTTGAATAAACCGCCAAACTCTGCCGCCATTTGCGGAGCCGATTGTAAACCCATCGCTATTTCTTGTTGCGGGGTAAGTGTTACGGCTTGGCGTTTTCCCGTGATTGGATTCACTTGCATTTTTGAGTAATACGAGAAAAGAGCGATTCCCGCCATGATTAGCCCAACAATAAGGCGAGATTTTAAACTTCCTGAATTCATTAGTTTTAAAATTGGTTTTATTCTAACGAAAATTAAAAAACTATCCGCATTTTTCCAAAGAAGTGGTGATTAGGTATGAGGTAGTAGTTATCAGTTATCAGTTATCAGTTATCAGTTATTAGTTATTAGTTATTAGTTATTAGTTATAAATTATAGCAACCAATCCATGCCTACTACCTCATACCTCATACCTCATACCTACTACCTCATAACTACCTCGCACCTCCGATTTGTTAAATTTTCTTAAAAGGCATATAAACTACCATTTTCTATGCGTTTTAATGACGAAATTTGAGAATACTTAAACGCTTGATTTCCAATCTACCAATTTTTACTTAACTTTGTACCCTTATGTACAGAACTAATAAATTTTTATTGTTTATACTGTTTGCCGTAACTTTATCTGCTTGTAGCAATTTTGAGAAAATCAGAAAAATGACTGACGAGAAGAAAAAGTATGAAGCAGCAGTCAGATTCTTCAAAAAAGGGCAATACGACAAAGCAAGTATCCTTTTTGAAGAGTTATTGCCAATTCTGACGGGAACAGACCAACAAGAAGTAGCGACTTTCTACCAAGCCTATTGTGATTATCACATGGGAAGTTATGAAACAGCCAATTTCCATTTTAAAAGATTTGCAGAAACTTTCGCTCGTAGTGAATATTACGAAGAGGCAGTTTATATGTCTGCGTATTCTTTATACAAAAACTCGCCCGACTTTAATCTTGACCAAAGTGGAACGATTACTGCTATAAATGAGTTACAAAGTTTTATCAATAACTACCCTGATAGTAAATTTAGAGATGAAACCTCTGAATTGATTAAATCTTTGAGGGTAAAACTTGAGAAAAAAGCTTACGAAAAAGCTAAATTATATATCAAAACAAGTTCATTCAACATTGCAACGTTGAAGTCGGCAGTTATTGAAATTGGTAATTTTCAAAAAGAATATCCTGATTCTGAATTCAATGAAGAAATGGCGTTTTTGAAAGTACAAGCCCAATATAACTTAGCTCAAAGTACCATTGAAAGTAAACAAAGAGAACGTTATGAAGAAGCCGTTAAATATTATGAGGCTTTGATTGATAAATATCCACAAAGTGCATTCTTGAAAAAAGCAGAGAAATTGTACGATGTAAGTATTAAAGAAAGTGAAAGAATTGCGAAATTAGAAGCCGAATACAAGGCTGCTCGTGATAAAGAAAAATCAAATACTGCCAAAGTTGGGGCAGCAGATAAACAGTAAAAAAGGTGTTAGATGTTAGGTGTTAGGTGTTAGTGATAAGTGGTAAAAAAGTTTTTGAAATCTTAATTTATCCGTATCGTTAAAATTTAACCCCTAATTCCCAACCCCTAAAACCTTAAAAATAAAATGGCAACAAATCCATCAATCATTACCAGAAATGTAGCTGAATTAGCTATCAAAGCAGGAGGCAATACTTATGAAGCCGTAGCGATTATCTCGAAACGTGCCAGACAAATTGCATTGAAATCGAAAGAAGAATTGAATAATAAATTGTCAGATTTCGCTTCTTCTGTGGATAACTTAGAAGAAATTTTCGAAAACCGTGAGCAAATCGAAATTTCTAAATTCTATGAGCGTTTACCAAAACCAACATCTTTGGCTATCGACGAATTTTTAGAAGATAAATTCACATTTACATTACCAAATCAAAACGAAAAATTAGAAGAGTAGTTTTGTGTGAAAAATATAAAAAAGGCGTTCAAGTTAATTTGAACGCCTTTTCGTTTTGAAGTACCACAGGAATCCTTTCTGTAAATTGTCGCCAAGTATCAGCTTGTTTGCGTAAATGTTGTTTTATTGAGAGGGCAAAAAAACTTTTTGGGATTTTAGAAAACCCAAAAACAAGTTGAAGAAACTGTTTAAACTTTCGCTACTAATTGCCTATTATTTAAAGATGTCTTCATTCATTTTTGTCAATGTAGCTCTGCTATATGTCAAAAAATCGCTTCGACCTCTTTAAAAATAAACAAATTTTCAAAAGATACCGTAAGTTTAAAAAGCTTCATGAAGAAAAAGTAGCTAAAATGAATTGTTGAATATTTTTCATAGATTTGAAATGGAAGTTGATGATTTAGAAAGTTTTACAGAATAATCATTAATTTGCAGGCATAAACAAACCATTTTTATATCAATACATGAAAAAATATGCACTGCTTTCCGTTGGAGAATTATTAGTTGATGTTATCGGAACTGAAATTCATAATAGCATTTTAGATACCGATACTTTTGAACGTTTTCAAGGAGGAAGTCCAGCCAATATGGCGGCAAATATGGCTCGTTTGGGCATGAGTTCAGCCATTGTTTCTTGCGTTGGCAATGATAATTTAGGTGTTTTTTTGAAAAATGAAGTTGCCAAAACGGGCATTGACATTAGTCACGTAGTCACAGATGAAACCCAGCCGACAAGTATCGTCATCGTGTCTCGCACGAAAGGAACGCCCGATTTTATCGCTTACCGCACAGCAGACCGTATGATTCAGTCGCATCATATTCCAGATAATTTATTGGCAGAATCAGCCATTTTTCATACTACTTGTTTTGCTTTAAGCCAAGACCCAGCTCAAAGTGCGATTGTAGATGCCGCAAGACGTGCCAATGCTTTGGGGTGTCGGGTAAGTTTAGACGCCAATTATGCACCTCAAATTTGGCAAGACCGCAAACAGGCTTGGGAAACAATTTCAGCGTATTGTTCGCATAATGCTTTGATAAAATTGAGCGAAGACGATGCCGAAAGAATTTATGGACATAAAGTATCTGAAGAACAAGTAATTCAAGATTTTCATGCAATGGGGGCAGATTTAGTTTGCTTCACAAAAGGAGGTGACGGCTCAACGATTTCCTTCGAAAAGGGTACACACAAAATACATTTAGGTGTAAAACCAATTGACGTAATTGACGCCACAGGAGCAGGAGATGCTTTTTGGGCAGGTTTTTTAACGGCTTGGACAGAAGGAAAATCCGTAGAGGTTTGTGCCAATGCAGGCGGAAATTTAGCGGCTTTGAAATTAGTAACCAAAGGACCTTTACCTGCAAAAGTTGATAAGGCGGTTTTGTATCAATAGATTTTAAATAAAAAGTTGTGGCGAATAACATTTGCCACAACTTGAACACCATTTACTTATACCCTGATTTTACTAACAATTATTTAATGAAGGTCTTTGACTGTGTATTTATTGTATTTTAAATCTTGTACTCGGTTTTGTACTTTCTGTGATAGCTGCGATAGTATTGCCACTTTTAGTAACAATTGTAACCCCTGCTTTAACAGCTTCTGATTGAATCATTTTACTACCAATTCTTTTTAAAGTGTTGCTCATGCCTTTTACAGTATAATAAACATCGTCTCCAGTAAGGTTTTGTAATTCTATACGAAAAGTTTTTTCTGAGCTACTTTCTTTTGAAGAGCTACTTTTTGAACTGCTACTTCCACCGCCATTAAATAGATGTGCATTGGCTGCGTTAATTTCTTTTTCAGCCTCTTTTTGACCGTCAATTTTTAAATCATCACGTTTTTGAAAAGCCTTTTGGTGTGTTATGAGCATTTCATATAATTGTTCGTCGGTTAGGCTTTTGGCTTTAGCTTCTTTATCTTTTGCGTAAAGTACCATTACAGGCTCCATTTTTTCCTTAGTAACGTCGTCGGCATCTCTTCCATTTTTAGGAATATAATACAAGCCACTTCCCTGAGTTACTAAAATTAATCCTGGCTCAATTAAAACACAGTGAAGACCAGAACAATTAGCTAAAGTTTCTTTACTTTCTTTTACGTAAGAGCCATCTTTTACCACTCTTTGTTTAGCATAAAAACCATAAAATGCTCCATTGCTCAAGGTAGCGTCAAAACGTGGTTGGTTAATAGCAGAACTGATTTTTAACACTAAGTCGGCAGGATAATCATTACGACCTAATACAAGAGTTGGGATATTTTCTTCAATGCTATAACTTGGCGTGAGTTTTACTTTTACAGCATTTTGTTCTTTCTCGAAACTGACCAAAAACTTACCAATAGCTTTGTCGGGCTTTCCTTCCTGAGAACCACACACAAATAATTCACGAGTGTAGTAAATCCCCCCTAAGCCATATTTATCTTTTGTAACACCTTTATTTTCTAAAACATTTTTGGCTGCATCAGTTTGTTGTTTTTCATAAAGAGCTTTACTGGCTCTTGGAGCAGAACCCTCACCGCCTATTCCACTGGTAGCGGCTTCTGCTTTTTCTTTAAGTTTTTGAAAAAAGCCTTGTGCTAAAGTTTGTTCTGAAATGGATAGATTTAATAACAATACTAAACTTGAAATAATGTATGTTTTTTTCATGACTGTTAATGTTTTCGATAATCAATGCTCAAAATTACTCAAGCTTTCAACACCATTTTAATTGGATTTATCAAGTGTTGTTGAGCTATTATGAATTGTTGATTTGAATACATGAACCGTAAATTACCCATTTAAAATTTGAAAGTTTTGTTTGTCGTTGTTCTTTCTAAATTGGAGAAAAACCTACGAATATTAAAGGATAGCAATGTTAATCAATTGGTAGTTCGTATTGTGTTTTGTTGGGTATCACTTTTTATCAATAAGAATTAATATTGTAATGTGTTAATCGTTTAAATTTGTTTAATTTCGCAGAAATATATTTATTAATTTAAACAATTTTACATTTATGAAAAAACTAATTTTGCCTCTACTATTGATGATGATTGTTCAAATCTCTAAAGCTCAAGACTATCGCAAAAATGCTGTTTATGTTGAATTAGGAGGAAATGCACTTTTGTATTCCATTAATTACGAAAACCGTTTTGCAGACCATTGGTCAGGTAGATTAGGGTTTGGGTACATTTCTGGTAAAGGGTCTGGTGTAAATAGCAGTGGACAAGCCACAGATGTGAGTGTTGGCGTAGCTTTTATTCCTGTAATGATTAACTATTTAGCAGGAAATGGGAAAAATGGTAGATTTGAATTAGGAGCTGGTCCTTTGTTGGTGTCAGCAGGTGCAAATAGTAAAGTTGGTGGGCAAGAGTTTAATAAATCTGGCTTTGGATTTGGTGGAATTACCACTACCGCAGGTTATCGTTTACAACCTTTAGATGGCGGTTTTATGTTTAAAATTGGAATAACGCCTTTAATATTGACAAGTGCCACCGAGCCTTTTCAGATGTGGGGAGGTTTGAGTTTAGGATATTGTTTTTAGAAGTTTTTTGTCTGTATTACATTTCATCTGGTTCAAGCGTCCTCGCTTGAATTGGAAATAGTTTACTCATTTAGGCAAGATATGAATCTTGTAGAGTGAGTTTCAAGCGAATACTCCATCTGGTTCAAGCGTCCTCGCTTGAACCAAATGGAGTATTCGCTTGAAACGAAAATGTTTTTCATTTAGGCGAGATATGAATCTTGTTGTATAGTGAGGTTCAAGCGAGGACGCTTGAGCCAGAGGGCGAGATATGAATCTCGTAGAATGAGGTTCAAGCGAGGACGCTTGAACCAGATGATTCTTTTAAAAAATTGCCATCAATAATTAATAGCTTTACACTTCCAGTTGAAATAGAACGATGTGAGCTTAAATTATTTGAAACTACATAAGACATTCCTTTCGTTAAGATGAATTTTTCTCCATTTTCAAGCTCACTAATAAATTCTCCCTCTAAACAGTGTACAATATGTCCTTTCTGACACCAATGGTCTGCAATATAGTTTGCTGAATATTCTACCAAACGTATTCTGAGGGTATCAAATGCTAAAGTTTGCCAATATGCAGTGCCAGTTTCGCCTATATGTTCTGTTTTTGGTACATTAGACCAATCAATTGTTTGAAATGGTATTTTTTCCATGATATAATTTATTGTTGCAAGAAATGAAAACTACTTATTTAAAATAATCATAATATCGAATAATTTACTCTACTCTACCCGATGAAAAATTAGAATTAATAAAAAAAGGCTGAAATTTGTAGTTCTCAAGCAACAAAACCAGCCCTTTAATGAAAAATATCATCAGTAGCAAAATTAAAAATTTATTTTCAGAAATCCCATTAGCCAAGAATTTAGCCAGACAAACGTTTATTTCAGAGTTCACTCTCGGTATCATAAAAAGTAGAAATGTCCAATTCAAAGAAGTTGGATTACATTTTACAACTGACTCAAAAGTGGAGTCAAATGAAAGAAGAATACAAGCATTTTTTAAAGATTTTGAATTTGACTATCAACAAGTTGCTATCCTTTTAG
>NZ_QGGO01000014.1 GCF_003148625.1 Arcicella aurantiaca | reverse complement strand
CTAATCTCTAATCTCTAATCTCTAATCTCTAATCTCTAATCTCTAATCTCTAATCTCTAATCTCTAATCTCTAATCTCTAATCTCTAATCTCTAAAAAAATATTAACAAAAAATGAATTTAAGTATTATTGAAACGCACGCTCATATTTATGATGAAGCCTTTGCAGAAGACCGTGTAGCGATGTTAGAAAAGGCTTTTTCGGAGGGTGTTGCTGAGATTTGGATGCCCAATTGTGCTTCTGAAACAATTGAGGGAATGATGGCTTTGGCAGAACAATATCCAACCCAATGTTTACCCATGATGGGCTTACATCCTTGCTATGTGAAGGAGGATTTTGAGAAAGAATTATATATAGTTGAAGAATGGCTAAACAAATATAAATTTTTGGCAATTGGTGAAATTGGAATGGATTTGTATTGGGATAAAACCTTCACTAAACAGCAAGAGGAAGCTTTTTTGATACAATGTCAGTTGGCTAAAAAACATAATTTATGGATTGATATTCACTCAAGAAATGCGTTTTGGGAAACTGTGGCTTTGATAGAAAAAAATGCCGACCCGAACTTAAAAGGAATTTTTCACTGCTTTAGCGGTGATTTAGCTGATGCACAAAAAGCCATTGAATTGGGTTTTCTATTAGGAATTGGTGGCGTGGTAACTTTCAAAAATGGTGGTTTAGATAAAATTTTACCGCATATCAGTTTAGAAAATATCGTTTTGGAAACTGATGCTCCATATCTCGCTCCAGTTCCGCATCGTGGCAAAAGAAACGAGCCTGCTTATCTAACTATTATCGCTCAAAAAGTGGCTGATATGATGCAAGTTAGCGTTGAGCAAGTGATTGAGCAAACAACTTTAAATGCTATAAGTCTTAGGTCTTGAGTATTAAGTCTTGAGTCTTAGGTCTTGAGTATTAAGTCTTGAGTACAAAGCGTAATGAAATGTTTACCCAATGTATTCTAATATTTTTGGAACAGCTTGCGACTTAATACTTAGGACTCAATACTTAATACTTAGGACTCAATACAACACACAAATAAACTTCATCAATGAAAACGATAAAAATTAAAACAAAAGCTGACGGCAAAAACGATGTAAAAGTGCTTGTAATTTATACAGGAGGCACTTTAGGAATGGTTTATGACGCTCAAACGGATAGCTTAGTTCCTTTTGATTTTGCTCAAATTCCTGATAATTTGCCAGAAATGGCTCGTTTAGATTTTGAGATTTCGGTACTTACTTTCGATTATCTGCTTGATTCTTCAAACATGAATCCCAAAGTTTGGATGGAATTAGCGGAGATTATCCAAGAAAATTATTCCAAATACGACTCATTCGTAATTCTTCACGGAACGGATACCATGGCTTATACGGCTTCGGCTTTGAGTTATTTATTGGAAAATCTGAATAAACCTGTCATTTTAACGGGGGCTCAATTGCCCATTGGTGTGGCTCGTACTGATGCGAAAGAAAATTTTATTACCGCTTTGGAAATTGCAGCCGCACAAACTCATAGCCGCCCTGTAATTTCTGAAGTTTGTATTTATTTTAATTCAGTTTTATTGCGTGGTAATCGGGCAAGGAAAAATGAAAGTGTGCAGTTCAATGCCTTTGAATCCGAAAATTACCCAGTTTTGGCGGAGGCAGGTATTAAAATTGAGTACAATAAACCGTATTTGAAACATTACGACCAAGATGCTATTCTGAAAGTTCATCAGACTTTTGATGAAAACGTACTGATTTTAAAACTTTTTCCCGGAATTACTCAAAAAGTTGTTCGTAATGTATTGGAAATTAAAGGTTTAAGAGGGGTGATTTTAGAAACTTATGGCTCTGGAAATGCCCCAACAGACGAATGGTTTTTGAAATTAATGAAAGAATTTGTCGATAAAGACATCATTTTTTTCAATGTTTCGCAATGCAATGGCGGACGTGTTACGCAAGGACGTTACCAAACAAGTCATTTTTTGCAAGAAATTGGCGTGGTCAGTGGGGCAGATATTACTACTGAAGCAGCCATCACTAAATTGATGTTTGCTTTGGGGCAAAGTAATGATATTCAAGAAGTTAAAAAGATTTTAAAACGGTCAATTGCGGGAGAGATGTCATAGTTAATAAAATATAAATCCAACCAAAATGCTATCACCACTATTTGTATCTATCTTGTTAGTTATCAGTATTTTATTGATAATTTTGCTGAGTTCAAAGTATAAGTTTAATACATTTTTTGTGTTATTGATAGTCTCCATTTTGGTTGGATTAATCGCTAATTTCTCGGGTGAAGATGTCATAAAAAGCCTAAAAACAGGCTTTGGGCATACGCTTGAAAAAATTGGTTTATTGATTATTTTAGGAACAACTTTAGGCGTTATTTTAGATAGAACAAAAGCTACTTTAAGTATTGCCAATTACATTTTGCAAAAAACTGGCGAAAAATCGGCAGGTTTAGCCATTACTTTAATTGGTTTTATTATTGGTTTGCCCATTTTTTGCGATTCTGGCTTTATCGTTTTGAGTGGCTTGCTACATTCTTTGAGCAAAAAAGTTAGAAATTCTCATGTGTTTTTTACGGTTTGTTTGGCAGGAGCCTTGTATGCTGTTCATTGTCTTGTGCCTCCACATCCCGGAATTACGGCGGCGGCTGGGCAATTGAATGTAGAGTTGGGGCAAACCATGCTTTTGGGTACACTTTTGGCAATTCCTTCTACAGTTGTAGTATATTTTTGGGCGAAATTTGCGGGTAAAAAATATAATAATCTTTACGAAGAACAGATTGAAACGACTGATTCTATTGATTATCAGCTATTTGAAGGAAGTCTGCCTAATCCTCTTCATGCTTTTCTACCCATTCTTTTTCCTATTTTCCTGATTTCGCTGAAGTCATTAGTTTTATTGAATGCCACTATTTTTCCTGAAAAAATGGTTTCAATTATTAAGTTTTTGGGTGAACCCATTACGGCTCTTTTTATTGGTATTTTGTTGGCATTGTCCCTTTTTAAAACTTTTCAAAAATCTGAAATTAATCATCTTTTAGAAAGTGCTATTGAAAAATCAGGACCAATTTTAGCCATTATAGCTGTTGGTGGAGTATTTGGTGAGATTATTAAAATGTTGGATTTAGGAAAAGTTTATGGCGAAATCATAAGCGAGCTTCATCTCGGAATTTTCATTCCTTTTATTTTGACGGCGATATTTAAAACTGCCCAAGGTTCGTCAACTGTGGCAATAATTTCTTCTGCTTCTATAATTTTACCTTTATTGCCCTCTTTAGGACTTGATTCCGAATGGGGCAAACAGATAACTTTAATGGCTATGGGAGCAGGTTCAATGATGGTTTCGCACGCAAATGATGCTTACTTTTGGGTGGTGTCAAGATTTGCTAATATTGGTACAGAACTGACATTGAAATCTTATACCATTATGACAATTTTGATGGGATTAGCCACTTTTATCTCAATCTGTATTTTACATTATTTTCATGGGTAGATTTTAGGTTGCATAGCATGATTTTTACCTAAAAAGCTAATCTTTCTTTATTTATGCTGTAATATTTGTATAAATTGAATCTAAAATTCTAACAAAAGTTTTGTAGTCTTCATCATTCAAATCACCCCAACCTTTTCTGCGAACCTCCGCTACAATTGGGTAAGCTTCATGAAATTTGCTTCTGCCCGCATCTGTAAGGGTAATGTTAAATTTCCTACGGTCATTTTCAGCCATTTTTCGTTCAGCCAAATTCTTTTTGACCAATAAATCTATAATTCTGGTAACTGTTGGAGCGTCTTTGACAGTCATTTCTGCCAATTCATTTTGACTTACGCCATGTGCTTCGTGTCTAAAAATATGGTCTAAAAGTACCCATTGGTCAACTGTTAAATCAACATTGAGGTCATCTAATTTCTTTTGTAAACTTTGACGAATTTTTTTAATAGTAGTATCAATTTTAAAAAAATATGCTCGGTTATCAGAAGTATTTGGAGTCATAAGAAAAGGCTATATTTAGAAGGTTCGGTTTGAAAAATATTCGGAACTTAAAGGGTTTGACTTTAACAGATTTGGGTTAATTTTTCTTGATTTTTATCCGACTGTGTGTCCAGTGTAAATCTGTAAAATCAGTTCAATCTGTGGTCTAAATTTGTCGCAGACAAATAGTTTATAGTTCCGAAAATGATTGACTTAACAATAATTAGTTACCAAATTAATAAATTTAAGCCTTAATTCCGAACTTCCAAATAGTATAAAGTGCTTTTAAGCCTTTCTAAGCGAGTTTGTTCTCAATCAATTGTCTCAAATGTGCTTTAAAATTTTGTTTCCTGAATTATATTTTTCCCATTTATAATTTCGTTGTCATAGCTTTTTTTAACGGAATTATCTAATATTTGGCGGACTCTTTTAAGGTTACACTTCTCCGAAGTTGGTACGAGAATTTTCACTATATTCTACAAAGGTTGAACCTCTCCGAGGTATAAATCGACACAATTTCGGAGAAATTCAACCTTTGTAGCACAAGAATAGCCTCGAATTACGGGCTTCGGAGAAGCCTAACCTTAATTCCGCCAAATAGTAGATAATTCCGTTTTTTAAAAAAAAATGTTACAATATTGATTTATTTACGTCGTTATCACCGAGCAACTGCATTAGTTGCGAGATTTTTAAACTAATAATTATTTCATGAAAAAGGCTATTATTGCTTCCTTAACACTATTATTTGTACAAGCTGCTGCATTTGCACAAACGCCAGTTGTAACTAATCCTGATACCGATACAAAAATCGAGAAAAAAGGTGGACGTAAAGAGAATAAAAAAGACCGTAAAGAAGAAGGCGGAAAGAAAAAAGGTTCGGCTGGAGATAGAGCTGCCCAATATTCACAAGAATTAAAATCAAAATTAGGTTTGTCAGACGACCAATATCAGAAAGTGTTGGCTGTAAATACAGAGTGCATTAATCGTAAAGATGCCACGAAAGGGAATAAAGATAAAAGTGCTAAAGATGAAATAAAAGCGTATCGTCAGGCAGAATTTCAAAAAATATTTACTCCTCAGCAGTTAACAACTTATCAGAGTCTTCATAAAAAAGGACATGATGGCGACGACCACAGAAAAGGTGATAGAGAAGACAGAGGCGATAAAAAAGGGAAGGGTAAAGGAAGAGGAGAAGGAAAACCTAAAGAAGGCGATTCTAAGGAAAATAAATAAAATAAAAAGACGGGCTTTTCAGTCCGTCTTTTTTATGAAAAATCAATAAACTTCTTTCAAAAAATCCAAAACGGCATTGGTAAAAGCATGGTTTGAGTCGCCTGCTACCATGTGACCTGCACCCGAAACGTTGACACTCCGCACGTGAGGAACTTCATCTAAAAACTCTGCCATTACTTTATCTGAAACTACGTCAGACATTCCTCCACGTACTATCATCGTGGGGACTTTTAGGTTTTTGGCGGCATTAAACATTCTTATTTCATTTTTGATTTGTTGGTCTGGGCTTATGCTTTTCCACAATTCAAGCATTTTCATATCCCAATGCCAATAATATCTTCCATCGCCTCTTAGACGAAGGTTTTTTTCTAATCTTGAATGGTCTTGGGGTTTCGGACGATTGGGTAGATACGCAGCAACTGCTTCGGCGGCTTCTTCAATTGAGGCAAAACCATGTTTATTAGAAGACATAAACGCAAAGATTCTTTCTATTCCTTTTTGTTCGGTTTTGGGAGCAATATCTACTAAAACAATGGCTGATGAAATACTTTTTTCTGCTTCACCTTCTGCAATTAGAGAAGTTAATCCACCCATTGAAGCTCCAACCAAAGCGGGTGATTTCGCTAATTGACTGATAACCGCTTTTAAGTCTTTTCCAAAATCTTCAATTCTATATTCTCCATTTTCAGACCAACTACTATCTCCATGTCCACGAGCATCCAAAGCTATGGAATAATAGCCGTGTTCAGCAACGATTTTAGCAGAATCTCCCCATGAATGTCGAGTTTGTCCTCCTCCATGTAAAAACAATACAGGCTTATCGTTTGGGTTTCCATAGGTGTCTGCTATGACAAAGAAATTAGGATAAATTTCAAATTGAATTGTTTGCATGATGAAGCGATTTAGTTATAAAGTTATCATTATTTAATACACATTTAACCTTGTTTTAATCCTAAAAATGGTATTTGGTATCTCAAATGTAGCAATATTTCAGAGAGATTAAAATTGAATAGTTAATGAAAAGCATTGAATAATTTATGTAACTGAGACAGGATACTTTTGCATTTTAGTTAGAACTTAAACTTAAATCTTTAACAAACCAAAATTTCTTATGAAATGTAAAATCTACTGGTGTAAAACGAGGTATCTGTTTCTATCTCTTTTGTTTTTCTCATTTATCACATTTGGGCAGAGTGGTTCAATACCAATTACGGGGAAAGTAATTGATGAAAAAGGGGAATTAATAGTGGGAGCAAATATTGCCATTAAAGGCACTAATCAAGGGGTAAGTAGTGACGGAAATGGGAATTTTAAAATTACAGTACCGTCAAGTAATTCAACGATTGTGATTTCGTATGTGGGCTATGAAACTAAGGAAATTGTAGTTGGAAATAAGACTGTTTTTGACGTAACAATTTCTTCAAAGACAAGTATGTTGGAAGAACTCGTAGTGATTGGGTACGGAACACAAAGAAAATCAGATTTAACGGGTTCTGTGGGAACGGTGAAAGCTGACCAACTTTTGGAAAGACCTGCGGCTTCGTTAAATCAAAGCCTTTCTGGTAGAATGTCGGGGGTACAAGTAAATACAAACTCTGGTCGCCCCGGTGGTAGAACAACCATTCGTGTACGTGGTTTTAGTTCGATTAACTCCTCAAACAATCCACTTTATGTAATTGACGGAGTCATGTTGCCACAAGGTAATCAAAACCAATTTAGTTCTGCTATTGACTACTTAAACCCAAATGATATTGTTTCAGTGGAGGTTTTGAAAGATGCGTCATCAACGGCTATTTATGGTGCAAGAGGTGCGAATGGGGTTATTTTGGTAACTACTAAAAAAGGAAAAGCAAATGATAGTCAAATCACATACAGTTCTGATTTTAGTGTAAATACCATTGGACCAAACAGACCAGAAGTATTAAATTCAAAACAATACATGGCGGTTGAAGATTTAGCTTGGGCAAATATGCAAAAATATGACCCAGTTGGTTGGAATGCTGGAAAATGGGCTTATCTCAATCCAAAATTACGCCGTACAGACCCACGAGTATTTGATGCTTCTGGAAATCCATTGTACGATACAAACTGGTTAAATGAATCAACTCAAAATAGTTTGACACAAAATCATCAGTTAGGTTTTAACGGTGGAAATGAGAAAACACAATATTCGTTTTCATTAGGTTATAGAGATGACCAAGGTTTGATTAAAACATCTTATTTGAAACGTTATTCTGGAAGATTTACGATTGACGACCAAATAAGAAAATGGTTGAAAGTAGGCGGTACACTTGCTTATAACAATCAAACTGAAAATGTTGCTGATATTAACGATGCTGTGGCTCGTCAGATTGTGGAAGATTTCCCTTTTCTACCTGTTAAATACGCAGATGGTTCTTATGCAAATAACCGTGATTTCCCTTATGCAGAAGGTACTTTTAGTTCAGTTCACCGTTTAATGGGGCGTAAATATGTTTTGAATACCCAAACCACAACGGGTTCTGTTTACTCAAATATTGCCTTAGCGAAAGGTTTAGAAATGAAAACGGTATTGGGGGCAAACATCATCACGCAAGAAAATAACCAATCTCAAACAAGAACTTTAGCAATCGGTCAGCAAGGAACAGCGTCAGTTTCTAACCAAACACAAACGTTTTGGTCGTTAGAAAACTTCTTGACATACACGAAAGAAATTAATGCAAATAACTCAATTACAGGTTTATTAGGGATTTCTTGGCAACAAACAGATTTCTTCAATATTGGTGGTAGTGTACAAGGTTTTGCCACAGATTATTTTGGCTATAATAACTTAGGAGCAGGTTCTACACTTCCATCGGTAGGTTCAGGAGCTTCTCGTTTTGCTTTTAATTCATATTTCGGTAGAGTAAATTATAGCTTGAAAAACAAGTATTTAGTAACATTTACAGGTCGTGCTGATGGTTCTTCAAGATTTGGAGAAAATGATAAATTTGCCTTTTTCCCTTCGGGTGCATTAGCTTGGAAAGTGTCAGAGGAAGATTTCTTGAGAGGTAATCCTGTAATTAGCAACTTGAAACTCAGAACAAGTTATGGTTTGACAGGTAACTCTGAAATTCCTTCCTATTCTTCTTTGTCACTTCTTAGCTCAAACTATTCAACAGTTATTAACGACACACGTGTTTCTGGTACAGGTATTTCTCGTTTAGCAAACCCTGATTTGAAATGGGAGAAAACGGCACAAACGGATATTGGTTTTGAAGTTGGACTTTGGGGAGGACGTGTAAACCTTGAAGCTGATTATTATTACAGATTAACTACCGATATGTTATTGGACGCTCCAGTTCCACAAACAAGTGGTTATGGAACAATTAGAAGAAACGTTGGTTCGATGGAAAATAAAGGATTTGAATTTGCGATTAATTCAGTAAATATCAATTCTGGAAAATTCCGTTGGAATTCAAATTTCAACATTTCGTTTAACAAAAATAAAGTGCTTTCGTTGGCAACGCCTTCTGATATTTTCAACGTGGGTGGACCAAACTTCACAAACCCTACAAACATTATTCGTATTGGTGAGCCAGTGGGTGCTTTCTGGGGACTTACTCGCTTAGGTGTGTGGGGAACGGCTGAAAGAGACGAAGCTGCTAAATTTACAAGTTACCGTAACGGTTTGACCATTCTTCCTGGTGACATCAAATATAAAGACGTAAACGGGGATTATGCCATTACTGACGCTGACCGTTCAATTATCGGAAATGGTAGTCCAAAATTCTGGGGAGCATTTACCAACACCTTGAAATATGGTAATTTCGATTTAACCTTAGAACTTCAATTTAGCTACGGAAACGACGTAATGATGATGAACTTACACGCAAGTGAAGACCGTCAAGCATTGGCAAATAGTTATTCATCAGTGTTAAATGCTTGGACTCCTCAAAATCAAAATACGATGATTGCTGAAATCAGAGACACAAGAGCTGGTTATGTAACAAACGTAGATAGCTGGTGGATTAAAGATGGCTCATTTATAAGAGGTAAAAATTTATTGTTAGGTTATAATATTCCGAGTGAAATAACTAAAAAGATGAATTTGAACCGTTTGAGAGTTTATGCTTCTGCACAAAACTTCTTCTTGGCTGTGAAGGATAAAATTATCGGTGACCCAGAAGTTACGCCAACAAACCAAGGTGACGGAAACAGTGCTTTCTCACAAGGTATGATGTGGCATAATTATCCCAAACCTACAACTTATATGCTTGGTGTACAAGTAGCCTTTTAAATAACGGGTGATTGGTTATTGGAAAATGGGTAAAGTGTTGATAATCGTAATTCTTAAATCGTCAATGGACTTACTTAACTAAAATTTGAAATACAAATGAAATTGAATAACATAAATAAAAATATAAAACTTGCCCTTCTAAGTGCATTTTTAGTAGGACAATCTGGATGCTCTGATTTCCTTAAAGAAAAAGCTCCATCAAACCTTACGCCTGATAATTTCTATACAATTCCAGACCATGCGGAGGCAGCTATTGCATCAGTATATTCTGATTTGAGATTTATGGGCGGAGGTGCAGGAATTTTCTCGTCAAACTGGCAACTTTTAGAAGCCCTTACAGGAACTTCAACAACTGAAACCGCTCAGAATTCGGACTTAAACAACCTGTATGGTTTAGTTCATGATGGTAATACTGCCCATGTGGTTAACTATTGGAATGGTTTGTACAAAGTAATTGCCCAAGCAAACCAAGTAATTGAAAAAGTACCACCAATTACGCCAATGCCAGATGCTCAGAAAAAGAAGATTTTAGGAGAAGCTAAGTTTTTACGTGCTTCGGCATATTATTCAGCCGTAAGACTTTGGGGGGATATTCCATTGATTACGAAACCTCAAACGGCAAGTTCTGAAAACTTTTTGCCTGCTAAATCTTCTAAAGATGATGTTTATAAATTAATTCTTGAAGATTTGACAGAAGCTGAAAACGCTGGTTTGCCTTGGATGGATGCAAGTGGTAGAGTTTGTTTAGCGGCAGTAAAAGCTCAAATGGCTAACGTGTATTTAACAATGGCGGGTTTCCCATTGAGTAAAGGAGCAAGCCATTATAAATTGGCAGCTGATAAAGCTCTTGAAGTAATTACTTATGCCAACAGTAATCCTTCGGTGATTAATCTTTTCACAACTTACAGTGATGTACACAAAGAAAATCAAAAGAATAAATTAGAGCATTTATTCATGATTCAGTATAATACTTTGGTAGCAGGAAATCCGATGGGAAATATGTTCCCTAACTTCAAGCCTATTAACTATAATGGCCCTGGAGGAACGGGAAGTACAGTACCAACTACGTCTTTCTATAATTCTTATGAAGCAGGCGATTTGAGAACTAAAGACCAAGAAGGATATTTTTATACCACGTATTTTACCAATGGAAACGGTGCGGCGTTCAATTTGAATGCTCCGTATATTTTCAAGCATTTCAACCAAACTGCTAATGGAACTTTTGGTGTAGCGGGTACTCGTAATGATAACTTGAATGTTCCACAAATTAGATATGCGGAGGTTTTATTGACGTATGCGGAAGCTCAAAATGAAGTTGCCGGACCAAATCAACAAGCGTATGATGCTTTCAAAAGAATTAGAGATAGAGCTAAATTGACGACTCCAAGTTTGAGTAGTTATTCAGCAACTACTTTCAGAGAAGCCGTTTGGAAAGAAAGATGGCATGAGCTATGCTACGAGCAAATTACTTGGTTTGATATGGTTCGTTTGAGAAAAGTATTCAATGAAAACACGAAGAAGTTTGACAATTTCGTGGGTCATATCAATGAAAGTTCTAAACAAGCTTTACAAGAAAAACATTTGCTTTTACCTTTTGGAAAGCAAGAAATGTTGAACAACCCTAATCTGAAACCTCAAAATCCGGGCTATGCGAATTAACGTGTGCTATGTTTTAGAGCATTACTGAAACAGTATTAACTATGACTAAATTACAAAAATCCACTCTGTTAGGGTGGATTTTTTGTTTTGTAAGTTAAATATTGTCATCATCACGTAGTGGCGTATAGCATACGCCCAAAAGGTCGAGATGTGGGCGTATGCTATACGCCACTACATAATATCAATTTATTTATTCCAAATACTTATCCTCACATAATTGATAATTAAGCTCATGATAATCCTAAATCCCAACCTCTACTAAATAAGCAAATTTCTTAATTCTATAAAGTCTTGTTAATCATGAATTTATATTGAAATATTTAATTTGTAAAAAATTAAACAACCATCATTATGAAAAACGTATCAAAAATCCTTACTTCTTTTCAGCGAAATTTTACATGGTTTATGACTTCAATGTTTGTGTCATAACAATGTTTCGACAAATTATCCTCTTACCTCTGAACCATAATATTGTCTTAACAAAGAGTTAATATTGGAGCAGTATGTTTGATAATAATTACTCAAACAAGCTATACAATGTTAGACTTTTCCCAAAAAATTTTATTGGTTGACGATGACCCCGATATTTTAGAATTACTTGATTATAATCTTAGCCGTGAAGGATTTCAAATTAAAGTAGCTGAAAATGGCTTAAAAGGCGTCCAAATGGCTCAGGAGTTTTTTCCTGATTTGATTTTAATGGACATTATGATGCCTGTCATGGACGGAATCGAGGCTGGACGAATCATCAAGCAAGACCCTATTTTAAAAAACTCGTATTTGATTTTCTTAACGGCTCGTTCAGAGGAATATTCTGAAGTTGCCGCCTTTGAAATTGGTGCTAATGATTATATCAATAAGCCTGTAAAACCTCGTGCTTTGATAAGTAGAATAAAAGCAGTTTTTCAAAGAAATACCAGCGAAAGCGAGACTGATGATAAAGTTGTTTTAGAAGATTTAATCATCAATCGTCAAAATTATACCATTGCCATCAATGACGATTCTTGGACGTTGCCAAAGAAAGAATTTGACTTATTGATGTTCTTTGTGAGTAACCCAAATCGGGTATATACTCGTGACGAAATTTTATTGAATGTTTGGGATAGAGGAATCCACGTAACTGAAAGAACAGTAGATGTTCATATTCGTAAAATCAGAGAAAAAATCGGTCAGGATTATATCCGTACTATTAAAGGAGTTGGCTATTTATTTTCGAGAAACTAAATACACTGTTTAATAAGTTATCTGGATAATTTTTATTCCAAAATCTTGTAGAACTTCCCGAAACTTATTAAACACTGTACTAAATAACAATTACTTAATATTTTGGAAATCATAAGATTAAAGTAAATGTTGAAATTTGTTTAAAGAATCCTTAAACACTGTTTTTACCCTTTGCTAATGTCTTTTATGAAAACCGTCAAACAATACAAGACAATAATAATCTCAGATATTCACTTAGGCTCTGAAGGCTCAAAGGCGAAAGAAGTAACTGCATTTTTAAAGTCTGTGACCTGTGAAACACTGATTTTGAATGGAGATATTATTGACGGTTGGCAGCTCAAAAAAGGAGGCTCTTGGAAGAAAAAACATACCGCATTTTTCCGAGTTGTTCTCAAGATGATTGAATATCAACAAACGAAGGTTATTTACCTGAGAGGAAACCACGATGATTTTTTAGACCAAATCATTCCTTTTTCTCTCGGTAAATCCTTTACTATTCAAAGAGATTATATCCTTGCTTCTGGTGAAAAGCGTTTTTTAATTACGCACGGTGATATTTTTGATTCTGTAACTTCCAAAATGAAATGGTTGGCTTATTTAGGCGACGTTGGCTACACTTTGCTATTGTCAATGAATAAGATTTATAACCAATATCGCTCTTGGCGTGGTTTGTCGTATTATTCTTTTTCGCAACGTATAAAACAAAGAGTTAAAGAAGCGGTTAACTACGTTTCTGATTTTGAAGAAAAAATCACCGAACTCGCTAAAGCTCACCATTGCGAAGGAATCATTTGTGGGCATATTCACAAACCAGATATTAGGCAGGTTAATGATATTCTCTATATGAATTCGGGGGATTGGGTAGAATCAATGACTGCTCTGGTAGAAGACCATTCGAATAATTGGGAATTACTCTATTTTCTCCACGAAAACAATGTTCAAATTTTAGAAGAAGAAACGGACGAAGTTGTTGATAGCGAGTCGTTTAGTGTTGTGAATAAAGTTTTTATGGGAATCGCTTAATACGATTTGAAACTACTAAATATTATAAAATGAGCAAATTCTTATTTGTGGTACAAGGCGAAGGAAGAGGACATCTTACACAAGCCATTTCATTATTTGAAATCTTGACAAATGCTGGTCATCAAGTTGTTTCTGTGATGGTTGGTATGGATAACGAACATAATTTGCCAACGTTTTTTCAAGAAAAAATTCCTTTGAAAATTCAAACGTTTCCAGCTCCAAGCTTAGTTTACGGACAAACCAAAGCTGTAAAAGTTTGGGATACCATCAGCACACACATACTAAAAATAGGAAAATACCACAAAAGTGTTCAATTGTTAGCTCAAAAAGTTGAAGAACATCGCCCAGACGTTATCGTAAATTTCTATGATATGATTTGTGGTTTGTATGCTCAGTTTCATCGCCCAAGCATTCCTGTGGTTTGTATTGGTCATCAATATTTGTTATTGCATAAAGCGTTTATTTCGTTACCCAATAAATACGTAGATAGATTTTTATTGAATCTAAATACCCGTCTTACCTCTCTAAATTCAACCCGTAAATTGGCTTTGTCGTTTGTAGAAATGCCAGATGATAAAGCCAATTTCATTGCCGTTACGCCACCACTTTTACGTGACGAAGTAAAAAAACTTAGCCCTAAAACTAAACCTTTTATTCTTGCCTACATAACACACCATAAGCTGAGTGAAGACATTATAAATTGGCATTCCAATCACCGAGACGTTCAAATTCATTGTTTTTGGAACAATAAAGAATTTGCTGATGAATGGCAATTCAGAGAAAATTTGACTTTTCATCAAGTAAATTCAGAAAAGTTTTTGACCATGATGCAAGAATGTTCGGGATTGGTTTGCACAGCAGGCTTCGAGTCTGTTTGTGAGGCTATGTACTTAGGAAAACCAATTATGATGGTTCCTGTGCCAAATCATATCGAACAACAAATTAACGCTTGGGACGGCGAACGTGCAGGGGCGGGCATTGCAGATACCGCTTTCAACTTCAATAGATTCATTGAATATTTACCCGTTCACGAAAATATTAGTGAGAATTTTAAGCATTGGCAAGGACAGACTTCTCGTCTATTTTTACGTCATTTGGAAGAAGTTGCCCAAGAACGTATGGAAGTTTATACATTCAAAAAGCAGTCAAATAATTTAGGACAATTTTTCCGTCGAGCGTTGAAGCTTAAATTTTAAGATAAAATTTGTAAAGTATTAGCCTTCAATATGTTATCGATAATAACTTATTGGAGGCTAAATTATTATATTTCATTTACAAACCCCATAATCTCATTTTATTTAATCATGAAAAAACTATTTCTCTCTCTTTTATTAATCAATTTTTCTACTGCATTTGCTCAACAAAAATTTAAAACTGAAAATGTTTTTATCATTACAACCGATGGTTTTCGTTGGCAAGAACTCTTTGCTGGCATGGATTCCACAATTGCCAATGATAAAAAGTTTAATTCCGATTCGAGTAAAGTTTACAAAACATTTTGGGCAAATTCTGCCAAAGAAAGAAGAGAAAAGCTGTTGCCTTTTTTCTGGAAAACGGTAAGTGAAAAAGGACAAGTTTACGGTAATCGTTGGTTGGGCAATAAAGTAAATGTCAAAAATCCATATTGGTTTTCATATCCGGGATATAACGAAATTTTAACAGGCTATGCCGATGATAAAGTCAATTCAAATGATAAACTTGAAAATCAAAATATCACCATTTTAGAATACCTAAACAATCAACCGAATTTTAAAGGAAAAGTAGCCGGATATTCCACTTGGGACGTTTTTCCATTTATCATCAATGAAAAAAGAAGTGGCATAACTGTTAATTCTGGAATAGAATTAGTCAATGGTAATTTATCGGATAGAGAAAAATTATTGAACGAAATACAGATGAATATTCCGCCGTCGGGAAGTGACCGCTATGATTTTTTGACTTATTATTTGGCAAAAGAATATGTTACTAAAAATCAACCAAAAGTATTTTTCCTGTCTTTTGATGAAACCGACGAATTAGCCCATGAAGCTAAATACAAAGAATACCTTTTTGCCGCTAATTCTTTCGATAAATATTTAGCTGATTTATGGAATTATTGTCAGTCGAATCCAAAATATAAAGATAAAACGACTTTTGTCATCACAACTGACCACGGAAGAGGAGACAGAATTAAGTCGCAGTGGACAAGTCATGGTCAAAAAGTATCAGACTGTTATCAGATTTGGATGGCGTTTTTAGGACCAGATACACCTGCAATGGGAGAAGTAAAAACGGAAGGACAACTGTTTCAAAATCAGTTAGCTAAGACCGTCGCAAGCTTATTGGGACTTGATTTTAATAGTAATCCCACAATGGGAGAAAGTATCCAAAATGTTTATAAAAAGTAAGTCACAAAAGATTTAATATTAACATCACAAAAAAAATATCTACATTTGCACCCCGAAAAAAGTAAGTGTAAATGCAAGATAATCAAATAATTAGTTCGTTGTTAGAACCCTTGAATCAACCAAAAGAGTTTTCAAAAGAAGCTTTTGGCAATGATTTTATGTGGGGTGTGGCAATGGCATCTTTTCAAAATGAAGGTGCTTGGAATGTTGATGGAAAAGGTGAATCTATTTGGGATAAATTTTCAAGTAAAAAAAACAAAATAAAAGATAAGCAGAACGCCAAAGTTGCCTGTGATTTTTATTATCGCTTTGAAGAGGACATTCTTATCGCAAAATCTCTAAATTTTAATTCTTTTCGTTTCTCAATTGCTTGGACACGCATTTTGCCCAACGGAATTGGAAGTGTAAATCAAGCGGGTTTGGCGTTTTATCATCAAGTAATTGACTGTTGTTTAGAGAATGGTCTTGAACCCTGCGTCACGCTTTATCATTGGGATTTACCACAAATGCTTGAAGACCGAGGAGGTTGGACAAACCGTGAAATAATTGCTTGGTTTTCAGATTATTGCGAAGTAGTAACCCGTGAATTTGCCAGTAAAGTTAAATATTGGATGGTTTTGAATGAACCTGCGGGCTTTACAGGTTTGGGCTACATGACGGGCTATCACGCACCGGGAAGAATGGGAATGGGTAATTTTTTACCTGCTATCCATCATACCGCTATGTGCCAAGCAGAAGGAGGGAGAATTGTCCGCCGTAATGTGCCAGATGCAGTGATTGGAACTACCTTTTCGTGTTCGTTTATTGAGCCTTTTACCAATAAATTATCAGATATTAAAGCTGCCCAAAGAACTGATGCTCTTCTTAATCGTCTGTTTCTTGAACCAAGTTTAGGCATGGGTTATCCCGTTGAGGATTTGCCATTTCTCAAGAAAATGATGAAAAAGTATGTTCAAGAAGGAGATTTAGAAAAGCTTGCCTTTGATTTTGACTTCATTGGTTTACAAAATTATTTTAAAGTCGTGGCTAAAAATGCTTGGTGGATGCCTTATTTAGGAGCAACCGAAGTAAAACCTCAACATAGGAATGTTACAGATTTGACGCATATCGGTTGGGAAGTTTCGCCAGATGGAATGTACCAAATTTTGGAACAAATGTCTCAATATGAAGGCATAAAGCAAATAATAATTACCGAAAATGGAGCAGCTTTTGATGATGTTTTTCACGAAGACCAAATTCATGATGCCGACAGAATCCGTTTTTATGAATCTTATTTGCAACATATTCTGAAAGCAAAACAAGCAGGAATAAAAGTAAATGGATATATGGCTTGGACACTGACAGATAATTTTGAATGGACAGAAGGCTACAAACCACGTTTTGGGTTAGTCCATATAGATTTTGAAACGCAAAAACGAACTTTAAAGAATTCTGCTAAATGGTTTAGAGCGTTTTTAGATGAGTATTAAGAGCTTAAAGCAATGATAATTTAGACCAAGTTTGTGGATTGTGCTAAATTCTCATTGCTTTTTTTTGAATCAGCTATTTTTTATTATACCTTACATCTTCGTTTTACCGCATTTATTAAACCTCAATAATTGAAGATTCTTTATGTTTCATGATAAACTCATTATCAGAACTCCAACTTTCCCTTTTTCTGACAATCTTTCGGAAGCTTTCTTAAAACAAATTCTTGATAATCCAAAATTCGCTGAAGCTGTTTATTTAGCATCTCCAGTGCTATTTCAAGATGCCATTCAGTGGAAAGATGGTAAAATTACTGACCCTAAAAAACTACAAAAAATCCCTTTGTCGCTGGGCAAATATTATACCCGAATGTGCAGTAGATGTACACCATTTGGGCTTTTTGCGGGTTGTGGCGTAGTAGAATGGAATGAAGTTACGGATATTGAAGTAGCCACCCAATCGGGAAGAAATACCCGTTTAGATATGCACTTTGCAGGTGCTTTAGCTCAAAGATTAGCTGAAATTCCAGAGATTAAATTTTCTCTAAAATACAGTCAAAATTCGAGTATTTATCAAATCGGTGAGGAGATTCGATATGTAGAATATAAATATGTAAATGGACGAAGAACGCACCAAATTAGTGCTATCACGTGGTCGGAGTATATTCAGCTGGTCTTGGATTTGTGCAAAAATGGAGCGACAATTCAAGAGATAATACCACATTTACTTGATGATGATGTTTCAGAAGAAGATGCCTCTGTATTTATTGAACAATTAATTGACGACCAGCTGTTAGTTAATGAATTAGAGCCAGCTATCACAGGTGAGGATTTTACGAAGCAAATCAGGAAAATATTAGCTCCGCAAGGTCAATTAGCAGAACTTTTAGACAAAATTGATTTACTTTTAACTCAAATAGATTCCAACGATTTTAATCCTATAAGTGCGTATGAGGAAGTCATAGAAACGTTGAAAATATTTGGTGTTCCTTTTGAAGAAGGAAAGCTTTTTCAGACAGATTCTGTAAAGCTCTTTACAAAATTCTTTTTAGATGAAGGCTATAAAAATGTTTTTAATGAAATAAGCGAAATTTTATCATCTGTTCAAGAAGTTTATGAAAATCAGAGTGTTAAAAATTTTAAAAAGCTTTTTTCTGAAAGATATGAAACTAAAGAAGTACCACTTTTATTTGCTTTAGATACTGAAACTGGCATTGGTTATAGTGATACAGGAAAGTCAAATAATACCCCCATTGCCGAGGGATTAATTTTACCCGAAAAGCAGCATTCTACGACTCAAATTTCACTAAATGTTTGCCAACAAAAACTATTTAACCGTCGTTTAGAAGCTTTACAAGCAAATGAATTTCAAGTGGCTTTAGAAGATGATTTTTTTAAGGAATTGAGTATTCCAAATGCCAAATTGTCGCCTTCGGCTTCTATGATGTTTAGGCTCACAGGTGATGAAAAATTGCCTATTTTCTTTGAAGGTAAAAGTGGCTCAAGTGCTATTAATTTATTAGGAAGGTTCGCCCATGCAGATAAAGATGTTCTTGAAATTATACAAGAAATTGCTGATGTAGAACAATCTAAAAACCCTGAGGTTGTTTTTGCAGAAATTGTTCATTTGCCCGAAAATAGAATTGGCAATATTTTACTTCACCCTCCTTTCAGAAAGTATGAAATTCCTTATTTAGCAAAATCTTCGTTAGCGAATGAGAATCAACTACCTTTGGACGACCTTTTAGTTTCGGTTGATTTACAGCTTGATAGAATAGTTTTGCGTTCTAAAAAATTAGGAAAAGAAGTTATTCCTCGACTGAGTAATGCACATAATTTCTCTCAAAATTCCTTGCCTATTTATCATTTTTTAAGTGATTTACAAACACAAGGCTTTCAAAAAACTGCCAATATTCCTTGGACTTCGCTTATCCCGAACGCCAATTTTATTCCTCGATTAACCTACAAAAATGTCATTCTTTCTTTGGCAACTTGGTATCTCAAAAAAGATGATGTCAAAGCATTGTTAGTAGGAGGTATTGATACTTTTGAGCAAAATTTTAAGGATTTTCTTACTAAATGGAAATTGCCCAAATACTTTGTTTTAGCGGATTTCGACAATGAACTTTTAGTAAATATAGAAAACCCTCTAAGTGTACAAATTTGGCTTGATGCCATTAAAAAGCGTGAAAAAATTGAATTAAAAGAGTTTTTCTATCAAAATGAAAATAGCCCTGTCAAAAATGCTGATGGAGAAGGTTTTACCAATCAATTCATTGCTGCGTGGATAAATGATGACGTGGTTTATGAAAGAACTACGTCAAAACAATGCTCTGAAAATACAATTCAGCGAAATTTTTCATTAGGTTCTGAGTGGCTTTACATGAAGTTTTATACTGGGGTTAAAGTTGCAGATACTATTTTGGTACAAGCTATTAAGCCTGTTTTAGAGAAACTATTTGAAGAAAAAATAATTGACAAATGGTTCTTTATTCGATATGCTGACCCCGAAAAACATTTGCGTTTTAGAGTACATTTACCTGATTTGTCGGGATTAGGTATTGTCTTTCAATATATTAAAGAAGCTGTACAACCTTTTGAAAATGAAGGGATTATCTGGAAAGTGCAAGCTGACACTTACCAACGTGAAATAGAACGTTATGGAGCTAATGTGATAGAATTATCTGAAACGCTATTTTGTGAAGATAGTAATGCCATTCTGCAAATGCTTGACCAAACTTGGGGCGATGAACGTGAGCCGATTCGTTGGCAATGGACGCTCAAAGTAATTGATGTTTTCTTGGATGATTTTGGCTTATCGCTCGCCGAAAAGAAAAATTTATTGGAGAGAATGAAAACAAGTTTTGCTAATGAATTTGGAATAGATAAATCGTTGAAACTTCAAATTGACCAACGTTTTAGGGAGAATCGTCGTACCATTGAGCGAATTTTAGATAATTCATTGAACGAATCACATGAATATGCTCCTTTATTTGAAGCCATTTATCAAAAAAGTCAGCGAACTAATGACATTATCGAGCAAATAAAACTGCAAAAAACAGAAATGGAATTGCTAAAATATTTAAGTGATAATATCCACATGACTGTTAATAGGGCAATTTCCGACAATCAGCGTGTGCATGAATTGGTTATGTACGATTTTCTATTTAGATATTATCAAGCAGAAATAGCGAAACGAAAAAAAGCTTAATTGTCTGATTTTGAAGAGAATTTGCTAATTAAAATACCCACTAAAACCACTGAATAAAATTGTCCTAAAACCCCAAAAATGGAGGTGATTAATTTAGTTTGGTAATTATTGGGCGTAATATCTCCAAAACCAATACTTGTGAAAGTGATGCTACAAAAATAAACCAAGTCCATATAAACCGTGGCAGAATTTGTAGCATCAATTCCTTTGTAAGATGTTGGGTTGTCGTAGAAGAAAATTTGCATCAAAAACACGCTAATTTCAATCATTAGCAAATATCCGCAAGCCGAAGCCGAAATAATATCAACGTTTATGTAGCTTGGTTTTATCAAAAATTTGATGATTTCAATAAAAATAAAGCAGAAAAAAAGTACGTAAACGGCACTGATTATCAGCATATAACTATGTGAAGTCTTGATAAACGACAAACTTGTGGGTAGCGTAAAAACTAAAATCAGCAAGATATTTTTGATAACTTTCTTCCATTTACTTTTCCCGATATAAACGCCAACGCTCGCAAAACCCAAAATAAGCATATTTATTGGCCAAATGACTTTAATATATGTTTCCATGTCATTGAGTATGATACCAACAAATAAATGCTGAATTAGAGCTACTAAAAGCAACTCATATTTTCGCTTATTGAGAATTTCACTGAGGTTTTCCATTAAAATATTAATAAACTTTCTTTGAAGGAATTTGAGACAAAATAATAAAGCCAATCGCAAAAATCGCCGTCAGGAATAATAAACTCATTCTCATACTTCCCGTAAGCTGATTGACAAGCCCAAACATAAACGTCCCGATTACGGTAGAAAGGCGGTCGCAAACATCATAAAAGCTGAAATATGAAGCTGTATCATGCGTATTTTCGGGTAACATTTTGGCGTAAGTTGAGCGTGAAAGCGATTGTATTCCACCCATGACAAAACCAATTCCTGTTGCCAAAATATAAAATTCATTGCGTGTATAAACGAAATAACCAGCAATACAGATAACTACCCAAATAATTACTATATACGAAAGCGACTTTGTATTTCCGACTTTTTCTGAAATTTTAGAGAAAATATAAGCCCCTGGAATAGCAACTAATTGAATCAATAAAATGGTGATAATCAGAGCGTCAGAAGGAAGTTTAAGTTCTTGTCCACCAAATAAAGCTCCTAAATACATAACAGTTTGAGCAGCCATATTGTAGAAGAAAAAGGCTGATAAAAACTTTTTAGTAGTTTTTAATTTCTGTAATTCACCAAAAACTTTTTTCAATTCCTTAAAACCATTGAAAATCCAATTGCCCGTTTGTTTTTGTGCATTTTGAGTTTCGGGCAAATAATGAAAAGGAATTTGTGCAAAAACTATCCACCAAATGCCCACCGTTAAAAACGAGATTCTTGAGGCTTCTCCGCCTGTAATTCCACCATACCACTCTGGTTTTAAAACCATTGTCAGATTCTGAATTAACAAAACCACACTTCCGAGATAGCCCATCGTAAAGCCTCTTGCCGAAAGAGAATCGTATTTGTCTTCTGTGGCAATTTCGGGTATGTATGAGTTATAAAAAACGATACTTCCGCCCCAACCAACAATTGAAAACAGAAACGCAAAAGTGCCTAAATAATAATTTCCTTCTTTGAAAAAGTATAAAATCATGCAAGAAATTGCCCCTAAGTAGCAATACATTCGCATGAATACTTTTTTCTTGCCTGTATAATCTGAAATGGCAGAAACTAAAGGCACTGAAAATGCCAATAACAAAAATCCCAAAGAAACAGCGTAAGAATAGATAACGGTGTTTTCGAGTTGTAATCCTAAGAAATCTAAAGTGGTACTTTTCGACGGCATCATGACTGCTGCAATCGGAAAATAAATAGGAAAAATAGCTGAGGTAATTGTTAATGAATGAACAGAATTTGCCCAATCATACATCGTCCAAGCGGTTAGGACTTTAGGGTTGTTTTTCATAAACTCAATACGTTTGTATCTTTATTGTTTCTAACTTGTTCGGGTAAGGCTTCTAAAATGCTATTTTTTAGGGTTTTAAGAATACCAGATTTGGCAAAGTTTTTATGGGCTACTAAACTGATTTCTCGTTTTGGAGCTGGACTTTTAAACTTGCGTATCAAATTTAACCTTTCTTCGTCAAAATCCATCGTTGCCAACTCTGGTAAAATGGTAATTCCTTGATTTCTTTCTACCATTTTTCTTAGCGTTTCTAAACTTCCCGCTTGGTATTCAAATTGATTTTTGCCAATTGATTTTCGCTTTAATTCGCAAAGGTTTTCAATCTGCGAACGTAAGCAATGTCCTTCCTCCAATAGCCATAATTCTTTAGGATTTATATCTTCTGAAATCGCATATTTTTTCTTGTAAATCGCATTTTCTTTTGAAACATAAAGTACCAATTCTTCATAAAAAATCGGGTGTTCAATAAGATTAGGTTGTTGTAAAGGAGTAGCAACCAAGCCTAAATCTAAATCATCATTTTTTAAACCATGAATAATTCTGTCTGTCGTTAATTCCTTGATTTTTAGCTCAATAGATGGATATTGTTTTAAGTATTCCATCAAAAATAAGGGTAGGAGATATGGGGCAAGTGTTGGAATTATCCCTAAACGAATTTCTCCAGAAATTTCATGTTTCCCTGCATTAACGGTATCTTTTATTTTGTAAAACTCCGAAATGGTTAAACGTGCCTGTTGGAGTATCTCTTGACCAATTTGGGTAGTTACAACAGGTTGCCGACTGCGGTCAAATACCTTGATGCCAAGTTCGTCTTCCAATTTTTGGATTTGCATACTAAGTGTTGGTTGAGTGACGCAACAACTATCTGCCGCTTGAACAAAATTTCGATGTTTTTCAACCGCTAAAATGTATTCTAATTGAGTTATGGTCATACTTATAGATTATAATTATACAAATATCGAAATTATCAATTTGTTTTACTACATGATTTCGATGCAAATTTGCAGAATAAAAGAAAATAATACTTTTTCAAGCCTAACCTATTTTAGATTACTCAAAATGAAGTTTAAAATTGTATTATTCTTATTTTTATTTTAATTTAATCCTTTAATTTATTATAATCATGTTATCATTAGGTTCAATTTTCCCAACGTTTAAAAAAACAGCAGTAGTTTCTCTTGAAAAAGGAAAAGAATTCCACGATATTACTTCTGAAGACCATAAAAATGCAGATAAATGGATGGTAATGTTCTGGTGGCCAAAAGATTTTACTTTCGTTTGCCCAACTGAAATTGCTGCTTTCAACGCAAAATATGATGATTTTTCTGACCGTGATGCAGTGCTTGTTGGTGCTTCTACTGACTCTGAATTTGTTCACTTAGCTTGGAGAAATAATCATGATGATTTACGTGGATTGAAATTCCCAATGTTGGCTGATACTTCTAAATCTTTAGCTGAAGAATTAGGAATTTTGGAAGCTAATGAGAAAATTGCTTACCGTGTAACTTATATCGTTGACCCACAAGGTGTTATTCGTTGGGTATGTGCTAACGATTTATCTGTTGGTCGTAATGTTGACGAAGTTTTAAGAGTATTAGATGCTTTACAAACTGACGAACTTTGCCCATGTAACTGGAAACAAGGAGAAGAAACGTTAAACGTTTAGTCTTAAATAATTTTACAGCGTTGTAAAATATGTTCTGAACAATTGATGTTTACGAACGATTTTACAACGCTTCTTTTTTGAATTTCATAATCATCAATAATTATGTTTGGAACAGTAAGTGAAACTAAGAAAAACCTTTTGGCAGAAATTAATCTTCCTGCTGATTTTGAAAGTGTTTTCTTAAACCGTCTCAACGCAGCAGACCACCGTTATATTAAAGATTTAAAAATCAATCTCTCCAACTCATTAAAAGCTCAGACTTTAAATGAAAAAGAGGCGGTTTTAATTGCTTTATCAATTGCGATTAACGAAAAAGCAACTGATTTGATTGCTTCACTTGAAGAATCTGCAAAAGCGAAAGGAGTGGAGGAGAAAGAGTTGTTAGAAGTAGCTTCTTGCGTGTCGTTAATGAATGCCAATAATATTTTGTATCGTTTCCGTCACTTCATGAACAAAGACAGTTATACAAATATTCCTGCTGGTATTCGTATGTCAATTATGATGACGCCAGTTTTGGGAAAAGAATTTTTTGAATTATTAAGTTTAGTAATTTCTGCCGTGAATGGTTGCGAATTGTGCGTTACATCACACGAAGCCTCTGTAAAATCTCATGGAGCATCTGAACAACGCATTTTTGATGCAGTTCGTTTAGGAGCAGTTGTGAAAAGTGTAATTACGTTATTGTAGTTAAGTATTTGGAATAAATTATTTGACATTTGGTAGTGGCGTATAGCATACGCCAATGTTGGCGTATGCTATACGCCACTACCAAATGAACGAAGTCAATTTTAATAATTTATTCTTAATATTTAATAGCAAAAAAAAGCCAACTTATTCAGTTGGCTTTTTTTTGATTATTTTATTGACTTTCTCCAGCCAAATATCCCTTCCTGCACAACTCCAGTGCGTATCACTTTTCAAGTAAATTTTATCGGGTGACTTTTTGAAGTCCTTATAAGTATCAATAATCGGAATCTGTAAGCGTTTATCAGTCTCAATTCGCTCAATTAAATGATTATATTTTCCTAATTCTGGAGATAAAATGCTCACTTTATTCGGAATTACTGAAAGATAAACTTCATCAAAACCTGCTTTTAAATACGCTTCTCTGGTTTCATTAATATTCAATACGAACTTATCAATTTCTTCCTGACTTACGGGATAAAACGCAGAATGTTCGTTAGTAGAATCCGCTTCTTCACTGTAAAAAATATGTTTTTCATCCTTTGAAAGTACGACTTTATGTTCTACTCTTCCAAAAATATGATGATTTAATTGAGCTTTTACTTCTCTGAAATGTAAGAAGAAATCATAATTGAAAAGTGTATGTTCCAAACGTTCTTCGATTCCTTTCGGGAAAATAAATTTTACTAAATCAGTTACGTTTTCTTTCAATTTTTGCTTCCAAGATTGTTGATTTTTAACTTCTTGAGAATTTTTATTTTCAATTTTGAAGTTTTCAGCTTTTTGTGAAAAATGGTCTTTAGCAGTTCGCTCAACAGTTTCTAAAATAAGGATATTTCTTTTATTGGTATCTAATTGAATATCAGCTTGTTTTGCCCAATGAGTATAAGTATAATTGCCAACGTTAAAGTCATTGATATTCACTCTTTCTGCTTCCGTAAAACTATCTCCAATGATGAATAAGTTGACATTCTGCTCCGAATATTCAGACTTTATTGTTGGACATTTAGATGCTTTTTCTTTAAAATCTGATAAATACGACAATCGATATAAATCCCCAAAACGGTAATCATCAGGAAATAAACCCGTTGATTTGTATATCAAAGGCGAATATGCTTGTAACCATAAAAAAATGGCTATTGATAGAATACAATATTTTAATATTTTTGAAAACATTTGACTAAAATCAAAATTGGAAGTAGATGAATTGATTGGTTTCAAATACGCCAAAGAAATAAATTACGATGGCAAATAATAGAGATAAACCGTAAAACTTTTTAGTGTTTCGGGTATCAATATTGAAGAAATTGTATTCTTTCCATAGCAGAAAAGCAATCAACGCTAAAGAAAATAACATTTCTACTTTATTTAGTGGAGTTGCAAAATTTTCTGAGATAGACAATGTTCCTATTTTTTTCAATATCACAAAGGCATCGTGTGTGCCTTTTGCTCTAAAGAAAACCCATGCTAACATGACTAATAAGAAAGTTGAAATTAGGTTTAAACTTTTACCAAGTAGATTTTCGGGAAGCGAAATTTTTGGGAAATATTTATTTCTTAAAACTGCCAAAATTAGATAAAGACCATGTAAAGAACCCCAAATTACAAATGTCCAAGCTGCTCCATGCCACAAACCACTCACCATAAATACTATAAAATTATTCAAGTATCGTCGCCATTCTGCAACACGATTTCCTCCCAAAGGAATGTATAAATAGTCTCTAAACCAAGTAGATAGCGAAATATGCCAACGTCTCCAAAACTCTGAAATTGAGGTAGAGAAATAAGGAGTTCTAAAATTTTCCATTAATTCAAATCCCATGACACGGGCAGAACCAAGTGCAATATCTGAATAACCTGAAAAATCGCAATAAATCTGGAATGTATAAAAGAAAGTAGCTGCCAATAGGGTTAATCCTGTTTGTTCGCTTGGATTTTTATAAGCAAAATCAACAAACATAGCCAAGCGGTCTGCAATAACCACTTTTTTAAATAAACCCCAAGCCATCATCATTAAACCACTTTTTACTTTTTCCCAATCGTATTGGTAGGTTTCATGGAATTGGTGCAATACATTTTGTGGACGTTCAATTGGTCCAGCTACCAATTGCGGATAAAACATTACGTATAAAGCATAAATTCCAAAATGTCTTTCAGCTTTTTGATTTCCTCTGTACACTTCAAATGTATAACTCATCGCTTGAAAAGTATGAAAAGACAAACCGATAGGAAGTACAAAATCGAAAATGGGTAATGGATTTTTTACTTCTAAAAAGACCAATACATGATTTACGTTGTCGAACAGAAAATGGTAGTATTTGAAGAATGCTAAAATACCAACATTAGAAATAATACTCAGAATTAAGAGTAGTTTTCGTTGTTTCCCTGCTGTATTTTCAAGCCAAATACCTGCAAAATAGTCTATTATTATCGTGAAAAATAAGATTAGAATATAAACAGGTTGAAAAATCATATAAAAATAACAACTTGCAAAAAGGAGTAATTTCCAACGCCCCGACCAGCCTAATGACCAGTACCCAAGTGTTACTATGATGAAAAATATAAAAAAGTGAAGAGAATTAAAAAGCATATTAACGTATTTTTACCGACCAAGTTTCTATGCTACTTGGGGAAGTAATATTCATCATTATTTTTTTGTATGAATCTGAATATGAGATATTTGGAGGAAATTCAGATACGATTGGTAATGTTCCTACACTTTCTCCTAACTCATTATAAAAACGGTATGTTGTGTATCCGTTTGTGATAGCAAAATATTTACCCGCAGTTCCCAAATTATAGTATTTCAATTCTTTCTTACCATAATTTAGGTCTTTTACTGTAAATAATTCTGTTTCGTTTTTATCCATTACCACAACTTCTTTTCCGTCAGTTCTCATCACTACCCAATCTTTGTTCCGAGCGTCTGGTGCTAATAGAAATTTTACTTCATTGTTTGGTCTGAATAATTGTTTTTTCTCAAGAATTTTACCTTCAATACTAATTTTGTAAAGTTCTCCTTTGTCACTCAAAACTCTAATAACAAGGTTATTATTTGCACCTTCAAGTACAGGAGCAGAGCTAAAATTACTATTTAATTTGACAGGAAAACCATTTAAAACAGTTCCTTTTGAATTTTGTAAAGATAAATTCCCTGTTTTTTCTAAAATGACGGCATTTTCTGACCCTTTAATAATAAGACTTGGAATTGGTAAAATAACCTGACTGCGTAATGATTTATGCGACGATGTAATCACTAAGGTTTCTTTATTTATTTTGAAGGTTTCTCCATTATCGCTTACTAAAGTCAGATTTTCATTTTTATCCGCTTCATTCTCAAAAACGTTAAAATAAGAGAAGTTTACTTTTTTCGGATTCTTACTTGATTTTACTTCAAAACCTTCTTTTGTACGAGTTAAAGCATAAATTTTTGTACCAGTTACTACTAATAATTGTTGAGCAGATTCCTTTGAAATACTTACATTTTTAATTTGCCCAATAATTTTATCTGATAGGGCATAAGTCCAAATACTTTTGCCATTATCAAAAAGTCTTAATTTATTATCATTTCCTTGTACTAAAATTTCTAAATTTTTCGAGGAAGGATTAATCAAATATAATGGCTCTCTTTGTGCAGAAATGGCTATTCCGCTCAATTTTACCCATTTATTAGCAAATTTTTGAGGGGTTTTTGTAGGCTCAATATTTCTCAAAAGTACAATTCTACTTTCAGAAGTATTTTGTTGCAGTATTTCAGCCTGAACATTCAATAACTCATTTTGCTTATTTTGTAGTTTTGTTGCCCATTTATTATTCAAAATTTTACCTAATCCTTTTATCGCTTTCTCGCTTTCAGCAATAAATGTAAGGTTTGCAGGAATACAGTTTTTTAGAATAGTTTTATTTTTTGCTGAATTACTCCAAACGTCACCTTTTCCAATACTTTGGAGATAATCTTGCATCATTCCTAAGCTACTTGCCATGATGATATAATCTCTGTATTCGGTAAAATAACACTCCTCAAATCCTCCATACATTTCACCCAAAAGCATACTTGGAAATTCTTTTATACCCAGAGATGTTATTCCAAAACTACCATATTGTACATTAAAAACATCTTCTTTTCTGTTAGAAGCCACGTTTCGTGCAATAACTTTCAACGGCTTTAAAAGTTCTTTCTGTTTGATAATCAATACTTTATTGTAAATTGATTGGTCGGTATTATCAAAACTACAAAGCGTAATTTCATCGTTTATTTTCCTATATAAATCTGAGTAATCATAATCAAATGCACTCGAAGCTTTATTTCTTAATTTGTTAATTTTATCATTATTTTCAATCTGGGCTTCAATTTTCTTGTATAGACTTTCTGGGTTAGAATAACTTACATTCAAAATATATGAAGATGAATTGGGAATCATATTCAAACACTGAATGGTAGCGGGTTTTTGTCCTTCAAATAAACTATTATTGGTTGTACCTATGGCTTCTATAATATTTTTATTTGGTTGCAGCCACTGATAAGTATTAGCAAGAAGATAGGAAAAATGATTACTTTTTCCATCAATTGAAATATCGCCTAAAAAATCGTTTACAGCCGAGCTGTTAAAATGGGTTTGTGTAAAAACAGAATCGTTATCAATTACATTTTTATTTAATGACAACGTAGTTACCCATTTGTTTTTCTTGTGAAGTACAGCTTCTTCTAAAACTAAACTTGATATACTGAAAATTAAAAAATTGTCTTGAACGATAAAGGCAAATATTGATTTTGAATTTTCATCAATAACTTCAGAAATTTTAAAGCCTTGCGTTATGTGTGAAATGATTCTTTTTCCGCTTGTATTTTGTTTTAAATTATCCAATTTTTCAATAAAATCCTCATTGTCAGCATTTAATGGAAGATAATTTACGAATTCGCAATCATCTTTGCCTTCTGGTAGGATTGCAAAATACAAAGTCTTTTTTAATAATAAATCATTGATTTCTTTTTCGCTTAACCCAATTCTTTTTAAGTATAAAAATTGAAGTGCTGCTTGAGAAAGGAGAGGAAAGCGTTGAATTACCTTATTTTTGGCTGCGGAGATTTGATTTGTTTCTAACAATAAAAGGGTATTGTCAGGAATAAAACTGGTAATTGCGTTACTATGTTGATTTTTCTTCTGATAAAAAACATAACCCCCAATCCCTAAAATAGCTATTGCTAATAAAAATAACGGTTTTTTCATGGTAAGGATAGTTTTAAGGTTTGTAAAAGAGCGTAATAACGTTGAATTTATTACGCTCTTTCGCAAATTATAGCACTGCTTTTGTCGTAGCTAATGCAGAACCAATTACTTGGTGCATATCATAATATTTGTATTCAGCTAAACGACCGCCAAATATGATATTTTCTTCTTGACGAGATAAATCACGATATTTTTTGAATAATTCTGTGTTTTTATCGTCGTTAACAGGATAATAAGCTTCCATTCCTGCCGACCATTCACATGGATATTCTTTGGTTACTACTGTTTTTGCTTGTTTTCCAAACTCAAAATGTTTGTGTTCAATAATTCGTGTAAAAGGAATATGAGCTTCTGTATAATTGACAACTGCATTCCCTTGGAAATTTTCGTTGTCTAAAACTTCATGCTCAAACTTTAGACTGCGATACTCTAATTTTCCAAATTGATAATCATAAAATTCATCAATATTGCCTGTAAAAACTGTTTTTTCAGCCAAAGCCATCAATGCTTCTTTATCCTTGAAAAAGTCAACTTCTGTTCTTACTTCAATACCTGCCAATAATCCTTCTGTCAATTTATTATAACCTCCAACTGGAATTCCTTGATATTTATCATTGAAATAATTATTGTCGAATGTAAATCTCAACGGCAATCTTTTAATAATAAATGCAGGTAATTCTGTCGCTTTGCGTCCCCACTGCTTTTCTGTATAACCTTTAATTAGTTTATGATAAATATCTGTACCAACCAAAGAAATGGCTTGTTCTTCCAAATTTTGAGGGTCAGTTATACCTGACGCTTCAACTTGTTCTTGGATTTTTGCTTGTGCTTCCTCTGGTGTTTTCACTTTCCATAATTGATAGAAAGTATTCATATTGAATGGTAAATTGAACAATTCGCCTTCAAAATTAGCCAATGGAGAGTTTGTGTAACGATTAAACTCAACAAAAGAATTTACATAATCCCAAATACCTTTATCGTTGGTATGAAAAATATGAGCTCCGTACTTGTGAACATTTATGCCTTCTACTTCTTCCGAAAAAATATTTCCTCCCGTATGATTTCTACGGTCGATAACTAAACATTTTTTTCCTTTTTTGTTGGCTTCGTGAGCGAAAACAGCACCAAATAAACCAGCACCCACGATGAGATAATCGTATTGTTTCATATTTTAGGTTTTAGATTTTAGGTGTTAGAAATAAAAGAAATTTATAATTACTCATTCTAACACCTAAGCCCTAACATCTATTTCAAATTCTTAATTTTATTATTTAATTCTAAACGGAAGTTTAATAACTCTTTGAATGATTGCCAACAAACCTTTAAAAGTTTCATTTTTTGAATAGAAACTTCTCCTGTTGCTCTTTCTTTATGAACAATTGGAATATTGAATAATTCTTGACCCGATTTTTTTGCCATAATTGCCAAGAAAATATTGGGTGCAAATGGTACAGGATTAGGCAATTGTGATAATAATTTCTTCAAAAATGTTCCTTTAATTAATCTGAAAGGAATATTTGAATCCATAATGAATGTTCCATAAACGAAGAACATACTGTAACGTAGGATTCTGGTAATCAATAATCTGAAAATATCGTCATGTCTAATTTGGCGATACCCTAAGATAAAGTCTGATTGCGTTCTTTTGTCCCAAAGTTTTTTTACATCTTCTGGAATAAACTGGTCGTCTGAATCTGTTTGGAAAATGTATTCAGCATCTAATTCCACCGCTTTTCTATAAGCATGGACAACAGCATTACCATGACCGCCATTTACTTGGTGTACAACCTCAAGTTTTGGATATTGTGGTTTTAGAGAATCAAGAATTTTTCCTGTATTGTCTTTCGACCCGTCATTTACTACAATTAGTCGAGTATTTTCTCCTGCAAATTCAGTGTCTAATAAATCTGACCAAATTTTTACTACGTCTGCCATGCACTCTTCTTCGTTGTAGGCAGGCATGACGATTGCTAATTTAATGCTCATTAAAAAGGGTTGTTGGAAGCTAAAAATAATTTTACAAAAATACCGAATAACGTTTATATTAACGAAATTCTTGAACAATCTTAACAGTGTTTTTATCTAATGGTCAATAAGTGAAGTGTTTTTTCAGATTATTGACGGGTTTTTCAATCAAATACCAAGAGGCTGTTGCTAAAAATACTGTTATTGCTAAAAAGTAAATTAATTCGAAAGCTAAATTTTGACTTAATATTGGAATTACCGACTGTATTTTATGCAAAACCTTCATCACTATACTTGTATTTGGGGTGTGATAAACGTTATAAACAAAATTATGATAAAGATAAAGTCCATAACTGATGCGACCTAAATAGCTACTTGCAGGGTTTTCAAGTATGAATTTCATAATTCCGTCGTAGCCTGTTACTGCTTTCGCAATCAAAAAGAAACAAAACAATGAGCCAATAAAACGCTCTAAAACCAAATTTCCAAAATGATGAACTTGATTAGATGATAATTGATATTGACGAACAAAAAACATCAATGAAATCAATAAGATAAAGCTCGCAATTAAGTATTTGGTTTTACTTATTTCCTCGAAAATAGTTTCTTTTTTGAAGGTAAAATAATACGCTAAAAGCCCACCCAGACCAAAACTGTCCAAACAAGTAGGCATTAATACATATTGCACCATCCATTCATTACCGTTTAGGAAAAGAAAAATCCTAATAATTATAGAAAGCACTATCATTGAGAATAATACTTTTAAATAATTTTTGACGGGTAAAAAAAGAATTAAATATGGAAAAATTAGATAATATTGCTCTTCAACTGCCAATGACCAAAGGTGGTCTATTGTTCCCATCCAATGTTCTTTTGTGGCAATGTAAATATTAGTTGTATAAGTTAAACACCACCAAACGGTTTCTCTAACTGGCGGAACATCCAAAGCATACAATACAAATATTGTTAGGAAATAGATTGGGAAAATTCTGATACTACGACGAATAATGAATTGCTTAACAGAAAACCAATGGCTTCTTCCCACTTTATCATCTTTTAATTTACTCTGAATTAAAATTCTGGTAATTAAAAAACCACTCAAAACAAAAAACATCGTAACGCCTAATACCCCCAAAGGAAGAACATTTCTTTCTGCTAACCAGTGGTCAACTAATACCAAACCCACTGCCAAAAAGCGAATTCCATCAAGTTGTGTAAAGTATGTTTCTTGTTTCATTTTTTAAATTTACTGTTGCCAACTCTTACTATTTTACCAGTTTGTTTTAACTTTTGAGTTGATATTTTTATTAACTATCAATGAATCGTTTAAATAATATTGTTGGATATTTTTCCCTTCTTGAATCAGAATCCCTAAATAATATTTCCCGTTGTCAAATTCATTATAGTTTAAATCACTTGCAAAACCATTTTGCCAATATTTTGCTGTTCTTACAAACCCCGAAACAGGGAAGTTTGATAATTGAGTCGGCATTAAATAGGTTCTTGCAGCAGACTGCACAATTATATTGACGCTATTGGTGTTATTAACGTTGTTTTTGAATGAAGAATTCTGAATAAAAATACCGTTGGAATTGACAGATTTCGTTACTTTTTCAAGCCAAACTGGAGAAAATTGTATCCTATTTTTCAGTTGAGATAAATGATTATCTAAAGGAAATGTTGGCGTTTCATAAAGTTTGATACCATTATTTTTGGGCTGGACAGAAGAATCTAATGCCCAATTATAAGAAAACGACATTAGTTGATTTCTAAAATTGACAACTTCTTTGAAATTGATAAAATTAGTAATGAAGTTGAATAGAATCGCAATGCCTACGATTGGAAAAACAACCCAAGAAAAACGATTAACGTTAAATTTCGAAACAATTGCTAAATAAAGCGTTACGGTCAATAAAACGGAATATATTTTATATCTACTTGTCAATAAGCCTACTTCTCCGAAACTAATTCTTGTGTAGGTTACAACGATACCCGTGCCAATCAAAAACATTAAACTTCCTAAAATAAAAAGTTCAATGGAAGATAAATCACGCCTTCTATTGATGAGTTTGCTATTTAATGCCAAAAGAACAGAAATGACAGCACTTAATGCTAAGAAAATTGCTCCGAATAAAATAGTTACTTTAACTCTACCTGATGAATATGGCAATAAATCAAATGCTGAACCCAAAAATGAAAGGAAACCTAATGCTATTTTTCCAATTCCAATTCCGTTCATGGGTGGATTACTTGGTGGCATTTGATAATGGAAGAAATACAAGAAAATGAGTATCGCCGAAACCAATCCGAATACAATACTTTCTTTAAATCGCTTTTGTAATACTAATAGAACAATACAAATTGGAAATGCAGTTATGCCGTTTCCACTTGTGTATGTTGCAAAAAAAGCAAATAGTATTGCTAAATAGAAATGGCTTTTTTTATCAGAACAGATTAGATAGATTAAACCTAAAATAAAAAACACAACGCCAAAATTTTGCATGGCTGCCATTCCCCAAAAAGTATTTTCCCAAAGTTGTAACTGAAAGAATATCAGTGGAATAGGAGCGAAGTAGGCAATTGGCAAATTTGTTTTTTTAAAGACTCTAAAGAAAATAAATAGAATACCAAGAAGGGTAAAATTACCAATCCACATTAACCAACGGTATTCAATTGTTCCGTGAAGATAGAAAACAATTAACGTGAAAAAACGGTCAAAAGCGATGCGATGTTCGTTATGCTGTTTAAAGATTGCCTGTATTTTGGCTGCAAATCCATTAGCATTTTGAAATTCTACAATAAATGCTTTCAGTGCATGGTCATCCCATTTCGGAATATTGATAGCATATTCCGAAAGAAAGTAAAAATAAAGAGCAACAGGAAAAAAGATGATGATGCCCCAAATCGCATTTTTTTGTAAAATATTCTTCAATGGATAAGGATTATGGTAAATAGTAACGCAGACTTTAGTCTGTACTTTTAAATTTACAGACTGAAGTCTGAGTTACTTAAACGAAAAGTCTTAATTTATCAGCGATATTTTTTGCATCTAAACCAGATTGAGTTTGATGAAAATTTTGGTCGCCATAAGTCCCATCTGGATAACCCTCAGCTCTAAGACTAATGAATTTTTTGAAGGTAATACCATTCTCCATTAATTGCACTGAAAGTTGTTGTGCTAATCCGCCAATACTAACGTGTTCTTCGATAACTAATAGATTTTCAGTGTTTTGCAATAAAGACAAGCCTTCATTATTAATAGTCAAAGGAACATTTTGGGCAGTTAAAAGATTAAATTTATTGGCAAATTCTTCTTGTTGCAAAACTGCTACCACATTATTAGCAACGGGTCCTAAAGCAACGATTGTTCCTTTCGCTTCGTCAGATTTTACCACCATTTTCAAACTTCCAAAGTTGCCTTCATGGGCAGGGGTTTGCTTTCCTGCTCCTAAACGTAAATAAGCAGGGCGACCATCTGCAACTATTTGATTTACGAATGGTTCTACATCATCTGCAAAGGCAGGAACCCAACATTTTACGTTTTGAAGACTACTCAAACCTGCAATATCTTCAATGGCATGGTGCGAACTTCCCATAATCCCGTAGCCATAGCCACCTCCATTTCCAACCAAGAAAACAGGCAAATTATGCAAGCAAACGTCATTTCTGAATTGTTCCCAACAACGGTAAACGATGAATGGAGCAATTGAATAACAAAAAACTTTAAATCCTTTGTATGCCATTCCTGCGGCTAAACCTACCATGTTTTGTTCGGCAACGCCTGCATTAATAAAGCGATTTCCTAACTTTTCTTGTAAGTTTTCGAGTGCGTTGTAGCCTAAATCGCCCGTAATAAAAACGACTTTCTCGTCTGCAAGTGCAATTTTTTCGATGGCATCTGAAAATTCTCTTCTCATATATTTTAGAGGTAAGTCTATAAGTCAAAAGTCATAAGTAAATCAACCATTTCATTTTTCTTGTGACTTTCGACATACAACTTACTACTTCATTTATTTTCTCTGTTCTTCTACTAATCTTTTAATTTCTTCTGAAGTGTTGTAACGTTTAACGCCTTTTCTCACTTTCGTTCTAATGAATTTTGGACGTTTTTTCGTTTCCTCAAAAATCTTAGCGATATATTCTCCTAAGAAACTGATTCCTAACATATTAATTCCTCCGAAAAACATAACCAAAATAATAACTGTTGATAAGCCTGATGGAGTTTCTGGATAGAAAACATATTTTGCTAAAACTTGCCAAATTATTCCTAAAATTGACGCTAATGTCATAAAGAAACCTGTGTATGACATGATTTCTAAAGGGACAAAGCTAAATGAGAATATTGCTTTTTTAGCCCACCAAATATTTTTACGCCAGTTGTTGGTAGAAACTCCAAACATTCTTTCTGGACGAACATAATCTACTCCAGTTTGTTTGAAACCAACCCAAGCTCTTAATCCACGTAAAAACTGTTCAGTTTCTGGTAAATTAATCAACTCTTTCACTACTTTACGGTCAATCATCGAGAAATCGCCTGCATCTTTTGGTATGTTGATGTACGACATATTCTTGAAGATTTTATAAAATGTCTTGTAGAAAAAATGTAACCAAGCGGGCATTTCACGTTGAACCCTAACTCCGTAAGTTACTTCATAACCTTGCGTCCATTTTTCATAAAACTTAGGCATAATTTCTGGCGGGTCTTGTAAATCTCCGTCCATTAAAACGACGGCATCTCCCGTTGAAATTTCCATTCCTGACAAGAATCCTGCTTGTGAACCAAAATTTCTTGAATGGGTAATTCCAATAACATTTGGGTCTTTATTACAAATGGCTTCTAAAACTTCTTCTGTATTATCTGGTGAGCAGTCGTTTACGAAAATAATTTCATAGCGAACTTTCATTTCGTTAAATGTCTTGACTAAACGTTCATACATAAACGGAATTGCTTCGGCATCTCTATAACAAGCAATAATTGCGGTAATTACAGGATTGAGATATGGATTTTGGAATGCAGGTAATAATTTTCCTTCGTATTGGATACCTTCTTGCCAATCAAAATATTGTCTAAGTCCTTGATTTAGTGGTGTTTTTGCTTTCCATCCCAAATCTTTATTAGCTTCAGTTGGGTCACCGAACCATTCTGCTAAATCCCAAGAACGGTTTTGCATACTTCCCCACGAAGGCTCTTCTTTAATGCCAAATTCTTTACGACAAACTTCTACTAAATCGCCAATGGTTGTTTTTACACCGCTTGCGATGTTATAAGATTTCCCTCTGATTTCGGGAGACATTTTCAAAGCTGAATCAATGAAAGCCTCTACACAATCGGACATATAAACAAAGTCACGACTAATTTCAGGAGAAACAAAATTGGGTAGTTTGTGTTGTCTTACGCTTTCAATCAATTTTGGAATTAATCTGTCAGGTTCTTCCCAATCGCCATAAATGGAATAAAGACGAAGATTTACAGCATTTTTCTCATGAACTTTTGCGTAAAACTGAATCATGTAAGCCGCCGAAACTTTTGAAACTGAATAGTGACTATTCGGTTCAAGCGTATCAGTTTCTTTTGGAGAAGTACAGTTAAAACCATATTCAGAGCTACTTCCTGCGTGGATGTACACCATGTCGGAAGCAAGATTTTCTAAAAGATTTACCGTACCAATTACGTTAGTTTCGTAGGTAAGTGTTATATTTTTTTGCTTTGAATACGCACCATAAGCCGCTAAATTAAAAATGGTTTTAGGTTTATAAGTATTAAAAACCTCTTGAACCGAATAATTAGACACAATATCACAGTGAACAATATTGGCAGCAGGAATATCAAGTAATTTCAATCGCCATGCTTTTTGAGCATCATGCGTAAGTGCGTAACAATCTTTGCGTACACTAAAAATATCTTTAAAAAGATTAGCACCTATAAAACCGCTTGCTCCGTAAACGAAGATTGGACCTTTGAGAGATAGGATTTTTTCTTTTACCGAATCGGTCATTTTTATTTATTGAAGATTTGAAAACGTGATTTTGGGCAATTTGATTTTGAACTCTATAAGTGGTTTGGTTTAAATAATCGACACAAACTTGATTTATAAAAGTCTTGTAGTCAATTGATTAGGCTGCAAAATGATAATGCCTAAATCCAAACCCCTAATTACGCTAAACGTAATTGTTATTTACGTCATTCATCGCAATTTCAAACTGCTCTGGTTTCATGGGTAAGTAATGCCATTCCATACGATTTTCCATGTACGAAACGCCTTTTCCTTTGGTCGTATTGGCAATTAATAATTTTGGAATACCGTTCTTTTTGGCTTTGAACAAGTCAATTTGATTGTAAATTTCTTCGATATTATGTCCGTCACATTCTACAACATCAAAGCCGATTGCTTCCCATTTTGTTTTATCGGCAGAAACGCCTAAAATTTCATCAGTATTGCCAAATCCTTGTAAGCCATTTTTGTCAACCATCACGATAAGATTGTCTAAACCTTTAGCAACCGCATAATGAGCGGCTTCCCAAGTTGTACCTTCATTGGTTTCACCGTCTGACATTAAAACGTAGGTGTATTCGCCGTTTTCAAGGATTTTGCTTGCTTGGGCAATTCCCGTTGCGATTGGCAAACCATGTCCTAATGAACCTGTTGCAAATGGAATACCTGCAATTTTATTGGGAGCTGGGTGAGCGGGAAGTACGGTTCCGTTTTTATAAAATGTCTTTAATTCTTCGTCTGAAATTTCTCCTGATTCATTTAAGCAAGCATACAATGCTGCCGCAGCATGACCTTTAGAGAGTAGAAAAACTTCATTATCTTGTTTATGAGATAACAAAGAACCAATCATTAAATCAACACATGACAATGAACAACCAATATGACCTGCATTGGCTGTAAAATACATTTCGAGAATTCTGAGGCGTAAGGTCTTTTGCAACTTTTTTAAGTCTGCAAAAGAATTGAGGGTATTGTTCTTTGAGGTTATCATTCAGAGATGGGTTCGTCTTCTTTTGAATTAAAAAAACGTAATTCGAGTACAAAAATAGCTGATTTTTATTAATGTAGCACGATTTAACCCGACTGAATCTGATTTGAAAATATTAAACGGTCTATTTTTTCGTAATTGTAAACTCTACACGACGATTTAAACGACGGCGTTCTTCGGTAGCATTGCTGGCAATTGGGCGAGTTTGTCCCCAACCTTTCGTGGTAACCCTCTCGGAAGCTATCCCTTTAGAAATCAGGTAGTTTTTAACTTCTTCTACTCGTTCTTCTGATAATTTTAGGTTTAGTTGGAAGTCGCCCTGATTATCAGTATGTCCTTCAAAAAGTATCTCCAAAGTCGGAAAATCATTCATTGCTTGCACTATTCTATCCAAATCTTTCAAGGCAGGTGCTTGTAGGTGTGATTCGCCTTGTTCAAAGGTAAAACTGTTCAAAACTCCTTTATTTCCTACTTCCAAAGGCATTAAATAAAAGTCTTTTTTGATTTCTCGGTAAGATATTTCTTTCGACAAATCAACCGTTTCATTGATGGCTAAATATCCTTTTGCATACGGAACAAAATTGTAAATTTCTTTCAAAGGCACGACAAAACTAAATGAACCCGTTGCAGGGTCATATTTTTTTACTTCGGGCTTTAATTTATCATTTTGTGGAGTCATCGTCAAAACGGCTTCAACTGGCTTTTTGTCCGTAGTCGTTAAAATATCTCCTGAAATAATAGCCACAGGCTCTGGTTTTGCAGTTTTAGGTAATTCTAATTTATAAATATCTTCTTTTTTTGCTGCATTTATAGAGCAGATATAAGCATACTCTCCAGAGGCTGGAAGCGTGAAGTATCCATCCCAATTTGGTGTATTTATGGCAGAACCAAGGTTTTCAGGTTCTGTCCAATACTGCCAAGTGTCATCTAATCTTTGTGTTTTAAAAATATCGTTATCTCCATAACCAGGGAAACCTCTTGTGGAAAAATAAAGCGTTTTTCCATCTGCCGCAATAAAAGGCGTTACTTCATGTTCAACCGTATTTATTTGTCTTCCCATACTAATTGGTTCAGACCAATTGGTGTTTTCCTTTTTGAAAGAAACATATAAGTCTCTTTTTCCAACTGTATTTTTTCGTTGAATTGACATTACCATTACTCTTCCATCAGGTGAAATTGCATATTCAGCATTTGGACTTTGATTATAGTAATTGTCAATCTTTATTTCTTCTGGATATGCCCAACCTGCCCGTGTTCTAAATGAGCGTGAAATTCCGGGAGATAATTTTCCATCTTTGTTGTATTTGTTCATTAATAGGATTTCTCTTCCATCGGCAGAAACCGCAAACACGGCATTTTTATCTTCATTATTGATTGGATAACCAATATTTTTTGATTTTACCCAATTTCCATTTTTATCTTGTACGCTAAACCAAACATCTTGGTCTTTTTCTTTACCAAACATACTTAGATAATTACGGGTATAAAAAAGGGTTTTACCATCACTTGAAATTACTGGAGCAAATTCTTGATGTCTTGAATTTACACCTTTACCTAAATTCTCTCGGTAAACTTCTTTTGGGGCATCGGCTGCTACTCTAATAACTGCTTTGATGGGTTCAGTAGAATCAGAAATCCCAATGGCATCAATTTGGTTTGGTCCTTTAATTTTTTCGGTATTAAGGATTAATTTAATGGCTTTGATGCTGTAAGTAGTCATTTCTGAGAGAATGACGTTCAACATTTTACCTTTATCTTTTATCTCATTAATCTGATTTTCGGGAGTTTGATAAAGTGTATAAACATTATTTTTTGAGTCTATTGCTAAGATTTTTTCAATACAACCTTGACCAAAGTTTTCGGCAACGGCAACTTGTCTGATAGGCATGAGCGTATCAAAGGCAACCGTGATGTATTCTGCACTTGGACTATCGGGTTGTGAAGGTTGCCAAGCGGCAGTACTTTCTGAGATATTGGGGAGAACATTAGGTTTTCCTAATGCTTGAATTGCTTTGTATTCGGTAGTTTGAAAAGGAATGACCCTTTCAGATGAAAATTCTAATACTTTACTCGCCCAACAAACTTTTTGGGAAAATGTTGGGAAAATAATAAGCTGAAAGAAGAACAAAAAGGCGGCGGATTTTTTGAACATTGATAACATGGAAATAAGGTTAATTCCTCAATTACAAAAATGATACCGTTTTCTAAAAAGGGTTTTAATTAGTATTTCGCCTTTTTGTAATTTGATGAGAGATTGTTAATGAAACGCAAAAAAAATGTTCTATTCCTGACTTATTTGGGTGTTTTTCCAATTATTACTAAACTGTAAAAATAGGTGTTTGGATTTAGTGTATTGTGCAATCCTTTGATGATTACACTTTGGTAAGGCAATGGCATACCACGTAAATCTCAACACTTACTTAATTCTTAACAATTGTTACTTCTACACGTCTATTTAATTTTCTTTTTTCTTCTGAATTATTACTTGAAATTGGTCTTGTTGAGCCGTATCCCTGAGTTTGCACTCTTTTTATATTTATTCCTCCTGCCGCTAAATATTTCTTCACTTCTTCAACTCTTTGTTTTGATAATAGCAAGTTTTCGTTCCAATCTCCTTGATTATCAGTGTGTCCTTCCAACATGATTTCCATTGTTGGATTTTCTTCCATTACTTTGATTATTCTATCTAATTCTGGAAAAGAATTGTCTAAAATTTCGGCTTTACTTTGAGCGAAGAAAACACTATTGAGTGTCATTTTCTGTCCTGCTTCAATCGGAAGTAAATAAATATTCTTTTTTACTTCTTTAAAGTTATTGTCTTTTGTAAAATCTAAAGGTTCAGAAACAGCCATAAAACCCTTTTTTGATGCCGAAATCGTGTAGCTCTGTTTAGAAGGAAGCATCATTTTATAATCTCCCGTCAGAGGGTCATAAGTAACACAAACGGTATCTTTATCAGTCAATGATTGAACATTAATTTTGGCAGAAATCGGTTTGTTATCTACTTTGTTATAAACCCCACCAGTTACTTGAACAACAGCACTTGGTTTAATTGATTCTGGAACACGTAATTTAAAAATATCTTCTTCGCCAATAGCATTTTCTTGTGAGCTAAAAAAGGCATAATCACCAATGGCGGAGATTGAAAAATATCCGTCCCACTCAGGTGTATTAATGACAGAACCTAAATTTTCAGGTTCTGACCAATTCATCCAAGTGTCGTCTAATCTTCTGCTCAAGAAAATATCATTGTTGCCATAACCACTCAAACCTTTTGTGGAAAAATAAAGCGTTTTGCCATCAGCGGCTACAAATGGAGTGCTTTCTTCTTCGGCAGTGTTGATTTTTTTTCCTAAATTTTTGGGTTCTGCCCAAGTGCCGTCAGGTTGTAAAAATGAAACATAAATATCTTTACCTCCTTGTGTTTCAGCGAATTGACCTGTTAGAATCAAAACTCGACCATTAGGAGAAAAACTATATTCTGCATATTCAGATTTATTTCTAAAGTTTTTGATATTTATTGGCTTCGGAAATGCCCAACCTGTTGGCGTTTTCGTTGACATGGAAACACCTTTTGCCATTGAGCCGTCTCTCAAATAAACGTTATTGAGCAAAATGGTTTTTCCGTCGGGAGAAATGGCACAAATGGCGTTGTGTTCTGTATTGTTGATTGGTTCGCCCATTGGCTTGGCTAATCCCCATTTTCCGTCTTTTTGAATTTCTGAAAACCAGACGTCTTGATTTTTTCCTGTCCCTAAGTTTTCGGGATGTTTCCAGCGAGTGTAATACAAGGTTTTTCCATCTGGAGAAATCACTGGGGCAATTTCACGATAGGCAGAGTTCACATTTTCACCCAAATTTTCTTTAATAATTTCGGCAGGAAGATTTTTTGCTAAGTTTATACTCGCTTTGATGGGTACATCTGACTGAGAAATGGCAATGGCGTCAATTTGATTCCAACCTTTTACTCTATTTGTATTTAGAACAATTTTTATTCCTCGAACTTTAAACGGCGTTAATTTAGATAAAACGAGATTCGCCATTCTTCCAACTTCATTGGTTGGCATATTTTTATTGACCCAAAGTGTTTTTAAATTATCAAATTCATCAAAAGCTTCAATTCTTACGATACAACCTTGCCCAAAGTTTTCTGCAATAGCCACTTGTTTGATTGGCATTAAGGTATCAAAACCAACGATTAAGAATTCTTCCAATGGACTTTCTTGTGTCATGGGTTGCCACGCACATACACTCTGCCCAAAAAGGGGAAGTTTGTTGGGCTTTCCTAATGCTTGAATGGCTTTGTTTTCTTTGGTGGTATTTGCGTCGGAATATTCAGATGAAAAGGCAATAACACGGCTTGCCCAGAAGGTTTTTTGAGCGGTTGTTTGTAAGGAAATGATTAATAATAAAAGAGCTATGGTAAATCTCATATTCTGGGTTAATGAGTTTATTATGAATGAGTTGTCGAATTATGAGTAGCTTTGTTTTAATTGTTGTCAATTAGCTTAATCATAGACTCATTCACTATGAACTCATAAACTTTCGAGAACTCAAAAAATCGAAATTTCTTCTAAAATTTTGGTAGGTTCTTTGGCTTTTTTGATTTTTTCAAACGTAATTTTCTTGGCTTTTTGTTCAAGTTTTAAGCCTTTTTGAACTTGTAAATTATGGTCGAAAAATTCAATAGCACGTTGTACCTTGTTTTTGTTGATGGTGAGAAAGTAGGGTCGTCTTCCGTTTTTCTGAATTAAACGTGCATCTAATTTATAAATTGTGCCTTCTGGAAAATCCGAAATCATTTTGGCAGGACAACCAATTTTTAAATCGCATGGAATGGTTTGCCCTTCAAGTGTTTTTAATCTTGGACGATTTCTGCGAGTATCGAAATACACCTTGGCATAAATATCCAAGAATATTTTCTTTTCTAATTCGGGCATTTCAGAAACGAGCGAAAGTTGCATAATTCGATAAAGCGTTAAAGATTTTCGTAGGATTTATAAAATTAAAGATAAAATACTAATCTGTCAAATATTTAATCTGAACTATGATTTGTTTGATTGAATGATTTTAATCTGAACTATGATTTATTTGATTGAGAGATTTTAAGATTGTTTTTTGAAAATCTTATTATCCTTAAATCCTATAAATCATAGTTCAATTTGTGTTATTAATCTTATCTGAACTATGATTTGTTTGATTCCCTGATTTTAAGATTGTTTTTTTGAAAATCCTAATATCATTAAATCTCAAAAATCATAGTTCAGACAAATATTTTATTTCACTTCTGTAAACTCTAAAATTACACTACTTCTACGTCCGCTCAATTCTGGATTGATGCCAATGGTCATCAAATAATCTCCTGTGTAAACTAAGTCCGCTTTTAGGGTTGATGTTGTTCCTGGGAAAAGATTAATTTCTTTAACACTATATTTTTTAGTTGGCGATAATCCTTTTAATTTGATTGGCATTGGATTATAACCTGTGTCAAATCTATTGGTTGTCAGATAATTAAACATCACTGCGTGGTCTTGATTTTCATTACAAAAATTGACCGATGCAAATGGTTTTTCCCAAGGGTTTTGCAAACGATAAAGATTGCCTTTCCAAATAACAGGGTTAATTCTTTTGTAATTTTCTAAAGCTTTCTGACTAAATTCAAGCTCTTTCTCCGTCAATTGACTAACCACAATATCGTAGCCCATTTTGCCCATCATGGCAACATCAGTTCTGAATTTTAAGCCTACTTTACTCCAATCTGTAATGTGGTTACAATGAGCAATGGCAGGATAAAAATAGGAGTTTTCCCATTGAATAAAAATTCTTTCTATTGGGTCGGTATTGTCGCTCAACCAAAATTCTGTAAAATATTTTAATGCTTCGTAGTCCACACGTCCGCCTCCGCCTGAGCAAAGCATCATTGGTACTTTTGGAAATTTAGTTCTAATTCTTTCCAAAACTTTGTATAAACCTTTTACATATTCAACGTACAAATGCGTTTGTGGCAAACCTTGTTTTTGCAAATACATAGAATGTGCATTATAAGTTACGGCGTTACAATCCCACTTAATGAAGGCTAAATCTGGATTTTTGGTGAATAAATTATCCAAAACCCCGAATACAAAATCTTGAACTTCTGGGTTCGACAAATCAAGTGGTAATTGATTTCTGAAATAATGTTCTGGTCGTTCAGGCTCACGAATTACCCAATCTTTGTGTTGTTCATACAATTCTGATTTTGGATTTACCATTTCTGGTTCTACCCAAATACCAAATTTTATCCCTGCTTTGGTAGCTTCTTTCATTAAATAACCAATGCCATTCGGTAATTTTTTGCGGTTTTCTTGCCAATCTCCCAAACCTGCCACATCGCCATTTCTTGGATATTTATTGGCAAACCAACCATCATCTAATAAAAATAAATCAACGCCTAATTTTTTACCATCTTTAAATAAACCTGTTAATTTTTGTTCATCAAAGTCGAAATAAGTGGCTTCCCAGTTGTTTAAAAGTGTTAATCTTGAACCTTCACCGTCTAAAATTCGATATTTTCTTGCCCAATTGTGCATATTTCTACTGGCTTCGCCTTTTCCATTATCTGAAAAAGTAGAAATAAATGACGGTGTTTTAAATTCTTGATTTGGAGCAAGAGAATATTCAGAAGCGTGAGGGTTAATACCTGCCAATAATCTTAAATTATGATAAGAATCAACTTCAAAATCAATTTTGAAATTACCTGACCAAGCTAACGTTCCTAACATTACCTTACCTTCATCTTCAGTAGCCTGACGGTCGAATGAAAGCATAAAAGTTGGTGGTTGAAATAAATTGGCTCTTGTTCCTAATTTTGAATCCAAAGTTTTAATCCCTGCTGTCAAAAGGGTTTCTTCGGTTTTCATTTCTTCAGCCCAACCACCATGATAATGATGTAACACGTAATTATCAGCCGAGAAATACATATTTGCCGAAGCATATTTTTGCATCAAAATGTTCTTTTTCTCCTGATGTTTTATTAAACTCCATTGCTCAATTACATTTTCTTTGGCATAAACTTTATAACAAAGCGTTACTTCAACAGGATAATTGGGGTCTTTCAATAAAATATTGGTTTGCGTTACGTTATCATCGATTTTTATGGTTTGATGACTCACATATTTTAATTCCAAAGACGAATTTCCATCTGCGTGCGTTATTTGAATGGCAGGTTCTACCAAATTCCAAGTTCCGCTTGGCGTGTACGGAGAGTTATAAATTCCTGCGTTTGAGTCATTGTAACGCAACTCTTGCGAGATAAGGGCATTGTCGGAAGTTTTAAGTAATTTTTTTCCAAAATGAACAATTCCTAAACGATTATCCTTATCAGTTTGTAAGACTAATGAATTTTTAGCGGTTTCAATCGGAATGGTAACATTTTGCTGGGCTTGCACAAAATAATTGGTACAAGTGAAGGCAATTAAGGAAATAAAGAGTTGGGATTTTTTGAACATAGTTTTGATTTTGAGAGTCATTGGATTTTAATTGACCCGAAATTACGATATTTTATCCCATTCTTTATCTGTGTTTAATTAGATTATTGTAGGAATAATTGTAACAAAATCTCAGCGACCTAAATGAGAAAAGTCATATTAGTTAGTTAATCATTCATAAAGAATTATTGATTTCTTGGCTTTATCTTTGGGGAAATATCAAGAATTATTGAAAATGGTAAGGACTTTAGATAAAATATTTGAAATTATACAGGAGAACGCCAACGAAAAAGAACTTGCTTGGCTCAATGAAAAAATAAGCAATGCAAAATCTACCCAATTGGCATTTGTATCAGCTCCAAGATTTATTGGGAAACGATTGATAAGTTTTGAAATTGAAGGAAATCAAACCCAAAATTGGACATTTGACCGCTTGGTGAGAGTTTATTTGTTATTGAAATTAGAGGAAATGAATCCAGAAGGTTTTGAAGAACAAATAAATATGCTTTTTGATACTGCCGAAATCCACGAATCTATTGCTCTTTATTCAGCTTTACCATTGTTTCAAAACCCAGAAAAATGGCTTTTAAGAGCAACTGATGCGGTTCGTTCAAACGTAGGAGATATTTTTGATTCAATTGCTTTCAATAATGTTTATCCCGTAAAATACTTTTCTGAATTAGCATGGAATCAATTGGTTTTGAAGTGTATTTTCAATGAGAAACCAATTCATCAAATTATTGGATTGGATTCACGAGCTAATCAACATTTAGCTGATACACTTTCAGATTTTGCCCATGAACGTTGGGCGGCAGGACGAAGAATTCCATCACAAGTTTGGCGTTTGGTAACTAATTTTTTAAATGAAATTATTATTAAAGATTTAGAAAGTTTATTTCTTTCAAATGACCTTCAAAATCAAATTGCTGCCACTTTAGTTTGTTCCCAAACGACAAATTCTGAAGCGAAAGATTTACTAAATAAATATTCATTAGCGATAAATCCAGAAATGTTGTCTTGGGAATATTTAGAAAATCAATCAGCTATTTGTTATGGGTAGTTCAGTTTTGAATGAGTGAATTGTGAGTTAGTGATTTATTCACGAACGTATTAGAAGTTTTTATTTTTCTCAGTTTTTCGTGATTTTTTCTGTTTGAGGACAACTTCTCGAAAGTTCTAAAACTTTCGAGAAGTTTCTTATCCGAGTTGAAACTGGAAATTCTTTGAGTTTTAAAACTTTCGTAAAGTTACTATCTCAAATATGCTAAACTGACCCAACAATCATAAATAAGGTCATAAATTATTGCAAAAAATATCATCTTTGAACTTTCGTTAAAACGTGTTTGGTAGAAATCTACGAAGGTTTAAATAATCATGAAATGCTTTTTGTTGGAATGTTCGTTATTCGCAAAATTGCTATTTCTTTTAAAATAAAATAATCATTACAATGTGTCTTAATCACGATGAAATAAAGCAGAATCCTTCACATTTTGAAGAATCGCAAGCCAATATAATTTCTTCCAATACTGAATTTAGTAATTACAAGGATTTAATTGCGGACATGAAGTTTTTTGACCCGCATATCCACATGACTTCCCGTACTACCGACGACTATCAGGCGTTGGCAGATGCAGGTGTTGTGGCAATTATTGAACCTGCTTTTTGGTTGGGTCAGCCACGTACAGGTTTGGCTACTTTTAAAGATTATTACAGTAGTTTGGTAGGTTGGGAACGTTTCCGTTCTTCGCAATTTGGTATTAAACATTATTGCACTATCGGATTAAATTCTCGTGAAGCTAATAATGAAGCATTGGCGGAGCAAGTAATGGAAATATTGCCATTGTATTTGATGAAAGAAGGCGTTGTGGGCGTTGGTGAAATTGGTTTTGACGACCAAACGGCTGCCGAAGAAAAATACTACCGCTTGCAGTTAGAATTAGCCAAAGAAATGAGTTTGCCTGTGCAAGTTCACACGCCACATCGTGATAAAAAGAAAGGAACAGAACGCAGTATGGCAATTGCTTTGGAACATGGAATCGACCCTAAAATGGTTATCATCGACCATAATAATGAAGAAACCGTAAAGTCGGTACTTGACCAAGGATTTTATGCAGCTTTCACGATTTATCCATTTACCAAAATGGGTAATGAACGCATGGTGGAAGTGGTAAAACAGTACGGTTCAGAGAGAATAATGATTAATTCTGCCGCAGATTGGGGCATTAGCGACCCATTAGCCATTCCGAAAACGGCTGCTTTGATGAAATTGAAAGGAATTTCAGATGAAGATATTCGTTTGGTAACTTACCAAAATGCCATTGATGCTTTTGCCCAAAGTGGACAAATAAATGTGGCAGATTTTGAAGAACCTGTGGTGATTGACCAAACGCAAAAATTCAACGGAAATACTATTTTAAGAGGAGGACAACAACCAAGAATCGACAAAGATGCGATTGTGATTCGATAAGAAATTAAGAAATGAAATATTACTTACAACTGATGCGACCAGCCAATTTGATTACGGCTATTGCGGATATTATGGCAGGTCTTTCAATTGCAAAATTTGTGTTTTCGACAGATGCTTTATCACTTCAAACTATACTTTTACTAAGTCTTTCAACGGTTGGTTTATATGGTGGAGGCGTTGTTTTTAATGACGTTTTTGATGCTGAATTAGATGCTATTGAACGCCCCGAAAGAGCAATTCCAAGTGGGAAAGTTTCCAAACAAAATGCTACACTTTTAGGTAGTATTTTGTTGATTTTAGGCGTGTTTTGTGCCTTTTTAGTAAGTTTCAATAGCATGGTAATCGCCATTGTAGTAGCCATTTTAGCGTTAGTTTATGATAAATTTGGAAAACATCATGCTTTTTTAGGACCAATCAATATGGGGCTTTGTCGGGGAGGCAATTTGCTTTTGGGTATGAGTGTCATCATGTCGTCCTTTCAAGATTGGTGGTGGATTGGTATTTTTCCTGTTTTGTACATTGCTGCCATTACCATGATTAGTAGGGGAGAAGTTCACGGAGGAAGTAAATCAATTTTATATTTTGCTGGCTTTCTTTATAGCATTGTGAGTATTTCACAAATAGCTTTGTCTTATCAATTCGGGAATGTTCTCATAACACTTCCTTTTGTGCTTTTACACATTTATCTTATTTTCAAACCGCTATTTACGGCTATTCAAAATCCAATTGGGGCAAATATTGGCAAGGCTGTAAAAGCGGGCGTACTTGCGTTAATCGTGATGGATGCGGCTTGGGTAAGTGTTTCTGGTAACTATCTTGTGGCAATTATGGTTTTGTTATTATTACCTTTGTCCATTAAAATCGCAAAACTTTTTGCGGTAACTTAGTAAAGGTTTTAGGTTTCTGGTTTTAGTTTTCTGTAACTATTTTAGACATTCTATTGTAGAAAATTCGAAATACTAACCACTAACCCCTAAATCCTAATCCCTAATATAAAATTCAACAATGACTCAAATACAACAATCATTTCAAGTGCCATTTACGTATAATGTTATTTTTACGGAAAATATGTTTTCACTTGAAAATGAGACTTTTATCAACTTTTTGAAAAATTTTGGCAATGCCAATTTCCGCAAGAAGATATTGTTTTTAGTAGATGCAGGAGTAGCTGAAAACCACGAATATTTACCCGAAGCCATTAAAAACTATTTCGCTAATCAAGATGCTTTAACTTTAGTACCTGAGATTTTAGTTTTTGAAGGTGGCGAAAAAGTAAAAAATGACCCACAAGTTTTAGAAACTATTTTACAAGCCATTGACAAACATGGTATTGACCGTCATTCGTTTGTGGCTGCCATTGGTGGAGGAGCATTTTTAGATGTTACAGGTTATGCTTCTGCCATTGCCCATCGTGGAGTAAAACATATCAGAATTCCAAGTACCGTTTTGTCGCAAAATGATTCAGGTGTTGGCGTAAAAAATGGCGTAAACTACTTCGGGAAAAAGAACTTTTTAGGCACATTTGCACCCCCAATTGCAGTATTTAATGATTCCAATTTCTTGCGAACACTCAGTGATAGAGATTGGCGTTCTGGTATTTCAGAAGCGATAAAAGTGGCTTTGATTAAAGATTTAGCTTTTTTTGAGTGGTTGGAAGGGAATGCAGAGGCAATGGCAAAACGTGATGAAGCAGTGATGTTTCATCAAATTTTTAGAAGTGCGGAGTTACACGTTCAGCATATTTCAAGTGGCGACCCTTTTGAATTAGGTTCTGCCCGACCCTTAGATTTTGGACATTGGGCGGCTCATAAATTGGAATATTTAACCAATTTTGAAATTCGTCATGGAGAAGCCGTAGCCATTGGAATTGCCCTTGATTCAGTTTATTCGCATTTAAAAGAACAAATTACTGCCGATGAACTCGCTCGAATCATCACATTATTAAAAACTTTAGGCTTTGAAATTTATCATCCTGCATTGGCAGAAAATGATAAAATAAATCTTTGGAAAGGACTTCAAGAATTTCAAGAACATTTAGGTGGAGAATTGACAATTACCCTTTTAGTAGCACTTGGAAAAGGCGTAGAAGTTCACGAAATCGACTTTGAATTAATGAAACAATCTGTTGATATTTTGAAAATCTCGTAGTTTAGGGAAATTTTAAGATTAAAAGTATCATTCGACGCTGAACTTCCCGAAAGTTTTAAAACTTTCGGGAGGTTTGCCCAAGTCAATTATGGTGCGTTTTTTTGAAAATCTCCCTTCAAATAATATTACAAACCCTCGGAAGGGTTCTTCAGAAACCATGCAAACTCCCTTTGGACATTTAACTTATTGTAGTAACATTCATACTGGCGAAGACTGGCAACATCATTTTGCTGTTTTGCAAGAAAATATCCCTAATATCAAGGCGAAAGTCTCTCCTGATGCTCCAATGGGAATCGGTTTGAGATTAGCAAACTTGGCAAGTATTGACTTATTCGACCCTAAAAATTTTGAATTATTCCAAAATTGGTTGACTGAAAAAGATTGCTACGTCTTTACAATGAATGGTTTTCCGTATGGTGGATTTCATGACGTAGTCGTAAAAGACCAAGTTCACGCTCCCGATTGGACGAGTGATGAACGTGTTGCCTATACCATAAGAATGTTCCAATTATTGTCAAGATTATTGCCAAACCACTTGACTGAAGGTGGAATTTCTACTTCTCCATTATCGTATCGTTTTTGGTGGAAAGATGAAACGGCTTTGACGGAGGCTATTCAAACGGCTACGCAAAATATGCTTACTGTGGTGGATGAATTGCTTTTGATTGCACAGGATACAGGTAAAATTCTTCATTTGGATATTGAACCCGAACCCGATGGAATTTTAGAAAACTCTGCCGAATTTCTGGATTGGTACCAAAATACCTTAATTCCGATGGCAATTGAACATTTTGCTCAAAAGTCGATTTCGGAAGAAAAAGCCATTGAAATTATTCATACGCACATTCAATTATGCTACGATATTTGTCATTTTGGCGTGAGTTACGAAGAACCACAACCAGCCATTGATAAATTAAATGAGTTAGGAATTAAAGTGGGTAAAATTCAGATTAGTTCTGCTATAAAAGTCGATTTCACAAGTGATGCACAAGCGAAATTACAAGCAATTGCCCAATATGACGAACCAACTTATTTGCATCAAGTTGTGGCTCTTCGTTCAGATGGAAAATATGATAAATTCCCAGATTTGAAACAAGCCATTGATGGTTTTGAAGAAGGGAAATATACCCAATGGCGAGTACATTTTCACGTGCCTTTGTTTTTGGATACTTATGGATTATTAGACTCAACACAGTCTGAAATTATAAAAACCTTAGCTATCCAAAAAGCACAACCATTTACCAATCATTTAGAAATAGAAACTTATACTTGGGGCGTTTTACCTTCAGAAGTTCAAGTGCCTTTAAATGAGTCGATTATCCGTGAAATTGCTTGGGTTCAAAGCATTTTGAAGTAACTCAGACTTTAGTCTGAAACACAATAAAACTTAACTTACAGACTAAAGTCTGTGGTACACACTCATCAACTATTATGCAAAAAACAGTAGTTATAGATATTGTCGGGCTAAGTACCAGTGTCATTGGTGAACATACACCATTTATACAAAAATATCTTGCAGAACATCAATTAACACATATAAAACCAGTTTTTCCTGCCGTTACCACAACTGCTCAAAGTTGTTATGTGACAGGGAAAAATGCTGATACTCACGGAATTGTAGGAAATGGTTGGTACGACCGTGATGAAAGTGAAGTGAAATTTTGGAAACAATCTAACAAATTGGTAAAAGCAGAAAAAATTTGGGAAGCCGCAAAAAAACAGAATCCTAAGTTTACTTGTTCCAAAATGTTTTGGTGGTATAATATGTATTCTTCGGCTGATTTTAGCGTTACGCCACGTCCGCAGTATCACGCAGATGGCGTTAAAGCTCCTGATTGTTATTCATATCCAGCAGATTTACGAGATAAATTACAAGCCGAATTAGGTACATTTCCATTGTTTAGTTTTTGGGGACCCAATGCCAATATTAAATCTTCAAAATGGATTGCAGATGCTTCAATTTGGGTTGATAAAGCTGAAGACCCCACTTTGTCGCTCATTTATTTGCCTCATTTAGATTATTGTTTACAGAAATTTGGCGTTGATTTTTCAAAAATTAGTAAAGAATTAGGGGAAGTCGATAAATTGGTGGAGGATTTGGTAAAACATTATCAAAGTAAAAATGCCAAGATTATTTTACTTTCTGAATATGGTATCAATAACGTAAATCGTCCTGTTCATATTAATAGAATTTTACGAGAAAACAGTTTGATTTCCGTTCGTATTGAACAAGGTTTAGAACTTTTAGATGCAGGTGCTTCAAAGGTTTTTGCTACGGCAGACCATCAAATTGCACATATTTATTTTAATGATTTGTCTGAAAAACAACGAGTTAAAACTATTTTAGAAAATACCGCAGGCATTGCTTTGGTTTTAGACGAAGAAGGAAAAAAAGAATATAATCTTAATCACGAACGCTCAGGAGATTTAGTAGTAATGGCAGAAGCTGATTCATGGTTTACGTATTATTATTGGTTTGATGATGCGAAAGCACCAGATTATGCGAGATTAGTGGATATTCACCGAAAACCGGGTTATGACCCTGTTGAAATGTTTATGAATCCGAAAAATCCATTTATCAAACTTCGTGCAGGATACAAATTGGCTCGTAAATTATTAGGTTTCAGATATTTAATGGACGTAATTCCTTTAGATGCTACTTTGATAAAAGGTTCACATGGTGGAACTTTAGCTGCTAAAGAATATTATCCAATTCTAATTTCAGATGAAAAAATAGGAGAGGGCGATATTCAAGCAACAGACGTTTATGAGGTAATTTGGAAATCTGTTTTTGGAAAAAACTAAAGTTTTTGTTTAATAATTAAGATAGAAACGACCGAGTAAAAAATTACAGGAATCCACAAAATTGAAATACTGGTAAAATAAAAAGCCGTTATTCCTCCCAAAACAAAGCCCAAAATATTTAATGTTTTAGTAATGAAAGAAGACCTAATCGTCTTCTTTATTGCTTTTGTAGCGTCTGAAAAGAAATATTTGGCAAAATCCAATCCCGAAGCCATCACCACCCCTGTTATTTGCGAAGGTCTGATTTCATTTTTACTATGATTGGCTCCAAATGAATTTTGTATGCTCGTAGCCAAGAAAAATAATGTTATTGGTAATGTGCCTGTAAAAATTGTAAATAGCATCAAACCCAAATTAATTAAGGTAGGAATTGCTTTTATAATTGATTTTTCTCTTCTATTGCCCAAAATAAAGCAAGTTGATGCAAAGACAGAGCCTAACCAATAAGTAACAATATATCCTAAAATTCGGAAGGAGTCATGCCATATTTCTACGCCAATTTGTTGAACTAAGCCACTGTAATGTCCTGTCACATTTGTTAAAACTACGCCAAATAATTTCAAACCTAAAATATTAATTATTCCAGGAATGAAAGAAAAACATAAGGCTGAAATATAAGTTTGCTTTGCGGTCATTTATTGTTTCTGAATTTTAATACAAATATATGATAATATTTTCATGTATTGTTTTTTATGTCAAAAAATGCCTTAAAATAATTCTGAAAGGCTTTTTTATAATTATTTAGAAAAAATAATCAATATTTTTTTCCTTATGATGGAACTTGGTGAAAGCCCATTTAGTTATATATGAAAATATTGTCATATATTTGTTTAGTTATTTAAAACAAGACCAAAATGACTACTACTGAAATAAGTGAAGAGCGTCTAAATAAAGCAGCTTACATTTTAAAAGCTGTTGCTCATCCTGTTCGTCTCGCCATTCTTGAGTTGTTGAATGTGAACGAAAAAATGGGCGTTTTAGAAATTTGTAATGCTTTGAAATGTGAACAATCTCTGATGTCGCATCACTTGATAAATCTAAAATTGAAAGGGATTTTAGGTTCAACAAAAGAGGGCTTGAATGTCTATTATTGGCTAAAAGAGAAAGAAGTTATCAAGTTGATAAAATGTATTGAAAATTGTAATTGCAATATGTGATTGTTGAAAATCACGATAGAAATCTAAAAGAAATCATTAACAAAAATTAAAAAATGGTAATCGAACAAATTTATACAGGTTGTTTAGCTCAGGGAGCGTATTATATTGAGTCAGAAGGTGAGAGTGTAATTATTGACCCACTTCGTGAAGTACAACCTTATTTGGATAAAGCTGAGAAACAAGGTTCTAAAATTAAATATATTCTTGAAACGCACTTCCATGCAGATTTTGTTTCGGGTCATGTTGAATTATCAAAGAAAACGAATGCCCCCATTGTTTTTGGACCGACTGCCAAACCAAGTTTTGAGGCTATTATTGCTACCGACGGACAAGTTTTGGAAGTAGGAAAAGTGAAAATTAAAGTTTTGCATACACCTGGACACACAATGGAATCTTCGTGTTTTTTATTAATTGATGAAAATGGAAAAGATTATGCTTTGTTCTCAGGCGATACACTTTTTATTGGTGATGTTGGTCGTCCAGATTTAGCACAAAAATCTGATTTAACTATTTATGACTTAGCGGGCTATTTATTTGATTCTCTTCGTAATAAAGTAATGACTTTGGCGAATGACGTGTTGGTTTATCCTGCACACGGAGCGGGTTCTGCTTGTGGTAAAAATATGAGTAAAGAAACTTTTGATACGCTTGGCAACCAAAAAATGTTCAATTACGCTTTACGTGCCAATATGTCTCGTGAAGAATTTATCAAGGAAGTAACAGATGGCTTAGAATTAGTGCCTCCGCCGTATTATTTCCCACAAAATGTAATGATGAATAAATCGGGGGCAAAAGATTTATCGTTAGTATTAAAAGATGCACAACCACTTTCTGTACAAGCTTTTGAAGCCGCTGCTAACGAAACAGGAGCTTTAATTATTGATACTCGCAAGGCAGATATTTTCAAAGAAGGTTTTATTCCAAACTCAATAAATATTGGCATTTCTGGCGATTTTGCTCCTTGGGTTGGTACTTTGGTCACTGATATTAAACAACCACTTTTACTTGTTGTTGAAGATGACAATTTGAACGAAGCCATTACTCGTTTATCGAGAGTGGGTTATGATAATGTCATTGGATATTTAGAAGATGGTTTCCAATCATGGGTTGAAGCTGGCAAAGAAATAGACATAATCCAATCTATTTCTGCGGAAGATTTTGCGTTAAAGTTTAAAGAATCAGAAGGGAAATTGATGGTAAAAGACGTTCGTAAACCAACTGAATATATGGCAGAACACATAGAGGAAGCCATGAATATTCCCTTAGCGAATTTGAGCAAGAATATGGTAGAATTTTCTAAATCAGAACCCAATTATATTCATTGTGCAGGAGGTTATCGTTCAATGATTGCGTGTTCCATTTTAAAAGCAAGAGGTTTTGATAATATTGTTGATGTAGCAGGCGGTTTTGCTCAAATTGCTAAAACTGATATTCCCAAAACGGATTTTGTTTGTCAATCAAAAATGAAATAGAGAATAGTTGATAGAGAATAGTTGATAGAGAATAGTTGATAGAGAATAGTGGATAGAGAATAGTGGATAGAGAATAGTGGATAGAGAATAGTGGATAGAGAATAGTTGATAGAGAATAGTGGATAGTGGATAGTGGATAGTGGATAGAGAATAGAGAATAGAGAATAGAGAATAGTGAATAGTGAATAGTGAATAGTGAATAGTGAATAGTGAATAGTGAATAGTGAATTATACCCCATATCCATACCCAATACCCAATAACCAATTAACCAATTAACCAATACCCAATAACCAATTAACCAATTAACCAATAACCAATTAGCCAATTAACCAATAACCAATTAACCAATAACCAATAACCAATTAACCAATACCCAATAACCAATTAAAAATCCCCACAAAATATGTTAGAATTAATTCGTCAGCCTTGGCACTGGGCTTTTGCAGGCGTCCTTATTGGGCTTACTGTGCCAACTTTATTACTGATTGGTAATAAATCATTCGGAATTTCATCAAGTTTACGTCATATCTGTGCGGCTTGTTTACCTGCCAATATTCCTTTTTTTAAATACGATTGGAAGAAAGAAGCATGGAATTTATTTTTTGTTTTTGGAGTCCTTTTAGGCGGATTTATCGCAACCAATTTTTTGTCAAATCCTAATCCAATTGTGGTCAATCCTGCCACAGTACAAGATTTAAAAGCTCTTGGCATTACAGATTTTAATCATTTAATGCCACAAGATTTATTTAGTGTAGAGAATATTTTTACCATAAAAGGACTAATATTCTTTGTGATTGGTGGTTTTATGGTCGGTTTTGGAACACGCTACGCAGGAGGTTGTACTTCGGGTCATGCCATTATGGGAATTTCCAACTTGCAAGTTCCTTCAATCATTGCTACTTGTTGTTTTATGATTGGTGGCTTTATGATGACCAACTTTTTTTTACCATTAATTTTTAAATTGTTTTAACATGAAAAATACACAAATAGAACACCCCATTGAATGCGAAGCACCCAATGAACAGGTTAAATCAGAAAGTTTTACGTCAAATCTGAAATATGCGATAGTTGGAACAATTTTCGGAATTGTTTTCGTAAAAGCCGAAATCATTTCATGGTTCAGAATCCAAGAAATGTTTCGTTTGCAGTCGTTCTTTATGTACGGTGTAATTGGCACAGCGGTTGTGGTAGGAATGATTTTAGTTTTTTTGATTAAGAAATTGAATATCAAAACCTTAGATGGTGAAAAAGTGGTTTTGCACGACAAGACTTTCAACAAAGGACAAATTTATGGGGGCTTAATTTTTGGACTTGGGTGGGCAATTACAGGGGCTTGTCCCGGTCCATTATTCGCACAAATCGGGAGTGGCTTTTTAGCAGTTTTTGTGACATTTTTAAGTGCTTTGGCAGGTACTTGGACTTATGGATATTTAAGAAATAAACTACCTCATTGATTATGGAAAATTCATTAAAAGCACATTGGGAAACTGTTTTTACAACAAAACAATCTCATGAAGTAAGTTGGACGCAAGACATTCCAAAAACTTCCATTGACTTAATAAAAAGCTATCAATTGCCCAAAACTGCCCAAATCATTGACATTGGTGGAGGTGATGGTAAATTAGTTGATTTTCTATTAGCGGAAGGTTATGAAAATATTTCAGTTTTAGATATTTCTGAAAATGCTTTGGAACGTGCTAAAAAGCGATTGGGTGAAAAAGCTCAAAAAGTAAAGTGGATTGTTTCAGATATTAATGATTTTGAGCCATTGGAAAAATATGATGTTTGGCATGATAGAGCAGCATTTCATTTTTTAACAACCACTCAGGAAATTGAAAAATATGTGCGAACTGCCAGTGCTGCTGTGTCAAAATTTATGACTATTGGAACATTTTCTGAAAATGGTCCCCAAAAGTGTAGTGGACTGGAAATCAAACAATATTCTGAAGCTGATTTAGAAAACACATTATCTACTAATTTTAGTAAAATAAAATGTTTCCATGAAAATCATGTAACGCCATTTGATACAGAGCAAAATTTCTTGTTTTGTAGTTTTAAGAGAATATGACAAAACAAGTAGGTGTTGGGATTTAGGGGTTAGGATTTAGTGGTTTTATATGCTTAATTATCAGTGACTTATGAAGTTTTAAATATAGTTTAATTTTGCACGATTAAGTAATGAGACAAAATAAAACGATATTTTAAAATCTCACAAACCATTGATAATCAAGCTTATGATAATCGTAAATCGTAATTCTTAAATCGTCCTTGTACTTACTTATAATTTGATTGAAATACAAAACCCTATTTGGTAATTTTTACCATAGGGTTTTTGTACTTTAATTGTACTCCAATTTTTTGCTAATTTTTAGGCAATCTTGAAGAAGAATCTCTAACAATTAATTCGGATTTCAGAACTATATAATTGGTATGACCAATATCCATAAGTCCGTTCAAATGGTTAATCATGCTCTTTGCTGCAATTTCACCCATTTCCTTTCCGGGATAATAGACCGTTGAGAGGGAAGGAGTAATGATTTCTGTCAAAGGGTCATTGTTAAAGCCTACAACAGCAATATCTTTGGGAATAGAATATCCCATTTTTTTGAGCATGCCCATACACGTTACCGCACAAAAATCATTAGTAACAAATACCCCATCAATTTTTTCTTCGGAAAGTTTAATTGCTTGAACAACCTTTCTTCCTGCTTCAGTTGTAAGGTCTGTCTCGAAGATATTATGTTGTTTAAAAGGAACTCCAAATTCTGCAAGAGCTTGTTGGTATCCCCTCATACGGTCAGCATAAACATTACGTTTTAAATTCCCAGTTACGTGAATGATATTTTTACAACCTTGTTCCAATAAGTGTTTTGTTGCATCGTAGCCTCCCTTAATATTATCAATTACAATGTTTAAACATTCAGACTTATCAAGTGTTCGGTCAAAGAAAATAAGGGGAATATTTTTGTCAATAAAAGACCTAAAATGTTCGTAGCCTTCAGTATCATACGATACCGAAACCATCAACCCATCCACTCTACTATTGAACATGGTTTTTACATTGGAAATTTCTTTCTTGAATGACTCTAAAGATTGTGTTATCAATAAGTTATAACCTGCTTCATTGGCTACTTTCTCCATTCCTGCTAATATTGTGGACATCAAAGTACTGTTTAATCTTGGTACGATTACGCCTATCGTATTGGTTTTTTGTTTCCGTAAATTACTGGCAAATTTATTTGAGCGATAGCCCATTTCTTCAGCTTTGGCATGAATTAATGCTTTGGTATTCGTACTAATAGCATCATGATTATTTAACGCTCTACTTACGGTTGCAGGGGAAATTTTTAGAGAATTGGCAATGTCATAAATGGTGATTTCTTTACTCATGTGTATAAAATTAATTGCCTAAAAAATGGTAAAAATAGTTTTATCTTAAAACCAAATTTAAGATAAATAATCGAATTACTCCTATTTTCTTGAAGTCACTATATTTTATTTACCAAATGAAAAGTTTTCATAATCCTAAATATTAACATTATTTCATGCAATCGGTTGCAAAAAATGAAAAGTAGGTTGATATTTACATTCAAAATGAGAATAGTGATAGATTTGCCATTTTTAGATTTCATGGGTAGATAATTATTCATTAGATTTCAGTAATTATTGATACTGAATTTTGATGTTTTTAAACAAAAAAATATGATACAAACAATGCGTTGGTTTGGACCAAACGACCCCGTTTCATTAATGGATATTCGTCAGGCAGGTTGTACAGGAGTGATAAGTGCATTGCATCAAATTCCTGTTGGTGAAGTTTGGTATGAAGAAAACATTTTAGAAAGAATTAATATTATTCAGGCTGATAATGAGCAATTTACGCCATTGACTTGGGATGTGGTTGAAAGTTTACCCGTTCATGAAGATATTAAAAAAGGACTTCCGAGTCGTGAAAAATATATTGCTAATTATAAAGAATCGCTTAAAAATTTAGCCAAATGTGGCATTAAAACGGTTTGTTATAATTTCATGCCTGTTTTAGATTGGTCACGGACGAATTTGAATTACCAAATGCCCGATGGTTCATTGGCTTTACGTTTTGTTTGGGAAGATTTTGCCATTTTTGATTTGTACATTCTCAAAAGACCAAATGCTCAAAATGATTATACCGAGGAGGTACAAGTTTCTGCAAAAAAGAAATTTGACTCTATGGCACAAGCCGAAATTGAAACTTTAAAGAATACGGCATTATTGGGTTTACCAGGTTCTGAAGAGGCTTTTGAATTAGATAAATTTCAAGGACTTTTAGATAATTATAAGCATATTGGAGACGCTGAATTAAGACAAAATTTATACTATTTTATTCAACAAATAGCTCCAACTGCACAAGAATTAGGTATAAATCTGTGTATTCACCCCGATGACCCACCGAAGCCTTTATTGGGCTTGCCAAGAGTGGTCAGTACCGAAAACGATTTGGCACAACTGATGGAAGCTTATAATCATCCCGCCAATGGAATAACTTTTTGTACAGGTTCTTTGGGTGTCCGTGAGGATAATAATTTACCGCAAATAATCAGACGATTTGGTAATAGAATTCATTTTATCCATTTAAGAAGTACCAAGCGAGAAGAAAATCCTCTTAATTTTCATGAAGCTGACCATTTGACTGGCGACGTGGATATGTATGCGGTTATCAAAGAGTTGGTTTTGGAAGAAAATAGACGAAAACAAAATGGAAAATCGAATTTTTCAATCCCGATGCGACCAGACCACGGACATCAAATGATGGATGATTTGAAAAAAAATACTTACCCCGGATATTCTGCCATTGGGCGTTTGAAAGGTTTAGCGGAGTTAAGAGGTTTAGAATTAGGAATAATCCGTAGTTTGGAAGAATCATCAAATAATTAAGAATATGCTCAAGAAAGGAATCATTTTATTTTTGTCAATTTTATCTTTTCACGTTAAAGCTGACGATGGTTATAAACTATGGTTGAAATATGATTTATTGAAAAATAATACTAAAGTCGCTGAATATAAACGCTTTAGTGATTTTATTGATGTTCAGTTTCCGATAAGCCCAATTATACAAACTGCCGAAAAAGAATTGAAAAAAGGCTTGTCTGGATTGGTAGGAGCGACAATTACTAAAACGGTAAAAACTTCGGGAGGAATTGTTTTTCAGAAAGATAATGCTCTTCCAAAAGAGGGTTTTAAAATAGTTGCAAAAAATGGTAATATTGTCATTTCTGCACAAACAGATAAGGGTATTTTATATGGTTCGTTTGAATTATTGAGACAAATTCAGACAGAAAACTCCATTGCTTCAATCAACCTTTCAAGTTCTCCGAAAATCCAACTCCGAATGTTAAATCATTGGGATAATGTTTTAGGAACAATCGAGCGTGGCTATGCGGGTTCTTCCTTGTGGAAGTGGTACGAATTACCCGAAAACATAGACCCACGTTACGTAGAATACGCTCGTGCCAATGCCTCAATTGGTATCAACGCAGTAGTTTTGAACAATGTAAATGCCAGTGCGAGATTTTTGACGAAAGAATATTTAGAAAAAGTAAAAGCTTTGGCAGACGTTTTTCGTCCGTATGGCATTCAAGTTTTTTTGTCTATAAATTTTGCCTCACCGAAAATTTTAGGAAAACTAAAAAATTCTGACCCGCTTGAACCCGAAGTAAAAAAATGGTGGAATGATAAAGCGAAAGAAGTTTATAGCTTTATTCCTGATTTTGGAGGTTTTTTGGTAAAGGCAAATTCAGAAGGAGAACCCGGCCCACAAGAATTTGGTAGAACTCACGCAGATGGAGCCAATATGTTGGCGGAGGCGGTAAAACCGTTTAATGGTTTGGTCATTTGGCGTGCATTTGTGTATGGCCCAAATCCGAAAGGAGATAGATACAAGGAGGCTTTCAACGAATTTAAGCCTTTGGACGGTCAGTTTGCGAAAAATGTTATCGTACAAGTTAAGAATGGTCCCATAGATTTTATGCCACGTGAGCCATTCCATCCGCTTTTTGGGGCAATGCCCAAAACACCTTTAGCGATGGAGTTTCAAATTACTCAGGAGTATTTAGGTTTTTCTACTAATCTGGTTTTCTTACCATCACTTTTTAAAGAAGTCTTAGAATCAGATACTTACGTCAATGGCAAAGGCTCGACGGTTGCCAAAGTTGTGGACGGTTCAGTACATGATTATCCCTTAACGGCTATTGCTGGGGTTGCCAATACAGGTTCTGATAGAAATTGGACAGGGCATTTTATGTCGCAAGCTAATTGGTATGGATATGGGCGTTTGGCTTGGAATCATGAGATTTCACCAGAGCAAATTGCTGAAGAATGGACGAAAATGACGCTTACCAAAGAAGCAAATTCTCAGAAAATCATTCGTAATATGCTTTTAACTTCCAGAGAAACTTATGTGAATTTTACCAATCCGTTGGGTTTACATCACATCATGGGACAGAATATCCATTTTGGAATGGAGCCTTGGTTAGAAAAAAGTGCAAGACCAGATTGGACTGCCATTTATTACCATCGTGCTGATTCTGTGGGTATTGGTTTTGACCGTACTGCCAATGGAAGTAATGCTTTGGGATTGTACTCAAAAGACGTTCAAAATCAGTGGAATAATCCTCAAACTTGTGATTTGAAGTATTTGTTATGGTTTCATCATGTTTCTTGGAATCAAAAACTTTCTACGGGAAAAACCCTTTGGGACGAATTATGCACCCGTTATTACACAGGTGTTACGGAGGTTGAAAAACTTCAAAATGATTGGTTGAAGGTAAAAGGAAATGTTGACGAAGAAATTTTTGAAGATGTTAAAGGAAGGTTAGCTGCACAACACCGTGAAGCCTTAAATTGGCGTGATGCTTGTGTTTTATATTTTCAAACGCATTCAAAGCAACCCATTCCAACGCCTTTTGTGAAACCAACAAGAACTTTGGAAGAAATGAAAAAAATCGTAGAAATTTATCAATTGAAATAAGTTATTGGTTACTGGTGAATTGGTTATTGGTTAATTGGGAATTGGTTACTGGTTAATTGGGAATAGGTTACTGGTTAATTGGGAATAGGTTACTGGTTAATTGGGAATTGGTTACTGGTTAATTGGGAATAGGTTACTGGTTAATTGGGAATAGGTTACTGGTTAATTGGGAATAGGTTACTGGTTAATTGGTTACTGGTTAATTGGGAATTGGTTACTGGTTATATATATCCACATACTAAAAAGTATAGTTAAAGGAATTGACAATGATAATGATTAGCAAGGATTAAATAATGATTAGCAAGGTTTAAATATATTCCCAGCTCACGAATACCAATAACCAATTAACTAATTCCCAATAACCAATAACCAATTAACCAATAACAATTAACCAAAATACAGGTATCAAAATATTAAAAATAAACATAAATAACATTAGAAATAACGTGGATTCAATAGAAAATAATAACTCAATTTTTGCTAATATTTTTTCATTAAATGGAAAAATTGCTTTAATTACAGGTGGTGGTAGCGGTATAGGTTTCGACATTGCAGAATGTATGGTCGCTTCGGGGGCTACTGTTGTCATTACAGGAAGAAGAGAATTTGCTTTAAAGGAAGCAACTGATAAATTGGGTAAAAACGCTCATTATGTTGTGAATGATGTAACCGAATTAGATAAATTAGAAGGCTTAGTTACTGAAATTGAAAGCCGATTTGGAACAATTGATATTTTGGTAAATAATGCTGGAATTAACATGAAAAAACCTGCATTAGAAGTTACCGATGAAGATTTTAATCGAATTATTCATACAAATTTAAGTGCGGTTTTCACCTTGACACGTGCCGTTGCCAAAGGAATGGTTGCTCGTCAGAGTGGGTCAATTTTAATGATTTCTTCAATGGCGGCATATTATGGTATCGACCGTGTGGTGGCTTATGCCGCTTCAAAGTCGGGTGTGGAGGGAATGGTAAAAGTCTTGGCTTCTGAGTTTTCAAAATTTAATGTGAGAATTAACGCTATCGCCCCAGGATTTATCGAAACAAGTATGATGAAAACTGCTATGGGAAGCGACCCTGACCGTATGAATCGTGCCTTAAATCGTACTCCAATGGCAAAGTTTGGTAAACCTGCCGATATTGGTTGGGCAGCCGTTTTTTTAGCTTCAGAAGCCGCAGCTTATATTACGGGTGCATCTTTGCCTGTTGATGGTGGAAATTCTATTGGATTCTAAAATAATGCCTGTTGAGTTCTTATTTCTTAAAACTTAATACCCAGTTTCAATGAAACAAACTTGTTTATCTCTTTTATCAATAATATTACCGCTAAGCCTAAACGCTCAGCAAGAAGGTAGAAAACCAATTTCACAACCTTTGGTAAGCCATATTTTTACTGCTGACCCATCTGCCCATGTTTTCAATGGGAAAATTTATGTGTATCCATCACATGATATTGAGTCGGGTGTAAAAGCTGATGCAGACGGTAATCATTTCGATATGAAAGATTTTCGTGTTTTGTCGATGGATAAAATTGGAGGGAAAGTGAAAGATAATGGCGTTGCTTTGTCAATTAAGGATATTCCTTGGGCAAAACGCCAGCTTTGGGCTCCTGATGCAACTTTCAAAAAAGGAACATACTATTTGTATTTTCCTGTAAAAGATAAAGATGATATTTTTAGAATTGGCGTAGCAAGTAGTAAAAATCCAGTAGGACCGTTTAAAGCTGAGTCGTTGCCAATTGAAGGAAGTTATAGTATTGACCCAGCCGTTTTTAAAGATTCAGATGGAAGCTATTATATTTATTTTGGAGGAATTTCTGGAGGACAATTACAAAGATGGAAAGACAATCAATATCAAGCCAACGCAGAAGGAGCAAAGAAGGAAGAATTGGCTCATTTGCCCAGAATTGCCAAACTGTCGCACGATATGAAACATTTTGTGGAGGGAGTGAAAGAAGTAAAAATTGTAGATGATAAGGGAAATTTATTTAAAGAAGCGAATAATGATAAACGTTTTTTTGAAGCGGCATGGGTACACAAATACAATGGTAAATATTATTTTTCATATTCTACGGGCGACACACATAATATTTGTTATGCCATTGGCGACAATCCGTATGGACCTTTTACTTATAAAGGGGTAGTTCTAAAACCTGTTCAAGGTTGGACAAATCACCATTCTATTATCGAAAAAGATGGAAAATGGTATTTGTTTTATCACGATGTTCAATTGTCTGGTCAAACACATTTACGAAATGTAAAAGTGACAGAATTGAAATATAACCCCGACGGAACAATACAGACTATTGATGCTTATAAGTAAAAGTTATGCTGTTTAAATACGAAAAACCAACTTTTATGAGTTGGTTTTTCGTATTTAAGATATGAAAACTCTTCTTATTTTAACGCTAATTTTTTAGCAAATTTTTGAGCTTTTAAAGATAATTCAGTGGCTAAAAAACAATGCTCTTGCGTCATCGCAGTTTCAGTTCTATTCACAATATCATCTACTAATTGCCCACCAAAAGGTAAAGTGTCTCCATTACAATCAATATATTTGGTTTCTTTGTTATTCACCAAATAAAGATTACTTCCATTATCACGATTGGCAATATCTATATTTTTACGAATTTCAATATAGCCTTCTGTTCCCAAAATTGTTAATCTACCATCGCCCCAAGTTTTTAGTCCATCAGGTGTAAACCAGTCAACTCTGATATAACCTGTTCCTTTATCACCTCTCAACATCAAGTCGCCAAAGTCTTCAAAAAGAGGAAATTCTGGGTGATTTACATTGCCAATTTGTGAAGAAACAACTTCTGCCTTTGTTGAACCTGTAAAGAATAAAAATTGGTCGCATTGGTGAGAACCAATATCTGTGATAATTCCACCAAATTTATTTTTATCAAAAAACCATTCTGGACGACTCTTCGTATTCATTTTATGAGGACCCATACCAATAGTTTGTACAACTTTACCAATGGCTCCTGCTTTTACCAACTCACCTGCTCTCACAGTCGCTTTGTTTTCAAAACGCTCACTGAACATAATTGAATAAATACGTTTGGTAGCTTTTTGTACTTTTCTAACTTCTGCCAAATCTTCAAGTGTGGTAATGCCAGGTTTGTCTGATAAAAAGTCTTTTCCGTTTTTCATGGCTCTAATACCTAATTGAGCTCTTTTACTGGCAATTCCAGAAGTTAAAATCAATTGAATTGAATTATCTTCCAAAATTTCTTTTTCATCTTTGACCTGTTTTACTTGAGGATATTTCTTAACAAAATTTGCTAATAAATCAGCTTCTTTCGCATAAACAGCCACTAACTCACCACCACCACGACTAACGGCTTCTACCATTCCATAAATATGGGAGTGATTGATACCAATTACTGAAAATTTAATTCTTGGAGCAATATTTTTGATAATATTGGGTACTTCAATTTGTGTCGATTTTGCCGAAATATCTTGAATAATACTTGGAGAAAGTACAATTCCTGCCGCACCTGTTAAACTGTTTTTTAAGAAATTTCTACGATTATTTTCCATGTTATTTTTTTCCTTTTTGAGCCATTTTTAAGGCTTGAGTTGTTGTGTAATATTTGGCAATCATATTTGGTACTTCCCAACTTGGTAATTTACCTTTCTTGAGATATTCGAAATATTTCTCGGTTACTCTACCAAAATGTGCCTCATGACCTTCTTTGTATTTTTCGGGGATTTCTACTTCCCAACCTTTCTCGTTTTTCTTTAATTCAATACCTTGGAACTTCGCTTGAATGAGTTTTAAATTTTGCATTAACTCATTTTCATATTGTTGAGAATTAGCAATCGGTTCGATGTACAATGTTGGCTTATAGTTTTGCTCCTTTCCTTGACGAATTACCAAATTTGCTTTTGTACCACGCATAATTGAATAATGCGTGTCACCTCCGCCTTCTGGTGCTTTAAACGACCAAATTACTGATGCTTTTGCATGAACTCCTTTTAATTGATAGTTAATTTCTCCGTTTGAAAATACTTTTAACAAAGTATCCTTCACAACATCTTTCTTTAAATAATCAGGGAAATTTTGCGTTTTTGTGATACTCTTAAACTGACTTAAAGTCATGTCTGTCGTCCAATGGTGGGCTTCGTCTATTTTAATATCTTTTTGATAATCAATTACTTGGTTCGGGAAACATTCCCATTGAATTAAATCTACTAAGTGAGTAGTAACATCGACAATTCCTTCGCCTTGTTGATTCACATCCATAAACCATGATGGACGAGTGAGAACACTCCCTGAAACATATTTATAGAAATGGTGAACACTTTCTTTCGTAACGGCAGGATTTTCTAAAGTTCCTTTTTCAAGTTTTCCAAACACAGCAGATAGTAATGAAAATTCACGTTGAAGCATGGTGCTAATTTCATAACGTTCTGTCATAATATCGTACAATAAAACCTTTTTCTGAGCAGCATCTTTGAATGTTTTTTTCAATTTTTCAAAATCCTTCCCATTGATAATCATAGGTTTATCTGCCAAAACGTTAAATCCTGCATTTACTGATTTTTCCAAATAGTCAGCTTTGATGCGATTATTGCCAGCTATCACGACAATGTTTCCTGCCTTTTCTGCTAACATTTTTTGAAAATAATCGCTACCAGTATAAACTTTTTCTTGCCAATTTGTTGGTTGCTCTTTTCGGCTATTGTAGGAGTTGATTCTGTCTAAATGAAAATTGACATCTGCACCCGCAGGGGCGTAAACGTGTACCTGCGGATTAACTTCTGGGTACATATTTTTCTGAACCAATGCCGCATGAAAATGCCCTGGGTCGAGCGTAATTAATTTGAACTCTTTTATGGCTTGGGAATATCCTACCGTTGAAAGTAAGGATAATCCCAAAGTTATTTTGCTTGAAAATTTAGTCATTATATTTTAAAAGGAAAGTTATTTTTTCTTGGCAGTTTTTGCCACTTTAATGGCATACGGAGCTCTCTGTTCTCTGGCTAATAATTTATTGGCTTCATCGTCATTTTTGAATTTTTCAGTTTTAGGATTCCAATAAAGTTTACGATTTAGTTTCATGGCAGCATGGTGCAACAAACAAGCTGAACATGAACGATGACCAATTTCAGCGGGAGCGAGGGGTTCTCGTCTGGTAACGATGCTGTCAAGCCAATTACCATGATGGTCATTGCTTTCTGGCAAATGAATTTCGTTTGGTCCAATTACAGAAGTTAATAATTTCGGGTCGCTTGCATCTAATTTCTTAGCGGCGTTTTGTTTAGCAATTGGGTCGCTTGTGGTTACGGCTGAATCACCACGAGAAACAAAAATCCAACCTTCAGTTCCTTCAAAACGGATTCCATTGGCAATTTCGTTCGTTACCGTCATTTGTACGCCATTTTCGTAAAGTGCTTCTGTTCTGAAAATTCCGTGAACATTCCATAAACCACTTTTAGGAAAATCGGCTTTCCCCCAAATTTCAACTGGCCCTGTATATTCTGTATTCATAGCCCAGTGGGCAGAGTCGATATGGTGAGCCCCCCAACCCGTAATCATTCCTGCACCAAATTGTTCACAACGTAACCAACCGGGGCGGTCAAATCCTACATTTGGGTGAACTCTTTTTTCGGTATAATACACTTCTGGCGTTGTTCCCAGCCACATATCATAGTTTAGATTTTTAGGAATTGGCATTTGTGGCTCTTCATCTCCTGATGGGTCACCGGGTAAGCCAACATAGACTCTTTGTAATTTCCCAATTCTACCATTTCTTACTAATTCTGCCGCATATCTAAATTGATAAGCAGAACGTTGCTGACTACCCACTTGAACAATTCTTCCCGATGCTTTAACGGCATCCGACATCATTCTGCCTTCTGCGATGGTCAATGAAGCAGGTTTTTGCATATAAACGTCTTTTCCTGCACCAACTGCATGGATTACGATAGGAGCGTGCCAATGGTCGGGCGTACTTACTAAAACAGCGTCAATATCTTTGTTCGCTAATAAATCTTGATAATGGTCGTAGCCCTTTACGCCTTTAAAATCTTTACCTGTTTTTTTTGTATAATACCCATTCACTAAATCTTGAGCAGATTTTACACGATTACTATCCAAATCACAGACTGCGGTAATTTGTGCATTATCATATTTCCAAACTCCCGGCATATCATGTCCACGTGAGATTCTACCAACGCCAATTGCACCGATATTTATCCGATTGCTTGGAGCATTTTTACCAAAAACAGAGGCAGGTAAAATAGTTGGGAATCCACTTATAATGGCACTGCTTGCTAAAATTCCTTTCGTGCTTAAATCAAGAAATTTTCTTCTTGATATGGCGTTATTGGGGTCTTTATTCATAATTATTTAAGATTATTAAGTTGGATTTACTTTTCAAGAAGTGGAATTTAAACCGATTGCATAAATATTGCAAATGATTGTAAATATAGAATATTAAACCAAAAAAACAATCCTGTTTTTTTTAGATTAAATTATCAATCAAAGAATAAATATGAATTATTTTATAAAACTTGAAAGAAGAATGAGCCAATAATTTACTCACTTGTATTAGACAAAAGAGAATAAGCCAGTTAAATGTTACTTACACTATTATAGCTAAAGATTTATTTTGTAACTAAAACCGTGTTTTTCAAAGCCTAAATTTTCGTAAAATTGATGTGCCTCAATTCGCTTTAAATTGCTTGATAATACCATTTTGTAGCATCCAAATTGCCGACCTTTGTTAAGGGCAAAGTTCATCATTGATTTTCCAATTCCTTGACCTTGAAAATCGGTATCGACCACCACATCTTCAATGATTCCTGACGGAGTACCAATGTGAGCAAGATTATCCATAATTAATAATGCAAAAGTGCCAACAACTTGATTGTCAATTTCGGCTACGTAAATTTTATAATTTGGATAATCTGCCATTTTATCAAATAGCTTTTCCGCATCAGTAATTGAAAGAACTTCGCCTTTGTCTAATACTTCTGCGTATAGACGCAATATTTGAGGTAAATGTTTTTTAGAGGCTTCAAGAATAGTCATGGTAATATCTTATTTTTGTGAGTGTTCAATTCTGATTCAGCATTGAACCATTTTAAAAATGAGTAAGTTGAATATGTATCAAATGTCCTAAAAAAAACGTTAAACTCAAGTATCAAAATATAATGAAAATGACATCAATTTTTAACAAATTCAAAATTTACTATCTGATTCTTCCAATTGCCTTTGTTCTACTGAATGGTTGTGGAAAAACGTCAGACCCAACTCCTCAACAAAATCAATATTTGGTAAGTAGCACTCTGATAGGAGAGTATTCCAAAACCGCTTTACAGACTCGGGCTAATGCTTTAGATTCAGATTTAAGTAGTCCTGAAATAACATTTTTTGTAAACTCTCTCTTGAAATATAATATTAAGGCTTACAAAATCATTTATAAGACAAAAAATATTGATGGGACTGAAATTCAAGCTTCGGGGGCTTTAATTATTCCTTCTACTTCAGAAGCTCTGCCAATGATAAGCCAACAACATGGAACTATCAGAACTGACACGCAAGCACCCTCAAACTACCAGCCAAGTAGCGAAGCCTATTCAATTGCTTCAATTTTTGGCTCAAACGGATATATCATTGCTTGTCCCGACTATATTGGTTATGGAGTTTCCAAAAGTATTCAACATCCTTACGAACATCGTGAAAGTTTGGCACAAGCCAGTTTAGATATGATTAGAGCATCATCTGAATTTTTAGCGAACGAAAAGGTAAATTGGAATAAAAAACTGATGATTACAGGATATTCTCAAGGTGGTTTTGCCACAATGTCTTTACAAAAAAAGATTGAAGAGCAATTTCCGACAGAGTTTAATTTAGTTGCATCTTCTTGTGGAGCAGGGGCTTACAATAAATCTCAGTTTATGAAAGACTTGTTTAACACTACAACTCATGCCATTCCAGCATACAATCAATTGTATATTTGGGTTACTCAAACGTATAACCGAGTTTATGGATTAAATCGTTTGATGAATACCTATTTCAAAGAACCTTACGCTACTGATATTCAAGCGAATGGAAATAACGCAAATGTAGGTGTCAGTTTTAATTTAGCTATCAATGAGACTTTCAAAAAGGCAGTCAACGATGGAACAGATACCGCTTTTTTAAATGCGGTGAAAGACAATGATGTTTTTGACTGGGCTCCCCAAACCGAAACTCAATTATATCATGGTGACGCTGACCAACAAGTTTTTTACAATAATTCTGTCACTGCCGAAAAAGCTATGAAAGCAAAGGGGGGGAAAGTTACTTTATTTACCACAAAAGGTGGTACACACGGTTCAACACTTCAATATTACGCCATCGGAACTTATACTTTTTTTACAGGAAAAAGATAATTTTTGTATCACGGGAAAGATTCCCGTGTTACAAAAAAACGTCGATAAGCCTTAAACTTATCGACGTTTTTTGTTAATCAAACTTTATTTTATTGTAATGTACTCAAATATTCTACAACGTCTCTGATTTCTCTTTTAGAAAGTAAACTTCCCATTGGAGGCATTCCAGATGCTACGTTTTCTCTTTTCTTGATTCTTGCCACTGGCACAACTAAAGGTTCTGCTTCATTGGTCGTAATGGTCAATTCTGTGGCAGTTTCTTTTGCCAAGATTCCATTCACTTCTTGTCCGTCAATAAGTGTTAAAATTACACTTCCATAACCGGGAGAAAGTCTTGCACTTGGTTCTACAAGAGCTTGTAAAATTTGTTCTCTTGTTAAAGTGCTGGCGATTTTAGTCAATGGAGGACCAACCGAACCACCTTCTCCGCTACCAATTGTATGGCAACGAACACACTGAGCAGTACTGTTATAATTGAAAATGTTTTTTCCTTCCTGTCTGTTTCCACCATGAAGCGATTCTGCATATTCACCCAAGAATGAATCTGCTTTTTTCAAACCTGCAATTTTTGCTTTTAATTCTTCGATTCCCGAAGCATCAACCGTTTCTTTTAACTCTAAAGAAAGACTTGGAGAAATTTTATTATTCTTCAATTGCTCAATCAAATCTGATAAAATCACTTTTGTTTTATCAGCTTCCATTTTACCCAAAACGGTCAAAAGTTGTTGTTGTTCTTTGATTCCGCCTTTTGTGAAAATAGTATTTACTAAAACAGGTAAATTCTCTTTTGAAACATTGTTATTGTTCAAAAGTCCGATTGAAGTAGTCCTAACTGATTCTGTTTTGTCGTCCATTCCGCTCTTAATAACGTCCTCCATTCCTTTGTATTTCAACTGATTAAGAGCTGGTAAAATCGCCACTTTAACTTTTTCGTTTGAGCTTTCAGCATAGATTTTCGCCAATTGGTCGTTGGCTTCCGTCATATTCAATTCTGAAATTAAACCAGCCATAGCAATAATGGTTTCTGGATTAGTTTCCTTCAAGAAATTGCTTACATGAGGCTTGATTTTCGCTTTTACCAAAGCCACATCACGTTTGATAACGCCACGATAACGACCGTCAACTCTGTCGGTAGGAGATGGGCTTACCCAAGTTCCTAAAGTAGCAATTGCTTCAGATTTAATGTTGTCATCAATGTCAGTTCTTGTAGAAAATGCAATTAAAGCATCTAATTCTTTCTCTCCACCAACTCTCAAAGCTGCATTGATTGCTCTTCTTAAAAGTGGTTCAGTCGTAAATCTTTTTTCGTTTAGAACAGATGCAAGTGCAGGTAAAGCTGCCGTAATCGACAAATCATCGTTAATTCCACGAGCCGCTTCTGTAACAATATATTCGTCTTGGTCTTTCAAGAAAGTAGCAATATTTGGATTGCCTAATCTTCTCAACACTAAAACTGCTGCCGTTCTCAAAGCCTTACTTGAATTATTTGCCAAAGCTAAAATTGGTTCAACTTTTCCAATTTTCGATAAAGCTAAAACACCCGCATGACGCAAATACAAATCTGTATCATTATTGGCAGAAAGCATATCAATCAAAGGCTGAACTGCATCTTGTTGAGCCGTTTTTCCTAATGCCTCCGCACTATAAAATTTCACTCTTGGATTATCATTTTTCAAAAGAGCAATTAAAGTACTTCCTGCTCCTGTAATTTTAGCATCACCAATCATTTTGGCAGCTTGAACGATAATTTCAGCATCTTTATCACCTAAAAGTCCAATCAAAGTTGGAGCAACACTTTTATCTTTTCTTGCAATTTGTCCAACACCCCAAATACCGTGAATTCTTGCTAATTGATTGTCAGTTCGGGCGTCGCTACGCTGAGCGATTGCTTTTTTCAAAACTGCTAAACCTGTTGCACCTCTTTCAACCAATTCAAACTGTGCTTTCTGACGAATACGCATATCAACATTGCCGAGCAAAGTAAACAGCATATCAGTTGTTTGTTTAGCATAATCCAACTGAATTAAACGTTTTGTTTCGGTTCTGAGAGCTTCTAAATCATTTTTATCATTGGTAACATCAACTTTCCAAACTCTTCCGTAATTCTTTGTGTCCCAGCCATTTATCCAGTCAGCGGCGTATAATGCTCCGTCTGGACCAAATCTGATACCTGTAGGTAAAATACCGCTTACAATGTCTTTTTCACCATCTAATTCAAAAGAAGCTCCTTTAGGTTTTAAGCCAAAAGACCAAATGTGTGAACGAGTTGGCGTTCCAACAAATTCAACTAAGAAGAATTTATTTTTCCAATCTGAACCCAAGGCTGTTCCGGGATTGTACACCATTCCCGTTGGACCATTATGATAATTCATGATTGGCGGAACGATGTACGCTGCTTGTCCGTCCCAACGTGGTTTGAAAAGTTTTTCATTCATCCAAACGTTGTATTTATTGTTCTTAGGGTCGGTGTATTTACCATATTGCCAGTTTGAACGCCAACCTGCATCTGAACCTTGAACGACGTGTACTAAACGCTCGCTTTCACCGGGGTAATCGCCGTCGTTATCTGAAGAGATTAAGTTTCCGTAATCGTCAAAAACGAATTCGTGCGTATTTCTTAAACCCGAAGCAAAGATTTCAAAATCACTACCATCTGGATTTGAACGGGCAATTATTCCTGAATTCGGGTGTTCAAATTTCTTACCATCTGTTGTGGTAATATTTGCTCCAATATCGCCAATATTCCAATAAAGTTTTCCATCTGGACCTTCAATCAAACCAGACATACCATGTCCACTAAAACCAATGTGAACGCCATACCCGTGACTAATTGATGTTTTTTGGTCATAAACACCGTCACCATTGGTATCTTTCAAACGCCAAACGTCTGGAGCAATACTGATAAATGCGTCTTTTTTACGGACTAAAATACCTCCTGCAACGTCCGTAATTTCATCGTTAAAATCATTCAAAACTCTGGTTGAAGTCTCGGCAATGCCATCGTTGTTTTTATCTTCAATTTTCCAAACTTCGTCTTTTTCAACTTTCAAGTCCTTCCAATCGTGAACGCCATCTTCATTTAAGTCTTTCAACCAACCATTTTTGTCGCTTTTATCAGAAGCGAAGATTTTTCTCAAAAATGCACGTCTATCTTCAACTGTTTTTAAGCTGATAGATTCTGTCATCCAATCACGGTGACCACGAATATCAAATTCTGAGTTTTTCTGACGATTGGTTCTAATTAAATAGACTTTGCCCCAATCATCAATCGACATAGCAACTGGGTCAGGAGCAAGGGAATCTGATGCCCAAAGGCTTACTTGTAAACCATCGGCAACTTTGATGGCAGTTTTCTCACGAATTTCTTTTGCTTTGGAAAGTACCGTTTTGGGGTCTTCACGAACTACCATTGGTTTTACGACAGGAGCTTTTTTCTGAGCAACGGCAGTATTGACAATTGTTAAAGCAGATGAAATCGCAAGAATTGAAATTCTGCAAATAGGAGATTTCATGTACATGGATTGTTAAATAGTAATATTATGTTTAAAAGGTTGTACGCTTGATTTTTTACTGACGAGTTATTTGAATTCAGATTGACGTTTATTATTCCGACCATCGAAAAGCCAAAATTGAACATCGAAATACAATCATCGAAAATCAATAAGGCGAAACGCCTACGGAAGTCCAACCGCCATCAATCACTAAACTTTGTCCCGTAATTTGTCGGGACAAAGGAGAAACCAAAAATACAGCAGCGTTGGCAATATCCTGTACGGTTGATGGCCTGCCTGTGGGGGTAATACGTGACCATGTAGAAATATATTCTGAATCTTGGAGGGTTCTTTCGGTTAAAGTTGCCCCAGGAGCAATGGTATTGATGTTGATTTGATGAGGAGAAAGGTCAATTACTAAGTTTTTAGCTAATTGTTCAATGCCTGCTTTGGTCATGCCATAAGCTGCTAAATTTTCGTGAGCTTGGTGGGCAGTTACGGAAGACGTTAATAAAATACTGCCTCCATTGCCTTGCAAAACCATTTGTTTGGTAGCCGCTTGCGTTAAGAAAAATGTACCAAATAAATTCACTTGCAAGAGTTTTTGCATGGATTCGGGGTGATATTCCAAGAAATTACCAAAGGTGGTAATGCCCGCATTGGCAATTAAAATATCTAATTGCCCGAATTTTTTAACGGCAAAAGCTACAATGCCATTAATGACATTTATTTCAGAAATATCTCCGCCAAATGCTTCACAAATACCGCCTTGTTCAATGATTTTTTGACTGGCAATTTTTGCTAAAACATCATCAATATCATTTAAAACTACTTTTACCCCCAAAGAAGCCAATTGTCGAGCGACTTCAAAGCCAATACCGATTCCCGCACCTGTGACGATAGCTACTTGATTTTGAAAGGAATTATTTGTCATTTTTGTTGGATTTCTTTTTTTGGGTGATTTTTAAATTGTTGTGTATTTCTTTACTTGGTCGTTAGAACCACTCCGTCCCGTGGCTGCGTCTCCTGACCAGCCATTGTGCGAAAGCAAATCCTTCCTGCCGTTGTCTGTGTCTCCACAGACGATACATTGGGGTCGTCTGTGGAGACACAGACAACGGCAGGAGATGGTGAATTTCCTATTTATGATTGATTCATTTATTTGGAAAACTAACGAATTGCTTTCGCACGAGTGGACTGGTCGAGAGACCATCCACGGAAGTAGGAGATTCGCTAATTTTCAAAAATTAGTTAATCTCCTGATAAGGAATCTTTTTAAATTTCAGCAAGCAAAGGAGCGGAGGCTTGAGCTCCCATTCGAGTTACGGAAATGGAGGCAACTTTGCAGGCGAATTCTATCGCTTGTTCTAATACTACATCTTTAGAAAGTGCCACGGTTAATGCACCATTAAAAACATCTCCAGCCGCAGTTGTATCAACGGCTTTTACAATAGGAGAGGAAATCAATTTTTGTGTTTTTGAATTATGCAGAAATGCACCTTTTGAGCCTAAAGTGATGATAACATTTTCAATACCTTTTTTATGGAATTCTTCTGAAGCTAACTTAGCAGTTTCGAGGTCAGTTACTTTTATGCCAGTTAATAATTCTGCTTCTGTTTCATTTGGCGTGATAAAAGAAATATATGGAAAAACTGATTCATCTATTTTTTGAGCAGGAGCAGGGTTTAAAATAATCGTTGCTTTTTTATGATGACAAAATTTGATAGTTTCTTCAATGGTCGAGATTGGAATTTCTAATTGAATCAAAACAATATCTCCTTCTGTGATATTTTGAAGGGCTTTTTCAACTTCTGGAAAATGTAAATTTGCATTTGCACCCGACGCTACCGAAATACTGTTTTCGCCTTTTTCATCTACTAAAATAAGGGCAATTCCCGATGGATTTTTATCATCCACAAATACGAAATCGATATTGATTCCCACTTCTTCAAAACCCTCAATAGCTTGTTTCCCAAAAATATCATTTCCGACTTTACTGACAAAAATAATGTCTCCACCTAATTTTGCCGATGCCACTGCTTGATTTGCCCCTTTTCCTCCCGCATTCATCAAAAAGTCTTCTCCAATAATAGTCTCTCCCGCAGCAGGTAATTTACTTGATTTAATAACCATGTCAGTATTTGAACTCCCAATTACATAAATCTTTTTTTGCGTCATTATTTTATCTTTTTTGAGTTTGAATATACGCTTATTGCAAATAAAATACAATCTGAAATTAATATTAACCTAAAAAAGGTATTGCGTATCTGAGTCTCAACGGAAGTCGTCGTTTTGAACGACGACTTCCGTAAAGTACGCATCAAATCTTTAAAATTGGTATAATATTATACTATTCTATATGTTAAGGGAAAATAAAAAACCTTGCTTGAAGACATCAAACAAGGTCGTTTTTTAGTAATACTCAGTGATTTTTACAATAAAGCTCTGTCGAGGTGCGTATATCCACCGTCCACATAAATAATTTGTCCCGTTGTATGGCTCGAACGCTTCGACATCAAGAAAGCTACCATATTCGCAATTTCCTCCGAAGTTGTCATTCTTTTTCCCAACGGAATTTTATCGGTAATTTTTGCTAAAGTTTCTTCTGGATTTGGTAAAGTTTTTATCCAACGGTCGTACAATGGCGTATAACATTCTGCTACAATTACGGCATTTACACGAATACCATATTGGAGTAATTCCACTGCCCATTCACGGGTTAGAGCATTACGTCCACCATTTGAGGCAGCATAAGCGGATGTTCCACCCTGACCAGTTTCAGCGGTTTTTGAACCAATATTTACAATTGCTCCTTTAGATTCTTTCAAATATGGCAAAGCATGATGAGCCAATAAATAATAGTGAATTAGGTTGCTATGAAGAGATTGTACAAATTTTTCATACGTACCATTTTCTAAACCAACGCCATCATTTACACCTGCGTTATTGACTAAACCATCTATTCTTCCAAATTTTTCTACCACTTCAAAAACTGCTTTTGCACATTCATTTGGGTCGGATAATTCTGCTACAAATGACCATGCTTGTCCGCCCGCAGCTTGTATTTTATCAATCGCTTTTTGATTGTCAGCTTCGTTTCTTCCAACAATCGCAACATAAGCTCCCTCTGTTGCCAAAACACCCGAAATGCCTTCGCCGATGCCTTTTGCACCTCCTGAAACAATAATTACTTTTTCTTTTAGTCCTAAATTCATGATTAATTTAAGTGTTGAGGTAAGGTTATGTACTTATAATTTGTAAAATTTAACGGCATTACCGCCCATAATTTTCTTCTTTTCTAAAGTTGAAAATGAAGAAAAATATTCTTGTACAATATTTAGTTGTTCTTCATAATTTCCCGCTACTAAACAAACTGGCCAGTCAGAACCGTACATTAATCTTTCTGTTCCGAAAGCTTTTACAACGGTATCAAGATAAATTTTAAAATCGGCATTTTTCCAACCTTTCCATTCTCCTTCAGTTACCATGCCCGAAACCTTGCAATAAACATTTTGATGCAAAGCCAATTTTTTAATATTGGTCTGCCATTCAGCATATTCACCCGACTTAATATCTGGTTTGGCAATATGGTCAACAACGAATTTTTGCTCAGGGAAAAGTTTGGCTAAATTGATGGCTTGTTCCAACTGAAAGTGATAAATCAAAATATCATACGTAAAATCGTAAGCTCCTAATTCAGTAATTCCATTCTTAAATTTTGGACGCAACATGAATTCAGAATCGCTTTCACCTTGAACAATATGTCTAAAACCTTTAACTTTTTCAAATTGAGAATAATGTTCTAAACTTTCGTAAACATCGTCGGCTAATAAATCAACCCAACCAACAACTCCTTTTATAAAACTATTTTTTTCAGCCAATTCAATCAAAAAATCGGTTTCAGCTTCACTTTGGTCAGCTTGAACAGCCACACAACCGTCAATATTATTTTGTTTTAAAATTGGTTCTAAATCAGCAGGTAAAAAATCACGTTGAATAATGCTCATATCATCTGTTATCCAATCGTGAGTTTGTGCATTGTATTTCCAAAAATGTTGATGCGAATCTATGGTCATATTTGAATAATTATAGTAACACAGACTTCAGTCTGTAAGAAAAAATATAGGCTAAAGTTTGTGTTACTTATACAGATTGAAATCCGTGTTACTTGCTATAATTTACTGCTTTTTGTTTCTGAGTTCCAAGTCCGTCGATACCTAATTCCATGACATCACCTTCTTTCAAATAGATAGGTGGTTTGAAGCCTAAACCTACGCCATGTGGAGTTCCTGTTGAAATAACATCACCAGGAAGAAGCGTCATGAATTGGCTTAAATAGGAAACTAAAGTTGGGATTTTGAAAATCAATTGGTCGGTATTACTAACTTGAAACTGCTTGTCATTTACGTTAAGCCACATTTTTAAATTATTAACATCTTCAATTTCATCTTTAGTCACTAAAAATGGTCCAAGTGGTGCAAAAGTATCGCAACCTTTTCCTTTACTCCAATTTCCTCCTCTTTCTAATTGAAATTCTCTTTCTGAAAGGTCATTGTGTAAGCAATATCCTGCCACATAATCCATGGCATTTTCTTCTTCAACGTACTGAGCTTTTTTACTGATAACGAAAGCTAATTCAACTTCCCAGTCTGTTTTTACAGAATTTTTAGGAATAATTACGTCGTCATTTGGTCCTGATAATGCCGTGGTTGATTTAAAGAAGATGATTGGTTCTTTAGGAATTTCTGCACCAGTTTCACGAGCGTGGTCAGCAAAGTTTAGTCCAATACAAACAATTTTTGAAGGACGAGCCACACATGAAGCAATGCGTACTCCCGCAGGAATTTCCGTTAATGCAACATTACCGTCTTTTAAAGCTTGAGCAAGTGTTGAAAGTCCATCTTTTTCAAAAAAAGATTCGTTATAATCTTGTACATAAGAAGAAACGTCATACATCTTTTCGTCGATGCAAATACCGGGTTTTTCTTCTCCAATTGCTCCAAATCTGAATAATTTCATAATATTATTTAATAATTAAAGGTAACATTTTCTCGGCTACAAACTGATTGCCTAAATCGTTTAAATGTACTCTATCGGTTGTTAAAATCCCTTTTTCTTTGTTCTCCGGGTTATTTTTTGAGTTATAATCTTGAAATTCTTTTCTCAAATCGCAAAGAGCAAGATTATTTTTTGAAGCCAAATTTCTGATAATTTTACTGTATTGGTTCAAATCCCCGTCTTGTTGGTTACTCGCATCATTTTTCTCACCAATGGCAGCAGGCGTACATAAAATAAGCGTAATGTTATTGGCTTTGATTTTATTGATTAATGCTTGGTAAAATCTTTCAAATTTGTCTGGGTCAGTTCCTGTTCCAGAAGTAGCTTTGTGCCAAACGTCATTTACACCAACATACACAAAAACGATGTCTGGTTTTTTGCTTAAAACGTCATCTTCTAAACGTAAGTATAAATCATAAATTTTATTTCCGCCTATTCCTGCACCTACTAATTCATATTTATCTTTTAAACCTTTTTGTTCAAGCATCTGACCAAATTGTGTAATATAACCTTTTGGTTGCACACCTGCTTGTGTGATTGAATCACCAAAGAAGACAATTTTCTTAGGTTTGTCTTGGATAAAAGAAGTCATTGCAAAGAATAACGATGTAATAATTAAGAGTCTTTTCATTGTTTTGAGATTATGTGTTTTTTATCGTAACACAGACTTTAGTCTGTATTGATTTTTTTTACAGACTCGAAGTCTGCATTACTTTTTACAGACCGAAGTCTGTGTTACTTTTTTTACAGACTGAAGTCTGTGTTACTTTTTACAGACTGAAGTCTGTGTTACTTTTTTTACAGACTGAAGTCTGCGTTACTTTTTTACAGACTCGAAGTCTGTGTTACTTTTTACAGACTGAAGTCTGCGTTACTTTTTACAGACTGAAGTCTGTGTTACTAATTATTCAATCGAGTAAATCCTCCGTCAATTGGGTAGTCGCATCCTGTAACAAAACCTGCTTCGTCTGAACATAAGTACAAGGCCAAATGAGCAATTTCTTCAGGTTTTCCCATGCGTCCAATGGGTTGTGATGCCGAAAGTTTATCAAACATTTCGTCGATGTTATCAGGATAATTTTTGGCTAAAAAACCATCAACAAACGGCGTATGTACACGTGCAGGAGAAATACAGTTACAACGAATATTACTTTTCAGATAGTCTTTTGCGATAGATAAAGTCATGGTTAAAATTGCTCCTTTGGACATTGAATAGGCAAAACGGTCTGAAATTCCAACACTTGAAGCCACTGAAGCCATATTTAAAACTACTCCACCGCCTTGTTCTTTCATCATCGGGATTGCCACAAAAAGACAATTGTAAGCACCTTTTACATTAACTTGATAAATTCGGTCGAAATCTTCTTCAGAAGTATTTTCAAGATTGCCCACATGAGCAATTCCTGCATTATTTACTAAAATATCTACCCGTCCAATTTGCTGAAATACTTCCAAAACTTTACCCTGATTTACAATATTGCAGGCATAAGCTTTTGCTTGTCCGCCTTCTTGCAAAATTTGAGCAACCGTTTCATCGGCAGCCACTTGATTGAGTTCAATGATGTTGACAAATGCCCCTTGTTTGGCAAATAATAATGAAATTGCTCTACCAATGCCAGAGCCACCACCTGTAATAATTACTGATTTATCCTTTAATGAAAACATATATTAATGTAGCCAGAGGCTTTAAATTGATGAATACAAAAATTATATCTCGAAAATCTTATCCATAAGCATCCATTTTTCACCATTTTTTGCGGTTGGTAATGCTTGTTGATATTTCCACATGAGTTCTTCCCATTCTTGAACTTTAGGATTTGACGCATCCATTTTTCCTTTTTCCTCAAAACTGAAATAATCCTCAGTTTCCATGAGCATCATCATACGTGTTTGTAAACGATAAATTTGCATTGAAATAATACCAGAATCTTTGATGCTTTTGAGGATTTCAGTCCAGACATTTTGGTGGTAGGCTTCGTATTCGGAAATTAATTGCGGATTGTCTTTTAGGTCAAGCGTTAAACAATATCTTTTCATCGTGTATTTATGATTTTATTGACAAAGAGAACAAAAAACTGCTTATACTCAAAATTTTTAGAGAAAATATTAAAATTTCCTTATATCATATCATTTTAAAATCAGATGCTCTGATAATGTAATCATCCTGTGTTATCTTCGTGAGTATATTTTTTAACATTATTATTCTTAGTATGGATTTTTTGCATCAAATTTTTGGGGAAGACTTAGGGGCGGCAGCTTTAATTATTGGTAATTTAATTTTAATAGAAAGTCTTCTTTCTGTTGATAATGCGGCTGTTTTGGCAACAATGGTCATGGATTTATCACAAGAGGAAAGGAAAAAAGCCCTCAAATACGGTATTTTTGGTGCGTACTTTTTTAGAGGTCTAAGTTTGATTTTTGCATCTATGTTAGTCAAAATTTGGTGGTTAAAACCTATTGGCGGTTTTTATTTATTGTATCTATGTTATGATTATTTTAAGGGAGAAACTACCCCAGAACAAGACGATGATACGCTTGATAAAAAGACCAATTGGTTTTACCGTAAAACAATCGGAGCTTTTGGTCCTTTTTGGGCAACAGTCGCTTTGGTTGAAGTAATGGATTTGGCGTTTTCAATTGATAATGTTTTTGCTGCCGTAGCTTTCACCGATAATTTATACATTATTTGTATAGGCGTTTTTATTGGTATTTTAGCTATGCGATTTGTAGCTCAAGGCTTTGTGAAATTGATGGAACGTTATCCATTTTTAGAAACGGCAGCTTTTTTAGTAATCGGAGTTTTAGGACTTAAACTTTCATCATCTGCATTTTGTCATTTCTACGATGAGAATTTTCTCTGTAAGTTTCTTGAAAGTGAAACTGCCGATATGTATATTTCGCTTATTACCGTTGGGATTTTTGTTGTTCCAATGATTACCTCTTATTTCTTTAATTTTCCTCATCACAAAAAGGAAAAATAGTCATGTCAAAGATTTTTATTGCTATTTTCAGAATTTATCAAGCAATAGTTTCTCCATATTTTCCAAACGCTTGCCGATATACCCCAACTTGTTCTCAATACATGATTGAAGCCATACAAGTTTGGGGATTTTGGAAAGGTTTTCAAATGGGATTAAAACGTATGTCCACCTGTCATCCTTGGGGCGGGCATGGTTATGACCCTGTGCCAAAGAAATAAATCTATCAGAACAATCAACAAACCGATAATAAATTCATCATGAAGAAAAACTCTAACACAAAACTATTTTATGTAGCTTTTTTGCTGACATTCCTATTTCAGTCGAGCTTAATATTTTCACAAACTGCTGTACAAACGCCAGAAGAATTTTTGAATTTCAAAAAAGGTGACCGTTTTTTGCGTCATCACCAAGTGGTAAGTTACTACGAATATATTGCCAGTAAATACCCGTCACAAGTAAAAATCGTAAAGTATGGTTCAACCAACGAAGGTCGCCCTTTAATGGTTGCCATTATTGCCTCTCCCGAAAATTTTAGCCAATTAGAAGAAATTAGAACCAATAACTTAAAGTCAATCGGTTTGATGGAAGGGAAACCTACCAAAAAACAACCTGCCATTGCTTGGTTAAGTTATAATGTTCATGGTAATGAATCTTGTAGTTCAAACACTGCACCATTTACCATTTATGAGTTGTTAAATCCTGCCAATAGCCGTTCAAAAAATATTCTTGCCAATACAGTGGTTATGCTTGACCCATGTATTAATCCAGATGGATACGACCGTTATGTAAATTTTTACAATCAAAAAGTAGGAGGAACGTACAATCCAACACCATCGGCAATTGAACACAATGAACCTTGGCCTGGAGGAAGATTTAACCATTACTTGTTCGATTTGAACCGTGATTGGGCTTGGCAAGTTCAAAAAGAAACGCAGGAAAGAATGGCTTTGTATCGCCAATGGATGCCACATCTTCACGCAGATTTCCATGAGCAAGGTGTTGAAAATCCATATTATTTTTCGCCATCTGCAAAACCTTATCATGAAGATATAACGCCTTGGCAAAGAGAATTCCAAAAGATTTTGGGAGATTATAACAAGAAAGATTTCGATAAAAATGGTTGGTTGTATTTTTCAAAAGAACGTTTTGATTTGCTTTACCCTTCTTATGGCGATACTTATCCAACTTACAACGGGGCTTTTGGCATGACTTACGAACAAGGTGGTTCGGGACGTGCTGGTTTGGGAATTACCAAAAGAGACGGTGATACTTTGACGCTTAAACAAAGAATTGACCACCATTTCAGTACGTCTTTTGCTTGTATGGAGGCAATTTCTAATAATGCTGATAAGACGGTGACAGAATTTATTAAATTTTTTGATAATGCTCAGAAATTTCCAGTTGGACCATACAAATCTTTCGTAATCAAAACGAAAGGTAATGAAAGTCGGGTACGTGAATTTTTGACGTTTTTAGACCGTGAAAACTTCCAATACGGAACGGCAGGAAAAGCATTAATGGCTTCAGGATATAGTTATCAAGACGATAAAAATGAAACGTTTGGTATTGATGCCGAAGACATCGTTATCAATTTATATCAACCACGTTCAACGTTTTTAAAGATTTTATTAGAGCCAAAAACGATGGTTGAAGATTCGCTTACTTATGATATTACGTCTTGGTCGCTTCCTTATGCTTATGGCTTAAATACCTTTGCGATAAAAGATAGAATAAATCCAGCGGGTAAACCAACCTTTACAATGGCAACGGCTAAAGTTGAAAAGCCTTATGCTTATTTAGTAAAATGGCAAGCATTTAGCGAATTGAAATTATTAGCTTCATTATTAAAGAAAGGGATTAAAGTTCGTTCTGCTGCAAAAAGTTTTGAAGTTGAAACTCAATCTTTTAATGAAGGAACTTTAGTGATAACACGTTCGGGAAATGAAAGATTAGGTGACCAATTTGATAAAATTATTAAAGAAGAAACCGAACGTTTGCAAGTTAATTTATTTGCCGTTTCTACGGGAATGGCAACCAAAGGTTCAGATTTTGGTTCGGATAATGTTAGTTATTTGAAACCTCCAAGAATTGCCATTTTATCAGGTGACGGTGTTTCTCCAACTGCTTTTGGAGCAACTTGGCACTTTTTCGATAAGCAAATAGAATATCCTTCAACAGTCTTAGGAGAAAGTTATTTTGCTAATACAGATTTGTCAAAATTTGATGTTTTGATTTTAGCTGATGGTAATTATGGCAAAATTTTAGAAGATAAAACTCTCAACAAAGTGAAAGAGTGGGTGCGTGCAGGTGGACGTTTAGTGGCAGTGCAAGGTGCTTTAAATGCTTTGGCTGGTAAAGATGGGTTTGAATTGAAACATAAAGAAGAAGAAAAGAAAAAAGTATCGGATGCAGAGAAATTAAAGGTTTTTGGGAATGCTGAAAGAGAATCGATTTCAGAAGAAACTCCGGGAAGTATTTATCGTGTTGTGATGGACACTACTCATCCATTAGCTTTTGGATTTGAGAAGAACTATTTTAGTTTAGTCTTAGAATCTTCTGACTATCAGTATCTTAATGAAGGTTGGAATGTAGGTGTTATCAAAGAAAAATCTTTATTAGCAGGATTTGCAGGTTCAGTTGCTCAAGAAAAATTGAAAAATTCTTTAGTTTTTGGAACACAAGATATGGGAAGAGGACAAGTAATTTATTTAGCAAACGACCCAGTTTTCAGAGGTTTCTGGCAAAATGGTAAACTACTTTTTGGTAATGCCGTTTTTGTAGTAGGTAATTAAAAAAAAATATGAGTTATGAATTAAAAATTATGAATTTTGGGAACTATGCTTATAAATTCATACTATTTTTAACTCATAACTCATAACTCATAACTCATAACTCATAACTCATAACTCATAACTCATAAATTCTACTTCAAAACATATCTAAAAGCCGTTCCTGATAAAGTATAACCTGTTGTTTTGGCAGTTGAAAACACTTTGTAATTGACATTCATTAAACCACTTGCACCTAAATCTTGAGCCTGAGCTACCATTCTGTCTAAAAGAGCTTTCTTTTGCTGTTGGTCGTTTCCACGATTTAGCATTGTTCCTTTATATACTTGATTCGGCTGAATTGGGCTTTCATCTGAAATGGTTAATTTCTCAATTTCTTGCACCGTAGTTTGTGGTTGTTCATTCCCAATAAGAATTTCAATCGGATATTTATCTGGAATTTGAAAACCTAAACCCGATTTTTGTTCATATCCACCACTTTGATAATTGGGCTGATAATAGGAAGTTGTCTGAAAGTTTTTATTTGATTTACAACTCATCATTGAACTGCTCAATAATAAACACCCTCCCAAAAATAAACTTAGGGTTTTTCCACTCAATATTCTAAACTGTTTCTGAATCATAAATTAATACCTTTTCCCAAAGGTGGTTACATTCTTCCACAAATTTAACGTGTATCGGGTGGTCTTGGTATAAATCATGTCCAGCGAGGTCGTTAAAAATTGTTAATTCACAATAATCATAACTACGTTCAATGATAGGTCTATCGGTATCAGCAGGTTTGCCTACATTAAAAGTTACAAGCGACTCGATAGCACCAAGCGACTTAACACCATCTACAAATTGTTGACGCTGAGCGTCAGTTAGGTCTTTTTTTAACCAAAAATTTACAACGTGAACGAACATATTGGTAAATATTTTTTAAAATTATAAATTATCTTTCGCTAAAATTACTTCCATTCTTTCTCCCAATTCTTCAGAGGCTTTCACTAATGGTAATCTTACATCAGAAGAACAAAGTCCTTTGATTTCTAAGATTTTCTTAACGCCTACTGGATTTCCTTCTTCGTATAAAAGTGGGTCAATCGCTAAAAAGTCTCCTAAAACACCTCTTGCTTTGGCAAAATCTCCATCAAGAGCAGCATGAATCATTCCTGTGAATTTTGCAGGAATCGCATTAGCAATAACAGACATTACACCAACGCCACCCAAAGCAATAATTGGCACAGCTTGCACATCATCACCCGAAATTATCAAGAAGTCTTCTGGTTTGTCTTTGTAAATTTCCATTACTTGTTCAATGATACAAGAAGCCTCTTTAATACCAATAATATTTGGATGTTGAGCCAAAGTCAAAGTGGTCGCAGAAGACATATTGATACCCGAACGTCCAGGAATATTGTACATAATTACAGGTACTGGACACGCATCAGCAATGGCTGTGTAATGAGCAATTACGCCTCTTGCACCGGGTTTATTATAGTATGGGCAAACAGACAAAATAGCGTCAATTCCTGTAAAATCAGTTTCTTTAATGTATTCCAAAACCTCAGGTGTGTTGTTTCCACCGAGACCGTAAACGATTGGTAAGTTTTTCGGATTGTTCGCTTTAACAAAGTCGAGAATAGCCTTTTTTTCAGCCTTACTCGTCGTTGCCGACTCACCAGTTGTTCCTTGAACAACCAAATAATCAACGCCTCCTTCACTTACGTGGTTAAGAAGGGTTTTCAATCCGTTAAAATCAATACTCCCATCCGCTAACATCGGAGTTACTAAGGCTGGAGCTACGCCATGAAATTTTGGTCTCATTATTAATTGTATAATACGGATTTTATCCGAAACTGTTAAATTATATTTTCCAAACAAATGATGTTTGTGTGGTTTTCATATTAGACTTCCAACATGGTAATAAATTCTTCTTCTGAAATGATTTGAACGCCCAATTTCTGAGCTTTTTCTAATTTAGAAGGTCCTGCTTCAGAGCCAGCTACAAGGTAATTTAGTTTACCCGAAACACCACTTAATACTTTTCCGCCGTTGGCTTCAATCTTGATTTTTAAATCGTCACGTTCAAAGTTTTGAAAAGTACCCGAAATTACGAAAGTTTTTCCTGCTAAAGTGTCACCCTCCACAACTATTTCAATTGCTTCATGAGTAAATTTTAATCCTGCCGATTTCAGTCGAGCAATATATTCTTGATTATCAGCATTTTGAAAGAAATCAACCACACTTTGGGCAATACGTTCGCCAATTTCTGGCACTTGTAATAATTCTTCTTGAGTTGCTTTTGCCATTGCATCAATATTATTGAAATAACTCGCTAATTTTTCTGCCACTGTTGCTCCAACAAAACGGATACCTATCCCAAAAAGGACTTGCTTGAAAGGAATCTCCTTTGATTTTTCTACCCCCTTTAAAATATTTTGAATAGATTTTTCTTTAAATCCTTCCAAACCGCCTAAATCTTCACGCTTTAAATCATATAAATCGGCGGGACTTTTTACTAAACCTCTTTTATAAAATAAGTCAATCGTTTCTGTTCCTAAATTTTCAATATTGAGTGCTTTTCGTTGGATGAAATGCTCAATTTTGCCTTTAATTTGTGGAGGGCAACCTTTTTCGTTAGGACAATAATGATTGGCTTCGCCTTCTTTTCTGATTAGTGAAGTCCCACATTCTGGACAATTCTCTGGGAAAATGACTTTTTCAAGATTGTCCTTTCTTTTGCTTAAATCTACGTTAGTAATTTTCGGAATAATTTCTCCACCTTTTTCTACAAAAACATAATCACCCAAGTATAAATCTAAGCGTTCGATTTCGTTGGCATTGTGAATACTCGCACGTTTTACCGTTGTACCTGCCAAAAGTACAGGTTTCAAATTGGCAACTGGTGTAATATTGCCTGTTCTACCAACTTGATAACTGACTGATTCTAAAAGTGTTGATGCCGATTCTGAAGGGTATTTGTAAGCAATCGCCCATCTTGGAGATTTTGCGGTATATCCTAAAACTTCTCTTTGAGCAAAAGAATTTAGTTTGATAACAATGCCGTCCGTATTGAGGGGTAAATTGTGTCTTTCAGTGTCCCAATGATTGATAAATGCTAAAACTTCTTCAATATTATGGCATTTTTTCCAAGTTGGAGAAACGTTGAAACCCAACTCTTTCATCTCAATTAGACTTTCTTCATGCGTAGCAAATATTTCGTTTTCGGATAGAAATTGATAGATATAACAATCCATTTTGCGTTTGGCAACTACCCCAGAATCTTGCATTTTGAAAGTGCCAGAAGCGGCATTTCTTGGATTTGCCAATAATTGTTCGCCAATATCTTCTCGCTCTTTATTCAAATTTTCAAAAGAACTTAGGGGCATAAAGCCCTCTCCACGGACTTCAAAGCTAACTGGCATATTTTTTGCTTTGATATTCAGTGGTAATGTTCTTATTGTTTTTACATTGGCAGTAATGTCGTCGCCTCTAACTCCATCGCCACGAGTAACACCACGAGTCAGGACGCCATTTTCAAACCACATAGAAAGAGCAACGCCATCAAATTTTAATTCACATATATACTCGTAAGGTTCATCGTTTAGTCCTTTACGAACTCTTTCATCAAAATCCGCCAATTCTTGAGCATTGTAAGTATTTCCCAAAGAAAGCATAGGGAAACGATGCGTAACTGATTCAAATTCTTTCGAGATAGTTCCACCTACTCGATGAGTTGGCGAGTCTTCACGTACAAAATCTGGATGAAGTTTTTCTAAATCACTCAGTTTTTCCAAAAGTTTATCAAATTCAAAATCCGAAATTTCGGACGTAGCTGTTTGATAGTATAGAAAACTATAATGATTTAACTGGTCTGTCAGTTGATTAATCTGTTCTTGAGGATTCATATAAAAAAATAAATTTTGGCTAATTTACCGCCAAATAATAAATAACGATAAGTATTTTCTTAAAATAAAACTAATTTTACGTTTACACGTCCCTAATTTTGTGAATCATGAAAAAATCCTTTACTGCTCAAATATTCAAAGTATTTATTGTAGGACTACTAATTACTTTAACACACACCACATTTTCACAGTCAAATATCAGATTTGGAATTAGAGGTGGAGCTCATGCAGGTACGCAATGGGGGAGAAACATCATTTACAATCCACAAGGAACTTTAGTTGGTTTTGAAGGTGGGGTTTTTGCAAATATTGCTCTTTCAGAAGATATTTCATTGTGTCCAGAAATTGCTTTTTCTCAAAAGGGTTTTAAAATTGACACTTCTCAAATCACTTCAAATTACATAGAAGTTCCGTTGTTATTAAAAATTAACATGGGTGACGAAGGACTTTATACCGTAATTGGACCTTATGCGTCATATTTGCCAACTGTAAACGATAAAGTATATAATGAAGAAGCACTTGGTTGGGGTGGAATTTTAGGATTCGGTGTTAAATTAGGAGAAAACGCTTTTATAGAAGGACGTTATAATTTTAGTGCCAATATTTGGCGATTAAGCAATGATGTTACTAATCCTTATGGTTTTAGAAATACAACCATTGGTTTGTCATTAGGCTATTTATTTTAGACAAAAAAATAATCAAACGATTCACTTTATTGCTTAGGGCAATATTTCATCATATTTTTGTATCGAATTTCAAAACACGGAATTTTCTTCCGTGTTTTTTATTTTAATCCATATCAAATGACTCTTTCCCGTTACGCATATTTACTTCTCACCTTTATTGTTATTCTGGCATTTAGTTTAAGAGTTTATAACCTCGACAAACATGGTATTTTCTATGATGAAAAAGCCTCTGTTTTGGTAAGTCAGGGAATGGCAATGGAAGGAAATTCTCAGAAGAATTGTTTTCATACTGAAGGCAAAAATACTTTCACGCCTAAAGAATTTTGGGCTGATAAGAATCTTGAAGATTATTACGACAGTATCCGCAGAAGTGACATTGGGAACAGTCCATTTTATTATGTTATTCTTCATAATTGGATAAATTTCTTCGGAATATCCGATTTTGCTACCCGTTTTTTATCAGTTTTGTTTAGTTGTGCTACGCTTTTACTCTTATTTTTCTTCATCAAAGAGCATTTTAATAACGTCATTTTAGCATTATTAGCGTCTTTTCTGATGGCAATTGAACCATTTTTTATTGCATACAGTCAGCAAGTTCGCAATTATTCATTGAGTTTCTTTTTGACACTTTTAGCAACGCATATTTTTCTGAAAATTATCAAAAATGAAGAGAAAAACGTTAAAAATAACGGCTTGTATATTTTTTATGGCATTCTTTCAGCCATGTGCCTTTTGTCGCATTTTTTGACGGCTACTGTTTTTATGGGACACGGATTATATGTTTTGTTATTTGTCAGAAAAATGCGTCCGTGGATATTGTTGCCCTTATCACTAACTATTGGAGCGGCAGCTTTTGGATATTGGATAACTTTTGGAGGAGGCAATTACACTTTTCAAACACTTGGTTATCAAGCGAAGATTTACTACAAAGAAGCTCATGCAGTTCCTAATTTACACGCTGGTTATATTGACCCCGCAACGGTTGGCAATGTCTCGAAAAAATCGCTACCCATTTTTACGGATTTATTCATTAGTAGCAACGGTTTAGCGAGTACCATTGCTGGGAAAAAGAATTTGATTTTAGCTTTTCTTATTTCAATTTTCTCGGTTTTTGCATTAATAAAATACCGACAAGGCAAGAATTTGAAGTGGTTGCGAGTTGTTTCAATTTTTTGTGTTTTTGCCTCTATTCTTGCATTTAAGGGGCAAAGCATTTCTTATTTAGAAGTGATAAATTGTGGGCTTTTGTTTTATTTGCTTACCGAATATTGGAAAGATACCAAAGGTGAAATGCAAAGAAAACAGAATTGGTTTTTATTGATTTTGACCTTTTTGCCAACCGTTTTTCTGGTTTTGGTAACTTTTAAAAATGGACATACTTTCGGACTAACTCAACGTTACTCTGGTTTTTCATTTCCCTATTCTATCATTTTGGTTAGTTTGGCATTGATTCAAGCAGGAATAAAGTCAAAACCTGTAAATTATGCTATTTGGGCAGTTTTTGTAATTCATTTGTTTACTTTGACACAAACAATTCAACAAGTTTTGGGTGATGAATCATTAAAATATAATTACCGAGACAAAGCAAGAGGCGAAAATCCTTATCCAAAAGTGGCAGAAAGTCTAACTAAAATGTACCAAACTGGAGACACAATTGTTTATCCGTCTTACAGTAAAGAAGTCTATAAATCAGATGTTTATACTGCCAATATTAAGAAATCGGTTTTAGATGCACAGTACGTAAATTTGTATTTACCAAAAGATGCAGAATATATCCAAACTGTTGATGCACAAGAACGTGATAAAGTGTTTTTAAAGAAAAAAGACGGTAGAAAAATACAAATCTTTGATTTTAAAGGTGATACGTTTAGGTATTAACTTCAAGTACCACAGACTTTAGTCTGTAATTATAATAGCTCGACAACAGACTAAAGTCTGTGTTACAATTTTTTAAATTTTCAAAATAGTACAAATGAATACTACAATAATTGCCCCATCAGTGCTTGCTGCTGACTTCGCTAACCTTCAAAGAGATATTGAAATGGTTAATAATTCTCAAGCAGATTGGTTTCATATTGACGTAATGGACGGACAGTTTGTTCCAAATATTTCTTTTGGTATGCCAGTAATTGAAGCCATTAAAAAGCACGCAAAAAAGCCATTAGATGTGCATTTAATGATTGAAAAACCAGAAAGATACATCGAAACTTTTGCCAAAATTGGGGCTGATATTATCACTGTTCACCACGAAGCAACGGTACATTTGCACCGTACTTTGAAGCAAATTAAAGATGCTGGTTGTAAAGCAGGAGTGGTATTGAATTTATCAACGCCTGTGTCGGTTTTAGAAGACATTTTACCTGATTGTTACATGGTTTTGTTGATGTCGATTAACCCGGGTTTTGGTGGACAGAAGTTTGAAGAAATGACTTATGCAAAGGTGAAAAAACTTCGTAAAATGATTGATGAGCAAGGTTTGGACACTTTAATTGAAATTGATGGTGGTGTAAATAACGTAACTGGCCCAAAATTAATTGAAGCAGGTGCAGACGTTTTAGTAGCTGGAAGTTATGTTTTCAATGCTGAGAATCCAACAGAAACTATTGCTCATTTGAAGACTTTTAAGCGATAGAATGGCAACTTCCCGAAAGTTATTTCTACTTTCGGGAAGTTAAAATGAAAGATAGTTCAGACCAATATGCCGCTAAAAATATGCTCCAAATAGCGTACTCGCCCATTTATCAGCATCCTTTGCCCGAAGGACACCGTTTCCCGATGATAAAATATGAGCTAATTCCCGAACAGCTCATTTATGAAGGAACTTGCACCACTGATAATTTCTTTACTCCCCAACCTGTTGATGAAAAATGGATTTTGAGAACTCATTCCAAAGATTATTGGGAAGATTTGAAAAACTTGAAAATTGACCCAAAAATGATTCGTAAAATAGGTTTTCCATTATCAAATGAGTTGGTTCAGCGTGAGATTATTATTGCCCAAGGAACGATTGATTGTTGTCACTTTGCTTTACAATTTGGCATTTCTTTAAATGTTGCAGGAGGTACGCACCATGCTTATTCAAATCGAGGAGAAGGTTTTTGTTTGTTGAATGACGTAGGAATTGCGGCTAACTATTTGTTGGATAATCAATTAGCAAAGAAAATTTTGGTAGTCGATTTAGATGTTCACCAAGGAAATGGCACGGCTGAAATTTTCCAAAATGAAGAACGTGTTTTTACTTTTTCGATGCACGGAAAAGAAAATTACCCTTTGCATAAAGAAAAATCTGATTTAGATATTGAGCTACAAACCTACACCCAAGACGAAGCATATCTTTCTATTTTATACGCAACTTTACCACAAATTATAGAAAACCAAAAGCCTGATTTCTTATTTTTTATCTCAGGAGTAGATATTTTGTCAACGGATAAATTGGGCAAATTGAGTGTTTCAACACAAGGTTGTTATCGTAGAGATGAATTTGTTTTTGAGCAAGCCCTAAAGAATGAATTGCCAATTGTAGTATCAATGGGAGGAGGGTATTCTCCGCAAATTAGAGATATTGTTGAGGCACATTGTAATACCTTTCGTTTAGCAGAAAAGATGTTTTTTTAGAAATGTTAAATTCGTAAATTACAGTTCAAATCAACAAAACTTATTCATCATGAACAAACGATTACCACTAATATTTAGGCTTTTTAAATTAGAATAGCCAACTTTTTGAAAAGTTGGCTATTCTGAAATTTATAAAACACTCTTAATACGTTTTACAGCTTCTTCCAAAACTGATTTTGGACAGGCAAAATTGAGTCTCAAAAAGCCTTCACCCATAAATACGTTTCCATTCATAAGTCGTACACCAGCTTTTAATATTTTCTCTTGAATATCTGCAATTCCTGTTTCTTTGGCATCAATCCAAGCCAAATAAGTAGCTTCGAGGGGAAGCATTTTCAAGCCTTTATAACCATTTAATTCTTGATACAAAAAATCGTGATTTGTTTTCAAATAATCCACTAATTGCAAACGCCAATCTTCACAATCACGATAGGCAACCAATGCCGCCACCAACGAATGACGAGTAAGCGGAGGGAAGAAACCATTTTTGGCATCTTCAAATTTCTTTCGCAATTCAGGATTTGGAATAACTGCAACTGAACAACCCAATCCTGCAATATTAAAAGTTTTAGAAGGAGCTAAAAGTGTTATAGTCATATTGGCTGCTTCTTCACTCAAACTGGCAATTGGAATATGTTTTTTTGATTCGTCCAAAATCAAATCGCAATGAATTTCGTCTGAACAAATGACTATTTCATGTTTTTTACAAATCGTAACTAATTGTTCCAATTCTTCTTTTGTAAAAACCGTTCCTGCGGGATTATACGGATTACAAAGCATAAATAGCTTAGTATCAGATGTGATAGCTTTTTCAAGAGCCTCAAAATCAAACGTCCAACGGTTATCAACTTCTTTCATTGGGAACGTTTGTAGCTTTTTTCCAACATAATTTGGAGCCAAATGAAAAGGATGATAAACAGGAATTGAGGTCATTACTCCTTCTCCAATTTCGCCAATAGCTCTACAAGTTGCAGTAATGGCAGGTACTAATCCCGGAATCCAAACTTGCCAATCTTTTTCAGCTTTCCAACCATAAAGTCTTTCTAAACGCTCCTGAAAAACGTCTCGTAACACTTCTGGAATGACGGAATATCCAAAAACGCCATGTTCAGTAACTTCCCTTAATGCCTCCAAAATGGGTTCAGCACTTCTAAAATCCATATCAGCCACAGGCATTGGAATAGTCCCTTCTGGGTCGTTGAAGAAATCCCATTTAAAAGAATCAGTATTTTTTCTATTAATAACTTCGTCGAAATTGTATTGCATAAAGTTCTAAGAATTGATTTTGTTTACGTAAGCTCTGAATTTTATGGAAATGAAAAACACAAAAATCATCAAACTTGCATTTATTAAAAATGGCACTTGGTAAGAATTTTCTAAATTATAAATTTTTGCGGTAAGAAATGGCCCTAAAAATGAACCTCCGCCTTCAAACATACTAATTGTTCCGTTGATTTTTCCTGCCTCTTTTAGTCCAAATGTTTTCACAGCGATTAAATTGTAAAGGGAGTAAATTCCGCCCCAACTAATTGCCAAAAGCAAAATGGAAGGTAAAATAAAACTGGTATTCATTGTTCCAAAACCTAAAAGCCCGACAATCATAATTAAGCAACAAACCGTAAATACAAGGTAAGGATTAATATAGTCAGAAAAGATAGAAACAACTAATTTGCTTAAACCTGCTACTAAAAAATAGATGGTTAAAAAATAACTCGCATTATGTTCGGTATATCCAGACTCTACAACGTGTAAAAATGTATTAGCAATTGTGCCGACTAAACTATAAAATGTACAGAATCCACAAATACAAATAAGCCAAAACAAATGAGTTTTTGATGCTTCTTTATAGCTCATTCCCTGATTTAATAAATCAGAATCAGGAATATTATTGTTTTTTGAAGGATTCCCTAAGGCAAATATTCCGATATTGGCAGGAGAGTTGTGTACGAAGAAATAAATGTAAACGAATAAAATAGCAGGAAAAATTGATAAGATTTTAAAGGCTTCTCGCCACCCATAATTGCATAAAAGGTGCATATTTAATGGTGAAAAAATAGCACTTCCCAAACTTGTGCCTACCAAAACAATACCCAATGCTAAACCTTTTTTTTCATTGAACCATGAAGAAACCAAAATGATACAAGCCACTGAACCAGCTGTAATCATGGCAATGCCAAGAAAGAAATGAGCAAAATATGCTTGGTATTTATTTTGAACAAAACTGTAACCAAGTAAAGTAAATGCTAAAGTAAATGTCCCGAAAAGTAACATTTTTTTGACCCTTATTTTATCAATGATTAAACCCGAAATAAAGATGAAAAGTAGCGTAATACTGTTAGTAACAGATTCACGAAGTTTAAGTTCTTCACGTGTCCAATGAAATTCCGATAAAAAAGCGTTATCAAAAACTGAAAGTGAAGTAGTTGTTAATCCATTGATAACAATCAAAATCAGTAGCCCTGAGAAACAAATTATCCACGGGTAATATTTTTGTTTCCAGTTTGGGGTTATTATTTGCGTTTGAATATTTTCTTGAAACATTCTAATTATCTATTGGTTTGCTTATCAGACTTATTTTATTAACTATCAATATGGTTTATGGGTTCAAGAACAGCCAAAATAAGTTGATTTACTTCCAATTTGCATAATATTTTAGCTCAAATGGATTAGTTGTTCAATGATTGCTTTTCGTTAACTGGAAAACTTGGTAAATTGCACGCAATCCCTAAGTTTCCCCCTAACCGATGAAAATATTTAAGTTAAATCTCATATTATTGGTGTTTTTGGCTTTCCCAAATTTTGCTCAAAAACCAATCATGCTCGACAATATTCACTATACTGTTCGTGATTCTGCGTCGAAAAAAATGGCTACTGATTTTTTTAAAGTATTCTTCAATGCCAAACAGATTTCGGAAGAAACCGAAAATCCTTTGACATTTATGGATATTCTAACCCTAAATTCTCACGAAACAACTATTAATATTTCTTTTATTGATTCTTCAAAGATTGAAACTGAGATGAAGCCCCAAAATTTTTCACCGATTTATGGTGTACATTGGTTGGCAATCAATACAAAAAGTATCAGGAAGAGTGTTAAAGCACTGTTAAAGCGTGGGTATAATTTTGCAGCTGAAGATTTTACACTTCCCAACGAACCAGACGTTAATGCAGTAGCAATGTATGGTTTTGATAACAATATAATCGTTTTGGTTGAACGTCCGCATTTGAAAGTAAAAACATCTTTTAGCATCGACCACATTCAATTAATTGTTAAAAATTTAGAGAATAATGTCAAATTTTATCAGGATGTTTTAGGAGCGGAGGTTGTTGATAAAAAAGACCGCTCGACGGTTTTGAAAATAGGAAATCAGAAAATTGTTTTGTCAGAACCAGAGGCACTTGGTTTAGTCAGAGAACAAGTTTTGGAAAGAGATACCACCAAATTTACTTCCCATATCGACTATCTTGGTTTTTTGTATGATGAAGTAGAACCTGCTTTTTATGCTGCTAAAGCCAATAATTATACCATTCTTTCAGAACCTAAAGCCTTGATTTTTAATGAGAAACTGACGCCATATACAATTTGTACAGTTTTAAGTCCTGATAATTTAGAGATTGACCTAATCCAAGAAGAGGGAAGAACGGCTGGACGAACTTTTGTGAAAGTAAAATAATGCAAGGAGAAAATATTAAGTAGGTATTAGGATTTAGTATTATCATAATGTTGTTACAAAATAAAAATAATACAGCCTTTAGTCTTCTGTAAGTTGAATAACAGACTAAAGGCTGTGTTACTTTATCTCATAAAATTTGCTAAAAGCTCCAAATCATCTGTCCCAATATAATCAACGCCCAAATTCTTCAAAGTTTCAAATCCTAAAACTGTATTCGGGGTTGCCCATAACCTCACTTTCTTACCTTTACTGTGATTTTCCTCCACAAATACGCTGATTTTTTGAGCGATTTCTTCCGATAATGGCGTTTTGCCTGCCCAATATTTTCCAAAATCACTCATACTCGAACTCACGATTGTCACTCTTTTGTACTCATTCGTCGAATAAATTTGCTCTTTTCTCCCATCAAATGAAAATATATTGTCAAAGTCTTTAAATTCGCTTGGCTTTGGCATATCTCCGCTAATTGTAATGGTTACGTATTTTAGAGCTTTTTTGTGAGGTTTTAATTTTTCCGTGAGAAGTATGAGAATCTCCTTTCCATCTTTTTTTAAGTCAATTAATAAATGTAGAGACTTTTTATTAGGATAAGGATAGCCGTTATTTTCTTGTATTTTCTGCAAAATAGGATTTATGTAGAGAGTCATTAACGTGCGGTCTGGCGAGATTTTATCCCAATCATGTGCCACATAAAGCTCATTATTTTTGAGGTAAACATCTGCTTCGATAGAATTAAATCCTAAATTATATGCCGCAAAAAACGGTTGTTTCTGCTCATAATCATTGTGTGAATGAGTTAATTGTGCCGATAATTTGAAACACAACAGAAACAAAATAGTTAAATTGAGATAACGCATAATTAAAGGTTTTATGAAAAGTAAAGATAATTCTTCCCTGAGATTTTTATATTAATCTGAAGTTATTTATTAGACATTTAACAATCAGTTTTGTCATAATCGTAAATCGTAATTCATAAATCGTCACTTTAAACAATCATATCCACAAACATTAAAATCTTACAAATGAACCGCAGAAATTTTATTCAAAACTCAGCTCTCACGCTTGGGGCATTTACCTTGCTCCCCAATGGAATATGGGCAAAATCGAAACTTGATACTCCTTATAAAATTAAAGAATTGAGAGGAGGTGTTAGTGTTTTTACCGAAAAAGGAGGAACGATTGCTTATTTACAATCATCAAAAGGCATGGTTGTCGTTGATTCTCAATTTCCAGAACAATCGCAACATTTGATTGATGAATTGAAAAAACAATCAACGACTCCTTTTAAATTATTGATAAATACCCACCATCATGGCGACCATACTGGTGGAAATATCTCTTTCAAGGGTTTAGTTGAACACGTTGTAGCTCATGAGAACTCTCTAATAAATTCAAAAAACGTTGCTCAAAAGCAAAAAAACGAAGAAAAACAGCTTTTTGCAGACGTTACCTTTAAGGATACTTGGAAACAGAAAGTTGGTAAAGAAAAAATAAAAGCCCATTATTTTGGAGCTGGACACACAAATGGAGATGCAGTTATTCATTTTGAGAATGCCAATGTAGCACATTTAGGAGATTTACTTTTCAATCGTAGGTATCCATTTGTGGATAGGTCAGCAGGTGCAAATATCAATAGTTGGATTAACGTTTTGGACAAAATTCATCACACCTTTGATAACGAAACAATTTTTATATTTGGTCATGCCTTTGACCCTGAAAAAATTACGGGCAATAAAGAAGACATCAATGCTTTTAAGGATTATTTAGAAAAACTATTAGTGTTTGTTGATTCCGAAATTAAAGCAGGAAAATCGAAAGAAGAAGTCATGAAAGCTACCTCAGTTCCTTGCGTTACTGAATGGAAAGGTGATGGGATTGTTCGTAGTTTGCAAGCTGCCTACGAGGAATTGACGGAGAAAAAGTAAGTACAAAGACGATTTAAGAACACGTATTGGAATTAGATTTGACAACTTTTTTGAAAGTTGTCAAATCTGAACAAACTTAGCAAAGGTGCTTTTTGTTTAAAACATCTCATTAGTAAAAAATATTTGTCAAGCCCTAAAAACTTCATAGCTTTGCATAAACTGAATTTTCTTTTCATTCTATGCAGAAATCAAAAACTTTTATACTCATTTTATTTCTTTTTGTCGTGGCTTTGGTGGGGGCTTTATATTGGTTTGAAAACCAAGAATCGAGCATTGAAGAAAATGAGTACATAGCCCTTCCTGATAGTTTAATTCAGCAAATAAAGACCAATGATTCACTTGAAAAAGCTGAATTTTTGAATGTATCTCCACCTAAACTGCATGAAACTACAAGTAATGAAAAGTTTTTTGAGCAAAAAAAAGAGGCTTATACCTTTCAACTTTTTAGAGATTCAACGGGGGTGAAATTAGTGGTTTTATTTGGTACGCAAGTAATTGGTGAAAGTCATGATAAAAGCCTCTCAAACGCAAACAGAGCAGAAACAAGTGATTTGAATTCTGATGGTTATCCCGAAATATTAGTCTATTCAAAAAAAAATTCTAAACTCACTTTTATAGGCTTTGAAGCACAAAATGGACTTCAAAAATTTGTCCTTCCCCAGTTGATGGGCAGGCAGTCATTTGGATATGCAGGACAGGATACGCTCTTCATCGAAAACAACAATCTTGTACGCCGATTTCAATTCAGAAATGCACAGTTTTCAGCATTTCCTTCTGGTACACGTACCTGTGAGTACGCTTTAGGACATGATTTGAGATTCACAATGGTACGAACTTTAGACACCGAGTAATCATGTACGACAGGTTTCCAACCTGTCATTAAGATAAATCGACGGTTTTGATACGTCAAAAAATAAACTGACAGACTGGAAATCTGTCTTACTTTAAAATCTCAAAATGGAAAAATTACGCTCACAAAATTGGTTCGGTAAAACGGGCAAAGATGGTTTTATTTATCGTGCATGGATGAAAAATCAGGGAATTCCTGATGATATGTTTGATGGTCGTCCTGTAATTGGAATTTGCAATACATGGTCTGAACTCACACCTTGTAATGCACACTTTAGAGATTTGGCGGAATCTGTGAAAAAAGGAGTTTATGAAGCAGGTGGTTACCCTGTCGAATTTCCCGTAATGTCATTGGGAGAAACTTTAATCAAACCAACAGCCATGTTGTACCGCAACTTGGCAAGTATGGATGTGGAAGAATCTATTCGTGCAAATCCTATTGACGGAGTAGTTTTACTTTGTGGATGTGACAAAACAACACCTTCTCTTATTATGGGAGCTTGTAGCGTAGATATTCCAACTTTGGTAATTTCGGGCGGGCCAATGTTGAAAGGACATTGGAGAGGTAAAGACATTGGAACTTCTGATGTTTGGCGTTTTGCGGAGGCTTTTAAATTGGGAGAAATCAACGAAAAGCAATTGGTAGAGGCGGAGGGTTGTATGGCTCGTACACAAGGGCATTGTGCCGTAATGGGAACTGCCTCTACAATGGCAACTATGGTGGAAGCTTTAGGACTTTCGTTACCAAATAATGCGGCTATTCCTGCGGCAGATGTTCGTAGAAAAGTGATTTCTCAATTGTCAGGAAGACGTATAGTTGAAATGGTTAAAGAGGACTTGACTCTCTCTAAAATCTTGACAAGAGAAGCATTTGAGAATGCCATTATGATAAATGCAGCGATTGGAGGCTCAACAAATTTTGTGATTCACTTGTTAGCAATTGCAGGTAGAATCGGAATTGAATTGAACATTGAAGATTTTGATAAATTTTCACATAATATTCCTTTAATTGCTAATATTCAGCCTTCCGGAGTACATTTTATGGAGGATTTATATTATGCTGGAGGACTTCCTGCGGTGATAAAAGAGCTAAAATCGGTGCTTCATAATGATGCTCTGACGGTGAACGGTCGTTCAATTGGGGCGAATTCTGAAGATGCAGAGGTATTTAGTAGAGATATTGTAGGTACGATGGAAGAACCTTTCAAAGAAAACTCAGGTATTGCAGTTGTGAGAGGAAATCTTGCCCCGAATGGTGCAGTAATTAAGCCATCTGCGGCAACTCCAGCATTGATGATTCATAGAGGAAAAGCAGTGGTTTTTGAAACTATTGAAGACTATCACGCTCGTATTGATGACCCCAATTTAGAAGTAGATGAAAATTCAGTTTTGGTGCTAAAAAATGTAGGGCCAAAAGGTTATCCAGGAATGGCAGAAGTTGGAAATATGGGCATTCCGAAAAAACTTTTAGAAAAAGGAGTTCATGACTTAGTAAGAATTTCTGATGGACGAATGTCTGGAACGGGCTTTGGAACAGTTGTTCTTCACGTTTCTCCAGAAGCCGCAGCGGGAGGAAATTTAGCTTTAGTTCAAAATGGTGACATTATCAGTTTAAATGTTCCAGAAAGAACTTTGCATTTAGAAGTATCAGATGAAGAACTTGCTGAAAGACGTAAAAATTGGCAAGCTATCGACCTAAATATCTCTCGTGGCTATGTAAATTTATATATCAATCACGTAGAACAAGCCCATTTAGGTGCAGATATGGATTTCTTGAAAGGAAAATCTGGAAGTGTCGTAACGAGAGATTCTCACTAAAATAAACTTTATTAGACTTCCTGCGAAAGTGTTTTATGATTGAAAAATGGTATATTTTCGAGTGAAAATAGCGGGAATTTTGAAAGCATATCAGAGAAATGGGGGGATGCCCAATCTTGAAAAATTTTCGCTATTTGTAGCCGAAAAGATGTTGTTTTACGACTTAAAACACTTTCGCAGGAAGTCTATTTGTAAAAGCAGATTTATGGATAGTTTATTAAATCCGTAAATCTGCTTTTTGCGTATATATGTATGGAGAAATAAATGGTTGAAATATAGAAGATTAATTATGCTTTTATAGAAGTAACCATGAAATTTTATTTTTATTCCTCACTAACCGTTGAGATATTTATGCTTTTCTACAAATGACTAAGGGTTATAAAAAGTTTTTTTTGAAAAGTCTTCACACTGAAAGTTTACGTAAGATTTGAAAGAATTTAAGTAGTAATTTTTTTTATGTATTCATCTTGAAGGATTTTTAATAAAAGCGAATCTCAAATCGTAATTTTTTATTAGATTTGTAGAATATCATATTTTTACTCAGAAAAAATAACCATTATATTAGAAATGGATAATTTTGATGTAGAAAACAAGATAATTCCGCCACTAAGTAATCCTTATACTTTATAATAACTCAATCCATGAAATTGAAGAAATTTCTCCTCCTTTTCTTTTTATGTACTTCTTTTAGGGTTTCAAATGCTCAGTATTTGGAATTATCCCCTGAGAAAGCACCATTAAATTGGTTCAATCTTGATTATTTGGAAAATGGTGTTAGGGGAATAAGTACCGAAAGAGCTTATCGTGATTTCTTGAATGGGAAAACTTCAAAATCTGTATTGGTGGCAATTATCGACTCTGGAGTTGACATCAATCATGAGGATTTAAAAGACAATATTTGGGTAAATACCAAAGAAATTCCAAATAATGGAGTAGATGATGACAATAATGGTTACATCGATGATATTAATGGTTGGGATTTTTTAGGTGGAAAAGACGGAACAGACGTTTCAAGAGAAACAATGGAAGTTACTCGTGAATATGCTCGATTGAAGAAAATTTACCAATATATTCAAGATATTTCAAGCCTTTCGCCTGCCATGAAGGTTGAGTATGAACTATATAAAAAGTATAAAGCTCGTTATGAAGCCAAAGTTCAAGAGTTGCAAGAACAAGGTCCATTTGTCATTAAATTGTATGAAAAGTATATTGACTCTAAATTAATTCTTTCTACTTTCTTAAAAGTAAAGGACATTTCCAAAGAAGACCTTGCCAAAATCACTACAAAAGAGCCAGAGGAAATTAGAAAAGCTAAAAGAGTTTTTGAATTATTAGAGCAAATTGGTCAAGATGAAGAAAAGCTGAAAGAAGCCTACGAATACTATGACGCACAATTTAAATTTGGTATAAATCTTTCGTTTAATCCTCGCACAATCGTTGGTGATGATGTTGATAATATTAATGATAGAGATTACGGAAATAATGAAGTAAAAGGTCCAGACGCCCGTCATGGCACACACGTAGCTGGGATTGTTGCGGCAAATAGAAATAATTCTTTGGGAATTGCAGGGGTTGCCAGTAACGTTAAAATTATGGCAATTAGAGCTGTTCCAGAAGGGGACGAACGTGATAAAGATGTATCAAATGCAATAAGATATGCAGTTGATAATGGTGCTAAAATTATCAACATGAGTTTCGGGAAATCTGTTTCTCCACAAAAACAAGCAGTTGATGATGCTGTAAGATATGCACAGTCGAAAGGAGTATTGTTGATTCATGCGGCAGGCAACGAAAACGAAAATATTGACATTAGCGATAACTACCCATCAAAGAAATTTGATGATGGAAAACAAGCAGATAATTGGCTTGAAGTAGGAGCAACGTCTTGGATGCAACCACCAAGTGCAGTTGCTGAATTTTCTAATTATGGACATAAAACTGTGGATGTTTTTGCTCCAGGTGTAGATTTAAAGTCAACAGTTGTGGGGTCGCAGTATGAAGATTTAAGCGGAACGAGTATGGCAGCACCTGTTGTAACAGGCTTAGCAGCATTGTTGATGTCATATTATCCAGATTTTGATTTCAGAAAAATTAAACAAATTATTCTTAATTCATCTATTAAGTTGAATAAACTAAAGGTAAGCCAACCCGGTACAGGTGAATTAGTTGATTTTAGCTTATTATCGTCAAGTGGAGGCATTGTAAATGCTTATGAAGCCGTAAAAATGGCAGAAGAAGAGCTAAAGTTTTGGACTAAAAAATAAAATGTTTATCAATAAAATTGAAAAAATACGATTCTCTAAGATTTAGGGAGTCGTATTTTTTTTAATTTTATGTTGCTTCAATTCCGCAGTTTTTACTGATTAAAAAAGACATTGGGTATCTGAGTCTCAACAGAAGTCGTCGTTATGAACGACGACTTCCGTAAAGTACGCATCAAATCTTAAAAATGGGTATTGTAATTTGCTGGTATGATTTTTTTATCAACAAAAATATATGTAGTAACATTGAAATATTGAAACATACCAATTCAATACTTTTTACTTAAAATATCTTGTATCATGCACGAAGTAGCGTTAATAATTGATGATGAAAGAGACACTTGTTTACTTTTAAAACATTTTCTCAAGAGAAAGGGGATAACTTCTTACTATGCACATACGCTTCAAGACGGTATCGGAAAAGCTTCTGAGGTGAAACCTAATTGGTTATTTTTAGACAATAACTTACCTGATGGCTATGGCATTGATAGAGTGCAAGAATTAAAACTTTTATCTCCTAATTCAAAAATTATTATGATTAGTGCTATGGGGAATTTTTTTGAAATAGCCGTGAGTACTGGTGCGGATACTTTTATAGAAAAACCGCTTGATTTTATGAAAATCGAGCAGTCTTTATTGCTTTAGTTTATCATTCAGATATAGCCAGAATTTACACTTATCTTATTGGTTGATAATATTTTCTTTACTGCACTTGAGAACTCTACGTTTTTATTTTCCCAATTTCCTTTCTTGATTAAATTTCTCTAAAATATTTCGGCACTATACCTACTTAAAGGCTAAATAAGTGTTTGAATTTATGATTCGTAGCCTCCCCAAAGGTCATTTTTTATGCTCAATTTGAGGTATTTTTACCCCAAAAAACACTAAAAAAGTATCGGCACAGTTATTTTTCAACTTTGAGTAATTACATAATGTTTCACAATAAATATTAAAAATTATGTCAAATAACTCAAAAATTGTAATCGGAATTGCTACGGCTGCTGCAGTTGGTGCAGCAATAGGTTTAATGTTTGCTCCAGAAAAAGGCTCAGATTTGAGAAAAAAAGTGAAGCAAAATGCAAACTCTTGGGCTGATGATTTGCTAACAGCTATTCAGAATGGAAAAGATAATGCTAAAAACTTGGCAGATGATGCTCAGTCAAAAGCAAAATCATGGAAGAATAAAGCTAAAGAAGAGATTGAAGATGCGGTGGAAGTTGCTGATAGACAATTAAAAACAGCGTAAATTTTTGACTTGTTTAACCTAAAACCTTCAAATTTCAGGAAGTTTTAATCTTGAAACTGTTTGATTTCAGTATTAAAACTTCCTGTTTTAAAGCATTTGAAAATACCTGAATTATGGAATCAATTGAGCATATAAAAGACAAGGTCGAAAATATCTTTGAAGAAGCTTCGACTTATGCAGAGGCAAGATGGAATTTAGGGGTTTTAAATATGTCTTCTAAATTAGCAGATACGGTTTCAACAATGGCTACTACTTTGTTACTGGCTATGGTAGGGCTTACGGTTTTATTATTTATGAGTTTGGCAGTTGCATGGTTAATTGGCGAAAAACTGAATAGTTTACCTTTAGGACTATTTTTAGTAGGGCTGTTTTACGTCATAATAGGGGGTGTTATTTATTCCATAAAAGATAAATACATTAAACTTCCTGTTATTAATTTATTCATCAAAAAGTTTTACCATGAAGACTAAAATTGAAAATATAGACGATTTACGGGCAGAAAGAGCAAGGCTGAAAAACCAAATTACGATTTCTGGTATGAGATTAAAACAAGAATTTAATCTGGTGAAAGAAGAATTACAACCTGCACGACAAGCCTTAAATTTCACGAAGAGTTTACTTGTAAATAATCGTAAAAGTGATAGTATTGTTGGAATGGGGCTGCGTTTTGGTGTTAATACTTTACTTAGAAATACCGTATTAGCCCGTGCATCATGGTTGACTCGCTTAGTTGTTCCTTATGTTGCCAATAACTTTGTTTCTAAATATGTAGCCAATAATGACGACGCAATTATTGAAAAGACGGTCAGATGGGTGAAAGATAAAACTGAGGAAGAAAAACCTGTTTTGAAACATAAAACGGGCTTCGTGGAGAAAGGGTTGATGTGGATAAAAAAAATCACCAATGATGATGAAAAAAAATAATATTTTCGGGCATCATTGGTGGTTTTTATAGCGGAGGTAGCGTTACTACATCGAGCCAAAACTTCGTTAAAATTTTTAAAGTATTTGCTAATTCGCTAAAACTATTTGGTTTTACAATATAACCATTTGCTCCCAAACCATAGCACAAATTAACGTCTTCTGTCGCCTTAGATGTGGTAAGAATGATGACTGGAATTGACCTTAATTCTGGATTGTTTTTAATTTCTCTGAGTGCTTCTCTTCCGTCTTTTTTGGGCATATTCAAATCTAACAATATTAAAGACGGTTTATGGATTTCAGTACCACCCTCACCATTTTCTAAGTAATTTATCACTTCAACGCCATTTTCAACGTATTTTACGGAACAAGTAATTTGGCAATCTTCAAGGGCTGATTTTACTAAAAATCTGTCATCTTCATCATCATCTGCAATTAGTATAGTACGTCGTCTATTCATTGATTTTTATAATTTTAAGTAGTTGTTGCTGGGAAATATATATCAAATGTAGCCCCTTCGTAGGGCTTCGATTTTGCAAAAATAAAGCCATGATGGTTAGCCATTACTCTTTTGCAAATAGCTAAACCAATACCATTACCTTGAAATTCTCCTCGGTTATGCAAACGTTGAAAAATGATAAAAATTTTCTCTACGTATTGACTTTCAAATCCGATTCCATTGTCGATAATTGAAATTTTGTGGAACAAAATATTGTCTTTGCTCTGAGCAATGTTAGGTATATGTTTGGCATTTACTTCAGAATATTTTATCGAAATTTCAGGTTTTACACCTTGAAGAGCATATTTTAAGGAATTACTAATAAGATTTAAAAATAATTGCCTTATCTGAAAACCATATCCTTTTAAATACGGTAGGTTTTCGACTTCAATATTAGCATTTTTTTGATGAATTTCAACGGATAATTCTTCTAAAACATCATTAACTAACACATTCAGGCTGACTTCTTCAATTTGTTGAGATTTATGATTTACCATTCTTGAAAAATTCAGTAAGTCGTCAATTAATGTTTGCATTCGAGCGGCAGAACTGGCAATTTTTGAAAGTGTTTCTTGACCATCGTTTGTCAGTAATTCTTTTTGCTTTAACTGTAATTTATCGCTAAATGCCCTAATTTTCCTTAATGGTTCTTGTAAATCGTGCGATGCCACATAAGCAAATTGTTCTAATTCTGCATTTGAACGATTCAATTCTTCTACCTTTTTTTCGAGAGTCTTCTCTGTCAAAAATCTACGTTTTAGTTCTGTATTTACAAAATAATAGGAAATTCCTAAAAGTACCAAAGACGCAAATGATAACAATACCTGATAAATTGGCATAAGCGATAGTCCATAATTCTTTGAATTAGTTCGGATACTTAACAAATCTCTTTCGTTTTTTTGAAAAGTGATAACTCTTGTTCTGAGGCTATCCATTGTTTTTTTTCCGTATTCTAAAGTGGACATATCAATGGTCTTTCCTTTCTCAATCAGTGAAATATTATCTGTCAAGGCTTTTATTTTATTAATACTTAACTCTTTAATTTTCACAAGGCATCTTTTCTGAACAGCGTTATCTTTCACCAATACATCAAGCGAATCTAAATTTGCTAAAGCGTCTTTTTGTCCTGTGTTTAGAGGTTCAAGAAAAACTCGATTTTTAGTCAATAAAAATCCTCTTTGCCCTGTTTCAATATCTTTCATATTAGAAATAAACTCTTCGCTTATTAATAATACTTTTTGAGTATGCTCAACTGCATTTGTATTTGTCTGATTTACATACACTTGCTGAAATGACACCCACGATAATCCTAACAAGAGTAGTGCAAAGCCAAGAAAAGACAGTTTTATATATTTTGAAGTTTGTTGCATTATAAATATTATGAAAGAGTAGGTTTAAGTTTTTTGATGAATGATATACAATTTACGATAAATATGTAGAAAACGATTTCTACAAGGTGTGGAATTATCTCTACAATTTGTAGAAACTATTCCAAATTGTGGAATTGTGTATTTCCCAATTTATCTGCTTTATGAAAAAAAAGTAAATATATTTTTATTGTCAAGTGGTTGTAATTCAGAAGGTTATGTTTGTTTTGTTTGGTTTTTTATAAAAAGTAGAAAGAGATAAAATTTGTAGGCTCATTAATTGAATATACCTCTGTACACTCCAAAACTATGCAACCATGATGAATCTATCTCAAAATCAAAGACAAACGTTTAAAATAACGCCTCTGCAAATACAGATGCTTAATTTTCTTCAACTTTCTACACTGGAGTTGGAAGACCGTATAAAAAATGAGTTAGAGGAAAATCCGTTGTTGGAGGAAGGAAGTTTGAGTTCAGATGAAACAGAACGGGAGGATTATGACGATTTTGAGGAAGGTGTGAACAATGACGATTTTTCGGATTCATTAAAACCAGACAATGATTATGCAGATTGGGAAGAATACGCCCATGATGACATTCCTGATTATAAAACCAAAACTAATAATCAAAGTGCTGACGATGAATTGTACTCGATGCCCATTGTTCAAGAAAATGATTGGCGTACAGAATTGAAAGCACAAACTCATTGCTTGCCTTTTGATGAGCGACAAATGCTTTTGATGGATTTTATCATTGATTCTTTGACAGATAATGGTTTTCTTTCGTCTTCTGCTGAAACTATTGCGGATGATGTGTCTTTTACAAACAATATTTTTGTAAATGTAGAAGAGGTAGAACATTTATTGAAGGTTTTGCGAATGATGGACCCGCCAGGCATTGGGGCGGCTGATTTACAGGAGTGCTTGATGATGCAGTTGCAGAGAAAGAAAGAAAAAGGATTCGACGTTGACAATGCCATTGATATTGTAGCCTTTAATATTGACGAATTGGCGGTTCGCAATTTTGAGAAAATCATGCGTTTGCGTAATCTCACTTCAGATGAATTGAAATTGGCAATAGAGCAAATTACATCGCTAAATGCCAAACCTGTTATGGATGGAGGGGCGTCGCCGTTGGCAGTAAAAGATAATATTATTCCTGAGTATGTGATAAACTATGAAACTAACCTTCACGGTGATTCTACCATTGATATTTCCTTGAATAATAGTCGAATTCCATCAATAAAAATTAACAAAGATTTTGCCCAGACTATCAATTTAGCGAAAGACAAAGCTGCCAATCAGTACGTTAATACGAAATTGTCTGCAGCCAATTGGTTAATCGAAGCCATTCAGCAAAGAGAAACAACCATGTTGAAAACCATGAGAGCGATTGTGATTTTTCAAAAAGAATTCTTTAAAACTGGCGATATTCGTAATTTAAAACCGATGATTTTGAAAGATATTGCCGACCAAATTGGTATGGACATTTCTACTATTTCAAGGGTTACCAGTGGAAAATATGCTTTGACACCTTTCGGGACGATAAACTTAAAAGATTTGTTTTCAGAAGGAATAAAGGTAAATTCTGGCGAGGAAGTTTCAAACCGTGAAATTCAGCAAACAATTGCTAATTTAGTAGCAAGCGAAAATAAACAAGCTCCACTAAACGATTTTCAACTGATGGAATTATTATCGGAAAAAGGCTATAACATCGCCCGAAGAACCGTAGCTAAATATCGTGAAAATTTGAATATTGCTTCCGCCCAAATGAGAAGGGTTTTATAAGATAAAGTTGTGTTATTATTTGATTTTTAATCAAAGCCTAAAACAGATTCGTAAGGTAATAGACCAACCAAAAACTCAATCTATTGATAAATGTTAAGATAACTTAACCAAATTATGCAAAGAATATTAGTTATAGATGATGATACAGACATCTGCTTATTGCTACGTAGATTTCTGACAAAAAACAACTACGAAGTAGCCATAGCACATGATGGAAATACAGGTTTGATACTTCTTCAGGAGTTTCGTCCCGACTTAGTGATGACTGATTTTCGATTGGGAGATATGGACGGGGGGACTATTTTGTCAAAAATTAAAGAGAAATTTCCTTTCATTCCTGTTTTGATAATTACGGGTTATTCTGATATAAAAATTGCCGTAAATGTCATGAAATTAGGAGCTTACGATTATATCACAAAGCCTCTTTTTCCTGATGAAATTTTGCTGACCATCAAGAAAGCCCTCGAAAGCACTGAGTCTGAACAAGGCAGTATGCAAGAAAGTTTAAGTGGAAAATCTGGAGGAAATGAAGTATCTACTGAAACAAAAAAGAAATCATCTAAAGCGGTAAAATATATTTTTGGCGACGGCGAAGAGTCTAATTATTTATTAAAGCAAATTCAGTTAGTTGGACCAACCAATTACAGCGTTTTAATTTACGGAGAAAGTGGGTCAGGAAAAGAATCAGTTGCCCAAGAAATCCATTTGCACAGTAAAAGAGCCAATCAACCATTTGTAGCAATGGACTGTGGGGCTATTTCTAAGGATTTAGCTGGTTCTGAACTATTTGGACACGAAAAAGGAGCATTCACAGGGGCATTAACTCAGAAAATTGGACACTTTGAATTGGCAAATGGTGGAACAATTTTTTTGGATGAAGTAGCAAATCTTCCTTATGAAGTACAAGTATTACTTTTGAGAGTGGTACAAGAACGCACCATGAAAAGAATTGGAGGAACAAAAGAAATTCCTTTGGATGTGAGAATTGTAGTGGCTTCCAACGAAAAACTTCATGAAGCCTCAAAAAGAGGGAAATTTAGAGAAGATTTATTCCACCGTTTCAACGAATTTAGTATTGATGTGCCTCCTCTACGTGATAGAAAAGCCGATATTATGGTATTTGCTAAATTCTTTTTAGACCAAACAAATGCAGAATTAGGGAAGCACGTAAAAGGTTTTTCTCCAGATGTTATCGAAAATTTTATGACGTATGCTTGGTACGGAAATCTTCGAGAAATGAGAAATGTCATTAAACGGGCTACACTTTTGACAGACGGAGACTTTATTGAAGCAAAAACGTTACCATTTGAAATTTCTAATTATGCTAAACTATTATTTACCGATACCATTAATACGCCAACTGTTCAACCAAATATTAGTCATTATACCACCACACCGACCGAATCCACGCCAATCGTGGAGGTGGTGACTAAAAAACCTTCATTAAAAAGTGCAGCCGTTGAAGCAGAATATGAAATGATATTGAAGGTACTCAAAGATGTTAATTTTAATAAAAGTAAAGCAGCTCGTTTATTAAATATCGACAGAAAAACCCTCTACAACAAAATGAAAATGTTTGAATTATAATTAACACATACCAAAATTACCACTTATTGCTATTCTGAACAATATGGATTTATCGGATTATATACTTAAATCGCTCAACTTGTCGAACAAGAATGACCTGACTGAAAACCTTTTAAAGGCAATTCCTGACTTTGTTTATGTTATTGATTTCATATCAAATGAAATAGTGTATTTGAATCACAAAACAGAAGTTTTTGCCAATTATAAAGCAGACGAATTTTTAAAATTAGATATAAAAATAGGTACTACTAATAAGACAGTTAGTGGTGTTACTTTAATTGAACAAATTGCAGATTTATACAATGATGCTAATATAGGTGATACTCGTAATTTTCATCTTGAATTTACCAATCAAGACAATAAATTATCAATTGTTCGAAATAGAGGTACATTGTTGAAAAGTGAAACGGCTGAAAATGCCTTTAAAGTGATAGTTTTTGCTGAAGATATTACAGCTTATATCGAAAATTTAAGAAAGGATTTGCTACATCAAAAACAATTGAATGACGCAGAACAGTTATTTAATTATGGTAGTTGGGAGTGGGTTTTAAAGAATGATTATGTCACTTGGTCGAATGGGCTATTTGATATTTTTGGCTATAACTGTAATGATTATCCAGAGTCGAAAATGATTTACGGTGTTTATAATCAGCACATTGTACCCGAAGACAGACGGCATTCAAAAGAGTTGTCGTTGCAAGCAATTGCAGATAAATCTTCATTTTATGAATTTGAACATGAAATAATTGACACCTTCGGAAATAGAAAATTACTTCATGTAAGAGGAAAGTGTTTTTTGGATGAAAATGGAGAAGTAAATCGTGTTTTAGGAACGTCTGAAGATATTACAGAGCTTAAAAAACTAAAAAATACACTCAAATACAAAATTGATGAATTGTCGGTGGCTTATGAAGAGTTAAAAAAAACAAAGGATTTGTTTAAAGAAGCTGAGTCGATGATGAGTTATGGAAGTTTTGATTGGGACGTAGAAAAAGACGAAATACAATGGTCTGACGGTTTGAAGAGAGTTTATGGAGGCATAAATTTTGAAAATTTACCGCAAAAATTAGACTACAATTTTTATAAAAGTTGCCTTCACGAAGACGATTTATCCCGTGTTACAGACATCGTAAATCAGGCAATTATTGACAAATGCTCTTATGCTTTTGAACATAGATTATTTGATTTGGACGGCGTTGAAAAAACCGTCAATACTCGTGGTTGGGTGGTTACCAATGAAGAAGGAAAAGTGATTCGTTTCATCGGAAACACCGTTGACATTACAGAGTTGAAAATCTATGAAAAGGAATTAGAAAATAAAATAGAAGAACTCAACAAGTCGAACGAGCAATTAGAACAGTTTGCTTATATCGCTTCCCATGATTTGCAAGAGCCTTTGCGGAAAATTATGGCTTTTGGAGAACGTTTGAGTAGCAAATTTGCAGGGCAACTTCCCGACGATGGTCAATTTTATGTAAACAGAATGTTAGATGCAGCCAATAGAATGAAAATTCTGATGGAAAATCTTTTATCTTATTCAAGAGCGTCTCGAAAAATTGAACCCGTAGAAAACGTTGCTTTGAATGAAGTAATAGAAATGGTTTTGAGTGATTTTGAGGTTAAAATACAAGAAACTGAAGCACAAATTGAGATTTTACCTCTGCCAACCATCAAAGGGTTACCAACTCAAATGCAACAATTGTTTCTAAACTTAATCAGTAATGCCTTAAAGTTTGTTCAACCCAATCAAAAACCTCACATTAAAATTGAGTCATTTGAAGCCACCAAACAAGAATTAAAAGGGCTGAATTTTCCGCTGAAAGCGAAAAAATATCATAAAATTGTGGTGTCCGACAAAGGAATTGGCTTTGATGCTGAATATGCCGAAAAGATTTTCATTATTTTTCAACGTTTGCACGGTAGAGCTGAATTTGAAGGAACAGGATTAGGTTTGGCAATATGTAAGAAAATTATTGATAATCACGATGGTTATATTAAGGCAGAAAGTGTTTTGAACGAAGGAGCAAAATTTATCGTGTATTTGCCCAATAATAATTAAAAAAATATGGAAAAGAAAAGTGTTACCATTTTAATAGCCGATGACGACCCCGACGACCGTTTGATGACGAAGGAGGCTTTGGAGGAAAGTTTTTTAGTAAATGAATTGAAATTTGTGGTAGATGGTGTTGAGTTATTAGAATATCTCAGAAGACAAGGGAAATTTGTAGAAGTCAAAGATAGCCCACGTCCCGGAATTATTTTATTAGACCTCAATATGCCAAAAATTGATGGGAGAGAGGCTTTAAAATTAATAAAAACTGACCCCGATTTGAAAAGTATTCCCATTGTGGTTCTTACTACTTCAAAAGCAGATGAAGACATTGTGAAAACTTATGATTTAGGTGTTAATTGTTTCATCTCTAAGCCTGTAAGTTTTTCTGATTTTGTGGAAGTAACCAGAGCTTTAGGTAATTATTGGTTTGATATTGTTCAATTACCAAAATAAAAAAACGATGTTTAAAGGCAGAACTATTAAAATTCTTTTGGTGGATGATGATGAGGATGATTTTTTTTTAACGAGTGAGTACATCAAGGAAATTAAAGGTCAAAAATTTGAAATAGATTGGGCATATTCTTTCGATAATGCTCTTCAAAAAATCAAAGAAAAACAGTATGACCTGTGTTTCTTTGATTTTTTGTTAGGAGCAAAAACGGGTTTAGACTTACTGAAAACAGGTACTGAAAACGGACTTCAAGCTCCTGTAATACTTTTAACTGGCAAGGGCGATAAAAATATAGACATGGAGGCTATGATTTTGGGGGCTTTTGATTATTTGGTAAAAAGTGAATTGGATGCTGAGAAGTTAGAACGTTGTATCCGTTATTCTCTCGACCGTGCCAATACGCTGGCGACGCTTCGAGAAAGTGAAAGAAAGTATAGAAATATTTTTGCACAGACCAAAGAGGCAATTTTTGCTACCCAATTAGATGGTACTTTTCGGTATTTTACACCTGCTACTGCCGAGCTTTTAGGTTATACCGAAGAGGAGTTAATTCGTAAAAAAAGCTATACAACCTTTGTTCGTTCAGATGAAAGATTGAGATTTATCATGATGCTTGAAAAACAAGGTGAAATCAGTAATTATGAGGTAGAATTGGTGACCAAATTTGGAGAAAGAAAACAGTGTTCAATCCATTGTAATCGTCAACTTGATAGCGAAGGAGTACCCTATTATTTAGGGATTATTCATGATATAACTTCCAGAAAAAAAGATGAAAGAGATTCTTTACTCTTTGAAAAAATGGCAGCAACAGGTCGTTTAGTCAGAACTTTAGCTCATGAAGTTCGTAATCCTTTGACCAATATCAATCTGTCGTTAGACCAAATGGGAGAAGATTTTGAGGACGAAGATGCCCAATTTTTCATGGATATTATTCGCAGAAACAGTCAACGGATTAATGATTTGATTACAGAGTTATTGAATACTTCTAAACCTTCAGAAGTAATTTTTAGTCGCCATGATTTAACAGAAGTTTTAGAGACTACCATTGAACAAGCCATTGATAGAATTAATCTGAAGGGAATACATTTAAAGAAAAACTTTACGCCTGATATTTGGCTTGATTTAGACAAATCAAAAATTCAAATTGCTTTTCTTAATATTATCATCAATGCCGTGGAGGCTATGAAAGAAGGGGAAGGCGTATTAGAAATTTCAACCTCATTCAATAACAAAAGCGTTATTATAACAATAAAAGATAATGGAATAGGCATTAGTCAAGAACACGTAGGAAGGCTTTTTGAACCATATTTCACTTCTAAAAATAATGGAATTGGTTTAGGATTAGCCGCAACGCTCAACATTATTCAATCGCACAAAGCAAGAGTAGAAGTTGATTCTGAATTGAATAAAGGAACAGTTTTTACGATTACTTTTTCAAGAGTAGTTTAATTTAGACCCATTTTAAAGATTTGATGCGTACTTTACGGAAGTTTGTTAGCATTAGATTAGACAACTTTTTTGAAAGTTGTCTAATCTGTGGTCTATCCATTGCGGGTAAATAACTTTCGAGAAGTTCTTTCGGATAATTAAGCTTCCCCCAAAAACTTATTAAACACTATACTTAATGTACCTCCACTAATTCTTTCCTTTTGGTAAATAATAATAAGGTAGAAGACATCAAAATTGCTATCACCATAACAACTATCCCTAAACCTGCACTATAAACAATGTATTTATAGTAAATCGAATCCTGAGTTCTGGCAATAATAATGCCTGTCAAAGCCCAAATTACTGCCAGTGCCAAATAACTATTTCTTAATTTAATGGTAAGTAAAAGAGCAATAAAAGCACCTGTCAAAATCATGATACTTGCCCACGATTGACCCGAAATTCCATCTAAAAGTATTCCATTCGCAACTAATAGAGCCGTTACATTGGCAATGGTTGCAATGCAAATCCAGCCTAAATATGCCCCAAAAGATGCTTTTACAAAAAATCTGACCCAACCCGTCAAATATGGCTGAACTTCACGGAGATTCAAATTGATTTTAACTAAAGTCACCAAAATACCAAGCATTATTAAGAGCGATAATGGTAAAATTTCATAATGCCAAGCCACAATCCAAAGAGCATTAAAAGTAGCGTTGATGATAAATAGAAAACCAATGGCGTTGAGAATCATAGCTAAATGTGGTTCTGGCTTTTTACTTAAAAAAGATTTAAACTGATAGATGCAAAAGCATAAAAGCAGAAAGTAAATCACTCCCCAAATTGAAAAGGTTATCCCCGCAGGAACAAACAAGTTAGGGTATTGATTGGATAATTCTCCTGTTGTTTTTCCATTAATGGGTAAACCATTTGCCAAACCATTCATGATAACCATGATGATAAAAAATACAAAATTCAGTACCTGAAGTAATTTTATTCGGGCTGATGTGATAAAGGTTTTTTGAATATTTTCCATAGCATTATTATTAATATTTAGTTTTTAGTCTATTCCGAAATAGAAAGTTTAAACAGGTTCAGCCTCAAGAATTTGCTTTCTTTTGACTTCCATTTCCTGTTTTACAATAAACACCGCCTGTCTATTTGGTTTTTCGTATCGTTTCGTGTAAACCTTTTTAAATTTTGCTTCTAAAAATAAAATCGTTGAAGAATAATAAACTGCTTGATTATCAAATTTGTTTCTTCGTTTTTGAAAGATTTTACACGAAAGGACACCACTTTAATGCCACCTTTCCTTTACTCACAAAATCTGAATTGTTGGGGTTAAATTTCCACAGTTTACCCATTTTTCAACCCATTCTATATTGTATTTCTACATAATGGACTGTTTTTCAGAATGGTATAAGAATTTAATGATGATTGTTGAATCAAAAATTATAACATTTAAACACTAAAAATTATGAGAAATCTATTGTATATCGTTGCCGTAATATTAGTTATTGGATGGTTGTTAGGCGTTTTTGCTTACAGTGCGGGAGGTATTATTCATATCTTACTTGTGTTAGCTATTGTATCCATAATCTTGTCGCTTATTCGTAGAGGAGTATAGTTTTGGATTTAATAATCATGAACCTTTAACTTTTACTATCATGGAACAAATCACTTTCGTATTATCATCGTTCGGTATTGTTGTTTTGGCTGTATTATTTGGATTGACCTTCTCGAAAATTGAAAAAGATTATCTTAATTCTGACCCTTTCGCCAGCAAAGATTTTGATTCGTTCCTGAAGAAAGTTAAAGGTAATTCTTCAAGAATTCGTTATTGATTATGAGGCTAATTGCCTAAGTAACTTTAAAATATTTTGTATTGCTTCTTGCTAAATTTAAAACTTATTAAACACGCTTCGTTCTTATTTAGGATGAAATATAATTGAGAATATTGTGTGGAGAGGAGTGATTTCATTCCTCTCTTTTTTTGACCATGATTGAAAAGCCCATGAAATCTAACTATCCGTATATCATCAAACTGGCATTTTCGCTGATTTGTGTGACAATTTTGGTGTATTGGCTCAAAGTATTAGAAGATATTTTAGTGCCGCTATTTGTTGCTATTATTTTGGCAATGGCACTTTATCCAATTGATAAATGGCTTGAGAAAAAAGGAATGGGTAGGGTTTATGCCATTACTATTTCTCTGATTTTATTCATGGTTGTTACTGCTTGCTTAATTTGGTTAGCTTCAAATCAAATTGTGAGTTTTGGTGAAATGTTACCACAGTTACAACAAAAATTCACCACGCTTTTTGCCGATTGTCAGAAATTGGCAGAACGTTATTTACACGTTGGCAGAAATACCCAGATTGCAAAATTAAAGCAGTACGGTCAGGGAATTATTGGTGGAGGCGGAGGTTCTTTTTTCTCTTCGGCACTTTCAACGACTGGCAATATGCTTGGAAATTTATCGCTGATTCCCATTTATATGTTCTTTTTGCTTTATTACAGAGATTTCTTTAAAATGTTTTTCTACAAAGTTTTTCCCAATGTCAGGCGTTATACTATTGATACAGTCCTCACAAAAATCTATGAAGTTGTGCATAGTTATCTTACAGGATTGATAACAGTGACCGTTATTGTTGGAACATTGAACACGATGGGCTTACTAATTTTAGGAATTGACTATGCTGTGTTCTTCGGTTTTTTGGCAGCAGCATTACTGATTATTCCCTTTATTGGAATATTAATCGGGTCAATTTTACCCATAATTGTTGCTTTAATTACCAAAGATTCACCGATGTATGCAGTTGGCGTAGCAGGCGTTTTCATCTTTGTTCAGTTTTTAGAAGGCAATTTTATTACGCCCCAAGTGGTTGGTTCAAAAATTAGTATCAACGGATTAGTTGCTATCATTGCCTTATTATTAGGGTCGGCACTTTGGGGAATTGCAGGTATGGCTTTGTCATTACCCACAACGGCAATCTTAAAAGTCATCTTCGATTCTGTGCATGAATTAAAACCCTATGGTTATCTTTTGGGTGAACCAGACCATAATAGGATATTGCAAGAAAAGAAAAAACGAATGAGTGAATTTATGCCTGATTTAGTAGAAACCATTACCGAAACCACCGAAGATGTGAAGTCATTGGTGAAAAGAAGAAAAAAAGCTACCAAATCATCAGAATAAAAACTTCGTAGATTGTTGTCATGAGAGTACCTTTCGAGGTACTCTTTTTTTGTACATAATTATCCATGAACGAGTAAATTATCCGCATTTTTCCTAAAAATGGGGTACTTTTTACCCATATTTTATCAAATTATTCATATTGTCTCAATGGTATAATCATTTTATATATTCAAGTGTAAATCAATCAACGAATTAGAAATCAAATAGATAATTATGAAAAAGGTAATGTTAGTAGCCATTTTGGCAATATCGACATTAAGTACGTTTGCTCAAGAGAAATCATTTACGGCAGGTCTTCGATTAGGAGCAAATTTGTCTCAGGTAAGCGGTAACGATTTGTCATTTTCGTCGGGTGGAAAAGTTTTCAATTTTAGTCCCAACGATACCCGAGCTTATGGTTTTGTAGGAGGCGTTTTTTTAAGATTTGGGAAAACAATTTTCATTCAGCCCGAAATTTTGCTTTCTCAAAAAGGAGGAAAATTCAATGTTTTTGAAGACGGAAAAGCCAGTGGAAAAACCATTGATTTGAAATTGACCAATTTAGATTTACCCATTTTGGTTGGAGTGAAAATTGGGAATGTCCTCAGAGTGAATGCAGGTCCTGTTGCCACTTTTAAATTATCCGATAGCGGAAATTTAGGAGATAGCATTGAACAATACCAAGGACAAAAGGCAAGTGAAATTTTTAATAATGTAACGCTTGGGTATCAGGCAGGAGTGGGCTTTGATATTGGAATGTTGAATTTGGATTTCAGATATGAAGGAAATGTGAATGATGTGGTGAATGTGAAATTTAGTAATCCGAATACCGCCGCAAAATTTGCTTCAAAAGGAAACTCTTTACAAGCGACTGTCGGAATTCATTTTTAAGTAGGGGTTGGGTGAACTGGTTTATTAAGTTATCCCCAAGATTATTGACTATTGATTCGATTTACGATTGACGAACTGGGGTTTTAATCGTAAATCGAATTATTCGTCAATCGTAATTACTTATATGAAATTCCTAAAAAATGGAATTGAATAGAAAATTCCCCAAAAGTGGACAATGTTGGGGTGTTTTCTCTACAAAATTCTACGAAAAATGTTTTTTTAGTAACTGGAACGAATTTTTAACTTAAATTTTAAATAACAATGAAAAAGAATGTATTGGTTTTTGCAAGTCTCTTGATATTAGGTTCTTTCACCATTTCTTCATGCTCAAGAAGCGAAAAAAAGGAAATTGCTGAAAAAACGCAAGATGCACAAGACAAAGTTTCCAAAGAAGTTGATGATGTTGCTTCGGATGTAAAAGAAAAAGCCGCCGAAACTGCTGATGATTTAAAAGCAGAAAGATTGGAAATGGCTAATAAAATTGAGCAAAAACGAAGCGAATTGAAAACAGAAATTTCTGAAATGGATGCTAAAATGAATAAAGCAACCGATAAAGAAAAAGCACGTTGGAAAACAAGAAAAGCTAAAATTCAATCTAAAATCGACGACTTAGAAAATTCCTTATCTGAAGTAAAATCAGATACCAAACAAGGTTGGAAAGAATTTAAAGCAGATTTGAACAAAAAAATTGACCATATTCAAGAAGATATTAAGTAGTTTTTAAACCTCTTTTTTGAATACACATTTCATCAAAAAGCATTAGTAAGTTTAATTCATAGTGGTTAGATTGTGAGAAATAGGGAGCATTTTTTGCTCCTATATTCTTCTTCTTTCATCACCATAATGAATAAATTATAAGTGGTTAGGTTGTAGTTAAACAGGGAAATTTATTGATTTCCCTGTTTCTTATTAAAATTGCAATCGACTCGATATAAAAAGATTTTAATTGGAAAAAGACTGGTTAGATTGTGGAAGTGGTTCTTCCACATTTCTTTTGCATAAAGAAATTTTCACATAGGTGATAATTTTCAAGTTGTTGAACCGCCATTCACAATTTGAGATGGCAATTCTGACCTCAGATATTTTCAAAGATTTTATAATTTAAGCAGTTAGGGTTTTGGTTAAAGGAATGGCTTGATGGGCTATTCCTTTTTTGTTTTATTTTGCCTAAGATGAAGGTTGATAAGCCTGTTAAGTTACTGAGCGTTTTGTATTACTCAATTTGGTACACTTTCTACAATTTGGGGAGCATCTTTCTCAAAAAAAGAAGATTTTAGGCTTGAAATGTAATGGAATGAGATTTTTAAGATTAATCGTGAAATAATTAATTTTTAACTCAAACTATTATCATGGAAACTACAAAAGAACAACTTGTCAAAGAAGCTGCACAACACAAAGCAGAAACATTGGATAAAAAAGTAGAAGTTTTGAAAGCAGAGGCAACTGAGAAAATCGATGATGTAAAAATCGGAGCGGTGAATTTGGCAGAAAATGCCTCTGAAAAAGCGGAAGATTTAAAAGAACAAGCAACGGATATTTGGGAGGAAATAAAGGACAAAGCATCTGAAACGTATGAAGAGACAAAAGATAAAGCCGAAGAAATAAGTGACAAAATCGCTGATAAATACGAACAATTGAAAGAAAATGTGAAGGCTGTTTCTGCAAAATTTTAAAATTTAGGCTTAAAATAATTCTCTAAAAATTTTCTAAATAAAAATCAAGCACGGTTTTTGCTTGATTTTTATTAGATTTTCTGCAAATATCCGTTTTGTATTAACCTCACAAGTTCAATCATAAGAATGTACTACCGAAAATTAAGACTATGAAAATACAAAGTGAAGAAACCTTGAAATGTTTGATAAATATTTTCAAGATTAATGGTTATCGTATTGAAGTTTATAAGAAACTTGTTAATACGATTTATAGCCCCGAATTAAAACGCTCTTTTCAAAACCAAGCAGATGAATCGGCTTCAATCGTTGAAAAATTAAATCATATTCTTGATGAATCTTTTGAAAATTCTGATAGCCCTGTTTTATTTGAAGATGCTCAAATTGACCAATCTCAATTTTATTTTGGGATGGCTCAAGCATCTAAAAACGTTAGAACGATATTGGTTTCCTGCCAGTTTGGAGATGAATTTTTGATAAAATCATATCAAAAAATTTTAGCAATTTTTGAATTTGAGGCATTTAATCCTTTAAAAGAATGTTTAACCACTCATTTATCAAGTTTAAAAAAAATGTCGTTTGATTATGATAATTATGCTTTCTGAATAAAATCTCAAATAGTCCCTAAATCCTAACCCCTTGTAGCATTTGTGATGTATTGCCAAAACTCGCAAATCACAACTCACAATTATTAGAAGGGATAACCAACGGCAATATTTAATACTAAATTCTCGCTTCTCCATTGAGAATCCTTTAAATCAAAATTTTTCAAAACCCAACGTTCTCCTTCGGGTAAATACGGCTTGTGTACAGGCGTAGCCAAGTCGAATCTAAGTACCAAATAACTAAAATCTAAACGTACCCCAACGCCTGTTCCAATGGCAATTTGTTTATAGAAGTTTGAGCCAAAAACAGCATCTTGTCCATAACTATCTGCATCTTTTTGCATCCAAACATTCCCTGCATCAATAAAAAAAGCACCATTGATATAATTGGTAAATTTTGCTCTCAATTCTGTATTTAATTCTAATTTAATATCCCCTTGTTGACTTCCTAAAAGTTGACTACCAATTGTTCCATTTGAAAAATAGGCACCTGGACCAATAGCACGTGCTGCAAAGGCTCTAATACTGTTATTTCCACCAGCAGAATATTGCTTACTTGGTGGTAAATAGAGCGAATTTCCGTAAGGTAAGCCATAGCTAAAAAGAAATCTGTTTGCTAATTTTAGTGATTGAGTCAGTGAATAACTATATTTAAAGTCAGTATCAAAGCGGGCATATTGAGCGTAACTAACACCAACCAAAGTTTCTGCTGAACCTTGTTGGGGACCGATTCTGGATAATAAACTTGCTAAATTTCCTGCTACTTCAATTCCTCCCGAAAATGAAAATAAATGCCTACTTCCGATTTTGGCAATTGGAGTATAATTAACTGTATAACTTGAACTCATTATTAGTTTATTATCCAATAAAGCAAGGATAGCAATCGGGTTATCGCTACGAAAAATATCATCCAAAAACGCTTCTGACATATTGCTTGATTTAACCAAACTTATAGAAATTGGCGTTAGTGAGTGTTCAACAGTATTGTTCTGTTTCCAAGCATAACTCATCGTAGTATTCAAAGATGTTAAATCATACAATCCACTTCTATTTTGAAGTTCATAGCCAATGCTAATATTTGTTTTTGGTAAGGCTTGATTTCTTACAGGATTTATTTTTACGAATGGAATAATAAATCTTGGAATAGACATACTACTTACAATCGAATAACGACTACTATTCACTGCACCAAGTGTAGAACTTATGCCACCTACTTGAAAGTCTAAACCCGCAGTGGCGGTTATTTTGAATAATTCTGCTCCTTTAAAAGTGTTTTTATTCAACCACGAAAGACTCAAATTTGTACCTGTAAAGTTGTTTGATTTCGTAACACCGTTAATATCCGCTTGAAATGATTTAGCTTTTAGAGGCGTTAAATAATAGAACACATCCAACAGGGCGGAGTCGGAGCGAGGTACTAATTCAAAGGTATTTTTTACAAATTTGAAATTACCATTTAGGTTAATTAACCTCGAAAGTGAAATATCTTGAATATTACTGCTATATCGCCCACCTCTACGAAATGCAATGGCTTGTGAAAATATTTTTGGATTATAAGACTGGGTTTTATCGTTGATTCTGATACCGTTAAAAATAATCTCTTGGTCTTTTTTTGCACTATCGGCAAAGATTTTCTCCCCATAATCTGCCAATACGTGAACGTCTCTAATTCTGTAATTTTTTCGGGCAACTTGCGAAGTCGTAGGCTTGATTTCTACCGATAAATTGACCTTATGATTTCCAACGGATGAATCTGCTTTTACGATGATAAAATCAGGCTGAAAATAATAAAATCCTCTCTTTTTGAGAATGTTGTCAATACGATTTCTTTCTCCCGAAATTAGCTCAAAACGATAAGGAGAGCCTTTTTGTAGCAAAGAGTTTTGTTTTGCGTTTGTAAATGCTTTGCCTAAAAGACTTGTATCTTGTGGTGAAAATGAAACACTGTCTAAGTAATATCTTTGGTGAATGGTGGCAGTATAAACTGCCGTTGATTTACGGTTTTTCTCGATTAAATCCCCTTTGGCAAATGAACGAAAATAACCTTCATTATTCAGTAATAAATTGATTTGTTTGACATTGGCAGCCGTGACACTTTTGCTTGCTAAAATAGGTGGTTCGCCAAAGCGTTTTCTGAAAAAACTCTTAAATCCCTTGTCATTTTTGGGTTCACCAAATAGATAATAAAACCAAACTTTATATGGAAAACCAAACAAATTGGCGTTGGGTTTGGGCTTTACAAATTCAGTAAGTTGTGTCTGAATATTTTTAATTTCCGATTTATTAATGGCAGAATCAGCTACCATTTTTACGCTTGCTCCTGTATATAAACTTTCACCTGCGGGAAGTTTTTTTGTCACCGAACAACTGCTCAATAGCACAACTAAAAGGATGAGCAGAAGACTGTGTTTTACAGAAGTTTTATATATGTTTTCGGATGTATATACTATTTGACGCAAGTCAAATTTGAGACGCAAAAACCTCACCCCCAACCCCTCTCCGATGGAGAGGGGAGCATTCGACCCCATTTTTCTCCCCTCTCCATCGGAGAGGGGTCGGGGGTGAAGTTGTGCGTCAATAAGTATATAAGTCCGTATGTTTTTTATCACTGATGGCATAAATTAGTTCGTTTTCTGTTTTTTCTGGAAAACTTCATTAAACTTTCCGTATTCCATTGTTATCGTAAAACCAATACCCGTTTCTACAATAAATCCTTCTAAAACCGACTGAAATTGATTTTTACGGAAGGCTTTGAATAAATACCTTCCATCGTTGGTTAGTTTATAATTTACGTTGATATTATCGAAAACCTCCGCAGGATTTCTACTGATTTTTGAGGTATTTTCTAATTCAAAATTTCGCCCAACTTTTACCTCAATTTTATCGTTAAAGAATGCTTTTGAAAGTCCTAAACTAAGGTCGGTACGACTGCTGGATACCCCGTTGAAAAAGTCTTGGGTTGATGATAAATTAACATCAAGATTAACTCCTTTTATCAAATCAGAAGCAAATCTGTCTAATTGGTCAGACAATAATTTACTAACACTTTGTCTTGCAAAAGCCTCCGCATTTACTCCGCCACTATTAGTAGAAAAGAAATCTGAAGACTTTTCTGAGAAAAAACGATTGAGAATTAGCAGTGCAAAAACCTGTTTGTTAGTTTCATTCATTTCCAATTTTGCTAATCTGTCTTTAACATTGGTAATCACATCTGTGGAAACCAATCTTTGCGTTTCAGAAGCCTTTATTTGGAAAGAAACATCTGGTTTTGATAATTTTCCTGCCATTGTTAGAAACACATCAAAATTCATCTTCTGACGGTACAAAGCGGTATTTTCAGTAACAGAATTTTCCATTAAATCCAACGGAGCGGTATTGGCGGTATAAATTGCCGTAATATTTACATCGGCATTCATAGGGTCGCCCGTCCATACAATATTGCTACCTTTTTGTATAGAAAATTGCTTTTTAATAACCTCGAAAGTCAAGCCATATTTTCCTTCTGTTAAATCATAAGAACCCAAAATATAAGGTTGTCCGTCGGCAGTGAGTCCTGCATTTAAGCGAGCATTGCCTCTAACTACAAGATTATCACCATTTATTTCATCAACAACAATCGTAAATTCCGATTTTTCATCAGCTTCAATATTCAATGAAATTTCCGATAACAAATCGTTGGTAAACCTTTGAAGTTGTGTTGAATCAATTTTTACATTGCTACTATCTTTATGCTTATTATTTACAAAAACCACAACCCCTTCGCTTTCACTCAATTCGTCAAAGCTATCAGGCACAATTACTGAAATTTTACTATTTTCACGAACTTTAATATCTCCTTCAATTTTTGCTTTTTCCGAAACTCCCTGCAAACTTAAATTAGCATCTACAAATCCTTTTCCGTAGAAAAAACCATTGTCTTTTCGGGTAGAATTTAGCACCATAAAGTTTTTGGTATCAATTGTTAAGTCGTATTTTACCGACGGAATATTGCTCAAAACAACTGTACCATCAACTTTTAAAGGTTGATTGAGCGTATCACTTACCGTAAATTGTTTCAAGCGAATGGTCTGTCCGTCAAAAATCAGATTTTGTTCATCAATCAAATATCGGCTTCCTAATTGCGAAACATCAAAGGCAACTTTGCTAAAGTTTAGATTACCTTTCAACAGTGGATTGTCCGTAGAACCTTTAATACTTGCTTGTCCGTTCAGATTTCCTTTGGCACGTCTCAATTGTCCAAAACTAAACGCCTCCACCGTTTCAGCAGCCAACTTATTGATTATCAAGTTGAGGTCGAGCGAGTTTTTCGTATTCAAATAATAATTTCCTGCTAATTGAATATCATTATATTGATTTAAAATACTTGCTTTGGCGGTTATTTTATTGGCAGTTTCATTAAAAACATTCACCTTCAAATTGCCAATGGGCGTTTTTTGAAAACGGAAATTAGTCACAAGCACATCGCCTGTAAATGACGGAGATTCCATATAATTACTCAATAGAATTTTTCCATCAATTTTGCCACCCGCCAAGGTAGAATCTGGCACAAATAGCGTTACAAAATTTTGAATATCTAAGCTATCCGCAGAAATATCAATTGGACCATTTGGGGTAGAAGTGGTGCTATTCACGCTAAGTTTTTGAATTCCCCTTTCAATATGGAAATGATTGACCAATAATCCCGATTTTCCGTATTGAATATAGCCCGTAGAATCAACGTTCCAAGAAGCATAATTTAGCAATAAACCGCCTTTCTTAAATTTGATTTGATACTGATTATCAATGTTTTGCACCAAACCAATAACTTGATGGCGGTCTTTTTCAAGAGAATCCTTAAACGTTGCTTTGAAGTTTGCTGTATTGTTATTTACGTCACCTGTTAAACTCGTTTTACGTATTTTAAATCCTGTTAAATTGACACCGTCCAATCCTCCATTATAGGTTAAATTATTGGCATCACCTGTCACGGTAAATTTTACTTTTGATACTTGAATGGTATCATATTCAAGATAAGTCAAGGTTAAATTTGCTCTTAAAATAGTATCTGCCTGACTGTTGATATTTGCCGTAAATCTTGAAGTATCCAATCGGGTAAGTGCAGGGACAAATGCTTGTAAAAGTGGATGTTTTACAAATTTGGCATCAATGAGTAAATTATAAGGCGTAGTAATTGGTTTGTAAGCAACGTCAGGAATGACAAAATATCTGTTAATTGTTCCAACAATAATATCCGAAATTTGTAAGTAATTGAAATTTCCTTTCAGGTTTGCTTTTACAAAAGGAGCATCAATCGTGATTTTTTTGCCTTCAAGATTATTACTTGCGGTCAAGGTAGTGTTTTCAATTTTGATGGGCTTCCCATCTTGCAATAAAGTCCCCTGATTAATCGTGATTGTTCCACTCGGGTTATCAGGGTTTGTATTTTGCATATCAACATCTATATCGCCTCTAATACCAATATTGTCAGCATACAATCCGAGGGCTTTTAAATTCAGTTCGGCAACTTTTACATTTCCTTTTATACTTGGAAATGGCTGAGAAATATCAAATTTTGAATCAATAGCTACGCTAATATTTGGGTCTTTGATATTGCCTTTTAATTCAGCAATTTGATTCGCCAAACTTGCCTGTAATATTACATTCTTGTAGTTATAGCCTTGTAATTCAGCTTGTTGTATAGTGCCGTTTACGCTTGCTTTCATCGTTTTGGGGGCAAGTCCTGTACCTTTAACATCGGCTGAAAGCGAGATTTTTCCAATTTTTTCAGTTTGCTTCAAGAATTTACCCATTTCGAAATTCTCAAAAGCTATTTTTCCATCATATTGTTGATTTTTATCTGTCGTGATGTTGATTAATTTCCCATTGAATGACGCATTGCCTAAGTCAGATTTGAGCGTGGTATTCAATGCTAAATTATCCAATTTGCCATTTATTTTTCCGAGAATTACTACTTTTTGAGGTAATTCAAGGCTATCAGGAATTGAACCTTTTGGAGCAATTTTTAATAAATCTTTTTTGGTAATTGATAATTCTTGAACGTTTAGATTTAAAACCGTTTTATTGACATCAGGCAAACCCGTAATTTGCCCTTGTAAATTGAGTTTTGCGTGTTCAAATCCTGTCATGCTAAACTGCGAAACTTTCATGTTATTGATTGTTCCTGTAATGCCGCCATTGAATTTCAACACTTCTTTTTCATTCCCTTTAAATGGTGGCGTTTCTGACAAATTTGGAGCTAACAGTAAAATATCTTTAAATGCCAATTGGCTATTTTTGATGTTAGTTTTTATCTTAACTTTTCCAATATTATTAGTTAACTCATTGAAAGAGTTATAATTCAATACAAATTCATCTCTTAAAATTGACTGAGGAGTTTTGAATAAAAGCTTTTTAAGAAAAGTCTGTTTGTTGGTGTAGGCAAAATCTGTTTGGAGATTTTGTAATTCAAATCCAGATTTTTCTTTAAAAGAACCACTATAAATCCAACCAGAAATTTTATTTTCTGAATAATACAGACGTTCTGAATTGAGTTTTAAATTGTTTATTTTTAGGTTATTATAATCAATCCCTTTTTTCTGTAAAGGCTGGTTTTGGTCTTGATACGCAATATTGTTTTTATCAAAAATGACTTTATCAACTAATACTTTCCAATGGTTAGGTTGAGTTGATGTGGTTGGATTTTGAGGTTTTTGAATGCTTTTTTTTCTTAAAAAAGTAACCGAAGCATCTGTATTGTATAAATCAACGGATTTTAAATGGATTTTTTCACCAGATAAATAAACTTGATTTGCTTTGGTATTTAGCCGACCTAATTTAACGGAATTGACCAATCCTGAAGTTTCTTCGAGTATTTTCCAATTTATATTTTTGGCGTCAAATTCTGTGAATGAAAAATCTAAAGTATCAGTTGAAGCAATTTCAATTTTTTTAACGCTTGGAATAGAAGCATATAACCGAAGATTCATATTGCCACCATCTAAAGCTAATTTGTCTAAATGGTATTTTGAGATGGCAGGGTCAAAACCAGAAAAAGACGTTTTGGCATCGTTCAAGTAAACTTTTGCATCAACTCCTGTTACATCATCTAAATATTTTACACTCACTTTATTGAGCCTGATATTGGCAATTTTATATTGTAAAGCAACGCCTTTTGTGGTATCAACTTTAGTTTTTGAATTGGGAGATTCAAACGATTTTAAGATATAGGCAAAATTAAATGCAGTGTCAGGTAGCGTTCTTTTGATGTTTACGTGGATGTTTTCGAGGTTTACTTCATTAATAGTTACTTGATTTTTTAACAAACCAAGCATATCCATATTTACATAAAGTTTTTGTCCCGCAAGGAGCGTATCTCCTTGATTGTCGCTAAAATATACCCCTTCCAAAGCTATCCAATCTGGGATTTTATAGCTGATTTTTTTAATGCTAAATGGCTTATCAATTTTTGATTTTAAATAAGATGTAACTCTATGAGTCAAGAAATCTTGTCCAGCGGAAGTCTGTAAATAAAAAAATAATCCTACAATGAGTAAGACTAAAGCTAAAAGAATGATACCTGTTATTTTAAAAAATTGCCGCATTTAGGATTGGATAAGTGGGAGGGAGGTTTTTTTGAGTATATGAGTGTTTGAGGATTTGAGGATTTGAATTGTGAGGATTTGAATGTTTGAATTGTGAGTATTTGAGTATTTGAATATTTGAGGATTTGAGTATATGAGGATGTGAGAAGTTGAATATTTGAGGATTTTAAATTTTTGTTTAATGTTTTGGTATTCAATTAGTTAGGTATTGCGAGCTGTAAATGTATGACTCTCAACTCACATCCTCAACTACTCAAATCCTCGCATCCTCAAACATTCAAATCCTCAAATCTTCACATCCTCAAATCAACCCTAATTATCTTTTAAAAGTAGTAGCGTCAAAAGTTGGATTGAAAACGATTGTTGAAGCGATTTTTACGTTTCGTTTATCAATACTACTATAATATGTTCCTGCTGATGGATAAATTATACCAAAATCTGACGTTACGTAAGTGTTATATTCCTTCGTGATTTCTTCGCCAGTTGATAATTTCTCCTTTTGTTTTGTCAATAAATTAGTAATATTATCAAAATACAAATCATACTTAATGTCTTTGCCAGCAAGTTCAATATGATGAACTCGTTGAGCTCCCACCACTTCTAAACCAACATAAGTTGCAATATAACCTTTTGATTGATAGTCATAAAATGGTGCAAACATATCCATCACTTCACGTTTCATATTTGCTTTTTCCTTGTCGCTAAGGTCTTTTACATCATAAACAATTGCTTTGTCACGGCTACCCGTTGGAATTTTATAAAATGCGTCTGTTGGATTGACTGCATAAATAAAACCACGTTTCATGATTGTTTTTGTTTTTATCATCGAAAGGTCAGGAATAGAAGCCTTCACCTCCATTTCATAGTCGCTCGGAGCATTCGATACAAAAGATTGCTTTAAAGAATACGTTTTTACTTTGTCCCAAAGTTCTTGTCCGCCCGCAGCTTTAATGTGATTTTGGAAAACTTCATCAGCAGTTTGAGAATAGGTATTGACCACAAAAATTGTCATCAATAGGGCAATCATGCTTAATTTTTTCATGCTATTTTTAGTTTACTAAATATGATAATGAACCTGTTTAAACTTTCTGTTTTGAAATACAAATTAATGTATTTTTGAAGTCTTTGAACTAAAATTTTTGAAACATAGCAGAGCTACGTTGATAAAATTTTGGTTTGAAGGGTTCTAAAAGACATGGTTTTAGTCGAAACAGAAAGTTTAAACAGGTTCAATTGCTAAAATACAAATTTAAGACGTATGAAGTCCGTTAAGTTTCTGATTCAGCTAAATTTTTAACGTTGTTTACTCAAAATAAGTATTTATCCTTTAAATCTAAAAAAGGGATACCGTAGTATTCCCTTTTTCTGTATATGCCCTCAGTCTCTCACTCAGTCTCTATCCTGCGAAAAAATTAATGCCGTGTAAGGGGCAATTGAAAATTGTGTATTGAAATGAAAACCATCATATTCACCTTGATTTGACGTAACATTAGTTGACATAAAATTGGCAAATTCTTTATCGTACCCTTCCCAATCACTGTTAAAACGTAATTTCCATTCACCTTCTGTGGGCATTCCTATTACGTAATCATCATAAGCGTTGGTCGAAAAATTTAAAACAACAATAGTGCTATCTCCTTTTCCGCCTTTTTGCCAACGATGAAAAGCAATGATTTTTCGGTCATCATCTACTTTTAATAATTCAGTATTTTGTCCAGAAAGTCCTTCTGTATTGTTCTCAAAATTTCTTCTCAACTGAATTAAATCACGATGAAGATTGACAAATCCGTTAAATTTCTTTTGGCGTTTCCAGTCGATAGGGTCTGTGTCAGAAAACCATTTATCCTCTAAAAGTGCCTGCCCTTGAAATAACATCGGAATACCCGCCGCAGTCATGACCAAAGCCACACCAAGTGACGCACGTTTTTTAGAATACCAATTATTTACGTCTCCTGAGGCAATTTCTTCTGTTACTCGTGCTTTGCCATTCGCTACTTCATCGTGCGATTCTGTGTAAATTACTCGTTTGAAAGAATCTCCACTATATTTATTCAAAATGGCAAGACTTACCTTTTCCATACTTCTGTGGGCGTCGTCTTGCGTAATAATTGCTTCTCTCACAGGATGTACGAAATCGGCATCCCATTGGATTCCAAAACCCAAACCACATTCTTTGCCAAGTGCGTCAGTAATTGAACTTAGCCCGTGTAAATCTTCCGCAATCGTTAATTTCCAAGGGAATTTTTCTGCCACTTCTGAGTTTATCCAACGTAATAAACTTAATCCTTCTTGCAAAGTCGTGTTAGGGTCTTCATCAGCATTTACATTGCGGATGTATGGAATCATATCCATACGCAAGCCATCAACTCTAAATTCTTCCAACCACATCATGGCATTATCTCGAATGTATTGTCGTACCTCTGGGCGACCATAATCTGGACGTGTGTCTCCCCAAGGAGTTTTTGCTCGCCAATCATTATAAAAATAAATGCCACCCATTCCGTTTTCGTTCCAACCGTCAAACTGCCACAAATCCATATCTGTTGGACCAAAATGATTATAGACTACATCTAAAATAACGGCAATTCCTTTTTCATGAGCCGCTTTTATCAAAGCTTTGAACGCATCTGCACCACCGTATTCCGACTCAATGGCAAATGGATGTGCAGGATTATAGCCCCAAGAATATCCCCCAGGAAACTCAAAAGGAGGCATAACTTCAATGGCGTTAATTCCTAAATCTTTTAGGTAATCAAGTTTTTCAATAACGCTATAAAAATCTCCAACTTTCCCTTTTTCTTTTACATGAAAAGTCCCGACATGAAGTTCATAAATGACTAAGTTGTTCCAAGATGGCATTTGAAAATTATCATCTTGCCAATCGAATAAAGTTGAATTATAAATGATTGAGTTACCAATTGAGTTTGTCAACGCTTTTGCATAAGGGTCATTTCTTTGCAATTTTTCATCAGCCGTTTCAATGCAAAATTTGTATTCATCTCCTGCTTTGGCACTCTCTACATTGGCACCCCAATATCCATTTTCTTCATGTTCCAACACATCATTTGAGTCATTCCAATCATTGAAATCACCAATTACACTTACCGATTTTGCATTGGGAGCCCATACTCGGAAGAAAACACCATTTTCATGTATAATTGCCCCCATTCCATTAATCTTGATTTTTTCAATTGTAGTATTTTCCATGATGAGTTTAGGTTTGAATAATCTTTAAACGTTGCTACTAACATTCAAATTTGTATTCCAATACCTAAATCAATGTTTTGGGGGGTTAATTCTACATAATTCTGTATTAATTGGGGATTTTTTTCTACAAATAATTGGATATAAGTAGGGTTATTATTTAGTTTTTACATAAAAAAGCGATATTTTCTCATATTTGAAGAAATACCGCTTTTGGATAGAAAAACTAAGTATAGACAACGACCTGACGTATTGGAATTAGATTTGACAAATTTTTGAAAGTTGTCAAATCTAAACAACATTATTCCAAAATATATTCTGATACATTATGTCGTACTCTATAAAAGAACAAATTAATTGATAATATAAATATTGTCATCATGACGTAGGGGCGTATAGCATATGCCCAAAAGGTCGAGATGTGGGCGTATGCTATACGCCCCTACACAATATCAATTTATTTATTCCAAATACTTACTAAATATATTTTACAAAAAACTTTATCAATTTTGAAACAAACGGCGTGTAAGGTGGGTAAATCATTTTGAACGTTCCAAATTTTTGACGCATAACTGCTCTCTGATTTGAAAATTCTATAAATCCCCAAATACCTCCTGACTTTCCAATGCCCGAATTGTTGACTCCTCCAAATGGAATTTCTGTATGTCCGTAATGAATCACACAGTCGTTAATGACTGTGCCACCTGCGGAGGAATTATCCATAAAATATTTGATATTACTTTCTTTGTTAGAATTGATGTACATCGCCAAAGGTTTTTCACGACTTTTGATTTGTCCTATCGCTTCTTCGTTTGTGCTAAAACTTAAAATCGGTAGAATTGGACCAAAAATTTCTTCTTGCATAATTTTCATCGAATCGGTTAGTGAAGAAAGAATCGTTGGTGCAATATAATTATCGGAGTCGTCTGTTTGTCCACCAATTTCAAGAGTAGCTCCATTTTCAACAGCCTCTTTCAATAAGCCATTTAAACGATTAAAATGTCGATTATTTACGATTCTGCAATAATCGGGAGACAGTTTTGGTTCGTTGCCATACATGGTGGTAATGGCAGATTTTAAAGAAGAAATAAGTTCTTGTGCTATACTTTTATGAACTAAAACATAGTCAGGAGCAATGCAGGTTTGACCATTGTTGATGAATTTTCCCCAGGCAATTTTTTCGGCGGCTTTTTTAATATTGGCAGTTTCATCAACAATGCAGGGCGATTTTCCTCCTAATTCTAACGTAACAGAGGTTAGGTTTTTCGCCGCTGCCGACATGACAATTTTCCCAATGGCTGGACTTCCCGTGAAGAAAATATGATTAAAAGGTAAGTTTAGTAACGTTTGTGACACTTCAACATCTCCTTCAAAAACGGCAACTTCATTTTCTTCAAATAATTCTGAAAGCATTTTTTTGAGTAGGGCAGAAGTATTCGGAGTCAATTCAGAAGGCTTTAACATAACGGTATTGCCCGCCGCAATGGCTTGTGCCAAAGGTTTTATGGAAAGATTAAAAGGATAATTCCAAGGCGAAATAATTAAGCAAACACCTTTGGGTTCAAATCTCACGTGTGCCGAAGTCCCAATCATGTTCATTGGCGTGGGAACAGACTGTGGTTTCATCCAAGAATTTAGATGTTTTAGTAGATGTTTAATTTCACCAACTACGCCCAAAATCTCACCTAAATTGGTTTCTGCAGGGTTTTTCTTAAAATCATTGAATAAGGCTTTCCCAATTTGCTCTTCATGGGCAATTGTCCAATCTAAGAGTTTTCGTAATTTATCTTTCCGAATTTTTGCATTGGTATTAGCAAGGCTTTGAGCGTTGTTTTTTTGGGCATTAAAAACGCTTAAAATATCTTGTTCAATGTCAATATTTTGTGTTGCGAGAGTCATAAAAATTTAGCTTGAAGATTGTATTTGAATATTCATAAAAATACGAAAAAAAAGGCTAAAATTGGCTTTTTCAATATTTTATGGTTATTTTACAATATGATTAGTATTTAAACGTATTTTTTTAGTAAAAAGAAATTCTTACTAAGTAGTTTTTGTAAAGTCGCCATACCGCCAAATTCTTCTTAGCTTAAACAAACTACCTATGTCCATCGTCAGCAATAATATCAAATACCTCCGTCGGTTAAATGGTTTGACGCAAGAACAATTCGCCAGAAGAATCGGAATAAAACGCTCATTATTAGGTGCTTATGAGGAAGCAAGAGCCAACCCTAATTTAGAAAATTTAAAGACCATTGCTCAAGTATTTGGTACTTCTGTTGATTCGCTTATCAAAACTGATATACGTAAAATCAGAGAAACACCCGGTATTAGTTTAGCTCAAAGTACAACGGGCATTATGCCACAGGTAGCTTCTCAAAGTCGTATGCAAGCTGAGCCAACGCCCATAGAAAGACCCTTTGCTAATACTCCAGAACCACAACCTGTTGCTAAAATTGTAGAAGATTTTTTTCAAGAAAAGGTAGAAGTTCAAGTTGCTCCACAACGTCCAATTCCACAACGGAGTTATTTAGCAGACAACGAAACTTCTTTTCAGCAATTTGTTGATAATCATCTACATACCTTTAGTAATTCTGCTAAAGTTGAAGTAGAGACACCACAAAAAAATGGTGCAAAAACGATTCCTTACATTAAGAATTCGGTAGTTAAAGAATACTTAGCAAATTGCCAACGCCCTGAATATTTGCGTGGATTACCTACCTTGTCACTGCCATTTATTTCTTCGGATAAAAATAGAGCATTTGAAATGGGGAGTGATTTCCCGATGCAAAATTCAATTGTGGTAGGGAGTGGAATTGCTGATTGGTCGGATATTCATGATGGAAAGTTTTATGTTTTGGTTACTACTCAGCAAGGCGTAATTTATCGAAGAGTTTATAATCAGGTAAAAATAAAAGGGGCTTTGTTATTAAGTTCTGATAATTCGAATATTCCAAGTTTTGAAATTTCAATCAAAGATGTTGTAGAAATTTGGGAAGTAAATTCATTTATTAGTCAACAATTGCCAGAACCACACATTTCATTAGAAAGAGTAAAAAGTTTAGTGGACGATTTGACCATTGAACTCGATAGACTAAGATAAGTTGTGAGGTTTAAGGTATGAGGTAGTAATTGATGGAAAAAATACCTCATACCTCATACCTAACTCTTCGGTCTAAATTCTTTTATAACTTCCTGATTACATACCAAATAAGGGCCTTCAATCAAGTCTATACAGTAAGGAACAGCAGGAAAAACAGCGTCTAAACATTGACGAATAGCTTTTGGTTTTCCAGGTAAATTTATGATTAACGAATTGCCACGGATACCTGCCGTTTGTCTTGATAAAATGGCAGTAGGCACATATTTTAAACTTTCTTGACGCATTAATTCTCCAAATCCGGGCATCATTTTCTCGCAAATAGCTTCCGTTGCTTCTGGCGTTACGTCTCTTTTTGCAGGGCCAGTTCCACCAGTTGTCACAATAAGGCAACATTTATGAATATCCGCCATTTCTTTTAAAGCTTCCGAAATTAAATCTTGCTCGTCAGGAATTACTCTATAAACGGTTTCAAATTCCGAAATCAAATATTCTTTCAACGTTTCTACGACTGCTTTGCCGGGAATGTCCTCATAAATACCCGCACTGGCACGGTCAGAGACATTAATTACACCAATTTTAATGTTCATTTTAATTTTTTATTAACTGATAGATAGCCAACATTTAGGATATAAAGTCAAAAATACATTCTTTTATTTTGTTCTTCTATCCGTGATGCTTTATTTTGTTTAAAAGACACATTAAACAATTTCATTAATGATTATTTTACAGTCACAACTACCAGCAGGAGCAGAGAAATTGTTCTCACTTGGTTTTTTTATATTATTATTGGTAGGCTTATACTTTGCATTCAAGATTTTTAATAAATCTAAGAAGTAGGGTGAAAAGGAAAAAGTCTTTAAGTGATAAGATAGATTTTATGACTTACCACTTAAAGACTTTTAGACACGCTCATTTTGTCATTATGCTTTTTTTATGCCGTCCCAACAGGTAAAAAATGCTAATTCCAAATCTGAAGAAGTCATTTGAAATTCACCAGATAGTTGTAATTTGATGATTGAAGAGGCACTTCCAGTAACAAATGCAACTAATATTTTAGGGGGAATATCTCTTAAAACTTGCGTAAAAACTGCTTTGCGTAAAAAATCATAAATTGGCGAATCAAGCACCGATAACTCAGCTTTCGGAATGGTTGATAAATATGGAGAATTAGCAAATTGTTCCAAAAAATAAAACTCTTTTGGGTTTTTTATTGCCTCATTAATCATTTGAAGATAAAAACTTCTAAATCTGTCTTTGAAAGGCTTTGCAGTATCGTCATTTTTAAAAAGATTTTCGATGTTTTTTTGTTTCAATTTTACGTATAATGCACAAATCAATTCATCTTTACTTTTGAAATAATGATAAATTGTACCTGCCGCCACATCTGCTTGTTTTGCAACCTCCGACATGGGAGAACTATGAAAGCCATGTTTAGAAATGAGTTCTAACATCGCTTTAAAAATAGCATCTTTTTTATCGAAATCTTTATTGTTTTTCATCGGTTTTGTACTCAAAATGATACTTTTGGTATAATATAAAGTGGAATTTCTAAATTTGTGGTCTAATGTACTCAATTCTAATAATTTAACCGCTATTAAAAAGAATATACTTTGCTAATGGCAGATAATTAAATGTATTCGTAGAATTATTGGTATTTGTTAGTAAAATGAATGTTAATTGATGGAGTTACATCAAAATAAAACTGCGTAGAATCTTCTTTAGCACTTTTTAAATCTATAATGGTTGTGCTTAATAATCTTTTGACTTTTGGGTTTTCCTTCATTGACAACCGAATTTACCATTGCGAAGGGTCAAATTTCTGAATCAGCATCATTGATGTTAATTTTTGTCTTTTTATTTTCTTCTCTTTTTGATATTGATTAGACAAATGGAATGCCAAAATGATAATTGACCTTCGTAGGAAGTGTTTTAATGTTGTAAAACAATATCTTTTCGGCTGCAAATAGCGGATTTTTTCAACGGTAACTCTGCTATGTTTTCAAAATACCCATTACTCAGGATATTTTTGATAAATATATGGTTGGAAACAATAATATTGCTTTGTGTAGTAACTTTAATCATAACTTTGTTTATCGGAAGAATGGTTATGAAATAATAAACAATAAAATAAAGATGTTTTGACATCCAGTTTATATCTAAAATTATTAGTAGATGAATGTACGAAATCCACGAACTGGAGAGTTCGATTATGAAATTTTTCCACTTAGTCTTGAAGAATTAGAAAGTAAAATTTATGAGTTGAGACAAGCTCAAGACGAATGGCAAAATCAAACTTTAGACTTTAGAATTGAAACACTTAGAGCTTGGAAGAACACGCTTGAAGAACAAAAGGAGTTGTTAATAGAAGCTCTTACGATTGATACAGGCAGAAATTTAGAAACCCAGATTGAAGTTGATTTTTTGTTAAATTCAATTGACCAATGGTGTGATTTAGCAAAGATTTTTTTTGAAAAACCAGTTTTGGGCGTATCATCTATTACGTCGCTCAACAAAGAGGTTCAATTTGTGCCTTATCGAGTAATAGGAATTGTTTCTCCATCTACGTTTCCTTTATTTTATGCTGTTTTGGATACAATACCTGCATTATTAAGCGGATGTAGTGTGATTGTAAAACCGTCTGAATTAACACCCAGATTTACCGAAGTTTTGATTAATTCATTCGCAGAATTACCTCAAATGATAGAGGTCTTATCTTTTACGCATGGAGATGCAGAAACAGTTATCGGACTGACTAAATTGTGTGATAAAATCTGTTTTACAGGGGCAAAAAATTCGGCTAAGGATATTTTAAATGTTGCCAATGAATCTTTGAATCCTGTGGATTTAGAACTTGGTGGAAAAAATATTGCTATTGTAACTGAGTCTGCTGAGATTGAACGTGCAACCTCTGCCATAGTGTGGGGATGTGCTTTTAATGCAGGACAATCATGCAATTCTATCGAAAGTATTTATGTACATCGAAATATTTATCATCAATTTCTCTCTCGATTGGTTGGTAAAGCTAACTTGTTAGAATATACTTTTCCAAATGTAGAGAATGGACAAATAGGACCAATCATTGCCGAAAAGCAAGTAGAAAAAATCAACGAATTATTAGCTGATGCCATCAATAAAGGAGCGATTATCAAAGCAGGAGGCAGAGAATGTGAAATATTAGGTGGAGGAAATTATTGTCGCCCAACAGTTTTAATTAATGTTACGCCGTCGATGAAACTGCTAAAAGAAGAACATTTAGCACCTTTACTACCTGTTATTACGTTTTTTAATGCCGATGAAATTGCTCAAGTAAATGAATTGAGTTTTGAAGACAGTGTGGCAATTTTTGCTGGAAGCAACGATGAAGCATTGCAGATTTCGGAAAAAATAAACGTCAAAAGATTGACAATTAATGACATCGCAATTAATTCTTTATTGCCCGAAGTAAATGCAGAAAGATTTAATAAATTTTTGAAGCAAAAAACCTTACTCATTAATAATCAACAAGAAAAGAGTAATTGGTGGTATTAAGTATTTGGTTCAACCAATACTGATAAAGAGGTAAGTTGTAGGGAAATTTCTTCAACTTACCTCTTTGGTATTTATTGACATTTAGTGGCTGCAATTTGTGCTTTGTAATCTGCTCTTTGTGCGGTTGTTAATCCGGGGCAACTGTCAAGGTATGTGTTTACTGATGCTAAATAAGCCTCACAGTTGGCTTTTGTAGGTGAATTTGAAAAAGTAGTGGCAGCTTTACTTACTAATTCTGCGTTAGCCGCACAGGCATCAACTGAAGGTGTAACAGAATTGGACTTACAACCATAGTTTAAAATAAAAGCAGTTGTAGCTAAAAGTAGCGTTAATTTGGGAAACTTGAATTGTGTTTTCATGATTACTGGGTTTATTAAGTTTAAGGTAATTTTTGTAATAAATTGAAAAATATTGGAGCAAAACGTATGATTATTATCAATAAAAAAACTAATTAGACCTAAATTGAAAAAAACTGTTTATGTCTTAAATTTGTAAATAATAGTACGTTTTATTCATTACAAAATTCTGAATTTCAAAGCATTAGTTAGTAACCACTTAATAAACAAAACCGACCAGTTACTAAATAGTCAAATCATTTTCAAAAATTGTATTATTTGTTAAACAAATTGATAAAACGCTCTGTTCGATGTATATTTGTGGGATTTTTTTAAGATGACCATTAAATCCTTATTCATAAACATTTAACCAAATTGTCAATGGCATATCAACAAGACTTTACCTACGTTGAAGGTGTAGAACCACACCGTATTCGTACAAGAGAAATTTTAAAAGCTCACCCAGAAGTAAAAAAACTTATCACTAAAAACCCTATGACTATGGTTTGGATTCTTGCCTGTGTAGCAATCCAACTTGTTATGGCATATTTAGTGAAAGACCAAGCTTGGTATATTATCTTAGCTGCAGCATGGTTTATTGGAGCTTTTCCAGTTCATACTTTGTTCATTTGTATTCACGAAGCAGCCCATAACTTAATTTTCAAAAAGCCATCTTGGAATATTTATGCGGGAATTGTAGCAAATTTTCCTTCGTTAGCACCAACGGCAATTTCTTTCAAAAACTTCCACTTGAAACACCATGCTTTTCAAGGAGTTCATGAATTAGACGCTGACCTTCCAGACCAATGGGAAGCAAAATTGATTAATAATTATTTTATTGGTAAGGCTCTTTGGTTATTATTTTTCCCAATTTTTCAAGCAATTCGTACTCTTCGTTGTTTAGAGTTAGCCATTTTTGATAAATGGGTTGTTATGAATATTATTGCTCAAATTGCTTTTGATGCCGTTATTGTTTATTTCTGGGGATGGTCTGCATTGGGTTATATGGGAGCAAGTTTTATGTTCTCAGTAGGTTTGCACCCGCTTGGAGCAAGATGGATTCAGGAGCATTATTTAGTGTTGGATAAAAATCAAGAAACTTATAGCTATTATGGCGGATTGAACGGAATTAACATGAATGTTGGATACCACAACGAACACCACGATATGCCGTCAGTACCTTGGAATAATTTGCCAAAATTGAAAGCAGCAGCACCAGAATTTTATGACAACTTATTGTATCATACTTCTTTTGTGAAATTGCTTTTCACTTTCTTATTTAGCCAAGAAGTTGGTTTATATTCACGAATTGTAAGAAAAGAAAGAGGACGTGTTAGTTTGGACGATACCTCGATTCCAGATATTCAATTAGCTCAAGGTGAGAAAGTATAATTCTTGATTCTGAAAACTAAAAAAGCCCCAATTTGGGGCTTTTTTAGTTTTTGGAAATTGTAGATTTAAGTAGTCGAGCAAAAATTTTCGAGTGTTTCAATGGTAATTAGTGCAATCAATGCCCCAATAAGCGATATTTGATAAACACGATAACTTTTGCTCAATCACTTAAAATTCCAGTTATTTATTGTCTAACTTCCCGAAAGTTTAAAACTTTCGGGAAGTTAATCCAACACAAATATGGTTCGTTATTTTAACAAGTATTCTTAGTAACGGAATTATTTATAAAACCAATTTCTATTAACCACTTACACAGCTACTGCATCTTTTTGTTCAACGGTAAGTGTTGATTTTTCTGCTAAAACTTGTTCTTCGCCGTATAAGAAAATGCTTGTATCACCACCTGCTAAATTTTCAATAATTACTTCGTCAGACGTAGTTTTGATATTCAACAGATTTCCGCCAAAACGTACTTTAAATGAAAATGAAGCCCAATTTTCTGGAACGAAAGGAGAGAAGTATGCTTTTTCGTCTCTAACTCGCATTCCGCCAAATCCTTTTACAAGTGACATCCAAGTTCCTGCCATTGAGGTAATATGACATCCGTCTTCTGTATCGTTGTTATAATCGTCCAAATCCAAACGAGCCGCACGATTATAGAATTCATAAGAACGAGCTTTATCGCCTAATTTTGCTGCCAAAATGGAGTGAACGCAAGGACTTAAAGATGATTCATGAACAGTCATTGGTTCGTAGAAATCATAATTACGCTTGATAGTCGCCAAATCAAAATCATCTTCAAAGAAATACATTCCTTGTAAAACGTCAGCTTGTTTGATAAAACATGAACGCAAAATTCTATCCCACGACCATTTTTGGTTAATTGGTCTTTCAGCAGCTGGCAAATCTTTTACTTGGATAAGTTCTTTGTCTAAGAAGCCATCTTGTTGTAAATAAACGCCTAATTCTTCGCTTGCAGGGAAATACATATTTTCAATAATATGCTGAAACTTCCCAAATTCGTTGGTTTCATCAAAATTAGTGATGGTCGCTAATTCATTAAAACGAGCTTCATCTGTTGATTTGATGTATTCTGTTGCTTCAATAACATATTTCAAACACCAAACGGCAAAATAGTTGGTATAGAAGTTATTGTTTACGTTATTTTCGTATTCGTTTGGACCTGTTACGCCTAACATTACGTACTGTTTCTTCGCTTCCGACCAATTGACACGTTGAGCCCAGAATCTGGCAATGCCTAAAAGTACCTCAAAACCGTATTCTGCTAAATATTTCTTATCGCCTGTATAATTTACATAATCATAAATTGCATAAGCGATTGCTCCATTTCGGTGGATTTCCTCAAAAGTGATTTCCCATTCGTTGTGACATTCCTCACCATTCATGGTAACCATTGGATATAACGCCGCACCGTCTTTGAAACCTAATTTTTGAGCATTTTCAATAGCTTTTCCTAATTGTTTCCATCTGTAAACCAATAAATTACGAGAAACTTGTTGGTCGGCAGTTGCCAAATAGAACGGAATACAATAAGCTTCTGTATCCCAATAAGTTGAGCCTCCGTATTTTTCACCCGTAAATCCTTTTGGACCAATATTCAAACGAGCATCTTCACCTGTGTAGGTTTGGTTCATTTGGAAAATATTGAAACGAATTCCTTGTTGAGCAGCAACGTCGCCCTCAATCATGATGTCGTTCATTTCCCATTTAGAAGCCCATTTTTCAGCTTGTTCGGCTACCATTTTGTCAAAACCTTTCGCAGCGATTCTCTTTAAATACGCTTTAGATTTCAACAATAAATCATCTACATGATGGTTTTCAGAAGATAAATTACAAGCATATTTTACCAAAACTGTTTCTTCGTTGGCAGTAACGTTTAAGGTAACTTGACTCGCCACAAATTTCTCTGCTTTGATTGGAAATCCTTGAAAATCAACTGATTTCCCATTTTGAAAAATCTCAAAACGCTGACCTGTCAATACATGAAATCCAGTTTTTTTAGTTTTTAGCTCAATATAACCTTCTGCAAAAGCCGTTTCTTTTTGAATTTCCTCCCAAAATTTCTCGTCGTAATTGGCATCTTTGTTTTTAATGTCTCCGTCGATAAAAGGAGTTAAAACAATTTTACCATCAAAATTTATGGGAGTTATCGAGTAGCGAATTACACCAGATTCGTCATCAACAATAGAATTGATTCTCTTTGAATTAACTCTAACTTGCTTTCCTGACTTTAATGTAGCTGTAAAAGAACGTTCTAAATAACCGTCCTTCATATTCAAAACACGTGTAAAATCATTGACTTCGCAAGTGTTTAAATCTAAAATTTCGTCTTCAATTTCTACTTTTATTCCAATCCAATTGGCTGCATTTAGCACTTTTGCGAAGTATTCAGGATACCCGTTTTTCCACCAGCCTACACGAGTTTTATCTGGATAATAAACGCCTGCTACATAGTTACCTTGCAAAGTTTTTCCTGTGAAAGTCTCTTCAAAATTACCACGTTGTCCCATTCGTCCATTGCCTAAGGAGCAAACGGACTCCGTAATTTCGTTGTATTCACGATGGAAGCCTTCTTCGATGATGCACCATTCATCGTGTTTTAGATAGTTTTTCATTGTATTATCATAAAATGGTTAATGGCAAAGTAAACAAAACTCTTAGATTAACAATAAGAATAATCCATATTTCGCACGAAAATATTGGAAAAATTCTATTTCTTATTTGTAGTTTTTCATTTCCTGCGAAATTAAATTAAATTACCATAAGATATTTTGCTGTGCTAAGGTGTTTTTTGTATTATTTTCAGATAGCTAATTTTAAAACAATCTGTCAATAGTCATTTCTTCAAATCCTGCAATCACAAAATCTGCTTCGTTAAGAATATCTGCTGAACCAACGCCAATCACTTTCATGCCACCTGCTTTTCCTGCTTGTACACCTGCGACGGCATCTTCAAAAACCACACATTCTTCTGGTTTACAGTCTGTTGCTTCTGCACCCATTAAAAATACCTGTGGGTCGGGTTTTCCTTTGGTGATATTATTACCGTCGATGATGGCATCGAAATAGTCTAACATATTAATTCTTTCAAGAATCAATTTTGAATTTTTACTTGCCGAACCCAAAGCTATTTTGATGTTATCGGCTCTCAAACTGGTCAAAAACTCAGGAACACCTTTTAGCACTTCATCGGGAGTCATTTGCATTACTAAGTCTAAGTACCAAGCATTTTTGCGAGTTGCCCATGCTACTTTTTCCTCTTCCGAAAGTGTAACATTGCCCCAACCGAGGATTAATTCTAAGGATTCCATTCTTGAAATGCCTTTTAATTGTTCATTTTGGTGTTCTGTAAAATCAAAACCTAATTCATTTGCCAATCGTCTCCATGCTTGGAAGTGATAAACTGCGGTATCGACAATAACACCATCCAAGTCGAAAAGACACGCTTTTGTATTTCTCATTATTTTATTTTTGAAGTTCAAGTAAAGTGAATGACATCGCTGGAATTTTCAGAGATTTTAAATCTGAAATAGTAGCATCTGTCATGATATTTTTTGCGGAAGAAAAACCTCCGATATTTTCTGCAAATCGTTTCGTATCAAGTGTTTTTTCTTCTTTACTCTGACTCATAATTACCATGACGGTTTTGTCAGTAGTATGTCTGAAATATACATAAATACCGTCTTGTGGTAAATATTGGGTTAATTTTCCTGTGGTAATTGCTTCACTGTTTTTACGATAATTAGCGATTTTCTTAACAAATTCAAAGGCTTCATTCTCTTTTTCAGTTCTTCCAGAAGCTACAAATTTATTTACTTTATCGTCAGCCCAACCGCCTTCAAAATCTTTACGGACTTCAGCATCTGAAGGATTTTTGAAGTTTTTTGTCAAATTTTCTGTTCCGTAGTATAAATGTGGAACGCCCCGAGTTGTCAATAAAAAGCCAAGTCCTAATTTATACTTATTCAAATCTTCACCAATAACAGAAAAATATCTGTCTTGGTCGTGATTATCAACAAAAGTCATATTCAAATTTGAGTCCTGATAAAGTGCATCAGCCGCTAAAGTTGAATAAAGACGATTGAAACCTTTTCCCCAATTGAAATCTTCCTTCAAAGCATCATTAATAGCATTGGCAAGCACAAAGTCATTTGGCGAAGGCAAATTACTTTTGAAAGGCAGATTAATGTTATTTTTTACATAAAATGCCTGAGAATAAATACTTTGTACGGCATTCTCACCTGTAATAAATATTTTAGGATATTCTGCTTCAAGGGCATCATTCACACGATTCATGAAAGGCAAATCATTGTATTGGTAAGTATCAACTCTCCAACCATCAATACCAAAATTTTCAACCGTCCAAAGTGCGTGTTGAAGTAAATAATTAGCTACAAATTCGTTTTTTTGATTCAAATCTGGCAAAAAAGGCACAAACCAACCGTTTTGCATCACATTAAAATCTGCCTTATTGCCGTGTGTAATATCTACAACAGGTTCATCTCGGTAAGAAGTATTGGTGTATGTATCCCATTGATTTAACCAATTTTTCATCGGTAAATCCTTCAAAATCCAATGATTAATTCCAACGTGATTGTAAACGGCATCTTGAATGACTTTTAAACCTTTGGCATGAGCAGCGTCAATCAATTTTTTGTAGGCTTCATTTCCTCCCAAACGTCGGTCAACATTATATTGGTCAGTAAAACCATAACCATGATACGCCGAACGCATGGCATCGCCTTCTTTGGTTTGTGGTTGGTCATTTTCAATGACAGGGTTTAACCAAAGTGTAGTAACGCCCAATTCTTTGAAATAATCTAAATGATTTTGAATACCCAAAAGGTCGCCTCCATGACGTAAATACGGATTTGAGCGGTCGGCTTGCGTATCTGCCATATCTGCAAATTTATCATTTGAAGGGTCGCCATTTGAAAAACGGTCAGGAAGAATAAGATAAATAAAGTCTTTTGAATCAATTACTTGAGGTTTTTTTGTTCTGTTTTGTAATTGAAAAGGTTGAGTAATTTTAACAATTTGGTCAATAAATTTCTTTTTCCCTTTTTGAATTTTTATCGTTTTTGACAACTCAATATCCATTTGTCCAGCCTTAGTTTCAGGGGAAATGGTAAGGTCTAAGAATAAATAATTGGGATTTTCAACCTTGTTGACCTTGTCTAAAGAAACCCCTTGATAATTGATTTTTACATCACAATCAGCAATATTTTTGCCGTAAACTAACAATTGAAGTTTCGGATTTTTCATGCCAACGTACCAATTTGTTGGATTAACCCTTTGAACAGAAGGCGTTTGCCCAAATTGAGTAAAAGGAAAGGAAATTGCCCAGACAATTATCCAGAAGAGGAGATTTTTTTTCATTGTTTTTAAAAATGGATGGTTAATGGATATTATGTAGGATTTAGAAAACCATTCAATTGAAGGATTAACCACAAAGGTTTTAGTAAGCCCTAAACCCTAAATACTAATTCCTAACTTCAAAATAAAGCATAAGCAGTATTTTATCATAGAAAAATGATGCTTACTTTTGAAGATAAATTTAAAATTAAGGTGGAAGGTAACTCTATTTAACCCTAAAAAACTCTTAATAATGATTCACAAATACCTACCCTCGATGGTGTTTTTTGTGATTTTGAATGCTCCTGCAATGATTTTTGCTCAAACCACAAATCCAAAATCAGTTCAAAAAACTAATCCAACCCAGTCAGTAAAAACAAGCGTAAAGGTTGCATCGACCACTAAAAAAAATGTAAAATCAAGCATTGATTCATCAAAAAAAACAAATCCTAAGGTATCCATGGCTAAAACCACTGTAAAACAAACAACTGTAAAGGACTCTTTAACTGCGAAAAGCACCAAGCCTTCCAGCAAGAAAACGACTGCAATCAAGAACGATAAATTGGTTGTTTATCAGATGCTTTTTCATTTGTGGGGTAATAAAAATACTACCAACAAAATGAATGGTTCTGCTGAGGAAAATGGTGTAACTAAATTTAAAGATGTTAACGATTTAGCCCTCAAAAAGTTGAAAGACTTTGGTTATTCGCACTTGTATATGACAGGTTTGATTGAACACGCAACCATGGAAGATTTAACGGCTTTAGGGATTCCCAAAGACCACCCAGACGTTGTAAAAGGTCGTTGTGGTTCGCCATTTGCCATTAAAGATTATTATGATGTCAATCCATTTTTTGCTACAAATCCAAAGAAAAGAATGGATGAATTTGAGGCGATGTTGGATAGAGTGCATAAAAATGGTTTGAAAATGGTCATGGATTGTGTACCTAACCATTTGGCTCGTGTTTATCATTCAGATATGAAGCCTGAAAGTATTAAAGATTTTGGAGAGGACGATGATAAATCAAAAGCATTTGCACCATACAATAGCTTTTATTATTTACCGAATACACAATTTCAAATTCCAGAAGGTGTGGTTTCGCCTGTGAAAGCAGATGCTCCTTATGTTGAAAAACCTGCAAAAGTTTCTGGAAATGATGTTTTTACTCCAAAACCAACGATTGACGATTGGTTTGAAACAGTAAAATTGAATTATGGCGTTGATATTTTACACGGAAGACAAACTCATTTTTCACCAATTCCAACTACTTGGATTAAAATGGTAGGTGTTCTAAAATATTGGGCTGCGAAAGGCGTTGATGGTTTCCGTTGTGATATGGCTGAAATGGTGCCTGTTGAGTTTTGGAAGTATGCAACAACTGAAGTTAAAAAGGATTTCCCGAATACTATTTTTATCGCTGAAATCTACAATCCGAGAGAATATCACAATTATATTAAAGTGGGTGGCTTTGATTATTTATACGATAAAGTTGGTTTATATGATGCTCTGAGACGTTTAGTTGAGCAAAAACCAGAAGCAACTGTTGAAGATATTACTCGTGTTTGGCAAAATGAATCAGGGGATATTTCTCAAAATATGCTTCGTTTCTTGGAAAATCACGATGAACAACGCATTAATTCTCCTGCCTTTGCGAAAGGCGACCCATTTGCTGTTATTCCTGCCATGGTGGTAACGGCAACTTTACATTCGGGACCTTTGATGATTTATTTTGGTCAGGAAGTAGGAGAGAGTGCCGACGATAGAGAAGGATTTAATCAAGCAGACGATAGAACGACAATGTTTGATTTTTGGGGAGTTAAAGCACATCAAGCATGGATGAATAATGGTAAATTCGATGGAGGACAATTAACGCCAAATCAAAAATATTTGAGAGAGTTTTATGGTGATTTATTAAAATTTGTCAATACTTCAGATGCCGTGAAATCGGGAGAATTTTATGATTTGCAATACGTTCAAGGTGAAGGCTACGACCGTAGAAAAGTATATAGTTATTTGAGATATTCTGGCAAACAGAAATTGTTGTTTGTTTGTAATTTCAATCATACACAGGAGCAAAATATCAATCTTAATATTCCTGAAGGTGCTTGGAATGCGATGGGATTAGACATCAAAACGCCAAAGACACTCAAAGGTAAATTTAATCAAAAAGCTCAGTTAACGATTGACCCCGATAAAGCGGTTTCTTTAAAAATATCGCCAAATTCGGTAGTGGTTTATGAGATTTCGGAGAAAAAATAGTAATTTTCATGCCAATCCATTAACCAAATTTTATGACAACAATTAATAAGCCACAATTAAGTTTAGTTCAAATACTAAATATGAGTATGGGATTTTTGGGAATCCAATTCGGTTTTGCTTTGCAAAACGGAAATGCTTCTCGAATCCTACAAACCTTTGGAGCTGACGTTGAGCATCTTTCCTATTTTTGGTTGGCTGCACCGCTAACGGGTATGATTGTGCAACCTATCATTGGTCATTATTCAGATAATACTTGGGGACGATTTGGCAGAAGAAAACCATTCTTTTTGATTGGAGCATTATTAGCGAGTATCGCCTTGATTTTTATGCCTAATTCTTCAATTTTAGCAGGTGTTTTGCCTGCCGTTTTTGTTGGAGCAGGTATTTTAATGATTATGGATGCTTCTTTTAATGTGGCAATGGAGCCTTTTAGGGCTTTGGTAGCAGACAATCTTTCTGAAAAACAGAATACTTTAGGGTTTTCCGTTCAAACTTTTTTGATTGGTATTGGGGCAGTTGTAGGCTCGGCTTTACCGAAATATTTGGCAGAATGGGGCGTTGATTCAACTGCGGCAGAAGGTCAAGTGCCTGATAATGTGGTGTATAGTTTTTATGTGGGAGCATTGATTTTTGTAGCCGCTATTTTGTGGACGGTTCTAACAACAAAAGAATATTCTCCAGAAGAACGAAAAGCGATGGGTTTTGAAGAAGATACAGCAACTCATTCGCTTTCTGATATTTTCAAGGATTTTTCATCAATGCCTGTGGCGATGAAACAGTTAGGCGTGGTACAATTCTGCTCTTGGATTGCCCTTTTTTCTATGTGGGTATATTCTACGCCAGCCATTGCTCATCATATTTACGGAACTGCTATCGACGACCACTCTTCAAAAGCATATCAAGATGCAGGAAATCAGGTTGGGTACATTTTTAGTATTTATAATGGTGTTTCAGCCATTTATGCCTTGATGTTGCCAACAATTGCTGCTAAAATCGGGAAAAAATTAACGCACGCCGTTTCATTGATTTGTGGAGGTTTAGGCTTGATTTCTATTTACTTTATTCAAAATCCAGACTTATTGCCATACTGTATGATTGGCGTGGGAATGGCTTGGGCGAGTATTTTAGCAATGCCTTATGCACTTTTAGCAGGGGCAATTCCGTTAAAGAAAATGGGGGTGTATATGGGAATTTTCAACTTCTTTATCACTTTCCCTCAAATCATCAATGGCGTATTTGGCGGATTAATCGTAAAGTATGTTTATGGCTCAAATACCATTTATGCACTGGTTTTTGCGGGAATTTTTATGGTTATCGGAGCTTTTTCCGTTATGTTTGTAAAAGAACAAAAATCAATTCATGTCTAAAAAATATTTTATTTCATACTCAAAAAGCCTTGCAAGTCAGATTTCGACTCGCAAGGCTTTTTATTTCACCATGTTAGGTGTTTTTCTATGCTTTGGAATTACTTCAAGAACCTACGATTTTCAAGAATTGAATGATGAAGAAATTTATAACAAGAAGATAAGCAATGCCAACGGGGCTTCATTGGATGATTTTACGCTTAATATCGCTAAAAGTTTTTTAAATCGTCCCTATAAAGCTCATACATTAGATGCTAATTCAAATGAAAAATTGATTGTAAATCTTCGTGAATTTGATTGCTCAACTTTCGTTGAAAGTTGCATTGCTATGGGTTTGACTTATCGGAAAAATGAAATTTCTTTCGATAAATTTAAGTATTATTTAAAACGTCTTCGCTATTACAATAAAGGCTTAATCAAAGGTTATGAATCTCGAATTCATTATTTCTCCGATTGGCTTTATACACATTCGCAAGATGGTTTATTAGAAGATGTTACCCCAAAAATGGGAGGGATACCTTGGTCGAAGAATATTAATTTTATGAGTACGCATTGGAATAAATATCCGTTTGCTACGAATACTGCTCTTCAAGAAAAAATACAAAAAATAGAAGAGAAAATCAGCAGTCAAAGCTTTACTTATATCCCCAAAACGCAAATAAAAAAGATTGAAAATCAGTTTTTGAATGGTGATATTATCGGTATTACCACCAATATTGATGGTTTAGATATTTCTCACGAAGGTTTTGCTATCCGTTTGCAAGACAAAAGGGTTTATCTGCTTCATGCTTCGTCTGATTTTAAACGAGTGATGGTAACAGATAAACCCTTGATTGAATATATGGCAAAAAATAAGACGCAAACAGGTATTATGGTGGCAAGATTGAAGTAATTATTTTCGCTTAATCGTGAAAAGCTCTTTGCCTTTTTTACCAATCATTCCTTCTTCTTCCCAAATAAAGTCAAAGAAAGTAATCCCATTTTCTTTGACTTTATATCCGTAAGTTTTTGAAATTTCTTTCTTCGATTTTAGGTCAATTAAATCAATGTCGGTTTGTGTGGTAACATAATCAATCCAAACATAATAACTTGATAATGAGTCTATTCCTTTCACTGAACCATCTGACAAGAATTCTATAAATCCTTTTTTATTTTTGAATTTGCCAAGCCAATATTTTTTCTCAATAAAACCAATTGTATCTACTTTTGAGAAAGAAGAAGTTCCGATTTTCAACTTTCCGTCTTCAAATTTTGCTTCCATTTCAGAGGTGTTTTTCGTTTCATAAGTATTAAAAAACAAAATTTTCTTATCTCGCTGAATACGATATTGTGAACCTTCGTGGAAATTCCAAGTTACAGAAGCAGTATCAGCTTTTTCATTAAAACCAATGAGTACGGTATCCGCAAAAGCACTTGCTTGCAAGGGGGATTTCGTTTTTTCTAAAGTTTGAAGGTATTTCGTATTGACCCAAACCGAATTTTCCAAAGTGGTGTCTATAATAACAGTTGAAGTTTTCTCTGTTTTTGTTTCTTTCTGACAAGAAATAATCACCAATGAAATTATTGAGCAAAAATAAAATAGTTTCTTCATGTGTGTTGGTTAAAGTTTTTCTTAAAATTGCTTCAAATAACTGATTTTTGCAATAACATGATTTTACTCTTTCTACATACAGACTTATACTAATTTAAAAAAGTTATTGCGTATCTGAGTCTCAACGGAAGTCGTCGTTCAAAACGATGACTTCCGTAAAGTACGCATCAAATTATTAAAATTGGTATTAAAAGCTTGATGATTGAAAATCTGATAAATGTACTATTTAAGTAATCGTGAAAACTTAGATTATACTTCCGAAACCATATTTTAAACTCCAACACCTATTTATCCTTAATTCCCTTTTTGTTTTTTATCAAGAACAGCCCCTGCTCCAGCACCAACACCAGCTCCGATAACACCACCAATGATTGCTCCTTTACCCGGTTGGTTATTTCTTGAAATGACTGCTCCTGATAAGGCTCCAACACCTGCCCCGATGATTGCTCCTTTAGCAACATTACTCATTTTCTTCTTTTTCTTTTTGGCTCTCACAACGGTTGTTGTTTGTTCTTCTGTGCTATTCGGACTTGATGAATAAGCGTTTGGTTTCGATATTTCAGCTTTTGTACTTGCCGAATTTGTTGAACTGTGTTTGAGAGCTTTAATGGAATCAAGGGTATTTTGTTTCGCTTTTTCAATGTTGGCAACTTGTGTCATCGAATCTATCACAACTTGTTTCGCTTCCTTGATTTGAGCTTGTTGTTGCATCGAATCAATGGTCATTTGCTTTGCTTCTTGTATCTCTTTTTTTGAGTTATCGTTACAAGCAAATAAAAAATAAGAAGCGGTCAGAATTATTGTTACTTTTTTCATGGCATTAAATTTTAGATGAATCTACACTTTTCTTTTTGAGAAGGTAGATGAAAAATTACATTATGCAAGTCCTGTATCGTCAGTACTTGGATGTGTTATACTGTTTTGATAAAAATACTGTACCAGTGTTGTGGTATTTTCTTACTAAACTTTCAATCCTAAATCTTATTGTTTAGAAAATTGTGCAATGAGTAAGTGGTCAAAATAAATTTTAGAATTTTTTTTGTCTCAAAATAAGCATTCGGTGGAACAATTTTTTTACATATTTTTTGAATTAAAGCAATACCCATTTTCTCATGTGTGTATATACGTGTATGATACATTAATATTTATTTTTCTAAACCAGTATTCCCGAAGTAAACCCCTTAAAAGCTTATGCAGACCGAAAAATTTTCTATTCTTATTCCGACATGGAATAACTTTCCTTATTTAAAACTCTGCATTGAAAGTATCTGGAAGTATTCCGACTATAAACATCAAATATTGGTATATGTAAATGAAGGAACTGAGGAGGTAGTAGATTGGCTCAATAAAAATCATATTGAATTCAAGCAATCGAGTGTGAATATGGGCATTTGTTCTGCTTTAAATGAATTAGCGACGTTGGTAAAAACGCCCTATATCGTTTATATGAACGATGATATGGTTGCTTTACCCCATTGGGATACGGCTTTCATGACAAAAATCAAAAAGATGCCTGATAATCTGTTTTATTTGTCTTCAACTTTAATAGAACCTCACCAATCTTCAACCCAAAATTCGCCGTTTATTATTGCTGATTATGGCGATGATTTAGAGCATTTTAGAGAAAAAGAATTGATTGCCGATATGGATAAATTCAAACGTAGTAACTGGTCGGGAGCGTCTTGGCCTGTGAGTTTGGTGAGTGCTGATGTTTGGAATCGGATAGGAGGGTATAGTATTGAGTTTTCACCTGGAATGTATTCAGACCCAGATTTTTCTATGAAATTATGGTTTATCGGTGTCAGAAATTTTATCGGAATTGGTGATTGTCTTTTTTATCATTTTGGCTCAAAAACAACCAAAAAAGTAAAGCAAAAACACGGTTCACTTAGATTTTTAAATAAATGGGGAATTTCTGCCAATACTTTTTATACACACTATTTACAAATGAGCCAGCCGTGGAGAGGGAAATTGTCTGAACCACATTTGTCTTTTACCGAAATTTGGCGAAATAATTTCAAAAAATCTTTTTCTGCTTTTAGGAGATAGGTGTTAGGATTTAGTACACTGTTTAATAAGTTTTTTGAGAAAGATTAATTATCCAAAAGAACTTATTAAACAGTGTATTTAGTGTTGAATGGAATAAATTTCAAAACTAAGCCTAACAATGTTGACAATTTTAATATCTTCTTGATTTGTCCTTAAACATTGTCGCTTTACTTCGTTAATCTTGAATCAAAATCAATCATCCATTCAATTCCATATTTGTCTCTGAACATTCCAAAATATGAACCCCACGGACTATCAGTCATGGGCATTTCTATTTGCCCATCTACTGAAAGCCCATTAAATAAATTATCGGCTTCCTCTTTACTTTCTGCACCAATAGCTATTTTAGACCTGTTTTCGTTTTCATTGGTTTTACCCATAAATTCTGGGACATCATTTGCCATTAAGATATTGTTGCCAATTGGTAAAGCAATGTGCATGATTTTATTGGCTTCATTTTCTGATACAGGAAATACAGGACTTGCCAAATCTTTAAAACGCATAATCTTTACGAACTCTCCACCAAATACCGATTTATAAAAATTGAAAGCTTCTTCGGCATTTCCGTTGAAGTTAATGTGAGGATTGATTTGTGCCATTGTTCTAATGTTTAGATTTTAATGATACAAATGTAGTTTTAATGATTTGATAATCAGAATTATAGTTGCCTCAATAAAAGGTGGTGATTACGACAATGAGGTGATTTCCGAAAGAGCCATCAGTTCCACTTGTTCAAGCGTCCTTGCCTCCACTTGTTCAAGCGTCTTCGCCTCTACTGGTTCAAGCGTCTTCGCTTGAACCAGAGAAGGATTGTCTGAACTATGATTATTTCGATTGAAGGATTTTATGATTTTAAAATTTATCCTAAAATCCTTCAATCTTAAAAATCCCAATTCAGAGAATTTGTTTATTCTCCACTGGTTCAAGCGTCTTCGCTTGAACCACTCTTTAGTAAGCATTTGAACTGGGTAATGATTGTAAGCAATAAGAGTTCAAGCGAAGACGCTTGTTGCCGTTGTCTGTGTCTCCACAGACGATACGACTATTTCTTACATTTTTTGTTTTAATTAACTATAATGGTCGTCTGTGAAGACACAGACAACGGCAATAAACCAGAGAAGGATTGTCTGAACTATGATTATTTCGATTGAAGGATTTTATGATTTTAAAATTTATCCTAAAATCCTTCAATCTTAAAAATCCCAATTCAGAGAATTTGTTTATTCTCCACTGGTTCAAGCGTCTTCGCTTGAACCACTCTTTAGTAATCATTAGAACTGGGCAATGATTGTAAACAATAAGAGTTCAAGCGAGGACGCTTGAACCAGTGGGTAGTTCAGACAAAATACCTCAAACGCCTATAAATGCGTATAGACAAAGCATTGCCTTGTCTATACAAAATGTGATTAGGTTTAATTGAACTTTATTTTACTTCGGATTGGAAGTTCTTGTTGCCGTTGTCTGTGTCTCCACAGACGATACGACTATTTCTTACATTTTTTTGTTTTAACTAACTATAATGGTCGTCTGTGAAGACACAGACAACGGCAATAGACACAGACAACGGCAATAGACAACGGCAATAGGATTGTCCTTCGGAACATCTCGAACAGCATGGATGGCTAAACTCGAACAGCGGGGCTACTGAGTAGTTAATCTGGATAGAATATACTGATTATTAGTTCTAATAAGAGTCAAATTAGCATTTTGGTCAAATACATTAGTAAAGTAACCACCTGCAATTTCTTTACTAATTATCAAATCTCCAGATAAAATTGATTCTACATTTATATCTATTTTGATTAAGTTTACAATTATATTTAGACCTTGTGGCAATGCTATTTCTCCTCTAAGTTCAATAGTATTTTCTAAATTTCCATATACGTCATTTGGAATAGTTAAAATTGTTTTGCCAATAATTGCATTTTCATTTTTAAAAGTTCTGTTATGCATAAGAATGAGAATTGTCAATAAAATTAAGTCAGAGTATTTATAAATATTAATCCGATCAATTTTAAATTCATTACTTTCCAAAACTTGAATAAAACTATCCATAATCTCACTACCATTGAACAACTCTTGGATTTTTATAAATCCGAATGCTTGTCGAAAAATTGGCATTATTTTTTTTATCTCAGAAACTTGAACTTCATATTTGCCATTTTTTTTTATTATACATCGTTTAATTAGACTATTGGCTTGTATTTTGTCTAAATTGATTTCAGATTTTAATTTAGTAGAATCACAAATTGCAATCTGATTTATTATAAAATCATATTCCCATTTTTCTAAAGGTTTACTTATGTCTAATTGTGCTTTATTATGTTGATATTTCATATACGCACACATCCTACAATATACATTATACAAAGAATCAAATGTTTTTCCACTATCTCTATTAGGATGTGCAATAAAATGTGCTATTTCTCTAAAAATACTGTCTTTAGGCGAGTGTTCTCTTAGTCTTATTAAAATTAACTCTATATCATCTTCCTCAATTTTACCATTTTGAATTTTATCGATTATTTTGAGTAATTTAATTCTTATACCATCGTGTAAATTTTCCATATTTATATTACTTTAAGTGTATTTTATAGTAAAAACGCCCTCAGAACCGAATCTAAGGGCGTTTTACTCTAAAACTCTAAATCTTACTTCACTTCCTCAAAAGGCACATCTTCCGCTTGTGAAGAAGAACCTGAGTCGGCAGTTTGTCCAGCGTCGCCAGTTGGTTGTCCTTCTTGTCCACCTTGTGCGTACATCTCTTGTGATGCTGCTGCCCAAGCGTTGTTCAAGGCTTCTAAAGCTGAGTCGATTGCCGCTACATCACGTGAACCGTGTGCTGAACGTAAACCTTCTAAAGCTCCTTCGATAGCTGTTTTATTACCTTCTGAAAGTTTCTCACCAAATTCTTTTAATTGTTTTTCTGTTTGGAAAATCAATGAATCAGCTTGGTTGATTTTTTCAATTTTTTCTTTCTCTGCTTTATCCGCTGTCTCGTTAGCTTTCGCTTCTTGACGCATTCTTTCGATTTCTTCGTCAGTCAAACCGCTTGACGCTTCGATACGGATATTGCTTTCTTTTCCTGTTCCTTTGTCTTTTGCCGAAACGTGTAAGATACCGTTTGCGTCAATGTCAAAAGTAACTTCTACTTGAGGAACGCCACGTGGTGCTGGTGGAATACCGTCTAAGTGGAAACGTCCTAATGAACGGTTGTTGGCTGCCATTGGGCGTTCACCTTGCAATACGTTCAATTCTACTGATGGTTGGTTATCAGAAGCAGTTGAGAATGTTTCTGATTTCTTCGTAGGAATAGTTGTATTCGCTTCGATTAATTTCGTGAAAACACCACCCATTGTTTCGATACCTAATGACAAAGGAATAACGTCTAATAATAATACGTCTTTCACTTCACCCGTCAATACACCACCTTGTACGGCTGCACCGATTGCTACGGCTTCGTCAGGGTTTACACCTTTAGATGCTTTTTTACCCCAGAATTTCTCTACTTCTTCAACAACACGTGGAATACGAGTTGAACCACCCACTAAGATAACTTCGTCGATGTCGGCGTTTGAATAACCAGAGTTTTTCATTGCTCTACGGCAAGGCTCTAACATTCTTTGGATTAAAGAATCAGCCAATTGCTCAAATTTAGCACGAGTCAATGTACGTACTAAGTGCTTAGGCATACCGTCCACAGGGAAGATATATGGCAAATTGATTTCAGTAGAAGCACTTGAAGATAATTCTACTTTTGCTTTTTCTGCTGCTTCTTTCAAACGTTGAAGAGCCATGGCATCTTTACGCAAATCAACACCTTCGTCGTTTTTAAATTCGTTTGCTAACCATTCGATGATAACTTGGTCGAAGTCGTCACCACCTAAGTGCGTATCACCGTCAGTAGATTTTACTTCGAATACGCCATCACCTAATTCCAATACTGAAATATCGAAAGTACCACCACCTAAGTCGAATACTGCGATTTTCATATCTTTACCACCTTTGTCTAAACCGTAAGCTAAAGCAGCCGCAGTTGGTTCGTTGATGATACGTTTTACGTCTAAACCTGCAATTTGTCCTGCTTCTTTCGTAGCCTGACGTTCTGCATCGTTAAAATAAGCAGGAACAGTAATAACTGCTTCTGTAACAGTTTGTCCTAAATAATCTTCAGCAGTTTGCTTCATTTTCGTAAGAATCTGAGCTGAGATTTCTTGAGGAGTATAAAGACGGTCGCCAATGCGAACACGTGGAGTATCGTTTGAACCTTGCTCAATAGTGTAAGCAATCGTTTTTAGTTCGCTTCCTACCTCTGAGTAACGTTTACCCATGAAACGCTTTATAGAAGAGATAGTGTTTTTAGGATTAGTGATTGCCTGACGTTTGGCTGAATCTCCGACTTTACGTTCACCGTTACCATTATCTAAGAATGCAACGATTGAAGGTGTAGTACGACGACCTTCTGAGTTAGCGATTACGACTGGCTCATTACCTTCCATTACGGCTACGCAAGAGTTGGTTGTTCCTAAGTCAATACCGATAATTTTTCCCATTTTATTTATTAATTTATTATTTGAATAAGTTTTTTATCTAAGTTTTCCTTAATTTCAACAATCTTAATGCCAGTAGAATTTTTTATGACAGATTGGCAGAAAACATAGAAATCAATGCCATGCTTACAGAAAAATAGAATTTGTGACTGACAAAATATATTTGAATGTCAGAATTAATTGTCTGAACTTGGATTTGTAGGATTAAAAATGGTATCATCCTCAAATCTTAAAAATCATAGTTCAAATACTAATTGCCGAACTTGGATTTGTAGGATTAACTGATTTTCGGATTCAAAAATCTTATCATCTTTAAATCTTAAAAATCATAGTTCAAACAATCAAAAAATCTGTATAAATCTGCGTTGCTTGCATCTGCGTAATCTGCGTTCTAAATCAACGTCCAAAATCCCCAAATCAGTAATATATTTTTATGAAAATTTACATTCACACAAAATTTCAAGAATCTATTTATCAACAATTTAGAGATGGACTCGAACCCAAATACGAAGTAATATTTGGCGATGGAGAAGTATCCGAATCACTTAAAGAACAATTTTTAACTTGTGATATTTGTTATGGAAATGTGCCATTAGATTGGTTAAACACCAGTTCTCAATTGAAATGGTTACAATTAAACTCAACGGGACTCGACCCATACCAACAATTAACCGAATACCAATTTCAACTCACCAATTTAAAAGGCTTTTTCGGACAATCTGTTGCTGAAACCACTTTGGCAGGCATTTTAGCAGTTTATCGTAGAATTGATGAATTGACCCGACTACAAACAAAAAATGAATGGGTAGGTACACCCATCAGAGAAACGCTCCATTTATTGCACAAAGCAAAAGTTGTGATTTTAGGAAGTGGAGCAATTGGACTGAAAACCAAACAATTATTGAGTGGCTTTGAGTGTAAAACTACTGTTTTGAACTCAAAAACTATCAGTCAATTAGCTGATTATCTTCCTACTACGGATATTTTAATTGCTACCCTTCCAGAAACAAAAGAAACGATTGGATTGATAAATAAAACGTATTTAGATATGCTAAAACCGTCTGCATTATTCGTTAATGTGGGGAGAGGGTCGGCAGTTGATGAAAGTGCTTTAATTGAAATTTTAAAAGAAGAAAAAATATTGGGAGCCGTTTTAGACGTCACAGAAATAGAACCTTTACCAACGGAAAGCCCTCTTTGGAATCTGCCAAATGTACTTTTAACCCAACATTCATCGGGTGGTTGGGCAGAAGAAAGTGCTGAAAAAGTTGTATTCTTTTTGAATAATTTAGCACACTTTGAAAAAGGGGAGGAGTTGGTCAATAATGTTGATTTGGTGAAAGGGTATTAGGTGGTTATCGGTTATTAGAAAATTGGTAAATGGTGTATCCTCAATTCATAAATATGCCCGCTACATAATATTAACGTGAACTTTTCAGATTTCAAGCGGCTATCAATCCATTATATTGCTTCAAAGCTTTATGAGTCTGAATAGAAACTTTTGGTTTTCTTTGATAAAAAGAGTAGGCACACATAGCCGCCAACATATGAGTAAAAGCATTTAAAGCCGACCTATGGCGAGTATGTTCTAAGTCTAAAACACCCTTTTGAAGTCCAATAACCGTTTCAATAATGGGTCTTTTTTTTGCCATTTTTTTAGCCTCATCAGGCATAAATTTTTGGTTTGACTTTTGGGTATTATTACGAGGTTTAGCAAAGAAATCTAATGTTCCATCATACTCAATAAAGTCCATTTTTGCTTGGCTC
>NZ_QGGO01000013.1 GCF_003148625.1 Arcicella aurantiaca | reverse complement strand
ATTGAGACTTATAAGCCTGTCAGCTAAGGAGTTTCGCTTGGTCGTGAAATCTTTATCCACACCTATTAAAGAGCGAAAACCTATTTTGTCAAATAGAGAAATCAATACATTTAAACTCAACTGTGAGGAACTTAATACCCCATAAAGTAACAACTTAAATACAATTTTGCCTTCAAGTTTCTTGACTTGTTTATCAACATTATGTTCAACAGATAAACGCTCAATTAGTGAATCAGGTAAATATCCAAGTAAAGTCTTAACGGGAATGTTAGTAGCCATAATTTTAATTTTTAGGCTACTAATTTAAACGATTTAAACGTTTCGGACAATAGTGGAAATAAAGCCTTGCAAGCATTATATGCCTTTTCGGGTTCTTTTATTATTGTAGAGGGGAATAGTTACTCCATTGAAAAACTGACAGAAAATGAATTTATTTTTCAAGAAGTATCTCCTTCTAAACCTGATAATGAATTGATTAGGTATCATTATGTTTCAACCCCTGAAAGTTCAGGAAACTATTTTTATCGTCAATTTATTAAACCTTTTATCCGAATTACAGCAAAAGGAGATACAGCTTATGCTTTCAACGAATATATATACCCTAAATTTAAGTATGAATCAAACGGATATTCGGTAGAACTTGACCATTTTGATGATGTTTATGAAACATCTTATAATTACATAGAGAAAAACTTTGTGTATCCACCGCAAAAGAAAAGCAACTTTGCCGTTTCTTTCTCCGTAAATAAGAGCGGAGAACTGAAAAATGTAGCGATAAAAGAAAGCAGCGATTCAAGCTATAATGAAGCATTACTCAGAGCCGTTTATAAAACCGAAAGGCATTGGTTGCCAGCAGTTTATGCAAATAAAAAAGTAGAAACAATTTTTAATTATGTTTTTAAGTATGATAATTCCGAAGACGCAAATGTTGATTTTGATATGGAGGTGTATCTAAATAAGAAGTCTCGGGCTAATCATTTTTTTGAAAAAAAAGAGTACGTCAAAGCCATAAAACTTTACACAGAGTGTATTCTAATGCAAGACGAAGATATTGAACCACTTTTTAAACGTGCAGAGAGCTATTTTGCTTTGAAAATCAATAAAAATGCGTGTTTGGATTGGAGTTATTTAGCCAAAAAAGGACAAAAAAAGGCTGAAAAATTATTCATGGATAACTGCATGAAATGAAAATAAATTCATCAAAATATCACCATACTTACCAAAAACAAACATGAAAAAAAGCCTACTAACACTCCTTTCACTTGGAATTTTGGCTAATGTACAGGCACAAATACGCCGTCCGTTGGGACCACCTGTCAATTCTCCGCAGTTCAACGAGTACGCACCCTCCATTAGTGCCAATAACAAAACCATGATTTTTGAGACAGATAGAGCAGGAGAAGGTAAGTGGGAGCTTTATTACACAACCAAAAATGAAAAAAATAAATGGACTCCTCCCAAACCGATTGTCAATATCAATAAAGTAGCCAGTGAAAATGATTTAATTGGAGGACCTTCAATTAGTTATGATGGCAAAACACTTTTCTTCTTTTCATCATTTGACGGCGGTCAAGGTGACATGGATATTTATCATTCAACTTGGGATGGTACAGATTGGTCATCACCCAAACCCGTTGGTAATAATATCAATACCAAAGCCTACGAAGGTTTTCCGTCGGTTTCGGCAGATGGGAAAACTTTATATTTTATCCGTGATAATTTCTCAAAACGTAAAGACAAAGCCCTGTGTTACACGATATGGTCTTCCAAAAAACAAGAAGATGGTACTTGGGGAGTAGCCGAAAAATTACCAGCACCTATCAACGGAGACTGTGAAAAATCACCTCGAATTATGGCGGATAACCGCACGCTCATTTTTAGTTCAGTACGAAAAGATGGCGTTGGCGGTTTTGACCTTTACCAATCTTTTCAAGAAGATGATGGTACTTGGGCGACTCCCGTAAATTTAGAATATATTAATACCGAAGAAGACGACCAATTTGCATCGGTTTCGGCGGCTGGAGATTTGATGTATTATTATACCGCAGGCGATATTTATACGGTAACTATTCCTGACAAATACCGAAAATATAAATTAGTAACGGTAGATGGAAAAGTGATTGATGCTATCACCAAACAACCAATTGCCACTAAAATTACCTCAAAAAGTAATAATGCCAAAGAAAAAGCTATTTCAACGGTTGTAGATGCAAATGGTTTATTTTCAATGATTTATCGGGTTGGAAGTAAGTACGATTTAACCACAAGCCCCTTGAATGATTATTTTCCGTACAGAGGCTCAATGGATATGTCAACGGCAAAAGAAACGGATAATATTGAGAAAAATATTGAGTTAATTCCGAAGAAAATACCTTACCAGTTTCAATTGCTTGACAAAGAAACCAAAGCTATTTTGAAAGACCCCAAAGTCAAGGTAATGGACGTGGAGACGAAGCAATTATTGGACGTAAAAGTCGAAAAGGAAATCGCTACGGTTACGGTAGAAATTGGGAAACAGTACAAATTTGCGGCAAATGCCTTGGGTTATGCTTTTTTCTCAAGAGCTTTCAAACCTGATACTGCTGATGTTTTTAAAGACCGCTTGAAAAAAGTGCCTTTAGCCATTCTGAAAAAAGATGCCGTAGTGCAATTACAGGACATTACTTTTGAAACGGGCAAAGCAGAGTTAAAACCAGAATCTAATGAAGAATTAGACCGTTTGGTGAGTTTGTTAGAAGGAAATCAGACGATTAAAGTTGAGATTTCGGCACACACCGACGATGTTGGAAATGATGATTCTAATTTAAAACTATCCGAAAAAAGAGCTAAAACAGTCGTTGATTATTTAACGACTAAAGGCATTAAAGTTGATAGAATGACTGCCAAAGGTTACGGCGAAACTCAACCTTTAGTTCCGAATGATACCGACGAAAACAAAGCAAAGAATAGACGAGTGCAGTTTAAGATAAATTAAGTAACGCAGACTTTAGTCTGCACATAAATCAAATAGACTAAAGTCTGAGTTACAAAAAATCCCCATAACAAAATGCTATGGGGATTTTTTATACAATTCAGAAAAAATATTTTTTAGTTTTTCAATCTTTAGTTTGTTTTATTTCCAAACAGACTAAAAGCTGTGTTACAAAAAAAATTATCTTTTTGCTTTTTCAATGATTACAACGTCTTCAACATCTGCCAAAATACGTCCGCAGTGTTCACAAACGATGATTCTTTTCTTGTCTTTAATATCTGCCTGACGTTGTGGTGGTACTGCACTGAAACATCCTCCACAAGCACCACGTTTTACTAAAACTACGGCTAAACCATTTGGATAGTTACCACGTAATTTATCGTAAGGACGTAATAAACGTTCTTCAACGTGTTTTGCAGCTTTGTCACGGTCTTTATTTAACTTCTGCTCGTCATCTTCGCTTTCAGCAATAAGAACATCTAATTCTTTCTTTTTTGCGTCAAGGTCTTTTTTACGAGTGTTCAAACGTGTTTCAGTTTCAGAAACATCGTCTTTTTTGTTCAAAATCTTGAATTCAAATTCACGAGTACGTTTGTCTGCCAATTCCATTTCAAGTTGTTGCAATTCAATTTCTTTCGAGATTGCATCATACTCACGGTTGTTGCGGACATTCATTTGTTGGTCTTTGTATTTGTTTACCAACTTCTCTGCATCCTTTTTAGCATTACGATTTTTTGAAATTTCTTCATCTAAAGCAGCAATTTCTTTGTTGAATTTACTGATACGAGTTTCAATCCCTGCTACTTCATCTTCTAAATCACGTACTTCTTCTGGCAAATCGCCACGCATTTTCTTGATAGCATCTAAAGATGAATCTATATTTTGAAGCTTCAATAGGGCTTCTAACTTCTGAGCAATGGTTGTTTCGGTTGCTACTGCTGCCATTTGGTTGTATTTGGTTTATATTCAGTGAGTTGTGAACGTTCCGCCGTAGCGGTTGAGAGTTGTATTTGTAAGATAAAATAGGTTGCTTCATTGATGAAATAAACAACGTATGCCTTCACAAGTACAATTTACTAAATCACTAATCACAAATTTCTAAAATAACGGACAGGATTGGTATTGACCTGACTTTTGAGAACCGCAAAATTACTAAATTTTTCAGATAAATACCTAACAATTAAGTCCTTTGTGTAAACTTCTGATTCATAATGTCCAATATCACAGATTATAATTTGATTATCGGCATCAAAAAACTCGTGATATTTGTAATCGGCAGTAATAAAAACGTCTGCTCCTTGTCTGATGGCATCACCCAATAAAAAGCCTCCTGCACCTCCACAGACGGCAATTCTCTTGATTTCTTTTCCTCTGAGTGGTGTATGACGTAAGGTTTCTAAACCCATTTTTTCTACCAAATAATTTAAAAAATCTTTTTCGGATAAACTATTTGATAATGTGCCAATTACGCCCGAACCTACCTCCTGATTTTCATTTTCTAAGAGACTCAAATAATATGCAACCTCTTCGTAAGGGTGAGCCGTTTTTAATGCTCTCAAAATTTGATTTTCGAGATGCGAGTCAAATATTACTTCCAAACGATTTTCTCGTACTTCTTCGGCTTTATTGAGTGTTCCGATATGTGGATTAGCTTCTCCTGTGGGTGTAAAAGTGCCTGTGCCTTCTACCCGAAAACTACAATTTTTATATTCACCAATTTGTCCAGCCCCCGCCGAATGTAAGGCGTCTAAAACCGTTTGCGAGTTTTCAAGAGGAACAAAAACGACTAATTTCTTTAAAATCTGTTTTTGAGGGGATAGAATTTTAGGTTTTTCTAAACCCAATTTCTCGGCAATCATATAGTTTACACCACCTTTTACGCTGTCGAGATTGGTATGGGTGGCATAAATGGCAACATCATTTTTTATGGCGAGCATCACGGCACGTTCAACATAATTTTTACCATTAAACCGTTTTAAACCTTTAAAAACGATGGGATGATGAGCCACGATGAGATTACAATTGCGGGCAATGGCTTCTTCAATGATTTCTTCGGTGCAATCAAGCGTAGCTAATACGCCCGTAACTTCTGTTTGTGGATAACCCACAATTAAACCTGCATTGTCGTAACTGGCTTGGTATGAGAGCGGTGCAAGTTGCTCTAAATAATTGGTAATATCTCTGATGGTCATTCTTTTGGTATTCATTAAAACAAAACGTCTCGAATTTAGAGAAAAAATCGAGACGTTTTGTCAAAATCCTAAAACTAAACTAATCTCTTTCAACGGTACTTGCTCCAGAGGTACTAATGGTGGTTGTAGGATTTCCTCTATAACGCACTCTGCTTGCTCCCGAAGCATTTACTTTTAAGTATTTATAGACATCAACACGGGCAGAGCTTGCTCCCGATACTTTAATGTCCATTTCGTCTGAAGGAAAATTTAGCGTATTCAATAAGGACGCACCACTGATTTCGCCAATGATTTTTTGAGCATCTCCCGAAGGTGTAAATTGTGATGAACCCGAAATATCCATGTAAAGTTTGGAAGCGTCTATATCCAGAAATAATTTGGACGCACCCGATAAAATAACATCAAAAGTATTGGCATAAAAACCACTAACATCCGCCGTTGTTGCTCCCGAAAATTCAACCGATGAAAGCGAAGGGACGGTAATATCAATTCTCATGGTGTAATGTTTATTTCGTGCATTGTTTCTGTAGCCGCCATAAAGCGTGCCATTGCGAACATATAAATCCAAATCATCTATGTCAGTTTCATCGCCAGTGGCGGTGACTTTGTAGTAATTCCCTTGAATCACATTAATCTTAAAAGCACTTCCTGTTTTGATATTATTGAAGTTGGGGACATTAAAACTTTGACGTATTTCATAATAAGCAGAAAGTGGGAGAGGGTCATTGTCAATTTTAATGATACAACTATTTAGTATAATCATTAAAAGAATTAGAGAAGTTTTTAATAGATTTTTCATCGTTTCTAAGAGTTTAATTTTTATGTTTGTCAGAATAACGTTTTTGAGGTTTTTTTGAGGAGAAAAGGGAATTGCTCATCAACGTTAGCATGACAATCGGTAGAATAATTTACCCCTACTTAATCACAAAAAATATGAAAGTACGTCCAAGTGTAGCAATCATTGAAAATAACCGAATTTTACTAATGCGGTACCGTTATGGTAATACCGATGTTTATAATTTAGCGGGAGGGAATGTGGATAAAGGCGAAACGCTTGCTTCGACTGTTGTACGAGAATTACAAGAAGAATTAGGAATTGATATTGAATTGGGTGAGATGCTTTTGACAGGTGACGTCATTATGCCTGAAGGTAAAGAAGATGTTTTACATTGTGTTTTTAGTGCAAAAATTTTGAATGGAAAACCAGAACTGAACCCTAAAGAAACTTCAGCTTTGGAAGTGCTTTGGAAGCCCCTTGAAGAATTACACAATTTAGATATGTATCCAAATGTTGGTCTTGAATTGCAAAAAGTGCTTGCTCAAGGATTTGAATATATTGGAAAAGTTAGGCAAGAATGGAAGTAGATATGTTAAGCGAAAAGCGATTTGCGAGAAAGAGAATGAGTAAATCACCAAGAGTCAATCGCTTCTTTTTCAACATTAGACTTCCTGCGAAAGTGTTTTATGATTGAAAAATGGTATATTTTCGCTATTTGTAGCCGAAAAGATGTTGTTTTACGACTTAAAACACTTTCGCAGGAAGTCTATTATAAGTAGCAATCTTTCCCGTGTTTTGAAATTTACACGGGAAAGATTTTGCCTTACATACAACTCAATCGTCCACCATCAACGGGTAAATTTACGCCATTGATATACGCTGCGGCTGGACTACACAAAAAAGCAACGGCTGCACCAAATTCATGAGCTTCGCCAAAACGCCCTGCTGGAACGTCCGACATCATCATTTCTTCAACTTCACCAACTGCAATATCAGCAGATTTTGCTCTGGAATTTACTACAAAATCTAAACGAGCCGTTTTGGTATAACCTGGTAAAACATTATTGACTGTAATTCCGAATTGCCCTAATTCATTTGCCAATGTTTTTGACCACGATGCCACCGCTCCACGAGTAGTATTAGAAACTCCCAAACCATTAATTGGTTCTTTTACCGAAGTAGAAATAATATTGATGATTCGTCCAAACTGTTCAGCTTTCATACTTGGTACGCAAGCTTGTACCAGAATATGATTACAAATTAGGTGATTAGAAAATGCTTGCGTAAATTCTTCTAATTTAGCATCAATAATAGCACCGCCTGCGGGCCCGCCCGTATTGTTTACTAAAATATGAACAATTGGATTTTGCTTTAAATAATTTTCTATGCCTGCTTTCAATTCGTCAGGTTTAGAGAAGTCAGCAACGAAATAAGAATGGTGTTGACCTTGTGAACAGTCTAAACGGTGTAAAGTCTCATTGAGAGAATCTTCATTACGAGCCACAAGCGTTACATTTGCTCCTAACAGAGCCAATTCAATGGCAGAGGCACGCCCAAGTCCTTGCGTACTACCACATACAATGGCATTTTTATTTTTTAAATTTAGATTCATGTTCTTGTGCTTTAGGCTTTATGCTGTAAGTTATATGTAAAAAAATATTTACGCTTTACCTTTAGGCTTTAGGGGTTATGTTTTTTAGCATACCGCTTAATGCCTAAAGCTTATAGCTAATTTACCCACAAATATATGCCAAATCTATCATACCGAAGTAATGAAAAGGAGTTGATTGACGACCTTGAATTAGATAATGATGCCCTTCGTCAGAATCTGGAAGAATTGGCGTTGATAAATAAATATTTGGGCGGAAATCAAGTAACGGTTAGTGGATTGTCAAAATTGATAGCAAATACCAATTCACCAATCACCAATCACCAATCACAATTAAATATCGCAGACCTCGGTTGTGGGGGAGGCGATATGTTGGTGGTTATGGCAAATTGGGCAAAAAGAAAAGGGATTAATGCAGAGTTTATTGGTATTGATGCCAATGATTTTATGATAGATTTTGCTAAGAAACGAACCGCCAATTACGAGAATATTAATTATTTACACCAAAACATTTTCTCAGAAGCATTTAAAGAAAAGTCTTTCGATATAATCACCATGACGCTTTTCTGTCATCATTTCGACGATGAAAGTTTAGTCAAAATCTTTACGCAATTCAAAAAACAAAGTCGTATCGGAATAGTTATTAATGATATTCACCGCCATTGGTTTGCCTATCATTCCATCGCTTGGATTACCAAACTATTTCTAAAATCTTATTTGGTTAAGAATGACGCTAAACTTTCCGTTTGGCGTGCTTTTCGTCGTGATGATTTAGAGAAAATTATTCAACAAGCTGGTTTTACTAAATATTCCATTCGTTGGAAATGGGCATTTCGTTGGGAGGTGGTATTAGAAGTGTAGCAACGGACAGCCTTGTCCGTTGTTCAAGAAACTTTACGGACAGCCTTGTCCCTTGTGCAAAAAACTTTACGGACAAGGCTGTCCGTTGTTCAAGAAACTTTACGGACAGCCTTGTCCGTTGTTCAAGAAATTTTACGGACAGCCTTGTCCGTTGTTCAAGAAACTTTACGAACAAGGCTGTCCGTTGTTCAAGAAACTTTACGGACAAGGCTGTCCGTTGCTACAAATATGAAAATCTTACTTTGGTATCGTAACGACTTGCGAATTCACGACCACGAAGCACTTTTTAAGGCTTCCGAAAAAACTTCGGAAGTAATTCCCGTCTATATTTTTGACCCCCGTATTTTTCAAGAACATCATCTTGGATTCGCCAAGACAGGAGAATTACGTCGTCAATTCTTGATAGAATCTGTGCAGAATCTGCGAGAAAATTTACAGAAAATCAATTCCAATCTTATCGTCAGAATGGGTTTTCCTGAAGATATTATTCCCGCTTTAGCCAAAGAAATTCAAGCCGATGAAGTTTATACTTCGGAAGAAATTACACAAGAAGAAATAGATGTAGATTCAGTAGTAGAAGCACAACTAAAAGCTGATGGACGAAAAATAAAGTTCTTTTGGCAATCAACACTTTATCACATAGATGATTTGCCAATGGACGTGGAGAATTTACCTGATATTTTTACGCAATTCAGAAATAAGGTTGAACGAAATGCTAAAATTCGTCCTGTTTTTAAAACGCCTACCAATCTGATTTTTAAGGAAACTATAGGTTTAGTCGAAATTCCAAGCTTACCCCAAAACACCAATACTATTTTTAAAGGTGGAGAAGATGAAGGAATCAATCGTTTAAACGATTACTTCTGGGAAAAAGATTTATTGAAAGTCTATAAAGAAACTCGAAATGAAATGTTAGGGCTTGATTATTCTTCCAAATTCTCCCTTTGGTTAGCCAATGGCTGTATTTCACCACGATATATTTATGAAGAAATCAAGAAATATGAAGCAGAACGTACTCAAAATGAATCAACTTATTGGTTGATTTTTGAATTACTTTGGCGTGATTATTTCCGATTTGTAGCAATGAAATTTGGTAATAAAATCTTTTATAAATCGGGATTGAAAGGAAACCCCACCCAACCCTCCCCGAAAGGGAGGGCTATCGACATCAAAAGCCCTCCCTCTCGGGGAGGGTTGGGTGGGGTTTTCCCCATCTTTGAAAAATGGCGTTTAGGAGAAACTGGCGTGCCTTTAATTGATGCCAATATGAAAGAATTATTGGCAACAGGATTTATGTCGAATCGGGGAAGGCAAAATGTAGCGAGCTTTTTAGTAAAAGATTTACAAATTGATTGGCGTTGGGGAGCAGCATGGTTCGAGAGTCAGTTGATTGATTATGACGTTTGTTCTAATTGGGGAAATTGGCTTTATGTGGCAGGCGTAGGCAACGACCCACGAGAAAACCGCTATTTCAATATTCTGAAACAAGCCACCAATTACGACGGCAAAGGCGAGTATGTAAAATATTGGTTGCCAGAATTATCGGAAGTTCCCAACGAAAAAATACATTTAGTTGGACTATTGAGTAATGAAGAACAGAAGAAATTTGGCGTGCGGTTGGGCGTAGATTACCCCAATCCGATTGTTGATGTGAAAAAGTGGATTAAAGGATAGATTTTATGGAAATGTTAGTTTTACCAACTTTCAAAAAGTTGGTAAAACTAATTTATTTGACCATCAAAAACCCCAATTCATAATCAAAAACAACCGTTACCCCCTAAAACTCAAATATTCAACATAGATATTATTTGGATTTCAAAAAAATATCTACATTTGGACAGAATTTGAAACACTAATAAAGAAAACGAGTTAGATGTGTCCAAATCATTTTTTTATCGTTTCAAGGTTGATTTTCAAATTCCCAACAAATTCAAATTAAAAATTAATCAAAACTATGTCAAGAAACCTTCTTATCGGATTAGCCGTAGCTGCTGTGTTATTATTTTGGGGTATCGGTGTTAGAAACGGTATGGCTACCAGCAATCAAGATGTACAAGCATCATGGGCTAAAGTACAAACAGCTTATCAACGTCGTGCAGATTTAATCCCGAACTTGGTAAAAACCGTACAAGGTGTTGCCAACTTTGAAAAAGGAACACTTACCGATGTGATTTCAGCACGTGCCAGTGCAACACAAATTAAGTTAGATGCTAATGATTTAACACCTGAAAATATCCAAAAATATCAGGCAGCACAAAGCCAATTAAGTGGTTCGTTATCACGTTTGATGGCTGTGGCAGAAAACTATCCACAATTAAAAGCAACTGAAAATTTCTCTGAGCTACAGTCGCAATTAGAAGGAACAGAAAACCGTATCAAAGAACAAAGAGACCGTTTCAACGATACAGTTAAAGGTTATAACAACAAAATTGTTACTTTCCCTAATAGCTTAATTGCAAGTTTCTCAGGTTTTGCTACAAAAGGATACTTTGAAGCTGACGCAGGTGCATCAAAAGCTCCAACGGTTGATTTTGGAGGTTCAAAATAATATTTTTGGATAAACGGTTCATGGTAAATGGTTCACGGTAAACGGTGAATATTTTACCGTGAACCGTTTGCCGTTTTCCCTTCTCCATTAACCTGAAACTGAAAAATCATGCCCCAAAATTTTCTTACTGATTCCCAAAAAACAGAAATTACAAAGGCTATTCAAGCCGCAGAACTTAATAGCTCGGGAGAAATTCGTATTCATATCGAAAAAATTTGTGCTACCGAAAATGTTCTCGACCGTGCTGCGGAAGTTTTCGTGAATATTGGCATGAATAATACTGCTCAACAAAATGGTGTGTTGTTTTATCTTTCGATTGACGACCGCAAATTTGCCGTTTTAGGAGATAAAGGAATAGATAAAGTTGTTCCCGAAAACTTCTGGGAATCGACTAAAGCTTTACTAAAAACTCATTTTGCCCAAGGACTTTTTACGGAAGGTTTGGTAAAAGCTATCCACTTGGCAGGAGAGCAATTGAAGCATTATTTCCCTTATCAGTCCGACGATATTAATGAGCTTCCAGACGATATTTCGTTTGGATAAATTGTAGCACAGAATTCTACTTAATCGATGAGATTTGTAAAAGAGAAATTGTGTAAGTTTTGGTTTTTAGTGATTTACCCATTCGCTTTCTCGCAAATCGCTTTTCGCTTAGTACACATTACTAATCACCATAATTTCATGTTTAGAAAATTATTTCCATATATAATTACTGTCTTCTGTTTGATGTTCACAGCAATATCGAACGGACAGGATATTCCCGCAAAACCTAACCCTCCGAGATTGGTCAATGATTTTGTGATGAAATTATCACCAACGGAATTACAATCTTTAGAACAAAAACTAAGAGGTTATGCCGATAGTACCTCTACACAAATTACCATCGTAATTGTAAAAACTACGGGCGATTCTGCCCCTTATGATTATGCCATGAAAATTGCCAAAGATTGGGGCGTTGGACAAAAAGATAAAAATAACGGCTTGGTGCTTTTATGGGCTACGGAAACTCGTAAACTCAGAATTGTAACGGGACGAGGTATGGAAGCAACCATTACCGATGCCATTGCCAAAAGAATTATTAATACGATACTAAAACCCTATTTTCAAGCAGGACAATTTTATCAAGGTTTAGATGAAGCCACTTCCGAAATCATGAAACGTGCTTCGGGAGAATTTCAAGCAGACCCAGAATCAGATGAAGATGTTGGCTTTTGGGTTATCTTAATTATCATCATCGTTGTTCTTGTAATATTGTTTATAATTGGTTCGAGAAACGGCGGAGGTGGAAGCGGTGGCAGACGTAGTTACAGAGATTCTGGTTGGGGTGGTCCAATTATCTTCTCATCGGGCGGTTCATCAGGTTGGGGCGGAGGCTCAAGCAACAGTGGTGGCGGAGGCGGTGGCTTCGATTTCGGAGGCTTTGGTGGTGGTGATTTCGGTGGCGGTGGTGCTGGGGGAGATTATTAGAGGTTGATTTGAATATTTAAAGTGTTAATAGTCAGTCGCTTGCCTCTGGCGAGTGACTATTATTTTTAGGCATCTTGCCTATATGTTTTTTTGAAAGAATATATTATGCGTATTCTGCTGGAAGCCTTTTAATAGTCGTCACTCGTCAGAGGCAAGCGACCAATGTCATTAAGTTAAGGAAAAATTAGAACTTTGTCTAATGAAAAAAAGTCTAATTTAGTTATTATTGAGAGCCTTCGAGGCTTTTTATTGCTGACAGAAGTTTCTATAATTTACAAAGAAAAGCCGACAGGTTTTACTCGTAATCTTCAATTACCTTTTCCACGTTTAGTTACTTTTATTCTCATTTTTGGTTCAAGTGAGGGTTCAAGCGATGGTTCAAGCGTTCCAACTGGTTCAAGCGTCCTCGCTTGAACCAGTTGGAACGCTTGAACCAGTTGGAACGCTTGAACCAGTTGGAACTTTTAAAAAAATCATTGATGAACAAGTAAAAGATAATTAAGTGAATCTTCTAACGTCAGATTGCATTTGTTCTGACGTTAGAAAATATCCATCCATTCAAAACCACTCCGCCTTCATTTCCACCGTCACATTATCTTCACTCAAAAGTCGTTTCATCAAAGCGTCAATTTTTACTAATTCGTATTCATAAAAATAGCGAAGTGTAAAGATTTTCCCTTGGTAGAAATTAGCTTCATCGCCCGATGTGCCTGCTTGTAAAGTTTCTTCTGCTTTGATTCCCTGCACTAACCATTGCCAAGCAATCGTCATAATTCCGAAGAGTTCTAAATACAAAGTAGCGTCTGATAAAAAGATTTCTAAATCCTTACTTGCCAAGCCTAAAAGGTGTCGGGTTACACTGTCTGTTTTGCCTAAATAATGTTGTAATTTCTGAACAAAAGGCTTTAAATTCTTAAATTGATTCGCTTTTTCGAGCGTTTTTAGTATTTCGGCTATTAATAATTGAAGCGATTTTCCATTTTTGATAAGAATTTTCCGACCCAATAAATCCAAACCGTGAATGGCAGTTGTACCTTCATGAATCGGGTGAATTCTGGCTTCACGGTAGAATTGTTCTACGGGAAAATCCGTTGTATAACCTGCTCCACCCAAAATTTGCACGGCAGCGGAGGTTGTCAAACAACACATTTCGGAAGGATACGATTTGGCAATGGGCGTGAGCAAATCTAATAATAAATGATAGTTTTCACGTTCTTCCCCTTCGGTTACATGAGCTAAATCAGCATACATCGAGCATTGAATTAAAAGCGATAAAGAGCCTTCTACTACTGCTTTTTGGAACAATAACATCCGTTTCACATCGGCATGACGAATGATTTGAACTTGTGGTTTGGTTATGTCTTTATCCGAAATAATTCTTCCCTGTGGACGTTCTTTGGCGTATTCCAAAGAGGCGTAATAAGCGGCAGTTCCGATAGCGGTGGCGTTCATACCCACGCCAATACGAGCCTCATTCATCATTTGGAACATATAAGTAAGTCCCTTGTGGGGTTCGCCAACCAAATATCCAAAAGTATTATCATTCGAGCCAACCATTAAATGAGCAATTGGAGCTCCTTTATAACCCATTTTATGGTAAACCCCAGCGGTAATTACGTCGTTGTCAATTAATTGTGAGTGGTGAATTATGGATTGTGAGTTGTCAATGCGTTTTTGAGGGACTACAAATAATGATATTCCTTTTGCACCCGCTGGACCGCCTTTTATTTTGGCGAGCATGAGGTGAATTACATTTTCGCAACCATCGTGGTCGCCCGCAGAAATGTATATTTTTTGTCCTTTTATTTTAAAAACGCCTTCATTTTCAGTGTGTTCTGCCGTTGTTGAAATATCCGATAGCGAACTTCCTGCATCGGGTTCGGTCAATGCCATTGTGCCTTGCCACACACCTGCATACATATTGGGCGTGTAGGTATTTTTCAATGCTTCCGAACCAAAACTTCGAATTAAATTGGCAGCTCCCGAAGTCAAAAACGGAAAAACAGAAGCCGAATAATTAGCCGCTTGAAAAATAAAAGCTGCTGAATTAAGTATCGTTGAAGGAATTTGTTGTCCGCCTTCATCGTAAGAAAAACCTGCGTTTATCCAGCCATCTTCCCCAAATTTTTTCAAAATCGGAAACATTCCTTCGTGAATCCTGATTTTACCGTCCACCAATTGCGGTTCTTTTCTATCCATTTCCGTGAGAAGTGGTTTCAAAAGTTTTTCCGCAATTTGCTCCGCCGAATCCAAGACCATGTCAAACGTTTCACGGGCATGGTCTTGGTAATATTCGTACTGTGTAAGCGATTCAGCATTAAATACTTCGTACAAAAGGAATTGTAAATTTCGTTTTGAAAAAAATTGAGTAGCCATGTTTTAATTGTGATTTAGTGATTTTTAGCTTACGACTATTTACCAATAACTAATACCTACTAACTATTCACTAATCTATATCCTCTCAAAAACTCCTCAATACCCATGCGTTTTTTGCCTTCCAATTGTAAGTTTTCAATGGCTAAAATACCGTCAGCACATTGAAAATGAAGATATTTCTTACCGTCGGTTGTGTATGAACCAGCTGTGGTTGTCTGTGGAGACACAGACAACGGCGAAGGGGGTTGGGTGGGGTTTTCCACTATTGTGGCTTCATAAATCCGACAAGTTTTATCATTCAGCATCGTCCAAGCCACAGGATAGGGTGAAAGTCCACGAATAAAATCATAAATTTTCTTCACAGGTTGATTCCAGTCGATTTGGCAAGTCTCTTTAAAAATCTTAGGAGCATGATTCAAATGTACCGATTCATCTTGTGGTTCTTGCGGATAATTTCCTGCTTCGATAGCCTTAACCGTTTTCAAAACTAAACCTGCACCTTTGTGCATGAGTCGGTTGTAAACATCGCCAACATTATCGGTTAAAGAAATCGACTCTTTTTCTTGAAAAATAATTGAACCTGTATCAATATCTTGCTTTAAAAAGAAAGTTGTTACGCCCGTTTCTGTTTCACCATTGATAATTGCCCAGTTGATTGGAGCTGCTCCACGGTATTGTGGCAATAACGACCCATGTAAATTAAAAGTACCCAGAGAGGGCATATTCCAAACGGCTTCGGGCAACATTCTGAAAGCTACAACAATTTGTAAGTCAGCTTGGTAGCTTTTTAGTTCGGCAAGGAAATCTGGATTTTTGAGTTTTTCAGGTTGTAAAATGGGAATGTGCGGAGCATTAGCCAAAACATACTCTTTTACCGCCGACATTCCTAATTTCTGTCCACGACCAATCGGCTTGTCAGGTGCAGTAATGACTGCCACCACATTATAATTATTTTCTACTAAAATGCGTAAACTCTCAACGGCGAAGTCGGGAGTTCCCATAAAAATTATTTTCATTGAAATGCTCTTTAAATATGGTTTTTCTTTTTTGGAGTATTGCAGTTATCCAAGAATCAAATACACAGTTTAATAAGTTTTTGGGGGAAGCTTAATTATCCGAAAGAACTTCTCGAAAATTATTTACCCGCAATGGATATTGTTTCGAGAAGTTGAAACAACTTATTAAACAGCGTATTAAATAAACAGTGTAAAAAAAACCTTTGAAATCGTTAATCGTTTTTGTAATTTTGTTGTTCAAAATTTTACAACAATGCAACGAAAAGAAAAACAGGTAATTTTATATACTAATTGATGCTTCTGCAAAGGTCATAAAAAATCTTGTAGAACGGTCAAAAGCCGTTCTTTTTGTTTGTAAATAATAACGTTTTTTGCTGGGCAATTTCCAGTATTTTTATTTAATCATCAATTTAGAATTTCAGAAATTAATACCCAATTATGGCAAAGTTTCAATACTATACACAAGAGAAATTAGACGAATTAAGAGCTGAATTACAGTTTCTTAAAAGTCAAGGGCGTGCAGATATGGCAAAACAAATTGCTGAGGCTCGTGACAAAGGCGACCTTAGTGAAAATGCCGAATATGATGCTGCTAAAGATGCTCAAGGTTTATTGGAATTGAAGATTTCTAAAATGAACGAAATTGTGGCGAATGCCCGAGTGATGGATGAGACAAATATTGATACTTCTAAGGTGTCGATTTTATCTAAAGTGAAAATTCGTAATAAGAAAAACGGAATGGAGGTAGTTTATACCATTGTTTCGGAAGAAGAAGCGGATTTAAAAGCAGGTAAAATTTCTAATTCATCTCCTTTTGGAAAAGGTCTTTTCGGTAAATCAGTAGGTGAAATCGCTCAGATTCAAGCTCCTGCGGGTTTAGTAGAATTTGAAATTTTAGAAATTTCTCGATAATATTTCTTTAGATTTATAGATAGAAAAGGCTCTTGATGTTAAAATTCAAGAGCCTTTTTGTGTAAATTTAGTATTTATAATTACGCTATTTAACAAGTTATTTGAATGATTTTTATCCTAAAATCTTTGATTGGAGAACTTTCGGAAAGTTGAAATAACTTATTAAATAGGGTAATAATTTCGTAAATGAAATAAATCTTCAAGGCAATGTCATTACCTAAAATATCATACTACTCTCCCGAAGAATATTTGCATTTGGAAAGAGAGGCAAGCTACAAAAGCGAATATTTTCAAGGAGAAATATTTGCGATGGCTGGGGCAAGTTTTAATCACAATATTGTCAATGAAAACTGTTCGGTTCTTGTTGGTTCTTATTTGAAAAAGAAACCTTGTCAGTCTTTTTCCAGAGATATGAAACTCCATATTCCTGCAAATACGCTTTATACCTACCCAGATTTAATGGTGGTTTGTGGCGATAAAAAGTTTTTAGATGACGGCAAAGATGTTATTCTGAATCCTGTTATCATCATTGAAATTCTCTCAAAAAGTACGGAGGCTTACGATAGAGGCGAAAAATTTGCCTTGTATCGCAGTATTCCAAGTTTGAGAGAGTATGTTTTAATCAGTTCTACAAGTATCCGTGCGGAAGTTATGCGAAAAGAAAGTGATTTAGGACTTTGGTTTTTAGCTTCCGAAGCAGACACTTTAGAAGGCTCAATAGAAATTAAAAATATTAATTTAACCCTTTCTTTATCAGATATTTATGAAGAAACGGAAGGTATTGTCTAAGCCGTCTTTTTCACCTGATTTTCAATCATTTGAAACAAATAACCAAATACAATTACCAATACACAACCAATGAGATTTAACCATAAAAATGCCGTTAAATCTATCCACCAAGTGTAAATAACGACGATTTCTGCCAAAATAGTTGCCCAAAATACTGCCGTACTTCCGATAAATTTGAAGTAAAATGCGACTAAAAATACGCCCAAAATTGTTCCATAAAACCATGAACCTAAAATGTTTACGGCTTCTATCAAACTACCAATATTTGCCGTAAATTGTGCCACGATAATACAGAATATTCCCCAAAATAAAGTGGATATTTTGGACGCATTCAAATAATGTTTTTCTGAATCTTGCTGGTGAATAATGCGTTGGTAAATATCCACAATGGTACACGAAGTAAGCGAACTAAATGCTGATGCCATCGACCCCATTGAAGCTAACAGAATGACGGCTATCAATAAACCCACCATTCCTTGTGGTAAATATTTGGTTACGAAGGATAAAAAAATGTAATTGGTATCGTTGGTATCTGCCGTTTTATCCGTTTTTTTGATTAAATCTTTTACTTCATCTCGCAGTCCATTGGCTTGTTTATCGGCAGCTAAAACTGCCGTTCTTCCTGAGTTTATTCCTGCTTCGTCGTTGGTTTTTATAGCGGTGAATAAGGTATTTACAGCTGACTGTTTTTGCTCAAAAACTTCTTTGTTTTTCTTGGTGATTTCTTGATATTCAGAAGTTTGTTCTACTTTTTGCAAAACGGTTTTATTGAAAAATAAGGGAGCTTCATGAAATTGGTAAAATACAAAAACTAATACGCCAACTAATAGAATCAAAAATTGCATCGGGATTTTGAAAATGCCATTCATCAATAATCCCAAGCGACTTTCACCGATAGATTCGCCTGAAAGATAACGCCCTACCTGTGATTGGTCTGTCCCGAAATAAGACAATTGTAAAAAGAAACCACCAATCAATCCTGACCACACATTGTAGCGATTATTTAAGTCAAATTTCCAGTCAATTACGTTTAATTTGCCCATTTTTCCTGCCACTTTCAATGTATCCACAAATCCCATTTCGGCAGGTAATAAATGCACAACCATGTAGCCAGCCAAGAACATTCCACCCAAAACCACAAACATTTGTTGCAATTGGGTGTAAGAAATGGTTTTTGAACCGCCAAATAAACAATAAACCGTCACGACTGAACCCGTTAGGATATTTGTCCAATACAAATTCCAACCTAAAATAGTTGATAAAATAATAGACGGTGCGGCAATGGTTACGCCTGTTGATAAAGCACGTGGAAGCAGAAAAAGTAATGAAGTTAATGTTCTGGTTTTGAGGTCGAAGCGTCCTTCTAAAAATTCATAAGCAGTAAAAATGTTCATTTTTTTGAACATCGGAATAAACGTAATTGAAAGCACAATCATCGCCAAAGGAAGCCCGAAGTAAAACTGAACAAATCGCATTCCGTCGGTGTATGCTTGCCCCGGAGCAGACAAAAACGTGATGGCACTCGCCTGTGTAGCCATCACCGACAGCGTAACATGATACCAAGGCATTTGACGGTCAGCTAATAAATATCCTTCAATATTTTGTTTGGACATTCGCCCTTTCCAAAATCCGAATCCAACAATTCCACCTAATGTAAGCAATAAAACTAACCAGTCAATATTTGTCATTTTCTAAAAAAGTTGATGAGTTATGAGTTTATGAGTAACGTACCATGACTGCATAAATTTTTACACTCCTTATCAAAGCTATTCACGATAATATTAATCTGCAAATTGTTGGCTAAAAAATGTTCAACGTTTACATTTGTTAAAAGCGTTTTGGCATTAGGCTATATGGAGTAGGCTTTAAGTATTTACCACTACCGCATATTGCTTAATGCCTATTGCATAAAGCAAAATAACCCCTAAAACCTATCAAGATGTCCCAACTCAAAAAAGTCATCAACACAACACAACTTTGGTCAATTGCGGTAGGCTTGGTAATCTCAGGCGAATATTTTGGTTGGAATTACGGTTGGGCAAGTTCTGGAACAATCGGTTTTTTGATTTCTACGCTGATTGTAACGGTTATGTATGTGACCTTCATTTTTTCTTATACCGAATTAACGGCAGCAATTCCAGACGCAGGAGGAACTTTTGAATACGCCAGTCGAGCCTTTGGAACATGGGGCGGTTTTATTGCTGCTTTTGCCACGTTAGTCGATTTTTTACTTGCTCCGCCCGCCATTGCTTATGCTTTAGGAAGTTATACGCATTTTTTAAATCCAAATATTCCCGTTATTCCCGTAGCTATTGGAACGTATTTTGTCTTCATCGCTATAAATGTTTTGGGTATAAAAGAATCGGCTCGTTTTTCGTTGGTCGTAACTATTCTTTCCGTTTTGGAGTTGATAATTTTTATGGCAATTATCTTCCCATTTTTCAAGATGGATAATTTTTTAGCCCATAATCCACCAAGTTTAACGGCTGATAATATTTTTGTGGGAATCCCTTTTGCCGTTTGGTTTTTTGTAGCCATTGAAGGCGTTGCTATGGTTGCCGAAGAAGTAAAAGACCCTAACAAAACCATTCCAAAAGCCTATATTTCGGGAATTTTGACATTAGTTTTATTAGCTTTGGGCGTGATGATTTTGAGTGCAGGCGTATGCGATTGGCGAACATTGAGCAATATAGATTATCCCTTGCCCGAAACCCTTGCCATTACTTTGGGGCGAAATAGTTATTGGGCAAAAACCTTTGCTAGTCTTGGATTATTTGGTTTGATAGCCTCATTTCATTGTAATACCATCAGTTATTCTCGACAAATTTATGCTTTGGCTCGGGCGGGCTATTTACCTAAATTTTTATCCGCAGTCAATCAACGTTTTAATACGCCACATTGGGCATTAATTGGCGGTGGATTGGTCGGTTTTGTCGCTATCTTTACAGGAACAACCAGTCAAATTATCATTTTGTCGGTATTAGGTGCAGTAATTATGTACGGAATAAGTATGTTGAGTTTGATAGTTTTGAGGCGAAAAGAACCCGCTTTAGTTCGTCCTTTCAAAGCTCCACTTTATCCGTTTTTCCCAATTATTGCCTTCGTTTTATCCGTGGTTTGTATGATAGCTATTATTTATTTCAACCAGTTTTTAGGAATGATTTTCTTTGCGGGAATGTTAGTTTCATTGGGAGGATTTTATTTGTTTATCAAAAAGAAAAATGCAAGATATTAATAACAGAACAGACGTTGAAAAATTGGTAACAACTTTTTACGAGAACGTTCATAAAGACCCATTGTTGGCACCAATTTTTGAAATGCCTACTGAAGAGTGGACACGCCATTTAACTCGTGCGGTGAATTTTTGGGAAAATTGGCTTTTCGACACAGGCAGTTATACAGGTGGTATGATGTGGGTACACGCTCAAGCAAATATGGCTCACGGACTCACTACGGAGCGTTTTGAACATTGGCTTTCTCATTGGTTTTCAACAGTAGATAGCCTTTTTACAGGTGAAAACGCTACTTTTGTAAAAAATAAAGCCTTAGAAATTGGGCAAATTATGAATTCAAAATTTAATCAAGCTCCCTCAACCTTATGAAAAAAGCACTTGTTTTATTACACGGATTTGGAGAAGATTCCACCATTTGGGGAGGATTCGTCCCATTCATGCAAAAGGATTATTTCCTGATTTTGCCAGATTATGCACGCTTGAGCCATCTCAAAAGCATTGATGATTATGCCGATTTTGTGCATGAAAAAATACAAGAAAAAGGATTTGAAAATTGCGTGATAATCGGACACTCAATGGGTGGCTATATCGCTTTGGCTTTTGCAGAAAAATATCCAAAAATGGTGGCAGGATTAGGGCTTTTTCATTCAACAGCTTATGAAGATTCTGAGGAAAAAAAGGCGGCGAGAGTTAAAAATGCTGAGTTTATTCTGAAAAATGGAACGGAATTATTTATCAAAACTTCTACGCCAAATTTGTACGCAGAAAGTTTTGTAAAGCATAATCCAGAGGTAATTGAACGCCATATTGAATATGCTTCTCAATTCCCTGCTGAGGCGTTAGCCGCTGGTATGTTAGCGATGCGTAATCGTCCCGACCGTCGTCATGTTTTGAAATCTTTGCGTTGCAATGTGATGTTTATTATCGGAGAAAAAGATAAAAGTGTATCGCCCGAAGATGCAAAATCTCAAATTATGATGCCTAAGTTTTTCTCATCATCAATTTTAGATAATGTCGGACACATGGGAATGATTGAAGAACCAGAAGACTGTTTGAAATTTGTGGGTAAATTTTTACTAAAATGTTAGAAATGAATACGATAGCTCTGAAACAACTTTTTGCAGGGGAAGAACTTTATTTGTTAGAAAACGAATTTTCTAAGGCTGAAAATTCTTCTGAAAATGTAGTGAAAGTTGTAGAATCGACACAAAAAGTTGAGGAAATCAAGCCAAATTATTATCAACCCAAAAGTAAAGTTATCATTTTATTGAAATCACTCAATCCTGCTGATAGTGAATTGCTTGGAAAGATTTTAGTAGCAATAAAATTAGATTTTCAGTCGATAGATTTGATTGAATTGGATAAAATTGGAGAGGTAGATTTGAGTCAAATTATTGCTCAAAAATCGGTAAATCAGCTAATTACTTTTGGAATAACTTTGCTGAGTGTAAAATTGCAGATTTCGCTAAATCCATATCAGTTTACCGAACAACAAGGTATTAAATTAATTTATTCCGATTCTCTGACAGATTTGCAAAACGATATTCCAAAGAAAAAAGCCCTTTGGGGAGCTTTGAAGGGGTTTTTGTAGGAAGAAATTAGTATGTGAGATAAATTAGACCACGGATGGCACGGATTTAATAGATTTACACTGATTATTTATCATTTCTGTGAAAATCTGTATAATCCGTATCATCTGTGGTCTAATTTTGGGTAGTCCATATTTTATTGTAAGAACAAGCTATTCAACCTCATTGCTCAAAGTTCCAATGCCTTCAATGGTAATATTAACGACATCGCCACTCAAAAGAGTAAAGTTGTTATTAGGAACAATTCCTGTACCTGTCATCAAATATGCACCGCTTGGGAAAGACATTTCTCTGAACAAATAACCAACCAATTCGTTCAATCCACGTTTGATTCTGTTGATAGAAATATTGCCTTCAAAAACGCCATTTCCGCCACGTACAATTTCAATTGAAATTTGGGTATCAGGATTAATTACGTCCTTTGGTACAAACAAACATGGCCCAATAGCCGCTGCTTTGTCGTAGCTTTTGGCTTGTGGCAAATACAAAGGATTTTCGCCTTCAATATCTCTCGAACTCATGTCGTTACCAACGGTATAACCTACGATTTTACCATTTGAGGTAGCAAAAACCGTCAATTCTGGCTCAGGAACATTCCATTTAGAATCTTTACGGATACGTACTTTTTCGCCCGAACCTACGCAACGAGCCGCCGAAGATTTAAAGAACAATTCTGGACGTTCAGCTTCGTAAACACGTGCATAAAAATCTGCTCCACCCGAATCTTTTGACTCGTCCATACGAGCCTCACGGCTACGCATATAAGTTACGCCCGAAGCCCAAATTTCCTGTTGAACAATAGGAGCAAGAATTCCTGAACCGTCCCAAGAAATTTCGTTAAGTTCTTGGATTTCAGTGCTAACTTCTTCAAAAAGATTGTCACGATTTACATAATTATCCCAATTTTGGGCATCAGAAAGATAAAATTTTTCGTTGGCTTCAATAATAATTCCTTGTGTTGTTCTATAAATTTTCATAGAGATTTTAATTGTTTTGAAATGATAAGCTAAAATTAGTTTAAATTTAATGTTTATGTGTGGTTTGTTATCAGTAATTTATATCCTTTTCTTGTATGCAAAAACTCCTTTTTGTATGTAGCCAAAACAAATGGCGAAGTTTAACAGCAGAAAAAATCTTAGAAAATCATGAAGATTTTTGGGTTAAATCTGCTGGTACCGAAAATGGAGCAAGGGTGAAAATCTCGGCTGGCTTGATTGGTTGGGCAGATATAATTTTTGTAATGGAGAAAAAACATCGTTCTCGAATACAAGAGAAATACAAAGAAACAGTCGGTGGTAAACCTCTATATGTCCTAAATATTCCCGATGACTATCAATTCATGGATGAAGAATTGATTGAAATTTTATTGAACCGAATAGGGGAAATAATTGATTTATAAGCTAATGCAAAAAATCTTCATAATACTGCTGCTTTTCTTTTATTCTCAGCAACTCCAAGCCACAGATTTTGAGTTTAATCCGACGATGCAAAAAGCGTATTCGGAAATTATTAAAACAAAATTAAGTCTTGGAAGAGCCATTCTCGACAACGATAAAAGTAATAATGGCGTAAAAATTTACTTGAAAAGCTATGCCGATTTAGTTCAATTATTAATCACAGAAGATAAAGTTTTTTATGAGCAATTTATTGATAATCAGGAAAGTAGGTTGGGTTTTATTGAAAAAATAGATAAAAAATCACCTTACAATCGTTTTATTCAGGCTGAAATACATTTACATACCGCATTTGTAAAGTTGAAGTTTGGACACGAAGTGAAAGGCTCGTGGGAAATTATCAAAGCCTATAAATTATTGGAAGCCAATGCAAAAGAGTTTCCTGATTTTTTGCCTAATCAAAAATCACTTGGTTTGTTGCATATTCTTATTGGCTCAACGCCCGAAAATTATCAGTGGGTTGCCAATCTTTTGGGATTAAGAGGAAATATCAAACAAGGGCTTGCGGAGTTACAAAATGTTATCTCAAAAGACCCAGTTTTTAGCGATGAAGCTCAATTAATTGACTATCTGATTCATGCTTACATTTTGAAATTTACCCCCAAAAAACTCACAGAATTTCAAGAGTTTATTAATCAGAATTCAGATAATCAGTTATTTACTTTTTTCGGAATAACTACTTTGATGAAAGAGGGGAGGAGTGAGGTTGCTTTGTCAATTTTAGAAAATCGGAAAACGGATAAAAATTATCTTGCTTTTCCATTTTTGGAATACCTCAAAGCTGAGATTTTTTTACAAAAAGGACAGTATCAAACGGCTTCAAAATTGTACCAGAATTTTCTGCTGAAATACAAAGGTTTTAATTTTCTGAAAGACACTTACTATAAGCTGTTTTTGTGTTATTGGCTTAATAATGAAGATGTTAAAGGCATTTTTTTCTTGGAAAAAGTTAAAATTGTTGGAGGAAATATTGTAGAATCAGATAAATCAGCGACGAAATTTGCTGAGAATTTTCTCACTAAAAAATCACAAAGACCAATTGCTCAAAAAATATTAATGAAAGCTCGTTTAGCATTTGATGGAGGATATTACGATAAAGCCTTAGTGTTTTTAGAACCATATTCCGAAACAAGTTTTGACCAAATTGCCGACCGTTCAGAATTTAATTATCGCAAAGGCAGAATCTTTCAGAAACTCAATAATTTAGTACAAACAATTCCATTATTTGAGCGAGCCATCGTACTTTCTGAAAACCAAAATATATCTTTCGGAGCAAGTTCGGCTTTGCAATTGGGTTATATTTTTCAAAGTAAAAATGAGAAATTGAAAGCCAAGAAGTATTTTGAAAAAGCGATTTCTTACAAAAAACACGAATACAAAAATTCGGTAGATAATAAAGCAAAAGCTGTCCTAAATGAAATGGGTTTTTAGTGGTAATTCCGTTATTATTTTCTACTTTCGTTATAATTTCATTTTTTTCAATACCCACAAATTCCAATGAAAATTTTTCGTCAAATTTATATTGTTTCATTCTTGCTTTTTGTTTCACAAAGTGTTTATTCACAGGCAATTAGCTATTATCCTTTTGGGAATGCTCAGCAGTTATCAATTGCAACTAATCCAACCAAAGTTGTTTGGTTAGATGTACGTTTTCAGATGAATTCTTTTATTTCGTCTCTCAATACCGAACCCGCTTTGATGTTTAATTTGGCATATTCACGCAATGCTAATTTTTATGCAGGTGGCGGAGCAAATCTCGGCATTGTAGGTGCAGCGGTTGATAATAGGAGGTTAGTGAATGGGTATTTTGGTAGTTTTGGCGTGCGAGCATATCCTTTTAAAGAAGCACCAAAAGTAAGTATCAATTTTGAGCTTGGACCTTACGTTCAGTACGATGGTGCTGCTGGTCAATTTAGAGCTTGGTTGGGTGTGGGGTATCATTTTGGGGGCAAATAATGAATACTTAAATAATACTTATAAGTTTATGGATAAAGACATTAAAAAGTTGTTACAGTCTGAAGCTGAGCAGGTTAATAAATTGCAGGAAATAGTTAAGCAAACCATGACCGATGAAAAGCTGATTGTTGATAATTTATTGAATCCACCGAAAGATTTACTTACAAGAGGTCAAAAAATATCCGATAAAGTTGCTCAATTTGGGGGAAGTTGGGCGTTTATTATTACTTTTTTCATCATTCTTTTAATATGGATAGTTTTCAATACTACTGCGGTTTTAGGATATAGATTTGACCCTTATCCATTTATTTTGATGAATTTGATTTTGTCTTGTGTGGCGGCTTTACAAGCACCCATTATCATGATGAGTCAGAACCGACAAGAGGAAAAAGACCGCCAGCGAAGCGAAAACGACTATTTAATTAACCTAAAAGCAGAATTGGAAGTAAGAAGTTTACACCAAAAAGTAGATTTGTTGTTGGAAGAACAGATAAAAACGCTTTTTGAAAGCCAAGCGAAGCAATTGGAGATTTTGAAGTCTATTGAGGCAAAGTTGAATTCCTTAAAATAAAAAATGCTTGTTTTTCGATGTTTGATTATGTAAATCCAAACATTGAAAAACAAGCATTGAACATTAATAGGAAATTACCCTACCAAGTTTCTATAATCTTCTCTTGATTTCAAAATAACTTCATGAGCCATTGCAGCACCATAAACTTCGTCAATATCAACAGCAACTTTCTCTTCTCCCGGAATATTTTTGTAAGTCAAGAAATAGTGAACCAAACGGTCGATAATTGGCTTTGGGCATTCTGAAATATCAGTCCATTTTCCATAAAGTGAATCACCTTTCAAAACTGCAATAATTTTATCATCAGCTTCACCTTTATCAATCATTCTGATACCACCGATTGGAATAGCCTGACAAAGAATATCACCGTGTGTGATTGTTCTTTCAGTTAAAACCAAAATATCTAATGGGTCGCCATCACCTTTTTCAATTTCTTTACCAGATTTCTCACGTGCCAAAACTGCTGTACCTTCTCCACAATAAGTTTGAGGAACAAAACCATAAAGAGCAGGAACGATGTTAGAGAATTTCTGCGGACGGTCAATTTTCAAAAAACCAGTTTCTTTGTCGATTTCGTATTTAACGGTATCAGTTGGTACAATTTCAATAAATGCGGTAACAACTTTAGGCATATCTTCTCCGATTTGGATACCATGCCAAGGGTGCGATTTGTAAAAATTTCTTTGCATACTTATTTGTGGATAAACAGTCGGGGAAGGAGAAACTTTTGCAGTTACAATTTCTGGTTTTTGTTTCTTAACTCTCTTTCTCATGTTTCAAGGTTTTGATTACTGAATATCCGATTAAAATTATTTATTATTATTTCTTGTAATATTTCAATTGGTGCATTGCTATATGCAGATGCAAGTGCAAATATACTTGATATTGTGCAATTTTTATCGTCTGTTTCCAAAAACAGTTTTTCTTTAGGAATCATCTTAATTACTTTGCTCGCATTGGAGTTAGGATTGAGTAAAGCAGAGCCTAAAGAGATATAAAATTGGTGTTCAATCAGTTGTTGATAAATTTGAAGATTATTGTTAAAACCGTGAATAATCATCGGAACGGAAGGTTGTATTTTCTTCTTTATTGAGATAATATCTGGAAATGCACGCACGCAATGAATGATTACGGGTTTTTGTAAATGTTCAGCTAATTGAATTTGACGAATAAAAACCTCTTTTTGAAACTCAAAATTAACGTCAATATTTCTGTCCAAACCACATTCGCCAATCATAATAATGTTTTGATTTTTAGACGATTGTTCTAACGTTTGGAAGTCATTTTCAAACGTATTTTTATCTAAATACCAAGGATGAAGTCCAAGTGAAAATAAGCCTGAAGCCTGTCCAAAAGAACCATGAACTTGTGGAGCATTAATGATTTTTAGCGTATTCTCTTCTGTTGTTTGGTTGTGCGTATGAATGTCTATGAATTTGGGCATAGCTTCAAAAGATTAAGCCAATGCTTCTAAAAGCGACTTTTTCCGTTGTTGAGATAATTGTAGTTTCTCTAATAATTTCAGATTCCGTTGATAAGTCGTTACATAATCGTAACGTTTTTGAAGGTTAAGCCATGTTTCTGCTGGAGTTTCTAAAATGCTTTCTAATTTTAACGCCATCTCAATTGAAATACGTCTTTTTTGATTGATAATTTCACTTAAAAGGGGCTGACTAACTCCCAATAAATCAGAAAGTTGCTTCTGTGTAAGTTGCCTTTCTTTCATTTCATCTTGCAAAATCATACCGGGGTGAGTTGGATTTGCAGGAAGAATATTTTCTGTTATCTTGAATGTTTTTTCCATTTTTAATGATAATCTGTTAAGTCTTCAACTAAAATACCTTCAATTTGAATTTCATCTTCTATTAAAGAAAATACAATTCTATATTTCATATTAACTCGTACTGCAAATTTCCCTACTAATTCCCGTTCAAGTGCATGAAGATTAAGTGATTTGAATTGTCGTAAATCTGCTATACTCTCTACTGAAAGCATTAAATCAATTACTTTTCGATATTGACGTAAAACACTTTCTTGGAATTTGGGCTTCCCTTTTTGGTTACCCACATACAGATTCAAGAGTTCTTCCGATATAAATTCTACAATCATAGTGTATTTGTATAACAAGATATGTTATATTTTTTGAAAATCAAAAATGTAAGCGAATCTGCATTTTCACTTCCGAGCGATGTGAAAGTGGAATTTCTTCCAAACCAGAGCTAAAAATTCCTTCGTCAAATAAATCCGTTCTTGCCCAACGAAGCCAAGCATCTACGTTGCGAGAAATTTTGTACTGAGCCATTAAATAATGCCTAATTCCGTGTTGATAATAGGCTGGAAAAGCAAAAGCGTACAAGACATCTTGCTCATAAAAATACTGCCGATTGTCATAATCATCGGTTTTGAAAAATGCCAAACGCCCTGATAATGAGAGTTTTCCGAAGTCAGCATTGACATCTTGAGCAATGGCAAAACCTTGCGTAAATTCCTGACCATCAAACTGATAAGTGCTATACGATGTTCTGGTTTGAATATTCCAGATTTTAGAAATTTTATAATCAAAGTTGCCTATGAAAACCCTACGAGTTCTGTCTCGAACAACGGTAATTTCACGAGTTTTTTCTTTGCCTTTATCGAGATACGTTTCAGTAATTTTGGTATTCTCTTCTTTATTTTCTTGTTTGAATTGAAAGAAAATTTGCAGATTTTTTTGAGGTTGATACGTCAGCCTTCCCAAATAATCAAAGCCTTTTGTGGGTTGTTTATCCACCAAATACCGATACCAAGGAAACTGAAAATAGTCGAAATAAGCTGAAACTGACCATTTCCTGTTCAAAGCGTGTTTTATGCCTGCATATAAACCTGTTTCATTGATATTTCTGGAATTTTCAGAAAAACCATTGGCATAAAAACTGTGGAAATCACGGTCGTATTTTCGGAATAGGATAGAAAAATCCGTTCGTTTTCCTAAACTTGCTAATATGCCAGAAACTGCCCCAATTCCACCAGAACTTGACCGAGCTATTTCTCCAAAGAAATTGAAATTCTGATAGTTATAACTGTAATGTAAACCCGTTAAAAGGTTTGAATTGCCCGAAAATTCATACAAATTATAATCTTTCTCTGCTTTTTGGAGCGTTTTATCGAAGTTGGTTTTCAGAGTTGTAAAGCCAATTTGAAAGGTATTTTCTTTATTTCTGAAAGTAATATCTGTTCCAATATTTTGCTCTAATAAACTGCCTTTATCTGCCATTTCTGAAGCAGTACGGTGTAAACCAGATGTTTGTAAAGAAGAAGCATATTCCAAATTTGTGGCTTTGTCTTGCACAATATTTCCATCTCGATACAATGATGAATAAAAACCCGTAATTTCAAATTTCCCTAATTGATAAGTAGCGGCGATACCTCTGAAAAAGTTATTTTCTAATGCTGAAGTGTAAGGACGAATACCCAAATGATTTCTTCGAGTTGTTAAAACGGTTTCAGAGCCTTTGCCGATATAAAAACCTGCGGACGAAATTAATCCTTGTCCCAACTGTAATTGATAGTCGCCCAAGGTGATTTTTTTCCAATGTCCTTTGTTTTGAAATTGTAAATGAAAAGACTTAAAATCAGTTAGTTGGCTTTCTCCTTCGTCTTTTTCGAGCGTAAAACCTAAACTAAAATCTTTTGACGAATACATTTTATAACGGGCGTATAATTTCATGGGAGAGCCTTCATAGCGTACTTTACTCCGAGAATCAGGTTCGGTAAACCCTTTTTTCGTTTCCAAAATTTGGGAATTTCTCAATAATAAATATTGATTTGAACCTGCAAATCCATCTGTCAAAGTACCAAAAGAAAGTCCATCAGATTTTACCGCCACGAAAGGAATTAGTTTATAAATGGTAGGCAAATAAAAGTCAGGAATGGCTTGTAACTCATAGATAGACAGCAAGTTGCCTGCTTTTAGTCGATAAGAAAAGAATGAATTAAGTTGTTTTTCAGAAAGGACGTAAACAGAAGCCAATTGTTCTCGATTGACTTTATTCAAATCAATTGGATTCAAGTAGTTTTGGTAAAGAGATTCGTACAAATCTTCATTTACGCCACCGTCAGGGTTACCCACAATATCTTGAATGAAATTTCTGATATTGATTTCTTTGCGTGGGTATTCTTGGGCGAATGGTTGCAAATAGCACAACAATAGTGCTAATAGTAGATATTTTTTCATTGAGAACTAAAAGTATAAATGTGATAAAGTAGAAAAGCCCATTCTTTCAAATGGGCTTCATGATAATTCTAAATTAAAAAATCTTGTGAAGATTTACAAGTCTTTTACTATGATTGAAATTTACGACTAACCACTTCCAAGAAATCATTAGCTTCTTCGGCTGCCATAATCCAATTGTATTTTGGTGCTAAAGCCTTGTTCATTAGGTTTTTAGCATCTCCAAAGTTCAGGCAATTATCTAAATCTTCAATGGCTTTATTGTAAGAATTAATATCTCCATCGAATAGTTTTCCGATGAAAACAAATTTCTGATTGATACTTACACCATCAACGATACTTTTGATAGGACGTTTAAATGCCAATTCAGATAATGGTGTTCCACTACCAATAACTTCTTTTTTCAATAAATCATTTACCGTTGGCAAATCATCAATGAAAGTATCATTTAGACGGTCTAAACCGGGTAATTTTACATCTGCAACAGGGCCATCTTGCTCAAACTTAGCTTGAACTTGTGCCACAGTTGGGAGTGGGGCATCTTCATCGTCTAATTCTTCTTCGCTATCAAGGTCAAAGAAAGATTGTGACATTTTTAATGCAGAAGAATCTTCAGCAAGAATTTTTGGAGTTGATTTGATAAAATCTTCTTTTTTCAATGCCACCGTTGCCGAAAGCATATCCAAATATTTGTCTGGATTTTCAAATTCGCCTTTTTCTCCAATTTCGTTTAACCAACCTAAAGCCGTTGTAACGTAAACTTTCTCCTCATCACCTAATTTTTCGGTTAATGCTTTTGAAACCTGTCCGTTAATTTTAGTATATTTTGTTAATTGAGCCAAACGGTCTTTGGTCAACGTAAAATCAGGAGAGTCACGAACAAACTCGTCAAAATGCTTACTTGGGTCTAATAAAAGTACAATTGTTCTATTTACAGCACTCGAAAGCATCGGTTCGAAGTCCTCACGTTTCACCATAATGTGTTGTGAGGCAGTGTTCATGAAAGTTTTTAGAGCGGCTTTAACATCTTCATGTTCAAAATTGAAATACGGACTTTTAAAGGCTTCTGTATCGGCTTTCCAACGCTCAAATAGGTCACTAACCACAAACATATTGACTTGAGCAACATTGCTCAATTTCAATATTTGCTGACCATTGATGGTGGCAGTTCTATTAAAAAAATCATCACATACTTTGGCAGCGTACTGACGCCCGTAGCTTTCTATTGCCGACAAATCTAACTTCATGCTTTCTTATAAAGTTTTAATTTTATTGAAATGGGGTGGGGTAAATTTTAATCAATGGACAGTTTGTTGATTTTTCACTTAGCAATTCAATACTTTTATGTGTTGTGTCCAATACTTTTTCAAAATTACATTAATCCTTTCAGTAGAACGCAAAAACTAAACCAAAGATTTTGAAAGAGGAGAAAGAAATATAATTTAGTGAGTAAATTTGCTGGTTCTTAATCTAAATATATTTTTTCATGAATATACTCTATAAGGTTCTCAAAGGTATTTTATATACTGTGATTGGTGGCATTGTTTTTCTTCTTCTACTTGTAATCTACTCAGAAAATTTTTCTGAATATAAAAAAGAATTTGAATTTAAGGGTATAGCAACAGGGAAATCTGTTTTTTTACAATTTCCTTACAATCCAGATATTACTCGAATTAGGGTAAAAATACAAGGAGAAATCAGTGAAGATGTTGATGTATTGGTTGGTGGAATTACTAATGTGATAAAACTCAAAAAGAGTGCGAATATTGATACCACTTATGAGAGTGATTGTTATTCAAATCAAGTTGAAATACGAACTATTTGTTACAAAAAATGTAAGGGAAATCTGAAAGGAACTGTACGAATTTACTAAATCATAATAAAAAATCCTGAAGAGTTTGAGGTCTTCAGGATTTTTTATTGTGAATATAGAGCGTTTAGCTAATTTCTAACTTTTCACAAGCTTTCATGGCTGCGGTTTGTTCAGCTTTTTTCTTAGAATAACCTTGTCCGACCGAGAATGCCTCTTCTGCTACAAAAATGGTAGCAGTAAATTCTTTGTTGTGTTTTGAGCCTTCTTCTACAATATCAAAACGAATGGCTTTTCCTTCTCGTTGAGCCCATTCAATAATAAGAGATTTGAAGTTTGGATTGTTTGATACAACTGTCTCAATATCAAAATGTTGTGTTAGTATTTTTTTGATAATGAATGAACGTGTAAATCTAAAACCTTTGTCTAAATAAATTGCTCCGATGAGAGCCTCAAAAGCATCCCCATACATAGAAGTACGAGTGAGAACAGTTTTGCGGTTTCCATCATATTCAACCAATTTATCAATGCCCATTTTGCGAGCTACGACGTTTAATGATTCACGACTTACCATTCTCGAACGAATTTCAGTTAAAAATCCTTCGTCTTTAAACGGAAATTTTTTAAATAAATATTCGGCTGTAATCATCCCCAAAACTGAATCTCCTAAAAATTCAAGTCTTTCGTTGGACTCTCTATAACTTTTAGAAACTGTTTCTTTTGAAACCGAGGCGTGCATAAATGCCAAACGATACAATGTCAAATTAGACGGATTTTCGCCTATGATATGTTCGATAGCATTTTTCAGCTTTTTATCCTTGGGGTCGCTGGAAAAAAAATCAAGAATGGGTGAAAGCATTGTGTTCAGTTACCAGTTATCAGTAAACAGTTATTAGTATAATATTTATTATCAGTTATAAGTCTTAAATCGTGTTTAATAACTTATTTTACTGTTTACTGATAACTGTTTACTGTTCTCTGTTTTTATATTTTCTTAAAAATTACGGTTGCGTTGTGACCGCCAAAACCAAAACCATTACTTAAAGCAACGTTGATTTCACGTTCTTGGGCAGTATTGAGTGTTAAATTCAATTTATTATCTACCTCAGGGTCTTCTGTGAAATGATTGATTGTTGGAGGAACTAAATTATGTTGCATTGCTAAAATACAAGCGACTGCTTCTACTGCCCCAGCACCACCTAAAAGGTGACCAGTCATAGATTTAGTCGAGCTGATATTCATTTTATAAGCATGGTCGCCAAAACAATCAACAATAGCTTTTAATTCTTGTGGGTCACCTAATGGCGTAGAAGTACCATGTGTATTGATATAATCTACTTCCTCAGGTTTAATGCCTGCATCATCTAAAGCATCTTGCATCGACAATAACGCTCCGTAACCATCTGGGTGTGGAGCAGTGATATGATACGCATCAGAAGAGAAGCCACCACCGATTAATTCAGCATAAATCTTTGCTCCACGTGCAATTGCATGGTCATAGTCTTCTAAAATTAATGCTCCTGCACCTTCTCCAACCACAAAACCATCACGGTCTTTGTCGTATGGACGAGAAGCTGTTTTAGGGTCATCATTGCGTTCAGACATGGCACGCATGGCTGTAAAACCACCGACACTGGCAATGGTAACAGCAGCCTCAGAACCACCCGTTACACAGATATTAATTCTACCCAAACGGATATAATTAAATGCGTCAATGATGGCATTATTTGCTGAAGAACACGCCGAAACTGTCACGTAGTTGGGTCCACGAAATCCATGACGAATCGAGATATTTCCCGAAGCCGAATCCGCAATCATTTTTGGAATAAAGAAAGGATTGATTTTTGGAGTTCCATCACCTTTGCCGAAATAAATCATTTCGTCTTCAAAGGTTTTTAGTCCACCAATACCCGAACCCCAAATTACTCCAACTTTATTTTTATCAATTTTTTCGAGGTCAAGACCTGAGTCAATAATGGCTTCATCAGAGGCAACAATACCAAACTGAGTGAACATATCCATTTTGCGGGCATCCTGACGAGGAATAAATTTTGTAATGTCAAAGTTCTTTAACTCACAAGCAATGCGTGTACGGAATTTCTCAGCATCAAATCTTGTGATATGGTCGCAACCGCTTACGCCATTTTTTAGTCCTTCCCAATATTCTGGGACGTTATTTCCGATAGGAGTCAATGCTCCGATACCCGTAACAACTACTCTTTTAAAACTTTTCATGTTTTAGCAAATCTCGGTTGTATGAAAATCAATGATTTTTCAAATTTGAACAATTTAATCTGAAAATCAATAAAAATGTGCTAATCTGTCATAAAATTATAGTCCACGAAGAACCCATAATTTCATTTTCAAATTAGCACATAAAGAAGTTTCAATTACTTGGCGTTTTCTTCAAGATATGTGATTGCCTGTCCAACTGTTTGGATGTTTTCAGCTTGATCATCTGGAATAGATACGTTGAATTCTTTTTCAAATTCCATGATTAACTCTACTGTATCCAATGAGTCTGCACCCAAGTCATTTGTGAATGAAGCCTCTGTTGTAACTTCTGCTGCGTCAACGCCTAATTTCTCGACGATAATGCCTTTTACTTTTTCTGCAATGTCTGCCATTTTAAGAACGAATTTTGGTTAGAAAAACGGTGCAAAGATGATGATAAAAATTAGATTATCAAACTATTTTTTACAACCGTATTGCTATGGAAAGATTTATTTTAATTTTTCTAAGAATATTACTAAAAACATAATGACGCAGCTCCTAAAAGTCCTGCATCATTGCCTAAAGTTGCTCTTGTAACGGTCAATCCTTCGGCATGATATTTAGTAAGCCATTGCCCAAACGTCTTGTTTATGGCTGGAAGAATATAGTCAAACGAAGCCGATAAACCACCACCAACTAAGATTAAATTGATGTCAAGAATAGCGATTAAATGGCAAAGACTTTCGCCTAATAATTCACCAACTCTCTCAAAAATTTGGAGAGCCAAAACGTCACCTTCTCCAGCAGCAGCTACTAATCCTGTTGTTGTAATCGTTTCATCATCAGGTAAATGAGTTTCTCCGATAAAACTCTTACGCATAGAGTTTGCTAAGTCTAATAATTCATTTTTACCAATGTTTCTCTCTAATACTTTACCATTCGCTGAAGGCGTATGACCAGGTTCCATGGCATTTCCACGTCCGCCAGTAAATACTTTTTTATTGATAATTGCAGCTCCACCAACACCAGTTCCTAACGTAATAAAGATATAGCTTTCGTCGATTCTTTCTTCTCCGAAATAAAATTCTCCTAAAGCTGCTGCATTAGCATCATTTTCTAAGAAGAAATCTACCGTTGGAAAACGTTTTTTTAGCACTTCCACTAATGGAACGTTATTTAATTCTGGAATTGCCGTAATTTCAACTGGCGTAGTCCGTGATGAATCAATCATTCCTGGTAAACCTATGCCAACTTTGTTAATATGTTTATGGTCAATCAGTTGTAACGCAATAGCCTCTCCGAGACGCTCTTCAAAATGTCCTGATTTTCTCCAACTAACACTATCGTGGCTGTAAAAATTAGAAATGTGTCCTGTCTCAGCATTTACAATGCCCATTTTGACGTTTGTTCCGCCAATATCAATACCTAAATACTCGATTGCCGCCATTAATTCAGAAAATATTTAATAGTTAATGTTTATATAGTTTTTTGGGAGCTCAAAATTACGGTATATTTTTATATTATTTACCAAGACCTGCACTTTTGAGTTGCTCAACGATTTCAAATACAGCAGGACAGACTTTTGTATTCTCTAAAGTTAGAGGCAAAATACTGGCAATATTTTTCCTGTCTGTATGAGGATATTCACGACAAGCTTTTGGTCGATAATCATAAATTGAGCAATAATTATCTGAACCTAAAAACGTACAAGGTGATGAATTTAAGACAAAATCTCCATCAGAGTCGAGGTGTAAATGTTGCTTTACGAGTTCCGCAGGGCGTATTCTGAGGTGTTTTGCAATTCTGTCGATGTCAATATCTGTAAAAACAGGGCTGGTTGTTTTACAGCAATTTCCACAGTTTAGACAATCAATTTTTTCAAAAACTTCATCATGTTTAGGATGAAAAGCTTGGTCTAAATTTTTGAGCTTTTTATTTTTTATTCGGTCGAAAAATTTTCTATTTTCTGGATATTTTAAACGACTTTCTTCGTTGAATTGGTCGATGGTTTCTTCTGTATATATCATGGAATGATGTTTGATACCTCAAAATTACTCAATTACTAACACAAACAGTTCAATAGAAATGATTATGTTAGTGATGACTTTTGTCAATAAACTGTTTTTTACGTATGATGAACACTCCAATAACCTTATTTTTAACAATAATTACTATTATATTTTCTTTTCAAGGATTCCAGAATCAGCGGTTTTTTAATAAATACGCTTTTAATATTGATGGAATTTTAAAGTTTAAAGAATATCATCGTATGATTTCTTCGGGCTTTCTGCATGGCTCTTGGTTTCACTTGATTTTTAATTTATATACTTTTTTTTCTTTTGGGGAAAGCCTCGAAATGGTCGTTGGAAGTGTAAATTTTCTTCTTATTTTCTTCGCAAGTTTAATTGGAGGTAATGTTTTAGCTTTAATAATTCATCGTTTTGAAGGAGAATACACTTCGATTGGTGCGTCTGGAGCAGTTTGTGGAATAATTTTCGCCTCAATCGCTGTTTTCCCCGAAATGCAAATCGGAATGTTTTTAATTCCTTTCTCAATAAGTAGTTGGATGTACGGTTTACTTTTCGTGTTAATTACGATTTATGGTATAAAATCAAGAAGTAGCAATATCGGACACGAAGCACATTTGGGCGGTGCATTGCTTGGCATGATAGCAGCGATTGCTTTATATCCAGAAGTTTTGAAGGAAAACTATTTGCCAATCGTTTTGATTGTTACCCCAACTTTGGCGTTTATTTTTTTGCTAATCAAACATCCCGATTATTTATTTATCGAAAAATTTTCATTTCGTCAAACAGATTACAAAGACATTGATGCTGAATTTAACGAACGTAAAGCTGCCAAACAGGAAGAAATTGATGAGATTTTAGATAAGATTCAACTAAAAGGTATAAATAGCCTTACAGCACGTGAAAAAGAGGCTTTAGAGCGGTTTTCGGGGAAGTAACTATTCGCTTAATGTAATATTTTTAGCTATAACAGATTCTACAAAAATCTTTAAACTTGGATTTTGAAGATAAGAACTTTTAAGTGTTTTAGCTTTTCGAAATCCCTTAGATATTTTATCATAGTCCTTGTATTCTTTTTCAAATTTCCCAGCTTTTTGATGGAGTTTATAGTCGCAATTGTTAGTAATTCCTTGAGTTCTGTCTGCGTAATATAATGGTAATATCCAGCATTCGATTTCATTTACAGAAATTGCAAATAGAATTCTTTGGTGGTATTTATCCCAAAAATCTTGTCCAAACTCATTGATGATAATTTGCTCAAATTTCTCTTTTACCTTTTCTATTAAAATTTCGGGAGAAAACTTTTTGCCTGTTTCGTCCGTCTGCTTTATATTATAGTGAATTTGTTCAGAAACATCGGTATCTATTTGGATGACAAGATATTGAATACTTTGAAAAGCACCTTTGAAATCTTCTGAACGACAATATTCAAATACTTTGTACCAACCGCCAAATGCTTTAATCGCATTTTCGTCGGTTGCTCCACGAATAGGTTGTAAAGTGGTTATGTCATCAGAAATATCATCTTCAAATAAGCCCAAAAGAATATTTTCCAATACCGCATGGTCGGAAGGACCTTCTGCAATGAGTCCAAATAATGGCATAGATTTTAAAAGTTTTTAGGTAAGCCTCCAATATAACCTCTCATAAATTGCTCAGAAAGTCGCACAGGGATTTCACCTTCGGGAACTGGCGTAGGTTTAATACGTTTAGTTTTGGTATGACCATCTTTATTTCTTGAAACCACCAATAGTCTCACTTCATCATCATTCAAATTCAAACCATCCAAAATAGCAGGATTATGGGTGGTGAAAATCACCTGCTTATCATGTTTTTTTGCAAGTTGTGTCAGAATTTTAATGAGTTCAATACATAATTTAGGATTCAAAGAAGCATCAATATTGTCGATTGCGAAGAATTTTGGGGTATATTTTGAAATAAATAAGGCAAAATAAAACATCAAAAATAAAAAGCCTTCATTAGAACTTCGTTGGTCGAAATACTGTAAGCCTTCTTCCAAAAAACGGTCTTTTATTCTGATTCTTCTTTCGGTAAATACCAAATCTTTTGGAATTTCAAAGCCATCAAACCAATCAATTAATTCTAAATTTTCAATGATTTCTTGAAATTCCTCGTGCGTTTCTTGGCTCATTTCTGATAAGAGTTTAAATAAACCTTCTCCACGAATTCCTAAGGGGTCAGTTCTTTCTTCATCTTCAAATTTTCTAAGAAATGTATTTTCGGGGGCGTAGATTAGAAATCTCAAAAGGTTCGTATTTTTATCTAATCTTGTTTTAAAAACATCCGCAAGAAGTATTCGTAAATAGTTCAGCTTTTCTTGTGAGAAGTTTTCTAAGTTGGTTATATCAAATTCTGGCAACTCTTCTGAAATTATTTTTCTATAACCTTCATCAAAATCAGAAAGCCCCATTTTTTTTGCATATAAAGTGTTACCCGCTTCCCATTTTGAATAAGGCATTCCATCATTCCCTATAATTAGATGATATTCCCTATCCAAAGTCGATTTCAAAAATAATTTAATATTTCCTCTATAATAATTTTTAGTAAATCCACTTCGCATAGCTTCAGGTTCAGTAACTCTAATTCCTCTCGCACTCAGAAACTCTTTATCTAACTTATTATCCGCAGCAGCCGAACCAAAAGCAATGGCTTCCAAAATATTACTTTTCCCACAACCATTCGCACCAATTAGGACATTTACACGTCCTAATTCAAGCGTTAAGTCTTGTACGGATTTATAATTTTGTATTTTAATTTCTTTTACCATGTTTGTAACCCGATGCTTCCGCATCGGAAAATATAGCCTGTCGATGCAAAAGCACCGAGTTACATTTTTCTTCAAATAAAAAAGGTTCGACAATTTACAAAAAACTGCCGAACCTTTTGAAAATATTATCTTACAGATTATGCTAATCCACCTCTCAAAACACACTCATCACGGTCTGGACCAGTTGAGATAAAGTTGATTGGTAAAGCTAATTTCTCTTCTAAGAATGCAATATACGCTGAAAGCTCAGCAGGTAATTCTTCAAATTTACGAAGTCCTTCCAATGAACAATTCCACCCTTTCAAAGTCTCATAAACAGGAATAACCGTTGTGTCAGTCATGTCGTAAGGTAATTGTTCCGTAATAGTTCCGTCAGGTAATTGATAAGCCGTACAAACTTGAATATCTTCAAAAATATTCAAAACGTCTGCCTTCATCATTACCAATTGCGTTACGCCATTAATCATCATAGCGTATTTCAATGCTGGTAAATCAATCCAACCACAACGTCTTGGGCGACCTGTTGTTGAACCAAATTCACGACCTTCTTGACGCATTCTTTCGCCAACTTCGTCCATCAATTCTGTCGGGAATGGGCCAGAACCTACACGTGTTGCGTAAGCCTTGAAAATTCCGTAAACTTCACCGATATTTTTTGGAGCAACGCCCAAACCTGTACAAGCACCAGCCGTAACGGTATTTGAAGAAGTAACGAACGGATATGAACCAAAATCAACGTCTAATAAAGAACCTTGAGCTCCTTCTGCTAAAATGGTTTTGTTTTCGTTAAGAGCTTGGTTTACAGAATATTCAGAATCAACTAAGTTAAATTTTTTCATAAATTCAACAGCTTCAAAAAATTCTGTTTCTGCGGCAGTTAAATCATATTCAAATTTATAAACGTCTAAAATTGCTTTGTGTGCATTTACTAATTTTTCATATTTTGCTTTGAAATTCGGAGAAATCATATCACCAACACGCAACCCTTGACGAGAAATTTTGTCGGTATAAGTTGGACCAATTCCTTTTAAAGTTGAACCAATTTTAGCATCTCCTTTTGCTTTTTCGTAAGCGGCATCTAACAAACGGTGTGTTGGAAGAATAATAGAAGCTTTTTTAGAAACTTCTAAATTTTGGAGAATATTGAGGTTGTATTTTGCTAAACCATCAATTTCTTTTTTGAAAATAATCGGGTCAAGTACAACGCCATTTCCGATAATATTTTGTACTTCCTGACGAAAAATACCCGATGGTATTTGATGCAAAACGTGCTTGAAACCATCAAACTCAAGTGTATGCCCAGCATTGGGTCCACCCTGAAAACGTGCAACTACTTGATATTTAGGGGCTAAAACATCAACAATTTTACCCTTTCCTTCGTCTCCCCACTGCAAACCTAACAATACATCTACTGCCATTTCTTTATTTAGAAGTTCCCCCAAGTTTACGTTTAAAAAGTCTCCCCCTCTGAGGGTTGGGGGGCTTTTTCAAAGTTGCAAAGATAAACAATCTAAAAAGAAAAATGCTTGATTTTACTTTACTTTATCAATTCTCTACTAATTAAATCTATTTTAAGTTCAAAATTAACTTTATTCAAAAAGTCTATCGCTGATATTAATTGTAATTTATTTCCAAAGTCCCAATGGATATGTAATTATTCCATTGGCAGTAATGAGTGAAACTGTTTTTGAAGCTAAATCTCCTATTAAAAGTATGTCGGTTTCTGATTGATAGTTTTTATTTTTTGCTTGATTTAGAACAGAAGCAATTAATGTATCGGACACTTTGACTTTCCCTTTTAAACATGGGCAAGGTTTATCTTTTTTGTAATTATTAAGTTCAATTAATAATTCTTTGGTATCGTTGGCTTTTTGTTCTTTTCCTGCCGTAATCATTTTATTCATCCAAGCATTATATTGTGGGCGATAAGGTTCAAATTCAAAAATTAAATCAGGATATTTTCTAATCATTTCTGCTCCATTTTTGAATAATTGAATATGTCCGGGGTCAATGAATCCAACGAAGTTTCCGCCCCAAGTCATGCCATGAAATGCCGTAAGTTCATTTAAAGGACGATAAAGCGATAAATCATTAGAAATTCTGTTACGTCGAAAAACTGCAAAATCTGCTGCAAAACCAAAATTGTGCATCGAGATAGGAGAGGCGGTTTTATTTTTAGAAAGGTATTTTTGCTGATTCGCCATTGAACGCAAATCGGAAATAACTTTAACCGTTCCATTCAAATTTTTCATAATAGTATGAATAGAATCTCTTTTAGCAAGAAATAAAATTCGCTCATCTGCTAATAGTTTTTCCCAACGATTGTACAAATAACGAGGCTGAGTTGCCAATGCCCAAAGGTATTCTTGGTCTTGCCAAGTTAGTGTAAGCGACTGATTAACAGACGAATCTATGATTTGCGGGCGGTCTTCGCCTTGTGCCGTAACGCCATTGATTTTTAATCGCCCTTGTTTGTTGGCAATTGCCACAAAAACTCTTTGAGGCTTAATATTCTGTTTAAGTAAAGTATCAGCTAAATAAAAAGATTGGGTAATATCTTGAATGCTCAGTTCGCTTACTCGCTGGGTGGTGTCGCAAGCGTAGTCTTTCCAAGTAAGGTCATTGTGGAATAATTTATTCGTTCGTTCAATTAAATTACAAGCCCAAAGGGAAAGGCAAGTTAGGGATATTTTGAAAAAATTTCTCAAAAGTAAAGTAGTTAAGAGCATTATAAATAGTGGTTCGTAAAGCTAATGAATTTTGAATTTAGGAATAAACGGTGAGAAAAGATAATTTGAAATTACTTTAAAGAAGTTTTGAATTTTTCCCTTTGTGCCAAATATAAACCTGCAATCACGAGTAAAGTCCCCACGTATGTATAAGTTGTGATGGGTTCGTGCAGAATAAATGAAGCATAAATAAACCCGAAAATAGGACATAGAAACAACCAAAGTGATGCTTTTACAGGGTCAATTTTTAATAAATAAAGCCATAATTGAACTGCACCAATTGATACAGGAATTACCAACCAAAAGACTGAACCCCAAAAACGTAAATCGAAAGTATTGGCTGACCAATCGGTAAAAAATAGAGTAACAGGAAGTAATATAAAACCACCCAAAAGCACTTGCCAGCCGTTAATTACGACGATAGGAAGTTCCCATTTTTGAGAAGAATAATACACCGTTCCAACAGAATATGAAAGCATACTAATTGCCAAAATAATCAGACCTTCCACATCGGCAAAACTGTTTTTGAGCAATGGATATGTAGCAGTTCCAACACCAATAATTCCTAAAATTAAGCCTAAGATTTCTGTTTTCTTGACAGGGCGACTCAACCAAAATGCGGATAAAATGCTGATAAATAATGGATTAGTAGCAGTTGATAAACTGCCAATTCCCGCTGAAACGTGTTTCATCGCTAAAACAAAACAGCCTAAATAAATACTAACGTTTAAGATTCCGTAAATGGTTAATTGTTTCCATTCTGAACCTTTCGGAAGTCTATTTTTCTGGAAAATATAGGCATAAGTGAGCATTAAGATTCCTGCAATGAAAAAACGAAAATTTCCAATAACAAATGGCTGTGCTGATAATAATCCGATTTTTGTAGCTGCCGAAGCCGATGCCCACAACATGGCAAAAAGAATACCTGCAATTAAATTTTTTATCATAAAAAAACCACGAGCGTTAAAACTCGTGGTACAATTTACTTCGGAAATTTCATTTTATAATCCACATCAACTCGTCCCTTTGTGATTTTTGCGAGTTTATTTTTCAACATTCGCTTTTTTATCGGGTTCAAGTGGTCAGTGAAAAGAATTCCATCAATGTGGTCATATTCATGTTGAATGATACGAGCGGCAAGTCCTTCGTATTCTTCTGTATGTTCTACCCAATCTTCGTCAAAATATCTAATCGTCACAAATTCAGGACGATACACGTCTTCACGAATATCTGGGATTGACAAACAACCTTCTTCAAAACCCCAATCGTCACCATCTTCTTCCAAGATTTCAGCGTTGATAAAAACCTTTTTGAAATCAACTAATGAAGGGTCTTTATCACGTTCTTCCATATCTTCGCCTTCATTAAATGGACGACCATCCACCACGAACATACGAATATTTAGTCCGATTTGTGGGGCAGCCAAGCCAACACCTTTGGCATTGTACATGGTTTCAAACATATCTTCTGCAAGTTTTTTTACATCAAAAGATTTGTCAATATCAACAGCGACTTTTCTTAAAACGGGGTCTCCGTAGGCAACTATGGGGTAAATCATTTTTACTATTTGCTTGAATTTTCGTGCAATTTACGAATTTTTAGTTTAATGTAGGACAGGTTTCCAACCCAATATCGTTTAGTTAAGCCGATTAACTTCCCGAAAGTTTTAAACTTTCGGGAAGTTTGTACCAAATAAATTTCTTAACTAAACGACATTGGTTTCCAAGCTATCTTTAGTTTTTAAACACAGGTTGGAAACCTGTGCTACTAAATAATTGCTTGACGAATTTTTACTAATTTCTCTAAAAGTCCTTCCAATTGGTCTAAAGGCAACATATTTGCTCCGTCAGATTTTGCAATGGCAGGATTTGGGTGAGTTTCAATAAATAAACCTTCCGCACCAACTGCAATGGCAGCTTTTGCAATGGTTTCAATCATTTGAGGATTTCCGCCCGTCACGCCTGAACCCTGATTTGGTCTTTGCAACGAGTGCGTGCAGTCCATCACCACAGGTACGCCGTGTGCTTGCATTTCTGGAATGTTACGATAATCAACTACTAAATCTCCGTAGCCGAAAGAATTTCCTCTATCCGTTAAGAAAACTTGAGCATTTGGGTTTTCATGCAGGACTTTTTCAACGGCAAATTTCATCGACACACCCGCCATAAATTGTCCTTTTTTGATATTAACAGCTTTCCCCGTTTGAGCTGCGGCAGCCAATAAATCCGTCTGACGACATAAAAACGCTGGAATTTGTAAAACATCAACATATTTTGCTGCCATCGCCGCTTCTTGCGACTCATGAATATCCGTAACTGTTGGTAAGTCGTAATATTCTCCCACTTCTTTCAAGATTTCCAAAGCCGTAATGTCTCCAATTCCTGTAAAAGAATCCAATTTTGTACGATTTGCCTTGCGATATGAACCTTTAAAAATGTATGGAATACCAAATTGGTCAGTAATTCCTTTGATTTTTTCAGCAATTTCAAAAGCCAAATCACGGTTTTCAATCGCACAACTTCCTGCCATGAGGAAGAAATTATTTTTGTCTAAGTTTTTTAATTTTGGGATGTTCATGTTTTGGGGTTAGGCGTTGGGTATTAGGGATTAAGAATTGAAAGACCAACTTTCTAATGCCTAAATCCTAACACCTAACACCTTAATATTATTCTAAAAGTCTCTTAAATTGTTTAGGGTTCAAAACATTGAGTTTAGGAAAGTCAAGTGTTTTGAAGATGTCAAAATGTTTATCATACGTAACCAAACAATGAGCGTTGACTGATAAAGCTAAATTTGAAAATTTGTTATCATCTTGGTCAATTGTTATCAAGTCCCATTGATAATATGGTTCAGCAAAAATTGTATTATTGGCGTTGCAGAGCATATCAAGGACATAATCAGCCGTAGGTTCTGAATAAAACTCACATAATTTTTCAGCATATTCTTCCAATATTTCTGTACTTACTACCCAATCAAATTGCTTCAAAGCGAATGCTTCGTAAATGAAGAATTCAAAATTATTTCGGTTTATTTGTTGTTCGTAATACATTGGTATCAATAACGACTCTGATTCTACTCATTTCATCTTGGTACGTTGATGTTCATTCCTCAAGTTCTCATAATCCGCTTCCGTAATACCTTTTTCTGCAACGACTCTATCTACTTCATCAAACAATTTATTGGCATAATGTTGTGACAATAAATCTCTAATTTCCACAGATTCTTCGATACTCATGGGTCTATTAAACATTCTTAATAAACCAATTTGTACATCATTTAATCCTACATTTTTGATTGTATTTCTCATAATTGTAAAATTTGATATTCTATATAAAATTAACTTCTACCGATAATTTAATGCCAAATTTCTCAAAAACAGATGCTTGTACTTTCTGAGATAACGCTTTGATTTGTTCGCCAGTTCCGCCACCATAATTGACTAAAACCAACGCCTGACGTGCATGAACGCCTATTTGTCCGTCTCTAAAACCTTTCCAACCTGCTTGTTCAATAAGCCAACCTGCGGGTACTTTCACGGTGCTTTCATTGATTGGGTAACTCGGAATATTCTCAAATTGAGCTTTCAGCGTATCGTATTGTGTTTTTGGAATTTCTGGATTTTTGAAGAAACTACCCGAATTTCCAATTTCAGCAGGGTCTGGCAATTTGCTTTTACGGATGCTGATAACGGCATCGCTGACCGCTTTGATACTCAATTCGACTACTCCCATTTCTTCCAAAGTTTTTTGAATATCACCGTATCCAACTTTGAAAACAGGTTCTTTCATCAATTTGAAAGTTACCGATGTAATAACGTATTTTCCTTTAAATTCATGCTTGAAAACACTTTCACGGTAGCCGAAATGACAATCAGCTAATTTGAAGGTTTCAATTGCTAAAGTCTCTAAATTTAACGCCTGTAATTCTTCAAAAATATCTTTGATTTCTACGCCATACGCTCCAATATTTTGCATCGGGGCAGCCCCAACGGTTCCAGGAATTAGCGAAAGATTTTCCATGCCAGCGTATTGATGCTCAACACAATACATTACTAATTCGTGCCAAACTTCGCCCGCACCTGCTTGTATGTGTATATGAGTGTTGTCTTCAAAGTTTTTATGAATACCTTTGATGTTAATTTTGATAACCAAACCGTCAAAATCTTGTGTCAAAAGCATATTACTACCGCCACCCAAAAATAACTTTTCGATAGACTGAAAATCTGGACTTTGTAGCACTTCCACCAATTCTTCTACCGACTGGATTTCTACGAAAAATTGAGCCGTAGCGTCCAATCCGAAAGTATTATAAGGTTTTAGGGAAATATTTTGTAGTATCGTCATAATTTAATGGTGACTGTTTGAATTGTGATTGAGTGATTATTTTCGTCCAATATTCACTCAATCACAATTCATGTAATCACAAAATGTACAAGGACAAAGTTACAATGAGTGAAGGGTATTTCAAGTTTTTAACAAAAATTGTATCTTTGAAAGAATAACCATCTGTTAGATTTTATGCAACGTAATAATCCTGCTTTTTTATTGATTTTATGGCTATTGGCAAGTGCTTGTAGTTCAAAAGTAGTTTCTGGAGGTAATAGTTCGGGGGCTACCACGAATGATAATTCGACGACAAGTCAATCTTCTAACTCATCTTTTCCGAAGAAAAATACGGATGAAGATTTATCATTATACCGTCCGAAGTTTAAATCTTCAACTGATACTGAATCAAATTCACAAAGTAATTCTTCACAACCTGTGCAGGCATCGAAAACACCTTTGTCGGATATGCCTCTGCACGTAAATAAAAAATTGGATGCTATTTTGGATACTATTGCGATGCGTAATAAAAGCATCAAGTTTACGAATGGTTTTAGAATACAGATTTATGTAGGAAATGACAGAAAAGCGGCTGATGATGCCAAAATTTATACATACCAAAAATATCCAGAAATATTCCCGTATTTGAGTTATCAACAACCGATTTATAAAGTTAAGATTGGGGATTTTTTGAATAGAATGGATGCCGAGCGATATTATGCCGACTTAAAAGAATTGTATCCCTCAGCCATGATTTTACCCGATAGAGTGGAAATTAAGAAAGGAATTATGGTTAAGTAGGGTTTATGAGGATTTGAGTTTATGAGGATTTGAAGATTTGAGTTTATGAGGATTTGAAGATTTGAGGATTTGAGTTTATGAGGATTTGAGTTTATGAGGATTTGAGTTTATGAGGATTTGAGTTTATGAGGATTTGAAGATTTGAGTTTATGAGGATTTGAGGATTTGAGTTTATGAGTCTATGAGGATTTGAAGATTTGAAGATTTGAGTTTATGAGTATTTTCATCGAACTGTGTCAATTTTTACTTTTGGTTTCAAAAATGCTTATTTCAAGGTAATGAGACCACTTTTAAAAATACTTGACACAGTTGAATAAATTACCAATGATACTCAAATCCTCAAATCCTCAAATCCTCAACTCAAATCCTCATAGACTCAAATCCTCAAATCCTCAACTCAAATCCTCATAGACTCAAATCCTCAAATCCTCAACTCAAATCCTCAAATCCTCATAGACTCAAATCCTCAAATCTTCATAAACTCATAAACCCTCAACTCATAAACTCTTAAAGACTCTACTGCTCTTTATAATGAAAAGTCAAGCCACCATCTACGTAATAAGTTGAGCCTGTAACATATTTTGCGTCGTCGGATGCTAAAAATGCTATTACGGCGGCAACGTCTTCGGGTTCTCCCAAACGACCCAACGAAATATTGTTTTGAAGTGTTGATAATAATTCTGGTTTACTCAGAAGGTCAGCATTGATGGGCGTTTTAATTGCACCGGGAGCTACATTGTTGATTCTAATTCCCAAAGGTGCTAATTCCACCGCTAAGTTTCTCATTACCATTTGCATTCCGCCTTTGCTGGCACAATAAGCCGTAAAATTCGGGAAGGGCAATTCTTCATGCACCGAGCTATTATTAACCACTACGCCCGCACGATTATTTTCCTTTACGTACTTTACAAATGCCTGCGTTAAGAAAAACATTCCTTTCAAATTGATATTCATTACTGAATCGTAATCTTTTTCAGTTACTTCCCAAAATGGAGCGTTAATTTCAATTCCTGCATTATTGACTAAAATGTCTAATTGACCAAACACTTTAAGTGTTTCTTCGACCATGGCAAAAACTGCTGAAACTTCTGAAATATCGGACTGAATGAAATGAACTTTAGCCCCCGTTTCACTTACTTGGCGAATCGTTTCTGCTACATTTTCGTCATTTTTTCTTCCATTGAAAACAATATTTGCTCCTTCCTGAGCCAAACGAACACAAATTGCTCGTCCAATTCCACGTCCACCACCGCTAACGAGTGCTACTTTTCCTGAAAATCTTTTCATAAATGATTGATTAAGTTTATCGATTAAAAAACAACGTAAGTTTAATCAATAAATTACAGATTGATGTTTAGAAAAGATTATTTCTTATCGTCTTTTAAATGCCAAGATTAATTCAGAACCATGATAAACAAACATTCTATTGCCCTCAATAACGTAGTTTCGGGTGAGTGGTAGTAACTCAAAAAATGCTTTTTCTTTCTCGGTCAAATTACAAGCTGATTTTGTGCTACCGATGTTTTCAAAACGCACTCGATTTTTATCTAAATCTCTCAATGTTCCAAAATAACGATTGCAAGGACCTTGACCAAATACTTTTTTTTGGGCGAAATCCATCGTTAAAGTTGCTTCAAAATCTTTAGCTTCCAAACCGTTATTCTTGTAAATAAAATCAGTTAAAACCCATTCTGTGGCTCTGCTTTTATTAATTGGTGGCGTTGGCGTAACTGGAATAATACTGGTTGCTATATTATTTGACTCCATCGCTCTTTTACTAATTACTTTTTTCAAAACATACTTTACAAACGAGCCATCTTCTAAACCTTCTGGAACGTCCACAATTTCGATAAGTAGCTGATATTCATAGCCTTGTTCGTGTTTGAAGCCTTCTATTTGGTCGTAAAAATATTCCCAATTCTTTTCTGGGGAGTTTTTTACCATCATACATTTTCCTTTTCCTTCGCCTGTACAATCGACGGTTTTTGCACCTACAAATAGCTTTCTATACGGAGATTTGATTTTTAATTTAGGAGATTTCGTTGGGGTAAAGCACAAGAAGATAGCACTCAAACAAATTAATAGTTTGACTTTCATACGATTTTTTATGGGTTTTAAAAACTTACTTAGTGACCCCACAAAACGAGCAAAAATGATGCCTGTGTTTACTGAATGGCAATAAAAAAGAAAACCTCAACTTGTGGTTGAGGTTTCTTAATCATGGTTAAATAGTTATTATGAGAGGAGTTGTAAATGCACTTAGAAATTCAAAAAATATTTAGTTAAAATAAAAATCAGGATTGTTTTTGGAATAATTATTGAACTTTAAAATATGAGAATTTTTATATTGTTCATAATTATGCTACAAAGATAATTTTATTTCACAAATAAAATATAACTTTCTTGACTTTTTTTTTCACTTTATGGCTATTTTTTGATTGGCCAATTTCATAGAAATTTGCTTAAACGAAAAAATCCTTTCTCCAATGAAGAAAGGATTTATGGAAATATCCAAAAACAATCTCAAAAAATTAAATATTTTGATAGTCTTTTCAGACTAATGAATGTTAGTAACAAAAAAGAATGGTTTTAAATCATTCTTTTGCAATGGGTATTATTTGTTGATGAAGTTGTGTTGTCATTTTTCACGAGAACATTTCAATATTAACTCAGAAGTGTTAATTTCACTAAGAACTTATACTTATGAGAGAGTGCGTAGCCGCTCTGAATCTCTTGGAATTGATAATACTTTAGTGTCTTGATGAAAAATGATACTTCGATAATAATACATAAAATGATAAGTCCAAATGTTTTTTTGTTAAATTTTTTGAGGATACAATTTTTTCTTAAAAACATTCAAAAACAACGTGTGTTTTGTAGTATTATTTTAATAAAAAGTATAATTGTGTAGAAAAGTCGTTTTTTGTTTCTTTTAACATGGAATAAATTGTAAAAATAATCTCAGGGTTATTTATGAGCATATTTACTCAAAACAAATTCAGAATATTAAGTCTATTTTTGATATATATTAAATTGTATTAAATTAAGAATTGAAAAATAGTAAATTGAAGCATTTATAAGTATTAAAATTGAAAAATAAGCCATGCAAGAACTAACATTAGAGCAATTACGCTACCCAATCGGGACATTCAAAAAACCAGAAATTATCACCAATGAAATATTAAAACAATGGATTGCTGATATTGAAGCTCTGCCAGTATTGTTAAGCAAAGCCGTAGAAGGTTTGACGGAAGAACAATTATTGCTACCATATCGTCCAGATGGTTGGACGGTTCGTCAGACGGTTAACCACGTAGCGGATTCTCATGCCAATGCTTTTATTCGCTTTAAATTAGCTCTGACTGAAAACACGCCAACTATTAAACCCTATGAAGAACATCTTTGGGCAGAATTAGAAGATGGTAAAAATGCCCCAATCGAGTGGTCTTTAACGATGCTGGATGTATTACATAAACGTTGGGTGATGTTATTAAAATCAATGACTGACGCACAATTTGAATGTCAATTTATGCACCCCGAAACCAAACATTTGAATGCCTTACGCACTGTAACAGGAATGTATTCGTGGCATGGAAAACATCATACCGCTCATATTACAGAGTTGCGTAAACGAATGGGAATCTAAAATATTTTTGCCGATTACTCATTGAAAAACATAAATCCTAACCACAATACGTTATAAATAAGAACCCATAAAAATAGTAATGAAAAAATACATAAACCATAAACACATAAAAGAGAAAAGGCGGCGTTTGTTGCCGTTATTCTTTGTGATGTTTTGTTTTCTCTACAATCCTTGTTTTTCACAATCGTTTTTTTCTAAGTTATTTAATAGCGACGGAACAAAACGAAAAAGTTTATATGAACCTCATTCGGATATTTCATTTGGGATAGGTACATCAACTTATTATGGCGACCTTGCCCCTTATAATCGTCCAATACAATCAACCATCCAAAATATAAGATGGAATGTTGCCTTTGCATATACTCGTCATTTTAGTCCACATTTTAGTGGTCGATTAGGCTTGACATGGGCAAGAATTGCTGGTGATGATAATAAATTTGAAGGCATCGCAGGACTTGAACAGTTATATATGCGTAATGCCCATTTTAGAAATGATGTGAAAGAATTGTCATTTTCGGGCATTTATAATATTATTGCAGAGTCACGCAGTTATCGTAATCGTCCGCAAATAATTCCTTATCTATTTACTGGAATAGCCGTTTTTCATCATAATCCTGTGGCAAAAGCACCAGCAGATTATGCAGGTACGGAAGCATATCCAGGTGAATGGGTAAGTTTGCAACCGCTCAATACTGAAGGTCAGGGATTGACAGGTTATACCGACCAACCATACAATTTAGTAAACGTAAGTATTCCGTTTGGGGCAGGTGTTAGATATAAAATTAATAGAAATGTTGATTTAGGATTTGAGGTTGGCGTGAGATATACTTTTTCAGACTATCTTGATGATGTAGGTGGGTATTTTGCAAAATCTTCAGACTTATTAACTATTAGCAGTTTAGCGGCAGCAATGGGACATCGTGAAAATGAGTTGATTGCAGCCTATTCGGGTAAAAATCGTGAGGCATTTATTCGTAATTATTATGGTACAAGAGTCAATCCTGCTTATAATGACCCAACTCTAACACCTGTGAATACTTTTCCTGAATTGGACGGAACAATTGGTGGCGTAAGAAATAGTTCTTCAAAACTCAACGATATGTATTTATTAACGAGTTTTAAAATTATTTATCATATTGCCCCAAGTATAAAATGTCCTGTTATTAAATAGAATATCCTTCGAATCAATGATTTTAGGAGTCTCTTTAATTAAGCACTTGATTCTAAGCGTTTTGTTGAAGGTTTCTAAAATCATTGATTTTTTACGCATTTCTTTCCTTTAAAAAACTCAATTCTAATTTGTCATTGTGCTTGGTTTCTATTAATTTAGTTTAATCACCATTTATAATATGCAATGTCAAAAACCGTGGAACCCGTAGCAATTGATTTAGAACAGGAAAGAAAGGAAATCCTCAAACGGTACAGAAAATTACTTCATACCGCTCGTCCATATCTTCAGGATGATGATGCCAAATTAATAAAGAAAGCCTTTTTGATGTCAGCTGATGCCCATAAAGAAATGAGGCGGAAATCTGGCGAACCCTATATTTACCATCCCATTGCCGTCGCTCAAATTTGCGTGGAGGAAATCGGTTTGGGTGCTACTTCTATTATGTGTGCCTTATTGCATGATGTGGTAGAAGATACAGAAATCGAATTGAGTGAAATTGAAGGTTATTTTGGGAAAAATGTTGCTAAAATTATTGACGGACTCACCAAAATTTCTGGGGTTTTTGACTATGGAAGTTCGCAACAAGCAGAGAATTTCCGTAAAATGCTCTTGACGCTTTCTGATGACATTCGAGTGATTTTGATTAAACTCGCCGACCGTCTTCACAATATGCGGACGTTGGGCAGTATGGCAAGAGATAAACAACTCAAAATCGCTTCTGAAACGTTTTATTTGTATGCTCCATTAGCTCACCGTTTGGGTCTTCATGCTATCAAATCTGAATTAGAAGATTTGTGTTTGAAATACACCGAACCTGAAGCATACAAAGACATTGCTCGAAAATTAAAGGAAACGAAAACTTCTCGTGAAGGATTTATTCAAAACTTTATTCGTCCAATAGAAAAAGATTTGAATGAAATGGGATTTAAACACGTTGTGAAAGGTCGTCCAAAATCCATTTATTCGATTTACAATAAACTCAAAAAGAATAATACGCCTTTCGAGGAAATTTATGACCTTTTTGCCGTAAGAGTTATTTTGAATGTACCAGCTGAACAGGAAAAAGCGGCTTGTTGGGCGGTTTATTCAATGGTGACTGACCATTATAAGCCCAATCCTGACCGTCTGAAAGACTGGATTTCTAATCCAAAATCAAACGGTTATGAGTCCTTGCACACAACTGTAATGAGTTCTGGAAAGCGTGGACGTTGGGTAGAAGTTCAGATTCGGAGTACACGAATGGACGAAATTGCCGAGAAAGGTTTTGCCGCTCACTGGAAATACAAAGGTAATGATACCCGAACCAACACCGCTTTCGAGTCGTGGTTGAGTCAAATTAGAGAAGCTTTAGATAATTCTGACAAAACACAATCTGCCGTTGATTTGGTGGACGATATTCGCAGTAGTTTATACAACGAAGAGGTTTTTGTTTATACGCCAAAAGGTAAATTAGTGGTTCTGAAAGACGGAGCAACCGCTTTAGATTTTGCTTTTGAAATTCATACCGAAGTAGGAGCAAGGTGTATCGGAGCAAAGGTAAATAACCGTTTAGTACCCTTGAGCCATAAACTCAAAACGGGTGATATTATTGAATGTATGACTTCGCCAAAGCAAAAACCGTCGGAAGATTGGTTGCAGTTTGTGGTAACTACCAAAGCGAAGTCACGTATCAAAGATTATATCAAAGAAGCCAATAAGTCACACGTCATTATGGGGCGTGATATGGTTGAACATCGCTTAAAAGTGCTTGGCATTACGCCATTGACTTTAGAAGTTACCAATCAGTTAAGAGCTTATTTTAATGCCAAAGATTCTAACGATTTATTCTATCGCTTTGGCAAAGGATATTTGCAATTAGATGAGTTAAAACGTTGGAAATCAGACCGAGAAGCACACGAACGTAAGCAAGAAGCAAAGGCAATTAAAGAGCCTTTGATGGATACCAAAAGTGTTACAAAGGAACTCAAAAAACTGCATGGAGATAAGAAAAATGCAGATGGAATCTTGATTGGCGAAGACATGGATAAGGTAGATTATACCTTAGCAAAATGTTGTAACCCGATTGCAGGTGATGATGTTTTTGGTTTCGTAACAATCAATGAAGGTATCAAAATTCACAGAACGGCTTGTCCAAACGCTACCGAATTATTGTCTCGTCACGGAGATAGAGTTATTAAAGCCTTCTGGACGAGTCAGGTGCAAATGTCATTTGTGGCTCATTTGGTTATTCGTGGAACAGACCGTATGGGCTTAATGAGTGATGTTACACGGGTTATTTCGCAAGAATTAAAAGTAAATATTCAGAACCTTTCAATTGGTGTAAAAGAGGGTATTTTTGAAGGTAAAATAGCTTTAATGGTAAGCGATACCAGTCATTTAGAAACGCTCGTTAATTCACTTGAACAAGTAGAAGGTGTTATTGAAGTAGAAAGAGAAGGATAGTGATTTGATGTTCGTTTTTCGGAACTTGATGTTGGGTAATTGTCTGACATCAAGTTCCGAAAAACGAACTTCGACTATTTATAAAACTCTCCAAAATGCTATAAAATTCCAGATGGGTCGTGTAAAAAACATTCCCGTCCCCACTCATAATTTTGGATGGGCGTTATTCTTACATCTTCGTATTTATCCACTAATTTTAAAGCTGAAATTTCCTCCCAATAACGAGCAACATCGTCAACTTCCAAGAAAATCATAGAGTTATCAATCCAATCTTTAACATAAGCGTCTTGTAAGTAAAAGCCCAAATCCTCTGTTTTGAAATAAGACATATTATGTCCTAAAATCACTTCTTCAAAGCCTAAATCCCGATAGAAATTTCGTGAAATCTCAAAGTTTTTAGCACCAATAAATGGTCTGATTGATACAGCTTTATGTTTCATATTGATTGTTTTATGGTTTCTCTTTTTACAAATCTACCTTTTCTTATACTAATTTAAAAATAGACAACTTTCTAAATATTCTTCTCAATATTTACTTCCAATAGCATTTTACGTATGTCTTGATGCCAAACAACGAACTCGAAAAATGATTTGATTGTTGTATTTCAAGTAAATAATTTCTCTATGTATTAAAAAATGATTTAATTTGTAATACAAAATAGAATTAGTCCAAATTAGTGATGAGTCGGGCTAACATTACCACAAAGAATGCAATCAAATTCAGATTCTGTTAAAAAAATATTTACGGCGTATCTTGAGAATAAAGGACTTCGTAAAACCCCCGAACGCTTTGCTATTTTGGAGGAAATATATTCACGTGATGACCACTTTGATGTTGAGGAATTATATATTTCAATGAAAAATAAGAAATATCAAGTCTCACGTGCAACGGTCTATAATACGCTTGATGTATTGGTTGAGTGTGATTTGGTAACGAAGCATCAATTTGGACGTAATCAGGCTCAGTATGAAAAATCATACGGTCGTCGTCAGCATGACCATTTAATTTGTACCGATTGTCATCATGTTACTGAATTTTGCGACCCACGTGTACAAGGTATTCAAAATATGGTAGGAGAGATGCTCCAATTTAATGTGATGCACCATTCATTGATTTTTTATGGTTCATGTACCAAAACGGATTGTGAACACAAAAAAGCGATGTTGGCTGAACAAAGAGAAGTTGCTTAGAAAAGTAGGCATACGGTCAAAGAAAACGAAACTATAAACTATTTAGACCACAGATTGAACTGATTTTACGGATTTACACTGGGACGCAGTCAGATAAAATCAGCGAAAATCTGTTAAATCAGTATAATCAGTGGTCTATTGTTTGTCTTGTGACAAACCCTTTATCATTCAAAAAAAATAACTGTAATGATTTTCATTACAGTTATTTTTTTTGAATTTACTTTACAGACTAAAGTCTGTGTTACTTAGAATGATTTTGCGATGTTTGTAAACTCACGAGATTTCAATGAAGCTCCACCGATAAGTCCACCGTCAACATCTGGACAAGCAAAAAGTTCTTCTGCATTTTTCTCATTACAACTTCCACCGTATAAAATAGAAGTATTATCTGCCACTTCTTGACCGTATTTTCCAGCGATATGACCTCTCAAATAAGCGTGCATATCTTGTGCTTGTTGAGAAGAAGCCGTCAAACCTGTACCGATTGCCCAGATTGGTTCGTAAGCAATAACTACTTTACCAAATTCTTCAGCAGAAAGATGGAAAAGACTATCTGTTAATTGAGAAGCTACGAATTCAAGGAAACCTTCTGCTTGACGTTGTTCTAATGTTTCACCACAACAGAAAATAGGCGTTAAACCATTTTCTAAAACGATGTTTACTTTTTCAGCCAAAACTTCGTTGCTTTCGTTGAAATATTGACGACGCTCAGAGTGTCCCAAAATAACGTGAGTTGCTCCGATTGACTTCAACATAGAAGCTGAAATTTCACCAGTATAAGCACCAGAAGCTTTATTTGAACAGTTTTGAGCAGCGATACCCATGTTGGCAACTGCTTCTGTATGTTTTTGTAAAGTTGTTAAATACAAAGCAGGAGGTGCAATAATCACCTGAACGTCAGTATTTACTTCGTCCTTAACCATGTGAACCACTTCAGAAGCTAAAATCAAGGCTTCTTCCATTGATTTATTCATTTTCCAGTTTCCTGCAACAATTTTCTTTCTCATTATTTTTTGGTTTTATTTATGCAAAATTATGAATGTCAATCTTTAATTCCGAATCTATCTTGAAAAATTCGATAACTGATGTAGTTGTTAAAAAGTAAAAGCCTTGTAGAAGTGATTTCCACAAGGCTTTTCAATATTTCGAACATCGATTTACAATTATCGAGCATCGAAATTACAATTCTTTTTTCACTGCGTAATCGTCAGAAATAATTTTGAAGATATATCCCGAAATCCACGCTACGTCACCACCTTTGATGAAGTAAAAACGTTTCTGAACACCATCACGAGCGTATTCTTTCATTACTGTTTCTAAGATTGTTGCTCCCGCAATAATATCTTGGTTGTTGTACAATTTAGTGGTAATCAATTTTACGTCTTCTTCCGCAATTTGTTTTACGATTGGGTCAGCAATTTTACCATAATCAGGGTTGATTAATTCTTCGTAATTTGACACTGCCATTTGACGGAATTTTTTTACATCATCTAAAGAAACTTCTACTGGACGACCAATAATTGCGGCACGTTCTGGGTGTAATAATGTGTTCATTACAAAAGCGATACCGCCCAATAAATACACATTTTTACGGTTTTTCAAGCCAACACGACGGTTCATTTCGATAGCCATTTCTTCACGAACAGCTACAATTTCGTTATCAACCCCTGCGATATAACCTTTGATGTCAGCATCTGGATATTTTGTTTTTACAATTTTACCGAATGCTTTTGTACCATAAGGAAAGTTAACTGCTTCAAATTTTGAACGGTTCAATAAATAGCCACCTTTTACGTTACCACCGCCAATATCCATGATTGATGATGATAAGTGCAATTCTGGAACAATCATTGCCAATGCACCGTATTTTGCTTCATCTTCAAACGAAACTACGTCCACTTTCAAATTTGGATTTCTTGTAGCTTCTTTAATAGCAGCTACCAATTCAGCTTCTTTTCCCGGAGCTTTATCAGTTGCTTGTTTTAAACCACTACTCATAACTACAAAAAGACGGTCAGACACAACTGAGTTTTTTACGGTTGCCGTGTCAATTAAATCTCTAACCGCAGCAGCCGTTTCTTTGATTGATGCAGCCGATAATGCACTTGGTTCAGTGTTGATAGACATACTTTTTCTCAAGTTGTACGTCAATCCTTTTTTAGGAGAAACCGAAACACCGATGATACTTAATTTTACGCCTTTTGAGCCAATATCGATACCTGCAAAAAGTTCTTCAGAATCTTTTAAACCTGCCATCAATTGCATAAGAGCTTTTTCACTCATTGCCATTTTAAGCGAACGATAAATGTCAATGGCTTTGCTGAAATTACGAGATGCTTCAAGTATATTTTCTTGGTCACGATACAAAAAACCTAAGTTCTCATAAGCCGCAGCTTCCCAATATTTGTCTTTATTTCTTACAATATTTAGGGCTTTATTAAGGTATTCTTCGGCTTGGTCATATTGTTTTACTTCACGTAAAGTATTACCAGCTTTGATATATTTGAGGGCTGAATTGAAGTCTGAGGTAGTCTGAGCGAAGCCTGAAGCCCACACACACATTCCTAAAATAAGGGTGAGGATTAATTTTCTCATGATTTGGGTTAATAAGGAATAATTTAATTTGAAAAAGTATAATTGATTTTAAACAATAAAAACTAAACCAGTAAAATAGGTTTAACGATTATTTGTTTTTTGATACAGCGGCGAGTTTGTGTTGGCTGGGTCTATATCGCTAAGCGTGTCTTTTCGGATGGCATTGGGTTTGCGTCCTTTGGTTTTCGCTTTTCCTTTTTTAACAGGTTTTGCTTTTGTTTTCGCAGAGGTTGGTTGTTGAGCGACTGAAAAATTAGTTGCCCCAACTTCCGAAAAAGGACTCAACGAAAAAAATAAAAAAACTGCTAAAATTACCGAGAATAGTGGAAATACAGATGTGTGGTGTGTTTTTTTACAAACAGTTAAGTAAGCAAAAAAAGATTCTTTTTCAGTGACGGGTTTCATTTTATTAAGATTATTAGCGATTAAATACTTGATTAACAGATACTTGTTTTGTTACGAAAGTACTTATTGTACTTTTGATAAGCAAAGAATGTTCCAAAGTTTTAAAAAAAAATGATATGAATCATTCGTAGGAGTAAAAAGGTGGTATTTTTTACTTAGAAATAGAGGGAATATTATCTGAAAATATAGATAATTGTAGAATACTATTACAAAAATATTAGATTGTTTTATAAAATCAATTTAATATTTGCAACTGACTATCAATCAATTTTTACTTGAGTGTTTACCAATCGATATATAAAAAGGGAAGATTTCACAAGATGAAAATCTTCCCTTTTTATATATTAAATATTGAAATTCTATTGACCCATTTTATTAACGATTTCTTCTGAAATACCAACACCGCTAAATCCTCCGTCATGGAAAAGATTTTGCATTGTTACTTTCTTCGTTAAATCAGAGAATAAGGTAATTACGTAGTCAGCACATTCGTCAGCAGAAGCATTTCCTAAAGGAGACATTTGTTCTGCGTATTCATAAAAGGCATTGAAACCAGAAATACCCGTTCCTGCCGAAGTTTTAGTTGGCGACTGAGAAACGGTATTTACTCTTGTGCCGTTTTTCTTGCCATATACATAACCATAAGAGCGAGCGATAGACTCTAACATCGCTTTTGCTTGTGCCATATCTGTATAGTCAGGGAATGAACGTTGAGCGGCAATATATGATAAAGCTACTACCGAACCATTGTTGTTGATTGCGTCCATTTTATCCGCAACTTGTAACATTTTGTGGAATGAAAGAGCCGAAACATCTAAGGATTTCAAAAACCATTCATAGTTCAAATCACCGTAAGGACGGTTTTTACGGATATTTGTACTCATTCCGATTGAATGCAATACGAAGTCAATTTTACCTCCAAGAGCCTCCATCGAACCTTCATAAAGTTTCTCTAAATCTTCCACAGAAGTTGCATCAGCAGGAATAATTTTTGCTTCACATTCTTCTGCTAATTTATTGATTTCGCCCATACGCATCGCTAATGGTGCGTTTGTGAGCGTAATGATAGCACCTTCTTCTTTGGCACGTTGAGCCACTTTCCAAGCGATTGAGTTAGCATCTAATGCTCCTGAGATAATACCTCTTTTTCCTTTTAAAAGACCGTATGACATTTTGATTTGGGATTTTTAATTTCTGATTTGGGATTTTAAAAGTCTCCCAAAATTAGATTTGTATATTCTTTTGTGTTACAAAAGTACATAGATTTTATAAGAAATAACAAAAAAGTCGCTTGCTGAAAATCAACGAGCGACTATTACTTAACCAAAACTAAATTAATTATAAAGGCTTCACGGTAAGGTTGCCAGAACTCACTTTGAAGTTTACGGGAATACCACCACCGTTGAGTGTCCCTCTGACGGTATTGTTTTGAGTATTTCCTTCAAAATGGTTTAATGAACTTACATTTATTTTGTTAGCTGCCCAGTCTAAAGTTGCACCTTTATCCATTGGCATTCTTACGTTCATACTTCCTGATGATACGCTTAAATTTAGAGATTTACCTAATTCTAAAATTTCAGCATCAATGCTTCCTGCACTTGTTGCGGCGTCTAAAGTTCCACGAATTTCACGAAGTACAATTGAACCGCCTGATGTTTTTACGATAGACTCGCCTCTTAATTCGGTGGCTTTGATACTTCCACCTGAGGTAATGGCACTTGTTTTTCCTCTTAAATTATCTAAAGAAATACTTCCTCCTGATGTTTTCAGGTCGATTATTCCGTCTAAATCCGTAGCAGAAATACTACCGCCAGAAGTAATAAGGTCAATATCTCCTGTACAATTTGTGGCAGAAATACTCCCGCCAGAAGTTTTTAAGTCTATTTTATTTTTACAATTTGTTACCGAAATACTCCCACCAGAAGTTTTACCAACAGCGTTTCCAGCAATATCTTTTACGCTGATACTTCCACCGCTGGTACTTAAATCAGTTGTGACATTTTCTGGAACGAATGCTTTGAAGGCTATGCTAAGTGATTTTTTGCCCCAATTATTGGTTTTGTTTTTTGAAAAAGCTACTAACGTATTTCCATCTTGAGAAACCGTCAATTCATAGTTTTGTAAACGTTCTTCCAGTTCTTCTTTGCTGATTTCATCATTCCAATTATTGCCACGAACATATACTTCTATTCTTGCTTCCGTATCGTTTGAACCTGTAACAGTTAAGCTACCGCCCGAAGTGGTCATTTTTAAATTTTTAATGGCATTTGCAGAGAAAGTCTTTGTCATGTAAGGTTTATCTCCATTTTTTTGAGCCATTACCGCAAAAGTTGCCAATAGGATTGTGAGGATTGTGTTGAGCGTTTTCATATTGTTGAAGGTTTTATTGATAAAATCTGAAATCTATTTAGACAGATGCTTTTGTTGATTAGATAGTTGCATCACTGATAAAATTTAGGCTAATCGACCATCTAATAAATTCACGATTCTACTTCCGTAAGTGGCATTTTTTTCTGAATGCGTCACTTGCACAATGGTTACGCCTTCTTGATTTAAGGTTTGAAATAACTCCATGATTTCTTCGCCTTGTTTTGAGTTGAGGTTTCCTGTGGGTTCATCTGCCAAAATCAAATCTGGTTTGGTAATAATGGCACGGGCAATGCCAACTAATTGTTGTTGCCCACCCGAAAGTTGATTAGGGAAAAGGTCTTTTTTACCTACAATATTAAAACGGTCTAAAACGTCAGCCACCATTGCTTTTCGTTCCGAAGAACCAAAACCATGATACAATAAAGGTGTTTCGATATTTTCATAAACCGTTAATTCATCAATTAAATGATACGCTTGAAAAACAAATCCGATGTGTTTTTTATAAAGTTCAGCTCTTTGTTTTTCCTTGATATTGAGTACGCTATTGCCTAAAAAAAGATATTCGCCTTCGTTTGGGTCGTCCATCATGCCCATCACGTGTAGGAGTGTGGACTTGCCCGAACCCGACGGCCCCATGATAGAAACAAATTCACCTTTTTGAATTTCGAGACTCACATCACGCAAGACGAAGGCACGATTTGCACCTGAGTTGTACCAACGGAAAATGTTTTTGAGTTGTAGCATCGTTTAGAAAAATTGAAGAATCTCAATATTTGAAGTAATATGATACTTCAAATATTGTAAAGATTGTGCCAATAAGTTAATTGTTTGATTTTGAGTTGCTTGAAGAGTAGAAAGGTGTTGAAAACTGTTCGTTTTTGATACAGTTCTGTTCGATATTGATGTAGTACGGACAGCCTTGTCCGTAGTTTGAAATTTGTTTTAGAATCTTGACAAGGCTGTTTGCACATCATAAATTTCTTCATCAACACGTACTCTTTTCGACATTTTTATTAAATCTTCCAATAAATTCTTCAAAAATTTCTGATGACTTTCTGACTTTTCATTGAATGGACGATGATTGATAGCACGGCGAATTTGTTGCCATTCTCCGATAAAAGATTTTAAATTTTCGTCGAAATATGTTTCTGCAAATTTCTCAAAAATGTATTGCTCTGCCACTTCGTTGGGGTGAATCAAATCGGGCTTATAAAAACGATAATCACGCAAATCGTCCATCATTATTTCGTAAGATGGAAAATACGTAATGTCTTCATAGTCAGTAGTTAAGTAATGACAAGCAGCTCTAAGAATTGACTTTGAAAGTTGATTTTCAGGAACACCATCTTTCGTATGTCTTACGGGAGAAACCGTTAGAATAACTTTTAAATCTGGATTTACCTCTTTCAATTCTTTGTATAAAATGGCAAAGGATTTACAAATATCTTTTACGCTCAATAAGTTTTTTTCAAACAAATTATTGGGCATTTTATGGCAGTTGGAGATGTATGTTTGAGGATTGAGCAGTTTGTAAATAAACGCCGTTCCGAAGGTAATAATTAAATGCGTAGTAGTTGATAGGAGCGTGTTAATAGCATAAATAGTCTGATTAACCTGCTCTTGTAAATTCTCTTTTGAATTGCTCACAAACTGAGAATGAAAATCATAGTTGAACCATAGTTTTTGATTTTCCACAAATAATCTTTCGTCGGCTTCACGATAGGAGGGAGAAAGAATTTTAAAAATAGAAAGTGGATTGAAAAGTGTTCCAAACGGGTTTACTAAAACATCTAATTTGTTCTCTCTTAATTGTCCACCCACTACATCGGCAAAGCATGAACCCAACGTTAGCATTTGCGAATCAAGCGAAATTTGATGTTTTGATACTGGTATTTGGAAGGTTGTTCTGAAATTTTGCATGGTATTTTTTGTAATAACTTAGCTACTTTCAAGCATATTTGATTATGGTCAGAAACAAAAAAAGGGATAAAAGAAATGTCATTTCCTTTTATCCCCTTCTGTATTTCTGTTTTTTATCTTTCCTTTACTAAAAATGATAAAGTATCAGCATTTACACCTGTAAAAATACCAAGTCCATTGGTGATGGTGGTTGGTGGCGTACTGATATTTTGAGAAGTCGTCCCAGAGGTATTATAAAGTGCGGCATAATCTGGATTTACCTTTAAAACCACAATATTATATCTACCAAAATATTGAAATTCTTGAGAACGCAAACGAGTTGCTGTTCCTTGTACGGGTTGGCTTCTAAAACGACGATTAAAATCTGAAACGGTTGTAGAACTTGAAGTTGGCAAAGTAACCACCAAATCAAGATTTGGCTCAATATTGTCTGCAACTACAAAGTGGTATTCGTTATTTGGGTTCGTCCAAGATAAATTAACGTCAACATTATCATCTAAATTTCTTCCAAAACCTCCCGTCGTCGTAATTACTTGGCGTGTTCTCACGATTGATTTTACGTCAGAAGCTATTCCCACAGGTTTAGTAGGAATAATGGTACTTGCAGAAACGTTTTTGCCATTATAATCGAATGATAAATTATACGTTACCCCAACTTTTAGTTTCACGTTGCTCTCTGAAACGTACAAAGTATCTTGGAAAGGTTTCAAAGCATAAGATGTTCCGTCTGAGCCTGTAACCTTGATAGATAAACCTGCAATAAATGTCTCTTTGTTAGTTAAGTCTTCGCTATACGCAATTTCTTTTTTTACTTTTAAGGTTATGGGCTTATTTGGAATTAAATATGCTTCAACAATTGCTTTTGCTCCTCCCGGAATAGAAGTTGATACTTCTTCACAAGCACTTAAAAGCCCCACTGCCAACGCACAAATAAACGTTGAGGCAATGAGTTTTATATATTTTGAATTTGATTTCATATTTAGTATTTCAATGAGTTATGCTTGGTTTTTGAATTTAGAATAAAATCCCGTAAACCAATTCAGATTTATTCTAAAGATAAACTATCTAAATTTATACGTGAATGTAATATTTGGTGTAAATCCAAGATAGTTAACATCTGTAATTGACAAATAACGCTCGTTTGTGGTGGCATCAGTTACAGTTTGGTATTTTTTGTACCAAACATTGGTACGACCATAAAGATTGTAAATTGATAACCCGATTGTACCATGCGAATAATTATAGTTAGCCGATACATCTAAACGGTGCGAATCTGGTAAACGGTTTCCGTTGGTAATTGATGGGTCTGTAAAATCTTTTGTTGAACCATCTAATAATTTCACGGTATAACCTCCAACGATAGATGTATAAGGTTTACCTGTTGCAAAAATCCAAGTAGCTCCTAAATCCCAACGACCTAATTTGTAAATATTGACAGACTTAAATTCGTGTCTTACATCAAAATTTGAAGGGAATGGGTCTGATGAAAATTGAGTAATTACTTTGTCAGACTGAGCTAAAGTATAACCAACCCAACCTGTATAATCTCCAAATTTCTTCTGAACCAAAAAGTCAATACCTTTTACTTTTCCTGTACCATTAAAGAAGGTTTCGCTTGCTAATAAACCACGACCAATTTGCGGAGCAAAACGAAGTGTATAACGAGTATCGTTTTGAATATCTTTATAATAACCTTCTACGTCAAAAAGGTAGTCGTTCAATTCATAACTAAATCCAAAGATATAATGCGTTGAAGTAGTCACTGGTAAATAAGAATTATTGGCTAATACCCAGAAATTACGGCTACCATTTGTGATGTCTTCACGTTCAACTTGTTTCGCAAATTGATTATAAATACCCCATGCACCTTTGAATTTTAAACGGTCGTTAACGGCATAAGAGGCAGATAAACGTGGTTCAAAATAGGTTTTTGAAGTAGGAGTAAAATATGACATTCTTAAACCACCTTTTAAGGCTAAGTTTCCTAATTTCAATTCATCTTGAATGTATGCCGCAATTAGATTTCCTCTGTCTCTCTTACCAATAATTTCAAGAGTATCGTTTTGGCTATAAGAATAATCAATCGCTAATTTGTTGGCTTGAATACCAAACAGAACGCTATTGGTTGGAGAAGTTTTATATTCTACATCAAATTTTGCTGAGAAGTCGGTCAAGTTATTCGATTCTAACGCTCCGAATTTTACAGTACGAGTTTCAGTAGCAGTAGTAAAAGTTGAAGAATTTGTGTTATCTCTGTTACTAAAGAAGTTTGAATAACTTACCAGTGCATTGGTGTAAAATTTATCGCTCCAACGTTTCGACCATTTCAAACTTGACCCTGTGTTTCCCCATTTAGAAAGGTCAGTATTGCTAAATCCACCTGTTCCACCAAATGGAGACGTAATACTTTGAGAGTTATCCAAAACGTCGTCACCATTATAAAAGCTCAATGCAATATTTTCGTTTTCGGAAGGCTTGAAAGTTAATTTTCCATTCAAATCATAAAAATATGAGCTGGCAGTTTGTGAATTAGTTGTTTGACGACGGAAACCAATTCCTCCTGTTTGTGCCGTTGAATTATTGAAAGTATCAAAGATTTTGTTGTAAAGAGGTCCAGCCCATGAGCGTCTACCAGCAACCGAGAAAGTCAATCTTTTATCTTTATTAACAGGCCCTTCTGCCCAAATATTAGCACTCATTAGGGTGATGTCACCACCAAAATTTCTTTCACGTTTGTTACCGTCTTTACTCGTAATTTCTACTACGGAAGAAATACGTCCGCCAAACTTAGCATCAAAACCACCTTTGTAAAGTTGAACGTCTTTGATTGGGTTTGAGTTGAAAGCTGAGAAGAAACCATATAAGTGGTCAACGTAATAAACCGTAAAACCATCATAAAGAACCAAGTTTTGGTCAGGCGTACCACCACGCACATATAAACCAGATGAAGACTGATTAGCAGCACTAACTCCTGGCATTAATTGGAATGAACGGAAAATATCTTTTTCTCCAACATTTGGCAATTTAGCGATATTTCGAGGCGTCATTTTAAACATACCGATTGTTTCAGCTGCTTTTAAAACTTCTGTTTTTTCGCCTTTAACTACCACTTCGTCCAACTCTGAATTATCAGGTTCCATTTCAATAGTTACACCATTGATAGGGGCATCAGGCACAAGTTTGATAGTTGTGGTAATGTATCCAATGTAGCTCAAAACTAACGTAGTTGTATCTGTTGGCACCTTCAATAACGTAAAATATCCATCTACGTTACCTTGCGTTCCAGATTTGTTACTTCTGATTGAGATATTAACAAAAGGGAGAGGTTCTGAAGTACGTGTATCAATAATACGCCCTGTAAAAGTAAAGTTGTATTTTGTCGGAGATTTTACAACTTGTCTGTTATTGATAACCGCAATTTTAGGGCGTTCCGTTTGGATAGGAGCAACACCTGTTGATGGTGTATTTGGCACAGTTGGAGCTGCAATGGCTGGTACATCACTTGCATTTCCTCCATAATACGTACCACTGTTGTAGCTACTTTTTACGTAAACTTTCTGTGACTTTGGAATGATGTTTACCACTTGGTTATCATCTACATAGAATTTTAGTCCAGAGCCTTTCAAAAGCCCTTTCATTCCTATTTCCAACGACATATTATCAAACCAATAACTTGCATAAACTCCTTTAAGAATGCTTGGTTCGTATTTGAATTTAGCTCCTGTTTTAGCTTCTAAATCCCCTAAAATTTCAACCAACTGTCGATTGTTATAAAATTCATCTTTGATGGTAATTCCCGTAGATGTTGTCACCTGCGAGAATCCTTGCAATGAGCATATAAGAAAGGTGGCTAATAGAAAAAGTTTTTTCATTTACTTGTTTTTTAAAAAGAATACAAAGTTAGGGCAATCTTATCAAGAAATTGCCATTTGCTTATGTAATACTGAACTGGAGAAAGGTTTTCTACTAATAATACACCGAATTTTGGGTAAATATTGTGAAGAAGTAACGTTAAAATTTGTTAAATAGTAATTATAGAGTTTACAAAACATAAAGCCGTTCTGTGATTTAGTGCTATTGCCAGCCACTAACCCCTAAATTATTGACGATTGCTTTGATTTAGACGGGGTGCGTAACCTTGACGAATTGGTCTTTAATCGTAAATCGAGTTATTCGTAAATCGTAATTATGGGTACAACTCGGCGAGCCAATTCATCTCCTTACTGTCCAATCAATTTGAAAAAATCTTCAGAATAGCTTTCACTTACAGGTATTTGTGCATTTCCGATTTTGATTTTTAAATTTCGGATAGACTCAATTTTATCTAAAGATACAATGAAGGATTTGTGGACACGGAAGAATTCTAAAGAAGGTAGTTTTTCTTCGATAGATTTCATCGTCATTCGGGTAACAATCGGTTTTGTAGATGAATTTAGATGGATTTTGATGTAGTCTTTCAAACCCTCAATATACGTGATTTCATCTATTTTCAATTTCACTAAAGAATAGTCGGCATTGACAAAAATGGTAGTAGGTTTGGCAGGTTCAACAACATTTTCAACAAGGTTTGATTTTTGTTTCAAATTATGAAGTTCGTAAGCTTTGTTAACTGCTTTTAGAAAACGCTCAAAATCAATTGGTTTTAATAAATAATCAATCACATTTAAGTTAAAACCTTCCAAAGCATATTGTTTGTAAGCCGTCACAAAAATAACCATTGGGCTATTTGGAAGACTTTGTAAAAACTGTACGCCAGTAATTCCAGGCATTTGAATATCTAAAAATAGTAAGTCAATTTCTTGATTTTGGAGGATTTCCATTGCTTCAAACGCATTTTTACATCTTTTTACAAGATTCAAAAATGGAATTTTCTGAATATTATCTTCAATAAGGTCAAGTGCCAGATTTTCGTCATCAACGGCGATACAGTTTAGCATAATTTTATGAGTTTTAAAGAGTAGCACAGACTTTAGTCTGTAATTTCTATTTGATTTACAGACTAAAGTCTGTGCTATTTTTAACTAATTTCTAAATAAATACCATAAAATTGGTCTTCATCTTTAATCGTTAGCCTATGGTTATCGGGATATAATAATTCCAAACGTCTTTTTACGTTAGCCAAACCAATACCCGAAGCTCCGTCTTTTTCCTCTTTATATTGTCTGTTTACTTTATTCTTTACTTCAAACGTAATTTTACTGTCTGTTGTATGTAAATCAATATCAATTGTTGGATTTATAATCATACCAACGCCATGTTTGAAGGCATTTTCAACAAATGGAATCAATAACATGGGTTCAATAGTTTTGTTTCCGTTTAGATTGTCAGCATTAAAATTAATCTCAATGTCATCACCAAAACGTAATTGTTGGAGTTCTATATAGGCTCTAAGGTATTGAGCTTCTCGTTGCAATGTAACTTTGGCATCATCAGATTCGTAAAGCATATAACGCATCAAGTCTGAAAGTTTAACTACCACAGGTTCAACCTTTTCTGGTTTTCTTCGTGATAAAGAAACGATACTATTTAGCACATTAAACATAAAGTGCGGACTAATCTGTGAACGTAAAAATGATAGTTCAGATTTTAGTTTTTCAGTTTCTTGCTCTTTCTGTTCTTGTTCATATTGCAAATTATCGGACATAATTCTGTATGCAGCACTTATTGCCAAAAAGAAAAGCAACTGAAAAGATGAGCCTGTTCTTGGAATAAATTGACCGGGAAAAAAAATGTCTTTAATTAATGTATGCAGAAAAAAAACTCCTACAATTAATCCTATTGCTGAAATTAAATATACTAAAATCCCTTTTTTATGTAATATTTTTGGAATTAAGATTTCACTATTCAAATAAAAGAAAGGAACATTGATGAGGGCAAAAATTGTGAAGAATTCAGTCATTGTGAACGACTGAATGACTGTCTTTTTATGTATTCCTGTTGGGGGAGTTGAATACTTTAACAAAAATGGTAATGCTAACACAAATGCCCAAAAAGCAAGGTGTAAAAATATAGTTTGATATTTAGGAAGCGTTTTGGTCATGGTATGTTTTTTTACAAATCTAATAAAACATAAGCATCAGAGAAATAGAATCCTTACATGGCATGAATTTTTAACGACCATAAAACATTTTCATGCGACCAGTCCTTTCTAAAATAAAAACAGGTTTCTACAAACTTGCAGAAACCCGTTTTATATGCTTAATAGAAACGAATCGATTGATTATAAAGTACGTTTCACTTCTTTCATTTCGTAACACTCAATAATGTCACTTACTTCTAAGTCATTGAAGTTTTTGATAGAAAGACCACATTCGTAGCCAAACTTAACTTCTGCAACATCGTCTTTGAAACGTTTCAGAGCAGAAATTTCACCTTCATGAATTACTACGAAGTCACGAATTACACGGATTTTGTTAGAACGTTTAACCGTACCGTCCAATACATAAGAACCAGCAACTGTACCAACTTTTGAGATTTTGAATACATCACGAACCTCAATGTTTGCGGTAATTACTTCTTCGAATGTTGGAGCTAATAAACCTTCCATTGCATCACGAACATCATCAATTGCTTGGTAGATAACTGAATATGTACGGATTTCGATTTGTTCGTTTTCTGCCAAACGACGTGCGTTTGTACTTGGACGAACTTGGAATGCCACAATCACCGCATCTGAAGCCGAAGCCAACAATACGTCTGATTCTGAAACTTGTCCAACCCCTTTATGGATAATTCTTACTTGTACTTCTTCGGTAGATAGTTTCAATAATGAATCTGATAATGCTTCTACTGAACCGTCCACGTCACCTTTCACAATTACGTTCAATTCTTTGAATGTACCAATTGCTTTACGACGACCAATTTCTTCAAGTGTAATGTGCTTACGAGTACGTAATGATTGTTCACGTAGGATTTGTTCACGTTTGTGAGCAATTTCACGAGCATCACGCTCATTTTCCATCACGCTCAATTTATCACCTGCTGCTGGAGCTCCACTTAAACCCAATACTTGTACTGGTGTTGATGGACCTGCTGTTTTTAGCTTGTTTCCACGATAGTCGAACATCGCTTTTACACGTCCGTAGTGAGCACCTGCAAGCATCATGTCACCTACTTTCAATGTTCCTGCTTGAACCAAGATATTGGCAACATAACCACGTCCTTTATCTAATGAAGCTTCTACAACTGTACCTACGGCACGTTTGTTTGCATTAGCTGTCAATTCTAACATTTCAGCCTCAAGCAATACTTTTTCGAGTAGTTCATTTACCCCCATACCTGATTTAGAAGAAAGTTCTTGCGTTTGGTATTTACCACCCCATTCTTCTACAAGGATATTTTTGATAGATAATTGTTCACGAATTTTTTCAGTATTTGCTCCTGGTTTATCAATTTTAGAGAATGCAAACACAATTGGTAAGCCTGCAACCATTGCGTGGTTGATTGCTTCTTCTGTTTGTGGCATCACAGCATCGTCAGCCGCAATTACGATAATGGCAACGTCTGTTAATTTTGCACCCCTTGCACGCATGGCTGTAAATGCCTCGTGACCAGGTGTATCTAAGAAGGTAATTCTACGACCATCGTCTTGTTTTACTGAATATGCACCAATGTGCTGAGTAATACCACCTGCTTCACCTGCGGCAACTTTTGCACGACGAATGTAGTCAAGCAATGAAGTTTTACCGTGGTCAACGTGACCCATAATGGTTACGATTGGAGCTCTTGGTTCTAAGTCTTCTGGTGAATCTTCTTCTTCTTGGATAGCTGCTTCAATTTCTTCTTCAGCAGATACAAATTGTACTTCAAATCCAAATTCTTCAGTAATTAAAGCAATAACGTCAGCTTCAAGGCGTTGGTTGATTGAAACGAACATTCCTAAGCTCATACATGATGAGATAATTTCGTTTACCGAAACATCCATCAAAGAAGCCAATTCACTTGCTGAAATAAATTCAGTTACTTTTAAGATTTTTGCTTCTTCGTCTTCTGCTAATTGACGTTGTTCATTTCTATCTGCACGGAATTTACGTTTTTCACGACGTTCCTTCGCACCAAAGTTCGACTTGTTTGACTGTCCTTGCAGACGAGCCATTGTTGCCTTGATTTGGTCTTGAATTTGCTTGTCAGTAACTTCTCCTTTTTCTTGCGGTTTAGCAGCTCCAGTGTTATTATTGTTGTTGCCTTTACGCTTGTTATTGTTATTATTGTTGTTGTTACCGCCGTTATTGTTATTATTATTGTTGTTTCCTTGTCCGCCTCCTTGAGTGTTTCCACCTGTTGGTTTTTTAGCATTAGGGTCAACTGGTGCTCCGTCTTTTTTCGGACGAGGGGCTCCTTTTTCGTTACGGATTTCAGCCTCAGTTACTTTCGCTCCACCTGGCTTATCAATACGTTTACGTTTTTTCTTATTGTTGTTATTATTATTGCGGTTATTTCCTCCACGACCTGTCTCTACTGGCAATTCAATTTTACCCAATACTTTCAAGCCTCGCAATTGTTCTCCTTTTGCTTCAATCAATTCAATAGCTGATGTATCTTCAGGAATGGCGTCATTACGTCCTAATTTCTGAGGTTTATTGTCAGGTTGTTGAATTGGCTTATTTGCTTGATTTTGAGTGTTATTATCCTGAGGTTTAGGCTGTTGTGGCGTGTTATTCCCGCTACCTTGTTGCTTATTCTGAGGATTTTGATTATTTCCATTACCACCTTGTTGTCTGTTTTGGTTTTGGAAATTCTGATTGTTACCGCCACCCTGTTGTTTATTCTGAGGGTTTTGGTTGTAGCCACCTTGTGGTTTGTTTTGAGGGTTTTGATTATTTCCTCCACTCACTTGTTGTGGTTTATTCTCAATAACTGGGTTATTGGGCTGAGTTACTGGTTGTTCAGAAGCTTTAGGTTGTTCTACAACCTCCGCAACTGGAGTTTTTTCTACTACTGGTTGCACGACTTCTGCTACTGGTTTTTCAACGATTGGGGCTTCAACAACTGGTTTTTCAATCACCTCTGGTTTCGCTTCTTCTACGATTGGCTTTGGAGCTTCCTCTATTTTTACTGGTATTTCTACTACTGGTTCAACCGCTTTTGGTTGTTCTACTACTTCAACTACCACTGGTTTCACTTCTTCAACCTTTGGTGTTTCTATTTGCGGCTCAGGTTTTGGTTCTACAACTGGTTTTGGAGGAATTACATTTCCTTTGGCGTCCAATTCTACTTTACCAATTACTTTAAGCTGAATCTCTGCTTTTGCAACAATTTTTTCTGGCTCTGGAGCTACTTCTTCAACCTTTGGCGTTTCTGTTGGCGTAGTTGCAACAGGCTGATTTTTAGCACCTTCACGAGAATATAAAGGCAAATAATCGTCATCTTGTCTCTTCACAGGAGGAGCCACTACTACTTCTTCTTCAGCTGCTTTAGGAGCTGGAGCAGATTCTTTTAAAAGATATTCGGCACCGAATTCTTTTGCGACGATTTTTAATTGTTCAAAATTTAATTTGGCGTTTGGGTTATTTTCTACCCGATGACCTTGAACAGAGAGCTTTTGTACGATGGTTGAGGTACCTACGCCAATTTGCTTTGCCACAAGGCTCAAACGCATCATTTTATCTTCTGCCATACTTTTTGATTGATACTTTTCTATAATAATGTTGGATTATGTGATGTTAGTTTATGAGTTTAAGGTTTATGAGTATGCCGTTTATTTTATTAAACGGATTGGCTCTAACCTCATAAACTCAATGCTTTGAATGATAGAATAGCTTTGATGGGTAAGTGAAATGAATACAACGACTATTCTATCATTCTATCACTTACTCATGCTACATTACTCAAACTCCGAACGCAAGATTGACAATACTTCCTCTACTGTTTCTTCTTCGAGTTCAGTACGACGAATCAATTCGTCGCTATTTAAAGCCAGAACTTGCTTGGCTGTATCCAAACCGATTTTGTGTAATTCTGCAATTACCCAGTCTTCGATTTCATCAGAGAATTCTGATAAGTCAACGTCTTCGTCGTCAATCTCGTGTTCTTTAATATCACGATAAACGTCTAATTCGTAACCCACTAATTTACCTGCTAACTTAATATTTTGTCCACCTTTACCGATTGCCAATGATACTTGGTCGGGTTGTAAATACACCGCAATACGTTTTTTCTCTTTGTCGATATTCATTGAACTTACTTTGGCAGGGCTTAATGCACGGCCTACTAAAAGTTCAAGGTTTTCTGTGTAATTGATTACGTCAATATTTTCGTTCTGTAATTCACGAACAATTCCATGAATACGAGAACCTTTCATACCTACGCAAGCTCCTACTGGGTCGATACGGTCATCATACGATTCTACCGCTACTTTTGCACGCTCACCTGGTTCACGTACAATTTTACGAATCATGATTTGACCATCGTAAATTTCTGGAATTTCTTGTTCAAATAAACGTTCCAAGAAAACTGGCGATGTTCTTGACAAGATAATTTTAGGTGTACCATTATTCATGTCCACTTTGTGGATAACTGCTTTTACGGGTTCACCTTTCTTGAAACGGTCTTTTTGAATCATTTCAGATTTTGGAAGCGTCAATTCATTACCTTCACCGTCAGTGATGATAAGTTCTTTTCCGACAATCTGATAAACATCTCCCGAAACCATTTCTCCCACTAAGTCTTTATATTTGTCAAAAAGTCCTTCCTTCTCTAAGTCTTTGATTTTTTGAATAAGTGTTTGACGTGCGGTTTGTACAATTCTACGACCGAAATCTTCTAATTTAACTAATTCTGCTACTTCTTCGCCAATTTCAAAGTCAGGTTCAATTTTCTTTGCCTCTTCCAATGGAATTTTATCATAATCCCAGATGTCTTCTGAATTGTCATCGACGATTTCACGAGTACGCCACATTTCTAAGTCGCCACTTTCAGGGTTGATGATAACATCGAAGTTTTCATCAGTTCCATATCTCTTACGAATCATCGTGCGGAATACGTCTTCCAGCACTTTTATCATCGTCGGACGGTCAATGTTTTTTTCTTTTGCAAAATCCGCAAACGACGAAATTAATTCTGCACTATTCATCTTTTCATAATTTTAAATGAACGTAAGGTTTTTAGGTTTTTGGTTTTGGGTTTGTACTAACCCCTAACCCCTAACAACTAATCCCTAATTCATTATTTAAACGATATTTGTACTTTGGCTTGTTGAATATTTCCAAACGGAATAACAATACTTTCTTTGGGTTCAACTTTTTTGCCCTTGGTTTTCTTGACTTCTTCTTTAAAAACGATTCCTTCTTCGGTTACATCTTCTAATTCTCCTACTATTTCTCCTTCGGCTAAACTTACTTTTAGGCTACGACCAATATTTTTTACGTACTGGCGTTGAAAGGTTAATGGTTGGTCGATTCCGGGTGATGATACTTCTAAGTTGTAAGCATCTACGATGAGTTCGTTGGTTTCGATAAAATGTGCTAATCTGCGACTTACCGAAGCACATTCTTCAATTTTAATGCCTTCGTCGGTATCTAACAAAATGGTTATGTTTTGACGAATTTTACTGGCTGTTACAGTTACATCAACAATGAAGATTCTGTCATCTTCTAAATAGGGTTGAAGTAATTCTATTATTTTTTCTTTTGTCATTCAATTATTGTAACACAGACTTTAGTCTGTCCGTTTGTCCGATTTACAGACTAAAAGTCTGTGTTACGGAACGCCTTATCAAAAAAACAAAAAAGAGGGATTATCGACCCCTCTTTCTTTAAATTCTTCGCAAAAGTAGTGAATTGTTAATAAAAAAGCAAGTGTTTTTACGTCTGTCTTGAAGATAAAACCTTGATTTATATTAGATTGCTGAAATTATTTCTTTGAAATGATATTTTTTGATGAACTTATATCATTATTGGTTTATCTGCACATAGCTTTATAAAAACTGTGATGTTAAATTAATCGTCTCAAGTTTACCGTTGTAAAGAAAATTTCATTTCCTCTTTTTACCATTAGATTGATGGGCTTGCCTTCTCCTTTTTGAAATATTTTATAGATTTCACTAATGGTTACGTCTTTTGAGGATTTGTTATTAATGAAAATTACTCTGTCACCTTGTTGTAAACCTGCTAACTCGGCGGGAGAATTTTCAATCACTCTATCAACCATGAATTCGTGATAATCTTCACCTCTTGCCATGAGTTCAATGCCACTCATATTATGTTCAAAAGGTTCTTTCATTCTACGATTAATGGGCTTCAAAACGATGTATTGGTCACGATAATTGAAGGTAACTTTAAAGCGTCTCAAAAATTCACAACCGATATTACCTTGGCGTTCAGTAATATCAATTCCTCTGATTCGGTATGAAGCACTATCAGGGAAAGAGGCAACTAAGTTTTTTATCTCAAATTTTCCAATTTTCAACATGGGGATTCTGCCTAAGTTTCCATTGATAATGCCACTAAGTCCACGCCCTAATTGTGCCTTCACGATTTTTTCGGGCATTGGAATGCTGTTTTTCTGGTTAGCGTCCAATGAAATGGCATGACCTGCCCCTGTGTCTAAAATAACTTTGAGGGGTAAGTTTTGATTATCATTCACTAACTCAATAGTACTTAGATAAGGTTTGTTTTCTTCAATTGTAATTGGAAACCGTTCGCCCTTGTTGGGTTTGTATTTGTAGCTTTCCGGGTTTTGTAGGATTAATTCATTTGTTGAAAAATCAATCGTAACCGCAAAACGATTAAAAATTTCATAGCCAATAATTCCATGAATTGGTCTGCCCACAAATTCACTCAGTTTGAGTACATCGTCTTTAATAACAACCAAATTCTGACGGTAACCAATCATATCGCCCATCGTTATGGTATTTTCCAAAACAATGCCTGCTTCGATATTATTTCCTTCTCCAACACCTGCAATACTCACATTTCTGATAAACTTCATGTGTTGTTGTTTCACAATATTTGCATCTGTTAGAATAATTGAACTAACGCCTGTGTCTAAAATGAAACGCAATGTGTCTGAGTTATTGACTTTTACGGGTACTATCACTAAATTTGCTTGAAATTCAAATGGAATTCTCGTTATCTTCCGCTTTTTAATGAGTTGAAAACCAAATTTTTCATCAGAAACCGCCTTTAATTTTACTTTTTCTTGGGTTGAATTTTTCTCTTTAGTTGAATATATTTGTCTCTCAGAACCTAAACGTTGTTTTGTTTCAAGATTTGTTCGCTGGTCTTCTGGTTGGATACCTTGTTTGCTACAATATACTACTAAAGGGAATATTGTAAGTGCCATTATTTTTAGCCATAATAATTTCATGATTATTTATAGAGAATAATGTTGAGATTGCGAATTGGATAATTGTATTACCTGTTTTAAAATATATGAGACTTTTGTCAAATTCTTATACTAATATAAATTAAAATTTATGAATATTCAAATATTTAATGTTGATTTTTAGGTATTTGAAATTAAAATAAACCATAACCCCCCTAAAATCATGATTAATGTTCTCCGTAAAGAAAGTGTAGTTCTTGCGTTAGCGATTATGGTTAGCTCGTGTGTGAGCCAAAAGCAATACACAGAGTTAGCAAAAGACAAAGACCGTCTGGATGTAAATGTTGAAAGAGCTCATAAAGAGATTCGAGAATTGAAAGAGGTAAAGCTTACCTTAGAAGACCAAATTAAGGCTAAAAACGTAGAAATTACCAAACTTGAACAACAAGTAAATATTTTCAAACGTCAGACGGATGAGATGGGAGCGAAGTTTAATGTGCTGGATGAACAAATGAAGAAAATGACGGTTGATTTAGAAGCTAAAAAATCTGAAAGTGCCTCATTAATTGCAAGTTACGAACAAAAAATTACAGAATTACAAATTGCTAATGCGGCAATGGCTTCTCGTAAAGCGGGTTTGAAAAAGGGAAAAGTAAAGCGTGCGAAAGTTGCATTACCAGCTGCTTTGAAATTATAATTTAGGATTGTCGGCGGAGGCTTTTAGGGGTTCGCTTGATATAGTAAAATGCTTGAAATAGTAAAAACTAATATTTAGATTTTATTATTTCAAGCATTTCTTTTTATTGGGACATTGGTAAGTAAGTATAAGGACGATTTAAGAATTACGATTTACGATTATCATAAGCTTAATTATCAATGGTTTGTGATATTTTAAAATAGCGTTTTATTTTGTCTCATTACTTAGGGTTTGGAATTTAGCCTTAATAAATAGCGAGTTGTAGCACTAAATCCCAACATCTAAATCCTAATCCCTATTAAAAATCAATATCAATTTTATTTACACCTAAGCTGTCAACTGAAAAAGTTAGGTACTCTGATTTTTCTATTTTATTAATCAGAAAAGATTTCGAGTTTCCATTTACTCGTAAAGTATTAGGTTTTTTATTTTGCGGTAATAAAATCTCTAAATCTGCCAATGTGCCTGTGCTTGTATAAAAAATTACCATTTTATTGTCGGAGTATTTATATTGATAAGTAATATAACCTCCTGATGCTTCGTATTTTACAGTTACGGAAACTTCTTTTTCTCCAGTGGCTTCCCAACGTGGTGATAGCTTTACACGTTCAAACATGGTGGCGGCATCTTTTACCCCAGCTAAGCCCTCCAAAAGTGCATAAGTTACGGCTGAAGCTCCCCAACGGTCTGGAATGCCAAAAGATAAATCATCTTTTGACGTATCCTTACCTTTTAGTTCAATAACAGAGTCTCCCAAAGTTACGCCTGCAATCATCCACCGAGATTTTGAATTTTTCATCCCAAAAAACTCTATTGAAAGAATCATTTTATCAGGATTGGGATTGACAATTTGCGTGATTCCTAAACCCACAAATGGTGATTTTTTGTTTTTGCCAAACCATGCAACTTTGAAATTATCTTTGTCTTGCGGAAACCACCAATTCCCGATTTTATCACCAAAAATATAGTCTGTAAAAGTTGAACCATCTCCGTATCGTATCGTGAGCATTCCAATCATATCTCCTTTCGACTGTGCGTGGAGGATATAAATTGTTGTTGCTTTTTTACTCACTAACAAGGCGGTTGAGATTTGATAATCTTGCTCAATATCATCAGAAAGAACAATACATCCTTTATCTGAATTATCCAAAGAGTCAGTTATTTGAAAGGGAATTCCTAAAAATAAATGTTGCCCTAAAGGAATATTTGAGGCGTCGTTTTCTTCTCCATCACCATTCCAACCCGGAACTCCTTGATTATTTTTTCCAGAAAAGTTAGCATTGGCAGATTTTGCCAAACTAATAGGCGTAAAATTGCCAATTGGAGATTCTGTGATTGCTCCTTTGTAGGTAGCATGAAGATAATCGTTGTGTTTACGAGCGAGCGTTAAAGTTCTATTTAAAATATCTACGCCATAACTTTCATAACCATGTTGAAATGCTCCATGAGCCAATTCTCCCGCCACGACGGTACTTACGCCACCGTTCATATATTCCCATTTTTCAGCGTCTTTTTGAAAACCCTGTTCAAACGGAGGATAAATGTTGTACCATTCAGCCACTGAAGTTTTGGGCATTTCGCCTCTTAATTTTTGATATTCATTCAAAATGCCAAGTGCTTGCAAATGGGTTATGCCACGATTGAGGGCATAAGCATTGGAAAGTGAAAGTTGTTCGTTAGGTTTGGTTTTACCAATATTTCGTTTTTGAAAAAACTGTGGGTCTTCGGGAACGAAATGGACATAGTGCTGACCATTCCAAGCCAATTTATCCAAACGGTCTTGAATATTTTTTGCTTCTTGTTTGAAATAATTTGCTTCGTCTTTTCTGCCACTCACCAAAAGCATTTCAGCTAACATTCTGTATGCTGAAATCAAGCCATTATTGTCGCCAAACATAATGCCGAAATCCGTTTTTTCGTTAATCAACATATTGGCATCATTGGTGGCTTTGGTGTCAAATTCGTGCTTAAAGTTCCACGTATCAATGGTAAAGGCTCGTTTGACTAATTGGTATTTTTGCGACCAACGGTAGGTATCAGTTGTTAAATATTTTAAGGCTTTAATGGCAAAATCGAGGTTTTCACGCATCCAAGCGTTGTCGCCTGTGGCTTTCCAAGCTTCGTAAAGACATTGAACAAATAAGTATTCCACATCTGCTTCAACAGGTTGGCGTTTCAATTCATACGTGCCGTTTTCTACTTTTTTGATGAAATTATCTTTTGTCAAAACGGAGTCCCACCAATTAGGTTCTTTTGTTCTGGGATAGATATTGTCCCAAATCATACCATCTTCTCGTTGATTATTGGCATATAAATCAAATCCGTCTTTGAGATTTGGATTGAAATATTTCATTGCCTTCATCGTATGTGTATGGTCACGAAGCCATCCTACAAAAACTTTATAAATACGTCCATTGAGACGATAGGCAGACATTTCGCCAAATTCGCCAATCATCGACCAGTGAAGTGTCTGTAATAATTCTTTATAAATTCCACTACTATCAACAATTTCAGTCTGGCAATTTACCGAGAAATAGATTGAGTCAATACGGTCGCCGTTGCTGTTTCTAATTTCACAAAAATGATTTCCTAATGCTCCACCCGCCCTAAAAGTTATACTATTTACTTTGCCTTCACCTTTTCTGTACATTCTAAAACGCCCATCTCGGATGAAAAAATAACCTGCTTCGGTAGTAGTAATGGTCACTACATCAAGGGGTTTGATAACTTGCCCTTTTTCGTGAGAGGTAATAAATAATTTACCATTTTGGCTTTCAATTGGGAATATGACGGTTGGGTTTTGGGCAAAGCTTGAGAAGCCTATTCCAGAGATTAGAGAGGTAGCTTTAAGGAAATTTCGACGACTTTCGTGGTTCATCAGATACACAATAATTTAAATTGAGGCTTATGATTGGTAGTTTGGTGGTTTTTCGGGCGGGAAAAAACGGAGCGGAATGGAATACGAAATAACGAATTTTTAGCTTATGGAACAAAGAAAATTTGCATTTTCGGCATTCTGAGATTTACTTTGCATCATCAAATCAATATCCTTCGAGAGTTTCTTCTCATCAGGTAGTTGATTTATAAAGAAGAAGGGAGAGAATAGGCTCTATGAACTTCTGGCAACCTACCGACTCGTAAAGGCAAGGTGCTAATTCCTACCTGTTTTGGTTATTAGTTATTAGTTATTAGTGATTAGGTTTCAGCCTGAACCAATCACCAATCACCAATCACCAATCACTATTTCGGGAAATATAAACCAATTACGATTCAATTCCAGCCTTTAATTTTTTGCTGTAAATTATTCGTCAGGTTTAATTATTTATTATTCGATTTTAGTCATTTCGATGCTTGATGTTTGTATTCCAAATATCGAATAACGAAAATCTAACATCTAAACACGTAAAAAAATGACATTAGAACAATTACAGTATCCCGTTGGAAAATGGGCTGCAAAGGAGAACTATTCTTCAGAGGAAATTCAAGCAAATATTGCGGAGGTTTTGGCGTATGCCACGAAGTTCAAAGAATTAACCCAAAATCTATCGGAAGAAGATTTAGAAAAAACGTACCGTGAAGGTTCTTGGACGATTCGTCAGGTGATTCATCACGTAGCGGATACGCATTTGTGGCATTTTATCAGAATTAAACAGGCTTTGACGGAAGAAAATCCCGCAGGCGTTTTTGGAAACGTAAATGCTTTGGCGGTTTTGCCAGATACACAAAAAGCTCCGATTGAAGACTCTTTGCAGATGATTGAAAGTACGCACAAACGTTACGCCTACGTATTTTCAAATATTCCAGCAAGTGATTACGGACGTACCTATTATCATCCATTCCGACAAATTAACGTAACTGTTCCGCAAGCTCTGGATATGACCGTTTGGCATTCAAGACACCATTATGGGCATATTTTGATTGCGTTGGGATTTTCTATTTAGTGATTTGTGAATTAGTGATTTAGTGAATTTTTTACGACGCTCAATAGCTTTAGGCTACAAAAAATGAACTCAAATTATAATCCATGATTAGGTTTATTTTGCTACCTTTTATTATTAATAAAATTGAAAACGACTACTTTCAAATACAATAAACCCTTCCAATTAGAAGCAGGAGGTATTTTGCCAGAAATTGAACTGGCATATCAGGCATTGGGAGAAATTAATGACGATTGCTCAAACGTTGTGTGGGTATGCCATGCCTTCACGGGTTCTCAGGATGTGGAGGATTGGTGGCAAGGCTTAGTGGGTCGTGGCAAGTTATTTGACCCTGATAAACATTTTATCATTTGTGTCAACGTTTTGGGGTCGCATTATGGAAGTACAGGACCACTTTCTGTAAATCCAGAAACGGGTGAGCCGTATTTCCATAATTTCCCTTTAATCACGATTCGGGATATTGTTAATTCATTTGATTTACTGCGTGAACATTTGGGAATTCATCAAATTAATACTTGTATTGGTGGTTCTTTGGGCGGTCAACAGTCGGTAGAATGGGCAATTTCTCAACCTGATTTGATTGAAAATCTGATACTAATTGCTACAAATGCACAACATTCTCCGTGGGGAATTGCCTTTAATGAGTCGCAGAGAATGTCGATAGAAGTTGACCCAACTTGGCAAGAAAGCCACCCGCAAGCAGGTATAAAAGGGATGATGGCGGCAAGAGCAACGGCGTTGATTTCTTACCGAAATTATGAAACTTATGGAATTACGCAAGCTCGAAAAGATGAACCTTTAAACAAGCCTCACCGTGCGATGACTTATCAGCGTTATCAGGGTGAGAAATTGGCACAGCGTTTCAATGCGTTTTCGTATTATGTACTCTCGCAAGTGATGGATTCGCAGGATGTAGGGCGTGGACGTGGTGGAGCAATTCAAGCATTATCACAAATAAAATCGAAAACTTTGGTAATGGGAATTGAGTCAGATGCTTTGTTCCCGATAAATGAACAGGAGTTTTTGGCAAAACATATTCCTGGAGCAACTTTCCAAGCATTAGATTCTTTGTACGGACACGATGGCTTTTTGATTGAAAGTCAATTGATTACCAAAGCGATAAAGCTGTGGCAAAAATTTGTCAAATTTGATGTAAATCCGATGTACGATTTCTTTAAGGGATTGGAGAAGAAAAAAGAATTGGTAGTGTAACCCGATGCTTCTGCATCGGACAGTGACACCGATGCAGAAGCATCATGTTAGAAATTAAAAATGCTATTCGCCACTACCTAAAAGACGTTTTTTATGCCAAGCCTTAGGATTTTTAGTATGCAAATTCATGAGCCAAATATAAACGATTATGCTACTAAAAACGCCAATTATAACTCCACCAAGAACATCTTCGGGGAAGTGTTGGAATAAATAACATCTTGAATAACCTGTTAACCAAGCCAACATTACGAAGACAAAACCCCAATTTTTATTCTTAGAAAAAAGCGTAAGCATGGTAAAAATGGCAAAAGCCGTAGTGGTATGCCCCGACGGAAAACTGAGGTGAACATTAATATCTATACCTTCCACTAAATGCCAATTTGCTTTTATATTTCTAAAAAAAGCGATGGGACGTAAAGTATCAAAAAAGAATTTTAAAGAAGTTGAAAGAAGGGTACTCAATACCAAAGAAGCCGTGAAAATCAATGCTCTATTGTAACTCACAAACAAAAAAAGCAAAATAATTGCCGCCCAAAACCAGCCTTCTCCCAACTGTGTAGCTCCCACAAAGAAATAATCAGCCCACAAATCATTATGTGAATTGATAAACTGCATTTGGTCAAACTTAGAAGTGGTAAGCACGCACGCCAAAACTACAAGCCAAATAATGATGGTCGGAACGAAAAAAGTTAGATTTTTTTTGAAAATTTGCTTCATTCCACAAAGTTCGGAACGGAATATGTTTATTCAAAATCAAGATAGATTTACTTTGTCGCCAAGACACTAAGCCTCAAAGATTTTAATAGTATTTTAAGAATATATTTGTTTCTTGATATTTACAATTATAGTTAAGAGAGTTTTAGGTTTTATATCTTCGTGTATTAGTGTCTTTGTGGCAGAAATTTACATTTAAACCGCCATTACATTGAATAAAATCACTTTGATTCTCTTATTGTGTTTAACCTCAGCGACTTTTGCTCAAACTATTTTACCCGAAAGTAACGTTGCTGAAATGGAATTGAGTTTGAATAAAATCAATCTCGTACATCGTTTTTTCCCTGTTTTGATGGGCGAAGGTTTTACCATTGCTATTAAAGAAAACAAAATAGATTCCTTAGATATTGATTTTCAAGGACGTTTAGTTCGGTCGAATTTAACGTCAAGTTCATTTTCGAATCATGCGGCGGACATGGCAACAATTATGGCTGGGGCGGGGAATAATTCGGTTTCCAGAAAAGGCATCGCATGGAAAGCCAAAATCATGTCAATTTCTTTCGCCAATCTTCTCCCAGAATCGGATGACTTTTATAGAAAAAATCAAATCTTTCTCGAAAACCATTCCTACGGCACAGATATTCAGAATGTTTATAGTACAAATGCTATTGCTTATGATGCTTCAATAAACCGCCTGAATGATGTTTTGCACGTTTTTTCTTCGGGAAATTCGGGAAACATTACGCCAACTGATGGCAACTTTAAAGGTATTGCCAATTATTCAAATCTTACAGGCAGTTTCAAGCAAGCTAAAAATATCATAACGGTTGGGGCGGTAGATTCTGTCGGGAAAATAGAAACTCGTAGCTCTCGTGGTCCCACGTATGACGGGCGACTCAAACCCGAATTAGTAGCTTTTGGACAAGATGGAAGTTCGGGGGCAGCGGCTTTAGTTTCGGGTGTGGCTACGCTTTTGCAACAACAATTTGCACGAAATAGAAATAACGTAAAACCACCTTCGCATTTGGTAAAAGCCCTTTTGATAAATAGTGCCGAAGATGTTGGTTCAAAAGGTGTTGATTATCAGAGTGGTTATGGAAATGTAAATGCCTATGCAGCGGTTCAAACACTTAATTCGGGGCGATTTTTTACGGGAGAAATTACCAATGGAGTTAGTCAAACATACTCTATTTCTATCCCTTCAAACGTAAAAAACTTGAAAATTACCTTAGTTTGGAATGATTTACCCGCTACCGAAAAAGCTACCATTGCTTTGGTAAATGACCTTGATTTATCTGTAGTTTCTCCCGAAGGACAGCGTATTTTGCCTTGGGTTTTGAGTAACTTTCCGAATGCTGATTCTTTGAAAAAACTGCCCGTTCGTCGTAGAGATGGGTTAAACAATGTGGAACAAATTACGCTTGAAAATCCTTCTTCGGGCAAATATTCAGTGGTGATTTCGGGTTATAAAATTCCCAAAGGAAGTCAATTTTTTTCAGTGGTATATGATTGGGAATTAGGCGATGAATTTCAATGGCAATTTCCACAAAGTCAGGATAATTTAACGCCCAATGAAAATAATTTAATTCGTTGGAAATCAACGTTTTCAGACACAAAAGGGATTTTGGAATATTCGCCCAATGCAGGGCGTTCTTGGCAACGAGTGGGCGACATTGATTTGTCGAAAGGTTCATATCGTTGGAAAGTGCCAAATTTGTTTTACACGCCTGCCCGTTTGCGTATGAGCGTTGCCAATAAAGCATTTTTGAGTGATACTTTTAGCGTTTCAAAACCTTTAGAAATTAAGTTGGGCTACAATTGTCCAGATTCACTTTTGCTATTTTGGAATACGCCCGAATTTGTCAATCGTTATGTAGTTTATCAATTAGGAAATCAATATTTAGAGCCAATAATTCAGACTAATCGTTCGTCAAATGTTATCAATAAAAAGAAATATGGAGCTAAATATTTTGCCGTTGCTCCGATTTTAGAAAACGGAAAATTAGGACGTAGAAGTAATGCCATAGCCATTGACAATCAAGGAGTAGGATGTTTTTTGAAGACTTTTAATGTGGATAATTTAGACGATAAAAATGCTCAGTTAAGTGCAGAACTCTCAACATTGAGTCAGGTTAAATATGTTATTTTTCAGAAATTAGACGGAACAGATTTTAAGGATTTATACAGTTTAATTCCAAACCAAAATCGTTTGAAATATCAGTACGCAAACCTGTTGTTGCAAGGTGAAAATACGTATCGTTTGAAAGTAGTTTTCCAAAATGGAACGGAGGGCTTTTCTAATCATGAAACCGTCTTTTTCTTCGCCGAAAATCAATATATTTTGTATCCAAATCCGATTAGAAAGTACGATGATTTGAAATTTAAGCTCAAAAATCCAACGAATGAAATTTGGCAATTGTACGATGGGAGAGGAGCGTTGATTTTGCAAAAAGAATTAGCAAATACAGATGAAATTGAGCCAATAAATTTGCCTTCGGGACTATATTTTTACGTAATTTTGAAAGACAAGAAAATTATGGCTTCGGGTAAATTAGCCGTTGAATAAAACGGTTACTGGTTACTGGTTACTGGTTACTGGTTACTGGTTACTGGTTACTGGTTACGAAGTATTTTAAATCTAACTTAAATGATGACCCCTAAATTTCTATTTGTTTTATTATTTGTTATTCTAATTTCTCCGGGAAAAATATTTTCACAAACTGCTCTTGCTGCCAAAATAGATTCCTTTCTGAAAACACAAATAAAACGCCCTTTTAACGGTGTTATCCTGATTTCTAAAAATGGAAAAGTGTTTTATTCCAAAGTGCAAGGTTATTCAAATTTAGAGAAAAAAAAGCCTTTGGTGCTTGATAATCAATTTATTATTGGTTCAATTAGTAAGCAAATGACAGCCGTTGCGGTTTTGCGAGAATTTGAAAAAGGAAAAATTGAACTTCACGTTCCTGTACGAAAATATTTGCCAGAAATGCCCCAAACTTGGTTAGATTCCATCACTGTTCATCAGTTATTGAATCATACTTCAGGCGTAACGGATTGGAATAAACCTTTGAAATTTAAGCCGTCAACAGGTTTTTCGTATTCAAATATTGGCTACGAATTATTGGCAAAAATTGCGGAGAAAGTTTCGGGAAAATCTTATGCGGTTTTAATGAGTGAAATCTTTAAAACGTGTGGAATTAAAAACTCGATGAGTCCAGCCCTAAACCAACATAAAAAATTAGTCAACAGTTACGTAGAAGATTCGACGGGCAAAGTGAAAATCGTAGAAGGACTTTTGCTTGATTTGAGAATTCCATCGGGAGGAATGATTTCGACGGCAAAAGATTTGTTATTATGGAATAAAAATCTGCACGGAGGGAAGCTACTTTCTAAGAAAAGCTACAATTTAATGACCACCGCTTCATCTTCAAGAGACCATTTTATTTTCGGAAAAGTAGATTATGGCTACGGATTACAAATTGACCGTAAAGGAAAAACCTTAGAAATTGGTCACAGTGGCTATGCAACAGGTTTTGCCTCTGCCAATTTTTATTATCCCGAAACCCAAACAAACCTCATCATTTTAGAAAATATCGCATGGGATGCCGATAATTTTAAAGACACCTTCAAGCATCATGTAGAAATTCGGAAGATTTTGGGTGGAGGAATTGAAAAGTAATTGTTCTTAAAGGATTTTAAATTGTATTTTTGTTATCAGATAATTGAGGAAAACCCAATAAAAAAGGATTAAGTTAAGTAGAAATTAAACAATCTTACCCCCAAAATAAATTCAACCAAAAAATGTCAAAAATTAAAGTAGGTGTCGTAGGCACAGGATTTATCGGACCAGCTCATATTGAAGCTCTTCGTCGTCTTCCAAATATTGAAGTTACTGCTCTTTGTGAAGTAAATATTGAATTAGCCACTGCCAAAGCGGCTCAATTGGGTATCGAACGTCCATGTACGTTTGACCAATTATTAGCGATGGAAGATATTCAGTGTGTGCATATTTGTACGCCTAATTTCTTGCATTATTCACAGTCAAAAGCGGCTTTATTAGCTGGGAAACACGTTGTTTGTGAAAAACCATTGGCGAAAGACTTGCACGAAGCAGAGGAATTAGTGGTTCTTGCTAAAGAAACAGGTTTAGTAAATGCGGTTCACTTCAACTTGAGATATTATCCATTGGTTCGTCAGATGAAAACCATGCGTGAAAAAGGCGATTTAGGTGATGTTTATTCAATCATCGGGTCTTATTTACAAGATTGGTTGTTCTTCAATACAGATTATAACTGGCGTTTAGAACCAGACAAATCGGGAGATTCTCGTGCTATTGCAGATATTGGCTCACACTTGATGGACGTAATCGAATACATCACAGGCTTAAAAACGGTAGAAGTTATGGCTGATTTTAACACCGTTCATAAAACTCGTAAAAAGCCATTGAAGCCAGTTGAAACGTATTCTGGAAAAATGTTACAACCAGAAGATTATGCTGATGTAAATATCAATACGGAAGATACGGCTAACGTTTTATTGCGTTTTGACAACGGAAATAAAGGTTTAGTAACGGTTTCTCAAGTTTCGGCAGGACGTAAAAATCAGTTGAAATTAGAGATTTCAGGTTCAAATAAAACGTTTGCTTTCAATTCAGAAGCACCAAACGAACTTTGGATTGGTAATCGTGATAGCTACAACCAAGTATTAATGCGTGACCCATCATTGGCATACCCAGAAGCAGGTGCATTAATGACTTTCCCAGGTGGACACAACGAAGGTTTCCCAGATACATCAAAGCAGCTTTTCAAAGAAGTTTACGCAGCCGTAGCAGCAGGAAAAATGCCAGAAAACGCTCCATTCCCAACATTTGCAGATGGTTACCGTGAATTATTAATCTGCGAAAGAATCTTAGATTCGCACAGAAGCCAAGGCTGGGTGAAGGTTTAGTTTTTTAATTGTGATTTAGTGAGTTGTGAATTGTGAGTAGTTATAAAGTGCTAATCTCAGTTCACAACTCATCAATGTATTTATCTACAAAACTATTAAAATGAATGATTCTACTCCGTCAAAAACTCAAGACGAGTTTGCTGAAATGCTATTTCAAAGAATAAAATCCTTTGGTTTGAGGTGTATTCCTGTTTGTGATAATTTATTTCAGAAAAGTCTTTCTGCTAAAAATATTGCAGGACAACTCGTTCGTTCTTCTGCATCTTCTGTCGCAAATTATCGTGCTGCCAGAAGGTCAAGAAGTAGTAAAGAGTTTTTTGCGAAATTAAGTATTGTAATCGAAGAATTAGACGAGAGTTTATTCTGGTTAGAATACTCAATTGATGCAAATTTTCATCAAGAATCCAAATTGAAAAATTTAATTGATGAAGGCAGTGAAATTTTAAAAATACTCTCAAAATCAAGAAAAACAGTTGGAGATGCACTTCAACGGAAAAATAATTTACCTGATTAGGAGTTTTGTGGTAGTATATATTCACAAATCACTAATTCACTAATTCACAATTGATTATGAAAACAATCAAAGGACCTGCTATATTTTTAGCCCAATTTTTAGACGATAAAGAACCATTTAATTCACTTGATTCTATTACGGATTGGGTTTCGGGTTTAGGTTATAAAGGTATCCAAATTCCGACTTGGGATTCACGTGCCATCGACCTTGAAAAAGCGGCAACTTCTAAAACTTACTGTGATGAACTTACAGGAAAGTTAGCTGATAAAGGTTTGCAAATTACCGAGTTATCGACCCATTTACAAGGACAATTAGTAGCAGTAAATCCTGCTTACGATGCGGGTTTTGACGGTTTTGCTCCAGATTCAGTAAAAGGAAATCCTAAAGCTCGTACTGAGTGGGCGATTCAACAATTGAAATGGGCAGCACAGGCTTCTCAAAATTTAGGGTTGAAATCGCACGCAACATTTTCGGGTTCTTTACTTTGGCACACCATGTACCCTTGGCCTCAAAGACCACAAGGTTTGGTAGATATGGGTTTTACAGAATTGGCGAATCGTTGGTTACCAATTTTGAACCATTTTGACGAACATGGCGTGGACGTTTGTTACGAAATTCACCCAGGAGAAGACTTGCACGATGGCGAAACGTATGAGATGTTTTTGGAAAAAGTAAACAATCATTCACGTGCTTGTTTGTTGTACGACCCATCTCACTTTGTATTACAATGTCTTGATTATCTGCAATATATAGATTTTTATCACGAAAGAATCCGTGCTTTCCACGTAAAAGATGCAGAATTTAATGCAACAGGAAAACAAGGTGTTTATGGAGGGTATCAGTCGTGGGTAAATCGTGCTGGACGTTTCCGTTCATTGGGCGATGGTCAAGTAGATTTTGCTTCGATTTTCTCAAAATTAACGCAATACGGTTTCGACGGTTGGGCAGTTATGGAATGGGAATGTGCTATTAAAGACCCCGTTCAAGGAGCAGAAGAAGGAGCACCATTTATTGCTTCTCACATTATTCAAGCAACATCAAAAATATTTGATGATTTTGCAGGTGGTGGTGCTGATATTGAATTGAATAAAAGAATTTTAGGTTTGTAAAATTGTAGAGACGTTGCCTGCAACGTCTAATAATTCCCAAAAATCAAACAAAAAAAGCGTTGAAATTTTCAACGCTTTTTTTATTCCTATTGCTATATGTATAATGTTAAATTCATACCAATTTTAATAATTTGATGCGTACTTTACGGAAGTCGTCGTTTTGAACGACGACTTCCGTTGAGAGTCAGATACGCAATAACTTTTTTAAATTAGTATCAAGACGTTGCAGGCAACATTTCTACTAATATTTTTCCATCCTATTGCTATATGTATAATGTTAAATTCAAGACGTTGCAGGCAACATTTCTACCAATATTTTTCCATCCTATTGCTATATCTCTAATGTTAAATTCAAGACGTTGCAGGCAACATTTCTACTAATATTTTTCCATCCTATTGCTATATCTATAATGTTAAATTCAAGACGTTGCAGGCAACGTCTCTACCAATATTTACCACGTTTTTTAATAATCAAATTTACCCCTCTGAATAAAATTTGTAAATGTGCCGTTATTGCACCTGATAAACCAAAATGTTTTTTCAATACTTCATAACGGTCTAATAAAGAGCGTTTTAGTTGTTGGTTTGATACTCCGCCTGTCAAGTATTTTGCCACGACAAAATCTAAATATTGAATCTTTTTGGCACGTTTCAAACATTCAATTTCCCAATCAACATCGGCACTCAAATTATTTTCCATGTAAAAAGGAGCAACTGATTTTCGAGCAATAAATGCTTGATGACAAACCAACATTCCGAGTTTCATATCTTGCCATTTCAGATTTTTAGGTAAACGATGCGGGGTAATTTCAGAACGTAAACCTTGAATATTACCGTTATTATCTACAAAATAAGTATCCCCGTAAAGTACGTCTGTATTATCAGAAATGGCTTTGTAAATATGCTCAATCGCTCGGTTGTCGTTGATTTCATCACCTGCATTCATAAACCAAACAAAATCACCCGAAGCGGTTTTTAAGCCTTTATTCATGGCGTCGTAAAGCCCTTTGTCACGTTCAGAAATTAGTATATCAACCCGATTTTTGTATTTCTCTGCAATTGCTAATGTCCCATCTTTTGACTTTCCGTCAATGATAATGTATTCAAAATCTTGGTTAGTTTGTGCCAAAATACTTTGGATAGTACGTTCTAAAAATTGCTCAGCGTTGTATGTTATGGTAATGATTGAAATTTGCATGGAATGGCTATTGGGTTGAGAGTTTATGAGTTAAAAGGTTATGAGTGTAGGAGGGCAACCAATGTCATTAAGTTAAGGGTTTTGAATTAAGAATTCTGAATCAGAAATGTAGATTTTAGAAGTTTTACAGGGGTATTTTACTTCTTCATTCTTTATTACTTTTGTTATAAACGCTGATTTATTTCTTAACCCAATGACATTGGGAGAGCGATACTCATAAACTCTTAACTCATAGACACATAAACTCTTTTATACTTTTCGGCGACTACTTTTTCAGAATAATTATCTAATACTTTTTGTCGTGAATTATGGGCAAGTGATTGATAATCAGATTCAAATAAAGTCCAATAAATACCTTTGGCGAGGTCTTCAGCAGATTTATACTTGGCTAAATAGCCTGTGGGTGGCACTCCGCTTGTTTCATGTTCAATCATTTCTGGAATTCCGCCTACATTAAAACCCACGGCAGGCGTTCCGCAAGCCATAGATTCCATGATGGTATTGGGTAAATTTTCTTCCAAAGACGGAATCACAAAAACAGAAGCCGCAGAATAGGCGTGGGCAATTGTTGATAAATCAGAAAGTCGTCCGAGAATATTAACTTTAAATGGAAGCGAATCAAAATCAGAAGCCTCCGCTTGACCAAAAACGATAATTTCGATGCGACCGACGCTTCGGTTCGATGTTCGATTCGGGCGGCGTTCCGCTTCGAGATTCAATAAACGAGCATTTAAAATTGAAAGTGCCTCTGCAAAATAAGCAAATCCTTTGCCTACTGCATCCACTCGCATGGCAGCAAAAAGAATATATTGTTTGTCTTCCGAAAGTCCGAACTTTTGACGAGCTTTTGCTTTATCAATCGGATGAAAAACATCAATATCAATTGGATTTGGAATAGATTCTACCCGAACATTTTTGAATAATGAACTTTGTTTTGCCCGATTCCCAAGCCATTGGCTACACGTAATAACCGTAAGATTTGCTCCTTCAAATGCTTTTGTTTTATCTTTCCAAATTTGGTTTGAAAGGTCATTATCAGAAGGGGTTTTTAAGAATTTATCGCAATTACCACAAGATTTTTGATAATTTTCGCATTCACCTGAGTGATGACAACCTCCCGTAAATGCCCACATATCGTGCAAAGTCCAGACGATAGGTTTTTGGGTTTTGAAGAGTTTTTGAAGAGAACTAATAGAAAGAAAACCAAAGTTTATCCAATGTAAATGAATAATATCAGAATTTGTAATGTCTTGATTTTTAGAAATATCCATGCCAAATTTGGCGGGATTAAAGAGAAAGCGAACTTCTTTAGACTTCTCAAAAAAGAAAAAATAAAGCCTTTCTGCCACGAATCGCAAAAAAGCTTTTTTCTTTGAAAACCACGAATTATTTAATTGAACAACTCCTTCTTGTCCAGATTTACTTTCTTGCACCAACATCTGTGCATTTACACCCGTATGAGTACGTAAGGCTTTGAGCAAACGGCGACAAGCAATGGCTGCTCCGCCCGTAAAATCGTCTGTATTTAGTAGGAGAATTTTCAATGGTTTTATTAAGGACAAGTGATTTGATTTCGGACAAAATTGCCCGTATCGTCAATAGTTACACGCCAACAAGTACCATTTGGAGATTTTAAAATAATACCTCTCGATGGATTTTCTACATAAACATCACCGTTGGTTACTTGCAGTTTAGCATTTGGGGCAGTTGTGCCGATACCTACGTTGCCGTCTCCTGTGATTCGCATACGTTCTGGGGTATTTGCTCCAACTTGAAAAGTAATTCCATCAAAAACATAATATCCATTTGCATCTGGAGAGGAGCGAATAACAAGCCCACTTCCACCTCTTGCAATGAGCGTTCCTCGATTGGCAAAAGTGCTATTCAAATAAGAGGAATTGCCATAATTTGAGCCAAATATTCCAAGTTCTAATCTTGCTCCACTTGTACCAGCAGTCATCACATGGGTAACGGCTGAGTTGGTAGTGACATCTGTATTGTTAAGTTTAATGAAATCTCTTTCATCTACGGGGTATGTGTTTGTAGAATTATCCTCAATGTACAACTTATTAAGTGTAGCAGGATTACTTCCAATACTCACTTTATTACTTGTCAGATAGGGTTTAACAGCCGTTGTCCCAGAAGGTAAAGACTGTGAAATAATAAGATGAAAAACGGATAAATTTAAAATGATTGTAGCGATGATTTTTTTCATGTGAGTTGAATTTATATTTAAAAAAAATGTAGTAACATATCCTGAAAGGTACTTAGTTGTTTAAAATCAGCTCTTACTTGGTACTCATAACCTTGTTTTTCAAATGGTAATAAAAACTCTCCCATTTTTGAAGACTGATTTTCTATTTTATGATGATATTCCATAATAATTTGCTTGAAAACACTTTTGTCAAGTTTATTTGTATCAATCAAATCTTTAAGGATAAAAGTTTCAGCTCCTTCAACATCTATTTTTAATAAATCTATTGGTTCTGAAATGATAGAAACGAAATCTGAAAGTTTTCTACACTCAACCGTTACTTTTTTCCCTGTAGAACGCTCCTGTAATACACTTGACATAAGATTTGAACTATCTTCTCCAAAAAAATCAATAGTCCCATTACTATCAGATAATGCTAAATTAAAGTAATGGACATTCTGAAGATTATTTCTCTTAATATTTCTTTCTAAAATATCAAAAGTAGATTTTTGAGGTTCAAAAGAATATATTGTTGCATTAGGTTGTAACCATTTGAAAAATAGTGTAGCCATACCAATATTTGCACCACAGTCAACAATAATAGGTGCCTTATTTTCAGTTTGGAAATAGTATTCATTAGCTACAAAAACCTCTTTGATTAAGTAATCTAAAAGTCTGTAATTATAGTTTTCAATTATTAATCCAAAAAGTTGAATTGTAACATTTGTCTGGTTTTTACTGAAAATTTTTAAAAAGGCTAATTTGAATAAAACCCAATCCAGTTCAAATTTTTGAGAAAAGCTTAATGGAAGTTTTCTTACTTTTAAAATAGCGATAAATAGTTCAAAAAATATATTCATTAGAAATTATTACCTATAATAAGGCTTTTGTTAAATACTGACCAATAATGAAACTGTTTTGTAAAGTTAGTTTAAGTATTTTGGATTTAAAATAAAGACCTAAAACACTCAAACCCAATTCGGGATTTGAAGTACAAATTTTAGTCCAACGATGAGCCAAAATGTATTTTAGGGCTTCTATGTCATAAATCTTATTTTTTTGATTATGTTGTTCAAGTTTCAATAACCAATTTTCAGCCTTTTTAATAAACTCTTTATCTGTCTTTTCTCCGTGTTCAAAACCCAATTGATAGTGTAAATTGAGTTCTTCGAGACTTGGTTCAATACCTAATTTCCTCAATTGCCCTTCATGATTTAGTTTTACGGTACGCATCGCTTTGTCGTTTTGGGTAAAACTAATATTGGTATCATGCACCCGATAATCCACCAAAATATCTTTTAAAATGGCAATAGGATGATTTTGTGCAATTCTCACCCAAAGTTCATAATCTTCCGTCGGAGGATAATCAAGATTATAATGCTGTGTGGGTAATAGTGATTTTCTGAGTAAAACACTCGACTGAACGATGTAATTTACGAATAATAATAGAGCAGATAAATGCGTGTCGGGAATATAAGATTTAATAAAACCACCCGTTGGATTCCCGTCATTATCTACGAGCCTTGCCCATGAAGCCACAAAGGCGTGTTTTGGGTGTTTTTCCAAAAAATCAACTTGTATTTTCAGTCTTTCGGTATGGGCAATATCGTCTGAATCAAGCCAAGCAATAAACTCACCTTTTGCCTCAGCAATCAATCTGTTTCGAGTTTTGGCAAGTCCTTGATTTTGTTCGTTATGGACTAATCGAATACGTTTGTCTTGGTAAGAATGCACGATATTAACGCTCTCGTCGATAGAACCATCATTGAGAATAACTAACTCAAAGTCTTGAAAAGTTTGATTTAAAATGCTCTCAATAGCTTTTCTGATGTATTTCTCAGAATTAAACATGGGCATCAAGACGGACACTTTGGGCATAAGTATTTGATATTTTGTAGAGACGTATGCAATACTAATGCTGTCAATTTAATGAATTTATCCGCCTAACGCTGTCAGGGTTCAAAACCCTGACAGCGTTGAAATTGGAATTTTGGAACAATTAAAAACACTTTAAATTGACAGCATTGGTATCGCATAAGCCCATACCTGATTAACATTATTTAATTTTTTTCCCCAGACGAATTAACGGTTTTTCAAGCCATGAATATATTAAAAAGCTAATGAAAACGGTAACAAAAAGGGCAATAACAAAGAATGTCTGCGGAGGAATTTCAATATAATTAGCCAAAAATTGACGAAGTTCTAAAAAAATAATCGGATGAATAAGATAAACTCCGTAAGAAATTTCTCCTAAAGTAGTCAAAGGTTTTTCGATAATTATTGGTAGTTCTACTTCTGATGTAAAAATGAAATAGCAAATAGCAATCGACAGAACTGAGAAAACGATTCGATTAATCCCTGAAATTAAATTTGTTTGTTGCCCGACCGTAGGATAAAACACAAATAAGCTAATCATCAAAAAAAGAATGATAAAATTTAACGTTTTATGTTGCTTGAAAAAAAGCGTTGAATCAGACATTTTGCCCAGACTAATCCCTGCCACAAAAAAGAAAAGCTGATTGAATGGATTGGTATAAGTCAGCCATTGGGCAGTCATGCTTGAAGTATTATTTAACAAGGAAAAAGCGAAGAAAATGCCAATAGAAACACTCCAAATTACGGTTAAAAAAAAGTGCTTTCTATCTTTTGAAAGCCAAATCAACAAAGGAAAAAAGGCGTAAAATACCAATTCATTACCGATTGACCAACCGCCAGTAGTTAATGATTTAGTGTTAATAAAGGCAAATAAACCTGTAATATTCCAAAGAATATCCATGTTTGTGGCGGGAGTCTCTAAAAAGAAAATACTACCCAGACAAGCCAGCCAATAAAGTGGATAAATACGAAATATTCGTTTGATGAAAAATGATTTGATGGCTTTTGAATCTTGCATTTTGTGATGATAGACCAAATACATCGTTAATCCACTCAAAACAAAAAATATAGAAACGCCATAAAGACCAATACGTCCCAAAAATGAGTCAGCTGTGTGAGCTTCACCCTTATTTGTCCATATCGAAAAATGATAGAACATAATGGCAAAAGCCGTTAAGCCTCGAAGAATATCTAAAGATTTTAGTCTGTTCATCGAATAACTTTTTTGAGCAATCCATCTACTATTTGGTTTACATCCGACGAGATTTTTGTAAAATAAATAGCACTTCCGAAGAGTATTGACACAATGAATGAACGAATAGGCGTATCAATCATAAAACTTGGAATACTACCAATGGCAGGGAAAGTTGGAATCATCATCGTTAGTCCAAAAACCAATGCAGATATGATGATAACGCCAATGTTTTTCAAAGAAAATGGAAACATCCCGAAGGCAATCCAAACAAAAAAGGTTCGGAAAATATTAAAAATGAGAATAATAGAAGCCGTAGCAATGGCACTTCCCGTAATTCCGTAAATAGGAATAAGCCATTGATTCATCAACCAAGTGCCAACGATGAGAAAAACCATAAAAATAACATCATAGAAATAATATTTTGATGTTTGAAGAATAAGCCCATTCAAACCCGTAGCCATATCGAAAAGTTTGCCTAAACCAATCCAAATTACGACCCATTTCCCAGCTTCGTATGCAGGTAAAATTTCAAAAACATTGTGCAAATTTGTTACAATACCAATGAATAAAAAACTACCGATGATGAGTAAAGTCAAGCAGCTTTTTTCATAAACATCTTTGATAGTTTTTAAATCATTATTTTTCCATGCTTCGGCAATTACAGCACCGCCAATTCTTGAAATATGCGTTGTAGGCGTGAAAATGACCGTTCCAAACATCATCATAGTTGAATAAATCCCATTGGCATCAAGATTTATGATGGAAGTTACTTGGAGTTGGTCGAGGTAAATAACTACTTGTGACGTAAATCCAGATAGAAATGTTAAACTGCTTAGACTAATAAATTCCTTTCTGATTTTATTAGTCCAAAAACCTTTAATGGGCTTAAAGAAAAAGTTGCCTTGTTGCCATACTCTCAATGCCATAAAAACCGTAGGCAAGCATAAGCCAATGCAATATGCTGCTACAAAGCCTTTAAAATCAACGATTTTGAAGAGATACAGAATAATAGCAATGAATAGAAAAACTCGTTGCCCAAATTCTCTTAAAAACGTTCCTGAAACAGTATCATAAAGCACTCTGGCATAATTGTCAAATACTAAAAAGAAAACGCCAAAGATGGTAAGTGGAAATATCCAAAACAGGTATTCTCGAAGTAAAGGAGAGGCTTTTACATTGAGTAAATTTAGAACAAACTCGTAATTAATGGCAAATGTGCCAAGCGTGATGCACAAACCCACAAAGGAAACCACACAAGCCCAAAATAAATAACCATTATGTTGCCGTTCGGAGTTTCTAAAATAGGGGAATAGTCGTCCGCCTGCGGCATTAAATCCCAGATTGGAAACTTGAGCCAACAACACCATCACAGAAACCAATAATCTAACTAAGCCAACTTCCGCCTCTGTCAATACTTTAGGCATTAAAAATGCCGTAGTGATAAAGCCTAAAGCAATGCCAATGTAAGCGTAAATAGAACTTTTTATGGTTTGTTTAATAATAATTCCCATTCAGTGATTTTGTTATTCGGAATTATTTAAGATTTGTCTTGCGATGAATTCCGTTGTTATTTCTACAAAATTAGGTTGAGTTTGGCAAATTGGTATAATAATAGGTAATTTTATGCTTGGAAAGCTTCACTAAACATTAATCCGCTAATCCCTTGATTCAACGTATTCTTAATATTCAACGCTTTTTTGAGCAATTATTTGATAGTATTTTTTCAATATTAAAGGTCATTGTTTGGTCGAAATTTAGTGTATCTCATCCGCCAGTTCAATCTGAAAATTGTGTTATTCTTGGAAATGGTCCTTCATTGAAAGATTCTATGGATAATCATAAAGATTTTATTCTTCAGTCGGATATTTTCTGTGTTAATCTTTTTGCTATTTCCGATTATTACACGCAACTAAAGCCGAATAATTATTTATTGTTAGATGAAGCATTTATTAATCCAAATCATGAAAGAGCAAGCCAAGCTATTGAACATTTAGTAAAAGATACGGCTTGGAAAATCAACGTTTTTATTCCTTATAAATTCAAGAAATCGGCTTACTTTCAAGATAAATTCTCGAAAAATCAATTTATTCAGCCTGTTTATTTCAATTATGTTATCTTTGGCGGGTTCGATTGGCTTCGTTTTTGGATATATAAAAAAGATTTGGGAATGCCTCAAAGTCAGAATGTTTTGATTGCTTCTGTTTTTAGATGTATCAATTTAGGATACAAAAACATCTATCTTTTGGGAGCTGACCACACTTGGCACGAGTCGATAAGGTTGGATGAAAATAACGAAATTATTGCCGATGATTCTCATTTTTATGGTAATAAAACCTACCAAATAAATCAGTTAGTTAGTCAAGAAGAGTCTTACATGGCACGTCAATTTTTGTCTTTACACAAAGCATTTAAAGGTTATGAAGTCTTGGCGAGATATGCTCAATATCGAGGAACAAAGGTTTTAAATGCCAGCAAGCGTAGCTATATTGATGTTTTTGAGAAAATTAAATTATTTTAAATAGGGGTTAGGATAAAATCATTTAGAATACTTATTAATTCTACTTTGGCACTTTAAAGAAATATAGATGGGGATTTGGGTATTTACCGTTCAACTTCCCGAAAGTTTAAAACTTTCGGGAAGTTCTTCCAAGTCAAATTTGGTCTATTTCTTTAAAGTCCTAACGTAGAATTAAACACTGGACATAAATAATGGATTTACAAAATAAAAAAGTGTTAGTAACGGGTGCTGATGGGTTCATCGGTAGTCATTTGGTTGAAAAACTCATAGAAGAAGGTTGTCAAGTAACTGCTTTTGTGTATTATAATTCTTTCAATTCATGGGGTTGGTTAGATTCCCTCCCGAAGGAAACTTTACAGAAAATCGAAGTCATCACGGGAGATATTCGTGACCCACATGGGGTGAAAAATGCCATGAAAGGCATCGAAGTAGTTTTCCATTTGGCCGCACTTATTGCAATTCCTTACAGTTATCATTCGCCCGATACGTACATTGATACCAACGTAAAAGGTACATTGAATATCGTACAAGCGGCTCGTGAATTAGGCACGGAAAGAGTTCTTGTAACCTCAACTTCAGAGGTTTACGGAACCGCTATGTATGTGCCAATTGATGAAAAACATCCAAGACAAGGGCAATCGCCCTATTCTGCCACTAAAATTGGAGCAGATGCCATGGCGGATTCGTTTTATAGAAGTTTTAATGTGCCAATCAGCATTGTCCGCCCGTTTAATACTTATGGTCCACGTCAGTCGGCAAGGGCGGTAATTCCAACGATTATTACCCAATTATTGAACGGAAAGACCGATATAAAATTAGGCTCATTACACCCAACTCGTGATTTGTTGTTTGTGAAAGATACCGCCAAAGGCTTTATCGAAATTGCAAAATCAGACAAAACAATCGGGCATGAAGTCAATATTGCCATGCAAGAAGAAATAACGATTGGGGATTTGGCTCAAAATATCATTAATCAAATCAATCCTGATGCAAAAATCATTACGGATGAAATCAGATTAAGACCTGAAAAAAGTGAGGTAGAAAGATTATTTGGTTCAAACCAAAAAATCAAAGAATTAACCAATTGGAAGCCTGATTATACCCTCGAAAGCGGCATTGCCGAAACGATTCAGTGGTTTTCTAACAAAGCAAACCTTTCACAGTACAAAGCAGACATTTATAATATATGATTCCTCTTTCAGTCCCCAACCTTGCTGGCAATGAGTGGGAATACATCAAAGATTGTTTAGATACCAACTGGGTTTCTTCGGTTGGAAGTTACGTCAATCGTTTTGAACAAGCATTAGCTGATTTCACAGGAGCAAAATATGCCATTGCCACCTCAAACGGAACATCAGCTTTACATATCGGTCTGCAATTATCAGGCGTAAAACAAGGCGATTTAGTCATTGTACCCAATATTACGTTTGTTGCAACTGCCAATGCCGTAAAATACACAGGTGCAAGTCCACTTTTAATTGACATTGACACCGATACTTGGCAAATTGATTTAGATTTATTAGAAAAATTTCTGAGAAATAACACCCAAATCATTAACGGAGAAACCTATCATTTGGACAATCAGAAGCGTATCAAAGCTATTATGCCCGTACACGTATTGGGCAATATGTGTGATATGGAAAGATTGATGGAGATTGCCAATCGCTTTCATTTGCAGGTCATTGAAGATTCTACGGAAGCATTAGGAAGCACTTTCAAAGGCAAACACGCTGGTACTTTTGGACTATTTGGAACGAGTAGTTTCAACGGAAATAAAATTATCACAACGGGTGGCGGAGGAATGATTTTGACCAATGATGAAACCTTGGCAAAACGAGCCAAACACATCACAACAACTGCGAAAGCCGATGCTTACGAGTATTTTCATGATGAAGTAGGGTATAATTATCGTTTGGTAAATATTTTGGCGGCAATGGGCGTGGCTCAAATGGAGCAATTGCCTGCTTTTTTGATTAGAAAAAAAGCAATTGCTGATTTGTACAATGCCGAATTATTGAAAATTGAAGGAATTATTCCTCAAAAAATTACGGATGGCGTTCAAGCAAATCATTGGTTATATACAGTAAAAGCACCTCGACAAAAAGAATTGCTGAAATTTTTGGGAGAAAACGGTATTCAGGCTCGTCCGTTTTGGGTACCCATGAACCGTTTACCGTTTATGTCGGAAGAATTATATATTACTGAAAACGATGTAGCAGGTAATATATATGGGCAATGTGTAAGTTTACCTTGCTCAACCAATATTACAGACGAAGAAGTAAAGGTTGTTATTGAATTGATTAAAGATTTTTATGCCAGATAATCAACTAAATATTCTCTTTTTAGGAGGAGCAAAACGGGTTTCTTTAGCGGAAAGGTTAATTTCGGCAGGAAAATCGTTGGGAAAAGAAGTCAAAATCTTTTCTTATGAATTAGATAAATACGTTCCTATTGCAGGTGTGGGTGAGGTGATTATTGGCTTAAAATGGAAAGATGAACAAATTTATACCCATCTTACGGAAATTGTAAATCAATATCAAATTCATATTATTTTGCCTTTTGTTGACCCTGCTACGCTAACGGCTTCGGTTTTGAAAGAGAAATTGCCCAATGTTTTCATTCCCGTTTCAAGTATTGAAACTTGTGATATTTTTTTCGATAAAGCCAAAGCAAATCAATGGTTTTTAGGTGAAAACTTTCCCGTTCCTCATCAAGATTTGAGTAAATTTCCTTTGATTGCAAAACCCATTAAAGGTTCAGCATCGCAAGGTATTGAAAAAATAGAAAATGAAGCAGAATTAACACAATTCTTAGCCAGTCATCAAGCAGAGGATTATTTAATTCAAGGTTTTATTGAAGGTGATGAATATACAGTTGATTGTTATGTAGATATTGAAGGAGAAATAATGAGTATTGTTCCCCGTAAAAGATTAGAAACTATCAGTGGAGAAGTAAGTAAATCAATTACGGAAAAAGATGATTTATTGATTGAATTTTCGGCACAAATCCTAAAGAAAGCTAATTTTCTTGGAGCAATTACCATTCAATTTTTGAAAGATTCAACTGATGCTTACATCATGGAAATAAATCCTCGTTTGGGTGGTGGCGTAATTACTTCTATTGAAGCAGGAGCAGATATTCCACTAATGATTCTGAAAGATTATTTGAATATTAAAAATACAAAAGTTACAAATTGGACGAACAATTTGTTGATGATGAGAGCAAATCGAGAGTTTTTTATCCAAACATAAAATGCAATTTATCATAGATTTAGACGGAACAATTTGTACCGAAGAAAAAACATATAGCCGTTCGATGGCAAAACCTTTGGAGGGGGCTATTGAAAACCTCAACAAACTTTATGAAGACGGGCATACTATTATTATTTATACTGCCCGTACTTGGATGGAGTTTGAAATGACCACTGATTGGCTACAAAGACACGAAGTTAAATATCATCAATTGATGATGGGCAAACCTATTGGCGATATGTGGATTGATGACCGAGCTTTGGGTTTTAAGAGTTGGGAGGCAACAAAACAGGCAATTCAAGAGAAAATTGACAAGAAAAAATGAGCGAAAAAGTATTAATTATAGCCGAAGCAGGTGTAAACCACAACGGTAACTATGATTTGGCAATCAAATTGATTGACGAAGCTAAAAAAACAGGTGCTGATATTGTCAAATTCCAGACGGCAGTTCCAGAATTGGTAATGTCTAAATTTGCTGAAAAAGCTGATTATCAGAAGGTTTCGACGGGAGAAGGCGAGTCGCAATTGGCAATGGCGAAGAAAATCCATTTGCCATTAGATGCTTATAAATCGCTTCAAAAATATTGTAACGAAGTTGGCATTGAGTTTCTTTCAACGCCTTTCGACATGGTTTCGATTGACGTTTTGATTGAGTTGAACCAAAGAATTTTCAAAATTCCTTCGGGAGAAATTACCAATTTGCCTTATTTACGGAAAATAGGTTCGTTAGGCACAGAGATTATTATTTCAACGGGCATGGCAAATTTACAAGAAATTGAAGATGCCATCAAGGTTTTGGTAGAAGCAGGAACGAGTAAAGACCGCATCACGGTTTTACATTGCAATACCGAATATCCAACGCCTATGCACGACGTAAACTTGCGGGCTATGAATACCATTCAGAATGCTTTGGGCGTGAAAGTTGGATATTCTGACCATACCAATGGGATTGAAGTACCCATTGCGGCGGTAGCTTTGGGGGCAACCGTTATTGAAAAACACTTTACGTTGGATAAAAACATGGAAGGTCCTGACCACCAAGCCAGTTTAGACCCGCAAGAATTGAAAGCGATGGTTGATGCTATCAGAAACGTAGAAATTGCCATTGCAGGAACAGGGATTAAAGATACTTCTGAGTCAGAACGTAAAAATATGGTCATTGCTCGCAAAAGCATTTTAGCAGCAAAAGATATTAAAAAAGGTGAAGTTTTTGACGAAAATAATCTAATTGTAAAACGCCCCGGAAATGGTATTAATCCAATGCGTTGGGATGAAATAATTGGGAAAGTTGCGATAAGAGATTTTCAAGCAGATGAATTGATAGAATTGTGAAAAAAATATGCGTCATAACGGGTACTCGTGCCGAATACGGATTGCTTTCGCCTTTGATGAAAGCAATACAAAATGACGATGCTTTTTGTTTGCAAATTTTAGCAACAGGAATGCACTTGTCGCCAGAATTTGGCTTGACTTATCAGCAAATTGAAAATGATGGTTTTGAGATTTCGGAGAAAGTAGAAATGTTACTTTCGTCGGATACTTCGGTGGGAATTGTCAAATCTACGGGTTTGGGCATGATTGGTTATGCCGATGCTTTGAACCGATTGAAGCCAGATTGGTTGGTTATTTTGGGCGACCGTTACGAAGCATTTGCCGTTGCAACTGCTGCTTTTTTAATGAAAATTCCCATTATTCATATATCAGGAGGAGACGTTACCGAAGGGGCAACCGATGATGCTTTGAGACATTCGATTAGTAAAATGTCATACTTACATTTTGCCACAACGGAAGAATATCGCAAACGTGTTATTCAATTGGGGGAAGCTCCCGAAAGAGTATTTAATGTAGGAGGTATCGGAATTGATAACATCGTAAAAATGACCTTGCTGACTCATGAGGCTTTGAGCGAGTCCGTCAATTTTGATTTAAGCAAACCTTATTTTTTGGTTACTTTTCATCCTGTCACTTTAGAAAGTCAGTCTTCTGAAAGTCAGTTTCAAGCCTTATTAGATTCTTTTGATGAATTTCCAGATTATCAGGTCTTGATAACTTTACCAAATTCTGATGCAGACGGTAGAGTCATCATCAAAATGATTCAAGAATATGCCCGAAAAAATCCCGAAAGAGTTTCTGTGCATACCAGTTTGGGACAATTACGGTATTTGTCGGCTATTAAATACGCTGCGGCAGTCATAGGTAATTCATCGAGTGGAGTGGTTGAAGTGGCATCATTCAAAGTACCAACGGTCAATATTGGCGACCGTCAAAAAGGAAGAGCCAGAGCCAATACAGTAATTGATTGTGAAACCACTCAAGAAGAAATTACCAAAGCAATCAATCAAGCCATTTCGCCCGAATTTCAAGCATTTTGTCAAACCGTTGAAAACATTTACGGAAAAGGCGATACCACAGAACAAATTATGGAGATATTAAAAAGGTTTCAAGGAGAAATAAACTTGAAGAAATCTTTTTACGATTTATATAGAGAGTGACATAGCTTATTTGAATTGGAACTTCCCGAAAGTTTAAAACTTTCGGGAAGTTGAGCATTTTACTTCCAATAAGTTATGTCGCAGTCTATTAGAACATTAAATAACTAAAATTGAGCATTCTTACATGAACTTTCAAAAACATCTAATCAGTCATAAAGCTACTGCCCGTGAGGCACTCAGAAAGTTAGATTCCGAAGCAAAAGGAATTATAGCTCCTGTGTTGTTTGTCCATGATTCAGACGAAAAAATTGTGGGTTCATTAACAGATGGCGATATTCGGAGAGGACTAATTAATAAACTCGGAATTGATGATTTAGTGGAGGATTTTATGTTCTCAAATTTTAGATATTTTACAAACAATAAATTCCCCAAAACGGAAATTCAAGCTTTTAAAGCTCGTAATATTCGTTTTATCCCTGTTTTAGACGATACCAATAAATTGATTCAAGTGCTTGATTTACAGAATAATCGAGCCAATATTCCTGCCAGTGCCGTCATAATGGCGGGTGGACGTGGCGAGCGTTTAATGCCTTTAACCGACGGAACGCCAAAACCCATGCTCAAAGTAGGAGGAAAGCCTATTATTGAGTATAATATCGAGCATTTAGTACGTCACGGTATTACAGATATTACTATTTCTATTCGTTATTTAGGCGACCAACTGATTGAATATTTTGGTGATGGTTCAGCACATCAAGCCAATATAAAATACATTACCGAAGACAAACCTCTTGGTACGATTGGAGCATTAAAAGACATTAAATCTTTTGAGCAAGAAACCATTTTAGTGATGAATTCTGATTTGTTGACCAATGTGGATTTTGAACAATTACACGAGGCTTTTTTGAATGAATCGGCAGATATGGCGGTGGCTACTATTCCTTATGATGTGAATATTCCGTATGCTGTAATGGAATTGGAGCATGGAAATATCGTTAAGAGTTTCAAGGAAAAACCGAAATATACTTATTATTCTAACGCTGGAATTTACCTTTTCAAGCAAGAACTTATCAAGCTAATTCCTGAAAACCAAAAGTATGATGCGACTGATTTAATGAATGAAGTAGTAGCTTCGGGCAGAAAACTAATTGCCGAGCCAATTTTGAGTTATTGGTTAGATATTGGCAGAATGGAAGATTTTTATAAAGCCCAAGAAGACATAAAACATTTAAGATTCTGATGAAAATTGCCGATACACTTTTTGTAATTCCTGCTCGTGGAGGCTCAAAAGGCATTCCCCGTAAAAATATCAAGCCATTAGCAGGCAAGCCTCTGATTCATTACAGCATTGACTATGCACGTCTTTTTACAGAAGATGAAAATATTTGCCTTTCAACAGACGACCAAGAAATTATTGAATGTGCCAATCAAATTAATTTAGCTGTTCCTTTTGTTCGCCCTCCCGAAATCTCTACGGATACCGCCAGCACATTTGCGGTATTACATCATGCCATTTCGTTTTTTCAAGAAAAGGGGAAGCAGTATAAAAAATTAGTTTTATTACAACCAACGTCTCCTTTCAGAGAAGAAAATCACCTTGCCGAAGCCTTTGAGTTGATGAACGATGAGGCAGATGTAACGGTGTCTGTGGTGCAAGAACATAATAATCCATATTTTAATATATTTGAAGAAAATCAGGATGGTTTCTTGAAAATATCTAAAGGAGATGGAAGCTATACTCGTCGTCAAGATTGTCCACCTGTTTATGCTTTTAATGGTTCAATTTATATTTTTTCTATTCCTTCACTTTTAAAAGCAAATTCTTTCAAAGATTTTGTCAATGTTAAGAAATATGTGATGGACGAAAAGTATAAAGTAGATTTAGATACAATGAAAGATTGGAATTATTGTGAATATCTGCTTCAGCTTAATAATCAGTGAATTACCTTTGTTTTGGCAAGATTTTTGTAAGTTTCTTATAAGATTCTTACCGAAAAAAGGAAATATTAAAATTAGCTTTCTGCACAAAATACAAATTTAGATAACCTTTCATTTTCGGTATTTTCAATAACCCATAAACTTACCATAAAATGAAATGTCTTTACACCATTGTTTTGCTGATGTTGTCGTTATCAGCATTTAGTCAAGTTGATTTAAAAAATGGACTTGTTGCTTGTTACACTTTTAACGCCAATGCCAAGGATGAATCTGGCAATGGAAATCATGGAACTGTTAATGGAGCGACTTTAACCACAGACCGCCTCGGAAAACCCAATAGTGCTTATAGATTTGACGGATATTCCTACATTTCTTTAGTGCCAGAGCCATTCAAAAATAAAAATTACAGCTATTCTTTATGGGTCAATTTAGATGAACTTCCTTTTGAAGGAGATAATAATTCATTCTTTTCAGTTGGAGGGCCTGGTGCCGACCAGTCAGTTTCTGTTTTGAATCAATATGGGAATAGTACCAATATAGGTTTTAATGCAGGAGGTTATAATACTGGAAGTCCTGCGGTTTCAAATAATTTGACGGGAACGCTCCCTACAATTGGAAAATGGTATCATGTGGTTAGTGTGAGAGATAATATTTCTGTAAAATTGTACGTTGATGGCGTATTAATTGCCAATAATTCAGCCAATATTGGTACAAATGGAACGGACGCCGCTTATGCCAATCCAACTTATGCAGAAATAGGCTCACGAGTGGGGGCAGATGGATATTTCCAATCTGCAAAGGCAATCATAGATGACATTCATATCTATAACCGAGCAATAACTGCCGACGAAGCTCAAGCTCTTTTTGATGGGAAAATAATCTCTATAACCGCTAATCAATCAACAACTTGCGGAGGAGAACAAGTTATATTTACTGCTAATGGAGCCTCTGTATCAGCAAAATATCAATGGAAAGTTGATGGTGTAAACGTTGGAAGTCAGACAAGTGCATCAATATTTAGCTATGATTCCCAAAATAAAGCATCGGATTATCAAGTGAAAATATCCGTAGAAGTTATAGAAGATGATTTGTGCTTCCCAAATAAGATTTCAACGGCAGATGCTACCATTTTGATTAAAAACTGTAATCCTTGTGAAGGTATTACGGCTTGTATTCCTTTTACTGTATTACGAATGAGGTAGGTTAATCCAAAGCCTTTCAACCAATTCTTAAATATTCTTAAAAAATCATTTCGTAACTTGTAGTTTAGTAAATTACTCATCAATTTAAGAACTAAACAACAAATGAAAAATCTTCACAAAAACCTCCTGCTTGGCACTTCGCTGATGTTGGGAGTTCATGTTTCTAACGCTCAAATGCAGTACCCGCAAACTAAAAAAATTGACCACATCGACGAATATCATGGAGTGAAAGTGGCTGACCCTTACCGTTGGTTGGAAGACGACCGTTCTGCTGAAACTGCCGAATGGGTGAAAGCCGAAAATAAAGTTACTTTTGATTTTTTGGATAAAATTCCGTACCGAAATATGTTAAAAGAGCGTATTGAAAAGGTGTTTAATTATCCAAAATATTCGGCTCCGTCTCGCAAAAATGAATGGTTTTATTTCTCGAAAAATGATGGTTTACAAAATCAATCGGTACTTTATCGTCAGAAGGGTTTAGATGGCACGCCTGAAATTGTACTTGACCCTAATAAACTTTCTCCCGATGGAACGACTCGCTTGGGAGCATTTTCAGTCTCAAAAGATGGGAAATATGCCGTTTATTATCTGTCAAAAGGAGGTTCTGACTGGCAGGAAGCTTATATTATGGATTTGTCAACGAAACAAAATCTTCCCGACCATATTGAATGGATAAAGGTGTCGGGAGCAGAGTGGCAAGGCAATGGTTTTTATTATAGCCGTTATCCAAAACCAGACGGAAGTGCTTTGGCAGCGAAGAATGAAAACCACCAGATATATTACCACAAAGTTGGGACGTCACAAGAGCAAGATGAATTGGTATATGAAAACAAAGAAAATCCACAACGATTCAACACGATGTCGGTTTCTGACGATGAAAAATTTGCTTACTTAAATATCAGTGACCGTGGAAAAGGAAAAGAAGGAAATGCTATTTATTTTAGAAAATTAGGACAGAAGGAATTTACGCCGATTGTGGCAGAGGTTGGTGATTTTCAATATAGTATTGTTGATAATATTGGCGATAAATTCTTGGTAGAAACCAACGAAAAAGCCCAAAACTCAAAAGTACAATTATACGACCCTGCTACGAAATCTTGGAAAAATATTATCCCAGAAAAACCAGAACCATTACAAGGGGTTGGAACAGCAGGTGGAAAAATGTTCGCTACTTATTTGAAAGACGTAACTACTCGTGTGTATGTGTATGACCTCACAGGAAAATTGGAAAATGAAGTGAAATTGCCGGGATTAGGTACTGCGGGCGGTTTTGGTGGCGAAGCTGACGATAAATTTGTATTCTATACATTTACGTCATTTACGTTTCCGCCAACAATTTATCGCTATGATATTGCAACAAAACAGACGTCAATCTTCCGTAAACCAGAAGTCCAGTTTAATCCAGATGCGTTTGAAACGAAGCAAATTTTTTACACATCAAAAGACGGAACAAAAGTGCCAATGTTCATTACTTACAAAAAAGGTTTACAATTGAACGGTAAAAATCCAACGCTTTTGTACGCTTACGGAGGTTTTAATATCAGTTCTCAACCCGGTTTTTCAGCTACGTTGATTCCATTTTTAGAACAAGGCGGTGTTTATGCGTTGGCAAATATTAGAGGTGGTGCAGAATACGGCGAAAAATGGCACGAAGCAGGCATGAAGTTGAAAAAGCAAAATGTGTATGACGATTTCATTGCGGCGGGAGAATATTTAATTGCTCAAAAGTATTGTACGAAAGATTTCTTGGCTCTTCGTGGAGGTTCAAACGGTGGACTTTTGGTGGGTGCAGTTATTAATCAGCGTCCAGATTTATGCAAAGTTGCCATTCCACAAGTGGGTGTAATGGATATGTTGCGTTATCATAAATTCACGATTGGTTGGAACTGGTCGCCAGAATACGGTAATTCAGATGATGCGACAGATTTCAAAAATCTCTACGGTTATTCGCCACTTCATAACATCAAAGAAGGCGTGGAATATCCTGCCACGATGATTACAACTGCCGACCACGACGACCGTGTTGTACCAGCCCATTCATTCAAATACGCAGCGACACTACAAGAAAAAGCAGGAAAAAGTAAGAATCCGTTATTGATTAGAATTGACGTAAATTCTGGTCACGGAGCAAGTAATACGAAGAAAAATATTGAATTAACCGCTGATTTGTACGCCTTTATTTTTGCGAATATGGGGGTTGTGGTGAAAGGGATGTAGGAGGTGATAATTCATTCATAAATGGTCAAGGTAAGATATTACTTTGACCATTTTTTGAATGATATGTAACTGTAAAATACAGAAAAGTCATCAAAAAAGGTTTAATTTTGTACATGGATAAACTTGAAAAAGATAAAATAAAAAAGCTATTTTTAGAAAAACTAAAAGTATTTGCCAGTACACTTAATGATTATGTGACAACACCTGATAATCAGTGGACTATCAAAGGGTTTATTGATGTTTTCGAGAATATATATACTATTTCTAACGATACTAAAATTGTCTCTAAGATTTTGGAAATACAGTTGTTTTCAAAATTTGTAGAGTTTGCTCAACAAAATGACTTTCGATTAGTGCTTGCAGAAAAACAAAATTGGTATCCAGATGTCTCATTTGTCTCAAAAAATGATTCAAGTATTAAGTTTGCAGTTGATTTAAAAACTACTTATCGCACAGAAGAAAATCCTCAATTCTGTAACGGTTTTACACTTGGTTCACACGGAGCATATTTTACAGAACGTACCAGTAGTAAAAATATTCAATTCCCCTATAATGATTATTTAGGGCATTATTGCCTTGGAATTATCTATACCAGAACCATTTTAGGAGAAAACTTTGAATCAATTACTTTTCCATTAAATCAGTTAAATACGATTCCTTCAGTTATTGGTAATATGACATTTTTTGCGTGTGAAAAATGGACAATAGCCAGTGATAAGGGTGGTAGTGGGAATACTGCTAATATTGGGAGTATTAATAACATAGAAGACATTTTAGCAGGTCATGGAACATTTAAGCATCTTGGAGAAGAATGGTTTGATGAATACTGGATGAATTTCGGTAAGATTATTATTAAAGATGAAAATGGAAATACAAAAAAACTGACATCTCTAAAAGAATTTTTAAAATACCGAGGTCATGATGAATCATTAATTAATCCGAGAACATCAAAAAAAGGAGGGATGAATGGATAAAATTATCGTACCTCCAATCAAAATTCAAGGGAAAAAAACACAACTAATAGAATGGTTAAATACGTGTATTAACCTTGATGATGAACAACTTTATATTGAACCATTTATGGGTTCGGGGGTTGTGGGAATGAATATTGCTAAGAAAAAAGCTCTTTTTGCAGACAGTAATCCCCATATCATCAATTTCTATAACGAAGTAAAAAACGGAACTATTAATCCGTCAATTGTCAAAGATTTTTTAGAAAAAGAAGGTCAGAAATTGTCTGAATTTGGCGTTGAACATTTTAAATTTATTAGAGACAGATTTAATGCAGAAGGTAATTCCATTGACTTTTTATTTTTAAATCGTTCTTGTTTTAACGGAATGATTCGCTTTAATAAAAGTTTTAAATTTAACGTTCCCTACGGACATAAACCAGAACGTTTTGCCCAAGCCTATATCACTAAAATAACGAATCAAATCAAGTATGTTCAAGGACTTATTGAAATGAATGATTGGGAGTTTAAGTGTCAAGATTTTAGAAAAACACTATCAGAAGCAAATTCAGAAAGTTTTATTTATTGCGACCCACCATATATTGGCAGACACGTAGATTATTATGATAGTTGGACTGAAGAAGATGAATTTGACTTGAAAAAATACTTAGAAGCTACAAATTGCCGTTTTGGAATTTCCACTTGGCACAGTAATTCTTATCGTAAAAATGAATATTTACAAACTCTTTGGGGGGATTATAATCTCGCTACTACGCAACATTTTTATCATGTTGGAGCAAAAGAAAGTAATAGAAATGAAGTTTTAGAAGCATTAATAACCAATTGTGCCGTTTCTGAAGAACTCTTTATCAAAAAAAGAAAATCTGAAAAAGAGATTTTACAATTAGAGTTATTCTAAAATAAATAGGTCGGTAAAGCTAAATCTTTACCGACCTATTTATATCAATGCTCCTCCACCTTTGTCCAAACCGCCCCAGCTTCATTAGATTTTACCACAGTATCAATAAATACCATTCCTCTGATGCCTTCTTCAATTCCCGGAAAATCATGGATTTCTGGATTGTAGCCACCTGTCAAAATTTCGCTTTCTCCTGCTAAACCACCTGCGGCATTTTCTTTGGCAACTTCGCCCCATCTTGCTCTTAAAGCGTAAGAGAAATTACGGTAAATGCTTGCAAAAGTCTCAATATATCCTTCTGGGTGTCCTGCTGGTTGGCGAGTGTGTGCCTGAGCCTGTGGCGATAAATCACCTACGCCCGTGCGTATAATGCGTGAGCCTTTTTCTTGATTGGTCAAAATCAAAGTATTTGGGTCCATTTGCTTCCATTTCAAGCCACCAAATTCTCCGTAAATTCTGATGTTCAAATCATTCTCTTCGCCATTACAAATTTGTGAATTATGCAAAATTCCTTTCGCTCCATTGTCAAAACGTAAAAGCATATTAGCATCATCGTCCAACTGACGACCTTCCACGAAAATGGTCAAATCGGCACATATTTCAGTGATTTTCAAACCTGTGATGTATTCTGCTAAGTTTTCAGCGTGCGTACCAATGTCACCCACACCACCCGCTGCACCACAACGTGCGGGGTCTGTACGCCAGCCTGCTTGTTTTTGTCCCGTAGCCTCCAACAATTGCGAAAGCCACCCTTGAGGATATTCTACAATTACTTTGCGAACTTTACCGATAACGCCATTTTTAATCATCTGTTTTGCCTCTTTCACCATCGGATAAGCACAGTAATTATGCGTCAAACAGTAAATCAAACCAGATTTTTCAATAATATCTCTCAATAAATAAACTTCTTCGGTATTGAGTGTAGCAGGTTTGTCAGAAACTACATGAAAACCATTTTCAAGAGCCATTTTAGCGGCTGCAAAATGTACGTGATTGGGGGTTACAATTGTAACAAAATCCATTCTTTCTCCTTCTGGGAGTTCTTTTTCTTTCAAAATCATTTCTTCGAAAGAACCATAAACTCTGTTGGCAGGAAGATAAAGAGCTTCGCCCGTTGCTTTTGATTTTTCAGGATTAGAGCTAAACGCTCCGCAGACTAATTCTACTTCGCCGTCCAAAGCCGCCCCACGACGGTGAACCGCTCCGATGAAAGCATCTAAGCTTCCACCAATCATACCCATTCTAATTTTACGTGCCATTTTTCTTAGCTATGTGTCTTCAATATTTAGTAGAAGACAATTATGTTTATTGTGTTTTGAAACAAATTTACAATGCAGGAAATGTTCTTAAAACCTGTCCTATATTGGAACAAATACAAATTTTCATAAAAATACTGATAAAACGGTGCATGGAATCTGAAAAAAAAATTGTTTTTTTGTTAGATTTTTCAAAGATGAACTTTCATAAAACCAATACAATAACTAATTTATTCACAATTAAAATCCCTAATTCACTATGTCTCAAATCATTAACCGTGACAAGCTTTTCTTAGGAAGCTGTTTTGCCCTTATCACAACGGCGATGGCTTTCGGTATTCGTGCAGGTGTGCTTACACAACTTGGTGTAGAATTTAATCTTAATTCACAAGAACTTGGTTATGTAAACCAAATGGCATTTTTAGGTTTCCCAATCGCAATGATTGTTGGTGGCCCTCTTTATAATGCTCTTGGACCTAAAAAAATTATTTGGGTAGCATTCATTACGCACGTTTTAGGTTTAGTCATGACCATTTTTTCAGGTGGTTTCTGGACACTCTTATTATCAACTTTCTTTGTTGGTTTTGGGAATGGTACAGTTGAAGCTGCTTGTAATCCGATGATTTCGGATATGTACGAAGGAAACGAAAAAACAAAAATGTTGAACCGTTTCCACATGTGGTTTCCAGGGGGAATTGTAATTGGTAGTCTTCTTTCTCAATTCATGACTTCTGCTGGGATGAACTGGCAATTGCAAATTGGTTCAATCTTGATTCCTGCGGTAATTTATGCGTTCTTGTTCTTCGGACAAGCATTCCCAGAAAGCCAAGATGAAGGAGCTGCTTCAACAGGTGATAACTTAAAAGCGATGATGTCGCCATTATATATTTTCATGTTGGCTTGTATGGCTTTAACTGCCATTTCTGAATTCGGCCCAGAGCAATGGATTGGACCAGTTTTAGGTAAAGCAGGAGCAAGTCCGATGATTATCTTGGCTTTAGTAACAGGTTTGATGGCAGTTGGACGTTATTTTGCAGGGCCAATTGTTCATAGTATTAACCCAACAGGTGTTTTATTGGGTTCTGCGATATTAGCAACGATTGGGGTAGTTTTAATGAGCCAAGCTACTGGTGGAATGGTGTATATTTCTGCTATTATCTTTGCGATTGGAGTTTGTTACTTCTGGCCAACAATGATTGGTTTTGTGGCAGAAAATCTTCCAAGAACAGGAGCATTCGGTATGTCAATTATTGGTGGTATGGGAATGTTCTCAACGTCAATTTTCCAACCAATTATTGGTAAATGGTTAGATGATGAAAAAGCTGCTGCCGCTGCTCAAGGGCTTACAGGTGACGTAGCTGAATTAGCTGCTGGACAAGCAACGCTTGATAATATGGCAGTTTTTCCTGCTATTTTAGTAGTAGCTTTTGCAGGTCTTTATTTCTATATGCGTAAAAATAAAACAGCTTCTCACGCATAATTTATTTGTGTTATTGGCTGAATAATTAAAACAAAGCCTTACAGATTTTCGTATAATCTGTAAGGCTTTTGTTTTGTAGAATAGGTTTCCAACCTGTTACTTAATTGACTTACTATGTTCCTCAAAATCTCAAAACGTATTCTAATTGGCTACGGAATTCTTTTCATAATTTCGCAAATACTCTCTTCGTGTTTAACTTTTAAAGTAAAGCAAAAAGAGATTGATGAGAAATTTGCGGGATATGCTCAAATGCCTGTGCAACATCAAATTGAGGAGAAAGGAATCAGTATGAATTATGCCGAAATTGGCTCAGATTCATTACCCGTAGCTTTTTTCGTGCATGGTTCACCAGGTTCTTGGGGAGCGTTTATTGATTTTATGAGAGATACCACTTTATTGAAAAAAGTAAAAATGGTATCGGTGGATAGAGTAGGTTTTGGAGAATCAGATTTTGGCGATGCTGAGAAATCACTGATGGTGCAAGCAGAATTATTGAAGCCGATTGTGGCAAAATATAAGAAATTAGGCAAGAAAATTATCCTTATTGGTCATTCTTTAGGCGGTCCTCTGATTGCTCGAATGGCAATGGATTATCCAGAATTAATTGATAATCTTATCATTGTGGCGGGTTCAATTGCTCCAGAACTTGAACCCAACGAAAAATGGTTTAGAATTCCGATGGAAATTGTTCCGATACGATTTTTAGTACCTGCTTCTTTTCGGGCTTCCAATCATGAAATACTTTATTTGAAACCCGAATTAGAAAAGATGTTACCTTTGTGGAAGAATATCCGTCAACCCGTCATTGTTATTCAAGGCGGAAAGGATGTATTGGTGAGTCCCAAGAATGCGGATTTTGCCGAGAAAATGTTGGTAAATACCAAAAGTTTAAAAGTTGTGCGAGTTGATACCATGAATCATTTTGTGCCGTGGTCGCATCCGCAACTGATTAAAAAAGCAATCATTGAATCTTTGTGATTAGTTATTGGTGATTGGAAATTAGTTGTATCACGAAGCCAGTTTCCAATCACCAATTTCCAATCACCAATCACTAAAATATGAAAATAAGAGTAGGACAAGGATACGACGTACATCGCCTCGAAGAAGGCAGAGATTTTTGGTTAGGCGGAATCATCGTTCCGCACACACACGGAGCCGTTGGGCATTCAGATGCAGATATTGTTTGCCACGTAATTTGTGATGCCCTTTTGGGAGCTGCCAATATGCGAAATATCGGCTATCATTTTTCGGATAAAGACCCACAATACAAAGGTGTAGATTCTAAAGTATTAGTAAGAAAAGTGCTTGAAATGGTGCGTGGAGCAGGTTGGGAAGTGAATAATTTGGACGTAACCATTATTTTGCAAGAACCTAAATTGAATCCACATATTCCAACCATGAAAGCTTGTTTGGCGGAGGTCATGAATATTCCCGAAGAAGATTTATCCATCAAAGCAACTACTTCCGAACACATCGGTTTTGTAGGTCGTGGCGAAGGCGTTGCGGCTCAATGCGTTGCTTTGATTATTAAGGAGTAGCTATATGTATTAAGCAAAGAATCAAAAGAGAGAATTGTGAGTTTTTGCGACCTTTGCTCTATGAAAAAAATATTAGCCCCACATAATATTATTGCTTACGGATTGCTTTTGGTGACTTTGGCGGTCAATGTGTCAATGCCATTATTCAGAGTTTATGCTGCCCAAGCGAATCTGAATAATGGACAAACCGCCTTAGTTTTGGCGGCTTACATTTCTGGAATGCTACCTTGTTATATCTTCTTAGGGGGAATTTCTGATAAATTAGGACGCAAGCCTGTTTTATTTATCAGTTTGTGTTTCGCTTTTTTAGCGACATTGGTAATTACCTTAAATCCAACGGTTTGGGCTTTGATTATCGCCCGAATGTGTCAGGGAATTGCCTTAGCTTTGAGCATGGGAACAGGAACGGCATATTTAACAGAAGTTCTGCGAGATAAAATTCCCGATGCACCCACCAAAGCGGCGAATTTAGCTTCTTTATCAACCGCCATTGGATTTAGTGGCGGGGCGTTATCCACTACTTTGTATTTATTTTACGAGTTTACTTTAGTGCCTCCTTCTTATTATCTGCTATTAATTATTACCGCAATCGGTATTTTATTGGTATTATTTTTACCAAATCCAACGCCCATTGGAGGTGATATTATTCGTCTGCCTTATTTTCCGAAAGGTTCATTCCCTGTCAATATGTCGATTGCTCTTTGTTGGGCGACTACGGGCGTTGTCATCGCCATTGTCCCGACCCAATTAGCCAAATTTGGCATGACTGCTTTTGCGGGATTTTGCTTGGTTTTAATTAATTGGACGGGTGCATTTACGCAACCATTTATCCGAAAAATGAATCCAATAAAATCGGTAACAATTGGTTATTTCTTAATTCCGACGGGTTTTTTATTTGTGATTTTAGGTTGCCATTTCGAGCAAATTATCATTATTTTATTCGGAACATTTATCGTCGGTTTGGCGGCTTACGGATATTCTTATGTGGGCGGATTGGCTCTAATCGCTAATTATGGTGGTCAGCAACGTGCCAGAGCCGTATCTGGTTATATGCTTTTTGGCTATTTAGGTTTTGGGATTCCTGCTATTTTCTTAGGTTATCTTTCTGACAGTTTAGGCATTGTAAATGCTCTAATATTTTTTGAAGTCGTCCTTATTGTTCTAACGGCTTGGTTGTTGAAAGGATTTAAAGAGTTGGGTAGTGGCGAATAGTATTCGCCAAAATAAATAGGCGAATAGTATTCGCCAAAATAAATAGGCGAATAGTATTCGTCAAAATAAATAGGCGAATAGTATTCGTCAAAATAAATAGGCGAATAGTATTCGTCAAAATAAACAGGCGAATGCTATTCGACACTACTTTGTTATTTCTCTAAATTTCACATACACATGAATATCCAAAACAACCCCATTTTTAATGGCTGATTTCTTCTGAATTCCCTCAAAATGGTAGTTAGCCTTTTCTAAAACTCGCATCGACGCTTTATTGAAGTCAAAAATTCCTGCCCAAATTCTTTCGATGTGGGGGAAACTTTTGAAAGTATAATCCGTCATTAATTTGACCGCTTCGGAAGCGATGCCTTTTCCCCAATAATTTTCGCCTAACCAATAACCAATTTCTGCGGATATTCGATAAATATCATTGCCGAGAACAAAACCAACCGCTCCAATTACCGTTCCATCAACATCAATCGCAAAGCAAGTAACAGGTTTATCCGTTTCCTTGTTAGCATCAATCCACCACGAAGCATCATCATGCGTATAAGGGTGTGGGAAAACATCTCTGACATTATTGAAAATCTTGATATTATTGGCGTTGGCTACCAAAGAATCTTGGTCGCCAGTTTGAAAATGACGAAGTTTAAAGTTTATATTATTGATTTTTGAAGACATAATTTGAAAATTTATCTCTGTAAATATCTTAAAATTCCCGTATTTTTGGAATGATTGTTGACCAAATTTTACAATAATGTAGTCGTTAGAGTTTAGTTTTTAGGCGTTAGCATTACAAACGCCATTAACCTGTAAATCACAACAAAATATCTATATTGGTAAATAAAATCTGTTTACTGTTTACTGTTTACTGTTTACTGTTTACTGTTTACTGTTTACTGATAACTGTTTACTGATAACTGTTTACTGATAACTGTAATTCCTTTCCCATGTCAAAAAATAATAAACCTCAAAAGAAATCGAACATTTCTCAAGTAACTGTTAATCAAACGGTTAAAAATGAAAGTGGTTCTTCTAAAACTTCATTCAGTTACGGAAAATGGCTCGCTATTGGAGCATTAATCATCACGCTTTTTGTCGCATTTTCGGGTGGATTTGACAATCAATTTGTTGATTGGGACGACCACGTTTATATTGAAAATGACTATCTCGTAACTGAACCCAAAGGACATTTTGGCGAAGCTTTTAAGAGCCACGTTGCCCTTAACTATCACCCATTGACGATTGTCTCGATGATGATAAATTCGTCTGTGTCGGGGGCTGAAAATCCAAAAGCGTTTATCGTTACCAACTTTTTCATTCATTTATTGAATACTTTGATGGTCTTTTGGTTGATGATGCTTCTGACAAAACGCCGTTTAATGGCATCGTTTTTTGCCGCTTTATTATTCGCTATTCACCCCATGAGAGTAGAGTCCGTAACATGGATTTCGGAGCGAAAAGACGTTTTGTACGGCTTCTTTTTTATTGCAGGATGTATTTCATACTTATATTATTTAGATTCTGAAAAGAAAAATAAGTATCTGATAATCAGTTTGATATTGTTCGTTTTGTCGTGTTTGTCAAAAGCCCAAGCGGTTGTTTTACCGATTGTTTTCTTCTTGTTCGATTATTGGCGTGACCGTAAAATTGACACAAAAGCCATTCTTGAAAAAGTGCCTTTTTTAGTATTTTCATTACTTTTTGGTTTGATTGCCACCAATATTCAAAGTGGAGGGGATTTTCATGGTACGATTCATATTATTGGTGAACAGCGTTCTGCATTGAGCCTAAAAGTGTTCTCAATGATGGACAGAATTCAGTACGCAGGTTATGGATTTGTAATGTATTTCTACCATCTTTTTGTGCCAATAAATCTTTGTACATTTTATCCTTATGAACCCGATGGAGCCAATAAATTATACTCAACAGGTATTGTTTTCTCATTAATTATTGTTGGATTAACGATTTTTTCAGCTCGAAAATCAAAATTGTTTCTCTTCGGGATTGGCTTTTTTGCCGTTACAGTAGCGTTAGTTTTACAGTTTATTTCTGTGGGTGCAGCTATCATGGCAGACCGTTATACATACATTCCGTACATTGGACTGTTTTTTGTGTTAGCAATGCTTTTAGACCAATTGGCAGAAAAAAATCAACGTCTGAAGCAAGTGGTTTGGGTGGGAGCGTTTGCCTTTGTCGCTTTTTGTTTGTTCCAAACTCGTAAACAAGTAGAAACTTGGCAAAATACAGGTACCTTGTTCGGACAAATTATCAAACTTTTCCCGAAGGATTACCGTGCGTATTATACCTATGGCAAATATGTGGGAGAGAAAGAAGGGAAATTAGAAGAGTCTATTGAAGCCAATAAAAAAGCCATTGAATTGGGCTATAAAGATGATGCAGGTCCTTGGGAAAATCTTGGAACGGCTTATGGAATTAAAGGTGATACACAAAAAGCGTTGGAATACTTCTCGGAAGCAATTAAACGTGGAGCAAGTTCAGGAGAAACCTATATGAATCGTGGAATGGCGTATTTTAACCTCAATCAGCCCGCTAAAGCAATTCCTGATTTTGAGAAATCGCTGACGATGAAAAATGATAAAATTGTTATGTCAAGAGGCTTATTGGCTACTTCTTATTTAGCTTCGGGCAATGCAACGAAGGCTTTAGAAAACTTCAATCAAGTAATTGACAAAGAAGGTAGCCAAGACCCTGTACATTTTTATAATCGTGGATTAGCCAAACAAACTTTAGGTGATAGAGTAGGGGCAATTGCAGATTTCCAAAAGACATTGACTATGCAACCCAATTATGAAGCGGCGAAGAAAAGTTTAGCGAGTTTGTTGTAGAGACGTTGCCTGCAACGTCTTAAATTTATGATTACCAACGTCTTAAATTTATGATTATCAACGTCTTGCATTTACCAACGTCTTAAATTTATGATTATCAACGTCTTACATTTACCAACGTCTTAAATTTGTGATTATCAACGTCTTGCATTTACCAACGTCTTAAATTTATGATCATCAACGTCTTCGCAAGAAATTTTATTAATAATTCTTACGAAGACGTTGTTTTTTGTGAAAAGAAGACGTTGCAGGCAACGTCTCTACTCTGTTCGTAAACTCTTTACAGGGTTTGCTAAGGCTGCTCTGGAAGATTGCCAGCCAACGGTAATTGCGGCAATTAATCCTGTGAGTAAAACCGCCATAATAAAAATCCCTACACCAATATCAATACGATATTGAAAATCTTGTAGCCACCCATTCAGAACCCACCATGCAAGCGGAGCTGCAATGATGAATGCAATGATAATTAGTATTGAAAATTCTTTCCCAAATAACCACAAAATCTGTCCTACCGAAGCTCCAAGCACTTTTCTTACGCCTACTTCTTTGGTTTTTTGTGCAACCATAAAACTAACTAAGCCATAAAGTCCGAGGCAACCAATCAGAATAGCGATTAAAGCAAATGCTTGAATTAAGTCTAACATAGCCGTTTCAATTTGGTACATTTTACCGATAGCTTCATCGTAAAATTCATATTCAAACACAAAGTCAGGGAAGGTAGCACTCCAAATTTTATCCAACTTTTTAATGGTATTTTGAGCATCCGCCATGTTCATTTTGACAGCAACGGTATGGTACATATTTGTTGTGGAAGTGATTGCCAATGGTGGAATTTTTGAGTGTAATGTCTCTACGTGATAATCTTTTACAACGCCTACAATGGTGATTTTACGACCATTAAATTCCAAAATTTTATTCAAAACTTTATCGTTAGATTTCTCTCCCAAACGTTTCACTAATTCTTCATTTACCAATGTTTCACGCATGGTGTCTATATGTGCAATGTTTCTTCCCGCAACGATTTTGATACCATATAAGCCGACATAGTCTTCGTCTGCAAATTTTGTGTTCAAACTAAATTTTTCATCGGTTTGTCGATTATCATATTTTACATTGGTTGTGTTATGACTTTGCGACATAGGAGGAGTCCAAATATAGGTTACTTTTTCAATAGATGGGATTTCTTTGAATTGCGTTTTGAGCGTTTGTAGTTTTGTGGCATCTTGTTGAGGTACAGGCATTTGTAAGATAGCGTCATGTTTGAAGCCCATTTCAGATGTTATGAAATAATTCATTTGAGAACTCACTACAATTGTTCCAATAATCAACATTTGGGTAATCACAAATTGCGTTACAACTAAGGCTTTTCTAATTGAAACACCTCCCAGACTTTGGGTGCTGATTTTACCTTTCAGAGCCACCACAGGATTAAACCCACTCAAAACGAATCCTGGATATGAGCCAGAAATAAAGATTACCAAGACTATGGTGAAAGTGAAAATTACCCCAAAACGAAGGTCAATTAATTCTGAGAAAATCATTCTGTAACCAATAATTCCTTCTTGCCAATTACTCAACAATGGGAAAAGCATCGTGGCTAAAAGATATGATATTAAACCAGCCAAAATAGTAATAATGGCAGTTTCAGCGATGAATTGCCAGAATAACTGACCTCTCGAACTTCCCATTACTTTACGAACACCTACTTCTTTTGAGCGTTTGAGTGCTTGGGCGGTAGCCATGTTGATAAAATTGATACAGGCAGTAATTAATAAGAGCAAACCAATGATTGCCAAAGTAGTAATAATACTTTTGGGCATTCCATTATAATTTTCGTTGAAGTGGATATTTGAAATTGGTTGAATGTATAAAAACCGAGATTTTCTTTCTTCGGCTGAAGTATAGTGTTTCGCCATGAAGGCGGGAGTCAACTTTTGAACTTGCTCAATATTGGTATTGGGCTTTAGTAAAGCAAAACATTGAGTTGAACTATTTATACCTCCCCAGTGCATTTTCATGTGTTTAGCCCATTCGGGACTATATGTGTCACGAGTAAGGTAACTGGCTATTATTGAACCTTTTATGTCGGTATTTGATGGAAAGTCTTGTACAATACCTACAATTTTTACGTTCAACCGAGCATCAAGGCGTAATATTTTGCCAATTGGGTCTTTGTCTCCATAGTATTTTTTAGCCATTTTTTCTGTTAAAAAAACGACATTAGGTTGTGTTAAATCTTGAACATTTCCTTTCAAAATCTTCAAATCAAGGATTGAAAATAGGTCGGGTTCAACAAAAAATAAACCTCCATTATCTTCTTTGAATTTTTTGGTCGGTACGTTGTTTTCTATCAAGGCAACCGTAACGTTATCTTCATTATACACCATTGAGACTTTTTCTAATGGAGCAATTTCAGTTCGAGCGGCATCACCCAAAGGAGCGGGTACACCTGGGGTATAAAATTCACCATCGGGTGTGTTGAAGTAAGAAACGATTCTAACCACACGGTCAGCTTTTGAGTGAAATTTATCAAAGCTAAGGTGGAAAGAAACCATCAAATAAATCAGAATGGCACAAGTCAACCCAAGTGTAAGCCCCAACACATTTAGAGCTGTATATGCTTTGTAACGAAGCAAAGTTCGGTAGGCTATTTTTAGATAATTTTGTAACATGGTCATTGTTGTTATTTGTAGAGACGTTGCCAGCAACGTCTTCATCGTGAAACATTTAGGTTAGAGGTTGCAACGTCTTCATCGTGAAATATTTAGTTTAGAGATAGCAACGTCTTCATGGTGAAATATTTAGTTTAGAGATAGCAACGTCTTCATGGTGAAATATTTAGTTTAGAGATAGCAACGTCTTCATCGTGAAATATTTAGTTTAGAGGAAACGGGATTTTATAATTGAACAAGACGTTGCGGGCAACGTCTCTACGAAAGGACATTTTCCATAACCACCTGTCCATCCAACATTCTAATAATTCTGTGAGCATAACGAGCGTCATGTTCCGAGTGCGTAACCATTACAACCGTTGTTCCATTACTGTTCAAATCGGTCAATAATTCCATTACTTCATTACCATTTTTCGAGTCCAAATTACCCGTTGGTTCATCGGCAAGAATCAATTTTGGATTATTCACCACGGCACGAGCCACGGCACAACGTTGTTGCTGCCCCCCCGATAACTGTTGAGGAAAATGGTTTCTACGGTGCATAATTTGTACTTTTTCCAAAACCGCTTCTACCCGTTTTTTACGTTCGTCGGCATCAATTCCTAAATACAATAATGGCAATTCCACGTTTTCATAAACCGTCAATTCATCAATCAAATTGAAAGATTGAAACACAAAACCAATATTACGTTTGCGGAGGTCGGCACGTTTGCGTTCGTTGTAAGAAATTACCTCTTCGTTATTGAAAAGGAAACTTCCTGTGTCAGCATCATCTAAAAGTCCAATGATATTGAGGAGGGTAGATTTACCACAACCCGAAGGACCCATAATGGCAACAAATTCACCATTTTTTACGTCCGCCGAAATTTTATTAAGAGCTACCGTTTCGATGTCTTCAGTACGATAGATTTTTTCTAAATTGGTTATTTTTAACATGGTATTTTTGGTTTTAATGATTTTTACCGCAAGGACGGGAAGACGCTAAAAAAGTTTTCCTACCGCAAAGACGGGATGACGCTAATGAACTTATAATTGTTTACCGCAAAGACGGAAAGACGCTAATTATGTATTAAGAATTTGTTGTAGGAGATGAAAGAAATATTTCAAACTTTGCGTCTTCCCGTCCTTGCGGTTTATTTCTATTTGGGTGCCTTAATTACCAACTCCTGCATATCTCCATAATTTTCATAGCTACTGGTTACTACTTTGTCGCCCACTTTCAAACCACCCATAACTTCATAATAGTCAGGGTTTTGGCGACCTAACTGAATGTCAACTTTGTAAGCTTTTGTACCGTTTTCATTCACTTTGAAAATCCAGTTACCACCTGTTTGTTGATAAAACCCGCCTTTGGTCAATAGTATAGCTTGTGTGTCATCGCTCAATGAAAGTCTAACTTGCAAAGTTTGTCCACGGCGTATATTGCTTGGAGGCGTTCCCACAAATTCCATGTCCACCTGAAAACGTCCATTTGTAACTTGCGAATACACCTTTTTGACTTTCAATTTATAAGTCTTATCTGCAATCGTAAATTCAGCCATCAAACCAATGAATACTCTTGAAATATAATGTTCGTCAATATCTGCACGAACTTTAAAACCACTCAAAACATCAATTTGTCCTAAGCGTTGTCCACGAGTTTTCAATTCTCCAACCTCCGCATTTCTTGAAGTTAATTGACCATCAACAGGGGCTTTTACAATCAAATCTTGAGCCTTTTTACGCATCAATGCCAAAGTCGTTTGGTTACGAGCGATGGTTTCACGCATTTGATTTATCTGTTGATTGGTAGTCATTGAGTCTTGTTTCAAAGTCTGGCTAACCAATTTTCTTCTGCGAGTTTGATAATTGTAGGCGTTCAGAGAAGCTTTATAGTCTTGTTCAGAAATCACTTTTTCACGGTAAAGACGCTCATTTAACTTGAAAAGTCGTTCCGCTTCGGCAAATCCATTGTCAATATCAGCTTGTGAATTTTGGTATTGAATAGTTGCCTGAGCTGCCAAATTGCGGGTATATTGCATTTGGGTTTGTAGTCCAAAAACAGAAGTTTCTTGATTTGCCAAAGACAATTCCAAATCCGTATTTGCTAATTTCATAATAGCTTGTCCCTTTTTCAACATCGCACCATCTTCTGCATAAAGTTCTTCCACTCGTCCGCCCTCAATGGCATCCAAATAAATAGTCTGAATCGGTAGAACTACGCCATTAATTGGAATGAACTCTTGAAAATTTCCTTTTGAAACTTCCGAAATGGTCAACCTTTCTTGTTCAACATTTAGTTTAGAATTACCCGTATTGTTAAAATAGGCTGTTGCAATAAGACCAATGATAGCTATTCCACCCGCAATTGGAAGAATACGCTTCATCGACCATTTCTTTTTTTCTATTATTCTATCCATGACTTTTTGATTTATAAGTTTTTTGTGCTGGTTTTAGGTATTAAATAATTTTTGTTAATACTTCAAGCTTATCTTTTCGTTTATGTTTATCAACGTTAAATATTATTGATAACTTTGTGCCAATAATTTAAGTGTCTGATATTTAGGGTGTTGTTTGTTTTTTGAGTATAAAAAGTGTTCGCTTTTGATACACTTTTTGTACGCCAGCGGACAACCTTTTTTATTTTAAATTAGCGTAGCTATACTTAATTTCCGAAACTCTCTTTTGTCCTTTGCTTTTCAAACTATACCTTTACACAAAATTTCGACGTCCGTCTTAATTAAATATTTGATTTTCATAAAACAATAATTCATACCAAAGAAATGAGTGTACTTGTAAACAAAGACTCAAAAGTAATCGTACAAGGCTTTACAGGGTCTGAGGGGTCGTTCCATGCCCAACAAATGATAGAATACGGCACTAATGTAGTGGGTGGTGTTACGCCAGGAAAAGGTGGTTCATCTCATCTTGACCGTCCAGTTTTTAATACTGTTGCAGAAGCAGTTGAGAAAGCAGGTGCGAATACTTCAATTATTTTTGTTCCGCCAGCATTTGCGGCTGACGCCATCATGGAAGCAGCCGATGCAGGTATCAAAGTGATTATTTGTATCACAGAAGGTATTCCTACTAAGGATATGATTTATGCTAAAGAATATATTCAAGGTAAGGGAACAACACTTATCGGACCAAACTGTCCGGGTGTTATGACTGCTGATGAGTGTAAAGTAGGTATCATGCCAGGTTTTATCTTCACAAAAGGAAAAATCGGTATCGTTTCAAAATCAGGAACATTAACTTACGAAGCGGTTGACCAATTAACAAAAGCAGGTTTAGGACAAACTACTGCTATCGGTATTGGTGGTGACCCAATCATCGGAACAACTACTAAAGAAGCAGTTGAATTATTGATGAATGACCCAGAAACTGAAGGTATCGTAATGATTGGTGAAATTGGTGGTGGAATGGAAGCTGAAGCTGCCAACTGGATTAAAGCTGATGGTAACCGTAAACCAGTAGTTGGTTTTATCGCAGGACAAACTGCTCCGAAAGGACGTAGAATGGGTCACGCTGGTGCAATCATCGGTGGTGCTGATGATACTGCTGCTGCTAAAATGGCAATCATGGAAGCTTGTGGTATTCACGTAGTACACTCTCCAGCTGATATTGGTGCAACAATGTTGAAAGCTTTAGGTTTGTAGTATTTTAGTCTATAAGTCTTATAAGTTTAAAAGAAGGCTTCGTATTGAACGAAGCCTTCTTTTTTTATTATCAATATTCAGAACGGTTTGCTGCCACGATTATAAAGACTTAATACGATAAGCTACTGAAATTAAGAAAGTTGAGGAGTTCGCCAATCGCTTTTCGCTTTTCGCTTACTATATTACCCGATTTTTCGTAATTTTGTAAAAAAGCCAAGCCAATCATTGAACATAACGATATTTCATACAAAAAACTTTTACTCTGATAGATTTCAAAAGTCTGGCAGGTTTTCTTTTTTGATTCATTTGTTGAATACTTTACGCCCTAAAATGGACAAAAATATATCTCATCAATCATCAATTTTACGTTTTGCAACCCTATTATTGTTTACAGTTTACAGCTTATTGCCAATCGAAATAAATGCAAAAGGTGGAGGTATAGGGCCTGATAACGGATTTTTTCTTGTCCATGATTATCAAGACGATTGGCAGGTTTTTGATGACCGATACAAAGCGTATGTACCTTATGTCCGAGAACAACACAAAGATTATAATTCTTTTAGCTTGTTTTTTGATATTGAGAATTACAAAGGATACAAAATTTTATATCGTTCTGAAAAAGAAAACTACCTTTTCATTGATGCCTCTCTTCAAAAAAAAATGCCCGTAGGCACTTGGGTAGTGATGGATATTGATAGTTTGCAGGAAGTTTTCGGGAAAACTAAATTATTTCTTACCGTTTACGGCACCAATTCAAGCGTTGAAGATTTAACGATTCAGATTGGAAATAAAATTTCAAAAGCCCAAAAAGCTATTGAAATGACACAGTCTTTATTGACTATTTTGCCAAGAGAAATGTCTCCTTTTCAAAACTTTTTTGTGGTTGGATTGATTTTTTTAGCTTGTGCTTATGCCTTCTTATACAATTATCAACCAAAATCATTTGAGCGTTTTTTTAGTCCGAGAGACTTATTGACCATTAGTACACGAGATGATTCTTTTGTCGTAAATAAACCTTTTGACTTAGGAAATATACTTTTTGTCGTAAATCTTAGCTTTACTTTAGCATTTATTTTCATGATGATTACCCATGAAAAAACTGATTTATTTTCGGCGAGTGATATTTTACCTGAAGGCGAAACATTAGGAGCTTTGCTCATAAATTTCTTGGAAGTTTCCGTAATTGTGTTTGTTTCTTTGATATTCAAATATGTGGCTTTGAGAGTTTTATCAAACCTTTACAGACTTGATAATATTACCAATGTTCACTATTTTAAGATAATTCAGGCGTCAAGTTTATTCTTTTTGATTATTCTGATTGTACTAACTTTTAGTACCGTTTCAGTGCCAGAAATCGTGAAAAATGCTGAAAAATATTTGTTCTTTCCTATTTCTTTATTCTTTGTTGCAAGGTTAGCATTACTTTACTTTACGATAAATAAGATGACGACACTAAAAAATCTGTATTTATTTTCGTACCTTTGCATCATTGAATTAATCCCCCTGATTATAGGCATACGTTTCGCCTTGTAGTTTTGTATTAATTCATTAGCATTAGTTCCATAAAGTTGTTTCAGAGGTACATTTAGTAGTCTTGCAACTCAACAACGATTAGCCCCAATAGATAAAACTGCATTGAGCATGAGCGAAATCACAGTAACCGCACATCCAGACAGATTGACCAAAGTAACCAGTATTTTAGTTACGCAAGCCCGTCCAACTGACGAAAAGTCACCCTATTTCGAGTTGGCACGTAGGTATAACATTAAGGTTGATTTCCGCCCATTTATTGAAATACAAGGAGTTTCTTTCAAAGAATTTCGTAAGCAAAAGATTAACATTCTTGACCATACGGCTATTATTTTTACAAGCCGCAATGCTGTTGACCATTTCTTCCGAATCTGTAAAGAAGCACGTATTGAAGTCCCTGCTGATATGAAATATTTTTGTATCACTGAGCAGACTTCTAATTATTTGCAGAAATACATCGTTATCCGTAAGCGAAAAATATTCACAGGTACAAAAACTGCTGCTGAGCTATTAGAACTTATTAAAAAACATAAGACTGAGAAATTCTTATTTCCATGTTCTGACAAACGCACAAACGATATTCCCGGATTTATGGGAACGAACGATTTGCACTTGACAGAAGCCGTGATGTATGAAACAGTTTCAGCAGATTTGTCTGACTTAGAAGATGTTTATTACGATATTTTGGCGTTTTTTAGCCCATCAGGTATCAAATCTTTGATGGATAATTTCCCAGATTTCAAACAAAACAAAACTCGTATCGCTGCATTTGGTCCTACAACTGCCAAAGCCGTTACCGAAGCTGGTTTGATTTTGGATATTCAAGCACCACTTCCAAATGCTCCGTCAATGACTGGTGCTTTGGAGTTGTATATCAAAAAAGCCAATAGTATTTAAGTGTATGGTGATTAGTTATTGGTTATTAGAAAACTGGTAAATTAATTAGAAATTTAATAATCATCTGCAAAACAAAAAACCTGTAAAACGAAAGTTTTACAGGTTTTTTTTATTTTATCGATAAATGAATAAGGCAAAGTTTTATTTCAAAAAGCGATACGTAAATTTCATTAAAAAGATGTTTCTGGCTTGTCCCGCAAAGATATTGTTGAACAAACTTGTGCCTACCGTTGAGTCGAAATCTGTACTTGCATCAGGTGTATTGCCTTGCGACCACACTAAATAAAACTCTGAACCTGCTTTGTATTCCCAACGAGCCACTAAGTTTGAACGAAATTGGACAAAGTTAAAATCTGGCTTGCCAAAAGTATAATCTACTTTTCCATCACGATTTTCATCTACTTCATAACTACCATTTCTGAAGGCAATTTCTTCGTTGTTAAAACGATGGAAACGTGCATCATACGACTGATTCAACGGGTCAACCACATAGCCAAAATTCTTATAAGTTGGGCGAGTAATAAAAGGTTGTCCGTAATATTGGAGTGTCAAATCTGGCGTAATGTTATAATTTAAACGTAAGGTATAACGCAAGGTATTTTGGTCAACTTCACTCACCACAATTCTTTGTTTGCCATTAAAATCGGTGCTACTAACAAATTGGTCTTGTTTTTTCCAATTATGATTGATACCAACGCCTAAACTTACCGTCATGGCGTCTAAAGGTTGAGCCCTTACACTCAGGCTATAATTGCTTTGTCTTGAGGTTTCTTCTGCTCCCCAATAATTGAACATTTCGAAGCCGACATTAATTTTTTTACGAGTATCACTTTGAACATAAGCCCAATGATTGATTCCAGCAGGCATACGTAAAGACGAACCACCACGCAAAGCAGTATTTGAAATTAAATAGGGCATCCAAGTTGTGCCTGTACCCACACGCCAGTTATTTTTAAAATTGCCGTGCATATTGGTATTGAAGGCTTGGTAAAGAAACTGACCGCCAAAATCCCAACGAGAAAAGTGATTATAATTGATTCGAGCATTACGGAAAATACCCACTTGTTTCTGGAAATGTAACCCCGCCCATGTGAAATGGTTGATTTCGTTGGCAGTCAACATAAAACCAATGTCGTTCACTTCTAATTCTGGAGAACGATAGGTAACACCCGTTTCAAACTTGAAAACTTGTCCTAATTTCCCTGATTTTCCGCCCGATTTTCCAATACGAAACGTTCCGCCTGTACCTGTTAAGGATGTACGAGTAGAATCAAGAGAAACTTCTGTGGCGTTAGTTCTTTGAAAAAGGTGTTCAAAAGCCGTTTGGGTTTCATAAATCTTTTGTTTTGAACCCAAAACATGGCTAAAAACTAAATTTCCACGTAAATACCAAGTACGATTTTTCCAATAATGTAAAAAGTCAAAACCTCCCGAATAGGCTCCTGTGTGAAGCGAATTATTCAAATTATTATCACGATTAACGCCTGTAAAAATTCCTCCAATAACGGTTTGTCCTCCTTTAAAATCTTTCTGTAAACGACTCACAAAGTAGTTGGTAAGAGGTTCAATGACTTCTGTTCGACGTGAACCGCTGTTGTCGATAACAGCGGAAACTTCTTGGGTTACACTTTCGAGTAAACCGATACTCCAACCATTTTTTGTTTTTCCACTAAATTTTGCTGCTCCCAAAATAGAAGTATTTTGCGGGACTTGGGCAAATTCTCCGTCTTTTAGATTTGGATAACCGTGCGGAGAACCGCCAATTCGACGAGAATAAAAAAGGAGGTCTGAGTCATAATCATCACCTGCTTCTGAGCCTGTTAATTGATAGTCGAAAATATTTCTGCTTTCAATAAAAAATGGTCTTCGTTCTTCAAAAAAGTTCTGAAAACCATCAATTCTTACTTGTGAAGGGTCAGCTTCTACTTGTCCAAAATCTGGATTTACAGTAAAATCTAAAATTAAATCACTCGTTACGGCTACTTTTCCATCTACCCCAAATGTCATTTTAGAATCTCTACCCGTTGCAAATGGATTGCCCACTTCGGGTTTATAGCCTTCAGTTTTGGCAACGGTATAAGGAGCAATTTCCACTTGTTTTTGTGGTCTTACGTCTTTTAAACCATGTAATTCACCAAAACCACTTACCCAAACACCAGAGTTTTGTGGGATTTTTTGCCAAGTGGAACGTTCTTCTTTTCTGAAAATTCGACGGGTAACTTGAATACCCCAAACTTTGTCGGGTTCATTGCCAAAACGTAATTGACTTAAAGGAATTTTAACTTCAGCCGTCCAACCTTTGTTGTCAGTATGTGTTTTGGCAAACCAAATTGGATTCCAACTGTCATCCCAATTATTACCATTATTAGAAATGAATTCATCGCCACGCACGCCCGAAACTGAAATGGTAAAAGAGAATGCCGTTCGTAAATCGTGATAACTATCGATGTTTATTTCTACAAAATCGCCAGGAAATTGGTCACGACGGCTCATTCTTTTTACGACAGAATCTGGAGCAGAATCATGACAACGATAAGCTACGTAAAGAAATTTATCGTCATATAAAATCTTAAAACTGGTAGGTTGTGAAGGTGCTTTTCCTTCATTGGGTTGGTATTGGAGAAAATCTCCTGCCCATTGTACGTCGTCCCACGCTTTGTCGTCGATAATGCCATCTAAACGAATTGGAACAGTTAGTTTTTGGGTAAAATATTGCTTTTTCGGAATATTAAGCGTGTCTTTTGACTCTTTTTGAGCGTAAAAGGTCAAGCTCCCCAAAAGGAAGATAGAGGTTAAAATGAAAGATTTCATTAAAAGATATTGATTTTAATAGAGTTTGTTAATTTAGCTTCCTGAAAATTGGGTTTTTCAGGAAGTTAATAGAAGATAGATGCTTTTAGAGCTTCAAATGTTGCATCAACTATTTAGCTTTACGAATAAAAATATCTCCATTGAAGGTTTTCATCATAATTTCAGAGCCTCCGCCGTTGATTTTTCCATAAGTCCATTCATCTTTTTTGATTTTGTACAATCCCTTTTCTTTATCAGCCGAATGATTGATTTTAGAAGGCGTTTTGTCCACATCAATATCAAAGTCGCTGTAAACTTCACCCATATCCGACTTTAACTTTACGTTTGTTTTGAGGGTAGCAGGAAACGTAACATCAACTTTACCGTTGAGGCTGGTAAATGCCATTGGCGTATTAGGCGTAATGGTAGTGAAATTGACAATGATGTCATCATTAATGGTATTGGCAACGACTGACCCCGCAATGTTTTTCATTTTGATATTTCCATTGATATTAGAAATTTCAAGATTACCACTTACGTTTTCTACCAAAATATCGCCGTCGTTGATAGTGCTGAGTTTGAGGGAACATTTACGAGGTACTTTTACAGTGATATTTACATTCATATTCACCTTATCTACACCAATAGAAACGGTATTATTGTTTTCTTTAGCGGTGAGTTCAAAACCCGAATTGGTGGATATTCTTTTCATACCATCCGAGCGTTCTTTATTAACTCGTTTCTCGCTTTTATCTCCTGAAACGGCATCAATGACAATATCTTTACCGTCGTATCCCACTACTTTTATTGAACCTGTAATGATTTCTATTTTTACTTTTCCTTCTTTATTAGGGTCAGAAAGAGGAACAGTTAATTGGTCTCTATCTTGACTTTTTGCGAAGAATGATACCGAAATAGATAAAGCTAAAATGGCGAATATTAATTTATTTGTTTTCATATTTTTGTATTGTATTTTTTGCCACGAATCGTTTGTTTTGCCACTAAGACACTAAGGCTTTAAGTTTTTATTAACATAATTTCGTGCCTTCGTTGCAATTAAAAAACTTATAATTCTTAGAGTCTTCGTGCCTTCGTGGCAATTAGAAACTTATAATTCTTAGAGCCTTCGTGGCAATTTTAAAACTTATAATTTTGAGCCTTCGTGGCAATTAGAAACTTATAATTCTTAGAGCCTTTGTGGCAAATTCAAACCTAAACCTGTTTTTTGATATAAATATTACCGTTGAACGTTTCAAATTTTAGTTTTTTATCACCATTTCCAATTCTGATGATACTTGCTTTATTGAGTTTATGAGTTGTTCCGTTTTTATTTTCTTCAGTGGTTTTAGAAATTTTAGTAGGTAATTTTTCTACATTTTCAAAATCTGTAAAAAAATCACCTTGAAAACTTTTAAACTCACAATCAGCAGAAAAGTCGGCTGGATAAGTGATATTCAAATTGCCATTTAAGGTATAATATTTTGAATTGTCGGGTGGGAGAGAAGTATAATTTATCGTCACATCGCCATTAATTGTATGAACATCGTTGGCAGCTTTAGCATTTTTTAGCGTGATTTTCCCATTGATATTATTAACCTTCATTATGCCATTTACATTTTCTACCAGAATATCGCCGTTATTAATCGTTGAAAGTCGCAAACTTACGTTTTTCGGAACTTTAATCGTATAATCAAGGTGAATGTTATACTCAATATGAACATTCTGATTTCTAACATTTGGACGTGTATCATACGGGGCGGCGGTATATACAATGAGCGAATCTCCCGCTTGGTCGAAGCCTAATTTTGTATCCCGTTTTCCTTCTTCCAATGCTTGACTATTCTTGGCAGAAATGACTTTATTGATGTCAATGACCACTTTGTCGCCGTCGTAACCTTCTACATTTATTGAGCCGTCGAGGTCGTGAACAGCTACCAAACTATTAGGAGAAACGGTAAATTCCTTGTGGATTTCTTCCTTGAATTTGTTTTCTTGAGCGGTCGAGTTGGCACATGACAATACCATCCCCGCTAAAATCGGGATTATTAAATTTTTCATAAAATTGTCGATTTTTAAATGTTGGAGGATTAAGAAAGTACCTGAATGGTTTTCTCAATTTTGCTTTTTACTGAATTGTTAAGATTATCCTTTTTGAGTAATTTTTTAAACTGTTTTACCGAGCGTTTTTCTTGCAATTTTACCATCGCATCAGCCAAAGCCACTTGCATCAGTGGCGATTCCTGTTTTAATAGAGATTGTACCAAACCTTCTCGCACTTTAGGGTGATGAGCCAATTGAATCAGTGCTTCTAAAGTTACTAAGCGTACATTTTCATTTTGGTCGAAATTCAAAGTTGTCAATAAAGCATCAATCACTTGGTCGTCAACGGTACTGAGTTCTTGGGTATAACTTACGGCTTTTAGTCGTTCGGTTGCCGTTGGATTTTCAAGCATTGACAGCATCATCATTTGTTTCATTTCTTGTACTTCCGACGATAATTGCTCAACTGTTTCTCGATTGGCAAGTGTTTCATTGGCGGTTGTTTTTCCAGAAAAATAGCCAATCATGCCGCCCAAAGCCAATAAAACCAAAGCATAAGCCCAATTATAAGCAGGTTTGTATTGAAAGGCTTGTTTCAATCGCTCAAAAACTGCTTGAAACGATTTTTCTTTCTTCGATTCTAATTCATTTTGATAAGTATCGAGCATGGCATAAAAGCGTGTTCGAGATGCTGGGCTTGGATTAGGCGTGTTTATTTTCCCGAGTTGTTCCCACAAATCTTGTTCTTCTTTGTCAAACTCAAAATCTTTATTTTCCATATTTCTTGTGTATTAAGTATTATGTCTCAAGTATTAAGAAATTGCCTACCAAACAATCATAAATCTTAATACATTATACTTTTTACTGAATTACCTTACAGCGTACTGCTACTTTTCAAATAAATGTTTTTTAATTCTTTCATCGCACGATGAACTTTCACTTTGATATTTCCTTCTGAGGTTTTCAAAACGTCGGCAATTTCTTGGTAAGATAATTCTTGAAAACGACTCAAAATTAATACTTCTCTATATTCAGGGCTCAATTTTGCCAAAGCTTGATGCAAAGCTTCTGACTCTTGTTTTTTCTCTAATTGAAAATCTGCTGAGGGTTCAGCCTGATTTCGTTCGCTGATGCTGGTAATGTCTTCTTGGTAAATTACTCGCTGATTTTTTTTGAAATAATCGTTCAATACGTTGCGAGCTAAATGATACATCCAAGTTCTAAATTCGCCATCACCTGTGAAGGTATGACGATATTTTAACATCCGATAAAACACAGTTTGCACCAAATCTTCACTAATGGCAGCTTGCCCCGTTGAGTGATAAAGGAATGCAAATAACACTCGATGGTAACGCTCGAAAAGCAAGCCCATCTTGTCTAAATTATCTGCTTTTACACTAAGCATAAGGCTGTTGTCAGTCAATGCGTTCAATGGATTTTTTGTGTTTTTTCGGTTATTTGAATGTGAAAACTGAGGAGATGGAGAAAGGTTACAGTAAAATTGAAAATATTTTAAAATTATTTTTCGGTAGGGGTAGGGGCGAATAGTATTCGCCCATTTTATCAAATACAAGGGCGAATGCTATTCGCTCCTACATTAATTATTCCGTCCGTAACGACTTCACAGGATTAGCAATGGCTGCTTTAATGGCTTGATAACTCACCGTCAATAAAGCGATGATAATGGCAATGACTCCCGCTAAGGCAAAGAACCACCATTCAATATTGATTCTATAAGCAAAATCTTGTAGCCATTCATTCATAAAATAATAGGCAATTGGACTTGCAATGAAAATGGCAATAATGACCAATTTGATAAAATCTTGAGAAAGTAATCCTACAATCTGCTTAACGCTTGCTCCCAAAACTTTTCTGATACCAATTTCTTTGGTGCGTTGTGCGGTGGCAAATGTGGCTAAACCAAACAGTCCTAAACAAGATATTAGAATGGCAATTGCCGTTGCACTATTTAAAAGTTGAGCCATTTTCTTTTCATTTTCGTAAAATTTGGCAATCGTTTCATCAAAAAATTGAGGCTGAAAAGCAACTTCATTATCTGGATAAACCTGATTGTAAGCCTTTTTCATTTTATCCAAAACAGCAGTCATATTTTTAGCATTTGCTTCGGCATTTCTAAATTTTACATTTATCGTGACTGCTTCTTTTGGTTGCGAAACAATAAAAAGGGGTTGAATGGCATTGTGCAAAGACCTAAAATGAAAATCTGCTACAACTCCCACAATCGGAAATTTCATTGGATTTCCCTTGGTGTCCCAATACCCCAACATTTTTCCGATGGCATCTTGTGGTTTTTTCAAGCCCATTGCTTTTACAAATGCCTCATTAACCACAAAATCTTTGGAGGTATCGCTTTTGCTGATATTTGTTCCTGCAATAATTTTTAGTCCGTATAAAGGAATAAAATTGTCATCTACCGACCTACGATTTGGGTCTAATTCAACTTCATTTTTTCCGTTAAAATATTTTATTCTTTGCGTCGAATAACCACCTCTTGCGGCAGCATCGCCAACACTAATTCCTTCTACTGCTGGAATTTGCTTTAATTTTTCAATCAAAACGCTCTTTTTCTCTTTATCCGCTCGCCAATCAGTCGGAAAATATACAATAGCATCTTTCTTAAAACCCATGTCTTTATTAAGCAAAAAACGACTTTGGGCAACTACTACAATTGTTCCCAAAATGAAAACTTGTGAGAAGGTAAACTGAAACGTAATCAGCGATTTCCGAAGAAATACGGCTCTGTTTTGTCCATTGGGTAATTGATTTTTGATAGAAGAAATCGGGTTGTAAGCCGAAATAATCCAAGCAGGGTAAAGTCCCGAAAATGTTGCCGTAATGATTAACACCAATAGCAAAAAAGCTATAATTTGAGGTTGTAAAATATTAAAATGGAGATTCGGAGGAATGAAATCTTGATAAGCCCAAAGAATAGGCTCAACCAAAATAATTGATAACGAAACCGCTACGGTTGTAATAACGAAAGTCTCAATCATGAACTGTTGTATGAGACTTTTACGGCTACTTCCCAATACTTTACGAACGCCAATTTCTTTAATCCGATTGATAGACTGTGCCGTCGATAAATTAATGAAATTGATAATGGCAATTAACAACAGAAAAATAGCAACGCCCATGAGAATATACAAAGTGGGCAAATGAACCACTCTGCCATAATTTCCTTGCAGTTTTGTATTGAAATGTACATCCGTCAAAGCTTGAAGACCCAACGAACGCCCGTGATTCCATTGGTCTTTTTGGTCTAAATGTTTCAATAAAAATGTAGGAAATTGTGCTACAATTTTATTCGGATTTGTTCCTTTGGTAAGTTTTATGAAAGCCTGAGAACTGGAATTGGTATTTGTCCATTCGTCTAACTCAAAATCTTTTCGCCAATTTTTAGGTTCAATACTTTTGAAAGAAATAAAATCATTAAAGGCAAAATCTGAATTTTTGGGTAAGGATTTTACCACGCCCGCAACAGTAACAATTAGAGAATCTTGGTAATTAAGTTTACGACCAATTGCTTGTTCAAGCGGGATTTTACCAAAATATTGCTCTACTTTTTTATCCGTTAAAACCACTTCATTGGGCGAATGCAAGGCTATTTTTTGGTTTCCTTGCAACCATTCGTATTGAAAAATATCAAAATACTCAGGTTCACAAATAATAATGTCAGATTCATCTTTGGGTAAAATTTTCTTGTTCTGATTATTCGTTGGAACAATTACACTTCCCCAAAATGAATGAAAGCCAACCACTTTTTCTATGCCCGAAATGTCCTTTCGTATTGCCGAAGGAATGGGGGCGGAAATTCCAGCGTTTTGATTAGAATTGCCATCTAAACCTTTAAATCCAGAAGTTACTCGATAAATTCTATCACGTTCGGGTTGAAAGTTTTCGTAACTAAATTCAAAACTCACAATTAAGTAAATCACCAAACAAGCACTAATGCCGATGGATAATCCAACGACATTAATGAGGCTATAAATTTTATTTTTCAGAAGATTTCTGATGGCTATTTTCAAATAATTGCTGAACATTTTATCCAATGTTTGAAAGATGAATATGCTAAATGTTAATTATCGGGCGATTGTGTTATTCGCAAATCGCTTTTTCGCTTATAATATCTACTCCGTTCTCAATGATTTTACAGGGTTTGCAATTGCCGCTTTTATTGCTTGATAACTCACCGTCAGTAATGTTATCAGCACCGCAACAACTATCACTAAAACGAATACTCCCAATCCAATATTTATCTTGTATTCGTAGTCTTTGAGCCATTCGTTCATGGCATAATAGGCAATAGGCATAGCAATTCCGCAGGCAATGAGTACCAACATTACAAAGTCTTTTGAAAGTAGTTGCCAAAGGTTTAATACACTCGCTCCCAAAACCTTTCTCACGCCAATTTCTTTGGTACGTTGTTCTGCCATGAAAGACGCTAAGCCAAATAAACCCAAACACGAAATGAAGATTGCCAAAAGTGCAACAATAGCCGCTAAATTGCCCACCAACTCTTCGTAATTGAACTTTTTAGCGTATTGTTCATCGGCAAATTGATAGTCGAATGGAAAACCAGGATTATATTTCTCAATAATTGGTTTAATCTTATTGATAGCATCAGAAGCCGACATACTTGGGTTGAGACGAACTACTAACTTATTTACCCAAGTTTTGTTAAATACAATAGTTAAAGGGTTTATTTTTCTGAAAGGAGACTCCATTTGCATATCAGGAATTACGCCAATCACTTTCAGATTTGGACTGTTACCCCATTTTAATGTTTCGCCTATGGCATTTGCTATCCCTTTTTTATCTAAACCCATGCGTTTTACGGCGGATTCATTTAAGATTACGCCTAAGGAATCACTGGCAAATTCTTCTGAAAAATCCCTTCCTGCAATCATTTTAATACCCATTGTTTTTACGTAGTCGTAACTGGTAGCAATGGTTGAAAAAATTACCCCTTTATCATTTGGTTGACTTCCTTTCCATTCCCAGCCTCTGTTGTTACTCCAAATTTGGGTAGGTTCTGAATTACTTTTTGTAATTGAAGTTGCTGCTCCAGAACTTACTAACTCATTGCGAATTGCTTCATGATGTTTATCAATATCTTCTGTCCAACTGATTGATATTAAGCCTTTTGTCGTAAATCCAACGGGGCGGTCTTTACCATGACTTACTTGCTGATAAATAATGATAGTACCTATCATCAAAATGACCGAACACGCAAATTGAACCACTACTAAAACCTTACGAGGCAATGAACTTCCCCTTCCTACGTGCAGATTTCCTTTGAGTACCCGTACAGGATTGAATGCCGATAGATAAAACGCTGGGTAACTTCCCGCTAATAAGCCCGTTAAAATGGTAAATGCAATCATAATCGTCCAGAAAAGAGGATTGTTCAGTTGCAAACTCATTTCCTTTTCGGTCAGCGTGTTGAAGAACGGTAGAGATAAACTAACCAAAACCAAAGCAAATAAGAAAGCAAAGAAGGAAATCATGAGCGACTCACTCAGAAACTGCCCAATTAATTGTTCTCGTACCGAACCCACAGCCTTGCGGATTCCTACTTCTTTGGCTCTTTTTTCAGAACGAGCGGTGCTTAAATTCATAAAATTAATACAGGCAATTACCAAAACTAAAAGCCCCAAAATTCCAAATAAACGCACATATTTAATGAATCCGCCTGTATTTACCCCGTTTTCAAACTCAGAATAGAGTCTCCATTTAGCCATTGGATGAATAAATATTTCAGGTTTAATAGTGTTGAACATCAACTTATCGTCTTTGAAATGGCTACGTACCAACTCTTTTACTTTGGCATTAACATTCGCCTCATTTGCTTCTGGACGTAATTGCACAAAAGTTTGATATGAATTATTGCCCCATTCCGTATCTTGGTTCTTCATCCAAGGATAAATGCTCACTTGTAATTGCCAAGGCAATAAAAAATCAAATTTTAAGGTGCTATTATGTGGTTGTTTTGCTACAACGGCAGTTACTTTTACATCTGTTTTATTATCAAATTTTAATACTTTCCCGATTGGGTTTTCATCGCCAAAAAAGGCTTTTGCTGTTTCGTCAGTCAAAACAATTGAATACGGGTCGTGTAAAGGGTTTTTATCTCCTTTGAGGATATTTAAAGAAAACATATCCACACCATCTTCGCCCAAAAAATGTCCTTCTTTCAATAGTTTTTTTGTCCCCAATACCAATGAGCTTTTTGAACCCCAGTCGCACATAGCTACTCCTTTAAAATCAGGATATTTAGTTTTCAATTCTACACCAATTGGAAATGGAAGTGCGTCCTGCGTGCCACGATGCCCGTCAAAAGTTTGGTGCATTTTTACCTGATAAAGGGTTTCGTAATTTTTATGGTGTTTATTAGCAGATACTTCATCATATATCCAAAGTCCAATAAGCATAGCCACTGCCATACCAACAGCCAATCCAGCAATATTGATAAATGAATAAACCTTATTTCTAAGAAGGTTTCTGAGTGCGATTTTTAAATAATTCTGTAACATCTTATCAGAGATTAAATAGCAGGGTTAAAGGAATTTTTCTGCTTTTTTGAAACAAATTTTTCTTTGTACTAATAAATAGTCTAATGCTATGCCAAAAAGGTAAGTGTTTGATTTTTAGTGAATTGAAGAGTGGTGGTTTGTGGAAAGTGTACGAAAACGAACACTTTTTGTGCGTATATGGACATACTCCAAACTACTAATAACCAACAACTTGTAAGTAATATTTAAAACAATCCTTTTCTTTCTAAAAAAAACTCACTAATTTTGCAGTCTTTTCAATGAAAGTCTGTGAAAAAGAGCATCTTAAATACTTATAAAATTGACATCTTTCGCCTCGAAAACAAGCAACATTTGCATGAATTTGAAGGCGGTGATGATTTTTTTGTAGCACTTGAACAAGATTTAATTTCTAAAGGGAATTTCAAAGCTACTGTCGTTTTAGATAAAAGTGAAACGATGATTCAGATGGTTTACAAAATAGTTGGTAGTGTAGAACTAACTTGTGACCGTAGTTTGGATACATTTGATTTTCCATTCGATATTACTCAGAAAATGATTTTAAAATTCTCTGACCGTACCGAAGAAATTACAGAAGAATTGATGTTGATTGACCGTAATACACAGTATATCAACGTTGCTCAAGATGTTTTTGATTTTATTGGTTTACAAATTCCGATAAAGAAATTACATCCAAGATTTACGCATGACGAAGTTACGTATGAAAGTCTGATGAAAAAGTTTGAAGACGAATACGAAGAGGAAGATTTTGATGAGGAAGAAGAAGATGATGACGATAATTTTGACTTTGGAGACGATGACGATGATTTTGAGTGGAACGACGATGAGGTAGAAGATGAAGGAGAGATAGTTTACTCAACAATTAAAGAAGGAGATGAAGAAGACGATGAAATTGAAGAGCAATCAGACAAGGCAATTGACCCACGCTGGGCAGCTTTGATGAAATTAAGAGAAAATTAGTATTAAATAAAAATAGAAATCATAAATTAAGGAAATAAAGAAATGGCACATCCTAAACGCAGACACTCGACGACTCGTAGAGATAAAAGACGTTCACACGACTTTGGAACTCCAAAAACCATCACTACTGACCCGACAACTGGCGAAATTCACTTACGTCACCGTGCTCACGTATTTGAAGGAAATCTTATGTACAAAGGCAAAATGGTAGTTGAAGGCTACGCTGCTCAAGTATAAGTAACACTAACTATTGATTAATACTCATTTCCAGATAAAATGTTACATTTTGAATAAATTGATATAAATCAAATTAGCTTAAAATGAGGCATTATAATCTGTGTTTTGAACATTATAACAATAACATCCTGATAGTTTCAAAGATTGAGATATTTTAAAATAAACTCAAACTTTGAAACTATTTTTACGAAAAAATACTGTTTAACACTTCATAAACTATTATTTTTGTGGTCAGATTGTTTAACCAGAAAAATATATTAATGAAGATAGGTATTGATGCAATGGGCGGAGATTTTGCTCCCAAGGCAATCGTAGAAGGAATTATTTTAGCAGCTAACGAAATACCTGCTGACACTACCATCGTATTGATAGGTAATGTACAGGATATTCAGCAAATAATTGATAATCAGAACTATAAAGGGACTAACATTGAAATCGTTGAAGCAAATGAGACTATTGAAATGGGTGAACACCCTGTTAGAGCATTACAATCTAAACCCAATTCCAGTATCGGAGTTGGGTTTAAACTTTTAAAGACAGGCGAGATAGACGTTTTTGCATCAGCAGGAAATACAGGTGCAATGATGGTTGGTTCTTTGTTCTCAATTAAAACAATTGAAGGTGTTCAACGTCCACCAATTGCAGGTTTTGCACCACAAATAGATGGTAAATTAGCCGTTATTTTAGACATTGGTGCAAATGCCGACGTGAAGCCAGAAATGCTTGCTCAATTTGGTGTCTTAGGTTCTATTTATGCAGAAGCAACGATGGGTATTGATACGCCAAGAGTTGCTTTGATGAATATCGGAGAAGAAGAAGAGAAAGGTTCATTGGTAGCTCAACAAGCTTATAAATTAATGAAAGAAAATACTTCCATTAATTTTATTGGAAATATTGAAGGAAAAGACTTTTTCAAAGGAAAAGCAGATGTTATCGTAACAGATGGTTTTACAGGAAATATTCTCCTTAAAATGGGCGAGTCTCTGTACGGAATTATGAAAGATAGAGGAATTAGAGACGAGTTTTTGGATAAAACAAATTACGAAGCTGTGGGTGGCAGTCCGATAATTGGGGTAAACGGAAATGTCATAATTGCCCATGGTTCGTCGTCGGCAACGGCGGCAAAAAATATGGTTCATCTTTGCCGTAAGGTGGTTGAATCAAAAGTTACTGAAAAAATTAAAGAAGCATTAAGTTAGGGGTTGGGGATTAGGGATTAGGGGTTAGGGATTAGGGTATATTGCCCAACTCTTACCCCTAATCCCTAACCCCTAATCCCTAACCCCTAAAAAATATGACCAAAATTACTGCTGCAATTACAGGCGTACAGGGATACGTTCCCGAAGATATTCTTACGAATGCTGACCTTGCCAAACTTGTTGATACCAATGACGAATGGATAACTTCTCGAACGGGAATAAAACAACGTCATATTTTAAAAGGAGAAGGGAAAGGAACATCTGTAATGGCAATAGAGGCGGTTAAAGGCTTATTAGCTAAAACCAATACAAATCCCGAAGAAATAGATTTGCTAATTTGTGCCACTATTTCACCCGACCATTTTTTCCCTGCAACAGCCAATATCATTGCAAATGCCGTAGGTATTCCACAAGTGGGTTCTTATGACATTGCGGCGGCGTGTTCTGGTTTTTTGAATGCCCTTACAACAGGAGCAATGTTCATAGAATCAGGGCGTTACAAAAAAGTAGTAGTAGTAGGTGCGGATAAAATGTCGTCAATTGTTGATTATACAGACCGTACTACTTGTGTACTTTTTGGCGATGGAGCAGGAGCTGTTTTATTAGAAGCTAATTATGAAGGACTTGGTATTCAAGATTTCATTCTAAAGTCAGACGGAGCAGGAGCAAATCACTTGATTCAAAAAGCGGGTGGTAGTGCCTATCCGCCAACTCACGAAACAATTGATAATAGATGGCATTATATCCATCAAGAAGGTCAAGCAGTTTTCAAATTTGCTGTAACCAGAATGGCAGATGTTTCGGCAGAAATTATGGAAAGAAACAACTTGACAGGCGATGATATTTCATTCTTAGTACCACACCAAGCCAATAAACGTATTATTGACGCAACGGCAAATAGAATGGGAGTAGGGCCAGAAAAAGTAATGATGACCATTCAGAAATACGGAAATACAACCGCTGCAACTATACCATTGTGTTTGTGGGATTATGAGTCTCAATTGAAAAAAGGAGATAATTTAATCTTGGCTGCCTTTGGTGGTGGATTTACTTGGGGAAGTATTTACTTGAAATGGGCGATATAAGTGATTGAAATTCAGTCATGATACAACATTAAAATAGAACAAAATAGAAAATTGAGCATTTAGGAAAGACTAATTCTCAATTAAATTAATAAACAGAAATGGCAAATACCGCAGACATTAAAAACGGATTAGTAATTAAATACAACAACGATTTGTTTTCAATTATTGAATTCCTTCATGTAAAACCAGGAAAAGGTCCAGCCTTTGTGAGAACAAAGTTGAAGTCATTAACTTCTGGAAAAGTAATTGACAATACCTTCAACTCAGGCGTAACAATTTACCCTGTACGTGTAGAACGTCGTGCTTTTCAATATCTTTATGCAGAAGAGTTTGGTTTTACTTTTATGGATATTGAAACGTTTGAACAAATCACCGTTAATAAAGAAATGGTTGAGGCTTCGGACTTGATGAAAGAAGGTCAAGAAGTTGAGATTCTTATCAATACAGAAACAGATTTGCCAATTTCTTGCGAAATGCCAATGTTTGTTGAGTTAGTAGTAACTTATACAGAACATGGAATTAAAGGGGATACAGCCAACGCTCCTAAAAAACCTGCAACCGTAGAAACAGGAGCAACGATTACTGTACCATTATTCATCCAACAAGACGAAAAAATTAAAGTAGATACTCGTACTTATGAGTACGTAGAAAGAGTTAAATAATTGAGGTATTGGCTGTTAGGTATCAGGTTTTAGGTTTTTCGCCTATCGCTAATACCCAACACCTAATATCTAACCCCTAAAATAAGAACATGGAAAATAAAGAAATCCAAAAACTCCTTGACTTTATTGCACAGTCAACGCTTGATGAGGTAAATATTGAAACCTCAGAATTGAAATTATCTGTAAAAAGATATGGCGTTGCTCCAGTAGTACAACAAGTAGCAGTCGCTGCTCCAGTTGTCGCTGCTGCACCAGTTGCGGTAGCCGCTGCTCCTGCAAGTCCTGTTGCTGCACCAGTTGCTGCTCCTGTGGCTTCAAACAGAGTAACTATCAAATCTCCAATGATTGGAACATTCTATCGTTCAGCTGGACCAGATAAGGCTTCATTTGTAGAAATTGGAACAGAAATTTCGAAAGGGAAAACAGTTTGTATCATTGAAGCAATGAAATTGTTTAATGAAATCGAAGCTGAAATCTCAGGAAAAATTGTTGAAGTTTTGGTTGAAAACGCAACTCCAGTTGAATTTGACCAACCACTTTTTGTTGTAGAACAGTAGGCAGTTATCAGTTATCAGTTATCAGTTATCCATAAGTCATAATTGATAGCTGATAATGAAGATTGCTTATTAGTTTTATTAAAAATGGTTATTGAGAAGACGTAACAATAGAAGTCTATTGTACTGATGACTGATAACTGATAACTGATAACTGATAAGATGTTTAAAAAAATACTTATTGCCAATCGTGGTGAGATTGCCCTTCGCATTATTAGAACGTGCCGAGAAATGGGAATCAAAACGGTAGCAGTTTATTCAACTGCCGACCGTGAAAGCCTCCATGTTAAATTTGCTGATGAAGCCGTTTGTATTGGACCTCCACCAAGTCGTCAATCGTACTTAAATATTCCTGCCATTATTTCAGCAGCCGAAGTAACAGGAGCTGACGCTATTCACCCAGGTTACGGATTTTTATCTGAAAATGCTGAGTTTTCAAGAATTTGTGCTGAATATGGTATCAAATTTATTGGAGCAACTGCTGAGCAGATTAATTCAATGGGAGATAAAGCAACAGCTAAGGCAACCATGAAAACCTCTGGTGTTCCTGTTATTCCAGGGTCAGAAGGTTTGATTGATACTGTTGAAGAAGCTAAAGCTTTAGCGAAAGAAATTAAATACCCAGTTATCATTAAAGCTACGGCTGGTGGTGGTGGACGTGGTATGCGTATTATCCGTCACGAAGATGAATTTGAAAAGCTTTGGGATGATGCCAAAACTGAATCAGCGGCGGCATTTGGTAATGATGGTCTTTACATGGAAAAATATGTAGAAGAACCTCGCCACATTGAAATTCAAATTGTAGGTGACCAATTTGGTACAGTTTGTCACTTGTCAGAACGTGATTGCTCAATCCAACGTCGTCACCAAAAACTTTGTGAAGAAACCCCTTCTCCTGCTCTTACGCCAGAATTGCGTGAGCGTATGGGTATTGCAGCTATCAAAGGTGCAGCAGCCATCAAATATGAAGGTGCAGGAACGATTGAATTCTTAGTGGATAAAAATGGAGATTTCTACTTTATGGAAATGAATACTCGTATCCAAGTAGAACACCCAATTACAGAAGAAGTTACCGATTTTGACTTAATTAAAGAACAAATCAAAGTTGCAGCAGGTATAGCTATTTCTGGGCAAAATTATTTCCCGAAATTATATGCTTTAGAATGTAGAATTAATGCTGAAGACCCTTCAAATGGATTCCGTCCATCTCCGGGGAAAATCACTAATTTACATTTACCGGGCGGTCATGGAGTACGTATTGATAGCCATGTTTATTCTGGATACACCATTCCACCAAACTACGACTCGATGATTGCTAAAGTAATTGTTTCGGGTCAGAGCCGTGAAGAAGTGCTTTTAAGAATGAAACGTGCTTTACAAGAATTTGTCATTGAAGGTGTCAAAACTACGATTCCATTCCACATTAAATTGATGGATGATGAACGTTTCAAATCTGGACAGTTTACAACTGCCTTTATGGAAGGTTTTGATTTGACTAATTTGTAAGAAGATAGAGAAAAGTAAAATGCCCTTGAATTAATTTTCAAGGGCATTTTTATGGATTTGATTTCTCCTTGAATCATATTGGACTATAAAACAAAAAACCTCTCATTGCTGAGAGGTTTTGTTAACCGACATGGATTCGAACCATGAATAACGGTACCAAAAACCGTTGTGTTACCATTACACCATCGGTCAATCTGTTTTCTTTTTGACTTAATGTCCTTCTGAAAAGTGATGCAAAATTACACTTTTAATCGTTATGTGTCAAGTCTATTCAAGAAAAAAAATGAAAAAAAATAATAATATTTGCTAAGTTGTTGAAATTGTGGAGGTTAAAATTGATAAAAAAATGCACTCAATTGATTCAAAAGTAGATAAAAATGAAAAAGGTCTAAAAAACATGAGATTTATGCCTTTTAGACCTTTCAAGAATCTATAATTGAAAAATTAAACGCCTGCGGTTTCTACTTCAGCATTGATTTTTTTAACTAAACCTTGTAAAACTTTACCCGGACCACATTCTACAAATGAAGTTGCTCCGTCAGCAATCATATTTTGAACTGATTGCGTCCAACGAACAGCTCCTGTTAATTGAGCAATCAAATTAGCTTTAATTGTTTCAACATCAGTTGAAGGTTGAGCATTTACGTTTTGATAGATTGGACAAGCTGGACTTGTAAAGGTTGTTGCCTGAATAGCGGCTGCTAATTCCTCACGAGCTGGTTCCATTAAAGGAGAGTGGAATGCTCCGCCAACTGGCAATGGCAATACTCTTTTTGCACCAGCTGCTTTCAATTTTTCACCCGCTTGTGCAACGCCTTCGTTTGACCCAGAGATTACAACTTGTCCTGGACAGTTATAATTGGCAGCTACGACAACTTGGTCGGTTACTGAGGCACAAATCTCTTCAATAACATTATCGGCTAAATTGAGTACCGCAGCCATTGTTGAAGGATTAGCTTCGCAAGCCTTTTGCATTGCTAAAGCACGGGCAGAAACTAAACGTAAGCCATCTTCAAAGCTTAATGCACCTGCTGAAACCAAAGCTGAGAATTCGCCTAATGAGTGTCCTGCAACCATCTCTGGTTTGAAATCCGCAGTTTCTTTCGCTAAAATAACAGAGTGTAAGAAAATAGCAGGTTGAGTTACTTTAGTTTGTTTGAGTTCTTCGTCAGTACCTTCAAACATGATGTCGGTAATGCGGAAGCCTAAAATATCGTTGGCTTGCTCAAAAAGAGCTTTTGCAGATGCTGAATTGTCGTATAGGTCTTTGCCCATACCTCTGAATTGTGAACCCTGACCAGGGAAAACGTATGCTTTCATATTCAATGAATGATTGAGTTAATGTGTGAATACAGTGAGCGAAAAGCGATTTGCGAAAAGCGAATGTAGCTTTCAATAAGCTCATATTGTCTCATTTTCTTGATTACAAAATTAACTATTCTGACACGCTATTAACTATTCTCAACCAAAAATCTTTCTTTTAGGTCGGGAGTAGGCATACGACAAGTGTCTGATTTACCGAATATTCTGTACCGATTTTGGGCAATAATGTTGTAGAAAAAATTGAGAATAGAAGTTGGCAGAATCTTGAAAATGGAAAGGTATTTCCACAAACCCGAAAGTTGTTTGGTGATTTCTAAAGCTGCTTCTGCTTTTTGGTATAGCTGATTATTTTTGATAAGAATTACAGAATCAAAATCCTCCGTGTTTTTATTGAATTTGCGTAACGTTTTTTGCCCAAAATCAGATTGTAAAGAAGCGAATTTGAAGTTTTTTTCAGGGTCGTGGTCGATAATGAAATTGATGGATGAATTGCAGAAATTACAAACTCCGTCAAAAAGAATTATTTGATATTCCTTTGATTTGGGCATCACAAAAATAGTTTTAAGTATATTATGCAAACATGAAACTTGTTGAAATGATTCTTTGCTTTAAATTAATCAGGTTTAACCCAACGTCATTTTAACTTCCCGAAAGTTTTGAACTTTCGGGAAGTTTGTCTACAAACAATAACGTATAAATTTCTTAACTGAACGATATTGGGGGTTAACCTGTCTTTCCATTGACAGCTTGGAAAGCTGTCCTACAAATTAACAAAATGATGACTGAAATAAATTTACTAAGAAATGCCTTAAAATCATTTGCAGGAATGAGCGATGAAGCCTTTAATTTGTCGGAACAACATTGGCAAGTTAGAGAATATAAAAAAGGAGAACTCTATAACGACTTTCAACAAGTGTGTAAATATTTGGGTTTTGTAGTGGACGGTGTTTTTAGGACTTATTATTTAGATGAAAAATCGGGTGATGAGAAGAATGTTTTTTTCTATACTCACAACCAAATTGTGGTTTCGTATGCCAGTTTTATCAATCAAGTGCCTTGTCATTTTTATACGCAAGCAATGGTCAACTCAAAGGTAATTTACATTCATATCGACCATTTGTTGGGACTTTATCGGCAGTCGCACGAATGGGAGCGTTTGGGGCGGTTAATAGCCGAACAAGCCTCAAATGTGGCTTTGAACAGAACTGAAAGTCTATTATTTCAAACGCCAGAAGAACGTTATTTAGATTTGGTAGCTCAGCATCCAGATATAATGAACGCCATTCCTTTGTATCATATTTCTTCGTATTTGGGCATACAAGGACCTTCTTTGAGTAGAATTAGAAAAAGGTTATCAGGGAAGTAAAAAGATATTTACGAATTGTTGTTAAGGAATTACGGAATCTTCAATGTATGTGATTTAGATTCTCCAACTTTTTAAAAGTTGGAGAATCTCTTTTCAACATATTTTAGGATGGAAGATTTGCTAACTTTGAAAAGTTAGCAAATCTCTTCTGAAAATATTTTATCAACTCTAAACGATTTTAACTTGGGTTAAAGTTTTAGTAATATTTGATGTTGAAATTTGTGTCATAATTAAACAGTAATTAACTCAAAAACACAAAGAATATGAAATTTACAAGACAAGCATCGGCAAATTGGAAAGGTACAGGAATGGAAGGCGTTGGAACCGTTTCTACGCAAAGTACAACTTTAGATAATGCACAATTATCATTCAAAACTCGTTTTGCTGACGGTGTTGGTACAAATCCAGAAGAATTAATCGGAGCGGCACATGCAGGTTGTTTTTCAATGAAATTTAGCTTTGTTTTGAATGAAGCAGGTTTTACGGCTGATAACATTGATACAAATGCAAAAGTGCTTTTTGAAGATGGAAAAATTACGAATATCCATTTAGATTTACAGGCTTCAATTCCAAACATCACAGAAGAACAATTCCAAGCGGCGGCTTTAGATGCAAAAGCAAATTGCCCGATTTCGCAATTATTGAATACTGAAATTACTTTGACGGCTACTTTGGTTTAAGTAGGTGTTAGGGTTTAGGTGTTGAGTTTTAGTATTGGAATTTAACATATCAAAGCAAATACCGATTTCCACCAATAAGCCCTGACAATAGCTAAAACTATGTCAGGGCTTATTGATTTTATTTCATTTTCAAAACAAATTCTTCTACCCAGTTTTTTTGAATATCAGAATCAGGTACTTTAATGCCTCTTATTTTGATAATTAGGTCAAAAGCTTTTTGGGTAGATAATCCATTTTTTGCTAAAATACTGGCAGCAATCATGGAAGTTCGCCCGATTCCTCCTCTTGAGTGAAGCAAAACTTTTTGATTATCCTTTATTTTTTCGGCAAGAACAATGACCAATTCTTTTGTTTTTAAATAGCTGTCAGGAACATTACCGTCCTCAATAGGGAATTTAATAAATTCAAACCCTTCTCTTCGGCAATCCATTCGTTCATATTCTAAATCTAATTCTTCATTTTCTTCGTCGGTCAGAAAACTTACGATTGTATTGATTCCTAACTTTTTCCAATGAATAATTTCTTCTTGAAGGTCATCACCACCCAAAGGTCTGGACATGATGCCGAGGTTTTCTTCAATCCAAAATATTCGTGTTTTCATGTTTTAAATTTGTGAATTGTGATTGAGTGAATTAGTGATTTAAGATTTTGTAAATTCACTCATTCACAAATCACTAAATACAATTATTTCCATTCCTGTAAATCTGGTTCGATATAAATCCATTTTACTTCTGGAGCTTTACTTCTAATATCATTCTCAAATTTATTAATCATTTGGCTGATTTGTATAGCTGTTAAGTCTGGTTTACATTTGATTTTTATACACATTAATACTTCACCGGGACCTTGTTGAATGGTAATACAGTTGATTAATTCTAAAATCTCTGGACTTTTTTCTGCTTCTTTTTCTACCAAATCATTAATCACAGAATCGGCACTTTCGCCAATAAGTAATGATTTTACCTCAACAGAAAGAAAAATTGCCACTGCAATAAGTACAACGCCAATCGCTAAAGAACCCAAAGCATCATAACGTCCATCGCCTGTGTAGTAGGCTGCAAGTAAGGCGGTTATTGCAAGAATTAGCCCAAAAACAGCGGCAGAGTTTTCGCCAAAAATGACGATTAAATCACTGTCTTTGGTATTTCTGATGTACTCAACGAAGCCCGTATTTCCTCTTCTTTCGTTTAATTCCACAATGTTTGAATACGTTGCGTATCCTTCTAATGCCAATGAAAAAACTAAAATACCAATTGCCCATTCAATATTTTCTACGGGTTCGGGATGACTGAATTTGTGTAAGCCTTCATAAATAGAGAACATTCCACCGATAGAAAATAATAACATTGCCACCATAAAAGACCAAAAGTACACCGAGCGTCCGTAGCCCAATGGGTGTTTTTTATCGGCTGGACGTTTAGACTGTTTTACCCCAACTAATAAAAGTCCTTGGTTGGCACAGTCGGCGAAGGAGTGAATTGTTTCGGCAAGCATAGAACCTGAACCTGTCATAAACGCTGCTACTCCCTTTGATGAGGCAATGAGGACGTTTACAATTAAACTTTGAATGATATGACCTGTACCGTGGTCGTTGGATTTTTCTTTTGACATGATGATAAGGTAAATGAATTTCTATAAACAAATTTACGTTATCTGTTTCCTAAAAGGATATTTAATGACTTGTTTTTTGTTGTTAAGGTTTTTTAAACACGTACTAAATTCTGCCACAAAGACACGAAGGCTCTAAGTTTTTTACAATAGAATACAAAACGTAGAGTCTTTGCGTCTTCGTGGCAAAGTCTAATATGTTTTGTCAGGAAGGCACAAAGTCTCTAAGTTTTATAAAATGTTTGTGTCTTTGTGGCAAAGTCTAATATGTTTCGCCATGAAGGCACAAAGTCTCTAAGTTTTATAAAATGTTTGTGTCTTTGTGGCAAAGTCTAATATAAATCTTAGTGCCTTAGTGTCTTCGTGGCAAAACGCCAAAAACTTCACAAAAAAAACGTAATTTTGAACAAATAATCAAACCCCATGCGTATAGACGAACAAACCATAGAACGTATCCGACAAAGTGCTGACATTGCCGATGTAATTGGTGATTATGTGTCTTTGAAGAAAAAAGGAGCGAACCTTTGGGCGTGTTGTCCTTTTCACGGAGAAAAATCTCCATCATTTTCAGTATCGCCCGCAAAAGGAATTTACAAGTGCTTTGGCTGTGGAAAAGCAGGTGATTCTATCCGTTTTATTATGGATATTGAAGGCTTAGGTTACGGTGAAGCCTTACGCCATTTAGCTAAAAAATACGGAATAGAAATTCAAGAAAGTGTTTTGACGGACGAACAAATGTTGGCTCAAAACGAAAGAGAAAGCCTTTTGATTGTCTTGAATTATGCCAAAAATTACTTCCAAAATAATCTTTTTAAACACGAAGAAGGTCAATCCATCGGTTATCCGTATTTCAAAGAAAGAGGTTTTTCTGATAAAACCATTAATACTTTTGAGTTAGGTTATAGCCTTGAAGGTTGGGACGCATTTACGAAAGAAGCCCTCAAAAATGGGTATAGCTTAGATATTTTGGCAAAAGCAGGTTTGACGATTTTGAAAGAAAATGAACAAACTGCTAATCCAAATGCTCAAAAATCCTTCGACCGTTTTAGAAATCGGGTAACATTTCCGATTCATAATGTGGCAGGAAAAGTGATTGCTTTTGGAGCAAGGATTCTGAAAGCGGATAAATCGCAAGCTAAATATCTCAACTCGCCCGAAACCGAAGTTTATCATAAATCAAATGTTCTTTATGGTATTTTTCAAGCCAAAAATGCCATCAGAACGCAAGATGTTTGTTATTTGGTGGAAGGTTACACCGACGTAATTTCTCTGCACCAAGCAGGCATTGAAAACGTAGTGGCATCGTCGGGAACGTCATTGACTACTGAGCAAATCCGCTTGATTGGTCGCTTTACGCAGAATATTACTGTTCTGTATGACGGTGACTCGGCAGGTATAAAAGCGTCTCTAAGAGGAATGGATATGATTTTGGAAGAAGGACTTAATGTGAAATTAGTCGTTTTCCCAGAAGGAGAAGACCCCGATAGTTACGTTCAAAAGATTGGTTCAGACGCATTTGTCAAGCATATTGAAGACCACGCTGCTGATTTTATTACTTTCAAAGCAGAACTTTCCTTGAAAGAAGCGGGGAGTGACCCCTTCAAACGTGCTGAGTTGATTAAGGATATGGTGGGAAGTATTTCCAAAATTCCTGATTCGATAAAACGTTCAGTATTTTTTCAGAAAACTGCTAATTTGATGCAGATTGATGAACAATTACTGATTTCGGAAAGTAATAAAGTTTCTATTGAACGAGCAAAACAGAAAGATAAAGACCGAGAAAGAGAACAAAATCGCCAGCGTTTACAGAATGATTTGCCGAAAGGTGTAACCGTCAGTAAACCAACGCCTCCGCCACCTGCATTTGATTTGGACGGTATGATGAGTTTTTCGGAAGAAGAAGAGTTTTCTGGTTTTCCAGTTGATTTTGTTCCTGCTCAACCTGTCAATAATCCCGTAATTGATTCTCCTGAAGCACCGAGAACGGTTGTGTCTGGCATGGGAATTCAAGAATTGGAGTGTATTCGTTTACTGATAAATCATGGTACAAAAGAAGTTGACCCCGGTGTAGCTCCAGGAGTGACTTTAATGCAATATATTTTATCAGAAATTGATGGGATGAACTTTGAAACGCCCATTTATCAAGAAATTTTGACCATATTTCGGGAACAATTTTTGCAGGGAAATATCTTGAATGCTCAACATTTTATTGGGCATCGACTTGCCAATATTCAAATGGAGGCAATCAATCTTTCTACCGAGCGTTACAGTATCTCGGAAGCATGGGTAAAACACGATATTCACGTGCCAACGGAAGAAGATAAATTAGCGGATTTAGCATTTCAGAATATTCTTCGTTTGAAAAAAGCGTATAACGAACAACAAATGAAAGGCTTAATGAAGCAAATGTCGCAAACAAAAGATTTAACTGAACAAACTCGTTTATTAGAAATGTTCATGGAAGCGAAAGAAATTGAAAAACAAATTGCAAAGGAATTAGGGTCGGTTGTGAAATAAGCATTCGAGAAATATCTAATCACTATAAATATTAATCATTACAAATAATACCAATGACAAAAACACTGTATTTAGTCCGCCATGCAGAGGCTTCCCAATCGGTTAGTCCTGACCTTGTTCGTCCGCTTGTGTCCAACGGAATGATTGATGCGGCAAGAATGGGGAAACATCTTGCGTCAAAAATGCAAGGAATTGACCTCATATTAACATCAAATGCTGAACGTACACAAATGACCGCACAAGTTTTTTGTGAACAATTAGGGGTTGATAATGAGATAGTTAGGGTGGAGTCTGCTCTTTATGAAAGTTCACCAAAACATTATTTAGATGCCGTGAATGGGCTTTCAGAAGAAGTTGATTCAGTGATGATTGTGGGGCATAATCCGAGTATTAGCTATTTTGCAGAATATCTTACGCATGAAGAAATTGGCTCAATGCCAACTTGTGGCGTAGTAGGAATGACGTTTGAGAACTTGACATGGGCGGAGGTTTCAAAGAAAACGGGTCACATGACATTCTATGATTCTCCAGATGGAATAATGGGAATTAAGATATAGAATAGGGGTTAGGATTTAGGGGTTGGGTGTTGAACTGGTTCGCCAAGTTGTACTTACAATTACGATTGATTCGATTTACGATTAAAAATTCCAACTCGTCAAGGTTACGCACCCCGTCTAAATCGAATCAATCGTAAATAATCTTGGGATAACTTAACAACCTAATCTATCTAACCACTAATACCTTCTACCAATCACTACTTTACCTTCATTTTCTTCCGTCCAGCCCACAATTTTGAAAGGCGAATTCTCTTCAAAAATAATGGATAAATTTCGCTTCAAATCGGGATAATTTAGGCTGTATATTTTTAGTTTTTTACCTGTAAATTCTTTCCCATCATAATTTTTAAATTCCGCTTTTACCGATTGTACTTCTGGCGTTTTATGAAGTGAATTCCAATAAGTTAAACTTGGAATAATCTCAAATTCTCCTTGTGGCAACGTTGCTGGATTTTGTCTGATTTTTGACCACATTTCATCTTCATTATGGGTTTTGCTCAATGCTAAGTGTTCACCATCTTTCTTAATTAAATTTCCTTCAATCGTCACAGCGTAAGATTTTGGGGCAAATGTTAATTTCATAAATCCAGTTCCATTCAATTCTTGTACCGAGCTTGAAACCTCCAAAGCATGAGGTCGAAGCAAAATATTTAAAGGCATAAGCGTTGAGGTCGTCACGGAATTTTTATAATTTATACTTTTTTGAGTAAAGGTACTTGCAAGCATCTGAATATGCTCTTTGGGTTCAGTTTGTTCAAAATCTTGCAAAGTAAAAGAAAGCATGGCTTCTGCAATTTTTACAGAATCTTGTTTTAGTATAAACAGAGATGTTTCTGTTCCTTGTTCTTTCCAATAATTATTAAACGTTGCCTCTATTTCTTGATTGGTATTTTTAACAACAGGTTGAACTGTTTTAGGAGCGTCTTGTTGAAAAATAGTTGCTTTTTGTGCAAAGGCAAAAATGACTGCCAATGTGATACAAATGGCTAAAAAGTTATTGCGGATAAATTTGTCCATGATAAAAAATGATGAAATTAAGGGAAAGCAATTTACACATTTTCGGCAAATACTATTACATAAAAGATTGATTTGCAACTGACATTATACAGGCATGAATAGTTTAGCTATATTAGCTGAAATGGTAATTTAGGATAAAATATGGTGTGATTTTTGTCGTAAAATGACTTCAAAGAAATAACAATGATTATTGGTGGAAATAAAGAGAATTTAATAGTTAGGGGAACCGTTTTTTTCAAGATTATTGACGGTTGCTTTGATTGAATTGGTCTTTAATCGTAATTATGGACAACTTAACTAACCAATTCTGTTAGGTAGTAAGTCTAATAAAAAAACAAAACCTTTCGTGTATAAACAACGAAAGGTTCTATTCTTAAAAATAAAGTAGCGGCTTTATGTTTAAAACACGAAAATTTTCTAATAAATGGTTAATTTGGCGATATTATTAACAATTGTTAAATATTTCCTTAACAAAGGTCGTATTCAAATGAGTTAATTACAATACCTAAATTAGGTATTTTAAGTATTTTCTTGTTTGTTTTGTAAGTTTTTGAAATTCAGAGGGTTGTGTACTCGGTTTGTTGTGTCGAAAAAACAATGACGTTTTTTAATATTTATTATTCTACAATTTATGAGCAATCAATTTGAAAATATCCTTAATCAAGCAAAAACGGTTTGGACAGAGTTTGCAAAAGAAAATTCTGAGAAACCAGAGGAAAGTTTGTACAACAAAGAGTCTTTAGATTTACTTTCTAAAAACTCGCATACTGTCATTGCTATAATAGGGCTGAAATCTTACAAGAAACTCTATATTAGTAGTAATGTGAAAGAAATGTTTGGCTATACCGCCGAAGATAACCCTACTTTAGGCGTTTTGGTATATGTTCAAATGATGACTTTTGACCATGCCCTTTTTCCAATTACAGCAGGACGTTGGTATCTGAAATGTTTAAAAGACACTTCTTTTGAAGATAAAGAAAATCAAAAAATTGCCTTTGTTGGAGCAAAAATGCGAACCAAAAGAGGAAAAGTCGTGAGAACTTTTATTCAAACTACTCATTTAGACGAAGACAAAAATCGTAATCCGATTCATGTTGTCAATACCATTCAGAATATTACTCATTTGATGAAAGATGATTTTTGGTGGATGAGATATACTTATGGTGAAAATTTTTCAAAAGTTAAATATTACGATTCTTTAACTAAAAAGACGTATGAAAGTGACATTCTTTCCGACCGAGAAAAAGATATTTTGAGGTTGATTCAAGAAGGACAAGATTCTAACGAAATAGCAGAAACGCTCTTTTTGAGTTTAGCTACCGTTCATACCCACAGGCGAAATATGCTCGCCCGTACAGGTATGAAAGATATTACAGCACTTCTGCAAGTAGCTATTTCTGTTGGCATGATTTGATAAAATCAGAATTTAGTATCAGAGAAAATGTGTTTTAGCCTAAACTTTCCAACAATTATTCTGTCTTTGATATTGAGTTCATTTTTCTTGTTATCTCCTCCAAAAACTTTCACGTTGAATGTTCCTGTAATAATTCTCCCGTCGGAAACTCTTTCTGTTTTTGTAATGACAAAAGCATTGGGACTTTGTTTTTATACTAATTTAAAAAAGTTATTGCGTATCTGAGTCTCAACGGAAGTCGTCGTTCAAAACGACGACTTCCGTAAAGTACGCATCAAATCTTTAAAATTGGTTTTAGATTTGCTATCACAATTATAAAAAGTTGATAACGTCAAAGAGAGGATTAAGGTTAAGTTCTTTTTTATTTACCAGTTAAAGAGTTTGAGGCAGAAAGCATGGCTTCAATTTTATCTAAACGATTTCTCAAATCTTCATTCTCATTTTTTAATTTTTTCAAATCGTTATTCTCATTTTTTAATTCTTTCACTGCCTCAATCAAATGTGGAATAATACCAATATAATTGACTGATAAAAAGCCTTTTTCATCAGTTTGGACTAATTCTGGAAAGATTTTTTGCACTTCCTGAGCAATTAAACCCGTTTGTAAATCTTGACTTCTGGATGCTTCTATCCATTTAAAGTGGTAACCTTTTAATTGGTATATCTTTGATAATGAATTATTTAGTAATGAAAAGTTTTGTTTCAAGCGTTTGTCTGATGTTTGGATTAGGTTTCCGTTCAGATAGCCACTACCCGCATTATCAACCCAAAATCTCCAAGAACCGCCAATAAATAAACCGACCTGAGTATCCGTTTTCATGCCCGCAAAAGCCGTCCAAGTAGTGTTTGCCGCATTATTTAGGTATATACCAGCGGTATTTGAGCCATTAGCACGCAGACGTATTCTGTCTTTAATATCCAAAATATAAGCTGGATTTGATACGCCAATGCCCACATTACCTTGCCCAGCAATATCATTTATCAGCACGTCTGAGCCTGCTTTGCCCCCACGGATATAAGTGTCTTCATTTGCTCCATAATAAAAATGGCTTAAATAGGCACTACCCATTATATCCATTTTGGCAACGGGAGTATTTGTACCAATACCTACATTGCCACTTTGTGTTATTAAGGCAATTCCATTATCACTATTAAATCTTCCACCGATTCCATAAAAACTATTTCCGCTAACCCCCGGACCTAATCCATTGTGATTTCCATATACCCCTGAACCTAAATTATTATTTGAATTCGATTCTCCATATACTCCACTATATTTATATTGATTTGGTTCTAAAAAATTAGACACACCATAAACGCCATACACATCAGATTGCCCATAGACCCCTCTGAGACCACCCACACCATGAATTGCACTACCAGTCGTACCGCTTTTTTCACCAAAAACCCCATAGTTACTACCAATTCCATGTACGCCATAATAGCCTTCGCCTTTTACACCATCATATCCGATACCATGTACACCAATACCAGCTTGAGTTTCACCTTTTACCCCAGTTCCTGCACTTTGGTGCAAACCTCTAATGGCAATACCTATATTATTTTCTGAGCTATTTGTTACTTCGAGGGCGTTTTTAGCATTCGTAGGAGCTAAGTCTGATAGCTGAATTTTTACGGTGGTTTCAGTAGCTGAAACAAAATTAGCTGCATTTCCACTACCTGTTGCTTCACCTTGAATTGCTTTGCCACTTACAGTTGTGCCTTTTAGTCCAATATTCAAATTGGAATTTCCAATTATACCTACGCCGTTTGCCGTATTTTCGCCAAAAACACCCACTCCCGACGCACTTTGTGACACACCTTTTACACCTATGCCCGTTGCCCCAAATGCCTTTCCACTCACTCCCACACCATTTCCAGAATGTTCGCCATAAACACCCATACCATTGGCATTAGTTGATAAATTGAAACCTGCCACACCGATAGATTGTAGCGTTGGGCTCGTTTTATAAGCATTACCCACAACGCCAAAACCTTGGTCGCCCTGAATATTGGCTCTTATGCCAGTGCTAAAGCCAGATGAAGCATTATTTGTTAAGGATAATAGTCCATCAGAACTACCAGTTGTACCGAATTGTAAAATTGGCAAATTTAGTTTTGCCACATTTAACCAAAGACTACCCGTAAAAAAATTAAGGTCTTGGGCATTTACATCATACACCAATGCTCCCGCCTGCACACCTATAATTCCCTCTTTTGCACCAGTGTTCATACGTGGCGGGTAAAATGCTTTGGTGGTACTTTTTACATCTAAAATAGCCGATGAATGTGGTGCTGAACCATCAGTATTTACGCCTATTTGGGCATAAGTAGTTAGAAAACAGAAAAATAGAAGAAGAGAAAGTAGTGTGTTTTTCATGAGATTATTACTGATTTATGAGTTCAAAATTAGTTGTTCATATTTGTTAGATAAATTTTCAATTTGCTTGATGATTTTCAGCTTTCGCAAATTTCCCTTCTTGAATAGTCAAAAACGCAAATTCATTTAAAGTCAACACATAAATAGTAGCTTGTTTTTGTGTTTTTAAGAAAGTTTTGAGTGAATCCAACGTTTTTGGATATTGAGCAAACCTTGCGTGTAGAAGCAAATGAATGAGAATATTAGGAAGAATTTTTCAAGATTTTGAGGTTAGGAAAGTTGAAAAGTTTTCTCAATAATAGAATAAAAGCCTTGTTAATCAAAGGTTTACAAGCAGTATTTAGTTTACGGTACGATTTGTACAAAAATTAGAGGTTGTGGCAAAAACTTTTTCGTATTTTTAGAAAAAAATCATTTCTGGAAATCAACAAATTATGCTTACTTGTCAAAAATCTTTATTTAGTCTCGACGAAAACGTCCATTATATCAATTGTGCCACGATGTCCCCCAACCTGAAATCAGTTGAACAAGCTGGAATTGGTGGTATTTTACGAAAATCAAAACCTCATCTTATCACGCAAGAAACGTTTTTTGAGACGACTGCTCCTGTAAAAAAACTTTTTGCCCAACTTATCAATTGTCCAGATTCAGAGCGAATCGCTTTAATTCCGTCCACCTCTTATGGAATGGCAATCGTTGCTCGTAATTTAGCTTTTAAACCAAATCTTCGGGCAGGACAAGAAATCTTAATGGTACATGAAGAATTCCCTTCTGACGTGTACGCATGGGAAGGCGTTTGTATGGACAAAGGTTTGAAAATTAAAACAATTTCGCCTCCTAATACTTTAAAGAATCGTGGGAAAATTTGGAATGAAACGTTTATCAATTCTATCAATGCTAATACTTGTATGGTAGTAATTTCTCCTACACATTGGGCAGATGGAACACGTTTTGACTTAGAAGCTATTGGTCAGCAATGTAGATTATATGGAGCTTTATTTGTAATTGACGGAACACAGTCGGTAGGAGCATTGCCTGTTGATATTCAAAAAATCAGACCAGATGCTTTAATAAATGTAGGCTATAAATGGCTTTTAGGACCTTATTCGTCGGGTGTGGCATATTTTGGAGAATATTTTGACACAGGTTCACCCATTGAACGCAATTGGATAAATCGGGTTGGTTCGGAAGAATTTAGAAATTTGATAAATTATAGCGACCATTATCGCCCCAAAGCCGACCGCTATAATGTAGGAGAAAGAAGTAATTTTATTTTGAATCCGATGTTAGAGGCATCATTGACCCAAATTTTAACTTGGGGCGTGGATAACATTCAAGCCTATTGTAAAAATTTGATGGCAGAACCTTTGAAATTGTTGCAAGAAAAAGGTTTTTGGGTAGATGAAGAACCATATAAAGCTTATCACTTAATAGGTTTGAAAGTGCCAAATGGGGTAGATATTACAAAAATACAAACGGCTCTAAAACAGAGAAATGTATTAGTTTCTGTTCGTGGAGAATCCATACGTATTGCCCCACACGTTTATAATGACCAAAATGATATTGATGTTTTAATAGATGGTCTTTTGGCAGGTGTGATTATTGGTGATTAGTTATTAGTGATTAGTTATTAGTGATTAGTTATTGGTTATTAGTTATTGGTTATTAGTTATTGATTATTGGTGATTAGTTATTGGTTATTAATACTCTACCCGATGAAAAATTAGAATTAATAAAAAAAGGCTGAAATTTGTAGTTCTCAAGCAACAAAACCAGCCCTTTAATGAAAAATATCATCAGTAGCAAAATTAAAAATTTATTTTCAGAAATCCCATTAGCCAAGAATTTAGCCAGACAAACGTTTATTTCAGAGTTCACTCTCGGTATCATAAAAAGTAGAAATGTCCAATTCAAAGAAGTTGGATTACATTTTACAACTGACTCAAAAGTGGAGTCAAATGAAAGAAGAATACAAGCATTTTTTAAAGATTTTGAATTTGACTATCAACAAGTTGCTATCCTTTTAGTAATGTTTTTACCCAAAGGTAAATTGA
>NZ_QGGO01000012.1:105911-165026 GCF_003148625.1 Arcicella aurantiaca | reverse complement strand
GTACAAGTAACTGTATAATTGGTCGTTACATTTGGACTTACTGTAATTGAACTGCTTGTTCCACCATTTGACCATAAATAAGCTCCTGTACAAGCTGATGCCGTTAATGTTGCCGAAGCTCCATTACAGATTGAAACGCCTCCACCTGTTACTGTCAAGGTGTTTGGAATTGAATTCACTACAACTGGTACATTCGCACGATTCGATGAACCTGTTTCACAACCTGTTACGGTATTTTTACAACCTACACTATAAGTATGACTACCAACTGTTGGTGTTAAGGTAATATTGCCACTTCCTAATGAGGTCGTTCCTTCGTACCATTGAGCAACTTGATTCGTTCCACAAGTTCCACTTAAAGTAACCGTTTCTCCTGCACATATCGCTGCTTTACTTGATGTTGGATTTGTCGGTGATGTTGGGATTGGGTTAACAGTCACTGACACGGTAGCTCTATTGGCAGCTAAAGTTTCACAACCCGATGAATTCGTACAACCTACTTTATAAATATATGTTCCTGAAACAGTTTGGGTATATGTTAAAGTTGTAATCGAATTACCAGAAGCATCATACCATTTTACTGTTTGGTTTGTTCCACAACTTGCACTTAATGTATATGTTTCATTGATACATACACTTGGTTTACTTGAAGTTGCATTTGTTGGTGCAGGTAACGTTGTATTAACTGTTACTAATACCGTAGCAGTACCAGTACAACCATTACAGTTTGTCACTTTTACTGTATAAACACCATTATTCGCAGTTGTTGCATTGGCAATTACTGGAGACTGAGCAGTGCTTGTAAAGCCGTTTGGACCAGTCCAACTATATGTTAAACAAGTAGAAATTGGTTCTGCAACTACTAAATCTTGTTGTCCATTTAAGCTTTGAATACCTGATGGATACCAAGTTGTTGAAGTATATTTTGTCCAATCTCTTGTTTGACTATCAATTTCGTTCAACCAAGTTTCAGCTAAATCAATAATTGCTTGTACAGCTACTGTATTTGAGCCATAATTATAATATAGTCCGTTTGTACTTGCATTTTTTACTGAAAAATCTGGGTTAGCTACATATTGGTCATGGGTAATTTCCCATTGTGCAATTTGGAAAGCTGCTGCTTGTTCTAATGTCCAAGCAGAAGGTGATGTTGATATAAAGTGTTTGTCATAAAGGTATCTTAACATACCTGCATGAACTGCTCCGATACCCCCTGTTGGAATCAATACTGAAGCATGACCAGCCACTCCTGCATATTGTTTTGCAAGAGATTCTAATGGTACAATATTATATCCTGTATAATTTACATTTATGCTGATTGGAGAACCAACCTCTGCACAGAATGACGTATAATCTGTTAATCCTTTAGAAGGGATATTTAAGTCAATAATTGTCGCAACTGAGTTATGTGGAGAAGTTCCTCCATCATATTGATTTGCTAAATTGGCTGTTGGAATACCTGCATGGTCAAAACTCAATCCTGAGATATTTAAACCACTTACAAAATTACCCGGAGCTCCTACTGATGATAAGTTAATCGTTTCTCCTTCACAAACTGTTGCTCCTGTTCCTGTTACTGTTGGGTTTGGACTTACGTTTACTCTGGCATTAGCCGAATTAGCACTTGTACAGTTATTCACTTTACAAGTTACTGTGTAGTCTGTTGTTACTGTTGGAGTTACAGTTATTGAAGCTGTTGTTGCATCGTTTGACCATGTATATGTTCCAGTACAACCAGAAGCGGTTAACGTTGCTGAAGCTCCTGCACAAATTGTAACACCTCCACCTGTAACTGTTGGTTGACTTGGAATAGCATTTACCGTAATTGTTGCATTTGCTGATGCAGGACTCGTACAGCCGTTAACTGTACAAGTAACGGTATAATTTGTGGTAGCAGTTGGTGCAACTGTAATTGAGGTAGCAGTTGTTCCAGATACTGCATTAGACCATGTATAAGTTCCTGAACAAGCCGATGCAGTCAAAGTAGTTGAACTTCCTGCACAAATAGAAACGCCTCCACCTGTTACCGTCAAAGCACTTGGAACTGAGTTTATTGTTATCGTAGCTGAGTTTGAAACTGGTCCTGTACAACCATTCAAAGTACAAGTTGCAGTGTATGTTCCAGAAGTAGTTACTGTAATTACATTGGTTGTTGCATTGTTTGACCATTTTAATGTTCCTGTTGTACAACCACTTTCTAAAGTAGCTGAAGTACCACAAACGTTACCATTGCCTCCGTTACTTGTAATAGTTACAGTTGGAGCAGCAGGCGTTGTAATAATTGTTGCTACAACTGGTTTACGTGTATTGATAGCGGTTTCACAATTTGGAGAAGTTACACCTTTACATCCTACATAGTAAGTTGTTGTTGCAGAAATGGCAGGAGTTGTAAATAAATCTCCAATTCCTAATACAGCTGTTGATGTTTGAGAAGCATACCAAACTGGTGTTTCTGATGTTCCACAAGTTGCTCCTAAACTTACAGTCGCAGTTGTTCCAGACTTACAAGCACTACCACCCGTAACAACACTTGGTGCTGCTGGGATTGGGTTCACAATAATTGTATAAGCTACAAATGGACGACAATATGGATTGTTTGCATCAGGTACTGGTTTCAAGCACGCATATACATAATAAGTAATTGGTGTTGTTCCAGTATTGGTAGGTAAGCCTGTTAAGTTAGATGCAGTAACTGCTCCATCAACTAAAACTGCTTCTGGTTGTAAACAATAATGTTCATCAACCATTAAATATGGGTTAGCCTGTGGTACTTTATAAGCACACCATTCTATATAAGTTGTTACTGGTAATGGTTGGCTCGCTGAATTACTTGTTAAAGTTAATGATGGAATATTTGCTCCAGAACAAATTGTCTGTGTTCCATTATTAGGTTGAGGGTTACTCAAGGTTGGACAATTCGGAGAGAAACCAATATCATAAGTATGATTACTTTCTCCATAAGCTCCCGTTGTTACTGAAATAATAGCATTGCTTCCTGAAATAGTTGCATCACTATCAATTTCATCACTATTGTTAGTATTAGCATTGGCTGGAGACAAAAATGTTTGAGCAAGGCTTGTCTGACCAGTCGCAACTCTAATTTCATAAGCAGTTGAAGGTAATAAACCACCTGTTACGTTTGCATCGTTGAAATAATATTCACCAATTGAGTTTGTAGTTGTTGAAGCTACTTGAACTCCTGATTTGAATAATAAAACCGTAATACTTGGAATCCCCGGTTCATTCGCATCTTGGATACCATCTTGGTCATAGTCTCTCCAAATACGGTTACCAATTTCTAAAGGAGCTAAAGCACAGAATACTTCAATATCTCCTAAACCTGATGCTTTACCAAATGTACCCGGAGTATCACCATTGTATAATTTATAATCTCCAGTTGGAGTTGGACGAGAGCTATAATTTGTACGATAATTACTTACGTTATTCCACGCAATTGGAGAGTTATCATATAAATAATCTCCTGTGCTATTATCTATTCTACGAGTTCCTCCCGAATAGAAGATATTACCCGGGCCTGCAGCTGTAGTTATCGTTTCACCAGTACCTGGATATAAAGCAATACCACCCATAGTCGGTTCATCGTGGTCAATGGTAATATCACCAAAGTAATATTCCCCACCACCAGGTCCACCACCTTTATTAGCACCTGAAGTAGTAGTTCCACTTGCAGTACCATTATTTTCAATCGTCCAAGTTGAACCAGATTTGGTTGCACGCATTAAATCACCTTCCACACGTCCAGTCTCAAGAGTTCCAGATGTAGGAATGAAAGATATTTCGTCAAGACCAAAGTCATTACTTGTAGCAGCCAATTCACCATCTACAATTGCCAATGTTATAGAGTAAGTGAAAGATGGAGCTGTCCAAGTAGTTGAGTATTGAACCCAATCGCATGGAGAGCTACTTAGATTACAATTATCCGTTCCTATACGAGTACCATTAGCGGTAAAGTATAATTTAGCGGGCGTTCCTGAGTTAATTGAAGTTGCCCAGAAAGACAAGTTATAAGCAGTTCCAGGAGTTACCGATATTGTCTGATACCATACTCTTTTGCCAGCAACGGTAGCACCATCAGCTACAATAAAGTTTCCTGTACCTGAAGTTCTATCAGTACAAGCAGATGCCCACCCATAAAAACTTTGTGCATTTGTTGTGATACCACCACCACCATTAGATGTATTATTGGCAGCATAGTCTGAAGAGAAACCTGTTCCACCAGCGGTAAAGTCACCATTAACAACTTTTTCTAAACCATCAGCAGGAGGATTATTGGCATTACCCATCTGATGAGAGAAACGGTCAGCAAAACCTAAAATCATTGAACCATCAGAATCAAATTCAATGTCCGATAAAATTGGTTGTGGATAAGTTTGACCTCTATTGCTATTAACTTGTGAGTAAGTATTAACCCACGGTCTCCAGATAGAATATGATACGGTCGAACTATTTGCTAAACCTCTATCAAAATTTAAAGGAAATTGTGTTAAAGCCGTTGTAAAAGTTGAACCATTAAATTCATATACTGTTGCTTTCAAATTCGCAGAACTTAACCCCTTAGTGTCAAATCCAGCTTGTCCGTACAACGAACCAACCGTAGCAGGTTGTGAACTTTCAGCAGTACAAATAACGCCAACATATACTTTACCTCTGTACCATTTTAAGCCAAAAGGAACATATTCATTTGTTCCACTACAAGCTGGATTTGGCACAGCAAATGAGCCTATCAAAGTAGGCGAAGTAGGATTAGATACGTTTAGTACATAAATCTTCTTATCAAATAAGTTTGTGATGTATAAAGTATTACCATCAGAAGATAACTCACAATCTCCAAAAGACATTTTACCAACTGCATTAAAAACAGCGTTACCACCATCATCAACAGCTTGTGTTTTGTTAATTGGGAAATTTCTCGGTAAATCAAAACCAGCATTGATTCCTAACACTGCTTTCAAATCTATACCCGTAATGGTATATCCAGTTCCATTATTATCTGCATTTTGAATAACGTACAAACCTGCTGGACCTTCTGGACCAAAACCTGAGTGACGCTTCATGAAAGCAGTCGTAAATAATGTTTTCTTGTATTTGTTGTAAGCCACACCCCAAACAGAACCAATTGAACTATATTTAGACATCACATAAGGTTCATTACCCGACGTAGCCTTGTCTCCTGTTCTGTTATATGGGAATGAAACTAAAGCATCTTCTAAGCCAGCACCACTTGTTCCAGTAGTGAAGTAAGCACCGTTTGCATAACATGGCACTGCCACCTTAGGCTGAACTCCTGCTTTCACACAGAAATCGTCTGGGTGGTTAACACCAAAATTGACAGAACAACTATTTGCCGAAACAAACTGAATTGACGTCGAACTCGTCGTACCATCTGGACCTGAAACATAACCAGCAGGCAGATTTGAGAATTCGACTCTTAAAGGTCCCGAAAATCCGTTTATGGCAAAACTACCATCTGCAAGCGTTGTTGTTGTACCTACTAAAGTATTTGCCGTATTAAAAGCCTTAACCGTTACACCCGCTAATCCAATTTCATCTGCATTATCTCTTTTACCATTCAAGTTAAAATCTCTAAATACAGTACCACCTAAATTAGTACATGAAGCCAAAGGAGGTGAAGTAATAGACCCACATCCAGCAGCAGAACTAACGGTATATAAAGTTGAAGCAGCATTACCATTTTTTACATCAAAATTATGACTGGCTGTATTAACATCGTAAAACAACATTCCTGTTCCGTTGAAGCTACCATCAATGTTGATTGTACTTATTCCGTTCTTAACCAATACAGAACCGTTTGTTCCTGTTACAGGTTTGTTGATAGTTAAATTACCTCCAACTTCAAACCCTCCGTTAATAATTCCGGGGCCATCAAAGGTTGCATCTCCACCAATCTTAACACATCCCCCAGAAGCAATATTAAATTCTTTCCCAGCACCTTTATTTCCAACGATAAAACTACACCCTACCTGACCAAATGGACCACACACCGTTTGAATCAAACCGTAGTTAATAATATTCCCATGATTGTAAAGTGTTCCATCAATCGTAATAACACCCGTTGCTGTATTTCTAAATAATAAAGCATCACTATTTTCAACACTTGCAAAACTTACAGTTCCATCATTTGTGAATGTACTTCCACTACCAAGATAGAATAGAGTATTAGACAAAGCATTGACAACTGACGCCGTACCAACGTTATTGAAAACAAATGTACCCTGAGCAGTAACTTGAGAGGTTGTCGTAAAATTGACAGTCGCCTCATTGTTAATCGTAATATTATTTCCAAAACTGGTAGCATCTGTATTCAAGACACCACCCGGTTTAATATTGATGACAACTGGCGAGTTGAAGTTATAACTTCCATTCATGTTGAATGTTCCATAAACATCAATAGTCACACCTGCAAAGTTGCCACTATTCTGAGTCCATGTCACACCTGTTGCCACACATATACTATTCCCTGTTCCAGAAAAGTTCAATGACATTGAACCAACATTACCAGTCACACACAATTTCTGATTTCCAGAAAGCGTATAACTTGTACCATTAGTAGGAGCAGAAACAGTACACCCTGTACACTGAGCTTCAACAACATGGGAGTTTAGATTTATCAAAACCACCAAAATTGCGATAAGGCTTCTACTTGCGATAGAAACCTTATCTGCAATAAAGCAGACCCTACTGCTCAATACCGAGCTTAGATAATTATGTTCTTTAATAAGGTCACGAAAAGCCTTTCGAATAGACAGAATCCGTCCTTCGAGTAACTTGAATAACCCTGAAAAAATAGCATAAAATCCCCACAAAAAAATTCTTGCAGAAATATTGTTGAAGAGGTTGGCACGGTAATTGCGGCTACTTCCCGCTTCCGATTTTTTAACAGTTTCCTGTTTTGAATTGGAAATCACGCTCTCACAGAATGAGAACATTACAGCAGTAAAGTCTTTCATTTTAGAAACTTTATTGATTTTAGGGCGGATTGTTGGGTAAATATTTCTATGCAATCACAAAACTTGATTGCTACAAAAATTCAAGTTCAAAACTTTTGAAACACAGTAAGGCAGGCTACCGAGAGGGTATAGGAATTTCAGGAGCAGAGAAAATCTTTAAAATTTTCAAAGCAAGCACGAAATACCCTGAATCTCAGGATAGCGGATACGAATGTTTTAAAAGTGTTGTAAGGAAATAAGTCACGAAAGGTCTTTTGCGGCGGCGACCAGTCATCATGCCCTAAATCATTGAGTATAAGATTGATAAATTGAAGTAAGGAAACTTCAGGGGCGGCCAGAGCGGTGTTTCCTTCTATGTTTTTACCTAAAATTTGGGCAAAAACATTAAATCCATTTAGCTTTCAAGGGCGGGAAGCAAATGGCAAAATCGGCAATCGCATTCCTTTTTAAAGGGAAATACTGACTACTTGCTAATTTTAAGTTCAACTACTTGGCTAAAAATAAGGGACTTTTGCTCTACGTTTTCTTTATCTCTTAGGCGAAAATTGATAAAGAATCTGTAACGTTTGTATTGGAGTTTAGGTCGCAAATAAAACGATTTATTTCTAATTAACAAAGCATTTTATTCTTATTTTTTAAACAATCTTCAATCGGCGAAATCGAAGACTGCTACTGCATATAGAGCCAAAATCATGCCAATTTTCACTAAATGGATAGTATTTCAACTAAATGGACTTTTTGATTTTTTTTTTATAACCACTAATTCAACTATTTCAACAAGTGGGTAAGCATCTAAAATCCACTACATTATAGACGACCTTGCATTGAAAAAGTGACATAAAAAAAGTATTATTTTTAATAAATTTACAGAACGCTTTTGGAAGTAATTGATTGAAAAATTTAGTTTTAATCTAAAAAATCTCTTAATTCGTACTAAATATGTAAGCCCAATGTTTAACCAAATCTATCTGAAAACAAACTATCAAGATGCAAAAAAGTAGCCTATCATTTTATTTCTTCTTAGGAGTTATTCTATTCTGGAGTATTAATCACTCTTTCGCTCAGAACAAAAACTTCAAGAATACCAATGCCTACGATTCCAATATTCCCAAACAATATGTGAGGATAATCAATACGATGATTATGAAATCGGGAATTGCGGCAACTAATGCTGCCCGTATTCATGGATATGTCGGCATAACATTGTATCAAGCAATCAACGGTGGCTCTCCTACCTATCGTTCTTTAAGTAATCAAATCAATGGATTCACAAATCCACCTACTTCCAATAAACCTCTCCTTTGGGATGTTGTAGCAGACGAAACTATCAAAACGGTTACAGACAGCCTTTTTTCTTATTTATATCCAAATTTAGATGACTATAATTATATACGTAAGGGTTTGGATACCTTACATAAAAACAATGAGAGATATTTCAAGGCTGTCTATAAAAATCAAAAACAAGTGGAAGAATCTGCCTTTTTTGGCAGAAAAGTCGCTGAATATGTATATCAATATTCTAAAATAGATGGAGGTTTTCGGAAAAGTATCGAGGAAACGGTTGCTCGTGATTACACCCATTATGAAGCTCCAAGTGGTTCATCTTGGGATGATACCAAGACTCGTGCTCGTATTTCGATACAACCAACGTGGGGAAAAAACAGGACTTTTATTAAAGATGTTTATGAACAAACAAAACCTGCCAACCCAATTCCATTCTCAAAAGAACCCGATTCTGACTTCTATAAACAAGCAATGGAAGTTTATGAAATATCAAGACAATTGACCTTTGACCAACGGTTAATTGCTGAATATTGGCGTGATGAAGCCATTGTTTCTTATACTCCGGGAGGGCATACAATTCATATTTTAGTGAATGCGCTTGAGAAAGAAAAAGTATCATTGGATAAGTTTGCCTACGCTTATGCTAAAACAGGAATTGCCTTGAATGATGCTTTTATTTGTTGCTGGGAAACTAAATATTCAACTAATTGCATACGCCCAATTACCTATATACAAGAGGTTATCGACAAGCGTTTTAAACCGTCATTTTATACGCCTGCTTTTCCAGAATATACCTCTGGACACTCTACGCAATGGGGTGCGGCTTCAGAAGTGTTAAGCTCTATTTTTGGCAATGAATATGCTTTTGTTGACCAAACAGACTATTTAAGAGATAAATTAGTACCTCGAAAATTTAAGAGTTTTGATGAAGCTGCTCTGGAAGCGTCCATGTCTCGAATTTATGGAGGAATACATTTTCGTCAGGCTTGCGAAGTGGGCTTGGAACAAGGAAAACGTATTGGTAGAAGTGTAAATAGATTGAATTGGTTGAAGTAATTCAATAGACTTCCTGCGAAAGTGTTTTAAGATTGAAAAATGGTATATTTTCGAGTGAAAATAGCGGGAGTTTTGAAAGCATAGCAGAGAAATGGGGGATGCCCAATCTTGAAAAATTTTCGCTATTGGTAGCCGAAAAGATGTTGTTTTACGACTTAAAACACTTTCGCAGGAAGTCTAATATCTAATTCGTCGAAAATTGACCGCTATCAAGTATGATTTAGTGTCTTTATTAATCTAAAAAATACCCCATCAAAGCGATTTTGGTGGGGTATTTTTTTGCAACATCCCCTTTAAATCAATAAAATTTCATCATTTTATCCTAACTTGTCTAAGGAAATAAGCATCAAAAACTGAATAAAACGCATTATGTCAAATATAAAAATCGACCAATCAACGCAAATTCGTCAAGGTGAAGAACTAAATCTTGAAAAACTCAATGAGTATTTAAGCACTCAAATTCCAGATTTTGGGCAGATTTTGGGCATTGAACAATTTGCAGGAGGCTTTTCAAATTTGACATATTTGATAAAAACTGCTGAAAAAGAATACGTTTTACGTCGCCCGCCATTCGGAGCAAATATCAAATCTGCACATGATATGAGTCGAGAATTTAAGGTTTTGTCTTTGCTAAAACCACATTATCCGAGAGTACCACAACCTATTATTTTCTGCGAAGATGAGTCCGTAATGGGTTGTCAATTTTATATGATGGAGCGTGTAAATGGCATAATTTTCAGAGGAAAAGATGCTCTAAAAATGAGTATTTCTGAAACGATAATGCGTAAACTTTCAGAGAATTTGATTGATAATTTGGCAGATTTACACTTGCTTGATATTGAAAAAACGGGCTTGATTAATCTTGGAAAACCAGAAGGATATGTACAACGACAAGTAGAAGGTTGGATTGGAAGATACGAGAAATCGCAGACGGACGACATTCCTGCGATGCTTGAAATTGCGGTTTGGATGCGGGCAAATATGCCACGTCCACAAGCACCTGCCTTCCTCCACAACGACTATAAATATGATAATGTTCTACTAAATCCAGATGATTTGACGGAGATTCTTGGCGTTTTAGATTGGGAAATGTCCACCGTTGGCGACCCTTTGATGGACTTGGGAGCCAGCCTTGCTTATTGGTGTGAAGATGGAGACGGTCAATTCCTAAAATCATTCAATATCACGTGGTTGAAAGGGAATTTAACCCGTAAAGAAGTAGTAGAACGATACGCCCAAAAAACAGGCAGAGATGTATCAGATATTCTATTTTACTATGTTTTTGGGCTGTATAAAAATACGGTAATCATGCAACAAATCTATGCTCGATGGAAAGCAGGATTAACAAAAGACCCACGTTTTGGTGGCTTGATTTTGGGCATTCAAGAATTATCTAAAATGGCAATTAAAGCAATTAATCGTAGGAATTTGTAGTAAGATTAAGTCCGAAGTATTAAGTATTAGGTACAAAGTATTAAGTATTAAGAAACTAAATCTTTAGACTTAGTACTTCGGACTTTAGACTTAATACTTCGGACTTTAGACTTAATACTTCGGACTTAGGACTTAATACTTCGGACTTAGGACTTAGGACTTAATACTTTAGACTTATTTATCGCCAAAATTCCGCATCACGAATGAGCGTAAGAGCAACACCCGCCACAAGACCCGAAAGAATTAAATTCCAATCGTGCTTTTTGACTCTGAATAAATCTAACAATAACGAACTGATAGTCAGAGAAATAGCCACAATTACTAACTGTCCAATCTCCAACCCAAGATTAAACGCCAAAAGTGGTTGCCAAATACTTTCCTCCTTTCCCAAAAGACTACGCAGATAATTAGAAAAACCCATTCCGTGAATTAAACCAAAAATCATTGCCATTGGGTAGCGAAAGACCGACGGTTTTTCTTTGTCTAAAGAATATTCAGCAGATTTATGAAAAAAGTTGAGAATACACGTCAAAAAGATAGTAATTGGAATCAATAATTCAATCAATTTGGAGCTATAAGTAATAAGATTTAGCGTTGCCAAAGCCAAAGTAATAGAATGTCCAATAGTAAAAGCAGTCACTAAAAAAGCCACTTTCTTCCAATCTTTTAATCGAAAAATAGCACAAAGAGCTACTACAAAAAGAATATGGTCATAGCCATTAATATCGGTTATATGCTGAAAACCGAGCGGTAAATAAATTTCAAAATCAGACATTTGTGGTTAGTAAATATTAATAGTTATCGATGAAATAATGAATAGTATTTACAAATTTACACTTTTTCGCTTTAGATTGTTAATCAAAAAACAGTATTATTTAAAGATAAAACAGTAATTTACATTGGTATCAAAACTCATTTCATCACACAAAATCACTTCTATGAAACCCGACTTTATTATCATTGGTGCAGGTTCGGCAGGCTGTGTTCTTGCCAATCGTCTTTCCGAAAATCCTCAAATTGATGTGCTGCTAATTGAGGCGGGTGGAAAAGACAACAACATGAATATCCATATTCCTGCGGCATATTCAAAGCTCAATTATGATAAAAGTCTGAACTGGAATTTCTTTACAGAACCTCAAAAACACGTCAAAAATAGAAGAATGTACCAACCTCGTGGCAAGACTTTGGGCGGAAGTTCATCTATCAATTGCATGGCGTACATTAGAGGAAATAAAGAAGATTATAACGATTGGGAACGTTGGGGGAATACAGGTTGGAATTATGAAACGATGCTTTCCTATTTCAAAAAATCTGAAAATAATGAGCAGTTCAATAATGATTCCCATGGAACAGAGGGTTTATTAAATGTTACGCATAATCGAAATATTACACCTTTGGCAGAGGCTTTTGTGAAGGCAAATATTGAATGTGGTATTCCAGAAAATGAAGATTTTAATGGTGATAAACAAGACGGAGCGGGCAAATTTCAGTTTACTATTAAGGATGCCAAACGCCATTCTACTGCCTCCGCATTTTTAGTTCCTGCTTTGAAAAGACCCAATCTCAGGGTTTTAACGAATGCTTTAACCAAACAATTATTGATTGAAAATGACCGAGTAATTGGTGTAGAAATCATCAAAACGGCTTCTGGAACTACTGAAAAAATATATGTTAAAAAAGAAGTAATTGTATCGGCAGGAGCATTCCAAAGTCCACAAATATTAATGCTTTCTGGAATTGGAAATGCTGATTATTTAAAGGATTTTGGGATAGATTCAAAAGTAAATTTAAAAGGTGTAGGACAGAATCTTTCCGACCATCTTTTTGTCAATTTAATAGCACTTTGCAATCAAAGAGTAACCTATAATAATGCAGAGCGTTTTCCTTGGGTAATTGGTAATGCCTTTAATTATTTTGTCAATCAAAAAGGTCCATTATCGTCAAGTCCTTTGGAGGCTTGTTCATTTTTCAGAACAAACTCCAATCTCGACCGACCAGATATGCAGTTACATTTTGCTCCCGTTATGGGTGAAGATATTCACGATTATCCCAAACTGCCCAAAACAGAAGGTTTTATGATTCTGCCAACATTACTTGCACCCAAAAGTAGAGGTTACATAGGTTTACATTCTAATAAAGCTACCGATGCTCCATTAATAGACCCACAATATTTTTCAGATGCCAACGGAGACGATTTAGCAACCTTATTGAAAGGTGTTAAAAAGGCGAAGGAAATCTTATTATCAGATGCTTTTGCTCCATATAGAAAGGAGAATCAATTACGTTTTCCACTAAAATCAGAAACTGACCAAGAACTGATTGAACACATTTTGAATCATTGCGAAACCGTTTATCACCCTTGCGGAACGTGTACAATGGGCGTAAATGATGACGCAGTTGTTGCTCCAGAATCGTTAAAAGTGCGAGGTTTGGAAGGCGTAAGAGTTGTTGATGCGTCAGTAATTCCGATGGTAATTTCAGGAAATACCAACGCTCCAGTCATTGCGGTAGCAGAAAGAGCAGCCGATTTAATTTTGAATAGATGAATCAATTAGGCATGATTATCGTTAATTTTGAAATAAAGAAGTCAAAGCAAAACCTAACGACCAATAAATATGTTGCCAAAAACATTCTTAGAAGCTCTTTGCGAGAAACACTCAAAACCAAATACCTTTCCTGCGAATTCGGTGGTAAGAGAATTATTTACCGATATTATGCTTGCGATGTTCCCCGAACAGACGCAAAGACATTTTGGTTGTGTGGACGAACTTCAAGAAGCTTTTGACCAAATAGAATTGCGTTTAACTCGAATGTTACGGTCGATGCAACAACATTTGCAAGATGACCCACGTAAAATTGCGAGCAATTATATTCAACAATTACCCGAAATCTACCGAATCTTACTGACAGACGTACAAGCTATTATGGCTGGCGACCCCGCTGCTCAAAGCGAGTACGAAGTAATTAGGGCTTATCCCGGATTTTATGCCGTTATTTTTTACCGTTTGGCTAATGCTTTATTGAAATTTGACGTACCGATTGTTCCAAGAATTTTAACAGAATATGCTCATTCTAAAACAGGGATTGACATTCACCCAGGAGCAGACATTGACGAATATTTCACTATCGACCACGGAACAGGTATTGTTATTGGTGAAACTACGACTATCGGGAAAAATGTTAAAATCTATCAAGGTGTAACATTGGGAGCATTATCGGTCAGTAAATCAATGGCATCTATGAAACGCCACCCAACAATTGAAGATGGCGTAGTGATTTATGCAGGAGCAACCATTTTAGGTGGAGAAACCGTAGTTGGAGCAAATTCTATCATCGGTGGTAACGTTTGGTTAACCCGAAGTGTACCCGAAAACACCAAGATTTATCACCAAGAGCAAGTGAAGATTTTACAGTAAATATGTAACTTTGAAAAAAATACAATTATGGACACAATAAAAAAACCAAGATTACAATTGATAATCGAACAGATGTTGAGAGACAAGGAACTTATCAGCAGAGTTGGTGTAGAACGTGCTTCAAAAGAATATGGACTTAAATTTTCTATCCCTGAAACCTTATCTCACTTACCAAGAAGAAAACGATAGTGAGTTTTTCTTTACAACAGAGAATGGAGATGAATATGCCATTTATTTCCATGCAACAGACGGATATTTTCCAGAATTATCTTATGTAAATTCTGTTAAACTTTTTGGTTTTGATGTAAGCTCAAAAGTATCAGAAACGCTTTTTGACAAACGAATTTCTGATACAATTATAACTTCTGTTATTGATTTTTTGAGCGACGATAGAAATATACTTGTGTATGTTTGTAGTCAATCTGATAGCAGACAACGACATAGAAATCGACTTTTTAATCAATGGTATCGGGAATACAATCAAAATAAGTTCTTTAAAGGTGATATTACATTTGATGGTGATACCTTTGTTTCTTTTATTACATCAAGAAAAAACCCTTTCATGGGAGATTTTAATCAGGCTTTTTTCAATTTTGGTAACGAATACAAATGACAATATTAGATTTAGTGGGCAATACGCCTATCGTAGAATTAAACAGAATTAATCCGAATCCTAACGTTAAGATTTACGGAAAATTAGAAGGACATAACCCAGGTGGTTCAGTAAAAGACCGTGCAGCATATAGCATGATTAAAGGTGCTGTGGAAAGAGGGGAAATCGAGCCAGACATGAAACTGATTGAAGCTACTTCTGGAAACACAGGTATTGCCTTAGCTATGATTGCACGTTTGTACAATCTTGATATTGAATTGGTGATGCCTGAAAATTCTACTCGTGAGCGTGTACTCACGATGGAAGCATTTGGAGCGAAAGTAATTTTAACGCCTGCCGAAGAAGGCATTGAAGGTTCAAGAGATTATGCAGAAGCCCAAATGAAAAAAGGTGGATATTTCATGCTTGACCAATTTGGAAATGCAGACAATTACTTGGCTCACTACCGTTCAACTGGTCCTGAAATTTGGAATGATACTAACGGAGAAGTAACACACTTTGTGAGTTCGATGGGAACAACAGGTACAATCATGGGAACATCAATGTATTTGAAACAACAAAATCCTAAAGTTCAAATTGTGGGTTGTCAACCAACAGAAGGCTCTAAAATTCCGGGCATTAGACGTTGGTCGAAAGAATATTTACCAATGATTTTTGATGCTGCTAAAGTTGATAGAATTATGGATATTTCTGAAACCGAAGCTCGTGAAATGGCAAATCGTTTAGCCAAAGAAGAAGCTATTTTTGGTGGAATGAGTAGCGGAGGTGCAGCCGCAGCCGCAATCAGATTAGCTCAAGAATTAGAATCTGGTGTAATCGTATTTATTGTTTGCGACAGAGGTGACAGATATTTATCAAGCGATTTGTTTGGACAATAAGATTTGTGCTAAAAATAAAAAAGCCTTGTTGATTAAGTTCAACAAGGCTTTTTTTATTATTTCCGCTGATAAATTTCTCCTAATTCAAAACTAAAATCTATGGAATTAAAATGAACATGATGATTGAGCTCTCTCTCTTTTATTAATGACCAATGGTCTTCATTTTCTCTTCTATAAATCTCTATTTCGGGAGTGTCTGTTGAAACTAAAACATATTCTTGTAAAGTTGGAATCGTTTTACAAGCAATAAATTTATCAGATTTATCATAAACCGCTGTACTTGGCGACAACACTTCTATAATCATTACAGGATTCATCAAATTATCCATTTTCTCATCTTCTCTGAAAATTGGCTTTCCATCACTCACCACAATATCAGGATATATAAAACCCTGACTAATAGGATTATAAGTTCTCATATCATTCTGAAAGACATCTTTATTTGATTTACGAAGGTGAAACCAAATAAGGGCAAATAAACTACCCGCTAATAAATTATGTTCGTATGATGCTCCAGCCATAGGTATAATACTTTGAAAAAGGAATTCATGCTTCGTAGAACTATTTCTTTCAAAGGATAAATAGTCTTCAATTTCTACTATATTTTCTATCTTAATCATAGTCTGAAATCGTTTGTTTTATTGATAATACGAATATACAAATTCTTGTACTAAGCACAAACAAAAAAGCCTTGCGGGTGGGCAAGGCTTTTTGTCAATTTGGACAACATATTACTAAAACGATGAAGTATATTCTTTTGTTTCATGCTTGAAAAATTATTAGATTATTTTTCAATTTAATTACTTCTTAAAAACTACCTTCAAATTGTCGTCTTTTTCTTCTTGAAATTTCTACTTCATAACCATCAGTCAGTAAGAGTTGAGAATTATAGGAGTCGTGTTTTACAATACATTGCTGATTGACAATAAAACCCCGATGAACTCTCAAAAAACCCTTACTTTCTAATTGGTTTTCATAGTATTTAAGTGTGTGTGATGTAAGACGTTGTGTACCATTTTTGAGATAAAAGCAGGTATAATTAGAAATACCTTTTAGCATAATTATCTGATTGATGTCGATAACTTTCTTTTTACGTTGGTCAATTGTCAACAAGTCATCTTTGTATATTTTAAAATTTTCCATATTTAGTGTGTGAGTGATACTATTGCATATAAGTTATTAAAATTCTCACAGGTCGGCTTAATAAAGCTGATGCTGGTGCCGTTGTACCTGCTACTCTTTCCACATAAATATTGGTAGCATCAAAATAATGACTAAAACCATAAGCACTTGATGTAGTATTTTGCGAACCTTCATAAGTAGGTGAAGAATATTGTAAAACCGTACTTGTGGTGCCTTGTCTGCCTTCTACAATGACACTAACAGCTATAATTTTTGTCCAGTTTAATCCATGTGCAAAAGAAGATGTTGGTGTAACAGACGAACCATTCAGTGTCCCTGTCAATAATTTGTATTTAACCGCAGGTGAAGAAGATGTTACCCCTGAAGTAGTAGTAGTGGGTTCGTCACCTAATTTAGTGAAACCGTTAATGGTGAAAATTCCATTATTAAAGCCAAACATATTGGTAGTAACGGGAGTGGTAGCATTGGTGAAATCATAATGTTTCCAGACAATACCACTGGTATTCTGAAATGGAGCAGGCGTAGTTTCTTGAACAATCGAAAATGTATTTGTAGGCATATCAAAACGAAGAAAGGATGTGGAAGCTCCTTTGAAATGTAATAGAGACTTATTAAAGTTCGATGTACCGTTCGATACAAATTGCTGAGCATCTATTCCGCCTGTATAACCAGTTGTCGTTAGTCTATTATTAGTCATGTCAAGCCCAAAATGATTTACAATGGCCCATGTACTTCCTGTATAAAAATAATACACCCCCAAAGAAGTAACATAAACCAACATTCCACTTACAGGTGATGGAATAGCCGTTTGTGCTGCCGAGATAGTTGTATAAGTAGGCACATTGATAGCGGGTGTACTTCCGCCTCCTGACGAAGCATTTCCCAAAATAACATTTCCAGAAGCATCTACCGACAATACTTTGGTAGGTGTTGTGGCTGCCGACGATGACGAATTTAAGTTCGTAAATTTCAAACCACTTGTTCCTGCCGATGGCGAAGTAACCGTAAGTCCGGGGCTAATGGTCATGGGTTGCTGGGCAATTGCTGACAGACTGATATTTATAAATAGAATTAATAAGAATATTTTTTTCATGAGTAAAGTTCTTTTGTTATTTGATGGTTCAAAACTACAAACTCAATCATCTTATTTTTAAACCACTTCACGAACCGTCATTAAAGCGTTATGAAACGTACATTTGGATTCATAAACCGTTTTGAGTATTTTGCATTATAAATAGGTATTAGGTTTTAGAGATTAAGCATTAGTGAAAGAAGTGAATAATATTAAATTGATTGCTTCTCTGATAACCAAAACCTAATTTTCAAAACCACATTAAAATAGTATTTCTCTTTATGACTCTCAACGCCATCATTGTTGATGACGAACCCGCAGCTCGCTCCATGCTTCGGCAAATTATCACTGAACATTGCCCAATGGTTAATCTGGTAGATGAAGCTCCTGATGTGAAATCGGCAGTGAAACTTATTAACAAACACGCCATTGACCTTGTATTTTTGGATATAGAAATGCCCGAAGAAAATGGCTTTGCTTTATTCGAGTATTTCAACCAACCTACTTTCGAGACTATTTTTTGTACTGCTTATTCAGAATATGCTTTGCGTGCTTTTGAGGTTTCGGCGGTGGATTATATTTTGAAACCTATCAGTATTTCAAAAGTGATTTTAGCCGTAGAAAAAGCGATAAAACTGGTTGGGCAAAACCAAATCATTCAACGTGTAAGTGCATTGAAAGAGAATTTGAGTGTGAGCAAACTCCAAAAAATTGCCCTCCCGATGGCAGACAGCTTAGTTTTTGTTCAGTTAGAAGACATTTTTTTCTTTGAAGCCGACGGTTCATATACCCACGTAATTACCCGAACAGGCAAAACCTTAGTAAGCAAAAAAATCAAGGAATTTGATGAATTATTGAGTAACGATACTCGCTTCTATCGGGTACATCGCTCCTATCTTATCAACACGCATCAGATTGTGAAGTACAATAAAAAAGACGGAGCAATGATAGAATTTGCGAATGGCTTTTCAGCTCCAGTTGCTCGTGAGAAGGTAAAGGAATTTGATGAATTTATTTCAGATATTAAAGTGTAAACTCCGATGAAAAAAATATATTTGTTGCTAATACTATCTTTTTTGAGCATCAATAATTTTGCTCAAACGGCAAAAGATAGTTTATTAACCCTTCTGAAAAAGCATCCACAACAAGATGTTCAAAGATGTTATATCCTGCGAGAATTAAGACGAAACGAAGTACGTAATTTTGAAGGCGGTATTGAATATGACAAAGAAGCTTGTCGCATTGCTCTAAAAAATATCCCCACGATAAAGAACAATCCCAAACTTATAAACGAATATAAATCCTTTATTTCTGATTATTATTATAACCAAGGTATTGTATATCAAGATGATAATGATTTGAAAAATGCTGAATTATTCATGCTAAAAAGCCTAAGAATTGAACAGGATATTAAGCGATATACGGACTTGGGATGTAGTTATAAAGCTTTGGCAAGTATATATCTGGACAAGGGCAATGTTGAGAAAGCCGAAAAAAATTATTATGAAAGTATTAAATTCCTAAAACTCAGAAAAGGCGATATTGTAGAGGAAAACAACTATTTAATTGATGTTTACGATAATCTGGCAAATATCGATTACAACCGAGGCGATTTTAAAAAAGCCATACATTTCATGTATGAAAAATTAAAAATTACCACTGAGGAGAAAACCAATTATAACTATAATAAAAAAATCAACACCCATAATATTGCAGCCACTTACAATAAATTAGGTTTTTTCTATGGAAAAGAAGGAGAAGACCAAAAGGCTCTAAATAGCTTTAATACAGCATATAGAATAGAAAAAACAATTGATAATAAGCAGGGAATAGCATCTATTTACCGCAATATTGGTACATTTTTCCTCGATAGAGACAAGCTAAATCAAGCCAATAAATACTTCGATTTATCTTCAAAGTTCGCAACTTCTGATATTATTATTTATTCAAATATAGTCTCAAAAGGGAAGCTGTATTTAAAGAAAAATAACCTCGATAGTGCCGAAACTTTATTGAACAAAGCTTATAAATATGCCTTTGAAAATGAAATAAAAGCTATTCTTTCAAAATTATATCCTGATTTAGCTCAAGTTTATTTCAGAAAAAACAATGTGGTATTAGCTAAAAAATACGCCCAAGAAGGTTTGGCATTGGCTCAACAAAAAACAAACGTATTAGACGCTAAACAAAATGCAGAGTTGTTATATGTAATTAATAAAAATAGCAACAATAAGGATGAAGCCTTAAAAATGCTTGAAATCACCTATGCGTTAAGTGATAGTATCAATAGAAATGAAAACAAAAATGCAACTCTAAAAGGTGAATTCAAGTATGAAACCGAGTTGAAAGAAACGCAAATAAAGTCTCTCGCTCAACAAAAACAAATTTCAGAACTCGAATCTAATCGTAAAACGACCTTCATTTACAGCATTTTGGGCGGAATTTTAGCTTTGTCTGCCATTGCATATTTCTTGTTTACAAGGTTTAGAGATAGAAAAGAAAACGAGTTGTTAACAACCCAACTCGAAGAAGCAAAACGCCGTATTGAAATTGAACAAAAAGCTACCGAAAGTGAGTTGAAAGCCCTAAAATCGCAAATGAATCCGCATTTTATGTTCAATGCCCTCAATAGTATTCAAGAGCAATTTATGTATGGCGATAAAGTGCAAGCTAACGAGCAAATGGGCAATTTTACGTATTTGACACGACAAATTCTAACAGTTTCAGGTAAGAAAAAAATTAATCTTTCTACCGAAATAGAAATTCTAACAAAGTATCTGGAATTAGAAAAAATGCGATTTGCCGAAGGATTTACCTATGAAGTAAATTTGAGCGATAATATTGACGAAGACTACCATCAAATTCCGCCCATGCTGATTCAACCTTTTGTAGAAAACAGTATTAAACATGGGCTTTTACATAAACAGGGCGATAAAAAATTAAGCATTCGTTTTGATTTGGACGAAACCGAAGAGAATCTAATTTGTGTAGTAGAAGATAATGGCGTAGGACGTGAAAAATCAGCCGAATTTAAAAGTAAGCGTGTTCAACAACATGAATCGTTTTCGAGTGTAGCGACAGAAGAGAGACTAAAACTTTTGAGTAACAATATCAACGGCAAAGATTTGGTGATTTATGAAGATTTGAAAAATGATGACAATGAAGTTACAGGCACAAAAGTAACGCTTACCATTGCTTTAGGATAAAACAATAAAAAATCCCGTTTTCAGATTGAGAACGGGATTTCTTATTATTACAATTTACTATACATCTGCACTTTGCCATCCATATCAGCAGAAACGACTAACAAAACTCTTCCTTTTTTGCCTCCAGCATAATCAAAAAGTTTATCGCCTGCATCCATTGCAATAGTTGTAACGATATTTTTTTGTAATCTATAAGAGCTATTTCCTCCGCCATTGTAAACAGTTACTTCGTCACTTGTGTCATTTTTGATTTTAATTTTAATACTTCCTCCAACCAAAGTTGCCTTCACCGCAGATACTGCTTTGGTATTTTTATGAGCAATTGAAGTCATTGATACTAAAACCAATAACATAAGGAGTGATAATACTTTTTTCATGATAATATGTTTTGATGTTAAATTGATGAAACAAATTTAAACTGTGGTTTTTCAAATATGATAACCAATCCATGAAGTGAGGTTTCAGTAGCATGAAATGGGCTTTTGAGTCTATAAAAGGGAAAATATAATGCCTTTCACGATTAGCTTTTGTTAATCATTCGTGATTGTCATTAAATTTTCGGAAATTTGTTATGGTTATTCGTAAACGGTTTATTGATATACCCATGTGATTGAAAAGATTAGTGTATCATTTATTGAGTTATCCCCTTCGCTTTTCGCCAATCGCTTTTTCGCTTAATTTTAACTAAAACAATGCGTCTTCATCGTCCTTTAGTCTTGGCAACTGTTAAAGCCTTGCAAGAAATATTCCTTAACGACAAACCTCGTCAGGCTGACCGAGTTATTGAGGCAACTCTCAAATCTAACAAGCAATGGGGCAGTCGTGACCGTGCTTTTATTGCTGAACACACCTACGAAATTGTGCGAAATTGGCGTTTGGTGCTTTTCGTGAATGAAATGCAAGCCGATAAACTTCGTCCGCAATTCTTTTTCCAAATGGTAGGTTCTTGGCTTTTGATAAAAAAACAACTGAATCCAGAAGGAGACAATATTGATTTTTTACCAAAATGGGAAGAATTCTCTTTCGTTGACGAAGCTAAAACGTTGGCTCGCTTAGAAGAAGCTTTAAAAGTTCGTAAAATTAGAGAATCTGTTCCTGATTGGTTAGACGAATTGGGAGAAGCAGAATTAGGCACAGAAAAATGGACTGCCGAAATTACAGCTATGAATCAGCAAGCTCCTGTGGTATTGAGAGCCAATTCTTTGAAAACAAATCAAGACCAATTACAAGATTTATTGAGCGATATTGAGATTGGAACTATCATTCCTGATAATTTACCCGATGCTTTAATCTTGAAACAAAGGGGGAATATTTTTAAGACTGAGTTTTTCAAAAATGGACTTTTTGAAGTTCAAGATGCTGGTTCGCAGTTAATTGCCCCATTTTTAGATGTAAAACCCGGCATGAGAGTTATTGATGCTTGTGCAGGTGCGGGCGGAAAAACTTTGCATCTGGCGTCGCTTATGCAAAATAAGGGACGTATCGTGGCTATGGATGTGGAGGATTACAAACTCACAGAGTTGATGAAACGTGCCAAACGAAATGGCGTAAATAATGTGGAAGTAAAATTAATTGAACCAAAAACGTTAAAAAGACTCCAAGAAAGTGCCGATAGATTATTGTTAGACGTTCCTTGTTCTGGTTTAGGCGTAATTCGTAGAAATCCAGATTCAAAATGGAAACTTACCCCAGAATTCATTGATAATCTTCGTAAAATTCAGTGGGATATTCTCAGTAATTACTCAGCCATGCTGAAAAAAGGCGGTAAAATGGTATTTGCCACGTGTAGTTTATTACCTTCAGAAAGTGAAGCTCATGTACAAAGATTATTAGCAGAACAACCTGATAAATGGGAATTATTGAAAGAGCAAAGAACCTCCCCTGCTACTGACGGTTATGATGGATTTTATATGGCTTGTTTATTGAAGAAATAGGAAATTATTTATCTTCCTCAAAACCACCAATTAAGTCTTCAAAAGCTTCTACAATTTCATCTTTATAAGGATTGTCTTGCCTGATAATCAGTGAATTGTAGTAGGTTGTGTTTTGTTTGGAATCAACAATTGAGTTATCTATTTTGAGGAATTTTTCGTGATTAAATTGATTAAACCATCGGTCAAATTTACGAACTCTTACCAAATGTTTTCCGTCTGATGTATCACAAGTATAGATAATTATATTCTGCTTATTTTTGAAAAAATCCACAAAAATAGAAGCAATTGTAATAGAAACTAAAGGGTCAAAGGGTGTATTTTTAGGAGAATTTGCAGATAGTTTTATTGAGAACTCATAACAGTAGTGTGACCAAATATATTCTTCTCCAAAAATATATCCTGTAGGTTTGAATTCAATTTTGTAGAAAACTTGAAATGTTGTTTTGAAAAAATATGAGAACGTTTCGTCATCAATAAAATCATATTCGTACTGTTGCATTTTGGGTTATTGATTAATTAAACTATTAGATTGAGGTATTTCTGGAAGAATTTTATCCAAAATACTATTGGTTTCTCTGTAATTTGTAGCAGATTGTCTTACTATCTTAAGGATTCGTTCTCGTTCCTCTTTTGATAATTTCTTTTTAGTTTCCATATTCATTAGTATTTGATAATCAAAGATATAAACAAAATATTGTTTCCAAAAATTCATCTCAAATTCCATGCAAATTCAAGATTTCGATAAAATTATCCAAAAACGTCGTTCCGTTAGAGTCTATGATGAAACTGCTCCTTTTGATGAAAGCGTCGTCAAACGTGGACTCGACCGTGCTGTGCTTTCTCCTAACAGTAGTAATATGCAGCTTTGGGAATTTTATTGGGTAAAATCGCAAGAAGTGCATGATTCCCTCACAAAGGCGTGCATGGGACAGTCAGCAGCGAAAACGGCAAATCAATTGGTGGTTTTTGTAACTCGTCAGGATAAATGGAAAGAGCGTGCGAAATGGAATCTTGCTAATTTGGAGAAACAATTTGAAGGCAAAGAATTAACCTCTCGTGACAAAAGAGCTTTTGATTATTACCGAAAACTAATGCCTTTGGTTTATCGTTACGACCCATTCGGATTGAATACTTTATTACGAACAATCATCGTATTTTTTATGGGTTTCAGCAAACCATTTTTACGGATTAGAAACAATGGCGACCAACGAGTAATGACGCATAAATCTTGTGCTTTGGCGGCTCAAACTTTTATGATGAGTTTAGCGTCGGAAGGATATGACACTTGTCCGATGGAAGGATTTGATTCTGATTTAGTCAAGAAAATTTTGAAACTACCATCAATCGCAGAAATTACCATGATAGTTGCTTGCGGAATTGGAAAACCCGAAGGAATTTATTCTGAAAGATTAAGAGTGCCAAACGAAAAGGTCATTTTTGAGGTATAAAAACCTATTTTCCTTTAGTCTGTTCATCAACAAACAGACTAAAGGAAAATACACTTATGGCACTTTTACCACAATTCTACTTTGGTTATAACCTGCCATTACGCCTAATCCATTTTCAATATTAGAATAAGTCAACACAGGTTCAGCAAAAGGATTTCCATTGGCTTTTCTGATTTTATCAATCGCCGTATTGTAATAATAATAGGCTTTATCGGTGTTGGCAACGTAAATTTCTACGTACTTTTCAGTAGGAGTTACCGAAAGATTATTCCCACCTTGACCGCCACCATTGGGTCCTCCACCTCCACCGTTATTTCCTGTTCCTCCAAAAGTCCCCCAGTTATTATAAGACTTTAAATCAAATGCTTGAGCCAACAACGTTTGATTCTCTTGACCTTTATCAGCAATGTATTCATATTTTGTCGTCCAATTTATCCGCAATTTGGTATTACTTGAAGCGTCTTTATAAGTTCCTTTTTGGTAAAAAAATTGCCCAACACTATAAAAACTTTCTTCATTCGGAATATCCACAAATTTTACTCCAATGCTTGGATATGAAATAGGATTTCCACGACGGTCAGTGCCTGCAAGTATTTCTTGCGTAGCAGAAATATTCTTTTCCGCTACTACTTTAACAGGTATCGAGCAAGAACTTTGTACTGAAGGAAAATTGGGGGCGGATATTCGTAAACTGTACGTTTTTCCTGTAATAATAGGAAAGTTCTTTGTTGATAAGTAATACCTCGCCCGAGTGGTGTAAACATATTCTCCATCAGCATCATAAGAAGAAGGCAATTGCTTCGATAAATACGGAATTGTTACTGATTTTTGTCCGTCAGAAAGCACCACGGTAGCATTCGGAATATTGGGATAACGCTCTGCCCCTTCCACAATATCACCAATAACGGGAGCTGTTTGAGTTACAGAAACTTCAATTAAAGTATCTTGCGGAGACAGAAAACATTGCACCACCAGACGGTCAGAATACGGAATATCAATATCCGTCACCAAACTTTTGCAAGAGGAAAATGCAAGTATAAATGATATATATGTAAGTATTTTTTTCATGACAAAATAATAAAATTTATGAGATTCAACACTAAAACCTAACCCCTAAAACCCAACCGAGCGACGGTCGTCCCTATCTTTAAAATTTAAAACTATAAGAAAACGCAGGTAAAAGCGTAAAGATTGAATACTGAGCTAAAGTTTTTGTGGTAATTCCCGTTGCTGCATTATTCGTACTTTTAAAATCATAGAAATATGGATTCCGACGATTGTAAAGGTTATAAACACTAAATTCCCAAGTACGTTCATGGCGTTTCATTTTCTTATGAAATTGAATACTGGCATCTAAACGATGGTAGGGTGCGGCACGATAACTGTTTCTTTCGCCATAATCTGGCAATTCTCTAAACTCTCCACGATAATTGATTGCGGCAACTCCCGCTTGGTCAACACCTGCAATTTTATATCCTGAACGATACGTGGCATCTGGCAAGGTAATGGCATTTCCTGTTCCATAAACCCAAGTTGCAGAAAGCGTAATGCGTGGTTTTAATTGGTAAATTCCAACAATTGAGGCATCATGGCGACGGTCATATTTCGCCCAAAATTCTTTTCCAAAATTGAGTTCATCAAATTGATGGCGAATCCACGAAAGCGTATAACCAACCCAACCCGTTAATCGTCCAGCTTTTTTCTGAACTAAAAATTCACTCCCATAAGCCCAACCTTGTCCAGCCGTAACTTTATCTTCAAACGGAATAACATTCACCTGACTTCTCGCCAAACCTTGTGGCCCATCAATCGAAAGTGTTGCAAACGTACTACCTTCTTTATAGGCAATGATATTATCCATCTTTTTGTAATAGCCTTCCAACGTAAGCGTTAAACCTTTTTCGGGTAAATCTTTTGCTAAACCAAAAGCCACTTGTTGCGAGCGTTCGGGTTTTACCAAACTCGTAGAAGGCACCCAAAGGTCAGTCGGTAAACCTACTCCCGAATTTGAAAGTAAGTGAATATATTGGTTCATTTTAGCGTAAGAAGCCTTTACTGCCAAATTGTTAGGCAAAGTCAAAGCCACAGAAAGACGTGGTTCTGGATTTTGGTACGACACCGTATTGGTCGTAAAAGAAGTAAAACGAAGTCCTAAATTAATACGTAAATTAGAAAACGGACGGTAAGTGTCCTCCATATATGCACCTGACTCCACGGCATCAATAATATCCGTAGATTCTCGAATAGTATTCAACGAACTATCCGCCACCACCAAAGCCGAAGGCGTAAAACGGTGTGCCGTAGCTTGTACACCAAATTTAATACTATGCTGAGAATTTGGGTAAAAATCAAAATCTACTTTCGCTCCAAAATCTCGAATACTACTGCTATAACTCAAATTATAGAGTGAAGTATTAGAAGTTAAAATTGAGCCTTTATTTTCAATGGAAGTTTCAAATTGATAAGAACTGTGAATCAAGGAAACATTAGAAAACAGTTTTTCATTGAAAATGTGATTCCAACGCATTGTACCTGTTGCATTTCCCCAATTCAAACCTGCATTATTGGTTCTATTCAACTGAACATCCGCAATTACGCCTTTATCTCTTCCAAAATATCCACTCAAAAATAAACGGTTAGTATTGTTAAAATCATAATTGACTTTGGCATTTAAGTCATAAAAATAATAGGTACTTCCTGCATTTTGAGTAGGGATAAACAATGCCGCAGGAATATCCACATAGGTACGTCTGCCCGAAACCAAAAACGACGAACGATGATTTTTAGAAATAGGTCCTTGCACTACCAAACGGCTCGCAATTAAGCCAATTCCACCTTCTACTTGCATTTTTTCTTTGTTACCATCTTTCATTTGCATCTCAATGACAGAAGATAAACGTCCACCATATCGTGCAGGAAAACCGCCTTTGGTCAACTCTACACTTTTGAGGGCATCACCATTGAAAACTGAGAAAAACCCGAATAAGTGATAAGCATTATAAACAGGAGCATCATCTAAAATCAAGAGGTTTTGGTCGGCACCACCGCCACGCACGTAAATACCCACGTTTCCTTCTGAGCCTTTTTGCACTCCGGGCATTAGTTGTAATACTTTCAAAACGTCCTTTTCACCCATAAAAGCGGGAATTTCTTTGATTTGTTGAACGGGAATTGACACCTGACTCATTTGAGCCGTTTCAGAAAGTTTTTGTTGTTGAGGGCTACTTGCCAAAACCTTCACTTCGTCTAACTGACGATTTTCGGGGGGCAATTCAATATTAATCGTCTGACTTTTGAGCGATGTAATTTCTTTTACATTTTGTAAATAACCAACAAAACTGAATACCAAAGTTATTTTTTCGTTGGTATTAACGGTAAGAGAATAAAAACCATAATTATTGGTTTGCGTACCCATTTTTTGTCCTTGCACATAAACGCTAACCCCTGGAAGTAACTCGCCACTACCCGATTCTTTGACCGAACCACTAATGGTTATTTTAGTATTTTGGGAGAAAATATGAGTAATGAGAGAAGAGAAGAAAATAAAAAGCAGTAAAGTTTTTTTCATAAAAGCATTGTTTAAAGAGTTTATTATTAGATTGTGCCGATAAGACTACACAAAAAAGGCTTGATATATTGTTTTAATCCAAGAATAAATATTAAATTTTACACACCATTCTAAATGGTAATTTACAAAAAAGCCCCTTCCCAAACAGAGAAGAGGCTTTTTCTATTTACAGGAAAGATTCCTGTGTCACAATTATTTTAAAGTAGCCACAGCCGCTTTGATACGCTCGCAGGCTTCAATTAACTGTTCGTCTGCCGCAGCCGTTGAGATACGGATACAGTTGGGAGCTCCAAAACTTGAACCTGCAACCGTTGCTACAAAAGCACCTTCCAATAACCACATTGAGAAATCATCTGAATCTTTGATAGTTGTTGTTCCGTCAGATTTTCCGAAATATGCACTAATATCTGGAAAAGCATAGAATGCTCCGTCAGGCATATTTACTTTAAATCCTGGAATTTCACGTAACAAACCTACCACCAAGCCACGACGACGGTTATAAGCGTCTTTCATTTTGTATGCTTCTTCCAAAGTACCGTTGAAAGCAACTGTTGCAGCTTTTTGAGCGATAGAGTTTGTACCAGAAGTTACTTGTCCTTGCAATTTTTCAACACCATCTGCAATCCATTTGGCAGCAGCGATAAAACCAATTCTCCAGCCAGTCATAGCGTGTCCTTTTGCCACACCATTCACTGTAATTACTTGGTTTTTGATTTCTGGAATTGACCCAATTGAGAAATGTCCTTCTTCTGTAAAGTTGATGTATTCATAGATTTCATCAGCCATTACATAGATATTTGGATGTTTTGCCACGATAGCACCAATCGCTCTCAACTCAGCCTCAGTATAAACTGAACCAGTTGGGTTATTTGGCGAAGCAAACATAACCAATTTAGTTTTTGGTGTGATTGCCGCTTCAAATTGCTCAGGAGTTACTTTGAAGTTATTATCAAAAGCACCATCAACAACTACTGAAACACCATCTGCTAATTTTACCATTTCTGAATAAGAAACCCAATATGGCGAGAAAATGATAACTTCTTCACCGGGATTAACCAAAGTAGAAATTACATTTGCCAAAGAGTGTTTTGCACCCGTAGAAACCACAATATTTTCTGGTCCCCACTCAATATTATTATCACGTTTTAACTTATCGGCAATCGCTTTGCGAAGGTCAGGATAACCAGCTACTGGCGAATACCCGTGAAAACCATCATCAATGGCTTTCTTAGCGGCATCGCAAATGTGCTTTGGGGTTTTGAAATCAGGTTCACCTACTGAAAGGCTAATAACTTTGTGTCCCTGAGCAGCAAGTTCACGGGCTTTTTTGGTCATCCCGAGTGTTGCAGACTCTTCCAGTGCATTAATGCGGTCGGCGAGCGATACTGTTAAACTCATTTTTGTTTAATTGTTTTAATGAAAAAGCTTTGGACTACTTGTCCCTAAAAATTGTGCAAAGTTAGGGCTGATAGATGGGATACAAAAGAAAAAAAAGGTTTTTATGGGAAAAGCATTATTTTATTAGTGCTAAATTTGTTTTCTATGCTCGTTATTAGATACTTGATGTTCGTTATTCGCCTATCAAGTTCCAAACATCGAGCATTAAAAAGCAACATCCAAATAAACAGACTCTTCATGCAAACACTTCTAATCCTCATTTTTGTCATTGGCTACTTAGCCATTGCTTTTGAACATCCCATTAAAATAAACAAAACAGCAACAGCTTTACTTACAGGCGTTTTGTGTTGGACTGTTTATATTGTTTCAGAGCATGAACCGAATATTGTTTTGGGCGAATTATCGCATCACTTAGCCAGTGTTTCTGAAATCCTTTTTTTTCTTTTGGGTGCAATGACCATCGTGGAATTAATTGATGCTCATCAAGGATTTAAACTCATTACTGACCGTATCACCAGTCGTAATAAAGTTACGCTATTGTGGCTTATTGCTATGATTACCTTCTTTTTGTCTTCTATTTTAGACAACCTAACTACGGCAATTGTCATGGTTTCTGTTTTGAGAAAACTAATTAAAGAGCCAGAAACTCGAAAATTATTTGCAGGTGTAGTTATCATTGCTGCCAATGCTGGTGGAGCTTGGTCGCCAATTGGTGATGTTACGACCACAATGTTATGGATTGGTGGACAAATTACCCCTACCAATATTATCAAAATGTTACTAATACCAAGTTTAATTTCATTAATAATTCCACTTATCTACTTGACTTTTAAGATGAAAGGCTCTGTTCAGACTAATAAAACAGATGAAAATGCTGAAGATAACATTCAGGAATTAGTCATTAAAACCCAAAACTCTGTTATCATGCTTTTAACAGGACTTGGAACGCTCCTATTTGTTCCAATTTTTAAGACAATCACACATTTGCCTCCATATATGGGAATTTTGTTAGGACTTGGGGTGGTTTGGGTAGTTTCAGAAGTCTTACATTCTGGTAAAGACGAAGAAGAACGTCATCCATTTACGGTGGCTCATGCTCTGAGTAAAATTGACACATCAAGTATTCTTTTTTTCTTAGGAATTTTAGTTGCTATCGGAGCATTAGAATCTACGCATTTACTTTCAAGTTTAGCAAAATGGATGGATAATACCATTGGTAATCAAGACATTATCGTTGTGGTGATTGGTTTAGCGTCGGCAATTATTGATAATGTTCCGTTGGTGGCGGCTTCAATGGGAATGTATGATTTAGTTCACTTTCCAACAGATTCAAAAATTTGGGAATTTATGGCTTACTGTGCAGGAACAGGAGGAAGTATTTTAATCATTGGTTCAGCAGCGGGTGTTGCAGTAATGGGTATGGAGAAAATTGACTTTTTGTGGTATCTCCGCAAAATCTCATTCACTGCCTTAATTGGATATTTTGCAGGTGTTTTGACGTATTTAGCAATCTTTGCCTTACTACATTAAAAGCAAACAAGTCACAAAAAAAGCGAGATTTACTCAAATGTAAATCTCGCTTTTTTTTGAAAGAATATCTAAAATCTATAATAAATCATCCGCTTTTACAGAAAATTTAATCTGCTTTTCTCCTGCCGAAGAACGAAGTTTTACTAAATAACTTCCTCCGTTTAAAGAATAAGCAGGTTTTAAAATCACGTCATTATTGTCAGAAAGTTCAAATTCGCAAGGAACACCTAAACCTGATTCTGTACTCATTAAAGCCGTTAAATTTTTACTGTCTTCAACCATCACTCTCACAATACTCGACTCTCCACTTTTAATAATTGAAACAGGGCTGGTTGGTTTTATAGCCATAGTAGAGTAAACATAAACTTCTCCATCATAATCATACTCCATAATTCTATAATACTCAGTATTACGCAACATTTTTACATCGGTAAAAGCAAATTGTAAACGTTGAGGTTGGTCTCCATTAACCGTTTTTTTGACATCAATTTCCCTAATATCGAAAAAAGTATCATTGTCTTTACTGCGTTGAACGATAAACCGAGCAGATTGATGTTCTTCTTGGCTTACCCATTTTATCACAACACGGTTATCAGGATTAATAACAGTCTCCATCAAAATTTCTTTATTTGTGCGGGCTTTCGGAGACTGAGCAATAGAAATATTGCTTACTAATAGACAAGTTACTGCCGCCACAGTAAGTTTAAAAAGTATTTTCATTATGAATGGCTTAATAATAAGGATTGTAAATAAAACTGTTAGGAATATCATATTCAACTCTACAAATTGGCGGAAGTGAAAGTTGACTTAATTTAAACATTTCGTAAACAATACTTATGACATGAACTAATTAATTTTCGCACATAAATATATAAATTTTCAACGAAACCTTTATACTAAATTTATTTTATGGTAAAATTAATATTAATTTATGGTGATAAAAAAATTATATTCCCAATAATAATCCACTTTTATCTGAACGTAGAAAAACTGACAACTACAAGGTTGTTAGTTGCTTACGAACCGTATGGTTTTACATATTTTCCTAAAATAATCCCAATAATCATAAACGTTATTGATAGGTAGCCTACCCATTCATAATGTAAAAGTGTTCCATCAGCGGCTTTTTGAACTATTAATCCACCAACAAATGACGCCGCCCCAGAGCCTAATTGTACCATCGAAGAACTGATACTTGTGAAACCTCCACGTTGTTCATTATCAACCACTCCAGACACAATGGCTTGCATCGTTAAAGTTCTGCCATTGGCAAATAAAAAGAAGAGCGTCGTTATAGAAAGAATAACTACTAAACTTGCTCCCGTATAAAGATTCGTCATCAAATAAACAGGTATCAAAAATAATGTTCCACAAATAGCAAAAACCAAGTATTTCCCCTTTTTATCAGCTAATTTCCCTACAATTCTGGCACTTACAATGGTAACACCTCCTCCAATTAAATAAATTAATGATACATTATCAACCGACATTCCAACGTTAATTGTCAAATATGGACTCAAAGAAGGAATTGTACAAAAATGCCCAAAAATGACAATCACCGATAAAAGTAAAGCCTTTATTTGATTAGAATCTTTCCCAATATTAGTTAAAATTGCCAATGGGCTTGGTTTAGTTAAAGAGGTGCTTATATGACTGGTAAGATTTGGTAAGTATTTGTAAATCAGTATTAAATTCACAGAACCAACCGCTACAATAAAGACAAACGGAATATGCCAACTTATGGTTGATGCCAAATATAAACCCAACGGAACGCCCAAAACCGAAGCCGTAGAAAATGCAGCCATAATAATAGCCAAACCTTCAGCACGATGTTCGTAACTTGTAATATCTCCTGCAATGGCTATCACTTGCGAACCCAATACTCCACCAAAAACGCCGGCAATGATACGTGCCACCATCAACATTTGGTATGTAGGAGCAACAGCACAAGCTAATGTTCCAACTAAAAGTCCGATGTAAGCAATTGTTAGCACATTTTTACGGTCAAATTTATCTACAAAGAAAGCAGCGATAAATCCACAAACTCCCGCACTTATAGAATAGGCAGAAACTAAAAAACTATATTCTCTGGCGGTAAGACTAAACTCTTTCATGATAATAGGTCCCATCGGCATCATTATCATAAAATCCATAATGTTGGTAAACTGTACACACGCTAATAAATAAAGTATTATTTTTTGGTCTTTTGTCATGTTTGTTCGGTACATGGTAAATGGTGAACGGCACACGGTGAACGGTAAAATTTGACTGAGAATCCATTTACCTTTTACCGTGTACCGTTCACCGAAAAATTATTCTTTCAACAATTTATTAATCAAACTTTCAAATTCTGCTACCCATTCAGTATAATATTTCCCTGTTCCGGGACCAGAAAAACCAGCATGAGTCTCTCGAATTTTTCCGTTTTTATCTATAATAATTGAGGTCGGAAAACCCACAATTTTATTCAACATTGGCAAACTTTCAGATGCACTTTCTGAACTATTAATTCCTGCTTGTAACAATGGATATTCAACGCCAAAACGTGAACGTAAAAGATTCATTTTCGTTACAAAAAAGTCTTTATCTAAAGTTTTTTCATAAGCCAAACCAATTACTTCAAATCCTTTAGCTTTATTCTTTTTGTAGAAAGGAGCTAAATAATTGGTTTCGTCCATACAGTTCGGACACCATGAGCCAAGCACTTGTACAACTACCACTTTCCCTTTAAATCTATCGTCTGAAAGCGAAATCTTCTCTCCTTTTTCATTCGGAAAAGTAAAGTCTAATTTATCGTAACCCTCTTTCAAATAAGTAATTTTCTTGACGTCGGGCAATTCTGCTTTGGCATCTCTTTTAGCTTCAAAGATTTTATAACCAAATACACCATCTTGAAATTTCCCTGTGATTTTATCTCCTTCTACCTTAGCTCTTAATAAAAACGCATGAGAACCATCAAAGGTTGACATAAACAAACTATCTCCTACCATATTTCCGTCCATATAACGATAGTCGCCCGTAGTTGTCAAAAATGAACCTGTCACAACATTTCCTTTTTGTTGGAAAGTCCCAACAGCAAAACTTACCTTTTGAGTAGTTGGATTGGTAAAATTAGTTGCCCATTTTCCTTGAACATTTCCTAAAATTGCCATTCTGTTAGTTCTGAATCGGTCGAGATAACCAAGTTTAGCATTAAAAGGAACTTGGAAGAAAGACTTTCTACCTTTATTTTTTCGGTAAACTCCTGTAAGCGTTTTATCAGTCATTTTTGCCACCAATTCAGCATCAAAAAGAGAAATCGGGATAATAAGAGAATCGCCAACAAGTGTTGCTTTATCAGTTTTAAACCTTTCAGCAGCATTTAAGACATAAACGTCGAAGGTATTTTTTGATTTCTTTTGAATTTCTAAACCAAAAGGAAGTTGTCCATTTTCAACTTGAACAGTAGCACGCCAACGAGTAGTTTGTGCTTTTACAAGTGTATTATTTAATAAAAATAGCGTTAATACAGCAATTATTTTTTTCATGATAATATTGGATGAAGTACAATTATATAATTTCTAAAATCAAAGATTAGTTCTCAATTTACCTCAAAAAGGTTAAAAAATAAAAAGAGTCAGAAGAACTAAACCTCTGACTCTCTGAAAGATATTTTGCGTTAATTACTTTTTCCACTCCAAAGTATTCAACAATTTGATAACATCTTTTTTCAAATATTCAATCACTGGAGCGAGCGAATCGCTTTTCATGGCTGTATTAAAATACAATGCTCCTCTCAAATAATGTTTGGTAGAATCGGTTGTATAAAACTGCAAATATGTTGGTACTTCGCCTTCCAATTCCATCAACATTGCTGATTTTCCTGATGGCGTTTTCAAAATTAAATCTTGAATTGAATATGCCTTCTGACCATGTTTAGCTGCCAATTTATGAGCATCATCAATCAATTTGGCTAATTTATTTTTATCTCCATTCAGCGGTTTATAAGTCAACTGAATCATCGCTTTGTACGCTGGATAATACACATACATCCAATGTGGTTCAGCCCATCTTACAGTATCAGGTTTCAGGATTGCTTGGGTAGAATAATCAAAACTAAAAGGGTGACTTTCAGCCATGTGTTGATATTTAACCGTTGGTAATTCTATTCGATTGTAACCTTTGGGTTTTGGCACAAAATCTCCCGAATCTGTTTTTTTCCCACAAGAAAACAGAACAGTTATCAGTAAACAGTAAGCAGTAAACAGTACACTATTAACATTATTCACATTAGGTTGAATACTGTTTTGAAGAGTTTTTACACTATTAATTATAAGCCTTGCTTTTTTCCGCATCATCTATATTTCATTTACTGATAACTGTTAATTGTTAACTATTCACTGATAACTATTAACTATTAACTGATAACTATTAACTATTAACTGATAACTATTAACTATTCACTGATAACTGTTAACTATTCACTGATAACTGTTAACTATTCACTGATAACTGTTAACTATTCACTGATAACTGTTAACTATTCACTGATAACTGTTAACTGATAACTGTTAACTGATAACTGTTAACTGTTAACTATTAACTGATAACTGTTAACTGAAAAATTAGTCTCCTAATAAATTACCTAATCCACCCAAAACTGAGCCACTTTCTTTATTGGCATTTCCACTGTATGGACTAACCGCACGAATTAATTTTGAAATTGGCATCGACTGAATCCAAACTCGCCCTGTACCACGCATCGTTGCTAAGAAAATTCCTTCTCCACCAAAAATCATTGATTTCAAATTTCCTGCTCTTTGAATATCGTAACTCAAAGTAGGCTCAAAAGCAACTACACATCCTGTATCAATTCTTAGCGTTTCGTTATTCAATTGCTTTTCAATAATTGTACCACCTGCGTGTACAAAAGCAAGACCGTCTCCTTGAAGTTTCTCTAAAATAAAGCCTTCACCACCAAAGAAACCCGCACCAATCTTTTGATTAAAAGTAATTGAAACCTTTGTTCCTAAAGCTGCACATAAGAAACTATCTTTCTGGGCAATCAAAGTATTTCCGGGTAAAGATGCTAAATTAATCGGTACAATTGTTCCTGGATAAGGAGCCGCAAAAGCTACTTTACGCTTTCCAACACCACGATTGGTAAAATGCGTCATGAATAAAGACTCACCTGTCAACAAACGAGAACCCGCTTGAAATATTTTACCCATAATAGAGTTATCTGCATTTGAGCCATCCCCCATTTTGGTTTCAAAAGTAATTCCGTCTTCCATATAGCACATTGAACCTGCTTCTGCAATAACTGTTTCATTTGGGTCAAGTTCAATTTCTACAAGTTGAATATCTTCGCCAATAATTTTGTAATCAATTTCGTGTGAGTTCATGTTCTTTAGATTTAAAATTTATGTCACAAAATAATGTGGTCTTGTTTATTCAAGAAAGTAATTATGGCTAATTGGTCAGGAAAACTATTAAACGGCAAAAAGCATCATACTTTTTCCAACTCGTATTTATTTAATCTTGTTTGAACAATATCATAAAAAGTCTGACGCAAAACATCAACGTCCGCCTGTGTCATTCCTTTTGTTTCGATGGGTTTATGAACAACAGCACGCAGTGTCTGTGGATAAACAGCATATTGATTATCGTGCATAATTTTATAGTTATTCAGAAAGGTAATTGGCACAAGAGGCACTTGTTGCTGAATTGCCATCACAAAAGCCCCATCTTTTAGGGGCAAGTGCATTTGTGGAAAATTAGGAGATTTAATTCCACCCTCTGGAAAAATCATAATACTACGTCCACTTTGTAACGCCCTGATAGAACGATTCAATGAAGTAGCTCTGCTATTTTTATCATTTCTATCGACTTGTATATGCAATTTGGCAAACATATACCCAAACAACGGAACGCTCTTGATAGAAGCCTTACCCACAAAAGCATAATAATTTTTGATGACCATTCCCATAGAAGCAATATCCATGTATGAAAAATGATTGGCACAAAAAACATACGCTTTGTTTTTATCAGGTTCAAATTCATACTCAACCTTTATGGGCATACCAATAAGCGGGAAAAACAGTTTTCCCCACAATCTATTCAGATAATGAGCATACGGTTTCCACTCGTTTTTCTGAAGGAAAATCCAGAATAAAGGAAACAACAATAAGAAAAGGAATACAAACCAAAAGGTCGCCCAAAGTGTATAGAGGAAAATCAGAATACGCATAAGGCAAAGATACTAAGTTTCGTAATTATCGAAAACTTGAAGAAAAAATAAAAGGGCTAAACAGCCGCCACTGTTAAGCCCTTTAAGAATATCTGTGCAGATATTTGATACAAACGTACTTATCCTATGATAAGGAAACAAGAAAAACTACACGTTTGCTGAATCTTGATGATAAACATATTAAATATTATTTTGTTTTTTTACCCTTATAAACGAAGAATAAAAAAGGTCTTTGATACCATCAAAGACCTTCTAAGTATTTATACTTAACAAACTTACATACCCATCATTTCTTTAAAAGCAACGGAATTTCGGGTTGAAATTTCTAATTCGATACCATTAGTCAAAACGACTTTCATACCACCTTTATAATAAGATTCGATATCGGCGATATATTCAGTGTTTATAATTTGCTGACGATTGGCACGGAAAAAAATATGCGGGTCTAAACGCTCTTGGATTTTATTCAAAGAACGGTGAATCATCGGGCGACTTGTTCCAAAATGGAAACGGCAATAATTCCCAACAGATTCAATCATATAGATTTCTGTCAAACGTACAAAATAGCATTTTTCACCGTCTTTCAAGAAGATACGTTTTTGTGGGGGAAGTCTTCCCTCCGACACCGCTTCTGTAATACGATGTTGTTGAATATCAGCTCGAACTTTTTCGATTGTTCTCGCCAAACGGTCAGACTTCATCGGTTTCAACAGATAATCCATTGCCTCCGATTCAAATGCTTGAATCGCATATTGATTATAAGCCGTAACAAAAACTACTTTAGGAACATATTCCAAATCAGTCAACAAATCGAATCCATTTTTCTCTGGCATTTCAATGTCGAGAAAAATTAAATCTGGTTGCAGACGATGAATTTTTTCTAAAGCCTCATCAACGTTCTCAGCTTCATCAATTATCTGAATATCAGGATATTCTTGTAATAAATACTTCAACTCTTGGCGGGCCAACCTTTCGTCATCCACCAAGATGGTTTTAATTTTCTTAGTCATTTGCTTTACAGGGGACAAGTCTTGATAGTGGCGGTTACCAGCTCGGGGAGAATAGGGTTTTCTATTTGCCATATCTGTGTAACTTAATTTTCAAACATTGTTTACTAATGTGATTCAACACCTATGAAAAATCAGGGATTGTATCTTATAACTACCTACTTTAACTGATTTAACACAGAACTATTACAAAATAAATTGAAATTGACGGTAATTCAATAAAATGTGTCTGTTTTAAGGTATTTCACCGCTAATATAACAAATTCCAAACCATATTTTGCAATCTGAATATATTTATAACTGGATTTTTTATTAAATGTAATATAATCTGTCCTTTTTCAAAATTTGAACGTAAAAAGCCTATTTCTTCTTCAAATTTCATGACTGTTTGACGTAAAGAATTTTCAATTAAGCAGGGCTTAAAATTTAGGCTTTAGGATTTCACACTGACATAAGCCTGATTATCAATGATTTAAAAAAACTTATAAATATTACTCAAATTTGAATGATTACATGTTTTATAAAAAGAAACAAACATTTTATGTTGAAAATGCCTTACAAATGCTCCTTTTAACTTTCAACATTTATTGAAAATCAGCGAAATTATGAAGGAAAAACTTAAATCATAATCATACGCTTAGAGATAAAGCATCTTTTATTTTCAATAATTTTTGAAACATCATAAAATAAATAAAAGACCCAAAATGGGTCTTTTATTTGATACGTCACAAAGTAAGGATTAATTTAATGATAGTGGTTTGATATATATTTATTCCATTTTAAGGAATGACCATTCTTATTTGAATAACTTAAAAAAACTTCCCCAAAACCAATTTTCATCAGCTTTGATGATTGATTCTAAAGTTTTATCGGTGTTGGAAGCAAACTTTTTCAAATTTTCTACTGTCTCAGCAAACTGTTTAACATCAGGGTCTGTAATGTCTGCTTCAATGGTGGACACTTGTTCTAATGCTCTCAGAATTGGCTCTAATTCACGTTTTTTACGTTCTTTAGCTACTTGCATTCCAATTTTCCAAACATCTTTTTCTGCCTCAAAAAATTCTTTTCGCTCACCCGGTTTTAATACTTTCCGTACTATTCCCCAATCAATCAAATCTCGAACATTCATATTGACGTTCCCTCTTGAAATCTGCAAGGCTTCCATTATGTCTTCGGTCGTCATGGGTACTGATGACACTAACAATAGTGCGTGTACTTGTGCCATTGTTCGGCTTACTCCCCAACTCGAACCCAAAGTTCCCCATGCTTGGATTAAATGTTGCTTTGCTTCATCAAGCGTCATAGATTGAAATTTAATTAATTTTATTGTGTGGCGATTGCTTTATGTAACAAAAATATGGATTAGTATTGAACTTTCAAAATTTTTTGAAATTATTTTTATAATAGTTTTATCTATAATATTTACTATTTAAAGAAGTCAATATCTGCCATGTTATTAAATTTGATAATCTGATAAATCAAAAAGTGGCATAGTCTTTGGCAATTATCACTATACGACAATCAATCAAACGTCAAAAGAGCCATAATGTATTGATTTTCAACAAGTCTGATAAATACTCGATAATTATTAAAGACTTTAATCTTTAATAATCATTGACCTAATACTCGATTAAAAACCAAAAATTTGGATTTTGAACGAACTTTTGAGTATTTTTATAATTAAATGGATACAAATTGCGGTCAATAGTAACCAAACCCAGTAAACGGTTATTGTATAAAATCAAAGCTATACCGTAACTGTCTGAAATCCTTACTTGAAAATAATGAAAAAAATCTTGCTCATTCTCAGTGTTCTATCACTGGCAAGCTGTCAAAAAAATGTGTATTTAACAGGTTCGTTAATGCACCAGCTCCAAGAAAATGAACTCGACTTAACTCGAATTCAATTTTATAATGATAATCCTCTTTATTTAGAACGGGAAGTACCTTCATCTGATGCCAATATTAAATCAGGGAAAGTAATTTTTAAGAATGGACGATACATCAATCGTATTTCTTTAGAAAAAGGAACACCAGGTTTACTCCAAAAAGAAAGTGCTGGAGATTTACTATTATCATTTGAAAAAAGTAAAGAGGATAATGCCCTACATTTTGGACCTGTTGCAGGAGAAAAAGGTGAATTCTTCTACCAACTTGTTGACTCTCAGGGAAGTCCAGCTTTTTCAAGATTAGATTACGAAGGAAATAAATATTTGGTCATTTATAAAAAACCAAGAGTACGAATTATGCTTTCAAAAAGTGTTTTGAACAATTTGAAAATCAAAGTTCGTAAGATGAAAGGGAATAAAATTAAATAACGATATTATTCATTTCAAAAAAGCTTCCAATTAAAGACTTTCGTCAATTAATTGGAAGCTTTTTTATTGCCTTCTACTACCCAATGACCACTTCGGCTATTTTATACCTATTACGTTCATAAGCAAACTGTTGTCCACTATTTGGAATGATATTTGCACAACTTCAAGTACGCACATCTCCGCTCTTCCGCCCGAAGTATTTTTAAACAACCATTAGATTTCCCATGAAAAATCTTCACAAACGCATCCTAAGCGTAGGCGTAGCCTGTTCGTCGTTGGTGGGTATGGCATTTGTATCGCTACCCAAACAACCCAAAGGCATTTTAACTTCCCTGAACTTAGCCGTCGCTAAATCAGAGCTTGAGTTCTTGGATTCTTTTACCAACAAAAAAGGTCCAGAAAAAGAAACAAGTGATAATTCATCACCCAAAACAACTCTGAAAGGGAAAGTACAAACCACCTCCAATTTGGCAATTGGATTAACAACTGTAGCCACAGAACAAAACATTCAATTAACTTGGACAACTCCGCAAGGACATAATAGTCGCAAGTTTATTATTCAAAGAAGTAAGGATTTAGAAAAATTTTATGACGTTGCCGAAATAAAACCCATCGCCAATGAATTAGTACACACTTTCACTGACGAAAACCCATCGGGCGGTTTTGTCAATCATTATCGAATCATTGAATTTGATGCTGATAGAAATATGCACGTTTATACGCCAATGGCGGTGCAAGCAAATGCAATGAATGGAGAAGCATTTGGCGTAACCTTACACACATCAGAAGAAGGAGAAATGATACGTGTAAAAATGGACAATGTTAAGGAATCAGATGTTTTATTGAGTACCATTACGGGCATGGGAGTACCTTGTGACGCTGTACAAAAAAGTAAAAGTGAAGTTATTTTATTGCCAACTTACCCCCTATCTCCAGGTGAATATATCGTTAAAATAAGAGATATTAAAGATGAAAAACGTTTCAAAGTTCAATTTAGAAGAACAGAAAAAATGTTTTAGGCTTTAATTAACAACTCTTTCATGGTCAGACTAATAGATTCAGGAAACTACAATCTATCAGCCTGACCATTTTTATTTTTCCAAGCATAAATAATAAATTAATGAATATTTAATAGTATGCTTGCATAATATTACTTTTATTTACAACTTTACGATGTTATGCACTGCATAATAATTGACCACTAAATTAATAGAAATATTTTTAAATTCTGAAAACCCATGAAAGCAGAGAAAACCGTAGATTATCATATTAAATCTGGCTGGCACGCAATCAGCAGAATGTATAACCTATACGCCGCTCCATTTGACATGACAATGGCGATTGGGTATGTTCTATTAAATATAGACCGTAAAGGTACTCCCGCAACAAAAATTGCCCCTGCCTTAGGCTTAGAAGCAAGAAGTTTGACTCGTATGTTGAAATCTTTGGAAGACAAAAAATGGATTCGTAGAGAAACCGATGAAGACGACCGTCGTGTGGTAAAAGTATATTTAACAGAAGAAGGTAAACGCAAACGTGACCTTGCTCGTGAAGGCGTGATTCTTTTCAACAATGCCGTTTATGAAAAAATTGGCGAAGAAAATCTTAATACATTCTTTGAAGTAATGAAAAAAATCAATGAAGTAGTCAATAATGATACCGCAAATTATCGTGCAGAAAGTTTAGTAGATACCAACATTGATGAAGAAATAATTTGAGTTTATAATTTTTGAAAATATTTTAAATATTATGCTTGCATAACATTTTTTTTATTCAGTATCTTTACATAAAATTAGTATGCAAGCATAACAATTTTAAAAATATTAAATATCCAGTACAATAACATCCAAAGAATATGACACTCACAGCTAACAAAGCATCTATCAAAGGAGGCGAGTTTTTAATCAAAGATATTGACGCTTCTCAGATTTTTATTCCAGAAGAATTTACCGAAGAGCAACAAATGATTGCTCAAACTTGTATTGACTTTCTTCGTACAGAAGTTCACCCTCGTTTAGATGAAGTTGATTATGCCAAAAATACAGATTTGATGGTGGAATTGATGGATAAAGCAGGTGAGTTAGGTCTTTTAGGTACGGCTATTCCAGAAGAATATGGTGGCTTTGGAATGAACTTCAATACCTCAATGTTAGTGGCAGAAGCTTGTGGAGGTGGACATTCGTTCTCGGTGGCACTTTCGGCACACACGGGTATTGGAACGTTGCCGATTTTATATTACGGAAATGAAGAACAAAAGGCTAAATATTTACCAAAATTAGCTTCTGGTGAATGGAAAGCGGCTTATTGCTTAACTGAACCAGATTCGGGTTCAGATGCCAACTCTGGAAAAACCAAAGCCGTTTTATCAGAAGATGGAAAACATTTTATCATCAACGGACAAAAAATGTGGATTACCAACGGTGGTTTTGCCGATTTGTTCATTGTATTTGCTAAAATCGATTCTGATAAATCTTTAACTGCCTTTATTGTAGAAAAAGACTTCGGAGGAATCACAATGAACGAAGAAGAGCGTAAAATGGGTATCAAAGGCTCATCAACTCGTCAGGTTTTCTTTAATGATTGCAAAGTTCCTGTTGAAAATCAATTATTTACCCGTGAAGGTGGTTTCAAAATTGCGGTAAATATCTTGAATATTGGTCGTATCAAATTGGCTTCGGCAGTAATTGGTGCATCAAAAGGAGTCATTTCTACCGCTGTTAATTATGCCAACGAACGTAAGCAATTCGGAACTTCAATCAGTCATTTTGGAGCTATTAAGCATAAAATTGCTGAAATGACAGTTAAAGTATTTGCCTCAGAATCAGCTTGTTACCGTGCAGGACAAAATATTGATGATGCCATTGAAGATTTATTGGCAGGTGGTATGGATGCTGGACAGGCGAAATTGAAAGGTGTTGAGCAATTTGCTATTGAATGTGCGATGTTAAAAGTTCATGGTTCAGAAGTGTTGGATTATGTGGTAGATGAAGGCGTACAAATTTACGGCGGAATGGGCTTCTCCGCAGAAGCTCCAATGGATAGAGCTTATCGTGATTCACGTATTAATAGAATTTTTGAAGGAACAAACGAAATCAATCGTTTGCTTTCAGTTGGTACAATTGTAAAACGTGCCATGAAAGGAGAATTGAATTTAATGCCTGCTGCTATGGCGGTTGGACAAGAGATTATGTCTATTCCTGACTTTGGAGCTGAGGAAGAAGAAGGTTTGTTTATCGCTGAGAAAAAAGTTATCAAGAATTTGAAAAAAGCAACGCTAATGATTGCAGGGGCTGCTTTACAGAAATTTATGATGAAGTTTGAGCAAGAACAAGAAATTATCATGGATTTGGCGGATATGCTTATTGAGCTTTATATCGCAGAATCAACTTTATTAAGAGTTGAAAAATTAATTGGCATGAAAGGTGAGGCTGCTTCTGCATTACAACGTGATGCCGCAATGATTTACTTACATACTGCCGTTGAAAAAGTAAATAATGCAGGAAAATCAGCCATTACAAGTTTTGCAGAAGGTGATGAATTGAGAGTAATGCTAATGGGCTTGAAACGCTTTACAAAAATTGAACCGATGAACTTAAAAGATGCTCGCAGACGCATCGCTGAGGCTTCAATTGAGAAAAATGCTTACGTATTTTAGGGATAGAATAAATTATATTTTTTGGTTTAGAAAGAAAAAAGAGGCGGATATTCTGCCTCTTTTTTTGTTCTTAAAATCAAGACAAAATAAAAGAGCCGTTCTTGTGGAACGACTCTTTTTATATTGATTGAAAGACAAAAGACTATTTCTTTTTCTTAGCCATTTCTTTAACCTTAGCAGCTCTACCTTGTTTGCCACGAAGATAAAATAATCTTGCACGACGAACTTTACCTCTACGCAATACTTCGATTTTGTCGATGTTTGGAGAAAGTAATGGGAAAATTCTTTCTACACCTACACCGTTAGAGATTTTACGTACTGTGAATGACTCACCTGCACCTGCGTTACGACGTTGGATTACTGTTCCTTGGAAAACCTGAATACGCTCTTTAGCACCTTCACGGATTTTTACGTGTACGTTGATTGTATCACCTGCTGAAAACTCGGGCAATTCTGCACGGCGTGCAGCATTTTCAGCCTCTACGAACTTAATTAAATCGTTCATTTTTTGTTTTTTTGACTGTTGAAAATTTTGATTTATTTTCCGAAAAAATTACCAGCGGTAGCCTTAAAGGTCTGATTAACAATAAATTAGTTACATCAAGATTGCCCAGCCACATAATCATTTTTGTTTGGGACTGCAAAGGTATGGATTATTTCTTAGAAATTGAAATCAATTCAACAGGAAAATTTGATTTAGTCCAGAAAATGTTCAAAAGCTTCTTTTCGCCTTCTTGAAATTAAGGCTGTCATGTTGTTTGTGAGTTTAACACAGTTTTTATGCAAGTCAAATTCTTGCAAGTGATATTCGTTCACTAAATAAGCTCTATGGGTACGAATAAAAGCATAACTGCTCAGGAGGTTTTCAAAGATTTTTATGGTTCGAGGCACAATTAATACTTTTCCACTTAAAAGATGTATTGAAGTATAATTTATTTCGCCTCGAAGCATAACAATCTCTTTCAAAGAAATTCTTTTTCGACTTCTTATCAGAAACAATTTGTCGTTAGTTATTTCGCAGAAATGGGGTGTGGCCTTCTTCATAGGATTATATTTTGAGATAAAACGCTTCATTTTATAAAGAATAGATTTTCAATTAGCTTGTATCAAAAATCTATTCTTGACACTTATGCTACTTCATTTTCATCGTACTTAAATTTTTAATATCTATACTTCCTCTTACGGTTAGATTTTGGAGTTTGCCCGTCAAATTTTGAGGAATAATCACTGTGTGTCCCGAATCAACAATTACGTCATTACAAGATGCTGGAATACAGTTACAAGACCACGTAGCGGGAGTTGTCCAGTCACCTGATGCCAAACTCGTGATTACGCCATCAAATACCGAAATTGTGATATTATTGTTACTTGTGACGCTTCCTGCGGTACAAGTGGCTACATAATTGGTTGTTACAGAAGGGCTTACAGTAATTACAGAAGTTGTCTGTACAGGCGTTGTATTCCAAGAAATTGTACTACCACTCTGACACGTGCCTGTTAATGTTACGCTTGTTCCCGAACAGGTACTCTCGGCAGAAGACGTAATTTCTGGTGGTAAAAGGGGATTAACATTTACCACAAAAGCACTACTCGTGACGACACATGGCGTTTTGGTACAGGTAAAAGTATAATTGGTCGTGCTTGATGGAGTAACCGTAATGCTGGAAGTTGTGCTACCTGTTGACCAAGCGATTGTTCCTCCAGAACAACCATTTGCTGTTAAAGTCAGGCTTTGTCCATTGATAATTGTGGCTGGACTATTTACAGAAGAACTAATATTTATTGTAGGAGCTGTAACAGATGAAACCTGAACTGTTCCACTTGTAAAACTACAAGAGCCATTCGTTACCACAACCGAATATGTTCCGCTGGTTGTTGCGGTGTAAGTTGATGAGTTTGCTCCAGAAATATTTGAATTAGACAATCGCCATTGATAACTAAGTCCTGACGAAGCAGAGCTTGCATTCAATAAAATAGAACCTCCCACACTACAAATTGAAGCAGAAGATGGAGTAATTTCTGTAAAATTATTTGGGGTTGCTTTTACAACATTACTTAGTACACTTTCACAACTATTCAAATAACAAGTAGCTCTATAATCTGAGGGGTTGGTAGAAACTTGGAAAGTATGAGAATTTCCGCTTCCTTGATAAACCCATGTAGTTCCAACAGTATTTTTATACCAATTAACGCTTCCTGTACAGCCTGTTGCAGTTAGAGTTGAGTTACAACTTGGAGAAACCGCAGGAGTCAATGCAATAGTTGGAGCATTATTTTGTACAAATGATGAAGCCGCCGAAGTGGTTGTACAAAGGTTATCGGTATAATCAACGGTATAATTTCCTGCTATGGCAGTATTATAAGTAGATGATGTCCCTGTATTTGAAGTGCCAACATTTACCCCGTCTTTTTTCCATTGAAATGTTCCCGATGGCAAAGTTTGTGTTGAAAATGTAGCCGTTTGACTCCCACACGTACCCGATAAAGAAACCGTTATAATTGGTCGTGGATTGACGGTTACCGTATATGAGTTTGAAGTAATTGCTCCAAGATTTGAAGTATTTGTTATTTCAATTTTATAAGCAATAACATTACAACTTACGCTGGATGTCGGAGCAATATCTGTTGGTAATACTAACGATACAGGACTTGTTGCAGTTGTTGCAGACACAATGGTAGAAGTTTGAGGCTGATTACACTGAGAAGTTGTTTTAATCAACATAACCGTAAAATTCCCTGTAAAAGACCCCGTAGTAGTAAAGGTTACAGGAATTGAGGTTCCGTTATTAGAGCAAATATTAGTCGGAGTTGGTGAAGTTACCGTAATTGTTGGTAATACATTCACCGTTGTACTTGTACTTGTGGTAGATTCACAACTACCTTGTACACATTTTACAGAATAAGTTGTTGTTGAACTTGACGTTACCGTTCTTGGATTGAGTGTCGAGTTATCTTCCCACTTAAAAGTTTCTCCGCTACCACAAGCACTTGCCGTTAATGATACAGAAGTATTTGGATTCACTGCGGTTGATGGATTTGATGTAATTGACGTAGGTGGACTTGGTGGTGAAATGAGATTTACCGAAGAAATACCACTTGTAAAGCTACACGCTCCGCTTGTTGTCGTTACGGTATAATCGCCAGATGCCGTGGCAGTATAAGTAGAGCTATTGGCTCCAGAAATATCACTATTATTTAGCTTCCATTGGTAACTCAATCCTGTAAAAGCTGAATTAGCAGTCAGCAAAGTTGAAGAACCACATACAGTAGGATTTACAGGTGTAATGGTAGTATAATTTGTTGGAATAGCCGTAACAGTATTACTGGCAACATCTGCACAATATGAACTCTCACAACTTACACGATAGTCGCTTGGCGTTGTACCAACGGGAAATGTGTATGGATTTGAACTATAACTTGCATAATCCCAAGTTGTGGTTGTGGGGTTATATTTATACACGTAAAAACCAGAACAATTCAAACCCGATGCCGTCAACATAGCATCACAAGCAGGAGAAACGGCAGGCGTAAGCGTTAGTGTGGGTTGAGCATAAACAAATGGTAAAGAAGTTGTTGTGCATCCATTAAAAGTATATTCAACGGTATAGGTGCCAAAAGTAGTTGCAGCAACTGAATACGAAGAAGAATTTGCTCCACTAATATTGGTATTGTTCAATTTCCATTGAAATGTCCCTCCACTTACATTATAAACGTTAAGATTAAGCGTTTTACTTCCACAAGACCCTCCGAATGAATTACTTATTACAGGAGTTAAAGCATTTGTCACCTGAACAGAACCGCTATTATAAGTACAAGAAGCTGAAGAAACTTGCACAGAATAATTTCCTGACGCAGTAGCGGTATAACTTGCATTTGTTGCTGATGCAATGTTACTTCCATAATTCTTCCATTGATAACTTAGCCCAGACGTTGCCGAACTCGCATTAAATAATACAGTCGAAGAAGCCGTACACAACACTTGCGTAGAGTTAGGCGTAATCTCGGTGTAATTCGCAGGTACAATTTTATACTCGGTACTCGCAGTTCCAAAAGTACCTGTACTACTATCATAACACTTAGCACTTAAAAAAACAGGAGCTAATTGGCTTACATTTATTGTCGCTCCAAAATTATAGTAATACGCTCCATTATCTCTATACCAATAAACAGAATTTCCTGCATTACATCCACTGGCTGTAAGTACAGAATAACAGTTTGCTCCTGAAGGTGGCGTAACCGTTACAGTCGGTGTTGGTGGTGGCAAAAGTCTTCTATTTTCTTCCTCTTTTTTAGTGACATTTTTATCAATTGCCCATGTTTCTAAAAAAGCGAGTAAAACAAGCAAAAACATTAGTAAAACTCCTCTTTTATTTTCCTTAAAAGTGAGTAGAGTAAAGTTATTTTTCATATATGAATTAGTTAATAATGACAAATTGACTTCAGACATAAGAAATCAGTCCTAAACAAATTTCTACACTCAAAAAAAAGAGTTGTCCAGAAACCAATTAAAAGCATCAAACTAATTGATTATCAAACACTTGCTTTAAATAATTTATTTTTCGGTGATTATTTTTTATTCTTTACCGTAAAATAAGTTTTACAATGCTTTCCCATTTTAATTATCTATATTACCCCTCTTCAAGTATAATTTAGAAGTTCCACAACTCCATTTTTTTAAGTATCATTACGATTTTCGCTGAACAAATTTCAGCGAAACCCATAAAACAAAAAATCCCCAATATTGGGGACTAAAAATGTATTTGAACGCAAAACGTATTAATCTGAAATAGGACTTTCAAGTCACTACAACTGTCAAACCATGAAGTTTTCACTAATTATAAGCCGAATCATTTTTGCCATTTTATTATTTATAACTTTTACTCCTCTGGTATTTCAGAAGAAGTTATTTTTCCCTTACGACAGCGAAAAGGGTTTATATTTTCGTCTGCTCATAACAATAGCCTTGAGTTTATGGAGTATTCTTATACTTAAAAATTCTTCTTTTCGACCACAAAAAAGCCCAATGACAATCGTACTTTTAGGCTTTTTAGGCATTTTATTGTTCGTGGATATTTGCGGGGTAAACACTTATTTAAGCATCTTTTCAAATTTTGAAAGAATGGCAGGTTTCATTCTTTATTTTAGTGTAATCGCTTATTTTTTCATAATTTCTACCATCGTAAACACGCCTAAACGTTGGGTAATTTTCGGTATATTTCTATCGGCAATAGTGTTTATTGTTTCTGTTAAAGGGATTATTCAAAGTTATAATCATGAAGAAATGCTAAACAATTTTGGGCGTGTTGTGGCAACTGTTGGCAATGCCAATCAATTAGCATTCTATTTAATATCAGGATTTTTTATAGTAGCAATTCTCATCAATGAGTGGATTTTACCAGCTAAAAAAACACAGCCCAAACTTACCGTTCTTTACTTAATTATAGCTACCGTTTTCCTATTTACTTATGCACTTTGCTTATTAAAAACCTCCACACGTGGCTCTTTAATTGGTTTAATTTTAGGGATATTGCTTATGTTAATTTTAACACTTTGGAACACGAAACAACAGAAAATTAAACTCATCAGTGGCAGTATTTTGCTAACGCTCATCATTGGTATATCGGCATTATTTTATTTTAGAAAAACTCCTTTCATTCAACAAAATTCAGCTCTCAACCGTATAACTCGTATTGTAGATAATGATGGGACAAATACCTTACAATCAAGATTGGAAAATTATAAAGTAGCCATTGAAGGGATTAAAGCAAAACCATTATTAGGTTGGGGACAAGAAACCTATCATTATACATACGCACAGTTTTTTAATCCTAAATTATACCAAGACGCCACTTGGTATGACCGTGTACACAATGTCATTTTGGAATGGTTAATTATTGGGGGAATAATTGGGTTCATTGCTTATTTGAGCATTTGGGGGGCAGTTTTATATCAGTTATGGAGAAAAAACAACTCATTTAGTATCAGTACAAAAATTATCATCTCTGGATTTTTACTTGCTTATTTCGTAGGAAACTTATCGTTGTTTGACAATCTTCTGAGTCTCATGGCTTTTATGACTGTAATGGCTTTTATTGAAAATCGTACTTCTCCAAATGTTACTCAAACAGCATTCAAAGTAAATAATAAAGCTTTTCTTTTAAGCTCTTTTTCTATTCTTGTGATGATGTTCTTCGTTATCAAAATTACTTGTCAGCAAGCCTATCAAACCAATAAATCTATTGTGCAGGCTTATAGTGCAGAGTCATTGGAGGAGGTAATTGATATTTATGCAAAGGCTTATCCCAAAGCAATTATTGGCAGACAAGAAATTGCAGAACAATTAGCCAATATGGCAAAAGACATTGCAACGAACCCCATTCCAGAAAATACGAAAAAACACTATTTTGAAGTTGCTAAAAACATGATGTTATCAGAAATTGAACAATATCCTGACTATGCTCGTTTGCAAATCCTTTATGGTAATCTTTTGGAAGCACAAGGAGATAATTTGGGAGCAATTAAAACCTTAGAAAAAGTGCAAAAACTTGCTCCTAAACGCCAAAGTAATTTAGTTCAATTAGCTATGCTTTATGCTAAAAACAGAGAATTCAACAAAGCAAATACATTATTAGAAAACACTTATTTATTAGAAAAACAAAATGAAGAACCCAAAGTCTATCAAATTATTTTGATAACAATGTCTGGCGAAGTAAAGGATAGAGAAAAGTTAGTGAATCAATTATCTGATAAAACTCTCAATAAATTTATCATAGAAATTCAAAATTTTTTTGCTAAAACTGGCGATTTGAATACTTTTTTAGAACTCTGCACGAAACGTTTTTTAGGAAATATCAATACACTCCCAAATACATATCAAGTTTGGGCAACTACGGCATATAATGTCAAAAATTTTGAACAAGCAGCTACTGCGGTTTATGCTTTTCGTCGTCATTATTCCACAAAAGAAAACTTTAGAGATTCTCAAGAAGCTGATAAAATTTCTCAGGATGTCCTCAAAGGTAAAGACCCTTCTTTTGCTTTTGAGAAAGCTGAGTAAACAAAAAAGCGTCTCTAAATTAATAGAGACGCTTTTTTGAATGTAGATAAGATTACTCTTATTACAAATATTGATTTGCATTAGCTGCATTCAAATCTTCAAAAGCTAATTTCAAACGACTAACGAAAGTATCTTCACCTTTACGTAACCATACACGTGGGTCGTAGAATTTCTTGTTTGGAGAATCTTCACCCGTTGGGTTACCGATTTGTCCTTGTAAATATCCTTCTTTCTCTTTGTAGAAATTCAAGATACCTTCCCAGAACGCCCATTGTAAGTCTGTATCAATATTCATTTTGATTGCACCATAAGAAAGAGCCTCACGGATTTCTTCACGAGAAGAACCAGAACCTCCGTGGAATACGAAGTTGATTGGTTTCTCAGCAGTCAATGAATATTTTTCTTTGATAAACTCTTGAGAGTTGTGTAAGATAACTGGAGACAATTTCACGTTACCCGGTTTATAAACCCCGTGTACGTTTCCGAAAGCCGCAGCAATGGTGAAACGGTGAGAAATTTTGCTCAATTCTTCATAAGCATAAGCAACTTCAGAAGGCTGAGTATATAATTTAGATGAATCTACGTCTGAGTTATCAACGCCGTCTTCTTCTCCACCTGTAACACCTAATTCGATTTCTAAAGTCATGCCCATTTTAGCCATTCTTTCTAAATACGTCTTACAGATTTCGATGTTTTCTTCGATTGGTTCTTCAGAAAGGTCAATCATGTGTGAAGAGAACAATGGCTTTCCTGTTTGAGCAAAGAATTTTTCACCTGCATCTAACAAACCGTCAATCCAAGGTAATAATTTTTTAGCACAGTGGTCAGTATGAAGAATTACTTGTACGCCATATACTTCAGCTAATTGATGTACGTGGTGAGCTCCAGAAATTGCTCCTGCAATAGAAGCTTCTTGGTTTCCGTTTGGTAAAGATTTACCTGCATAGAATTGAGCTCCACCGTTTGAGAACTGGATAATTACTGGAGAATTAACCGCTTTAGCAGCTTCCAATACACCATTTACAGTATCCGTTCCGGTAACGTTTACGGCTGGCAAAGCAAACTGATTTTTCTTAGCGATTTCGAATAGTTCTTGCACGGCATCCCCGTGTAAAACACCTTTCTGAGAAGACAAACTTGACATAATTTAATTTTTTCTTGTTAAAAACTTATTTTAACTATTTTTTGGGATAAAAGAATTCAAAAATAGTTATTTTAATTGGCTTATTGCTCATTTTACAGAATAATATTTGGCAATCTTTCCATTTTACAAATATTTCTTTATTTGGGCAATTCTAATTTTCATACAAATATACAAAGGTTTATAGCCTTTCTGTACTTTTCAATAGGCTTGTTTTACAATCGGTTGAATATCACAATCATTTTACTAAGCTTGTTAAATAACGTTAATTCAAGGATTCTTAAAAATACTCGTTTCATTGATGCGTTTTCATATAAACTCTTATTTTAACGCTATGAAGAAATTAATTTTACTGTCTTTGCTTCTCTGTAATCCGTTTAGTCAATTCGCACAAATTACCCCTAAAAATGAATTGTTTGTGCGTTGTCTTTCTTTACAAATGACGGGGAAGAAAAAGAATATCAACTTTTTTGAAGGAAATGAAATTTCTTTAAAAACCTTTAAAAAGCATAAAAAGCAACGATTTGAAATTGTTAGACTTACAGATAGTTCATTCTTTTATGCTCCGAGTGAAGATTTAAACACCGCTTTTGATTTACAAGAATTAAAATTTAAGGACATCAAAAAAGTGTATTTAGGCAAAAGTCACAGTGCTATTTCCATGCGAGGATTCGGGACTTTGGGCGGAGCGGGCGTTATGCTTTATACTTTCGATATTTTGAATCAACTGAAAAATCTTCCTATAAAAAATAACCCAACACTTCTTGGCATAAGTGCTGGGTTGATTGGTGCGAGTTATTTACTAAAATTGGTTGTGAGTGAGAATTATAAAATCAACAAACGGCATTATTTTCATTTGTATCATTTAGCTCATTCAAGTCCATTGTTGAAACCTAATATCTAATCGTCCAATATGGGTTACGTTCTTCTTTTATTTTCTCTTGAATAAACTTACGAAGCATATCTTGAAAAGCTAAATCATTGATTTTCTTGCCTTTTTGTTTTTTGGGTAAATCAAACTCAGTAGTTAGCTTCTTATTTTCAATTTTTGTGGCTTCAATGATTACTGCCCCATCATTAATATCCAATTCTAAAATTAATCCGGGTAAACCGTAAAGTCTTTCAGGCCCTGCATTTATGGGAATATCTTGAGCAAACCATGCAATAATTTTCTGCTTTTTTACGGTGTCTTGAATCATCGCTTTCATACAAATATGTCCTGCTACGTCTTTGATATCGTTCAAGATTTTCCAGTTAGGAGTCGGCAAAGAATCCTCCACTATATAAACTTTACCCAACATTTCCATCGCATCGTTCATGGTATTTTTCTCAAAATTACGTCTGATATTGTACTCTTCTTTACGCCAAGCATACCCTTCTGATTCGTCTGATTTTTCTTCTGAGTGTGTGTAACGACTTTCTTTTTCGTTGAAATAAAGGAGCGTATATTCCTTCCAATCGTCTCGACCGCCAAACATATAAGCTTGCTTTTCTTTTTCTTGCTTACTTAAATATGGAAGCGTACTGTTGAGTTTAGTCCAATAGGTTGTTCGAGTATAACTTACAATGCCCTCTTGTTGGGCATGAGTTGCAATGGATACTAAAAATATGGCTATAATGATGATTACTTTTTTCATGATTTATGATTGTTAATAAGCTGTCATTGCGAGTGAATCGAATCGGAGTTTCGTAAAACCAATCTGTTAGAATGGTGGAGCATTTTTCGGATATTTTTAAAATCAAAACTATTAATAATTTAGTCGTTGATATTTAAACATAATTATCCAAATCAAACAGATTGCTTCGTGCCTCGCAATGACAGTTTTGAAATATTTTAAAACTACATCCAACCTTGATTTTTCTTCAATTTATCTACGTGACCTTTCATGTTGTAAGTTAAACTCAACATAAAATAACGAGCTAAAGTCAAGGCGGTTTGGTTGGTTACGGTATTTTGGAAACCTCTTTGAATAATGCTTTGACGTTTATTGAATATGTCAAAAGCAGCCAAACGCACTTCTAATTTATTTTCTTTCAAGAACAAACGACGAACCGAACAGTTTAAGATTGGAATATCTTGATTAAAATTAAAACGGTCGTTACGATAATTGGTATAGTCTAAATTGGTTTCTAAGAATGTTTTCTTGGCAAAATTCCACTTCACAGAAGCATCTAAACTATTATTTTTAATGTTCTGATTTTGGGCTTCGCTAATGGTATATTTGATGGTACTAAACCCTAATTTACCATTTGCCGAAACGATTAATTTATCGCTTGGCGTGAGACTGAAACCAAGTCTGAAAGTATAGCCTTGCGTGTCGTTTTGATTTAAAACCCCATTAATAAAAGTTGGATTTGTTGACAAGTTAATATTTGAGTTAAAATTCACAGTCAATTTAGTTTTCACAATTGGGAAACCTGCATAAACACCAGTATTGAATCTTTCTCCACCCGATAAGTTTTCTGGACGAGTACGAGTTATAAAAGTAGTTGGGTCAACGGTTTGATTATAAACGACTTGACTCAAAAAGTAATTATAATCTACCCAAAAATTGATATTCATAAACGTAGCAGGGTCAAACTTGTAGAAGTATGAACTAATGCTATGACTTTTTTCTGGATTCAAATCTGGATTTCCCGTTGAAAGGAAAAACGGATTATTATTATTGATAACAGGTTGTAAATCGGCAATTTGTGGAGCTTCAATATTCAAGTTGTAATTGAAACTTAGGTACGTGTTACTTTTCAACTCAATATCAGCACCAATATATGGAGTTACGGCATTATAATTTTTTGAAATGCTGCTGGCAACTTGAGCGTCTTTTCGTGGAAATAATTTTCCGTCAAGGTCAAAACGCAAAGCAGCCAAACCAACCGTAACATTCACCCCTGCATGAGAATAACGCATACTTGTTCCGAGACGATTATAAGTAATATTGTTCTTATAATAGGTACTCAAACTGTCCATTCGCTGATTTTCCAATTTAGAATTGAAGGCATCACGACCCACTTCTCGGTTATCGGTACTTACATTATAGAAACTTTCCCAATACATTCTTTTTGAAAGTGGCTCTAAATACAAAGCACTTCCTTTCAATAAATTTTGGCGATTAGCATTATTATTCAACTGCCCCAAAGCTCGAACTTGTTGTGAAATCGTTCCTGCATTTAAGAATGTACTGGTTGAACTTAGGTTTTCTGTTCCATCAGAATTATTGACATTATATCCTCCACTCAAAGCAAAAGTGCGTCCTTTTTTCTTGAATTTATGACGGTAAATAACATTACTCGTCAAGTTAAAAGATGATACATCCGAGCCATTCTTAATATCCGAAGAAGTACGTAAAACATTGGTTTCAGATAAATTTCTTTGGTACTGTAAGGTTGAAATATTATTGGTACTAAATCTCAAATTTACTTTAGCAATAACCGTATTATTGGAGTCAACCATTTGTTCAAAACGGCTTCCGATACTGTGATTTCCTCTAAAGTTATTCTGATTAGTTGTATCGGTTGTCGTAAAGGAATTATCCTGTAAAAAGGTCTTTTTAGTCTGATATTGGTCGAGCATCAAGCGAGTTTGGTTATAGAAATAACTCGTACTAACTTTGGTTTTCTTGTTATCAAAATTATAATTGACTCCTCCCCCACCGTTATTGGTAAAACCTCTTCCATCAAAATTATTGGTAACAACATCATTATCACCCGACCACCAACGGTTTCCGCCAAAGCCAAAATCTCCGTTATCGTTATTATTAAAGCTATTATTTCCTTTAAATTCACCGTAATCACTCCAGTTTACGCCCGTTTCGTTGATATTGTTGCCGTATCCTAAAATTGAAAACTGTTCTTTTTTATTGAAACGGTTATAATTTCCACGCAAAGCCATGCGTGAACTTGACCCAACTGCTCCCGTAATTTTGCCAAAAGAACCCTTTTTGAATTCGTCTTTTAATTCAAGATTAATGGCTTTTTCTTTCTTGCCATCATCAACACCTGTCAATTTTGCTTGTTCAGATTTGTCGTTGAAAACCTGAACTTTAGAGATAGTTTCAGCACCTAAGTTTTTGGTTGCGGCTTTGGGGTCATCACCAAAGAAAGTTTTTCCATCAACTAACACCTTTTTGATGTCCTTTCCTTGTGCTTTGATATTTCCTTGTGCATCAACTTCCATTCCGGGTAAACGACGAAGCAAATCTTCCACAGATGAACCTTGCGGAACTTTAAAAGCTCGTGCATCATACTCAATGGTATCGCCTTTGATGGTTAGTGGAGCTCTGGCTGTTTTTACAACAACTTCCAATAATTCTTTGGTAATGGGTTTAATGCCAATATTTCCTAAATCAAGGACTTCATTAGCAGATGGACTCACTAATTGTTGATGCGGAATGTAACCCACATACGAGATTTTAAGAATATAATTGGCATTTTTGACGTTCCGAAACTCGAACGAACCTTTGTCATTTGCTCTTGAAAAATTCACCAAAGCGGAATCTTTCGGCTGGAGAAGCATAACGGTTGCACCACCTAATACGCCTGATGAAGTATCTTGGACTATCCCTTTGATGCTAATTCTGACAGGGTTTTGTGCCATCATTGAAAAGGCATAAAACAAGCAAATAAATAAGACTACGGAAATTTTACGCATGGTAGTAGATTACGTTTTAAGATAAAAAGAGTTTAAAATAATGGAAAGAATCCCCCGATAAGATTTTAGTTATGCGTTGTGGTATGAGTTACTTGGGTGTAAAATCATGGTCATAATTAAATTGTTTGAGGTTGATTTTTAGAACGATGCAAATATAACTATTAATTTAGTTAAACAAATATCTTTAACATTCTTTAACATCTTTTTACATTTGAGGTTTTTGTAAAAGACGAATTAAAAGCAAGAATGTTGCAAACGAGTTTGAAAATATTTGTACAAAACAAAAGTCTCTGATTGTTAGACATTCACATCTAACAATCAGAGACTTTCAATAATTATCTTTTACGATAAAATATCTATTATCAACCTCTCAAAAACTTCAAATACACACCATTCGTCCAACCAAAACCATCTTGATTAGGGTATTCTCCCCCACCTGCTAAAGTGTCTGGCGTTTTTACATTGTATTTCTCAGTCATTTTTCCCGTTTGCTGATATACTTTTTCGTTTGTATTCATCCAACGATTTTTGATTTCGTTAGCCAAATCCAAAAATCCGTAATTAACCAAACCTTTATACGTCATGTATTGCAAAGGAGCCCAACCATTTGGCGAATCCCACTGTTGCCCAGTTCCGTTTAAAGTTGTAATTACACCGCCATCTTTCAAAAAATCAGTTCTCAAAATATACTCAATACTTCCAACTTGTTCTTGCTTAGAGATTTTGAAAAATAATGGAAATGCTCCCGCCAAAGTATAGCAATTGGTTTGTGCTTGCGAAACAAAATCATAGTCAAAATAAAAACCTTTCTGAGCGTTGTAGAAATAAGTATTTATTGCCGCTTCACGCTGATTTGCCAAATTAGCATAATTTTCAGATTGCTCTAAGTTTCCTGCTAATGAATGGGCTTTCGTGAGTGTTTTTTCAAGATTCAACAACAAACAATTCAAATCAACAGGTAAAATATCTGTGGTGTGAATGGTGTTCATATTTTGACAATCTTTAAACCAACGACTACTAAAATCCCAACCTGATTCTGCTGCGGCACGAATATGTCTATAAAAACCATCAGAATGCTCAGGCAGGCTTTCGGCTAATTCTACGTCTTCACGATACGATTCTGGTCTTGGTGTATCATACTCATCCCAAAAACGATTTAAAACTACGCCATCTCCCAATAAAACAACCCGATTATTTGCTCTATTTTGTAAGGAAAGTGTATTTTTTCCAGACATCCAAAAGTCATATTCTTTTTCTAAAACGGGCAAATATTTTGCAAGAATTTCGTCGCCTTTTTCTTCTCTCAAAACCTCCACCATTAAAGAAAAAAACGGCGGTTGCGAACGTCCCAAGAAATAGGCACGATTACCATTAGGAATGTATCCAATTTGGTTAATCAAATGAGCAAAGTTATTAACGATATTCTCAATCAAATCAACTCTTCGGCTCGTTTGCAAACCTAAAATTGAAAAATAGCTATCCCAATAATAGATTTCCTGAAAACGCCCTCCCGGTACAATATAAGCATGAGGCAAAGCAATTAATGAGCCTTGTGCTTCAGCAGGTTCACGGGTCAAAACGTTCCATAATCCATCTAAATGTTCAGCAATGGGTTTTGATGTATCGCTATGATATTCAAGCGATTCAAATGGATTTTTGTCAAAATTTTCGGTAATAAATTGAGCCAAATTAAAGTCAGATTCCTTTTGTTGGGACAAAAATTTCATCTCAATTACCTCAATACCATACTTTGGAATATAGTCGGTAAAAGTTTTGGAATCGGGAAAAATTGAACTCATTTGCACCGCCTTAAAAACTTCAGTTGAAGCAAAAGGATAAGTATCTTCTAATAATTGTAACATCTATAAGTTTTATATTATAAAAATGGTTAATGCTGAGATGGGGATTGGTTATTGGTTATTGGTAATTGGTAATTGGTAATTGGTTATTGGTTGATTGGTTAATTGGGAATTGGTTATTGGTTATTGGTAATTGGTTGATTGGGAATTGGTTAATTGGTTGATTGGTTAGTTGATAAGTTAGTAAAAAAGTATTTTAGACCTTGTTGATTTTACGTCTCAATTACCAATT
>NZ_QGGO01000012.1:0-105621 GCF_003148625.1 Arcicella aurantiaca | reverse complement strand
CCAATTAACCAGTAACCAATTCCCAATTAACCAATAACCAATTAACTAATTCCCCTTTACTGATAATTTATTGAAAAACATTAAGCAAATTATCAACAAAGCCATTGGAATTAAAGAGAAATAAAAGGCACTTTGTCCGCCGTAATGTTCAAAAATATATCCTGTAATTAAAGAACCTGTTGTTCCACCCAAAGCTGAAAAAATCACAATTAATCCCGACATTACGCCATGTTGACGAGTTGGTAATGAACTCAAAATCACCGAATTAATAGCAGGATAAATAGGAGCAATTACTAAACCTATCATCGGGAAAATGAAGGCAACTAAAGGAGCATTACCCCAACCTGTAATGGGTTCACTGCCAAGGTTTTGAGCCAAAGGAAGAGCTAATAAAACTAAAGCCCCTGCCAATACGATACAGCTAATAAGAACAGTTAACCATTTCACTTTCTTCAAAACTACCCCTGCCAAAAAACGCCCAATAGCCGTTGAAGCTGCCAAAATACTTGCCATCTGAATACTCAAAGTAGAAGGTAAATGCAAAACTTTACTATTGAAAGTAGGCAACCAACTCATGATACTTTGTTCAATCAAAACATAAATGAAAGCACTTGCCACAAACACCAAGACCACAGGCACAATTATCAATTGGAACATTTCGGAAAAACCACCCATTGACTTTTCGTCATTCGATTTTTGAATGCTTGATTCATCAACGGGCGTAGTAAATAATAACAAGAAAGCCAAGACAGCAAGTCCAGCCAAGAGATAATAAACATGAACCCAAGTATCTGACTGCGGATTTGTATCGTCGATGAAAGCACCAAAAATGAAGTAACTCGACATAATCCCAATCATAAAAAAGGATTCGATGAAATTCATTAAACTAATATGTTCACTTTTGTCCTTCACCACTAAGCCAATTGTGGCATACACCGACACTTTTATCAAAGCAAAACTTGCCCCTACGGCAGCAAAAAGCAATTTTGTCATCCAAAACTGATTCACCAAAGGCATTCCCAAACACGCAACTGTAACTATCAATAAAGCCAATAACATTGAATTTTTATAGCCAATTCTTGTGATGTAAGAAGCCACTAAAAACGACACAAAAGCAATACTTAAATCTTTAAATGCTTCTAAGATGGCAGCCGAAGACTCCGTAATTCCGTATGTATTTTGAACTTGTAAAATGACCGTTCCGACGCTATTCAATAAAATAGCAAACAGAAAATAATTAATAAAAATTGATAGTTTGATTTTCCAGTTATTCATGTTTTCAGAGAGAGCGTTAATGGATTATTGAGTGAATATTTATTAAGTAGGGACGACCATCCCAATTAATCTATATAAATCTAATATCAAAAAAGCGGACTTTTGCCCGCTTTTTTGTATTTTCAATATAGTATTCAACTTTATAATGTAAAATGGCTAATGATTACACAAAGTTGTGCTAATTTTAAATAAATAACTACTCTTTCATTATTCACAATATTAACTATATTAATATTTTTATCAATTTTTAAATTAAAATATTAGCAATAAAAGACTAATAATAGAAAAAACACCAATTATTCCATAAATAATATTATATAACGAGTTTAGAAGTTATATGGCTTCTCTTCATCGCTTTCATCTGTTACAATTTTAAATAACTAAACTATATACCAATGAAAACTGAATTTGAAATTATCCAACCTGATGAAGGTAGTTCTTTCCGTCTTCTACATCATAAGGTTGCCGCTGATGCTTTCAAATGGCATTATCACTATCATCCAGAATACGAAATTGTTTGTGTCTTTGAAGGTTCTGGCAGAAGGCACGTCGGAAATCACCTCAGCAACTACACCAATGGCGACTTAGTGCTAATTGGTTCAAATCTTCCACACGGGGGTTTCGGTTATGGCTCAGTGGATACACATGAAGAAGTAGTCATTCAATTTAGAGAAGATTTTTTGGGAGAAGGCTTTTTATCAAGACCTGAAATGAAGTCTATCAAAAAATTATTTGAGCGTTCAAAAAGAGGAATTTGTTTTAGTGGAGAAACACAACGTAAAATTGCTCAACAATTGCGTGATTTACTTGAAGTTCCGCCATTTGAGCGGCTATTAGCTTTATTGAAAATCTTGCAAACCTTGTCAAACTCTAAAGAATATGCCCTGTTAAATGCTGCCGAAAATCGCTATAACTTTAGTTTAAAAGACCAAGAACGCTTGAAAAAAGTGTATGGTTTTGTGGAAGAAAATTTCTCTCAAAGCATTGACATACAAGAAGTTGCAGACATTTGCCATCTAACAGTTCCAGCTTTTTGTAATTATTTCAAAAAAAATCTCAATCAAACTTTCACAGATTTCACCAACGAATATCGTGTCAATCAAGCCTGTTTAATGTTATTGGAAGGTTTAGAAATTGTAGATATTTGTTTCCGTTGTGGCTTCAATAATGTATCTTATTTCGGACGGGTTTTCAAACAAATTAAAGGAACAAACCCTTCTGAATTTAGACGAAAATTTAGCATGAATTAGACCATGAATGTACAGTATGGTACGAATAGTTTTGTCCTTTAACTTTGAAAACAGTATCCACAAAAACTCAAATAACAGTTAAAGTATTCAGAATAATTTGTCGCTGAGTTTATACGATTCGCAGGTTGCTAATCGAACTTCGCTAAAATATTAAATATGAAAGTTGCCCTTTTTATTCCTTGTTATATTGACCAATTTTATCCACAAGTTGGTATTGCAACCTTAGAATTATTAGAAAAATTAGGTTGTGAAGTTGTTTTTCCACTCAATCAAACCTGTTGTGGGCAACCAATGGCTAACTCTGGTTTTGAACATCTTAATAAGGATTGTGATAATAATTTTGTAGAAAATTTTAAGGGTTACGACTACATCGTTTCTCCTTCTGGAAGTTGTACTTTACACATCAAAGACCATTTACATGGTTCAGACGAAACTGCCTCTAAACACATACGCAAGAACATTTACGAACTTTCAGAGTTTTTGATTGACGTTTTGAAAGTGAAAAATCTTACGGCAAAATTCCCATACAAAGTTGGCTTACACCAAAGTTGTCATGGACAAAGAGGGTTGAAAATCGCCCAAATGTCGGAATTAGTTGCTCCTCCATTCTCAAAAGCAGAACAACTGTTAGGTATGGTTGCTGGGATTTCCTTAATTCAGTTAGACCGCAAAGATGAGTGTTGTGGTTTTGGTGGAACATTTTGTGTAACCGAAGAAGCCGTTTCCGTAAAAATGGGAAAAGACAGAGTTGCCGACCATACCCGAAACGACGCAGAAGTTATTACAGGTTCGGACGTTTCGTGTTTAATGCACATGGAAGGAATTTTGAGAAGACAAGGTTCAAAAATCAAGGTAAAACATATCGCAGAAATATTGAATTCAGTGGTGAGTTAGTGAATTGTGAGTTGTGATTTATTCTCGAAAATTACTAACTCACAATTCACTAACTCACAATTCACAACTATAAAATGAATAACATAAAAATAGACCACTCGGCAGCGGCAACAGAATTTAATAAAGACGAAGCTCGTGTAAATTGGCATGACGAAACCCTTTGGTTTGTGCGTTCTAAGCGTGATAAAGCTGTTTTTCAGATTCCAGAATGGGAGCAATTGCGTGAAGCGGGTTCACAAATTAAAAATCATGTTTTATCAAATTTACATGATTACTTAACCGAATTCGAGAAAAAAGCGACTGAAAACGGCATTACGGTTCACTGGGCGGCCGACGGCAAAGAACATAACGAAATCATTTATTCGATTATCAAAAATGAGGGCGTAAACCGTATGGTAAAGTCAAAATCTATGCTAACCGAAGAATGTCATTTAAACGAATTTTTGAAAGAAAAAGGCGTTGAAGTGATAGATTCAGACCTCGGAGAGCGTATTGTACAAATGCGTGAAGAACCACCTTCGCATATTGTTTTGCCAGCCATTCACCTCAAAAAATCAGACGTTGGAGATACTTTTCATGAACATTTAGGAACTGAAAAAGGAGCAACCGACCCACAATATTTAACAGAAGCGGCTCGTCAGCACCTTAGAGATACGTTTCTAACTCGTAAAGTAGCTTTAACAGGTGTCAATTTTGCCATTGCCGAAACAGGCGGTTTTGTGGTTTGTACCAACGAAGGCAACGCCGATATGGGAGCTCATTTGGCAGACGTTCATATTGCGGCAATGGGTTTTGAGAAAATCATTCCAAAGGCTGAACACTTGGGTGTTTTCTTGAGACTATTAGCAAGAAGTGCCACAGGGCAACCGATTACTACATTTTCAAGCCATTTTCATAAGCCACGAGCAGGACAAAAAATGCACATTGTCATTGTAGATAATGGCAGAACAACGCAATTAGGTCGAGCAGATTTTAGAAATTCTTTAAAGTGTATTCGTTGTGCAGCTTGTTTTAATACTTGTCCTGTTTATCGTCGTTCGGGTGGGCATAGTTATCATACAGCTATTGCAGGACCAATTGGGTCGATTCTCGCACCAAATTTGGACATGGCAAAAAATGCAGATTTGCCTTTTGCCTCCACGCTTTGCGGTTCTTGTTCAAATGTTTGCCCTGTCAAAATTGATATTCATGACCAATTATACAAATGGCGACAAGTTTTGGTAAAAGATGGTCATGTTTCAAGTGTGAAAAGTATTGGGATAAAATCAATGGCAAGCGTTTTAAATTCTCCTAAATTTTACAGAACAGCAGGAAAATTAGGTAGATTTTTGATGAAAACAGCACCATTCATGGTCAATAATAATATGAATGTTTGGTACAATCAAAGAGAAATGCCAGAAGTACCCAAAGAGAGTTTCAGAGATTGGTATCTTCGGAAAAGGAATTAGTTATTCGTTACTGGTTATTAGTTATTAGGTCAAATAAAAAACATCAAAATCCTGATTTCTACTTTTCGCCAGTAACCAGTAACTAATAACCAGTAACTAACAAAAAAATGTCATCAAGAGAGAAAATATTATCCGCTATAAAAACAAATCAGCCTGATTATCAAAAACTTGACGTTCAATTTAAGTTTGAGACAGTTTATGATGATTTATTTAACAAGTTTTCAGAAATACTCAGTTTTGTTGGAGGAAAAGCCATTGAGGTAAAAAACTTCGACGAAATTAAAGCCGATATTCAAAGTCATTATAGTGGAGTTACAAGAATAGCCACAACCATTGCAGAATTTTCAGACTTAGCAGATTTTAGTTTGAATATTGCCGACCCACATGATTTAGAAACGCTTAATTTGGCTATCATTGAAGGCGATTTTGCGGTAGCAGAAAATGGAGCTATTTGGGTTTCGGAAAAACATATTCCTCACCGAGTTTTGCCCATGATTACCCAATATTTGGTAATTGTTGTGAAAAAATCTGAAATTGTAACCAATATGCACCGTGCTTACGAGCGTGTAAAAGTTGATGATACAGGCTTTGGAACATTTATTTCTGGCCCTTCAAAAACAGCAGATATTGAGCAGAGTTTAGTCATTGGAGCTCATGGAGCGAGAGGCTTGACAGTCTATGTGTTGGGATAATTCAAATAAAAAAACGTAAGAAATAAAATCTTACGTTTTTTTATTGTCCTGTGCGAGATGCTTATCACTAAGGGCCGCCACCACAAACATATAAACACCTTACGCACAGGACAAATCAATTACCTCCTCATTTTCAAGAAATTATATCCTTTAAAACGTGTCGTTTCCGTCTTGAAATAACTGCTTTTTGCCCATTAGACATTATTAAGCTCTCTTCCAAAGGATTATACTCTTTCACATAATTTGGGTTAATCATAAACGCTCTGTGAACACGCAAAAAACCATAATTCTCCAGATGGTTAGCAAAAAATTTCATGGTGTGTGCCACTACTTTTTCCTGACCGCCATTCAAGTAAAATGTAGTATAATTTACATCACCTTTAATTAATACTACGTTGTTAACCAACACCTTAGTAGATGTTTTTTGATTGAGAATTAAGAGTGCAGAGTTCCCCTTTTGTTTATATGTTTTCATAAAATAGTGTGTTAATGATTGTACTAAAATCCTAACTTCAACTTTGTTGTATTGTCATTAAATATCACCTTTGCATTACCACGAGTTTCTACTTTTTTGGCATTTGCATCAGGAGTTGTAACGGTTACTGTATGATTTGTGTCAATAATTACATTATCCGTATTAGTTGGGAGACGGTTCAAGTTCCAAGTTGCTGGGCTTTCCCAATTACCCGAAGCAACACTTGTAATTGATGATGTACACCCTGTTCCAATCGTAATTGAAGCCGTTGCGTTTGCAGGATTTGGACAAGCATCAGCCGAAGGCGTCATTCTTAGAGCATATACATCTCCTGCTACTGCATTAGTTATATTAATATCTTTGGTATTAGCCACAGTGACATTATTTTTTGTCCAAACGTAGGTAGGAGACGTACCTCCGTTGGTTACAGTTGTAGAAACTGCTTGTGTTGCTCCTGCACACACTGTTATTGGACTAATACTTACAGAAGGCACAGTTACGGCATTTACCGTTACTGCTACTGAAGTCCTCAAACTTTCTGTTCCATCTACTGTCTGGGTAGCATAATAAGTACCCGTTGCCAATGCCGTTGTGGTAGCTAATGCCGTACCACCCGTAGATACATCATACCACTTAATATCAGTTCCTGTTGCCACTAAATTAGCTACCGTCTGACCAGTACAACGAGTTTGAGTCGAAGCCACTGGTGCTGCTAATGCTGTTCCTGTTACCACTAAAGATAGGGGCATCAGGGTTGAGGGCGAAGTAGCACTTTTTCTAACCACAATTCTATATTCTCCACCTGCAACGGGATTCAATATTTTTATTTGTTTATAATTATTCCCATTTCCATCAAACCAAGTTGTTTGGGTGGTAGCATCTGCAGTTCTATTTGCCATAGTGCTTGGTTTCCAAGGTCTGGAATCTTGAAATGGCGAGGTAATTCTTACCAACATGTCATATTCATGCGTCAATCTTGAGGTAGTAGGGTCTGTACCATTGGCAGAGGTCTGTTCTGTACCTTTTTCATCTGCCCAAGCGATAGAAATAATCAAAGGTTCGCTACCTTTAGCAATTACCCAACGGTTGATTTCTATTCTATTAGGGTCAGTTTGGATATAAGGAGGTAAATTATATGTAATCTCTTCTATGTATGAGCCTTTTGTAAGAGTAGGTGCAGGCGATGTACTTTGTGCCGTAGGATTTCCTTCTGTACTTTTTGTTTTAATTGCCTTAGCAGCTTTTTCAACATCTAATAATCCCCAACCAAACTTATTATCTGGTCCTGTTTGTCCTAAGTCTTCGGCAGTACCCAACATCAAGGCTTTGAGGGTCGAAGATTTCATATAATTTCCATGCAAACTTTTATAATATTGTTGCAACAAAAGCCCTGCTGCGGCGGCGGCAGGAGCTGCATAAGATGTACCACTTGACTCCGTTCCACTACCGCTATACGAATTATCAGAAGGAACATTAGTAGTTGGATTAGCAAAAACAGATGAATTTATACCTGTACCTCTGGTTACGATTTCGGGCTTTACACGTCCATCATCAGTAGGTCCCCAGTTAGAATAACTTGACATTGTTTTATCGGCATTCACCGCCCCAACAGTCATAGCATTTTTAGATGCCGCCGAGCCTGTCATTAAATCGTAGCCGCTTTTACTACTATTCCCGTTAGATTGTTGTTCATTCCCTGCCGCCACAAATGGAAGGTAGTAATTATTAGCATTGGTAAGAGAATCCCATTTTTGAGCTTCTCTATCATAAGCACCAAACTTCCAAAGTGGAGTTGTATTATCATTTGCCCCACCGTAAGAGTGGTTAGAAATCAAATAACCCTGACCCGCAAAAGAAGCCATTTCTGGAAAATCATTACTAAAATCATAATTCAGAGCCGTAGCACCAAAGGCAATACCTCTTGCAGATGGCTGATTAGCAATGTCCTTTCCTACGATTGTCCCAGATACGTGTGTCTGATGGTCATTTCCGGGATAAGTTGTTACTCCATTTTCGGTTTTACTACCATCCAGTGTTTGCTCCGCCTGCATTGCCACCTTACCCGATAATAACTCGTGCGTGGCACGTACTTGACCACCGTCCCAAATACCCACCACCATATTTTGACCCGTAATATTTACGCCCAATGTACCACCCGTGTAGAGTTGGTTAGCTTTGATTAAAATCCCTGATTCAACATTACTTTTTGTATTGATATAAACAGGATTTCCCTGAGCATCTATTTCCTTTAAAAAATAAAATGACCCGTTTTTCACGAAGGTTCTTTGTTTTTCAGGATGTTTTTTGAGATAAGCATCGACCCGCAATTTAGAAGTTACATACTCCTGATTCAATGCCACTTGCCGAGCATTCTTGTTTTGTGGATACTGGGTTTGATACTCTTTAACAATTTTTACTCGTTCTTCTGCCGTTTGAGCATTGGCAGAAAAATAAAAAGTTGATACGCTTAATACAAAGGCAGTTAAATACTTGTTTAGCATAATTTTGAGATGTGGGCTAAAATATTTGATAATGTTGAAAAATAGATATTTGCAATTGACCTATTTAAACTTATTCCTCTGGTTGTGAATCGTTTCAATTTATGCCTGCTATTTTACAGACAAAAAAATAATTCAATACCCACTCAAAACGAAAAAAATAAACAGGTTCATTTCAAAAAGAGTTATACGATTCTTTCTTAAATATTCTCTTTTCGAGATTTCGACACAAATATGTTTTTCTAAAATTGTCAAAACAATAGACTGGTAAGTTCTACACCGTGAATGGTAAGATTTATTACGTGAATGGTAAATTTTGTCAAAACGGCATATCATTTTTACTTATTCTCTTTATTGCTGGCACAATTAGGATTAGCCATGAATACTCAATCTGAAATCGGATTTATCAAAAAGACATTGGAAGTATATACTTAATATCGGAAGGGTCTGGAAGTTAGTTCTACTTTGGCACTTTAAAGTAAATGGGGCAAATTTGACTTTCGGGAAGTTGAACGGGAAATACTCAAATTCTCATCTTTTTTTAGAGTACCAAAGTAGAATTAGGTAAGTGTGGAGATTTAGACGTCTGGACAAATATTACTAAAGATATGATTACCAATATATTACAGTCTATTTTTGATTATAAAAATCATAGTTTGTCAATTGGGCGTAAAACACTGTTTAATAATTTTTTAAAAAAAATCCCAAACAATATCCATTGAGGATTTAACCTCTAACGGAGTTATTCGGGAGTTTTAATCAAAATGATTTTACCATTAAACTTGCTCATACTCTACTAAAACTTCTTTTGCAAGAAAATCAAGATTCAATTTAATATGCGGAATTAATTGTTCTTCCAACATATCCGCCCACGTGTTCATGTACAAAACCACGTCTTCACGTACATTATGACGCATTTTGTTTCTTTTTTCAAGCGGGATGCGTTGCAATATTTTCTTATCCGAAAGCCATTCTAAATCTTGCAAATCGGTTACATTTAAGCCATGATTTAGCAAATCAACAATCAATAAATCTATATTCAGACCACTGCTTGGGCAAAATTGTTCTACTTGCTCACGCCAATCTCCACGTCCTTCCATCGCAAACTGATGGATTTCTGCTTTGGTGAGTTTCGTTAATTCCTGAGCCAAGTTTCCACAATTACAACTACCCATGTGTCCCCATTGGTAATTTCCACCTTCTGCTAATTTTTGAGCCGTTATTCTAAGGGCATCAATCAATTTTAAATTTGCGTGAGCCATGTCTTTTTTATTTGTCCTAAGTATTAAGTATTAGGTACAAAGCATCGGTAAAAAGTCTTAATACCTAATACTTGGTACTTGATACTGACAACAACGAGACGTAAAAGATTTTTGTTTTTGGAATGAGGATAAATTTGTAATTTCGATAAAACAAAAATGAAATATTTACTTATTTAGCGGATTCTTTTAAGGTTGTACTTCTCCGAAGTGAACAACACATTATTCCCTATATTCTACAAAGGTTGAACATCTCCGATGTATAATCCGAGACAATTTCGGAGAAATTTAACCTTTATAGGATAAGAATAATCTCGAATTACAGGCTTCGGAGAAGCCCAACCTTAAATTCCACAAAATAGTAGATAGCTCTAAAATAAAAATACAAGAAAATGCTACCAATTGCCCTAAAATCATTTCATATTAAAAATTACAGAGGAATTATTGATACACAAATTGATAATATTTCGCCTGATACGCAATGGATTTTTTTGACGGGTGAAAATGGATTTGGGAAGACTTCGGTTTTGCAGTTTTTAGCTTCTTACTTATCTTCAAATTATGTAAATTCTACAACCTACCTTAACCCTAAAAATAACGTTCAACATATTTTTCATGGGAAGGAATATTCAAAAACAAAGGACGGAGAATTCACTCTTAATGCTAATAATGATTTTGAAAATTTAAGAGGAGAGAATTTAGTAATTGCTTACGGTTCAACAAGATTAAGAATATCCGCAGGTTCTGCAAATGAAGTAATGGATAAATATTCTTCTATTGATTCTCTATTTTCCAATGAAATTCTTCTAATAAATATTGAAGAAAATTTTAAAGATTGGAAAATAAACTATCCAAAAGGTTACGAGCAACTTGAAAAAATATTTAAAACACTCATTCCAAGGTTAGGTAAAATTGAAGTTGAAGTTGAGGAAAAAACAAAAAGAAATAAAGTAAAATATTACGAATTAGACTCAGAAAATAATTTATTAGAAGACAATGTTGAGTTAAATGATTTAGCGGCAGGCTATAAAAATATTTTGGGAATGGTTGGGGACATGATAAATAGATTAACTCGTGAATCTGTCCCAGATGATTTGTCAAGTTTAGAAGGCATAGTCCTAATAGACGAAATAGACCTACATCTCCACCCCAAATACCAAAAATTATTCGTAGAAAAGCTAACAGAATTATTCCCAAAAATTCAATTTATCGTTTCAACACATAGCCCAATTCCTTTGTTGGGAGCTCCTAAAAATTCGGTAATCATCAATGTTTCTCGTACACGTGAGGAAGGCATCAAAGCAGAATTATTAGATATTGATTTTAGCGTTTTGACACCGAATAGTATTTTGAGTTCACCAATTTTTGGTTTTCAAGATTTGATTCCTGAGAGTAAAAGTGATGATAAGATGATTCGGACGGAAGATACTTACAAAGAGGTTTTGTTTAATGACCAGTTGGATAAACAAATCAGTGAATATTTGACGGAGGACAATCAAAAAGAATTATTATACCTATTGAAAGAAAATCATCTATGAGAAAAGTTTTTAAAGACTTTAATAAAAAACCTTTGGCACTGACCAAACAAGAAACACTTGACCATCTTAAAACCATCATTGAAAGTAAAGATGCAAAAAAAATAAAGTCAGATTTGTACAGAGGAAAATATGTTAAAGAAAACGGAACAAAAGGCGATGCCGTAATTGAGGAATTAAACGCATTTTACCACTCAAAATGTGCTTATTGTGAAGACTATTCAACAGTTTATATAGAACATTATCGTCCGAAAGGCAGAGTTATTCAAACCAATCACGGAGGTTATTTTTGGCTTTGTTATGAATGGTCAAACCTTCTTCCAACGTGCCATGAATGTAATAAAATTGCAGGGGGAAAAGGTGACCAATTTCCAATAAAAAAGACTCATCTAACCTTAAAAGACTGTTTGGAAAATGGAGAATTTAGTTCTAATAAAATCAATGCTACTTATCTAAATCAACAAGAAGAGCCTTATTTATTGCACCCAGAAATAGATGAGCCTAAAAATTTTCTCGGTTTTGAAATTGATTCTCACAAAAAAGGAATTGCCATCAAAGAACTTGATGGAGTAAATGGAAGAGGTTTTCATACATGGAACATTTGCAATCTTAATCGTGAAGATTTATTATTGAAACGATACGAAAGAGTTATTGACCAAATAAAAGATGATTTACGAAAAACGTTTGCGTTATTATCAAAAGGTGCAATCAATAAAACTGATTTTAGAACAGAAATAAAAGAGATTTTTGTAGAATTAGAAAAGTCAAGACGAAAAAAGGGCATTTACGTTATTGAGATGGTTTGTAATTGACAATGAAAACAATTTCAACAATTTGATTATCAGTCAATTAAAAGACCCTTTTCAGCAAAACATTACCTTAGCATATTTCAAAGCGTATAAAAACAATACATTATAATTTATTCACTTCAACCTAAAAACCCAATGCGAAACACACTCAAACTACTTTTTGGTGTACTCATTGCACAAAGCACATCGCTTTTAGCACAACAAGCTCCGACCAATCCTTACAATGGAAATAAGCGTTTTGAGCAGTTAGAAACCATTTTACCAACGCCAAATACTTACCGCACCGCTTCGGGAAGTCCGGGAAAAGAATATTGGCAACAACGGGCTGATTATGACATTAAAGCAGAATTGGACGATGTTGAACGTAAAATTACAGGTTCAGAAACCATTACGTATTTCAATAATTCTCCTGATGAATTGGGCTATTTGTGGTTGCAATTAGACCAAAATATCTTCCAAAAAGATGCTATCGGTAACAATACAAAAACGGGCGGAATTAACGGACAAGCAAGTTTTGACCAATTCAAAAACATCACTGACCCCAAAAAATATGGTTACAATATTCTTTCGGTAAAAGATGCAAAAGGTTCTCCATTGAAACATACCATCAATAATACCATGATGCGTATTGATTTGCCAACGCCTCTGAAATCGGGTGCAAGCGTTTCATTTTCAATTGATTGGAATTATTTAATCACAGAATATTACGGACGTTCGGGTTACGAATATTTTGCTAAAGATGGTAACGTAAATTATTTCATCGCTCATTGGTTTCCAAGAATGGCAGTTTACAATGACGTTTATGGTTGGCAACACAAACAATTCTTAGGTCAGGGAGAATTTACCTTGACTTTCGGAAATTATAAAGTGGCTCTTACCGTACCAAACGACCACGTGGTTGGTGCTTCGGGAGAATTACAAAACCCAACTGCGGTGCTTTCGGCTGAACAATTGAAACGTTGGGAAAAAGCAAAAACTGCTACTCGTCCAGTTTTGTTAGTATCGCAAGAAGAAGCTGAAAAGGCAGAAAAAGGCAAACCAACAGGTAAAAAAACATGGATTTACAAAGCTGACAACGTGCGTGATTTTGCTTTTGCGAGTTCTCGTAAATTCATTTGGGACGCTATGCAGGTGGACGTAGAAGGCAAAAAAGTTTGGGCAATGTCTTTATATCCAAAAGAAGGAAATCCACTTTGGGGACAATACTCAACGATGGTAGTTGCACACACTTTACGCTCATATTCAAAACACAGCGTAGCATATCCGTACCCAGTGGCGTACTCGTGTCATTCAGTTGCGGGTGGCGGTATGGAATATCCAATGATTTCGTTTAATGGTGGTCGCCCAGAAGCAGACGGAACATATTCGGAAGCGGTAAAAGCAGGAATGATTGGCGTAATTATCCACGAAGTTGGACACAATTTCTTCCCGATGATTATCAACTCTGACGAAAGACAATGGTCATGGATGGACGAAGGTTTAAATACTTTCTGCCAATATTTAGCGGAACAAGAATGGGACAGAAACTTCCCTTCTCGTCGTGGTGAGCCTCAGTTTATCGTACCTTACATGAAAACTGACCCAACGCAACAAGTGCCAATCATGACCAATTCGGAAAACATCATGGCTTTTGGTGCAAACGCTTACGCAAAACCTGCAACGGCTTTAAATATCTTGCGTGAAACCGTTATGGGACGTGAATTATTCGATGCAGCTTTCAAAGAATACGCACGTCGTTGGGCTTTCAAACAACCCTATCCTGCTGATTTTTTCCGTACAATGGAAGATGCTTCGGGCGTTGATTTAGACTGGTTCTGGAAAGGTTGGTTCTATGGTGTTGAACCTGTAAACCAATCACTTGAAACGGTAGAATGGTTCGGAATTGACAACGTTGACCCTACAAAGAAAAGCGAAGTGGCTCGTAAAGAAGCAGAAGCTAAACGTCAGACAATCAGCAATATCCGTAATAAAAAAGATATTCAAAAAACGGTGGTAGAAGAAAATCCAGACATGAAGGATTTTTATAATACTTACGACCGTTTTGCTACTTCAGAAGCAGATAAAAAGCGTTTCGACCAAACAATGTCGAGTTTGAATGAAGACGAAAAGAAATTAGTTGATTCAAACAAGAATTTCTACGTATTGAACGTAAAAAACAAAGGCGGTTTACCAATGCCAGTTATCGTACAAGCCAATTATGAAGACGGAACAAACGAAGTGTTCAGATTCCCTGCGGAGATTTGGCGTTTGAACGACAAAGAAATCAAGAAAGTAATTCCAACTGATAAAAAAGTAGCAAAATGGACACTTGACCCATTCATGGAAATTGCGGATATTGAGACAGAAGACAACACTTTCCCACGTGAGCCAGAGCAACCATCACGTTTCCAAGTTTTCAAAGGACAACGTCCATCACAACTAAACCCGATGCAAGAAGCACAGAAAAAATCAGGTTCGGCAGTGCAGGGAGCTAAAAATTAACACTTTATAGTAACATCACGAAAGTTTATAAAATAAAATGGATTGTAAAATAATATTTTACAATCCATTTTTATCCCTAAGTTAAATACTAAAACTAACAAGGATTTGCATTCGTATAAATGACTATATCGTCACTTTGACAATGAACCTGTTCATGGGAATTGTAAACATCTACTCTCCATATAAATGTCCGTTCCTCCTTAGTTAATTGTTTAAAAAGATTAGTAATAATATATTTTATTTCTTCATTACAAGACATAATTTGATGTTCTGCCTTTACATTAAGCACAAATTTATCGCTTTGGTATAATCCACCAAAATCAACATCAGATAACCATATATCCGAATATTTTTTGTCCGTTTTATTTTCAGCACAAAAAATACCTTTTAGCTTTAATTTTAAATCTTCTAAAGATATTGTTTCAACCATGTTATTATATTTTTTATTGATTGCATAAAAGATTTAACATCCATTTCATTTACTCCCTTTGAATATCTAAGACTTTCATCCCACTTACTAACAACAGACCAATCAGCTTCAAATTCTAAATCTGTTGATATTTTTTCTGAAAACACAGTATATAAACCTGATAGAATCAATAACTGCTCGTAATCATGCACCTTAAAGGATTTATACAAGTTATCTTTACTTTTATTTCGGCTTGCAGGCAGTCTTCTATTTTTGGTATTATCAAAATCAAAAAAATCTGCAATATCTAATGTTTTACAAATTTTAGCTTTTAGGCAAAGTTCAAATGAATATCCGCCTAAGTAATAAGCATCATCAAAAAAATTATTCTGTAATAAAAATTCGGCAACTCTAAGTTTGGCATCCGACAAATTTATAATTTCTGTTTCTGTTTTCAATCTACAATACTTTTTACTAAAATTACTAAATAAAATTGAAATTATGTATTGAGTGTAGTTCTTAATAAATCGGAATGACTCTTTTTTATTATCGCAATCACTCGCATCTTGTTCACAATGTAATCCAAACTATCACCTAAACAAAAAAAGACACCACAAATGCGATGCCTTCTTTCTTTATCTTCAATCAAATCCAAATCAATGAGCTACCAATTCCAGTTTGGTAAATAAATCATCAAACATCAAATAAGTATCCAATCTGGTATAAACCCGAATCATTCTACCTTTGTGATTATACACATATTGTCCATCTTCCGAGATAATTGGTGCTTGTTTCACCGCATAATCACTTGAAGAAGCATCTGGTTCAAATTGTGCTTGTAATGCCGTTAACAAAACCAATGGGCTATCTCCTACTACGTAAGATTCAGCAGGAAGAAGTCCATATTTTTGAAATTTTCCTAAAAGGCTTGCAATCTGTCCAAACAAATATTCTCCAATTTTACCTTTTGGTTTTACCTTAACCAACATCTGAGCATGAGTCATCAAACATTGGCGATATGCGTTACGTGGAATTTGCCAAATAGGTACGTTGCTACGATTAAATACTGCTCTCGCAGCCGAAATATCAATGTTTAAATTGTATTCAATATGAGAATATCCTGGAGGTGGAACAGCCAAATCTGTATATTCTGGTCCACCAATCCACACCAAAGTCAATTTGTTAGCAATCTGTGGATTTGTCAATAAAGCCGAAGCAATTTCGGTAAGTCCTGCCCCACAAACCACATACAAAGGAGCTTTAGTATCGGTACGCAAAGCCTCTTTAATAATAAAATCAACTGCCGAATTTTTAACAGGCGTCGTATCATTGATCATTGCTTTATTCGAGCCTGCAAAAACAGGAATGGGCGTTTTTATGCCCAACAATTGTATCATTTCATTGGCTTTCGCAGCAGCATTTTCTGCTTGTTTCTCCGAATTATCAAAGGGGTCATTTACTCTTAAATGAGAACCAATAATTGCCCGAACTTCTACCGATGGAGACAACAGAGTATGAGCAACTTGAAACAATCCGTCAGGGTCGCCACTCAAATCATTATCAATAATTATTCTCATGCGAGGAGAAAAAGAAACGGGAGAATTTAAAGTTTGTCCTTGAAGAGCAGGAGCTATCAAAAAGAAAAAACCTAAATAAAGAATCACTTTGCATTTATTCGCCATCACATGGAATTTTAAACGCTTGGAATAATTTGTCATCTGAAAAAGGATTGGGATTTTACAACTATTAACTCAAACTTAAAGGAAATTAAAGTTTGTACAAATACATTATTTTATTAGACAAAAGTAATAAAATTCATCAAAATAGAAAATAAAAGAAATAAATAATAAATAAAAGAAAGCATTTGAAAACTTTAGATAATCTCAAATTAAAATCCTTCAAAACTATTAATATTGATACTCATTTTCTTCCTTCTGACTAAAATGTGAATCCGTAAAATGATAAAATCATTAACTTGCGACATAAAAATTAATAATCAACTATGATAAAATTCGCATACACAATTCTTTACGTTCAAGACGTTGCCAAAACACTTGAATTCTATGAAAAAGCATTTGGCTTTACCAGAAAATTTATCACACCTGACAATTCCTACGGAGAAATTATTACGGGCGAAACCACGCTTTCATTTGCTTCGGTTACATTAGCAAAATCTAACTTAAAAGATGGTTTTCAAGAAAGTAATTTGAGTCAACAACCTTTCGGGATTGAAATCGGTTTTACGACAGATAATGTGGAAGAAACCTTGAAAATTGCCGTAGAAGCAGGTGCAATTATCATTGAAGAACCCAAAACAAAACCGTGGGGGCAAGTGGTTGCATACATCAGAGATTTGGACGGTTTTTTGATTGAGATTTGTACAGCGATGGCATAACTTTAACCAAACACCATGAAATACGTACTAATCATCCATGAAGTAGAAGACTATCAAGCATGGAAAATCATTTTCGATAAAGCGGCTGACATTAGAAAAGAAGCAGGAGAAGTTTCATTTCAAGTTTTGAAATATGAAAATGATGCCAATAAAATCGTTCATTTTTCGGTTTGGACTTCCCATGAAAATGCTAAAAATTTCTTTGAATCACCAAAATTAGTTCAAATTAGAAAAGAAGCGGGCGTAAAAGCTCCCGATTTTATTTATTTAGACCAGTTGGAAGCGGGTATTTTATAAAAACAAAAGATGCAACAACCTCGAATAGAAACCATTTCGGAAAAGAAACTCGTTGGAAAACGGCTACAAATGAGTTTTTCCAATAATAAAACTGCTGAACTTTGGCGAAGTTTTATGCCCAGACGCAAGGAAATTGAAAATACCATTGGCTCTGATTTATTCAGTTTACAGAATTATAATCAAGTAAATCCTTTTCAAAACTTTAATCCAGAAGAAGTCTTCGAGAAATGGGCAGCCATAGAAGTGAGTAATTTTGAGAATATTCCTGATAAAATGGAAGCTTTTACACTCGTTGGAGGGAAATATGCCATTTTCAATCATAAAGGACATTCTACCGATATTTTTTTATATATTTTTCAAACGTGGTTACCTAAATCAGGCTATCAATTAGCTCATCGACCACATTTTGAGATTTTAGGAGAAAAATACAAAAACAATCATCCAGATTCTGAAGAAGAAATTTGGATTCCGATTCAATAACAAAAAAGGCTTACAGAGTTTCTGTAAGCCTTTTTTGTTTCAATTTCTTTGATGCCCTATAAAGAAAGTTGCCCAGACGGAAACCATCTGGGCAATCTTAGTAAATAGTTCTACACCTATTAAGTGCGAAGATACGGAATTTTTTAAAGTAAAGTCAAGTGAAATCGTAAAAAAAATATTTGTTATTTATTAAACGTTAATAGAAATCCATGAATACATAAAATTGGGGGTTTATATTTAACTTTGTTACACAACAATTGAAATGTGAAACAGATAGAACAACAAATTTTAGCAACTCTCGAACAACGAAAAGCACAATCCCTTTTCCGTTCGTTACGACCCAAAGAAAATTTGGTCGATTTTTGTTCCAACGATTATCTCGGATTTTCTAAAAGTATATTGTTAAATTCGGAAGTAAATGATTTTCCTTCGGGGGCAACAGGGTCGAGACTTTTAGCAGGAAATACTCAATTTATTGAAGGTTTAGAACAAGAAATTGCCGACTTTCATGGTGCAGAAGCAGGATTAATTTTTAATTCTGGTTATGATGCCAATGTTGGACTTTTATCATGTCTTCCTCAAAAAAATGATGTGTTATTAACCGACGAACTCATCCACGCCAGCATGATTGACGGAGCCAGATTGAGCTATGCCACAAGATATAAATTTCGGCATAATGATGTGAAAGACTTAGAAAAGAAACTACAAATAGAAAATAATTCACAATTCACCACTCTCAACTCATTTGTTGCTCTCGAATCCGTCTATTCAATGGATGGAGATAAAGCCAATTTATTAGAAATATCCAATTTATGCGAAAAATATGGAGCAAATCTCATTGTGGACGAAGCCCATGCAACAGGCGTTTTTGGTAAAAATGGAAAAGGTTTAGTGAACGAATTGGGCTTAGAAAATAAAGTTTTTGCTCGTGTCGTTACCTTTGGAAAAGCATTGGGTTGTCACGGAGCTATCGTTTTGGGCAGCAAAGGTTTACGAGATTATCTTATCAATTTTGCTCGCTCATTTATCTATACAACTGCTGCCCCACAGCATACCCACGAGAGCGTCAGACAAGCGTATCAACTCCTAAAATCTCCTGATTTTTCTAATCAGTCCTTACATAAACTCATTCAATTTTTCAGAAAACAAGCATCTCAAATTTCTGGTTTAGAACTTATCGAAAGTTCTTCGGCAATTCAATGTATTATCATTTCGGGTAATGAGCGTTGCAGATTGGTAGCTTCGGAATTACAAAAAAATGGTTTAGACATTCGTCCAATTGTATCGCCAACCGTTCCGAAAGGGAAAGAAAGACTGCGAATTTGCTTACATTCATTCAATACAGAAGAGGAAATTTTGAAGATTTTTGAGACATTAAAAGTATTATTATGAAACAACAATATATTATCGCAGGAATTGGAACAGAAATTGGCAAAACCTTCATTTCCAGCATCTTAACAGAATATTTGCAAGCAGATTATTGGAAACCCGTACAATCAGGAGCATTAGATTTTACAGATTCTGACACCGTAAAAAGTTTGATTTCAAACGAAAAAACAATTTTTCATCCTGAAACTTACCGACTAACCGAGCCAATGTCGCCACACGCTGCCGCAGCAATTGATGGCGTAACCATTGGGCTTTCAAAGTTTGAATTACCACAAACTGATAATCATTTAATTGTTGAATTAGCAGGCGGACTCATGGTTCCTTTAAACGACCAAGAAACCAATTTAGATTTAATTAAAAAATTAGGTTTGCCCGTCATTTTAGTTTCTCGAAATTATTTAGGTTCAATCAATCATACTTTACTTTCTGCTGAGCTTCTAAAACTCAATAATATTCCAGTGAAAGGCTTGATTTTCAACGGAGAACAAAATAAATCGTCCGAAGACTTTATCTTAAATTATACAAAATTGGATTGTTTGGCACGAGTAAATTTTGAGGAAAATATTAATAAAATTGTCGTAAAAAAATGGGCTGAAGCAATTCAGTTTTAATTTATAAAATGTAGTGGCGAATAGTATTCGCCAAAATAAAAAATAAAACGTTGGCGAATGCTATTCGCCACTACTGCCTACATGAACGAACAAATAGAATATCCCGTAGAAAATACCAATAGTTATATTCAAGAATCGCAACTTGCCAAACGAGACGCCAAAGTCGTTTGGCATCCGTTTACGCAACATTATACCGCCCCTTTTTCAATACCTGTGGCACGGGCAGAAGGTGCATATTTATTTGATGATTCGGGAAGAAAATATATTGATGCCATTTCATCATGGTGGGTAAATCTGCACGGACATTCGCACCCATATATTGCTCAAAAAGTCGCCGAACAATTTTTACAATTAGAACAAGTCATTTTTGCGGGATTCACCCATGAACCTGCCGTAAGATTGGCAGAAAGATTATTAGAAATTTTACCCAAAAATCAGGCAAAAATCTTTTATTCTGATAATGGTTCAACAGCCGTAGAAGTTGCCCTAAAAATGGCAATTCAGTATTTTCATAATCAAGGATTTACGAAAAAAAGAAAAGTAATTGCTCTGGAAAATGGCTATCATGGTGACACCTTCGGAACGATGGCAGTTGGGGCAAAATCTGGCTTTAATGCCCCTTTTGAGGCTTTTTTGTACGAAACCATTTATTTGCCTGTTCCCATAAAAGGTCAAGAAACCCATTCGTTGGAAACCATGAAAAAACTCATGGAAAATGCCGATGAAATTGCCTGTTTTATTTTTGAACCACTCATTCAAGGAGCAGGCGGAATGGTCATGTACGAACCCAAAATGTTAGATACTCTCATCAAATTGGCAAGAGAAAATGGCGTTTTAACCATTGCCGATGAAATTATGACGGGTTTTGGCAGAACAGGAAAACTTTTTGCAACGGATTATGTCGAGACAAAACCAGATATTTTATGCCTTTCTAAAGGATTAACGGGCGGAGCAATGGCTTTGGGCGTAACCTCATGTACGCAAGAAATTTACGACGCTTTTCTCTCAGAAGACCGCCGAAAAACGCTTTTTCATAGTCATTCTTTTACGGCAAATCCGTTGGCTTGTACGGCAGGTTTAGCAAGTTTAGATTTATTATTGAATGAAGAAACAGAAAATAAAATCCTAAAAATCAACCAATTACACCAAGAATTCAAGCAAAAGCACGCTCAACTTTCAAATATTACAGTAAAAGGAACAATCCTTTCTATTGAAATTCAAACGGAAGAAGGCACTTCATATTTTAACAATATTCGAGACATTGCTTATAAGTTTTTTATCGAAAAAGGCATTTTGATTAGACCATTAGGCAATGTGATATATTTACTTCCACCCTATTGTATTTCGGAAGAAGATTTAAAATATATTTATGGTTGTATTGAAGATTTTTTGAATTTGTAAACTGATGCTTCTGCATCGGAGAAAATTAGATTCGATGCAGAATACCTATCTTACAGATTAGCTAACACTCGCTTAAATTCAGCAGTTTTTAATCGGGTGACTAAAGGAAACGGTATTTTCTTGAGAATATTAAAATGTTTATCTTCCGAAATAAGATAGTGAGCATTGGCAGCAACAGCACAATCGAAAAATTTATTGTCATCAGCATCTTGTTCGATGACGTTCCACTCATAAAAACGAATTATTTTAATAACGTTATCACTCAACATTATTTGAGTCAATGTATTTTCAGCATCAGTTTCTGAGAAATATCTTTCAATAATTTCGGCATATTCATCTAAAATATCAGTTGTAACACATAATTGATATTTTCCCTGCAAAAAAGCAACCCAAACCCAATGAAAAGGTGATTTACGGGAAATACTTGCGACCAAGACATTATTGGTATCTAAAACAATTCTAAGCATATCAATGAGTTATACGATTATGCCCTTTTAAAATATTTTCAAAATCTTGAGTGGTATAACCTTTCTTAGCAACCGTTTGGTCTAAATGTTGTTGCATTTTTCGATGATTAAAGTCAATTAATAATTGCTTCAACTCTTCCAAGTCTTCTTCGTTATATTGCTCTTTTACTACCTGCAAAACCAGCATTTGAGCTTGGTTCATGGGTGTCTTTAGGCTATTTCTCATATCTTTCTTATTTTTACAAATATAAACATTTTTTAGTCCTATGCTCTTGTAGATTTTGGGAAGTATTTTGTAAAAATACACATTTTCAGAAACCTCTCATTCAAACATTGCGTTATTAATAAACGGAATTATCTACCATTTGGCGGACTCTTTTAAGGTTACACTTCTCCGAAGTGGGTACGAGAATTTTCACTATATTCTACAAAGGTTGAACCTCTCCGAGGTATAAATCGACACAATTTCGGAGAAATTCAACCTTTGTAGCACAAGAATAGCCTCGAATTACGGGCTTCGGAGAAGCCTAACCTTAATTCCGCCAAATAGTAGATAATTCCGTTAATAAATATTCATCAACAAAGTTATTCACTACCTAATCATACGTAAAATATGTCTCTGACTTCAGAAATCCATATTTCCACTAAATCTCCGAAGATTAAAAATCTCTGGCAAACTGCTTTACACGAAGGCTTTCCAATTGCTTTATGGAGACTACCCAAAACCACCGAAAAACAATTAATTATTGATTTGTCTGGTCATGTTTCACGAACAAAAATTGATTTAGAAGAACTTCCTTCGGGCTTTGCGATGAGTCCATTTGAAGGTGAATCATTGTTCTTGAAAGGCGATTTATATTATCGATTTGATGCTGAAAATCAAGAAATTGACCAAAATCTATCAGGTACAAACAGTGAAAAAGAAGTTTTTGAAAAGCAGTATTTAACTTATGCTGATAATGAAGAACAAAAAGTAAGTCACGAAGAAACTCACCCTAATTTCATTACAGAAGAAAAACACTTCGGACTTTACAACGAAATGCTTTTTGCCGAAATGGTTTCCAACGCAGTTACTTCCATTGAGCAAGGAGACGTGCAAAAAGTGGTTTTATCAAGAACAAAAAACGTTACTTTATCAGATGATTTCGAGGTAATTGAAGCCTTTCAAAAACTTTGCAATACTTACGCAAACGCCTTTGTTTCATTGGTTTATCTACCAGAATACAATTGCTTTTGGTTAGGTGCAACGCCCGAAACTTTGGTGAGTGTGGATAAAGAAGGAAAGTTTAGAACCATGTCTTTGGCAGGAACACAGTCGGCAATTGATGAAAACGGCAATACCTTATGTATCAATTCTATCAGATGGTCACACAAAGAAATTGAGGAACAAGCATTTGTAAGTCGCTATATTATTGAATGTTTCAAGAAAATTCGCTTACGTGAATATTTAGAAAGTGGTCCTAAAACGGTTCAAGCAGGAAATTTGATGCACCTTCGCACCGATTATGTGGTTGATACCAAAGAAGTTAATTTTCCACAGTTAGGAACAGTGATGTTGGAACTCCTTCACCCTACTTCAGCAGTTTGTGGAATGCCTAAAATTCCTGCTCTCAAAATTATTGCAGAACAAGAACTACACAATCGAGAATTTTATAGTGGATTTTTAGGCCCTGTAAATATCCAAGAAGAAAGCCATTTATTTGTCAATCTCCGCACGATGAAAGTCGTTGGAAATGAAGCCGTTTTCTATGCAGGTTGTGGTATTACGGAAGATTCAAACCCTGTGAAAGAATGGTATGAAACAGAAATGAAAATTCAGACTTTGATGAAAGTTATTGTTTGATTTCGATATTAGGAATTCGATGTTTGATGTTGGGTTTTAAAAACTTCGTACATCAAACATCGAAATACAAGCATCAAATTTATCAGTGTTTCATTGAATAACTTTCCGTTTTCTTCTCAATTTCACCGATTATCGTCAATTTCACCAAATCAATTCTGGCATCAATCATTTCCATAATTTGGAAATTAAATGGATGCTCGATAATAGTTTCGTTCAATTCTGGAATGTCCTCATTAATACTAATAATCATACCTCCCAAGGTATCATAATCGCCCTCTGGAAGATTCCATTCGTATTTTTCGTTCAAATAATCAATTTCCAAACGTCCAGAAAGTAAATACGTTTTGTCTTCCAAACGCTTTTCTGTTAGTTCGTCGTTATCATCAAATTCGTCCTCAATATCTCCAAAAATTTGCTCCATTACGTCTTCCATACTCACCAAACCTGCCGTACTCCCAAACTCATCTACTACCAAAGCCAACGATTTATGTTCTTTCGAGAATTTGAAAAGTAAATCTTTCGCTGGCATAGCTTCTGGTACAATCGGAATTGGCGTCAAAATCCCTTGAATTTCCTTTGGTTTTTTGAACATCGACAACGAATGGCAATATCCTAAAACGTCTTCCATCGTTTCTTTATAAACCAAAACTCTCGAATGTCCACTTTCTACAAAAGTTTTCTTCAGCTCGTCCATGCCACCCTCAATATCAACTGCTACAATATCCGTTCTCGGAATCATACAGTCACGCACCCGAACTTGCTTAAATTCAAGAGCATTATTGAAGATTTTGGTATCAACTTCAGTTTCTTCTTCGGTAGAAGTTTTACGGTTAAGATTTTGTAAATAATTGTTCAAATCTGTCAAGCCAAAAGCAGGTCTTTCTTCAGAATATTCCAAACGTAACACATTATTAATAAACCATTTAGACAAACCAACAATCGCCCAAACGAGCGGATACATCAACGTATAAATGATTAAAATTGGAATGGCTAAAACTTCTAAAAATCCATCTGGATTCAAAAGAAAAATACTTTTTGGGGTAAATTCAGAAGTCATCAAAATCAGAATTGTACCCACTAAAGAAGCGAGTAAACCCGCCGCCAAACCACTAATTGGCAAATAATGTTCGATTTCATGATGCAAATATCCCTCCATGAAAATACCGTAAGCCACCAGCGACAAAGTATTACCGATAAGCATTGTCCCGATAAATTTTGAAGGGTTTTTAAGGTATCTTGAAATAATTTGACCCGTAATTACTCCTTGCTTAGCTTGAAGTTCAAAGTACAATTTATTAGCAGAAACAAAAGCCATTTCAACACCCGAAAAGAATGCTGAGGCAATGATTGATATTATAATTCCTAATGCTTGTTGGGAGTCCATATATGAATTAGCGAGGTTTTAGGCTAAATGATATTTATATTCTTGTTCACACCCTAAAAATTGTTCTATGTGAAAAACTTCATCACAATCATCAAACATAATAATTTGGTCGTCAACAATGTTCATTTTTTTTCGTTGAACCGAAGAAAGTTGTTGAATAGAAGGGAACTGACACAATGGAGCAATAATAATTCGCCCATCTTGCAAGTAAATGGCAATCTTGTCTTTGAAAGAAAAACTTACTTTTTCAATCACAGGCTGTATTCCTTGAAATCCCTCTAAATTTTTCATTTTAGTTCAAATTAATAATTTCTACTTTTTCTCCTTGAGCAAAACGACTGATTTGTTCTAAGATTTCGTTGATATTTTCTTCTATCAATTGTTGAAATACTTTTAGTTCTTTTTTTGTCAAAGAACCCTCCTCAAAAATCTCTAAAGTATCTAACCAAATTTTTGCCGACCTACTTCGTTCACTTCGAGAATTAACGATATGAAGATGAAGCCTTTCGGTCAAATCATAAGCATAGAAGAAAAAAACAAGGTTTTTAAACAACAATATTTTAGGCATATAGAAAACTTTATATGTTCAAATATACAAAAAACCTATTTCTTTCCTTTTAAAAAAGCATCTCTTTCAGCTTTTTTATCATCTTTCACTTTTTCGACAGGCTTATTTTTTGCTTCATCTTCCTCTTTTTTCAAGCGGATTTGCTTAGAATATTGAAAATAAAACAAACATCCTGCCGCAAACATTAGCCATGAATAATGATAAAATATTTTATTCCAAAAGGTAGGTTCAAGCCCCGCAGGAAGCCCTGCACGCAAGTCTAACACCCAAATAATCAAAAAGCCAACTGCGGCAAAAAGGAGAAGTATTTCTTTTTTTGACATGATATTTATTTGATATTTCAAAAGACGCTTTAATAAGTTGTGATTAGGTATCGGTATCTATTTAATTTGTGAATTAGTAAGTTCTAACACTAATCCCCAACCCCTAAATCCTAACACCTATTGAATAATAATCATTTTGTGAGTTGATAAGTTTTCCCAACCCTAAAAATTTTCTACAAATTTACATCTTAATCTAATGATAACGTCTTTATGCAAAGCAATCCTTGAAAATCTATCAATAAACTTGCAAAAGCCTTATATTTGTAGTGAAAAAAAAATGTTATGAAGCAACTTCTTTTACATAAATATCGCTTTTATACCTTCACTTTTGCAGGGTTATTTCTTTGGATGTTATTTTTTGACATCAATGATTTTTTTACGCAAATCAAAATGTACAGAGAATTAGGGCGTTTGGAAGATGAAAAAAAATATTATACCGAAAAGATTAAAGAAGTAGAAAAAGAAAGAATAGAAGTGATGGGTAATAAAAAATTAGTCGAAAAATTTGCCCGTGAAAAATATTTAATGAAAAAACCAAAGGAAGAAATCTTCGTGATTGTTGATGAAGAAAATCAACCTATTGAGAAATAGGGATTAGAATTTAGGATAAAATTGAAAACACCAATTCTCAAACCCTAATCCCCAACCCCTAAATAAAATGCTTAAAATATTATTTGTTTGTACTGGAAATATCTGTCGCTCGCCCATTGCTGAAGAAACGTTTAGAAGGGCAGTCAAAGCGAGAAATTTACAAAGAGAAATTCAGTGCGACTCCGCCGCTACTCACGCTTATCATATCGGAGAATTGCCCGACCACCGCACACGCACAAATGCTCTTGAACACGAACTTACGCTTACTCATAAATGTAGGAAATTGAACGGCGAAGACTTTTCAGTTTTTGATTATGTAGTCGGGATGGACAATTACAATATGGAAAATATCCAATCAATCAGTAATCGTTCATTGGGCATGACCCAACCTCAAGAAAATTGTTTTTTATACAGAAGATTTGACTCAGCAATACAAAGTAAATCAACAAAAACACCCGAAGTACCAGACCCATATTACGGACAATCATCTGATTTTGAAGAAGTTTACCAAATAGTAAGTCGTTGTGCAGAAGGATTTTTGGATTATTTGGTAGAGAAGCATGGATTGGTTTAGGGGTTGGGATTTAGTCGGTTAGTTACAAGTTAATATTCAAAAAAATGGCTTACAAAAATTTTACCTTAGAGAGATTAAAAAAAGATTTCGGAATCATCAATCGAAGCCAATCTTTATTTGATTTCATTGAGCCAATCGAAGCCAGCAATTGGTTAAAAGAAACCCTTGAAACCTCTCAGCTATTACCTAAACGTAGCGAAAAAGCTCGTTCAGAATGGTTTGTTGCACCGATATTAATGGAAATCAAAAAAAGAAATATTGATTTTTTAACTATTCATTCGGGCGATAATCTTAATGCTGATGCTAAAGTTGGGCTGAATGGTGAATGTGATTTTATTATTGGACGAAATACCCATTCTTTCACGATTGATGCTCCTCTTTTTGCTGTTGTAGAAGCTAAAAAACAAGATTTTGATTTAGGAATTTCTCAATGTGCCGCTCAAATGTTAGGAGCAAGAATCTTTAACGAAAAAGAAGGGAATCCAATTGAGGTTGTTTATGGAGCAGTTACAACCGCAGATGATTGGCTATTTTTGAAATTAGAAAATAATATTTTAATTATTGACAACGAATTATATCCGTACAAAAATCTCTCAACCGTTTTGGGGATTTTACAAAAAATTGTGGATTTGTATCAATAAAAGCCAAAATGAATAAAATCCTCCTCATAATTCTAACCCTTTTTGCTTTCCAAATTAAAGCACAAACGTACCAAGAAAGCATTGCTCAACATCGTGAAACTTATAAAAATGAGTTTTTGGAAAATGCAGAAGGTCCTGTAAAAAAGGAAGACTTTTCGTATTTTGATTTTTATGAACCAGATACTCTCTTTCGTGTAAAATGTAAATTTAAAATCGAGAAAAAACCTTCTACCTTCAAAATTCCAACGGTTGATGGCAAGCAAAAAGAATATTTCAAATATGGTGTTTTGTCATTTGAGATTAAAGGGAAAAAGTTGATATTGAACGTCTATCGGAGTTTGTCTTTAATGAGTAATCCAAAATACAGAAATTATCTTTTCATTCCTTTTAAAGACTTTACGAGTGGAAAAGAAACTTATGGTGGCGGGCGTTATTTAGACTTACAAACAACGGATATTCAAGGAGACTCCGTAATTTTAGATTTTAATAAAGCCTATAATCCCTATTGTGCGTTCAGTAGCGGATACAGTTGCCCGATTCCGCCCAAAGAAAATCACTTAAAAGCGAACATCGAAGCAGGCGAAAAGAATTTCAAAAAAGCACATTAGGTATATTTAGTGAATTGTGAGTTAGTGATTTGTGAATTATTTAAAAGAGTAATTTTCTTTTGCGTAGAACAAAAATCACTAATTCACTCAATCACAATTAAAAAAGCGTATTCCAAAAAATAATAATATCGTGAGCAAAAAAGTAATTTTAGTCATTTTAGACGGTTGGGGAATTGCCGAGAAAGGTTATGAAGACCGTTCTGCCATTATTGCAGCCAAAACTCCTTTTTATGATTCGTTAATTGCGAATTATCCTAACAGCACACTCGTAACTTTTGGTCCAGAAGTGGGCTTGCCAGAAGGACAGTTCGGAAACTCAGAAGTGGGACACATGAACTTAGGAGCTGGACGTACTGTAAAACAAAGTTTGGTACGTTTGAATGATGCCATTGAGCAAGATACGCTTCGTCATGAACCCGTTTTTGTTGAAGCTATCAAATATGCAAAAGAAAATAATAAACCTGTACATTTAATTGGCTTAGTGTCTGACGGAGGTGTTCATGCACACATCAATCACGTAAAAGCTCTTTGTAATGTATTCAAAGACAATGATTTAGAAAACGTTTTCATCCATGCTTTTACAGATGGACGTGACTGTGACCCTAAATCGGGCGTTGGTTTTATTGGTGATTTACAGAGTTTCTTGAAAACTTCTGTGGGTAAAATTGCCAGCGTAACGGGGCGTTATTATGCAATGGACAGAGATAACCGTTGGGAACGTATCGAAGAGGCTTACGACGTAATGGTGAAAGGCGAAGGCGTTCCTGTTTGTGATGAAGGAATTGTTGCTTTAATGCAAGAATCTTACGCTGCGGGTATCACCGACGAATTTATCAAACCGATTGTTGTTACTAAAAACAATGAACCTATCGCAACCATTAAAGATGGAGATGTAGTGCTTTGTTTTAACTACCGTACCGACCGTCCGCAAGAAATCACGAAAGCACTTACGCAAGAAGATTTCCCAGAAAATGGCATGAAAACATTGGACATTAAGTATTATACAATGACCAATTACAATAAATCGTTCAAGAATGTAAACGTAATTTTTGATGATAGCAACTTGCCTTCAACTTTAGGAGAAGTGATTGCGAATGCAGGTAAAACACAAATCAGAATTGCAGAAACCGAAAAATTCCCTCACGTAACATTCTTCTTTTCGGGTGGACGTAACGAATTATTCGAAGGAGAAAGCCGTCTGTTATCAAATTCTCCAAAAGTAGCCACTTACGATTTACAACCAGAAATGTCCGTTTATGATGTTCGTGATTCGTTAGTTCCTGCTCTGAAAAAAGGAGAAGCTGATTTCGTTTGTTTGAACTTTGCCAACCCAGACATGGTGGGTCATACGGGAGACTTTAAGGCAGTAGTTGCAGCTTGTGAAGCCGTTGATGAATCATTAGGAGAAGTAGTAACCGCTGCCATCGGAAGTGATTATTCTGTAATTGTATTAGCCGACCACGGAAATGCTGATTATATGATTAATGATGATGGTTCACCAAATACACAACACAGTTTAAATCTTGTGCCGTGTATTTTGATTGACAAAGATAAAAAAGCTGTTAGAAGTGGTAAATTAGGAGATATTGCTCCTACCGTTTTAGAATTAATGGGTATCGAAAAACCTGCCATTATGACTGGTTTGAGTTTGGTATAGATTTTAACAAAAATGCCTTTGTTTGTTATACAGAGGCATTTTTCATTATATACCTTTAGAACAATTATAAGTATTTTTTACTATTTATTGTGTTCTTTATTTATTATATCCAATACTTCCTTTGAAAAAATAGAATCTGAAAATATTTTTTGAGCATGGTCAAATTGTTCATTAAAAAGGTTTTTCTCTTTAACTTTATTAAGTTTAGTCTCATAAACGCTTCTTATGGACATTTTGTTTGACTTCGTATTTAGTGTTGCCGTTTTCATGATACTAAAATAACTATCTTTTGCGGATTATCAAAAAAGCATCATAATTTTTTCCCTTTTCAAATAATTCAAATTGAGAATCAAATCGTCCTGCAACGTATGCAACTTCAGTAATTTCGTCCCAATAGCGTTCTATTTTCTTTTGGTAAAGATATGTTCTACTGATAGAACTTCCCGTAAGAAATAGATTAGCTTGGGGATATTTTTTCCAAAAATAAAAAGTAGTATCCACAACTGTAGCTAAAACTTTTTCCATATCCCCATTATTACTCGGCATTTTATCACTAAAATCATCTGTTCCAGCAATTCTATCTCCAAAAGCTAAATTATAAACTTCTAATTCTGGAGGTAATCCCACTTTTATTATTATTGAAGATGGAAATTGTTGATAATATACTATTTTCTCAATAGTTGTTTTTCCAATACTATCAAAAAAGTATTTTAGTCCATCATTGGTAGTTTCTAACTGATATTTTTCTATTTTCATGTAGCTTTTCAATTATCTCAAAGATAATGAGTTAAATTTATAACTTCCAAAAGCAAATTTGATAAAATAGACAATTCTATTTAAGGACAAAATACGATTAAAATAAAAAAAGCTGTTTGCTTCCTTCATCCACATTTAACAATTCCGTAACATTGAGGTAGCTAACTTTGTAATGTAATGATAAACTTCAATATGGCAAACGCTTTACCTACCCCCAAAATTCTATTAGTTGATGACGACCCAGACATCATTGAATTATTGGAATACAACCTTAACAAGGAAGGTTTCGAGACCGCTTCGGCAAATGATGGTATCCAAGCTTTAGAGGTTGCAAAGGATTTCAAACCAGATTTAATACTGTTAGATGTAATGATGCCTCGTCAAGATGGCATCGAGACGGCTCGTCAGATAAGACAAATCCTTGAATTTAAAGATACGTATATTTTATTCCTTACAGCTCGTGCAGAAGAATATACAGAAGTCGCTGCATTTGACGTAGGTGCTGATGATTACATCGTTAAACCCATCAAACCACGTGCTTTAGTGAGTAGAATTAAGGCAATTCTTCGTAGAGATACACAACAGGTTGAAAGCGATTCATTAATTGAAATAGGACTTTTAACAATCAATCGTACCAATTATAGCGTTCTCAATAATGGTAATCCATTAGTGATGCCCAAGAAAGAATTTGAACTATTGTACTTCTTGGCAAAACACCCAAATAAGGTCTTTAATCGTGACGAATTATTAGAGAAAGTTTGGGGTGTAGATGTCTATGTTGTAGAAAGAACGGTTGATGTACATATCCGTAAACTGCGTGAAAAAATCCCAGAACAATACATCAAAACGTTAAAAGGCGTAGGCTATATGTTTTCTATTGAAGAATAAATTTAATAACTTGCATAGTCGCTGTACATTCCTTACTTGATTATGCTACAAAAAGTTATTAAAACTTTACTCTTAATACTATTTATTTCCCTTAGTTGTCACGCCCAAAAAAACCGTCAATTAAGTAATCCGCCTAAACATGAATTTCGGGCGGTGTGGATTGCTACCGTTGAAAATATTGACTGGCCCAAGCGTGGCGAACATGACTCTGACCAACAAAAACTCGATTTTATTCGTATTTTAAACGAACACAAACGCTCTAACCTGAACGCAGTAATGGTTCAAGTTAGAGATGCTTGTGATTCGTATTATGCCCGTAGTGTTGAACCTTGGTCTGAGTTTTTGACAGGACAACAAGGCAAATTTCCCAATCCTTTTTACGACCCTCTCAGTTTTATGGTTACGGAAGCCCACGACCGTAATTTAGAATTTCACGCTTGGTTAAATCTAAATCGTGCTACTTTCAGACGGGCAACCAGCGTCACTCCTGACCATATCAGTAACCGAAAACCAGAATGGATGCTGACTTATGACGGTCAAAAATTACTCAATTTTGGTATTCCAGAAGTAAGAGAATACATCACCAACGTAGTTCTCGATATTGTAAAACATTACGATATTGACGGTATTCATTTTGATGATTATTTTTATCCGTACCAAGTGCCGGGGCAAACGCTAAAAGATGAAGCTACTTTTAGAAAATATAGTAACGGTTTTACTAATATTGAAGATTGGAGAAGAAATAATACAGATATTTTGATTTCTCAAATCAGTGATGCTATCAAGAAAACGAAACCACACGTTAAATTTGGGATTAGTCCGTTTGGCGTTTGGAAAAATTATAGCTCAAATACGCCCGAAGGCTCACGCACACAAGCAGGACAAACTTCTTTTGGACATTTATACGCTGATACTCGTAAATGGTTATCGCAAGGTTGGATAGATTATATTGCTCCTCAGATTTATTTTGACCGTTATCATGCCAAAGTTCCTTATAAAGAATTATCAAAATGGTGGATGGAAAATGCTTTTGGAAAACACCTATACATTGGTCATGGCGTTTATAAAATAAAAGCAGGTTGGAGTTTAACAGAAGCTCCTGCCCAGATTCGGCTCGACCGCCAATACCCACAAATTGATGGTGGTTTATTCTTCAGCTCAAAATCTTTAACCGAAAATTATGGTGGTTTTCAAGATTCATTAAGAACAGATTTTTACAGAAAGCCTGCCATCATTCCTGCTATGCCGTGGAAAGATAATATCCCGCCAACAGCCCCAAAGAAAGTCTTTTTGACACGGAATGAAATTGGCAACCCGATATTAACTTGGCAGCCTGGTGAAACTGCAAGTGATGGAAATGAAAATACCTACTTTGCAGTTTATCGTTTTGAAAGAGCTGAAACGCCTGACTTTCAAAGAGTTGATAAAATGCTTTATGTTGGCAGACAAAATACATTCACAGATTCTACCGCCGAAAAAGCTCGTGGTTATGTGTACCACGTTACTTCATTCGACCGTCTGCATAATGAATCAAATACTTCTGCAAAAGCTACGATTGAATACGGAGAAAAATAGTTTAGAAAAACATTTGTCTGGCAGGTACATTCCAACGAATTCCCAAAGAAGAAACGGTATTGGTATAATCTAATTTATCAACTGAGCTATCGTATTTTCTATTCATATAATGCCCTTCGATAAATAAATTATGCTTGATTTGGAACGAAGCTCTAAAATCAAGAATTGTGGTAACTGTACTTCTACCTTGCCCTGTGTAATTTCCGTAGAGGTCATCGTAAAGCACTTTCCTACTTCTGGTATCGTAATCTTTTAAAATATCACCTCCCCAGTTTTCAGTTGTGGTACGGTCTTCCCCAAATTTTGCATAAATAACTCTACCAGTTAACTGTAATTTTTTAATCGGTTGCCAACGAATTATGTGCGACCATTCTTCAAAATTTGCTCCCAATGGGTGAGCCAAACTCTGATTATAATGAGAATAATTGGCGTCATCGTAATGGCTATAAGTGTATGGACGAGCCACATTTACTTCGGCTTGGTAGTCTAAATTATCAATTCCAAAAACATTGATATATTTCACACCTGCCTGTACAGCATATTTATTTGCCCAAAAACCAGTGCCTTTAAAAAACTGTTTAGAGTTAAATTCATCCAACATAAATTGACCGTATAATGAAAATCTCTTCGCAAAATTCCACTTAAAATCAATTCCTAAAAAAGCATTATCAGCACTTCCTTGAAAACTTTCGACAAAACGGTAAAAAATGACAGGATTCAAATAATTCAAATCAAAGCCACTTCCTGTGGTACTATCTCTTTGAAAAATAACACTCTCTGAAAAGCCAATATTGAGTTTTTTCGAGATATTGATACTCAAATGGTGCATCGTCATATACTTTCTCGGAAAAATCTGGTCATTGGGTTTAAAACCTGTGTAAACCAATTGAGAGAATATATTTTGATACTGAAATCTTCCAATATTTGTGTTTAACTTTAGGAACAAATACGGAGCAGCATTATCAGAAAGAATTAAAGAACGAAAACCATTCCCGACAATATTCTTATCATGTCCAAATTGAAGTTGGATATTTTTAGTAGCTTGGAAAGTAATATAAGCACGTGCTGAAAAGAAATCGGTACTGAGTGGGTCTTGACGAAACTCTTTGGTGAGTCCTTCACCGGGCATACCGGGAAGTCTGCCTGCCACACGTTGTTCGTTTTGGTTATATTTATCCACAAATTCTTTAACATAATCAGGAATTAGAGAAATATTATCTGTCAGAAAAGTATAAAAACTAACTTTTCGATTTATCATTCCTCTAATTTCAACACCACGAGTATTGAGGGTTGTAGAAGTTGCATTTTTGCCTTCGATTGTCCCAACTTCAAAATTGACTACTGGATTAATATGAATATCAAAAACGTCGTTAGAACTGGAATAAGCATCACTTTTTTTAGTGTAAAAAACATTCCAGATTGGCTTACGACTTTTACCGGCTGAATCGGATTTCGCCCATTCCCAACTATCATTTTCCAAATATTCGAGATTGAACTTATCTTGCGGTGATAAATAGATTGAGGTGTCTTTCCATACGCTATCAACTAAAGCTACGATACTTTTGCGTGTAAATGGCTTAACAGTTGTATGAAAACCTTCAGAAAATTTTCCTCGTTTGATTTCGTAACGGTCAATAAGATGGTAATAGTCCTGATTTAAAGGGGCAAATGAGCTTTGAGCGTTTGAATCATAACACACTGATATACAAACAAATAAAATAAGTAAGAGTAATTTTTTCAACATAATTTTAAATTGTTAGGGCTTAGCTTCCCTGCGATAAATACCTTCGCAAGATAAGAATTATTTAAGTATCCTAACCCCAAAACCATGCCATTCGGTAAATATTTTACAGTTATTTTAGCCACAGCTATCAAATTTTTTAATGGTCCAATTGCAGGAATTTTTCTGGGACTAACATGGCAAGAGACAGCTATATGTTCTATTATCGGTATGATGTCGATGGTAACAATAATGTCTTTTTTAGGAAGAGAAATTCAGAAATTGATGGCAAAATATAGAAAAACAGAGCCAAAATTATTTTCAAAGAGAAGTCGTTTTGCCGTGAAAATATGGCAAAAATTGGGAATTTGGGGAATTGCCTGCTTTACGCCGTTATTTTTCACTCCAATTGGTGGAACGTTATTGGCACTTTCATTTAAAGTGCCAATTCCTAAAATTTTGTTTTCAATGTTAGTTTTTGCCTTGTTTTGGGGTGTTATAATGACTTTTTTGATTTTTCAAATGTCTGAATTGAAGCATTTTTTCATCTGATTATAATTTCAGTTTTTTTAAATTGTATCAGATGGAACGCCTTATCATTCCTTTGGGATGTCAAAGTTTTGAGATGGGCGTTTCATGTAAAATGCTTTACTTTTTCATATAATCCCCTCTTGAAAATGATTTTTCAATCATACAATAGAGCAAAATAAATAAGTAACGGCTTCCCATTTCTTTAATCTTTAAGTTAGATTTTCCGTACTTTCTATTCTGCCAGCTATTAGGTACAACAGTATAAGAATAACCACGGACAAAGGCTTTCAAAGGTAATTCTACTGTGAGATTAAAGTGTGCCGACATGAAAGGTTTAACACCTTCAATGGTTTCTCGTTTGTATAATTTGAAAGCGTTTGTGGTATCGTTGGTTTTAATTCCTGTGAGCATTTTTATCACAAAATTAGAAACACGATTGATTAATAATTTCACTTTGGGATAATCATAAACGGCACCACCTTTAATAAAACGGCTACCAAAAACGGCATCAACGTCTTGCTCAATCATGGTGTTATAATATTTCACTAAATCGTCTGGAGAATCTGACATATCTGCCATCATTACTGCCACACAATCACCCGAGAAACGCTCTAAACCATATCTGATTGCATATCCAAAACCGTTAGGTCCTTTATTGGTGAAATAAACCAAAGTAGGAATTTCTTTCTGTAAATCTTGTAAAACTTGCTCTGTACGGTCTTTTGAATTATCATTGGTCACACAGATTTCGTGGTCAATATTATGTTTTACTAACGTTTCGTACAATGAACGTAAAGTTTCTGGAAGAGATTCTTCTTCGTTATAGGCAGGAATTACTACGCTTAATTTCATGTTTAATTATTGATAAAGAAACGAAAATACTTATGATAAAAGGAGAAAAAAATCTCAAAGTTATATGCTAAATTGCTAAATACTCATAAACTCACTTCCTCCTAAACTCATAAACTCCTTCACGCTTCTTCTATTTTTTCGATAAAGTCTGAATATTCTTTTGCTGGAATAAAGTGTTTTTGTGTTCGGTAATTCAATACGGTAAAAATAAGGAACAGCGAACTCAAAAGGGCTTGTAAAATAATGATTATCGAAGCAGTAACTAAAGTTGTTGCCCAACCTGGCGAAGCATTTGCAGGAGATAAAAGTTTCACGATAACAACGCCTACTGCTCCTAAACCTGCCATCAATGTCATCCATAAAGACCCAATCAGGATTCTTACCGCAACAGTGTCAAGATGAACCGAAACCGCACTTAAACCATGAAGAACCAAAGAAACAAAGTTCATTTTTGATTTACCCGCTAAGCGTGTTCCTCTTTCAATGGGAATGGACGAATAAGGTAATTTTGAGCGAATAATTCCTCCCGGAAAATGATTCCAAATCTCAGAAACATAGGCTAACTTTTGTGCTTGTCGGAATGGTAAAATACTAAAATTGCCAAATTCAATGACTTTGCCTGTCAATAATCCAAAAAGAAATTTATAAACAGAGTAGCCAATTCTAAACACTAAACCTTCGCTACGTTTGGCACGTTGAGCAAAAATAATTTTATTGGGTTCTTTCAAAGAAGCTTCGTAAAGACGTTGAATATCAGCGGGTTTATCTTCCCCGTCAGAATCCATAACGATAACCTTCTCAAAATCAGACTCTTGCGTTAAATAAGAAAGTCCTAATGCAATAGCTTTTTGATGGCTAACATTACGCCAAAGCCTGATAATGGATAAATTATAGGAAGAAAATTGAGTTATGTCACAATCTACGGAAGAGCAATCGTCCACAATTACGAACGATAACTTAGAAAACAATTCGACTGAGACGCTCTTTTTTATTTCTTGAAGTAATAAATCGAGAGCTTCCCAGTCGTTATAAAGAGGTATGATTATTTTTATCATTTTAATTTAGGTATTAGGGATTGGGTATTAGGTGTTAGTAACCGATTAAATCTAAAACCTAACAACTAATTCCTAAAACCTACATATTACCAAACATTCTCAACATCTTTTGCTACATACAAATGGTTGCGTTCTTCGTAAACAGTACCATTTTTCTGAGCTTTCAATTTTAATGAATCTTTACGAGTCAATTTGAATAAAAACGCTACTGGCGTAAGAAACACAAAAAAGATGATTGACAATAAAACGTAAGAGTTGAAAGTACCTAAATAATGGGCAATTTTTCCCCAAACCCAAGCAACTTTTTCGCTCAAGAAATCTGAAAAAACACCAATTAATCCAATGACTAAAGAAGCAATCAACAGGTTATTTGCCCAAGTTTTTTCTCTAAATACAAAATATAATACCAACATACCTACCGTAATGACAAGCATGGTTTCAAGATTTTTTTCTCGTTTCATGTTTTTAATTAGTGATTTAGAGAATGAGTGATTTGTGAATTATTAATAACAAATCACTCATTCTCTAAATCACAATTAACTTAAAATAATGTATAAATAAATGGAGCAATGGCTGAACCTCCGCCAATTACGATAAGTACACCGATTAATAACAATACGATGATTACAGGTAAGAGCCACCATTTTTTACGCTCTTTCAAAAAACTAAAAAGGTCAGTTAAAAAGTCCATAATATTAAATTTTAAAATGTTTTAAAGGCTTTACAAAGTTCAATAGTATTCACGAAGTAAGATTTTAGAATTTCTTAATACTTAATACCTGATACTTTATACTTCCATCAGTTTATATCTTTTACTAATTGTTTAATTAAAACTTCGTTTGCCAATGCCGTTGGATGTTCATCAAACGGAATAGCATATTTGGCATCAAGTGGATTGAATAGTTTTGAATAATCTAAAACTTTCACGCCTTTTTGCTTTAACAAATTGATTATCAAAAAACTATCCACCGAAGTCGGGTAAATGATTACATAAAAATTATCATTCCCAAATTGTTCTTTAAATAATTTTGCTGATTGAGCCATCACTTCAGCAGTCAATTCATAATCTTCGTCTGTAATCTTGAAAGGATAACCAATTTTGAATAATTTTAGAATATTACTTTTCAATAATTTCTCAAAAATCAAGCTTCTAATCTTGCGACTATCTTTGAATAATCCGTCGTGCTTCAATTCGCTTCCAACTTTATGAAAATAAGGAGCATTTCCTCCGTTATAACTAAAGTTTGTCATTGTACCTAAAACACGGTTTACATGGTCATTGATGTAAATATAAAACCCAACTCCTGCTTTCTCTTTGACAATGTTTTTCAATTGATTTGTCTCTAAACGTGCCAACATTTGGTGAGGTCCATAACCACTATAAGCCAAATTGTAAGGGCGATAAGTACTATCAAATTTTGCAAAATAATATGGAAGCGTCTCATTACTTTGCACACCTTCACCAAAAGTCATGGAACAACCAAAAAACTGAGCGTATTTCATTCGTGGTTTGGTGGTATCAATTGGCGTAACTCTCAGACTATTATGGTCTGTTGCATACGTGATGCTATAAATAACTTTGCCATCTTTAGTTCTTGTTCCTGTATGAACAGTATCAGGATTTGGTTTATAGCCCAAAACATTATCCCAAGTCATTGAATGCGTTGGACCTTCAATTTTTGGAGCAAGGTCAGCTTGTTTTTTCAAGACAATTCCACAAATCCATTCTAATAAAAGAACAGTTAAGAAAATCATCAAACCCGACATGACGACGTTTTGTAACCAACCTATTTTTTGTTTGAAAGCATACCAAAAACAATACGCTAAAAAAGCATAAGTCAAGTATTTTGCCACAGGAGCAAAATTAATTCCTGCTACAATACCATTACCATCACCTCTCAACAAATCAAGCAATAGCAATCCTGACGAACCCAAGACGCTCAATAGTAATAACAAAAAGATGATTTTTAATGTATTCATTAGTCTAACTTAAATTCGTCTTTCCAGTCGTCTTTTTCAGCCCATTCTGGTTGATTTCTCTTATCAAAAATAAAATTACCTACTACCAAATAGTCCATTTCTGTACGCATAAGGCATTTATAAGCATCTTCTGGCGTACATACGATAGGCTCGCCACGCACGTTGAAGCTGGTATTTACCACCAAACCATAACCCGTTTGTTGTTTAAACTGGTCAATCAAAGTCCAATATCTTGGGTTGGTTTCTTTGTGAACCGTTTGAATACGAGCAGAGAAGTCAATGTGCGTAATTGACGGTAAGTCTGAACGTAGATAATACAATTTCTCCATCAAAGGCAAAGAACGGTAATTATCTGGCAATTGCTTACGACGCTTTTCTTGAACGCCATGCACCAAAAGCATATATGGCGAAGTACCTTCCAATTCAAAATATTCAGCGGCATCTTCTGCCAAAACCGAAGGAGCAAACGGACGGAAACCTTCACGATATTTAATCTTGAGGTTTAGTTTTTTCTGCATTTCTTCGTTTCGAGCATCTCCCAAAATACTACGTCCGCCCAAAGCACGAGGTCCAAACTCCATTCTACCTTGAAACCAACCAACTACATTACCATCTGCCAAAGCAGTAGCAGTTTTAGCGGCTAATTCTTCAAAATTTTCGTAGTATGTATAAACGGCATTGTATTTTTTTGCCATCAAACGGGTATCAACATCCGAATATTCTGGTCCTAAATAAGAACCTTTCATTTCGTCTAAAGCTCCTGCCGTAAGTTTGCGTTCTTGTCCGAAATAAATATATTCTCCTACTAATGCCGCTCCCAAAGCTCCACCTGCATCACCTGCGGCTGGTTGGATATAGACATTTTTGAAGATTTTGGCATTTTGTAATTTTCCGTTAGCAACACAGTTCAAGGCAACACCACCTGCTAAACAAAGGTTGTCTGAACCTGTTAATCTTTTGGCTTCTTTAGCCATCAAAATAACGATTTCTTCCGTCACAATTTGAGCAGCTAAAGCAAAATCACAGTGTTCTGGTTGAAGGTTAGTTTCTGATTCACGACGAGCAAAACCAAACAGTTTTTCCCATTCTTTATCTTTCACCATGCGTAGTCCTGTGGCATAATCAAAGTATTTTTGATTTAACCAAATTGAACCATCGGGATGAATATCAATCAGTTTTGTACGGATAATATCTGCATAACGAAGTGTTCTTTCAGAATTTGGGTCGCCATACGGAGCAAGTCCCATCAATTTATATTCACCTGAATTTACTTTGAATCCTGCAAAATAAGTAATAGCAGAATACAACAAACCCAATGAATGAGGAAATTGTAATTCTTTCAGAATGGTCATGTCTTTTCCTTTTCCATGACAAATAGAAGCCGTAGCCCATTCACCAACACCGTCGATAGTTAAAACGGCAGCATCTTCAAAAGGAGAAGGATAAAATGCACTGGCAGCGTGCGAAAGGTGGTGTTCTGGAAAAAGTAGTTTTACTTTTTTCTTATCGAATTGACCAATCTTGAAAAGTTCGTCGTACAACATTCTCTTCAAGAACATTTTTTCTTTTAACCAAACTGGAATAGACGTTAAAAATGAACGAAGACCACTTGGAGAAAAGGCGTAATAAGTTTCTAACAAACGTTCAAATTTCAAAAGAGGTTTGTCGTAGAAAACAATCGCATCTAATTTATCCAAAGACAATCCAGATTCCATCAAACAGTACTCAACTGCTTTTGTCGGGAATGCGGGGTCGTGCTTGATACGGGTGAAGCGTTCTTCTTGAGCAGCGGCGATAATTTCTCCATTCTGAGTAATAGTAGCAGCCGAATCGTGATAAAATGCTGATATTCCTAATATGTTCATGAAATAGTTTTCTGGGTATTTGAATTACAAAAGTACGACTGATTGAGAGAAATGCCAATTATGAAGAGTGAAGTAGATTATAAAATTATTAAAAGGCTGTTTGTAGGTTATTATCCTACATGATTTCTGATATTGTAGGTTCTTATCCTACATGATTTTTGATATAATATTGAAAGACGCAAGAAAATACTAAAAAGGTTGCATCCTTTTATAGAAGCAATTTTACTTTCTTCGCTAAATCCTTAGAATATAACTCTGCTCCTTTTTTGTTTAGATGTTGAGAGTTGTAAAAATATTGGCGATTATAGCAAAGTGAATCCTTAGAATAATCAAAGAAATGACATTGGTATTTTTTAGCTGATTCGATACATAAATTAATTAATTCAGTTTTGTTTTTATAATAAGGTTGAACTTCAAAATATTCTGGAGCATATACCAAAAATACTTTGATTTTTTCACGTTGACAAAAGGCTAAAAACTCATTAAATTGATGTTTTACTTCTTTGTTAAAAGTATATTTTGCTCCTTTGGGAAAGCGTTTTTTGAATCGTTCAAAATCTTGAGTCCAAGCATAGTCATTGCCTCTATAACCTTTATAGTTTCTTGTAGAGTCATATAAATTCGTAAAATCGAAAAACGTAAAAATGCCTTCAAAAGCTAAGTTTTGTAGGTTTCTATATTTCAACAAGGGAATATTTCTTTGATAAACGTCAAATTCGCCTTTATGCCCACGAATTGTTTTTTGTAAAACAGTATCTTGAATATATGGCAAAAACTGCTGATAATCAGCCACATCTGCACGTTTTGAAAAACCATAAACATCTACATTTAGGATAACATATTTAGGTTTTCGATTATGCTGTAAATACATTTTGAAACGTGCATTTTGCATATCAAAATGCCAAGCGGAAAGTCCTAAATTGTAAGAATTTAGAGAAAGAGTAGCGTCTATAATTTGGGGAGAAATATGAAATGCCGCCCGTGAAGAACCCATAATGAGTAAATCGGCATTAATCTTGGAAGAATACAAATCATTCCATGAGGCAAAATAATCGTTTCGTGACTTCCGAAGTCCAGCATCAACCATATACGACAAGGCGTAGAGACTTATTACCAGTAAGAAACAAAGCACAAAAACTTTCTTGAGAAACTGAATTATCATTGTGCAATTTTACCGTTAATCTTAAAATCTTTTTTATCACCAAACACCACTTTTTGAAATCCATCAATCTGATAATCAGATAATTGCTCATTAATCAATGATAATTTCAAATGCTTTTCTGATTGATATAAATAATTTTCATTACTCATTAAAGTTTCAATTTGGGTTGTCCTCCCTCCTACTTTACTGATTGTCAAATATTTAATTGGCAATTTTTCCGTTTCTTTCAAAACGTACTTTATTCCATTCGCTGAACTATCTATGTTATAACTGCTGATAAATGCGGGTTTATTCAAATCTGCTTGGGTGAATAGTTCTAATTCTTTCGTCCAATCAACCGATTTAATTTGCTGACTTTCAGATTTTTCAGCCATTGAAATAGTCTTTTGAATCATCGGCTTTCTCTTTTCCAAAACTTTAATTTGTTGTTCGATTAATCCTTTCAAATCAAAATATTTCTTTGTTTGTTCTCCCTGATTTTCAGCTCCGCAAGAGGTCAAAAACACACTCAATATCAATAAATAAGTTAATTTTCTCATATCATTTCTTAAAATTCCTGTAAAATTAAAGACAAATTCGGTGGTTTTGTTGAAAGTCTTTCATAAAGACAAAACTATGGATATGAAAAAAGGGTTTCAACAGACTGTCAAAACCCTTCAAGTAAGATTTGCTTACAAACCGTTAATTTCTTTTTCTGAAAGTCCTGTGTATCTCATTATTTTATCTAATGGCTCCCCATCTTTCTTCATTTCTTTGGCAATATTATACTTTTCCTTTTTTCTCCCATCATTCTCAGCACTTTGTATTGCGGTATTGATAACCTCTCGAATTTCAATATAACTCATCAAACTCTCTTGATATTGTTCAAATTGCGGAGCGGTCATTGCTGCAATTTCTGCCTCATGAAATGCTTTCTCAAAAATTGGTTCTTTCAGAATTAGAGGAATATCATTGAATGAATCTAAATTTTTCAAAAAATAAATCCACTTGTCAAAATGCGTTTTCAGCTCATTTTCGCCCTTATTGAACAAAGGCATTTGTATAAACTTGAAGTGTAACTTATCGTAAAATATTTCCCCGTCTTGGTCTTTTAAAGCTACCGAACGCAAGAACTTTTGCTTTTCGGCTTCTTCATCATAAAGAAAATCCAAAATGGCAATCATATAAACTGGAGTCAATCTAAAATCCCATGCTTCACCCCGTTTCGCTTGTTCTCTAATCGGGAAAGTGGTATAAAAAAGAGAACGGTCTTTAAAGTAATTCACTTTAGCTTTTTGCATTTCTACAATGAATCTTTCTCCATTTTGGGCATGACAATGAATATCAAAAACAGCTTTACGCTCAAATGCAAATTCCGAAGAATTCTCATTATTACGAAAAGTTAAGGTTTCAATCTGATGATGAGTTGGTAACAACTGATTTAAAAAGTCTATCAATAAATCCTTATTACCTTCTTCCCCGAACAGTTTTTTAAAACCAAAATCCGTATATGGATTAATGTATTTCGACATGATTTTGCAATATATTTTTGAATTGATAGACAAAGATAATTGTTTATCAATAATTCTATATTATCCAGATACCCCAACTATTTTACAAACTCAATAATTCTTTAAAACGAATTGCTTGACGACGAGAGATTTCAATTTTATCGCCACTTTCACGCAAGGTTACTTGTAAACCTCCTGAAAACCAAGGCTCTATCTTTTGGATATATTTCAAATTGATAATATGCTTACGGTTGGCACGGAAGAAAATTTTAGGGTCTAAACGGTCTTCCAAAGCATTTAAAGATTTGAGAACCAAAGGCTTTTGGTCGTCAAAATAAAGACGTACATAATTTCCCATTGATTCAAAAAGGCGAACATTTCCTAAACGCACAAACCAACATTTTTCACCGTCTTTTACAAAAACTTGGTCGTTTTCAGAAAGTACCGTTGTGTTGTCTTTTACCGTTTCGGTCAATTGTTTTTGACGGTCAAATTCCTCCTCAACTTTCTGAACGGCTTCGCTAAGTCGGTGTAATTCAATGGGTTTCAAAAGATAATCCAAAGCATTAAACTCAAAAGCTTTGATGGCATATTCATCGTAGGCAGTCGTAAAAATAACTTCTGGAACGTATCCTTCAAGGTCTGTCAACAAGTCGAAACCCGTTTTCCCCGGCATCTGAATATCCAAAAACAAAAGGTCTGGATGCAATTGGTCAATCAACTCAACGGCTTCCTCAGCATTGGCAGCTTCACCAACGATATTAATTTTAGGGAAATTTTCAAGCAAGCGTTTCAGTTCATTTCTTGCCAAACGTTCATCATCTACGATTAGAGCTTTCATATTATTCAGTTATCAGTTTTAAGAATGTTGCTAATCCAAATTGTAAATCTGGACGAGCGTGGATATTATCACCCCACTTTCACCAAATTAGTAATCTTCGTCAAAGGATTAGCTTTTTCTGATTCTATCTGTGGAATTGGAATGGTGATTTCAGCCGTTACCACTTCTTTGGCAGATTGAAATATTTTGAATTTTGACTCTGGTCCAAACAATAATTCCAAGCGGTGGGCGGTATTTTGCAAGCCAAATCCTTCCGATTCTGTACTTTCCAAAACGCCTGTGTTACTAATAGTCATCAACAAAACTTTATCAATTACCTGTGCTTCCAAACTCACAAAACCACCTTTTACGGGTTTAGAAACGCCATGTTTGATAGCGTTTTCTACCAAAGTCTGTAATAACATTGGCGGAACTTGCACCGTCAAAGATTCGGGGTAAATATTCTTCCGAACTTGCAAACGTTCTTCATAACGGATTTTTTCCAAAGCTAAATAATCTTCTACCGTTCTTAATTCTTCCGAAAGTGAAACCGTTTTTCTTCTATCCGCCAAAAGCGAACTTCTCAAAATATTTGATAATTGTGTTACAGCTTTTTGAGCTTTATCGGGGTCTTCCAAAATCAAGGCTCGAATTGAATTTAGGGCATTAAACATAAAATGCGGATTCATTTGAGCTCTCAAAACCTTCGATTCTGTTTCTTTTACCGATGATTCTAAACGAATTTTATCAACTTCAACTTCTGATTTTCGTTCAAAATAATGCGAAGCGTAATAAAAAAGCGTCCAAATCATGAGAGGTTTTGCCCAACTAAAAATGTACTGCAAAATGAAGAAAAATGACCACAGATTAGCTTCTTCGTGTTCTTTCAATAAATATGAGTCGAGTGGAATATTGACTAAAGCCATGAAAATCGACATTGAGCCAACTGCCAATAAAATACGGGGCATCACCATTTCAATGGGAAGTTCAACCCAACCGTATTTTTTTATAACTTTTCTGAAATTATTGGTCATTACAATCGCAATGACGACGTTCAAATCGGCAGCAACAAACCAGTCAAGCGACCACCCATAATTATTGGCATATATCAAGGCTTCATTGGCGAGCCAAGCCGACCAGCCAAAGATTTGCAGCGTCCAATATAGTTTTGTTCTTGACATGAATTTTTAATAAAGTTTTACCTTTAGACAACAACAATTTAGCGTAATCGTGTCGAAAACGTTGAAAAAATTGAGTAAACGGAAAGTAATGTGGATAAACGGAAGATTTTGAAAGGTCAATTATTCTGAGATTCCTTCCAAGTGCGAAACATCACAGGCTAATTCAACACTAAATTTTGATGTTTTATAATCGTAAATCAATTTGTATAAACACAAGTTAGCATGGTCAAAAGTATCCATTTCGTGTAGAGGACGTTCTAATAAGTGTGTCAAAAGAATACGAATGGCACGCCCGTGCATGGCAACCAAAATTAATTGTTCTTCTGGACGGCTCAAAATTAACTCAAAAACAGGTTTCTGACGAGCCACCACGTCTTCTGGACTTTCACCGCCTTCAGAGGGCATATCAGTTTTGCCTTCAATCCAACTATCAATTAGAATTTTGTAATATTCGTTATCACGACTATTGGGAATTTTGCCTTCACGCACGCCCCAACTAATCTCATTTAAGCCTTCGTGTTGTTCCCAAGCATGACCTCTTTCAAGAAATTTCTTTACCGATTGGTGCGTTCTTTGCAAAACAGAGGTATAAACTTTATCAAAATTAAGATGCTGATAAGCCTGAAAAAACGCTTCTGCTTGAGCTTGCCCCAACGCATTAAGAGAAGAATCTACGCCACTTCCTTGAACAACTCCCTGACGGTTGAAATCAGTTTCTCCGTGACGAATTAAATAAATGGTCTTGGTATGATGAATTGGTGATTGGTCGTTAGACATTGATTCGTAAGGTTAAATTTGAGCGAAGTGCGATTTGAGAAAAGTAAATCTACTAACAATACTTTGAGAGGAAATTTACTTCTTGCAACCACTGCCTTCTAATATTACTTCTGTGGTTACTAATTTTCACGCAAAAGTACAGGTTTTCAGCCAAATGCGAACACTTATTTGAAGATTGATGGTAAACTAAGATAGATTGATAATATTTTTGCTAAATGTTAGCGGAATTTAACGAAAAAATATTCTGCCACTTCAGTTATTGAGTTACTTAAAACAACAGATTAAAATGATAAATACCTCCGTTTCATTGGAAATGCTTAATAAAATGAGCGAAAATAATATGGTTGGACTGCTTGGCATAGAATTTACCGAACTAAATCCTGAATATATTTGTGCAAAAATGCCTGTCGATAACCGAACCAAACAACCAATGGGACTTCTGCACGGTGGAGCGTCGGTGGTTTTAGCAGAATCAGTTGGAAGTATTGCTTCCTATTTATCAATTGACCCCGAAAAACAAGCAGCAGTAGGCGTGGAAATCAATGCCAATCACTTAAAATCTGCTCGTGATGGATACGTTTATGCCAAATGTACGCCTTTGAAAGTGGGTAGAACCATGCACATTTGGGACATAAAAATTACTAACGAAACAGGCGATTTAGTTTGTGTTAGCCGATTGACTACGGCAATTATTGAGAAGCGTTAAAAAAACAAAAATCAGTAAATTTGATATAGATAAGATTTTCACAAAACTTGTTTTACGAAATCAGCAACGTAGTCAGCGTTTTGAACGCTGACTACGTTAACTTTATCTTAAACTCCGTAATCCCAGCAACAAACTTCATTTCCCAAACAATATTTCCTGCCTAACTTTGTTCTAAGAAAAACAACCAATTATGAATCAATTACAATTTTGGGCGAATTGGCAAAAGCCTACCCGTATTCTTTATCTTTTCTCGTTATCTATTCTTGTTATTTCACTGATAATTTTCGGAATAGCCTATTTCAGAGGTTTAGAAAATGTTATCCATTGGGACGTACTCAGTGAATTAAACGATTTGCCCGTTGTGCTTGACCAATTTAAAGTTTCGCCCGACGAAACGCTTACCATTCCTGCCAAAGCAATCACCGTTACAGAGCAATTTGTGGCTTCGTCGATGGCAATTAATACCGTTGGAAATTATATATTTTTAGGGCTTTTCGTGATTGGTTTTTTGTTAATCCTTTCGGCATTATCAGCTGTAAATCGTTTTTGGTACTTGATTTTCATGGGTTCAGTTATTTTGCTGATTGTGACCTTCAATTTTGGATTAATTTTCAACCTTGCCAATAATTATCTCAACGTTGGACTCATCGTTTTGTATGTAGGCTCAAGCTATTTTTTCCACGCTTTTCGCCCAGATATTGACATTCTAAAACGCTTTGGAACGTTTATTTTCATCACCGTTTTATTGGGAATTGGCATCTATAAATTTTCATCAGTAAGCCATCCTTTTTTACTGCTCGCCAGCTACCGAACTGCGGGTGCAATGTTGTTAAGTATTGGATTTACATTCTTGATTTCGTATGAAATTGTTAACGTTTTTTTATTCATCTCAACTTCTACCAAAAGCGACCAGCCACTTAATAACTTTTTGATTATCAGCATTATCTACTTAGCAAATGTATTATTAACATTCCTAAACAACAACAAGATTATCGACTGGAATATGATTTATTTGAGTCCATTCTTGCTATTAATCATTTCAAGTATTTTGGGAATTTGGGGCTTCCGAAGTCGTAGAAATTTGAGTGCTTCAATCATGGATTTTGAAGAATCTGGAGCATTTATTTACGTAGGATTAGCCATCATTACACTTGCCACTTGCGGACTTTCTTTTGCCACCGCCAACGACCCCATGACCGAAGCTTTGGAAGATGCCATTACCTATTCTCATTTGGCAATGGGCATTATGTTTTTAGGCTATGTTCTTGTCAATTTTTCGGGATTATTTAAGCAAAACTTGGAGGTTCATAAAGTGGTTTTTAAACCTTTGAAGTTCCCCGTTTGGATGTTTCAAATTTTAGCCGTTATCGTCATTGCTTCGTTATTAGTTTTAAAAGATTTTTTCCCTGTAAAACAAGCTTCCGCTGCATTTTATAACGGTCTTGGCGATTATTACACCACCGAAAAAGACTATAAATTTGCCGAAGTTGAATACAAATTAGCCTTAGCTTATGAACATCGCAATCATAAAACCAATTACGCTTTAGCATCACTTTCTCTCACGCAGGGCGACAATGAAACGGCGGGCGTTTATTTCCGTCAGGCTTTGGCGAAAAATCCTTCTGCCTACTCGTATGAAGCACTAAGTCGCTCATTATTTGATGCAAAAAGTTTCTTTGATGCTATTTTTACTTTGAAAGAAGGCTTGCAAAAATTCCCAAAATCGGGCGAATTACAGAACAATTTAGCCTATCTCTACAACAAATCTAACTTGCCCGATTCTACCGTAATTTATTATGAAATGGCGGTAAAAAATGCTAAAAAATCAGAAGTGCCAGCCAGCAATTTATTGGCATTTTGGGCAACCAATGGCAAAAATAGCACCGCCAAAGACATATTAAGTAAAACCGAAAATATTGCGTACAATTCGTTTCAAGGCAATAAATTAGCCTTAAAATTAGTTGCACAATCTACTGAAAATACGGAAACAGAAGTACCTCCACTAAGTAAAGGAAATGTGTCAGATTTTGCGTGGATTTACAATTATGCTTTGGCTCAAAAATCACAAGGTGATACCCTTTCACTTCGCAAACTTGCCGAAGAAGAAGGCAACGAAGAATATGCCGAAGACCTTTCATTTGCCAATATGATTCAAGATTATTACAAAGGCGATAAATTATTGGCATTTCAGAATTTGCAAATGTGGTCAAATGCTGATTCAACCGATAAAAAAGGGAAATATTTTGGACTTCTGTTAAATACATTTTTGAAAAAAGAAGCTCTTTCCAATACAAAAACACCTGATTTTAAGTCGATTAAAGAAGCAGAGCAAGTTTTAAAGCAGTTTCCATTGCATGAGACTGTTGTTGAAAAAGCGGTTAATCTTTACAACCAAAATAAACAACCAGAAAAAGCCTACGACGTAGTGATGCGAGCGATTTCTTGGCGAAAAGATTCTCCGAAATTATACGAAATCTATATCACGCAAGCCCAAAATATTGGCATGAAAGAATATGCCAATGACGGTTTGGCAATTCTTCAAAAACTATCTCCAACCGATTATCAGCGTTTTCTGCCAACCTATCAAGCCAAACAACAATCCATCGAAAAGGCAAGTGCTGGTTTTCAGTAAATTACTAAGTTTGTTTTGTAGAATGGGTTTTAATATTGGCTCATCTCAACAAACTTGAATCATAACTGTGAGCATCTATGCTCAACCGATATATTTTTAACATGGAAATCATCAAAACTACCAATATTTCAAGACGTTACGTCATGGGCGAAGAAATCATTCAAGCTCTTAAAGACGTTTCTATTTCAGTAAATCGAGGCGAATACGTGGCTTTCATGGGTCCTTCGGGTTCGGGAAAATCAACACTGATGAACATTGTTGGTTGTTTAGACACGCCTACTTCTGGACAATATATTCTTAATAATCAAGACGTTAGCCAAATGACCGAAAACGAATTGGCAACTGTTCGTAACAAAGAAATTGGGTTTGTTTTCCAAACATTTAACCTCTTACCACGTCAATCTTCGCTTGAAAACGTTGCTTTACCTTTAATTTATGCAGGTTATAACAAAGCCGACCGTATCGAAAAAGCCATGCTTGCTTTGAAAGGTGTCGGACTTGAAAACCGTGCAGGACATAAACCAAACGAACTTTCGGGTGGACAACGTCAACGTGTAGCCATTGCTCGTGCTTTGGTAAACGACCCTTCTATTCTTTTGGCGGATGAACCAACAGGGAACTTAGATACCAAGACTTCCTATGAAATCATGGATTTATTTGACCAATTATATTCAAAAGGCAACACCATCGTGATGGTTACGCACGAAGACGACATTGCCCAATACGCCCACCGCATCGTTCGCCTACGTGACGGCTTGGTAGAAACAGATAAAATCAACCCGAATGTAAAGCAAGCTAAGGAATTGATGATGAACTTGAAATCACAGGATTAGTTATTGGTTAATTGTAATTAGTTGAAAACTATGAGTTTTTTTACAGATTTATTCTATTCGAGGGCAAAAGAAAATTGGAAATTATTAGCACATGAAATACAAGGAAAATTTGTAGATGGTGGATTTTGGGAAACGAACGAAGTTAAATTTAATTATAGAAATACAGAAATTACATTAGATATTTTTTCAAAAGGTAATGGAAGGAGTTCAAAAACTTATACCAGAATCATTTGCCCGTACATTACTACAAACAGATTTACATTTGAAATTTCTTCGGAGAATGCAATTAGCTACGCAGCAAAATATATTGGAATAAATGATATTGAAATTGGAAATACAAAGTTTGATGCCGAAATCTATTTACAGTCAAATCAAAAAAAACGTTTATTAACATTCTTAGATACAAAATATCTTCAAGAAAAATTTCTTGAAGCATTTGAAGGTACAGACTTAGTTTTGAAGATAAACGATGACCATCCTGTTTTCTTTCTAAAAAAAATACCTACAAAAATACTTTGGATACAAATTGAAAATATAGGTATTGAAGAAGACATTGAAATATTAAAATCATGGTTCACCCTCTGCAAACTCACCCTCGACCGCCTAATTGAAATTGGAGAAGCCGAAGATATTGACCCAAATATTCAGTAGTTTTAAAAATATTTTATTTTTTTTCAATCAAGTGCTTGCATAACCAAAAAACTTTCGTACCTTTGCAGTCCAATCAAATGGAAACAACACCGCAGGATGGAGCAGTAGGTAGCTCGTTGGGCTCAAATTATTGTTAATTGAGAATTTTAAAATTTACTTATTTAAAATTTATTCAATCAATTTGCAAGAGGGCTGCGTAAAAAGAAACTTTTACGTGATTATTTGTCAAATTCGGGGAACCCTTTAAGTATGGCAATCCCGAGCCAAGCCTTAGCAATAAGGAAGGTGTAGAGACTGAATGGCAAGAACCTTACCAAGTTAAGTTGAAGGTAAAGAGACAGTCCAGACCACAAACCGTAAGGGTAGTGAAAACTATAGTGGTAAGCATAACCCAAAGGTCACAGGTTCGAGTCCTGTTCCTGCTACTAATTTTAAAGCCAATTACTTAATAAAAAAGTAGTTGGCTTTTTTCTTTTTTCTACAATTATCAAATCACTATATGGATACAAAACTCAAAGGAGATATTGCCGAACAAGCCGTTATCCTTCATGCTTTAAAACAAGGTTGGAACGTCCTGAAACCACTTGGAGACAGATTACCTTACGATATGGTTTTTGATATTGATGGAAAGTTTATCAAAATTCAAGTAAAAGGTGCTTGGTTTGACGAGTCCAGACAAAATTATGTGGCTGATAATCGTCGTACAAAAACAAATCGACGAGTAATGTTAAGAGAAAAGTATCATGAAACAGACTTCGACTTTGCCATTATTTATTTAGACAAAATTCAAGTCTTTTACATTCTACCAATTCATGTATTCATCAGTTACAGTTCTGAAATTCATTTTGTAGAATCCGAAAAAAGACAACGAAAGCCCAAGTCTGCCGAATACAGAGAAGCTTGGCATTTACTCAAATCAGCTATTCAATAGTTCAGAAAATGGAACAAATCAATCATAAAGCAGGCTTTGTTAGTATTGTTGGAAAACCTAATGTGGGTAAATCAACACTAATGAATGTCTTGGTCGGGGAACGTCTCAGTATTATTACTTCAAAAGCTCAAACTACTCGTCATCGTATTATGGGCATTTTGAATGGAACTCATAATGGCACTGATTTTCAATTAGTTTACTCTGATACTCCGGGAATTATTCTTCCCAAATATGAGTTACATAAATCTATGATGACCTTCGTGCATAGCTCTTTGGAAGATGCCGATGTGATTTTGTTTGTAACGGATATTTTTGAAAAATACGATGAAGATGATGTTATCGACAAGCTTGCTCGTATTGACCATATTCCAGTTTTATTATTGATTAATAAAATTGACTTAGCAACCGAAGAACAAATTGCCGAAAAAATTGCTCATTGGCGTGAACGTTTCCCAACACAAGCAATTATTCCAATTTCTGCTTTGAAAGAACAAAATACAGGTGAAATTTTTGATTCAATCGTTGAACATTTACCGAATCATCCGCCGTATTTTGACAAAGAAGAGCTGACCGATAAGCCCGAACGCTTTTTTGCTTCAGAGATAATCAGAGAAAAGATATTTTTAAATTATAAAAAAGAAGTGCCTTATTCTTGCGAAGTATCAATTGCAGCATTTAAAGAAGAAGATAATTTGATTAGAATTTCAGCCGAAATTTACGTGGAGCGAGTAACCCAAAGAGCCATTTTGATTGGTCACAAAGGCGAATCCATCAAAAAAGTAGGTACGCAAGCTCGTGAAGCAATGGAAAAATTCTTTGGTAAAAAAGTTTTCTTGGAGCAGTTCATCAAAGTAGAACCCGATTGGAGACAAAAAGCTCAAAAATTACGAATGTTTGGGTATGGGCAGGATTGAGATTAGAGAATATTTGAAAAAAATATTGATATAAAGTCTAAACGCCGACATTGTATATATTTAACATCTTGTGAAATATTTTAAATCTAAACAGTCATGACTATTAAAGTTCCTCAAAATGCCACAAAGGCACAATTAGAAGATATTTTCACTAAAGTAGCTAAAAATAACCCTCAGAAAAAATCTAAAGATTTTGCAGGTAAATTCAATTTTAAAATAGACTCTTTAGCATTTCAAAGAGATTTACGCTGATGAATAATCAAACCTGTATTGTTCTTGATACGAATACCTTAATGAATTATTTAGAAGGCTATTCATTTGAAATGGATTTAGTGGGAGATAAACAAATCATCATTTCTGAAATTACCGAAATGGAAATTCAGTGTAATCCAAACATAAGTAAAGGTGAACGAGAGATGTTGAAAGAGTTTTTGAATACGACCATTATCATTCCTCTTTCAGAAAACATCAAACAGTTAGCCATTAAGATAAGACTTACCACTCGTTTGAAATTAATGGATGCCATCGTTGGAGCGACCGCCCAACAAAGCAATATCTCATTAATCACTTGTGACGAAAAATTTGAATCTTTAAAAACAGTAAATGTTATTTTACTGCCTGCTATTGATAAAAGGTAGTTTGCGTTACTGATTTTTAATGATAACATAAATATTAATCACCATTTTCTACCCCTCCTTAAAAGTATATTATTCAAAAATCGAGGTGCTTGCAAGCTAAGATTAAAACACTAAAATTTAGGTTTTTAATTAATTCACAGTTTGTAGGGAACAGCTCAAAAAACAAGTAAAATGTCAAATATTGTTGCAATTGTTGGTCGCCCGAACGTGGGAAAATCAACACTTTTTAATCGCCTTATCGAACAGAAAAAGGCAATCATGGACAACGTTTCGGGGGTAACTCGTGACCGCCACTACGGATACGGCGAGTGGATTGGAAAATATTACACCGTCATTGATACGGGTGGATACGTTGTTGGCTCTGAAGATACCTTTGAAGGTGCTATCCGTGAGCAAGTAGAATTGGCAATCGAAGAAGCAGACGTTTGTCTTTTCGTGGTGGATTGTACTACGGGTATTACTGATTTGGACAAAGACTTCGCAAAAGTTCTTCGTAAATCAAAAAAACCTGTTTACATCGTTGCTAACAAAGCTGATACCTACGAAAAAGGTATGGATGCCGTTGAGTTTTATGAATTAGGCATGGGCGACCCTTTCGCTATTGCCGCAGAAAGTGGTTCGGGAACGGGAGATTTATTAGATGCCGTAGTTAGTCATTTTGAAGAAGAAGGCGTTGAAAATCCAAATGCAGGAATTCCCAAAATTGCTATTCTTGGAAAACCAAACGTTGGTAAATCTTCATTCTTGAATGCACTTTTGGGTAAAGAAAGAAGTATTGTTACAGATATTGCGGGAACAACTCGTGATGCTATCGACAATCACTATAATATGTTCGGGAAGGATTTTATCATTACCGATACCGCTGGGATTCGTCGCAAGGCAAAAATGGAAGATAACATCGAGTATTATTCATTCTTGCGTACTATCAAGGCAATGGAAGAATGTGATATTGCGGTTATTTTGATTGATGCTACTACGATTGATTTACAGACAGGTTTACAGGCACAAGACATGAACATTATTTCAATGGCTGACCGTGCTAAAAAAGGAATCGTGTTGATGATTAATAAGTGGGATTTGGTTGAAAAAGATTCAATGACTTCTAAGCGTATGGAAGATGCAATTCGTCAGCGTATGGCTCCTCTAAATTATATGCCTATCATTTTTACATCTGTGAAAGAAAAACAACGTATTTTCCAAGCAGTTGAAATGATTTTGGACGTTTATGAGAACAAAACGAAGAAAATTCCTACTTCAAAATTAAACGATGTGATGTTGAAGGTAATCGAAAATTATCCTCCACCAGCTTGGAAAGGGAAATACATCAAAATCAAATACATGACGCAATTACCAACTAAGTCACCATCGTTTGTGATGTTCTGTAATTTACCACAATATATTCGTGAAAGTTATGAACGTTATTTAGAAAATCAAATGCGTGAACACTTCGACTTTACGGGTGTACCCATTCAGATTTTCTTTAGACAGAAGTAAGTGGTTACTGGAAATTGGTTATTGATAGAGTGGTTTTTACAGAAGATTGTAAGTAGTTACTGGAAATTAGTAATTGGTAGATTGGTTTTTACAGAAGATTGATTTTATTATACCAAAATCTTAAAATCCATTAATCTAATCAATCCAAGTTCCGACAAATTACAACAAAAAAAGCCTGCAAATTTTAAAATTTGCAGGCTTTTTATTTGCTCGTGAAATGATTATGCACGAACAACAGCTAATTCTTTCACTTGTGTTTTAGCATATTCGTACATTCCAAACATCACAGCCGAAAACAATAAATTACTCATTAAAGAATTTTTCAAAAATGGTAATGCCATTGTATAACACGTAACTAAACCCTCCATAGTTTTAGGATACATTGTTCCGCCATTCCAAACCAAGAAGTTTGATACTGTAAAAAAAGCAATCGTTCCTAAAAGATTGGCTAATAATACATTTGTTACATTCACTTTCTTCAACGTTACGATTCCGATAGCTACCATCACAGAAATACTAATGAAAACGGTAGTTTCAAAACCAAAAGAAAATGTTGGGTAATATTGCTTATAAAAAACATTATTTAATACCAAGTTAGAAATCCAAAGAGCAAATAATGGAACTGCAAAAGCCCAAGATTTACGAGTAAAATAGGCTCCACCGAACAATGCCATTGCTCCAACTGGAGAAAAATTTGACAATGAAGGTATCATCACTGGTATAAAACGACTAATTGCCGCTAATAATATCATTCCCGAAATTACTCCAAAACGAAGATTTACTGAATTTTTCATATTACATAAAGCGATTTTGATAGTCGCTAATTAATTCTATTCTACAAATTTAAGAAGGTTTAGAGATTTCAGCGTAATTTTGAGGAAATAAATGTTTGCTCTACGCACAGGCTTTAAGCAATAGGCTTTTTCTATGAGTCCGACCGCTTACAGCATATCGCTTATAGCATATCGCTAAAAAAATGCAAAAATTAGGATTATTAGGTGGCGGACAATTGGGTAAAATGTTGCTCCAAGCTGCTATGGATTTAGATATTCATGTAAAATCACTTGACCCAGACCCAGACGCTCCTTGTGCCAAAATTGCCCCCGAATTTGTGGTGGGTTCTTTCTTAGACTTTGATACCGTTTATCAATTTGGGCAAGATTGTGATGTGATTACCATCGAAATTGAAAATGTCAATCTTGAAGCTCTTAAAAAATTACAAGCGGAAGGGAAAAAAGTATTTCCTCAACCCGAAGTGTTAGAAATTATTCAGGATAAACGTATTCAAAAGCAATTTTATCAAGATAATAACCTGCCTACTTCCGATTTTATCTTGACCGATTCTATTGAGGACATTAAGCAAAACATTGACTTTTTACCTGCCTTCAATAAATTAGGAAAAGGCGGTTATGATGGTCGTGGCGTACAAAAATTATCTTCCGAAGCAGATATTTCATTAGCATTCACAGAACCCAGTTTATTAGAAAAAGCCATTGATTTCGACAAAGAAATTGCCGTAATCGTAGCTCGTAACGAACACGGAGAAATCAAGACTTTCCCAACGGTTGAATGTGTTTTTCATCCTGTTCATAATTTGGTAGAATATCTTTTCGCTCCTGCTGAAGTTTCAACCCAAATTCATGATGAAGCTTGCAAAATTGCCATTGAAACGGCAGCAAAATTAGGCATTGTCGGTTTGTTGGCGGTAGAAATGTTTTTGACTAAAGATGGACAAATTCTTATCAATGAAGTTGCTCCACGCACACACAACAGCGGGCATCATACCATCAGAGCAAATCATACTTCACAATTTGAGCAACACCTCAGAGCTGTTTTAGGATTGCCTTTGGGCGATACTACCGCACATTCAAAAGCGGCAATGGTAAATCTTTTGGGTGAAGACGGTTTCACAGGTGAAGCAAAGTATCAAGGCATGGAGGAAAGTCTTAGTATATCGGGAGTATATCCATTTTTATACGGAAAAAAAATAACCAAACCATTCCGTAAAATGGGACATATTACCGTTGTAGATGAAGATTTAGAAAGTCTAAAAGCTAAAGTTTCAAAGGTAAAAGAAACTTTGAAGGTCGTAGCATAAAGTATAAAACCCTTTGAATTTAGGTATTCAAAGGGTTTTTCAGTTTTTAAAATTAACTTTGCTGTAAATAAACATCCTTATATAAAAATGGTAGGAATCATCATGGGTAGTATTTCAGACTTAAAAGTCATGGAAGAAGCCGTAGAAATTTGTAAACAATTTGGCGTAGCTTACGAAATCGACATCGTTTCGGCTCACCGTACTCCTTTGAAAATGGTAGAATATGCCCAAACAGCACGTGAACGTGGCGTAAAAGTCATCATTGCAGGTGCAGGCGGAGCAGCTCATTTACCGGGAATGGTAGCATCAGTTACCACTTTACCAGTTATTGGTGTACCTGTAAAATCTTCCAATTCTATTGATGGTTGGGACTCAGTTTTGTCTATTCTTCAAATGCCATCAGGTGTACCCGTTGCGACAGTTGCTTTAAACGGAGCAAAAAATGCAGGAATTTTAGCAATTCAGATGATAGGTATTGAAAATCAGGAAATTGCTATTAAATTGCAAAAATATAAAACAGAATTGAGTGATAAAGTAGCGGAAATGGTTTCGGAATTAAGAAATAAATAATTTTTTCAGAAGTTAAATTTCGTACTCACTCATAACCTCCTTACTCGTAAAAAACGTTATTATGGAAGAAAACCGTAATCCTCGCCCCGTTGAAGAAACTTCAAAACTTCCCACTATTACGCTATTTGTATTAATTGCTATGGTAATTGCCCTACTTTATGTGGGTTGGCAGTCTGTAAGAAACAGCTCTACAAAAGATGAAGAACTCGTTAGCAAGAGTCCAAACTCAGTAGCAATGTCTGGACAAAATAATGAAGAAGTCGTTATTCCTCCTCCTCTTGAAGAAACAGGCGACAATGTTGCAACAGACGAAAAGAAGAAAGAAGTTTCAGAAGACCCAGAAGAAAAGAAAACGGTTGAGCCAAAAGAGAAAAAGGAAAGTGAGAAGGAAAAACCAGTGAAAAAGACAGAAATACCAAAAGGAGAAACGATAACTCATACCGTACAGTCGGGAGAAACTTTTTTTGGTATTGCAAACCGTTACAATATTAGCAAAGCAACGCTTCAAACACTTAATCCTGATGTAAAACCTGAGGGTATTAAAGTAGGTGTAACAAAATTGAAGGTTAAAATTAGAACCATCCATACCGTAGGTGCTGGAGATGTCCTTCGAGTTGTTGCTCAAAAATATGGTATTAGCAAACAGGCCTTGATAGATGCAAACAAGAAAACAAAAGATATGGCTGAACGTGGAGAAAAATTAATTATCCCGTTGCAATAGGTTTTAGATATATTTCTCATCACCTCTCTCTAATCTACAAGAGGGAGGTTTTTTTTTGAGTATGAGAAAAGAAATTTTGTCATAGATAAATTATTTACAGCTAATGAAATTAGAAAAATATACAACAGAAGCATCTATTAATAAGTTAACCTACATTTTTGAAAGTATTGGACAAAAAACAATAGTAAAGGTAGTAGAATATAGTAAATTAAATCCCGCATTTATTGGTTTACCTTCTGAAATAAAAGTATATAATTTGGGGTTTGGTGATTGGGATGACGCAATAAAAGATTTTAACGACCAAATAACAAGTAATAATGGTGATACAGATAAGGTGTTAGCTACAGTAGCCAATACAACAAATGAATTTTGGGAAGAATACCCTGATGCTTTTTTGTATTTCAAGGGTAGCCAACCATTAGGGGAAAAGCCACTCAGAACAAGATTATATCAAATGAGGATGAATAGGTATTTTACCGAAATCAATAAAGTTGCCGATATTTTTGGATTAACCGATACTGGTTGGGAAATATTTGTAGTAGATAAAAACTATATAGCTTTTTTGATTTCACAGAAAGATTAATTATTTTAGTAACATGAAAACAGCAAACAGAAATATTAAATCAGAGCAGAATTTCCCCAAAAGTAAGTACAACCCTGCACTTGATTATTTAGAAGATAAAGTTATTTTCAAAAAACAGTTAGATGAAGCTATCCAAACTATACAAAAATATGGATTACCCAAAGAAATAATGACCAAAATCAATAAAAAATCCTCTGTCAGTTAAACAGAGGATTTTTTATTATTTACAATCTCGAAGCGATACCGTCGTGGATTTGTTGTAAGGTTTCATTCAAACCAAATGTCCAATTCCAAGTTGGATAATGAGCTTTAAATTTAGATAAATCAGAAATATACCAAATATGGTCACCAATACGGTTTGTTTCTGAATAGCTATAACTCATTTTCTTACCTGTAATTTCTTCACAAATAGCAATTCCTTCCAACATTGAGCAGTTTGCAAAACGTCCACCACCTGCGTTATAAACTTCGCCAGAACGTGGGTTTTGGTAAAAATGCCAGAACATATTTACTAAATCGTAAGAGTGAATATTATCACGAACTTGTTTGCCTTTATACCCAAATATTGTATAGTGATTTCCTGTAATAGCACATTTCATCAAATACGCCAAGAAACCGTGTAATTGCGTTCCTGAGTGATTTGGACCTGTTAAGCATCCTCCACGGAAAACACCAGTTTTCATTCCAAAATAACGACCATATTCTTGAACCAATACGTCAGCCGCTACTTTAGACGCACCAAATAATGAGTGTTTCGTATGGTCGATACTGTGTAATTCGTCGATACCATTCTCAAAATATGGGTGGTTTGCATCAATTTCAAAACGAGTTTCAGTTTCAATCAATGGCAAGTAATTTGGATTATCTCCATAAACCTTGTTAGTTGATGTGAAAATAAACACCGCTTCTGGACAGTGCAGACGAGTCATTTCCAACATATTTAGCGTACCGTTTGCATTTACTGAGAAATCAGTAAACGGTTCTTTGGCAGCCCAGTCATGCGAAGGTTGTGCAGCTGTATGCAAAACACATTTAATATCAGTTCCGTATTCTTTGAAAATAACTTCTAATTGAGATACTTCACGAATATCTGCCTGATAGTGTTTATAATTAGAATATTTTTCTTCTAAACGACTACGATTCCAAGCCGTAGAAGCCTCTTCACCGAAGAAATATTGACGCATATTATTATCAACGCCAATCACTAAATCAAACTTATCTGAAAAAAAGTTAACGGCTTCACTACCAATTAAGCCCGCTGAACCCGTTACAAGTGCAATGTTCATACGTAAGTTTATGAGTTATAAGATTTGAGTCCAAGTTAGAAATACAGATATTTATATTCTCAATTGAACTTATTTGTAATACAAAAAGCGTTACGAAGTTATACCGCAACGCTTTTTTGTAATATTTTAAAAAGCTGTAAACCAGTTGCTAATTACTAAATTAGTTACCTTGAGCGTTAGTGCTATCGCTAAATAATTTTTCACGAATTTTATTAGCTCTTACTTCATTCTCAGGCTTAGAAGCATATTTATTTTTAGTCTGACGTGCTGCAGAATCTGGATGAACTCCATAAACATACGCATCATTTTCGTTGAGGTCTGCCTGCTTGATAGTGTTGTTTTTCTGATAATTACAAGCTGTTGCTAATAGAGCAATCCCAGCGATGGTTAAAATATTTTTGCGATTCATTTTCGTAAAATTCTGTTTTTAATTATGCAAATTTAGTGCAGTATCCTTAATTAAAAAAATTGCCTCTGTATTATTAAACATCTTTTGAAATATTTTCTGTAAAAAGACTATATTTTTACGGTAAAATACAGAATAATCCTAAATAATTAAAAAAAATCTTGATAATCCCAAATATTGGTATTATCATTGCAGAACATTTCACTAACCTGTGATTTCTCCCGTTAAAACTCTGATTAACAAGAGATTAACGTCAAACATCCATCTCGTACCAAGATTTCCCAATTTGATTTTAATCTTTACATTTTTCAAAGAATTTTTCTTTACTTAACCACCAAACAACAAAGTGTTTGCTTTGTAAGTTTTCGATAATAAATTTTTATGTATAAAATTGAAGAATTAGAGATGATGCTCATTTCAGAGCTTCGTGAACTTGCCCAAAAGTATGCTATCCCTGAAATAATTAACCTTCCTAAGCAAGAACTTATCTACAAAATACTTAATAAACAGGCGGTAATGCCAATAACAGACCGTAAACCTGCCAGCAACAACATCATGCAAGACGATAATAAAACCGAAAGAAAGGTAAGAAAAGAATCCGCCTCAAAGTCTGACGCACCACGGCCTAAAAGACAACGTATTTCTAAAGATGAAAACGAAGTCTCGACTATCGAATCTGTGGCAGTTAATGAGCCTGCGTATATACCTGACCAAACAAAAACAAAGGCAGTTCGTGAAGCAAAACCTACTGCAAATACTTCTGAAACTCCCGCTGAATCATTAAGTTATGAGTTTGACGAAGAACCAATCGTTGATTTCCCTTCTGATATTGAAGAAGATTTTTCAGTAGATACATCTTTCATCACACCTGATGAAACTTCTGGCTTACCACAAGAACCAGAAACTCGTCCAGAAACCAGACAATCAAATAGCAATTTCAAAAAACCTATTTACAATCAAGCCATTAGAGAATTTGATGGAATTATTGAAAATGAAGGTGTTTTGGAAATTATGCAAGATGGTGGTTATGGATTCTTGCGTTCGGCAGATTATAACTATTTGGCTTCTCCCGATGATATTTATGTGTCTCCATCACAAATCAAATTATTTGGTTTGAAAACAGGTGATACCGTTCGTGGGGCAATTCGTCCACCGAAAGAAGGAGAGAAATATTTTGCCCTTTTAAGAGTAGAGTCTGTCAACGGAAAGACTACCGAAGAAATTCGTGATAGAATTCCATTTGAATATTTAACGCCACTTTTCCCAGAAGAAAAATTAAGATTATCTTCTCGTCCAGACCAATATTCAACACGTATATTAGACTTATTTGCTCCAATCGGTAAAGGTCAACGTGGTATGATTGTGGCACAACCTAAAACGGGTAAAACGGTGCTTTTAAAGGAAATTGCGAATGCCATTTCTAAAAATCACCCAGAAGTTTATTTATTGATTTTATTGATTGATGAACGTCCTGAAGAGGTAACAGATATGCAACGTAGTGTACGTGCAGAAGTAATTTCTTCAACTTTTGATGAACAAGCTGAACGCCATGTAAAAGTGGCAAGTATTGTTTTGGAAAAAGCAAAACGTATGGTTGAGTGTGGTCACGACGTGGTGATTTTATTGGATTCAATTACTCGTTTGGCTCGTGCGTATAATACAGTCGTTCCTTCATCGGGTAAGATTTTATCGGGTGGGGTTGATGCGAATGCTCTTCACAAACCAAAACGTTTCTTCGGAGCGGCTCGTAATGTTGAAAATGGTGGTTCATTGACCATCATCGCAACGGCTTTGATTGATACAGGTTCTAAAATGGACGAAGTTATCTTTGAAGAATTCAAGGGTACGGGTAACATGGAACTCCAACTTGACCGTAAGTTATCGAACCGTAGAATGTATCCTGCAATTGACGTTACGGCATCTGGTACACGTAGAGAAGATTTATTGATGGATAAAGAAACGCTTCAACGTGTATGGATTTTGCGTAAACACATGAGCGATATGAACTCTGTGGAAGCCATGGAGTTTTTACAACAGCAAATGAAAGGAACAAGAACGAATGAAGAGTTCTTGGTTTCGATGAATAGATAGATTTTTGTTTTGGTTACAAAAAACCGCTTCAAAAGCCTTTATTGGGTTTTGAAGCGGTTTTTTGAGTTTAAGATTAACCCTATAGCGAAATCTTCTTCATCTCTAAAAACGCCATCAGCTTTTGGTATTCTATCTTTTTTATGTAATGCTCCATGTATTCATAATCAGGTTGTCCATTAGTGTTTATTGGAAGAAGAATACTTTCTTTTCTCAATCTTTCACCACTACGTTTATAGCCAAAATTATATTTACCTCTTACTCTATCTGCCACAGTCGTAATGAATAGTCCTACATATCTGTTTAATTCGGGACTATACCCGACACTTATATCAGACGTTGCGATAAAATCTTCGAGTTTATATATAGCATACCCCATTGAGCCTTCTCCATTTCTGATAAAAGCTATTGAATTGCCCTTTTGAATTAAGTTATTTTGCTTTTCTACTTGACAAAGTACACCGTTATTTAAGTTAGTTGCTCCCAAATAATTGACCCCCAAATTAGTCTTTCTTAAATGATTCAATCCTTTGGACTTTCCTTGTTCCAATTTGATAAATAAGTCTCCAATTTTAAACGCTTTCCACTCCTTTTCAGAAAGTGGTATTACTTCTTTATAATTCTTTACTTCAACAATCCTTTGGGCAATCTGTTTTTGAAACGCATTTATTTTCTCCTGTTCTTTTTCTCGCATATACTCCTCCATGAAGACATAATCTGGTTGCTCTTGAGGTGTCATTGGTAGGAGAATTCTTTCTTTATAAATTCTACTGTCATTTATCTCTCTGTTGAAGCTATATTTTTCACCTAATTGAGAAACAATCATCGAAAGAAAAAGATAAACGTACTTTTCAAAATTTTCATTTTTCAATTTAGTTATATGGTCACTTGCTACGAAGTAAAATGATTGATAAAAACTAACACCAACACTTCCACTATTAGCAATAGTTAGACAATTCGAGAAAATACGAACGTTATTTATATTCCCAACGAAATTATCAACACCATTATTAATGCCTGTAGAGGATATATATGGAATTTTACCTTCTATATGGTTATTTTTTTTTAACCTTTTTCCTCTTTGAATATCTTTGAAAATATCTTTGAGATAAAACTCTCCCCAGTTAACATCTTTTAGCTGCTTTTCCATGTTATAAAGTGTTTTCAAATAAATAGCCTCTTCCTTGTGCAATCATACTAAACTCAAAAGTTAGGTAATCGGCAATTGTTTTTTCAAAATCTTCATCTTTGGGTATTTCATCATTGAAATAATAGAAAGAATGTAGCCATTCATCATCTGCATCAATTGTGGTTTTTACCATAAATTTACTTTCAGCAGGAGCATCATGTAACCAACAGTTGATAAGATGAGCTTTGCGTTCTTTTGCTCGCTCGGTTTCTATAAGTCCAACATGCTTACGAATGATAAAACCATCGTCTTCGTAGTTGATAAATTTGCAGTATTTTTTAGTAGAGTGGGGTTTGTGAGCCGTAAAAATGGCAATACAAGGGTTTGTGCCTACGCCATAAAAGGTTTCTTTGTTAAGCGTTATTACTCCTTCTAAGGTATGGTCTTGTAGAATTCTCTTTTTTACTAATTTATCCTCTTTTGTTTTCCCTACCATTGTTGATTGTGGAACAATTACTACACATCTTCCTCCATCGGCTAAACTATCTAAAATATGTTTAATGAAATGAATTTCAGAGAGATGGGCAGTATCTTTTCCTTTAGATTGCGAGTAAGGAGGATTGATAAAGCCTACAGAGAGGTTAAACTGTCTTAGTTTTTTTACATCTTGTTTCAAGAAATCGTCTTTGATAAGATTACTTTTTCCATCACCTCTAAGAATCATATTGGTCGTGGCAATAGAGAACATATCCTCTCTAATCTCAATACCATGAATTCTATCTTTTTTGATTATCTCTCTTTCCTCTGGCTTTGCTTTTTCAAGCATTTTGTGCATGGCTGCAATCAAGAAACCACCTGTTCCACAGCATGGGTCAAATACAATATCGGTAGGTTTTAAATCTATCAAATCACAGAATAATTCGGTGATATGGCTTGGAGTCAAGACTACGCCCAAAGTCTGTCCATCACCTCCGCTATACCTAATAAATTCGCCATAAAAACGTCCTAAAACATCTTCCGTAGAATTAGCGACGACGGTAGAAAGAATATTTTTACTAAGAAATTCAGTAAAGTATTTCAAAGGTGTTTTCCCTAATTCTGAATCTTTATTTTTTAGGCGTTCATCTACCTGATTGAGGAGAGTACGGTCTTTAATGATATTGAATTGACTCAAAACCTGTTCTTTTTTGGTTTCTGGTCTTACCTCTACACGTACCATATAAGTAGAAAGGGCATCAAAAATCTTTTGCCCATCTGTTTTAATGGTATCGCCTGTCAGGGCATCCAAAGAGAAAGACGGTTCTTGTAAAGCTAAAAGAATCGCAGAAACAACCAACGGTTTTTCGGAATCACCTAATTGCCCATAATTACGAAGAGCTTCGTGGAGTTCGGCAGATTTTTTTAGGACTTCTTCAAGTGCAAGCGTTTCTGGTGGAGTTTCTCCTAATACTTGTTCTCGGTAATATTTTTCGATATTTTGCTCAGAGAAGTTCTCAAAATTTTCAACTTCTTTAAGCATTTTATAACCATGTTCATCTACAAACAAAGGTTTAATAACATGGTGTTTTTCATCCCCAGAACAGCCAAAAGCAAATACTTTTTTGAAGCCAGTTTTTTGTATTATTTCATTAGCATAATGCAATGCACCATTTTCTGCATAATTGATAATAGCATGGGCATCCATAGACAATGATTTTTTTTCATCATCTTGATAATATACTTGTTTATCTAATTCGGCTTTATCTTCAATAACAAGGATAAAATCTTTCGATTTTCCTACAAAATCAGGAAAGCCAGCTTTTCCATTTCCTTTCTTTGAAGCACTTTTTAGAGCATCTTGAATTTCGATGATACTACTACTATTAGGAGTAAACTTGATACTCGCTAAATCAAGTAATTTGCCTATAAAAAAATCAGTTACTTTTTCGTTTGTTATTCGGGTTTTCGCCATACGGTCAGAAAGGGCATAAAAATAGCGTGAACGTTACTTGTTTGCCCATCAAGGTACCTGAGAAGACCTGCACAGCAAAACGAAGTAACGTCACACATACCGCATGACGTTTCTTGCTCCGTTTCCCGCTGTGCTACAAAATTTCTCAGGTTTTGATTGGGCAGGATTTTTAAGCTAAACGCTAAAATTTATATGTCTTTTTCGTTTTTTATTCGATAAATTGGTTGTTTTCGTTTTTTGCAAAGATATATCAAAAATGAGGATAAAGAATATTTAAGCGATTAGATTTCTTATTTTCAAACCTCTACAACCGCTTTAATAACCCCATTTTTAGGGTCAAGCCACGACTCAAAATTATCTTTTACTTGGTCAAAAGAAACTCTGTGAGTTATATAAGTTGTTGGCTTTACTAAACCTTTTTTCATTGAATTAACCACTTTTTCAAAATCTTGGCGAGTGGCATTTCTACTACTCATCAAGGTCGATTCTCGTTTATGAAATTCGGGGTGACTGAATGAAATTTCGCCTTTTTGCAAACCTACTAAAACATATCTTCCGCCATGTGCTAAGTATTGAAAAGCATTCAAAATCGCTTTTTGATTGCCCGTAGCATCAATAATGACAGTTGGCATATCGTTATTGGTGATTTCTTGTAATCTCTCAAAAACATTTTCAGCAATTGCATTTATGGTAAAATCAACGCCTAATTTTTCTTTGCAGAAATTCAATCTCGACTCATTTACGTCTAAAGCAATCACTTTTGCTCCTGCTATTCGGGCAAATTCCATACACCCCAAACCGATTGGTCCTGCACCTACAATTAACACAAACTCATCTGTTTGTACATCGGCACGTCTTACGCCATGAGCCCCAATTGCTAAAGGTTCAACCAATGCCAATTCATCAAAAGAAAGTCCTTCGCTGGCAATCAAAAGCCTGATTGGCACACGGATATATTCTGCCATTCCACCATCAATATGCACGCCAAAAACTTGAATATCAGTACAACAATTTGGTTTCCCATTGCGACAAGCTACGCATTTTTCGCAGTTGAAATATGGAATAAAAGTAACAGCATCACCCACCGAAAAATCAGGATTTTCTTCAATTTCAACGATTTCACAAGCCAACTCATGTCCTAAAATTCGAGGATAACTAAAAAATGGTTGGGTGCCTTCAAAGGCGTGCAAATCTGTTCCACAAATACCAATTCTTTTAACTTTTAAAATCGCATAGCCCTCAGTAAGTTGAGGTTTTTCTCCTTCTTTATATTCAAATTGTTTAGGAGTATTGCAAACTAATGTTTTCATAAATTATATTCTTAAATATTGATTTGAGGGTTTGTTTAATAGATTTTCTAAAGGTAATTTTCAGTTTATAAAGTAGGTGTTGGGATTTAGGCATTAGGATTTATTACCATAATACATTGATAATAAATAGATTATCCTAAAATAAAACATAAACTATTTTATAACGGGTACTTGAATTGGATTTGAGTACAACTTAACGAACCAGTACAGGTACTAAATAGAAACTTATCTCCGACAGATATTTTTATTCGAGATTGATTTCAATCATTATTTCTAAATCCAAACGCTTCTTTATAAAGCCATTCAACCATGCAATCTACTTTCAACGCTATCAATCAATATGTTAATAAATGTGCCGTTTTTTCAGAAACCGAAATTCAGCTTTTTGATAGTTTATTGCAACAAAAAACGGTAAAAAAGAAAACCATGCTTTTGCGTGAAGGGGAAATTTGCAATTTTGAAGCCTATATTCTCAAAGGTTGTATTCGTACTTTTTGTATGGACGAAAATGGTGCGGAGGTTATCCTACAATTTGCCGTAGAAGATTGGTGGGTCAGTGACATTGCCAGTTTTCATGAGCAAACGCCCAGTAAATTGTATATCGAGACGTTAGAAAATTGTGAATTACTCATACTTACGCACGAAGCAAAAGAAGAATTATTGGCTAAAATTCCACAATTTGAGCGTGTTTTTAGATTAATGGTTCAGCGAAATTTGTCGGTTACTCAAAATCGTTTGGTAAATACTATTGCAAAACCTGCCCACGACCGCTATGTTGAGTTTTTGGAACGTTATCCGTCCGTTGCTCAACGAGTAGCTCAACATTATATCGCTGCTTATTTGGGAATTTCAGCGGAGTTTCTGAGTAAAATTAGAGCAAAAATGGCAACGAAACGTTAATTTCTTGTCATAGTTCAATGCTTTGGCTTCGAGAATGTACCAACTTTGTATCGTCAAAAAGGTAAAAGGGTTTAGGTTTTAGGACATAGGCATTTTCTTACCCTCGACAAAAATTCAACCATTTAACAGATTTAGAAATCATGGCAAATACAGTAATTCATAAAGCAGAAACACGTGGACACGCTAATCACGGTTGGCTTAACAGCTTTCATACTTTTAGTTTTGCAAGTTATCGTAACGCAGAAAGAATGCACTTTGGCGTTTTGAGAGTGTTGAATGACGATACAGTTTCTTCGGGAAAAGGCTTTGGAACGCACCCACACGACAATATGGAAATTATTTCTATTCCATTAGAAGGCGACCTCGAACACAAAGACAGTATGGGCAATTTGGCGGTTATCAGAAAAGGAGATATTCAAATAATGAGTGCGGGAACAGGTATTTCTCACAGCGAATACAACCGTAATCAAGATGAATTGGTGAAGTTTTTACAAATTTGGGTATTTCCAAATAAAAGAAATGTTACGCCACGTTATGACCAAATTACGTTGAATGAAAACGACCGTCATAATAAATTTCAGCAAGTTCTTTCTCCAAATCCAGATGATGAAGGTGTTTGGATTCACCAAGATGCATGGTTTTCGATGGGGAATTTTGATAAAGATTTTTCAACAGAATATAGCATCAAACGAGCAGGAAACGGCGTTTATGCCTTTATTTTGAAAGGTGACGTAACCATTGAAGGTACACTATTAAATACAAGAGACGGTTTCGGAATTTGGGATACTGATAAAATTACCATCACTGCCAATTCTGACGATGCCCAAATTTTATTGATGGACGTTCCGATGGAAATTTAAAATAGAGGATAGAGGATAGAGGATAGAGGATAGAGGATAGAGGATAGAGGATAGAGGATAGAGATTTTTTCTATGAAATTCTGCTCTGTAACCTATTCTCTACTATCTATTCTCTATCATTATCATCTAAAATCTGCTCTGTCCTCTGGTTCAAACGTCCTCGCTTGAACAACTCTCGCTTGTACTAATTTTCAATTAGTGCATAAATGGTTTGGCGACTGTGCCGCAATTTCCTTATGGTTAGGCGTCCTCGCTTGACATAGAATTACTAACTACTCAAGAGTTAGTAATTCTTATCTCTGGTTCAAACGTCCTCGCTTGAACCACTCTTTTTAGCCTTAACAATGCAAAACCACTTCACGCCTGATTGCAAATCAGAGTTAGCGAGGACGAGATTAACAATTTCAAAGTTCTTTAACTTTAATATTTCTGAAAGAAATACCTTTAGACCAATCTTGTAAAGAAATACGTCCTTTAGTATGTTTTCCAAACTCTGGGAAAGACTTGAAGCCCGAATTGGCAACCAAACTTTTCCAATTTTCGCTGTTTAGGTCTTCTGTTGCAGTAAGAACACCATTCAAATAGAACTCAATTTTTCCATTTACTTGTTTAATTTCAGACTGATTCCATTGTCCTGCTGATTTATCAGGAGCAGGATTCTTTTGTTCATAAAATCCATACAAACACCCTGAGCGTTTTTTGGTACTAAAAGCGTAATCATGGTGAGTTTTTTCTAATAATTGATATTCAGGTCCAGAAGCCCAAGCCTTTGGAACATCTTCCTTTTCTACAACATTAAAAAAAACACCGCTATTTCCTTCCTTTGAAATTTTCCATTCAAATTTTAAGTCAAAATTTTCAAATTCTTTGTCGGTCACTAAATCTTCACGCTCTACATCCAGAATCGTGGCATCACACTTCAATTCTCCATTTTTAACTACCCAAGCCGAAGCGACTTTTCCTTTGTTGTACAAGTGCCAGCCATTACTTGTTTTACCATCAAACAACAACTGCCAACCCTCTTTTTTTTCCTTAGTAGATAATTGGTTTGTTAAAGTTCTATTTTGTGAAAATGAACTAAAAATGCTTATCAATAAGCAAAGTGTTGTGATTACTTTTTTCATTTTAATTTAATTTTGAGACTCTGTTAATACTATTTGAAATTCTTTTTTGATAAATAACTTTAATTGTATAAGTTCTTCCATGAAAGTTTAAATATGAGTGCAAAGTAAAGTTGTATAAAAACAAGAGTCTTTAATTTGATTTTCCATATTTTGAACTAAATTGTCTGAATAGAAGATTTATTGAAAAAATAAGGAAAAATGAAGGCTAAAAAGATAGCATTGGAAGTTATATCAGCTAAGTATGGGAGTTCGTTAGTGTTAAAACATTTACGAGCAAAGTCACCGTGTTTAAAATTAGCATGGCACTTTCACCCAGAGATTGAATTGGTTTATATACCCAGAGGAAAAGGTAGATTGTATATTTCCAATGTAGTCAAACCTTATGAGAATGGAGTAATTATTTTATTGCACTCAAATATACCACATCGTTGTTTTGATTTTGGCTTTGAGAATGAAATTTACGAAGAATATCTTGTGCAAGTTTTGCCTGAGAAACTGGATAATATTTCAGTTCTATTTCCCGAATTTGATAAAATAGAACAAATGTTAAAAGCGTCTAAACAGGGAATAATTTTGCGATTGGAGGAAGAACACGACTTTTTTCATAAATATTTTGAAGAGCTTTTTAGTGTTCAACCTGTTCGACAAATATTAGTTTTTTTTGAAATCTTGCACTTAATGTCGAATGAAAATTATACAAGTGTAGAAGCCACTTTAAATACGCACATTCCTTCACTCAGTATTGAGCGTATTGATAAGGTTTTCAATTTTATTACCAATAATTTCATGAACGATATTCGTAGTCAAAATGTAGCAGAATTATTACATTTTACGGATTCTTCATTTTGCCGTTTTTTCCAAAAACATACACAAAAAACCTTTAAAGAAGCATTGAATGAATACAGGCTTGCTCATGCTTGTAAATTATTGGCTCATACCAATAAAAGTATAGAAACTATCGCTTACGAATCAGGCTATGGGAGTCAGTCTTTTTTTAATCGAATGTTTAAGCGTTTTAATGGAACAACTCCCTTAGCATATAGATATGAATGGCAAATAAAGCAAAAGGCATAAATTCCAAGTTTTCATTTTACGCAAATTGAAGAAAATCAATAAAATTCAATGAATTTATTTTGATTTTCTTAGAACAAATTATACTTTTGTTTTAAATTTATAGAACAGTATAGAACACTTGATTAAAACATTCAAAAAATAAACAATCAACATTTCAAAACAATGGCAAACATCACGTTAGGAGACAAAGAATATTTTGCAAACATTGGCAAAATTCAGTTTGAGGGTAGAGAATCTGACAATCCTTTAGCGTTTAAATGGTACGACGAAAACCGTATTGTGGCAGGTAAATCAATGAAAGACCACATGCGTTTTGCAACGGCTTACTGGCATACTTTCTGCGGAACAGGTGCTGACCCATTTGGACCGGGAACAAAACAATTTGCATGGGACGCTAAAAATGATGCTGTTGGGCGTGCAAAAGATAAAATGGATGCTGCTTTTGAATTCATGACAAAATTAGGTACTCCATATTACTGCTTCCATGATATTGACTTGGTTGACGAAGGAAATTCTCTTTCGGAATACGAAAGTAATTTGGCGGCTATTGTTGACTATGCTAAACAAAAGCAAGCAGTTAGTGGTGTGAAATTATTGTGGGGAACTGCCAACGTTTTCTCTAATCCGAGATACATGAATGGTGCTTCTACCAACCCAGATTTCAATGTGTTGGCTCATGCAGGTACGCAAGTGAAAAATGCGATTGATGCAACAATTGCTTTAGGTGGAGAAAACTATGTATTCTGGGGAGGTCGTGAAGGTTATATGACTTTGTTGAATACTGACATGAAGCGTGAAAAAGCTCATTTAGCGAAATTCTTAACAATTTCACGTGATTATGCTCGTAAAAATGGATTTACAGGTAAATTCTTTATCGAACCAAAACCATGTGAACCAACAAAACATCAATACGATTACGATTCTGAAACAGTAATTGGTTTCTTGAAAGAACACGGTTTAGAAAACGATTTTATGTTGAATATCGAAGTAAACCACGCTACTTTGGCGGGTCATACTTTCCAACATGAATTGCAAATTGCAGCTGATAGTGGTTTCTTAGGAAGTATTGATGCTAACCGTGGAGATTACCAAAATGGTTGGGATACTGACCAATTCCCGACAAACTTAAATGAATTGACAGAATCAATGTTGATTATTTTAGAAGCGGGTGGAATTACGCACGGTGGTATCAACTTTGATGCTAAAACTCGTAGAAATTCTACTGATTTAGATGATATTTTCTTGGCACATATCGGTGGAATGGACGCTTTTGCTCGTGCATTGGTTATCGCAGATGATATTTTAACAAAATCTCCATATAAGAAACTTCGCAAAGACCGTTATGCGTCGTTTGATGCAGGAAAAGGTGCTGATTATGAATCAGGAATCTTGACTTTAGAAGACTTGAGAAACTACGCTTTCGAAGCTGGCGAACCTGCTCAAACAAGCGGAAAACAGGAGTTATTCGAAAATATTGTTAATCAATACATTTAGTCAGTTTACAGTAAACAGTTAGCAGTTAACAGTAACCGAAAATAAAAAAGTATTAAAAAAGCCAGTTTGTGGAACTAACAATCCCCAAGCTGGCTTTTTTACTGCTAACTGCTAACTGCTAACTCACAAAGACCCTCTCACAATCAATCTGCTTTCGCTTCTTACTTTTCCTTTTTGTTTATTGTGAACCATTCTGCCTGCTAATTTTCCCATTTCCACAAAATCATTTGAAATGGTAGTGATGCCATCTTCTGCTAAAATCTCTTTGATGGGCGTATCGTCGTAAGACAAAAGTCCGATGTCTTTTCCTAATTTCAATCCCTTCCTATTTGCATAATTTACAAAGCGAACAAGGTCATTTTCTAAGAATAAAATATAAGCGTTTTCCTCTGCTAAAGATTCAAAAACTAAGCTATCAACCACTTCATTTTTGATATGATTGGCTTCGCAAAATTTTAGAAAACCCTTCAAAATCCCTTTTGGAGTATATTGAAACTGATTTTTACTCAAAAATAAAGTTAGGCTTTTATATTTTTGGATTTGGGGCAAAGCGTCGGTTAGTCCTTGATAAAAGTTTTGCTCAAAATCTTGATAAAGCGTTGGATACGTATCGTCTAATTGTTCTACATCAATATCCAAAATCAATAATTTATCTTTCGGAATCTGCTTCACAATTTCAGAAACGTCTTCATTGAAGTGAGGCATGATGATGTAAAAATGATAGTTGCCAAGGTTATTGACAATCACATTTTCAAATACATTCAATTCGTGATAATGAAAGTATAAATCAATAGAAACCTTCTCGCCAAGAGCTTCACGAAGCGAAAGAAAAAGAGCTTCTTTGTAGGAATTCATTGCATCGAACAAGACAAAAACGTGCATTTTTGCTTGAACATCGGTAGAAATAATATAGTAGCCTTTTCCATGTTGTGGAGCTACAATGCCTCGCTCACGCAATTCCTCATACGCACGAATAACCGTCATGCGGGCAACACCCAACGAACTCGTAATCTCATTGATAGTAGGTAATTGGTCACCTCTTTTCAAAACACCCTGCTGAATTCTTTCAATGATTTCATCAGTTATTTGCTGGTATTTTGGTGTTTGAGAATTAGGTTCTATTTGTAGTGGCTTTTTCATTATCTACTTCAAAAAGCCCTCCTCATCTTCTTTTGGTTTGGCGGTTGGCTGTTGCATTCCCGTTGAATCTGTACTGATGGTATAACTTGAATTACAGCCCAAGTCGGCACCTTCTGGCTTACGGAAAGGCTCTTTTTTGAAACCTGCAATGGCTAAAGATTTATCGGCATAAACTTTATCCATAAACATAGCATAGGCAGGCATTGCCATTTTTGCTCCTTGTCCAAGCGATAAACTACGGTAGTGAATACTGCGGTCGTCGCCACCAACCCAAACACCTGCCACTAAGTTTTGAGTTACCCCCATAAACCAACCATCTGAATAATTGGAAGTTGTACCTGTTTTTGCTCCAATGTCATTTTCTTTAGTGCAATTATATCGGTTCAAACCTTGTGCCGTTCCTCCAGATTCTTGGATTGCTCCTTTCAACATGTGGGTCATTTGGTAGGCAGTTTCCGAGCTGATTACTTTTTTAGAAGTAGTTTCAAAACGCTTTAATTCGTTGCCGTTTTTATCTTCAATTCTTAAAATCAAGATTGGGTCAATTCTTTCACCTTCGTTCATGAAAGTACAATATGCTGCCACTTGCTCATAAACGGAGACCTCACTTGCACCCAAACACAAAGCAGGCGTTTCATTTAATGTACTTTGGATTCCTGCACGGTGGGCAAATTCTGCTACTTTTTCTGGGCCTAAAGCCTTCATTAATTTGGCAGAAACCGAATTAATCGAAAGCCCCATAGCGTGACGTAAACTCATGCTTGCATAAGAATATCGTCCTTCTGAGTTTTGCGGAGTCCATGTTTTGCCAACTAATCCATCTTCAGCTCCAAAAGTTACGGGTTCATCTACTACATTTTCACAAAGGCTTGCAGAACCGTTTTCCAATGCCGCCGCATATACAAATGGCTTAAATGTTGAACCTGGTTGACGTTTCGATTGGCGAACGTGGTCGAACTTGAAAAATTTAAAATTGATACCGCCAACCCATGCTTTTACGTGACCATCGTTTGGATTCATCGCCATAAAACCACAGTTTAAGATTCTCTTATAATAATTCATCGAATCCAAAGGTGAAAGTGTTGTGTCTCGGTCGCCTTGCCATGAAAAAACGGTCATTTTCACAGGCGTTTTCAATATTTTCCAAACAGCTTCTTCATCGCCGTTATATTCTTCCATCAAAGATTTATAACGTTGAGTACGTTTCATAGCATCTTTCAAAAAACCTTTGATTTCGTGCATTTTTTCATCAACCCAAGGATTACGCCCTTTCCAATGAGCATAAAACTTTTTTTGTTGGTCTTTCATGTGTTCGTCCAAAGATTCCTGAGCGTATTGTTGCATTCTTGAATCTATGGTCGTGTAAATTCTTAATCCACTGGTATAAAGGTTCAATTTATCGTTATCATCACGAGTTGAATTGATGTCTGCTAAAGCATTCTGCAATTGTTTTTTAAGGGCTTCACGGAAATATGGAGCATCGCCAGTATTCTGATTTTCTACTTTGAAATTAAGTCCAAGTGTTTTTTCTTGTAAATCAATGGCTTCTTCTTTGTCGATATAACCATAACGATACATTTGTCCAAGCACAACATTTCTACGAGTTACACAACGTTCTGGATGACGACGTGGGTCATAAAGTGAAGGATTTTGTAACATTCCAATTAAAGTTGCGGCTTCTTTTTCAGTTACATTATTGACATCTTTTCCGAAATACGTTTTACAAGCTACTCTAATTCCATAGGCATTATTACCAAATGATACTTCGTTGAGGTACATTTTTAAAATCTCCTGTTTGGTATAACGGCTTTCTAAACGTACCGCCAAAATCCATTCTTTGGTCTTGGCAATAACGGTTCTGATTAATGGAATTTTGGCTAAAATTCCTTTGTAACTTGTTCCATCTTCTGTGTTGTCTTCTTCGGCACTATGGCGGGTATCAAATAAATTTTTGGCTAATTGTTGAGATAATGTACTACCACCCCCTGCACTTCCCAAGTGTGTAATTACTCTGAATGTAGAGCGTAAATCTATCCCCGAATGTTGCGTAAACCGAGCATCTTCAGTAGCAATAAGAGCTTTGATTAAATTAGGAGAAAGTTCTTCGTATTCAACAGGTGAACGGTTTTCACGGAAATATTTGCCCAATTCTACACCATCTTCGGAATATAAAACTGAGGCAACTTGGCTCTTGGGATTTTCCAATTCTTGTAAACTGGGCATACCACCAAATAACCAAAGGAAATTGAACTGAACGGCTAAAATATATAATAAAAATGAAGCCAGACCAAAGCCAGACCATTGCCAAATTTTAGCTATAATGGATTGATATTTACCTTTTTGTAATTGAATCATACTATATAAATTGTAAGGATTTTTAGAATTAGGGAAAGCTATTTTTATACAAAATATTTGAAATAGCTCGATTATACAAATTTAGAAATATTAAATGACAATTCTTATAGTCAAGATAGATGTTAGGGCTTAGACATTGAACAACGGAGAAATCCTCATTGACCAATACCTAAGCCCTAAATGTGTGTTTTTATAATTATCTGAATAATGCTATTTTTTTTCGGCAGCTTGTAAGCGTTCTTTTGCCATTGCAATTAATTGACTTTTAGGATAATCGGTAATGAAATTTTTTAATGCTTTTTGATAAACTTCTGATGATTGTGTTTTGGCTAAAAGCATTGTTTTTAAGAATACAAATTTATCTTCAATTTGACTGTTTGGATATTGTTTTAAACCTGTATCAACAAACGTTTGTGCATCCGTAAAATTATTCTGGGTGTAATAATCATAAGCTTCTGCATAAAGTTTTTGAGCTTCCGACTCTTTGCCTGTCGTTAATGTTTCGTTGGTATTTCGGTTTAATAATCGAGCGAAATAGGAGTCTTCATAATCTTTCATCAACCTTTTTCTGTACGTTTCTTTTCCTGCGGGATTATCTTCATTCAATAAACACAGTAAATATAAGGCTTCTGGTTCGTGCGATGATTTTGGATAATCACTCAAAAAATGCTCAAAGGTAATTACGGCATTTCGTGGCTCATTTAATTTGAATTTATAGACTTTCCCTAATTCAAAAGAGGCTTCTTCTTTGCGTTTTTGAGATGCCACTAAAGCCTCTGCCGAAAATGGAATTTTAGCTTTTAATTCTGTTATGTCTGCTTTGTTTTCTGAATCTTGTGGAACACTAAGGTTTCTTAAACTTGTATTGTTATTATTTGCCTGTGTATTGTTGGCGGGGCTGTCAAAACTCATGACATTGTCTTTACTTTTTCTTCGCCAGTTATCTTCCAAAGTTCTTGTTCCCCAAACAGTTGTAAAGGAGGTTTTTCCTTGTTGTTGAGCAATGGGATTTGTAAAATACCAAGAGGTTTTATTAGGGTCAGTAAAAACATCGGTATTTGATTTTACCTGTTGTTGTATGCCTCTGTTTACCACTTCTTGAGCTTTACGTAAATCGGCTTGTTGTTTTGCTTTTCTGTCTAAAACTATTTTTTCTAAAACCTTATCTAATTGAGCAGGATTCATTTTAGCTAATTTTTGCAAAGAATCTTCCGTTTTGATAATGGTGAATTGTTTAACAAAATCACCCAAAGAACGTTGCTTTTCAAGCACTCGTTTGTAAGCAGGGTCTTGCGGAGGTAATAATGAAGCCGTGCTGTCGTAATATGCTGCTGCCAGTTCATAATTGCCCATTTTATTGTAATACAAATCAGCTAATTTCAGGAAAGTATAAGGTAATTGTTGCAAATTCTGGCTATTGCGGGCAGAGGCTTGTAATAATTTCACGCCATCTTTTGAATTCCCTTTTCGCATTTCTACCATCGACATCGCTTCGTAGATTTTATCTTGCAAATCTTTATTTTTAGAGTCTTTCAAAAGTTTTTCAAAACCTTCTGTTTGTCCTAATACTAAAGCATTATTAAGTTTTGCGTAAAATCCTAAATCATAAGATGGACGACTTTTATTGACTGCCAAATACATTTCAGAAGCGGCATCTTTTTCGTCTAATCCTTCATACATTTGTCCCGCTGCGTACAATACACGAGCTTTTTGCTCATTCTTTTTCATGTATGGCAAGGCTTCTTCAATAATGGCAACGGAGGTTTCGTATTCGCCTTTTAGTTGGTGTAAATATGCTTTTGTCAAATAAAAATCACGAGTATTTTCTTTGTCCAAAGGTTCTTCTCTCAATAATTCTGCAACTCTCAATGCTGTTTGGTACTCGCCTTGCTCAACGTATGCACGCATAAGTCCGATAAGTGCCGCATCACGTGCTTTGTCGCTCGTGGCATTGGTATTCACATATTTAAAAGTTTCAATCGCATTTTTATAGTCAGCTTTCATCAAACGAGCCTTTCCGATAAGAACATAGGCATCATCCAACCATTTTGAATTTTGATGACGTTCAGCAACTAAGGATGCCTTTTTGATAATGGATGTTAATTGTTCGCTAACAGACCCTGCTGAGTTGGAGTCAATCGGAATTAAGATTGGTAATTGTTGAGAATAATTGTCTTTATGTGCCTCAAAAAGGATTTTTTCTGCCTCTTGCATTTTTACATTAGCCTGAATAAGAGCATTGTATTTTGCATTAACATTGTGAAAACCAACGCTTAAAGGCGAACTGCTATATTGTGAACATCCCAAAAGGATTCCACAAATGATGGCTATGTATAGAAAGTATTTTTTGTTCATTTCTTGAAAAGAGGCACAAGGTGACAGTCGCACAGAGGCACAAAGAGAAAACGGCTAACTAACCGTAATTTTAAAACGCAATTTTACACAAAAATAGTATCAGTTTCCATGCCAAAGGAATAAGAATTCAAATACAAGGTTATAATTGATTGAAAATTAAACAATCAGAGCAAAATATATGGTTTTTTGACTGCTTTTTTACCTTGAAAATAATTCTTCAAAAAACTATCTTGTCTAATATTTCTATTGTGCTAACAAAGGTTTATTTTTGTAAAATGGAACAAAATAATACTCCCAATAAATATGCACGTTATGCAGGGGCAGGAATGCAGATGCTCGTGACGATTGTCATTGGCGTATATCTGGGTACTTGGTTGGATGAAAAATTCAAAATGCAAACGCCGTGGTTTACTGTTGGGTGTTCGTTGTTTTTCATTTTTGCAGGAATGTACTTATTTATCAAAGGATTACCGAAGGAGTGATGGGAGTTTGTGAGTTTATGAGTTTATGAGTGATAAGTTTATGAGTTTATGAGTGATAAGTTTGTGAGTTTATGAGTGATAAGTTTGTGAGTTTATGAGTTATGAGTTTATGAGTGATAAGTTTGTGAGTTTATGAGTGATAAGTTTATGAGTGATAAGTTTGTGAGTTTATAAGTGATAAGTTTGTGAGTTTATGAGTGATAAGTTTGTGAGTTTATGAGTGATAAGTTTGTGAGTAAGGGAAAAATTAACTCTTAACTCTTAACTCTTAACTCTTAACTCTTAACTCTTACCTCTTAACTCTTACCCCCCTAAATCCCCTAAAAAAATGAAAATACTTTCTGAAATCGCTATTGGTTTAGTTGCCTTAGAGGCTTTTTATATTTTGTATATTGAAATGTTTGCTTGGACAACCAAAGGTCCAAAAATATTTAAAGGTTTTCCGAAAGATTTGTTTGTGCCAACCAAAAGTTTAGCGGCAAATCAAGGATTGTATAATGGCTTTTTGGGAGCAGGACTTGTGTGGTCTTTATTAATTACCGACTCACAATGGAGCGTCAATGTGGCTTGCTTCTTTTTAGGTTGTATTATCGTGGCAGGAATTTACGGTGCTTTGACAGCACAAAAATCAATATTTTTTACGCAAGCAATGCCTGCAATTATTGCTTTAGCTTTGACGTTGTTGAGATAGATTAATTGATAATTACTCACTTTACTAATTGCTCATTGTCCATTATTAATTACCCATTACTCATCCATCTTTTACCCAATTACTCGTTCCCCAATGGAAGAGATTAGAAAACGATTTATTCAAGGATTTTTTATTCTGATAGCGTTGATTTACGTTAGCAGATTATTCTATTTACAAGTCATCGACGAAACTTATAAACTTGATGCTGAAAATAATGCCATCAGAAAGTTGATTCAAGTACCTTTTCGGGGTTTGGTTTATGACCGAAACAAAAAACTGATTGTAAGCAATACCGTTGTTTATGATTTGTATGTTACGCCCAAAAAAGCAAAAGTTGCAGATACGCTTCGTTTCTGTGAGATTTTTGGTATTACTCGCCCTGAGTTTGACAGCCTTACTCATCTTGCCAGAATTTACTCTCCCGTTCGTCCGTCATTGATGTTACGTCAGCTTTCTCGACAAGACTATGCTCGTGTACAAGATGCAATGGTTGATTATCCTGGATTCGACTTTCAGGTTAGTGCTTTACGTACCTACGACTCGAAAGCTATGGCTAATGCTTTAGGATATGTTGGGGAAATCAGTCCAGAACGCTTATTGAAACAAGAGGAAACTGGAGACGACTATTATCGTCAGGGTGACTATGTAGGCGTTACAGGTTTGGAACGCCAATATGAGGAAAAACTCAGAGGAGAAAGAGGCATTAAATACATGATGGTAAACAGTCGGGGTGTTGAAAAAGGTGCGTTTAAAAACGGTGCTTTTGATAAAGACCCTATTGCTGGTAAAAATTTAATTACGTCTATCGACATCAATTTGCAAGCCTATGCAGATAGTTTGATGCAACACAAAGTAGGTAGTGTGGTAGCCATTGAACCCTCAACAGGTGAAGTTTTAGCGATGGTTTCTGCTCCAACTTATGACCCAAGTTTGTTATCGGGAAGAACGTACTCTAAATACTTCCAAACCTTAAATCTAAATCCATTACATCCGTTGTTGAATCGTCCACCAAGTGCGTATTATCGACCAGGTTCAACATTTAAGATTATCCAAGCATTGGTTGCTTTGCAAATGGGGGCTATTTCGGCAGGAACAGGTTTTGGGCATGGCGGCTCTCCAATAAATTGTAGCCACAATCACCCCGTAGCAAGTGATGTACAAAAAGCCATTCAGTATTCTTGTAACCCATATTTTTACCAGACTTACAAACGAATGATTTATAAGAACAATGAAACCAATGTTTTTAAAAAATCGGCAGTAGGTTTAGAAAAATGGGACGAAATGGTTGCTAAATTCGGTATAGGACAATCTTTAGAAATTGACCTTCCGAATGAGAAAAAAGGAAAATTGCCCGATGTTCCGTATTATGATAAAATGTACGGAGGGCAAGAAAAAGCACCGCTTCGTTGGAAGTTTTCAAATATTGCCAGTAATAGTATTGGAGAAGGAGAAATTATTGTAAATCCTCTGAAAATGGCAAATGTAGCAGCAATTATTGCCAATAGAGGCTGGTATTATCGCCCACACTTAGTCAAAGGAATTGGGAAAGTTGGGGATATTGACGAAAAATATAAAGAAAAAATTTCCGTAGGCATTGACCGCCGTCATTTTGAAACCGTTATCGGTGGAATGGTTGCGGCAGTTAATAATGGTACAGTTTCGGGAGACGGACGTTTGAGTGATATTCAGATGTGTGGAAAAACAGGAACGTCACAAAACCGACACGGAGAAAACCACTCCATTTTTATAGCTTTTGCTCCGAGAGAAAATCCTAAAATTGCCATTGCTGTTTTTGTCGAAAATGCAGGTTCTGGTGGGGCTCATGCAGCTCCAATTGCTTCATTATGTGTTGAAAAATACATTAAAGGGCATTCTGACAGAAAAGCCATTGAAACAAAATGGATGAATAAGGGCTATCCAATCAATATAATTAGAACTACTCCCAAATCAGACAATTCTAAAAACCCTTCTGCTAAGAAAGACAGTGTTGTGAAAAAAGTAGATGAAGAATTGTTTTTAACAACCCCACAAACTTTACCACTCATGGGGGCAGAAAAACCAAATACCTTTAAAATTCCGATGAAACCGAAGAGGTAAAGGAAATAGTTATTGGTTAATTGGTTATTAGTTATTGGTTGTGCTTAAATAAGTAATCGTTCAAATTTAAACCATTTTTGGAATTTTATAAGCCATTGATAATCAGGCTTATGATGGTGCTAAATCCTAACACCTAAATCCCAACCCCTACTTATTTGAGATAACCAATTCCTAATTATCGGTAACCAATCACTAATCACTAAAATAATGGCAAGACAAGAGAAAATATCAAAAAATTTAGATTGGATTACTGTCCTCCTTTTCATCGTGTGTGTGATAGTAGGCTGGGCAAATATATATGCAGCAATTTATAATCCCGAAAACCCGCTTTGGATTGGCGACGCTGGCTTTTTCGATACCAATGCAGGTAAACAACTTATCTGGATTGGCACTACGGTTTTATTAATTATTGCGATTTTAGTAATTGATTACCGTTTTTATGAAACGACTGCATTTTTCATTTATGGTTTCTTTATTTTCATGCTAATTTCCGTTTTTGTGATTGGGGCTGAGATTAAAGGTTCGCACTCATGGATTCGGATTGGCGGTTTTCAGATACAGCCCGCTGAGTTTGCTAAAATGGCAACGGCTTTAGCTCTGGCAAAATACGTGAGTACGCCAATGGTTAATTTGTCTCGTTTCAAAGACCAATTTAATGTAGCTCTTATCATCTTGATTCCACCTGTGTTGATATTACTTTCAAAAGAAACGGGAGTTGCATTGGTTTTTGCTTCATTCATGGTTTTGTTATATCGTGAAGGTCTTCCGGGAGTTTATCCTGCATCATTTCTGAGTATTATTATATTATTTGTATTGTCACTGATTTATCCTTCTTGGCAAATATTTGTGGGTTTGGCGGTTTTATCGGGATTAATAATCTGGATTTTACCACGTTATGAACGCAAAACTCGGAATATTCTGATGATTTTGGGCGTTGCTTTTGCGATGGGTGTTTTTGCTACGGGGGTTGATTGGGCAATTAATAATGTTCTCCAAGAACACCAGAGAAACCGTATAAAAGTATTAATCGACCCTGATTTTGACCGTAAGAAAACGGGGTATAATGTTCGTCAAGCTAAAATTGCAATTGGTTCGGGTGGATTAATTGGGAAAGGTTATTTACAAGGAACACAAACCAAATTTGATTTCGTACCCGAACAAAGTACCGACTTTATTTTTTGTACTGTTGGCGAAGAAGAAGGTTTTGCAGGAAGTTTATTAGTGGTGGGCTTGTTTCTGAGCTTATTATTGAGAGTTATTTACTTAGCAGAGCGACAAAAATCTCGATTTGCCCGAGTCTATGGCTATGGCGTTGTTTCAATTTTGTTTTTCCACTTTATGGTTAATATTGGAATGACAATTGGCTTAATGCCCGTAATCGGGATTCCTTTGCCGTTTTTTAGTTATGGAGGTTCTTCGCTTTGGTCGTTCTCTATTTTATTATTCATTTTCTTAAAAATTGATGCTCACCGTTCTCAGGTTTTATCAAGATGGTAAAAAGAATAAAGATTTTTTGAATTACGATTTACGAATAATAGTTGGAGAGAGTGCTAAATCCTAAAATCAATAAATCGTAGTTCAAACAAAAGATTAATCGTCAATCTCTAACATACAATTCCAATATGACCACAACAGATACCTCTATTTCTAAAAATGCAAAAATACTGATTGCCGTAGCTGCTTTGGGCTATTTTGTGGATGTTTATGACCTTATTCTTTTCGGGGTAGTGCGTAATCCGAGTCTTGCTAATTTAGGTTTAGATAAAGCACAACAATTATCAGAAGGGCTTTCTCTGTTTAATATTCAAATGGCAGGAATGTTGATTGGCGGAATGTTATGGGGAATTTGGGGAGATAAAAAAGGGCGTAAATCGGTATTGTTTGGCTCAATTTTGATGTATTCAACTGCCAATGTTTTGAATGGATTTGTTCAAGATACTGCATTTTTAGAAGCAATAACACAATACGGAATCCTCAGGTTTATGGCAGGAGTTGGTTTAGCAGGAGAATTAGGAGCTGGAATTACCTTAGTTAATGAAACTTTACCAAGAGAAAAAAGAGGAATCGGAGCGTTGGTGATTGCTGGAACAGGTGCATTAGGAGCCGTAACAGCGGCAGCAGTTGGGGGTGCAAGTCAAGACCCAGAATGGTGGAGAATTTGCTACTTTATTGGTGGAGGAATGGGGCTTTTCTTATTGATTTTACGTTTTGGAACTTTTGAATCGGTACTTTTTCAGAAGGTAGAAGCAGGTATAGAGAAAGGGAATTTCCTAAGTCTTTTCTCGAATCGAGAACGTTTTATGAAATATTTTTACTGTATTTTGATTGGTTTACCTGTTTGGTACGTTGTGGGGATTTTAATTTTAACTGCTCCAGAAATGAGCAAAGTATTGAATATTCAAGGAGAAATTACAGGAGGAAAAACCATTATGTTTTGCTACACAGGACTTTCTTTGGGTGATTTTTTGAGTGGTTGGGTAAGCCAAGTTTTGAAAAGTAGAAAGAAAACCGTTTACATATTTGTGATTTTTGCCGTTTTAGTCACCATTGTTTTTCTCAATGCCAACGGTTTATCTGCCAATGTTTTTTACATTCTTTGTTTACTTTTAGGTTTTGGAGGAGGTTTTTGGGCTGTTTTCGTTACGATGGCTTCAGAGCAATTTGGTACAAATATCAGAGCAACTGCAACAACTACTGTTCCTAATTTTGTACGTGGGGCATTAATTCCAATTACGGTTGGTTTCAAAGCTTTGATTCCATCTTTTGGGCTTGTTACTGCTGCTTTAATTATAGGAATAATTTGTTATGGTGCCGCTTTATTGGGGACTTATAAATTAGAAGAAACGTTTTCTAAGGATTTAGATTTCGTTGAATAATGTGATAAATATCTATTCAAAAAAATAACGCTTTGTATTGTTGAACCAATGCAAAGCGTTATTTTTTGATAGTTTTACGAGTTTAAAACCACTTTCTCAATCACTTCTGGAAAGTGTTTATGTTCTAAAACTTGCCCTTTGGCGGCTACGTCTTCAGGGGTGTCGGTAGGCGTAACGGGGTATGACGCTTGAAAAATGATTGCTCCTTCGTCGTAATGTTCATTAACAAAATGAATGGTAATACCCGATTCCGTTTCTTTGTTTTCCACAACGGCTTCATGTACAAAATGCCCGTACATTCCTTTTCCTCCAAATTTTGGTAAAAGTGCAGGGTGAATATTGATGATTTTGTTTGGAAAAGCCTCTACCATATTTTTGGGTACAAGCCACAGAAAACCCGCTAAAATCACCCAATCAATTTGGTTTTCTTGTAAAGTTTTCACGACTTCTCCCGACTTAAAAGCAGGGCGGTCGAACATCACTAAGGGAATTTGTAATCTTTCGGCACGTTGGATAACGCCAGCTTCGGGATTATTACAAAGGAACATTTTTACGTTAATCTCCTGAGAGTTAGCAAAATATTCAACAATTCGCTCGGCATTAGAGCCAGAGCCTGATGCAAAAATGGCAAGGTTTTTCATTATTGTTTTCGGATAATTAGTTGAATGTAAACCCGAATTTTATTTAAGTTTCGTGGGATTGATATATCTTAAAGAAGGAATTTTTCCAAAATCGCTGTCATTGTCAGAAATTAAGATTAAGTCATTGACAAATGCAGTAGCAGCAATTACGGCATCGGGAAGTCTCACTTTTAAATTTCTTCGTATTTCAGAAGTCTTACCAATAACGTCTTCAGTTAATCCAAACTCTTCTGAAATATTGATGAATTCTTCAATTAAACTTAATGTAGTCGGATTGGTATTCCAACTTAATAATTCAATACGTGTAATCACTGAAATTTTACAACTAAAAGTATTGAAAATGTTATCTAACAACTCGTCGCCTTTTTCGGACAACTCTCCCTGAATATATTTTGTAAATACATTGGTATCAATTAGATAGCTCTTTCCCATTCGTCACGTAAATTTTGGAGTTCTTGGTTATTTTGGTCTTTCTGTTCCTGACTTAAATGTTTTAAAGCTCCTCTAAATTGTAGAGAAGGTTTTGTTTTTTTTTCAACCTCTTTTTCTTCCTCCAATATCGTAATCAAAACCTTTGCCTTACGAGGAATATCATTTGGGTGATTCCAAGTAATTTGCCCATTATTCAATGTGCCTTCATAAGTTTGTAGCATGATTTTAAATATTTTATAATGCTCAAATTGATTTGTTTAATACAAATGTATAAAATTTGATTTTTATTCACTAACCAACTTTGCTTTATACTGATGCAAAAATGGCAAGGTTTTTCATACAAAAATCATCGTCAAAACGCCAATTAGCATAATAATTTTACAGGCGTTACTCAAAAAAGAAAAGTCTCGGGGTTTGTCGGCATACACTAATTTGTATGTCAAAAATCCCACAGGAAACATCATTAATAAAAAAATATAAGCAATTCTATTGTTTGGAAGTTGTGTTGCTAAAATGAAAAGCGTTGAAATAAAAGAAGCAATCAGGAAGTAAAGCAATAATTTGGTACGGGCAATTCCCCAAATGATTGGTAATGTTCTGCAACCATGTTTTTCATCACCTTTCACGTCTTCCATATCTTTAATTATTTCCCGAATCAGGGTTATGAAAAATGAAAAAATAGCATAAATCCATACTTCTCGTTGATGCCCGGGATAATAAACAGCTAAAACCAACAAAGAAAATCCCGTGAGAATGGCAACCATCAAATTTCCCCAAAAAGCTAACCGCTTCAATTGATTGGAATAAAGCCACAAGCAAAAAACGGCTGCCAAATTCACCAAAGCCACTTTTCGGCTGACAAATAAACCCAACAAAATGCCAGAACCATTGAAAATTTGATGAATCAACAAAGCCCAACGACGTTTGATATATCGACCAATAACAACTCTTTCAGGTTTATTAACTAAGTCAATTTTTACATCATAATAATCGTTAATGATATAACCCGAAGCGGCAATCAAAACTGTTGAAAGTGAAATAAAAAACAGGTTTCTCTCTTTGAGGATTTCAAATAAATGATTGATTGATAGTGTTTTATCTTCAATTAAAAAGAATCTGGTGAAGTATTGAGTAAAGACAATAATCGCCAAATTCTGCCAACGAATTAAACGTATAAATCCTTGTAAGGTTTGGAGATATGTTACTTTGCGAGGTTCTTTCATATTGTTTTAGAGATTAAAACTTAGAAGGTAGGAGGTCATAATTTTATGAACAACTAAATCCCAATTTCTTATCCCCAATACCCAAAATTATCTCTTTTTAGTCCCCCAAAAAAGAAAATCTTTTAATGAATGAGACATTTTTATATTTTCTTTGTTCTAATTATGAATAGATGTTAAAATTAGGTTTTAGTGTTTAATCTAAATCAACATTCTGTCAATCGCTCATTATTTCTTTCCACATTGAATATTGATAAATGAAAATCGGAATTGTTTGTTATCCAACCTACGGAGGTAGTGGTGTAGTAGCCACCGAATTAGGAAAAGCCCTTGCTAAAGTGGGTCATCAAGTGCATTTTATTACGTATTCTCAGCCTTCAAGGTTAGATTTTTTTAATGAAAATATCTTTTACCACGAAGTGAGTATTTCATCTTATCCGCTTTTCCAATATTTACCGTATGAGTCGGCTTTGGCGAGTAAAATTGTAGATGTAGTTGTTAACGAACGCCTTGATTTATTACACGTTCATTATGCTATTCCACACGCTTCTGCTGCTTATTTGGCAAAACAAATTCTGAAATCCAAAGGAATCCACATTCCATTTATTACCACACTTCACGGTACAGATATTACTTTGGTTGGTAAAGACCCATCATTTGAACCAGTCGTTACCTTCTCAATCAACGAATCAGACGGCGTGACGGCGGTTTCTGAAAGCTTGAAAAAAGAAACTTACGAAGAATTTGAAATTGTTAACAAAATTGAAGTAATTCCCAATTTCATTGACTTAGAACGTTTCAAAAAACTAAGAAAAGACCATTTTAAAATAGCGATTTGTCCGAACGGAGAAAAATTATTGATGCACACTTCTAACTTCCGAAAAGTGAAGAGAATTGAAGACATCGTACAAGTTTTTCATCGAGTGAACCAGAAAATTCCGAGTAAATTATTATTGGTTGGTGATGGCCCAGAACGTACAAGTATTGAAATGCTTTGTCGTGAATTAGGTGTTCAACAAGACGTTAGATTTTTAGGAAAATTAGATGTTATTGAAGAAGTTTTATCTTTAGCAGATTTATTTTTCTTGACTTCCGAGAAAGAAAGTTTTGGATTAGCGGCTTTAGAAGCAATGGCTTGTGAAGTGCCAATTATTTCATCAGATGCAGGCGGAATACCAGAAGTTAATATTCACGGAGTAACAGGTTATGTTTCAAAAGTTGGAGACGTAGATGATATGGCAAAAAATGCAATTTCACTTTTGGAAGATGACGATAGGTTGAATCAATTTAAACATAATGCTTTGGAAAGAGCAAAAGAATTTGATATTGAAAATATTTTACCTTTGTACGAGCGTTATTATGAAAAAATAACGGCAACAAGTTGGAAATTCCCCGCACAGATTTGTGCTGAGAAGTAAAGTTTGTAAAATGTGAAACTAATCATGTTATAAATTGTAAGTGATGGAGAAAATAGACTTTAATATTAGACTTCCTGCGAAAGTGTTTTAAGTCGTCAAACAACATCTTTTCGGCTACAAATAGCGAAAGTTTTTCAAGATTGGGCATCCCCCATTTCTCTGCTATGCTTTCAAAATTTTCTCTATTTTCACTCGAAAATATACCATTTTTCAATCATAAAACACTTTCGCAGGAAGTCTAATATTTGGCGGATTTAAGGTTAGGCTTCTCCGAAGCCCCTAAACTGATATTGTTTTGGTTCTACAAAGGTTAAATTTCTCCGAAATTATGTCAAATTATACCTCGGAGAGGTTTAACCTTTGTAGAAAAATTGAAAGTGTAGTAGTAAACTTCGAAGAAGTTTAACCTTAAATCTTCCGCCAAATAGTAGATAGTTCCGTTAAATAATTGATTTTCCTCTTTACTGAATTTTTGATTGACAGTGTTTTGTCGAATTGTCCATTGTTAATTATCCATTACTTAAATTATAGTCTATTATGCCCTTAAATATTCCACAAACTAATCAGAAAAAAGTAATTATTATTGGAGCAGGTTTTGGAGGATTGCAACTTGCTCAGAGCCTTGCTGGAGATAGCGATTTTCAAGTAGTTTTGATTGATAAAAACAATTATCATCAATTTCAACCGCTTTTTTATCAGGTTGCCACCGCTGGACTTGAGCCATCGGCGATTTCTTTTCCGCTTCGTTTGGCGTTTCATAATCACCCCAATGTTCATGTACGTGTGGCTTCGGTGACGAAGATTGTTACAGAAACCAATACCATTGAAACGGATTTGGGGGAATTACAATACGATTATTTAGTATTGGCAATTGGAGCAGATACCAACTTTTTTGGCAATAAAAATATTCAAGAAAAAGCTTTGCCAATGAAGTCTGTTGGAGAAGCATTGGGTTTGAGAAATAGACTTTTAGAAAATTTTGAAAAAGCATTGGTTTCTGATAATCAAGAAGATAGAGTTGGGTTGATGAATGTGGTTGTGGTTGGTGGAGGTCCAACTGGTGTGGAAGTTTCGGGGACTTTGGCAGAAATGAAAAAACACGTTCTTCCGAAAGACTATCCCGAATTAGATTTTGATTTGATGCAAATTCATATCATTGAATCAGGAGCGGAGTTGTTAGGACCAATGTCAAAAAATGCTCAGATAAAATCAAAGGAATATCTTGAACAATTGGGCGTAAATGTGCGATTAAGTACAAGAGTTACCGATTTTGACGGTGAATTTGTGTATATCAATGATGGAACGACGATTCGTACCAATAATTTAGTTTGGGCAGCAGGAGTGAAGGCAAATGCAATTGAAGGAATTAATCCTGATGTTTTAGCCAGAGGTGGACGCATGAAAGTAAATCGTTATAATCAGGTAGAAGGTTATGAAAACATTTTTGCTTTGGGTGACGTTGCTTTTATGACCGAAGAAAAATATCCTAACGGACACCCGCAAGTGGCACAACCAGCCATTCAACAAGGTAAATTGTTAGCAAAAAACCTGAGAAATCTCATTCGTGGAAACATACTTTCTGAGTTCTTTTATAAAGATTTAGGCTCGATGGCTACCGTTGGAAGAAATTTAGCGGTGGTTGATTTGCCTTTTTGGCGTTTTCAAGGATTTTTCGCTTGGCTGACGTGGATGTTTGTTCACTTAATAGCCATTGTAGGCGTAAAAAACAGACTTTTAATTTTCATAAACTGGCTTTGGAATTATGTTACTTATGACCAATCGTTGAGATTAATTATTAGGGCTAAGTCGCCGAAGAGTTAAAAGGTTTTAATCAATCAGTTGCTGAACAATTCAAATTAGAAGAGAGAATTGTAATTGGATTAATTGATGTCACAAAACTTATAGCTGAAGCTTATAGCCGATTACTATTTTTTTGTAAAACCTCAATATTCAAATTAATTTATTCCGTATCTTTGTGGTTATAATTCAATGAAAAGATAACTATTCTTGAATATTTATTAAATAAGTACAATTTCATTAAGAGTACAATCTCTCAACAAAATAAGCTAAAACCTACGAGTAAAAGAGTTTTATGGAAGCAACACAAAAAAAGATAAGACCTAAAAATAGTGGGACAAAACAGTTGTTTGACAACCCAATTTTAGAAAAACTATCGCATACCCATATAGCAGTTCCTGTATCAATGTTTTTCATTTCAGGAGCAATTTTGGGCTACTATGCTTTTACGCATACAAATTTTAGTAATACCGCAATTGGTGGTTTGTTTGCTTTAGGAGCAATCACATTTACTTTCGTTGAATATTGGGTTCATCGTAGTGTTTACCACATCGAACCAACTACCGAAGCCAGAGCGAAATTTCAATACGTGGCTCACGGTGTACATCACGAGTATCCGAAAGATAAAACTCGTTTGGCAATGCCGCCAATTCTTGCTGCAATAGCTGCAATCACGCTTTTTACGATATTTTTTGTTTTAATGGGCGAAGCTGCTTATTCATTTTTTCCCGGTTTTATTTGGGGATATGCTGCGTATTTATTGGTACACTATGCTGTTCATGCGTATGCACCACCCAAAAATTTCTTAAAACAATTATGGATTAATCACGCTGTGCATCATTACAAAGATGGAAATGCCGTTTTTGGAGTATCGTCTCCAATTTGGGATTATGTTTTTGGAACAATGGCAACGATGGATAAATCGAAAGTTTCAGAAAATCTTTAACATTGAGATATTATACTAAGCGAAAAGCGATTTGCGAGAAAGTGAATGAGTAAATTACTGAAAATCAATAGCTTAAATTACTCCTTTTTTACAAACAGTAATCAGTTCGGTATAAATTACAAACAAAAACTCCACATAGCATAATGCTTCATGTGGAGTTTTTTATTTTATCTTTGGATAGATTTAGTAGGACAGGTTGCCAACCTGTCAAGTGTCAAAACAAAACAGACAGATTAGAAACCTGTCCTACTCATAAGTTATGAAAATATTGCTAATTGAAGACGAACCCAAAACGTTACAATCTCTCCGACAAGGACTTGAAGAAAATGGCTTTGAGGTAGATATTGCTTACGATGGAATGATAGGGAAGCATCTTGCTAAAAAAAACCAATATCAAATTATTGTTACCGACATTATTATGCCGGGAATGAATGGCTTACAACTCAGCAAAGAATTACGAGCGGAAGGTATTACAACGCCCATTTTGATGTTGACTGCTTTGGGAAGTATCGAAGAAAAATTGATGGGTTTTGATGCAGGAGCTGATGATTATTTAGTAAAACCATTCGATTTCTTAGAACTTTTGGCACGAATAAAAGTCTTGGCAAAACGCACGCAGTCGCTTTTACCCTTGACAGGTAATTTGCTAAATTATGGGGATTTAGAAATGAATCTTGATGCTCATACAGTTACAAGAGGTGGCAGTAAAATTGATTTAACTGCTCGTGAGTTTGCTCTGTTGGAATACCTTTTAAGAAATCACGGAAAGGTAATTTCAAAAGCTGATATTGCTGAAAAAGTATGGGATAGCAGAATTGATATGGGAACAAATGTCATTGAGGTTTTTATGACCATGTTACGAAAAAAAGTAGATAAAAATTACGACACTAAGCTCATTCATACGCAATATGGCGTAGGATATGTACTAAAAATGGAAGAATAATTTCAGTTATCAGTTAACAGTTAACAGTTAGCAGTTAACAATTAACAGTTAACAGTAGATAGTGAACAATTAACAGTTAACAGTAGATAGTGAACAGTTACCAATGTTCAATTCATAACTGTTTACTGTTCACTGCTAACTGCTAACTGTTCACTGCTAACTGTTTACTGCTAACTGTTTACTGTTCACTGCTAACTGTTTACTGTTAACTGTTTACTGTTAACTGATAACTGTTCACTGCTAACTGTTCACTGAAAATATGCAAATACGAGCCAAACTTACTTTACAATTTACGTTATTAGTTTCGGTGATTGTTTTGGCAATCTTCGTGGTAATTTATTGGCTTCGTCATAACTATATTGAGGAAGAATTTTACAAACGCCTTACTCAAAAAGCCACAACATCAGCAGAATTATTGGTAACCGTTAAAGAAGTAAATGCAAAACTTTTAAAGAAAATTGAGAAAGCCAATAACGACGTTCTTTATCGTGAAAACCTCATTATTTACGACTATAAAAACCTAAAAGTATATTCCAGAAACGATACGAGTCGTTTTAAGATTTCTCCCGAAATGCTAAATCAAATCAGGAAACAACATTTTGCAAGGTTTAAGCAAGGGGAGTTTAAAATTGTAGGAATGCTTTATACTGACCGCTTCAATCGTGTGGTTACGGTAGCAGGGGCGATGGATTTATCGGGTAAAAAAGACTTACAAAACCTATTTAATACCATGGTTTGGTTGTTTTTATGTGTGTTTTTATTGGTAACTTTTGTAGGATATTATTTTGCAGTACGAGCTTTATCGCCCATTTCGGAGGTTATTCAGCAGGTACAAACCATTTATCCACAGAATGTCAACCAAAGATTGACGATACAAAATCCTAAGGACGAAATCGGGCGACTTACCGCTACTTTTAATGAACTTTTAGAACGTTTAAGTGAGGTTTTCAGACTACAAAATTTATTCGTGTCCAATGTCTCGCATGAGATGAAAAACCCTTTAATGAAAATCGGTTCACAGATTGATGTTGCCTTGCTGAAAAGTCGTTCGCCAGAGGAATATTTAACTATTTTGCAGTCTGTTAGGCAGGATATTCGAGAAATGGGACAGCTCTCAAACACACTTTTAGAGTTGGCAAAAGTGAGCGATTTGAATCATAAATTGATGTACGATGAAGTCCGTTTGGATGAAACAATTTGGGAAGCGGGCGATTTACTTTTGCAAGCCGAACAAAATTATCAAGTACAAGTAGATTTTGCCGATGAATTGGAAGAAGATACACAATTGGTGGTAAAAGGAAATGCTCAATTACTCAAAACTGCTTTTGTAAATTTGATGGAAAATGGCTGTAAGTTTTCCGAAAACCATTTGGTAAAAGTAAGTTTACACTTTTTGAAAGACCATATTGAGGTTCAATTTATCAATCAAGGGAAAATGGAAAAGCCAGAAATAGACCTGATTTTCGAACCTTTTTACCGCAGTCAAAACACTGCAAGTATCAAAGGTTACGGTGTTGGATTGTCGTTGGTAAATAGAATTGTAAAACTGCACGGAGGAAACATCAAAGTGCAATGTATTGATAATCAGACAGTTTTTGTGCTTTGGTTACCGTATTCAGTCGGTGCTAAAGTTGGCATTGGTTAATGGTTATTGGTTGATTGGTTATTGGTTGATTGGTTAATGGTTGATTGGTGGCTTAGTTAATTGGTCGAGTTTTGTATTTAAGTATCGGTCTTAATTTACCAATGTACCAATAACCAGTTTCCAATCCACCAATAACCAATCCACCAATCCACTAATAACTAATAACCAATCCACCAATAACCAATCAACTAATTTCTTCCAAAAGTTCAGATACAGATTTCTTCAAAACAGGATGTATAAAATCAGGAGCAATTTCTGCTATTGGTTCTAATACAAAAAGTCGTTCTTGCATCAGTGGGTGCGGAATATTGAGATGCTCGGAAATATTAATGATTTCTTGCCCGTAAAAAATAATATCAATATCAATTAATCTTGCTCCCCATTTTTCAATTCTTACTCTTCCTAACTGTTGTTCAATAGCCTGAGTTTTCTCCAAAACAACTAAAGGCATTAAATTTGTAGCTATTTCTAAAGCGATATTCAAAAAGTCAGGTTGGTCAGTTTTTCCCCAAGCAGGAGTTTCATAATATTTTGATTGTGAAATAATTACACCAACATTTTCTTGAATTGCGGTAATAGCTTGATTGAGTATTTCTTCTCTATTTCCTAAATTAGAGCCTAAAAGTAAATATACAGTTTGGAGATTTGCCGTTTGCATCGTATTTTTAATAACAAAGATACGTAAATAAACAGCCTAATTTTTATTCATTTGGGCTTATAAACACCTCATAAAACAAATGCGAAATATATCAAAAGGCTCTGTGTTGATTTCTGAACCGTTTTTGGGTGACCCAAATTTCTCAAGAAGTGTCGTGTTGATTTGTGAACACGAAACTACTCAAGGTTCGTTTGGTTTGATTTTGAATCAAACCTCAAGTCTATTTCTGGCAGATGTTTTAGAAGAAAATATTTATCCAGATATTCCTCTTTTTGTGGGTGGTCCTGTGCAACATAATACTTTACATTATTTGCATCGTCGCCCAGATGTGATTGATGGTGGAATAGAAGTAATGAAAGGCGTAACATGGGGCGGTAACTTTCAGCAAGTCAAGGAGTTATTGAACAATGGCGTTTTGTCTGCCAATGATATTCGTTGCTTTATCGGTTATTCGGGTTGGGAAATTGACCAACTTGATAATGAACTAAAAAAGGATTCTTGGATTGTTTCTAAAACAACCGCAGATGTAATTTTTGATACGCCTGCGGAAAATTTTTGGCGAAATATTTTGAAAGATATGGGCGGAGATTTTAAAGTAATGGCAAATTACCCAATCGACCCGAGACTTAATTAGTTGTGAATTTTTGAATTGAGAATTAGTGAATTATGAATTAGTGAGTTGTGATTTTATTCTTTCAAGAACTAATTCCCAATAACCAATTCCCAATAACTAATAACCAATAAATATCCCAAACACGTGAATGAAATACCCGAACACACCATCATTTATACTCGTCCGACCGACCACCTTATGTTTCTTTTAGGCGGTTTGGGGAATGCTTTGTACATGATTTTTTTCTTGATTGAAACGGAGTATTTTCTCGGAATTTTGTTTTTGGCAATATCTGTTTTTCTGATTTACAGATATATAAAAAGCTCACAGGCTCAGCCAAAGCTCATTCTTAGTCAAGATGGCATACAAGTAATCGGTCAGCCTTTTGTGTCTTGGGCGATGGTGCATGGACTACAAATTCGTCCTGATATAAAGAAAAGTGAATATTCAGAAACTTTCATTTTTACCAATAATGGACGCATTCAAGAATTTCCAATCAATAAACTTTCCATCACTTCTTGGCAATTAGAAAAGCTTTTGGAAAACTATCAAGAACGTTTTAGAGGAAGCCAAGAAGAAGATAGAGAGCAGATTATAGATGATAGAGAATAGATTACAGGGGGCTTTTCATCAAACTGTGTCAAGTATTTTAAAAAGTGGTCTCATTGCCTTGAAATAAGCATTTTTGAAACCAAAAGTAGAAATTGACACAGTTTGATGAAAAGCCCCCAAATCCCAACCCCTACTTACAAATTTCTCTTTTTCCCTTTGCTATCAATCACTTCAACCGATTTTACATCGGGAGAAAGTAATAAATTTCTTGATGATTGAGATAAGAATGACGTTCCATAACCAACTTCTACTCTCCTACTTTTGCCATTTTTCAATTTCTCAATCGCTACTATATCACCCGATTGTAGAGGTTTTGAAATATAGTTTTTCGTGCCTTTAAAGGTTTTCAGTTCGGCTAAGTTTTGCGTTGCCATCATCAAAGGTTGTCCTTTGGCATTGGTAACTCTTACCAAACCTTTAGCATCGCCACCCACACAGAAAGCAGTTTCGGATAATGTCAATGGTTTGAACTGTCCTTTGCCATTTCCTTTCAATAATAAACCATTGAAGGCATCAAAACGCCCCACTGAAACTTCTGTACCGAAGTCGTTACCCACCATCAAAATATCTAAGTTTCCATCAGCATCAAAATCCTCCACTAACATTCCGTTTATTGGAGCGGTTTGTGTTTGCAAAGGCAAAGCTGAAATTTTAAACTCTCCTTTTCCAAGATTTTCAATATAACTGGTTTTTAGATGATTGGCTTTAAATATCAATGCGTCTTTCAAATCATCTTCCGATAAAACGTCTTTAATTCCTGCATTGGCAAACTTCGAGAAGTTATCAAATTTCTTACGAATGGTATTCATTTGTTTTGCCAAATCGTCTCTTCCATGAAAAGTAACTTCTATTCTTTCCCCTTCTTTAGTTTTATAAAATACCGTTGGAATGGCATCATAATTACCATCAGTATTAAAATCTTTGGCATAAATACTCACAGGATATTCGTCAGACGCACGCATGAGGGAATTTACACCCATATTTCCTGCGATATAATCCATATCTCCATCATTGTCAAAATCTCCCGCTGTTAAGCTTGTCCACAAACCCACTTCTTTGTTCAACGAGGCGGTACTTGGCGTTATGTTCGCAAATTTTCCGTTAGTATTTTTCAAAATTGTTATCGGCATCCATTCACCTGCAAGCATTAAATCAACCCAACCATCGTTATCAAAATCAGTCCACAGAGCATCACAAACTAAACCGATATTATTCAAATTTGGAGCGATTTGAGCGGTAACGTCTGTAAATTTTGCAGGTTGTCCAGCACGAGAGTCATTCCGTAAAATATAACTTGAAACAGGTTTTGGATATGCACTTACTTCCATTCGTCCACCCACAAAAAGGTCAAGGTCGCCGTCATGGTCATAATCTGTTGCTTTCACGCATGAACCACTTTTCAAGAATTTGGGTAGTGCATTTTTATTCTGTGCAAAATGTCCTTTTCCATCATTTTCATAAAATCTATCTTGATAATCGGGTGAATCTTTGGGCAATTCATTACTACCACTCACAATGTACAAATCAAGGTCGTTATCGTGGTCGGCATCAAATAAAAGCACGCCCATATCCTCCGCTAATTTTGTTTCGTCGGTTTCATTCAAGATTAAATCTGATTTTACAAATTTCCCTGCGGCATTCTGTACTAAAAACACGCCTTTCTTTTTCATCGAACCACCAATGAATACATCTTCTAAGCCATCTCCATTGACATCTCCAACGGCAATGGCAGGTCCAAATTGAGAAAGTTTATGAGGTAATAATTTTTGAATGTTAAAGTCAATCGCATCAAATTCTGAATGGACATAATTGATAGCTAACGAATCAGTTACGTCTTTAAATAATGATACCGTAGTATTTGCATTGTTTGTACTACTCACCGCCAATCTTTCATCAACAATTAACACTTGATTAGCAGGAATATTCTTGAGGATTTGTTGTTTGCCACTTTGCCAGATAATTTTTACTTCATCAATTTTTTTGGTTTTACCTAAACCAAAATGAGCCACATTTTCAATGGTTGATAAATATCCACGATAAGGCGTATTTTCATAAACCTGTTTTTGTCCATTATCGTAAGCAATTTCTACCCATGCTCCAATTCCGTTTATATTATTCGACAAACCATTGAATTTTACTCTGAGGTAATTACTTTCTTCGGGTTTTAGTTGGATTGAATTATTACGATAAACCGAAGCCGAATCGTTAATATTATTGACAACATAGTCTAAATCGCCATCATTGTCCAAATCTGCATAAGCGGCTCCATTTGAAAAACTTGGTACATCTATTCCCCATGCTTTTGTTACGTCTTCAAAACCAATTTGGGCATCGCCTACTTTACTTTTATTTTTAAAGGCATAATTAGAGATTTTCACAGAGGGTACTAATTCTAAAAGCGACATTGTTTCGGTGTAATTTCCAACGTCGTTTCGATACGCCATAAAATCTTGGTCGGTAATATCTTTAGGAAATCCGTTGGTAACGATAATATCTCTGAAACCGTCATTATCAAAGTCGGTAATCATGGGCGTCCAGCTCCAATCCGTTTCTGCTACGCCTGCCAGTAAACCCATTTCACTAAAAACAGGCTTTCCAGTTTTAGGATTAATACCTTGATTTATCTGTAAAGTATTTCTTGGGTATTGAAAGGTATAATGATATTGTTCGTTGTTTTGATAAACTAAATAATTATTTGCCATCGTCATCATTTTCTTGCGATAATTATCCGCTGGCATCATATCTACCGACATCATATCTACCAAACCATCATTATTCAAGTCTTCTACATCATTACCCATTGCCGAATGCGAAGTATGCTTAAAATAATCAGTCGCTTGGTCTGTAAATCTTGGCGAAGCACCATTTACACTTCCACTATTGATGTAGAGTAAGTCATTGGTTAAATAGTCGTTGGTTACGTAAATATCTTTCCACCCATCACGGTTAATATCCGTAATATTTACCCCCAAACCATAACCTTCTACTAAAATTCCTGCTTCTTTGCTAATGTCGGTATAAACGGGATGATTAAGTTCTTTTGAGAAATCGTTACGGTATAATCTATCAGTACGTTTCGACGAGCCATCTACAATTTTATCGTGATATTTATTCGGAAAACGAGTATCATCCATTTCATTTACCAATACATATAAATCTAAATCACTATCATTGTCATAATCAAAGAAAACCGCATTGGTTGTATGTGTGGTGTCGGCAATGCCATATTCTTTAGCCATTTCTTTAAAAATTGGCACACCATCTTTTCCAACTCCTTGATTTACATATAATAAATTGGCACGCTCATTAGCTACTTTTTTTACGGTTGCACATACATAAATATCTAATAATTTATCATTGTTAATATCCACCACTGCCACGCCCGAACACCATTTTCCTTTCGCTTCCACATTGGCTTTTTGAGAAACGTCTTCAAACTTCATATCTCCTTTATTGAGGTAAAGTTTGTTGTCAACTTGGTTTCCCGTAAAGTAAACATCCACTAATTTATCATTGTTAAAATCTCCCAATGCAACTCCTCCACCATTATTTACATACTCAAAAGTGAGAATATTCATGGTATCTAATTCGGTAATACGATTAGAGAAACTGATATTGGTTTTTTCTGTTGGGAGTTTTGTAAAAACGGTATCATCACCACAAGAATATAAAAAGCAGGAAATAATTATTGATAGTAAAAGTTGGTATTTGCGGGTCATAACTCTAATGCTTTCAGAATTGAAATACTTTTTTGATTTTATATAAAAATATAAATTTAATACGATTTTATGTAAGATTTCTAAAATCATTAGAGTTTAATTTATCCTAAATTGAAAACTCTAATGAGCATTTGTTAATCATGAAGTTATATCCATAAAAAAGAGACGGCATTGCTACCGTCTCTTTTTGCTATTTTATAATAATCGTACTATTTGTAAGAAGGGTCTTGTGTAAGTGTTGGTTTCCCGTCTTTTTCTGAACGGTCAATTGCTTCCTGAGGAATTGGGAAGAATTCATGCTTTCCTTTCACAAAGTTTGCTCCTTTCTTATAAACACGTTTAGTTGCTTCAACTGCATTGTATTTGTTCAAAGTTTCAGCAGCAATACCCCAACGTACTAAGTCGAAGAAACGGTGACCTTCCATACCAAATTCTAAACGAGTTTCAAAACGAACTGCCTTACGTGCAGTAGCAGCGTCTGTCCAAGGTGACGAATATGTTTTGATAACATAATTAGCCGCTGGTACGGGATTGCCCTTTGAGTCGAAAACTAAAGAATATGCGTCACGGCTTGAACCTTGAACTGCTTTTTGAACAAAACCTGAAGGATTAGCAGCACGAGTTCTAATTTGATTCACCAAAGCTCTACCTTTATCTAAATTTCCTAATTCAACTTCACATTCTGCTAACCATAACAACACCATGCTGTAACGCATAATACGGTAGTTATTACTTGTTAAATTACCCCATCCTGCAATACCTGTAAATGCTTTTGAAGGAATGTGTTTTTTAGGAGAATATGGGCCTGCATACGTTTGGTCACGGATAAAATCACGGTTGTGGATTTTATAGTCAATAAATAAAATACCTCTACGTCCAACAGTATGGTCAAGACGTGGGTCAAGACTTGCCGTTGATGGTTCGTAAGCGTCATCTTGTCCAACACCTTGGTCATTTTTCACATCTACATCGTTAAAAGTATCTAAAAGTGGTAAACCATTGGCATCTGTTCTAAAAGCATTCACTAAGTTTTGTGATGGCTGATAAAATCCACAACATCCCCAAGGAGAAGTATATGGGTGAGCCAAACCAACACCTGCATCGGCAGCATCAGCGTTTGCAGAAGAAGCCGCATACTGAATTTCGAAGATTGATTCTACGTTGTTACGAGTACTTGCATCATGATTATCACGGAAATTATCAACCAATTTGAATCTTCCACTTGCCACTATTTGGTCTAATATTGCTTTTGCTGCTTGCAATTTTGCGGTATTGGCAGCACCTGTACTGATGTTAAAACCTTGAAACATATAAGCTTTTGCCAAAAATGCCATTGCTGCCCATTTCGTCGGACGACCAACCTGAGCTTGTTTATCGGGTAAAACTGCCATTGCCGCTTGAAAATCAGCTTCAATTGAAGGCCAAGCATCTTTGTCATTTGGTACTTTTGTACTTTCTAAGTCATTCAAGTTGTACGTTTTGTCGTCGATATATGGAATATTTTTCCACATTTTCTTTGCTTCAAAATGGAATACTCCACGCAAGAAACGAGCTTCTGCTTCAATTTGCTTTTTACGGTCAGCATTGATGTCGGTTACGGCTTTCAAAGTATTTAAAGCATCATTTGAACGAGCAACGCCTTTAAAAAGACCTCTCCATTTATTCTTAATATGTCCGTTTGTAGCTTGAAAGTCATATTTTTCGATAAATGATTCTTCAGGTTGGTCACCTGCGTCAGTTCCTTTATAAGCATCGTCAGAGGCAAGTCCACCGAATACCCAACTTTGAATATCGTTGTTCCAAGCATCTTGACCGTCCAACCCTTGACCATCTAACATTGCGTAAGCTCCCAAGAGAACTCCTTCAACTCCTTTTGCCGTTTGTAAAGCAGAAGGGCTGTATTGACCTTGTGGTTCACGAGTCAAGAAATCGTCGTTACAAGCTGTAACAATTCCTGCTGCTAATGCAAAAGTCAAACTAAATTTTATGATATTTTTACTTTTCATTTTCTAATTAAAATTTTTGTGAAAATATATTTTTCGTTATTTATCGTTCGTCAATCACTTATATATCAAGCAATTACAAAAATTTTAGAATCCAAGATTCAAACCTAAAATAAACGTTCTTGACACAGGCATATATCCACCGTCAAATCCGATTGTGTTGTCATTACCTGTCTGAATTTCTGGGTTCAAACCTGTGTACTTCGTAAATGTTGCCAAGTTTTGTGCTTGTACATAAATCTGAGCGTTATCCAAGCCAACTTTTTTACCAATGCTTCTTGGCAAGTTGTAAGTCAACTGAATGTTTTTGATACGGAAATATGAACCATCTTCTACAAAATAACTTGATGGACGGCTACTAACTTGGTCGTTTGCATCCATAATTGGCACAGTACCGCCTTTGTTTGTTGGTTGCCATGCTTCGTATAAGGCACGTTTAGAACGGTTTCCTTGGAATGTGTTGAAGTCAGTAAAATAACGAGTATAGTTGAAGATGCTATTGCCTTGTGTACCATTCATGAAAACTGTTAAATCAAATGCTTTGTAACCTAAGTTCAAGTTCAAACCATATACAAAATCTGGGTGCGGACTACCAATAATTGTACGGTCGCTATCATCAATTTTACCATCACCGTTAATATCAGCAATCTTGAATTTACCTGCTTTGTTGTAACCATCTGCATACGGAGCCCATGCTTTTGCTTCTTCGTCAGACTGGAAGATGCCTAATACTTTATAACCAAAGAATGAAGATATTGGTAAACCTGCTTGTGTAAGTGTAAGTGCTGGAACACGTGAGCTATTACCGAAATATCTTGTATTTGGACTGGCATCTAATTTATCTACGTTATTACGGTAAGATGAAATATTGGCACCAATACTATAACGGAAGTCTTTAATTGAGTTTTTGTAATTCAAACCAAAATCAATCCCTTTATTGGTCATTTGTCCTACGTTCAAGGCAGGAGGTGTTGCATCACCAGCCGTGAAAGTAATAGGTACAGTAAATAACATATCAGAGGTTGTACGTGTCCAGAAGTCTAATTCAAATGTCAATTTACTGTTTAACAATGCTGCATCTAAACCAAAGTTTGTTGAAGTTGTTGTTTCCCATTTTGCATTTGGATTACCAAATCTTTGAGCATCATAACCAATCGTTGGCGTGATTTGGCTACCATCAATTGGATAACCTGCATGGAAAATATCTGAACGATAAGTAGTATAGGCATTGTAGTCACCAATTTTTTGGTTACCTGTTTTACCCCAACCGAAACGTAATTTTAAGTCATTTACTGCTGGCAATTGTTCTTTCATAAATTTCTCATCCGATAAACGCCATCCTAAACTGACCGCAGGGAATAATGCACTACGAGAAGCACTCAAGAAACGAGACGATGCGTCATTACGAAGGATAAATTGAACTAAGTATTTATTGTCGTAAGCATAGTTGATTTTACCAAACTGCGACCAAAGCGTAAAGTCATCATTTACACCACCATAGTTAGACACCTTAGTTGGGTCTCCTAAATCTAAATAGCTAATAATTGGATTAGTCTCGAAAGCATAACCATTTCTACCAGCTCCAAAAGTTTCTCTAAAACGTTTGATAGACTCAAGACCAATGTAAGTATCAAATTTGTGAACAGTTTTAAATGTTTTGCTGTAAGACAATGTATTTTGCCAAGTCCACTGATAATCGTAGATATTTTGTGAAGTTGAACCGTTATTGAAGCTACCTTCTACATATTCTGGGTTAGCACGACCGATATACAATCCACGCTCGCCAGTTAAGTCAATACCGAAACTTGTTTTAGCTGTTAAGTTCGGAATAATGTCAAACTCAGCATAAGCATTACCGAAAGTTCTTAGACGGTAAGTATGGTTATCTTTCTGACGATAAAGTGTTGCATAAGGGTTTGAGTTGTTACCTAAGTTCTCACCACGGCTACCTGCAAAATTTCCTGCAATATCATAAATTGGTAATAATGGATGGTGTTTGTAAGAACCTGAAACGGCATTTTGTTCTTCGTTATTTCCAAAACCTCCTTGTCTGTTATCAAAAGATACTGTGAAGTTTTCACCTACTCTCAAACGCTTATTAACTGCTGAGAATTCTGTGTTTGCACGCAATGTATAACGTTCATAGCCAATGAATTTCACAACACCTTGTTGGTTGAAATATCCCAATGAAAGTGCATAACGACCATTTTCTGTACCACCAGTAGCATTCAATTGATAGTTTTGAATCGGTGCCGTTTGTGTTACAGCTTTCCACCAATCAGTATCTGCTGATTTTGTGATTGCGTAGATATTATCAGGCGTTAATGAATATAATTTAGGGTCAACTGCGGCAGTTCCTTCTGCTCCTCTACTTGGAAATACATACGCTGGAATAGTAACTTCACCACTTGCTCCATAAGAATATTGACCGTGCGAAGGCGTTTTTCCTGCATATTTATCAGCTAAATATAAATACTGACCCAATTCTTTAGCATTTAAAGCTTGAACATCTTCCGATGTTTTTTGTGAACCATAATAACTACTGAATGAGATTTTTGGCACACCTGCTTTTCCTTTTTTAGTCGTGATGATAACAACACCATTACCCGCACGAGAACCATAAATTGATGCAGAAGAAGCATCTTTCAAGATTTGGATAGTCTCAATATCATTTGGGTTTAAGTTTCCTTGGTTTTCAGTTGGCACACCATCAATTACAAATAGAGGGTCGTTGTTACCAATTGTACCAAAACCACGAATACGCACCGTTGCGTTACCACCTGGCGTAGCATCATTGACAATACTCAAACCTGAAGCACGACCTTGCAATTGTTGTGCAAAAGTAGTTGCTGGTACAGACTGTAAATCTTTTGCTGCCACTGTGGTTACTGCACCTGTAATGTCTCTTTTTGATTGAGAACCATAACCAGTCACTACCACTTCTTCTAAGGCAGAAATATCTTCAGTTAACGTAATTCCGATATTTGATTGAGAACCAACCTTTACTTCTCTTGCTGTATATCCAACAGACGAAATCATTAATACATCATTGCCACTTTTTACATTGATAGCAAATTCTCCGTTAGCTCCAGTTGATGTACCCGTTTGTGTACCTTTCACTAATACAGATGCCCCAGGAATGCCTTGTCCGTCCACCCCTGAGACTTTACCTGTTACACGTCTATCCTGTGCAGAGGCATAAAAACTCAGAAATGTGAGCAATAAAAAAATACTTTGTCGTAAATGTTTATTTTTCATAAAGTTGTTAAGTTAAAAAAATGAGAAAAATGGTAAAATTTTAAATGTATTTGAGGTACTCGATTAAATGCTATCTGATTTTAGGCAACAACAAATCATTAGGGGTTGTGTAAAAAGTCCATAACCCCGTAATTTTTGTTACAAAATTCAAGATTGAGTTGATTCACTTCTAACATTTTAGCTCTCAAAGGCATGAAAAAGTGAATAAAACGGCTTTTTCATGCCTTTTTACCCTTTTTACTGGCTCTTTGGACATAATACTCCTTCCAACAGCCACTTTGTTGGCAGTAAACCTTTCTGAGATTATGAGCCATTGAGAGAATTCCATATTCGATATATACTTTTTCTTTTCCTCTGAGAATAAACCTATCGTATTTCATATTATACTTGATGTCTCCAAAAGCTGACTCTACCTCAATTG
>NZ_QGGO01000011.1:82048-174584 GCF_003148625.1 Arcicella aurantiaca | reverse complement strand
AGAGATTAGAGATTAGAGATTAGAGATTAGAGATTAGAGATTAGAGATTAGAGATTAGAGATTAGAGATTAGAGATTAGAGATTAGAGATTAGAGGCAATGCTTAATTCATATTGATAGTTCCAATTCAAAGCTAATATTTCATTTTTTTTTTGACGGACTTGAATGAAATCTATCCTCTATTCTCTATAATCTAACATCTATCCTCTATTCTCTATTCTCTATTCTCTATAATCTAACATCTATCCTCTATTCTCTATTCTCTATTCTCTATAATCTAACATCTATCCTCTATTCTCTATAATCTAACATCTATTCTCTATAATCTATTCTCTATAATCTAACATCTATCCTCTATAATCTATTCTCTATAATCTACCTAATAAACCCTCCCTTTCCAATCTACTTTTACGGGTGAATAATAGAAAAAAATCATCGTTATTTGCCACCAATTTGCGTAAAATTCGTACAGTAAAAGGTGTTTTATAAGGTGATATTCTTTCAATTTAATAATGGTTGGCAAAACGGTAATCGTTTGATTTAGCCATTTTAAAAACCATAAAATTCCAGCGATTTTCCAAGAAAAAGTTAGTCCGATTATCAATAAAATAGGCAGAAAAAGTGCTTGAAAAAACAGTAAACCAACCACCCACCAAGGACATTGTAAAGCTCCGACCATCCATCTTTTACGTTGATGCAAAAACTCTCGAAGATTAAACATTGGTAAAGTTTGATTAAATACTTCTTGATTTATCGTATTTTTAAAACCAAATCCTTTCTTCACAACTTCATGAAATAATGCAAAATCTTCAGTTATAGAAAAAGGAATTTTTGCATAACCACCCGTACTTTCATAAGCTTTGCGGGTAATGGCGGAATTATTGCCTAAACCTGTTAATGGAATTTTTAAATCAGCAGCAATTTTTAATAAAGTAAGGGCATGAAGCCAGTCAATTGACTGAAATTGATGCCATATTTTTTTCCCTCGAATGGAAGTAATTCCAACTTGATGCCCCACATGAGCATCTTTTTCAAAATTAGCAATCATACCTTTTACCCAATTTGGATTTACGGTAACATCAGCATCACAAATTAAGAAATATTCCCCTGTGGAATGTTCATAAAGATTTGCCAAAACGTTTGCCTTCCCTCTTTGACTATTAATAACCTTTTGAATATCAACCAATTGAAAATATCTCTTATTTTTTATAAAATCAACAACAAACCATTTTGTGTTATCATCTGAATTATCATTTCCAATTAAAACCTGCAAACAATCTTTTGGATAATCGAGACGCTCAATTGATTGGAGACAATTAATGATATTATCTTCTTCGTTTCGAGCGGCAATCCATATTGTTATTTTTGGGTAATTCATACGTAAGTTTAAGCAGGTTTAAAAAATAGGTTTTTATATAAATACTATAATTTTTTAAAGACAAAATCTCGTTCAGAAAAATGTTCTAAAACTCGTGGCAAAACATATTTCATATTTCTACTTGCCTTTATACTATCATGAAATAATACAATTGAGCCTTGTTCTGTATGCTGTAAAGTTTTCTTCAAAACCTGTTCTTGTGTAATATTTTGGTCATAATCTGCCGTGAGAACATCCCACATCACAATTTCGTGAGTTTTCAGTATTTCTTTTGCTTGATTTCGTTTAATTCTCCCATACGGAGGACGAAAAAGTCGTCTATTTTGTATTTCGTTCTTGTCAATTTCAACTTGACATAAATCAAAATTTTTTAAGTATTCACCATTTTCCGTATTCCAACCTTTTAGGTGGTTAAAAGTATGATTCCCGATTGTATGACCCTGATTTACAACTTGTTGGAATACATTTTGATGTTTTGCGATATTATCTCCAATACAAAAAAAAGTCGCTTTTGCGTTAAATTTTGCTAATTCTTCTAAAACAAATTCAGTAATTTCTGGAATTGGACCATCATCAAATGTCAAATAAATCTCTTTTTCTTTGGTAGGAATTCGCCAAAGAAAATCAGGATATAAAGCCCGCATTAAGAAATTTGTTTTGTGAATAATCATATTTTACGACAACTTTCGACCTTTCCAAGTGTAGCCTTTTCCTTGGGCAATTAAGCCAAAAAAGACCACATAAAACGGATATAAAATTTGAACAATTAGAATATATTTAATTTTATCTTTGTGACCTAAAAACCTGATTATCAAAGATAAAAAAGCAAATTCAAATACTAACTTTAGAAATAAATTAGTATAATTTAAAGTGATAAAACTCCAAATAACACCCAAATTTACAACAAAAATGAAGATTGCTAATGCCGAAACTTTCCAATCTTTATAATATTTCCATTTGCTTGCCCATCTTCGTCTTTGTTGATAAAAATGTTGCCAATCGGCTTGAGTATTTGTTAATACAATTGCATTTTTATCTGCATTAAAAACAACCTTTTCGGGATATTTTTCAGCAATTTTGTGCATCAAAAATTCATCATCACCCGAAGCTAAATGCTCATTTCCAGCAAATCCTCCCACTTCTTCAAAAACCTCTCGTGTATAAGCAATATTAGCTCCATTACACATATTGGGCTTTTTTAGGTACATAGCACACGCTCCAGAACCAATCAGACTGGCAAACTCTATAATTTGTGCAGTATTCCAAAATTTATGCTCATTTATGAAAGAGACAGGAGAACTGACCAATTTGGCGTTTGTAGTTTTAAAAATTTGTTCAATAGATACCAACCAATTAGGGAAAACTCGACAATCTCCATCGGTGGTAATAATCAATTCGCCCGAAGATATTTCAATGCTTTTTTTAATAGCTCGTTTTTTGGGAGAGGAACTCTTATCGTCCAGAATATTAAGCAGTTTCAAATTAAATTTAGCGTTTTCTTGAAAAGCTAAAACGAATGATTCGGTTTGGTCGGTAGAACCATCATTGGCAATTATTACTTCAAAATTCTCAAATGGATAATTCTGACTATCAAGGTCTTGCAAAAGTTTTACGATATTATCTTCTTCATTTCTTACAGGAATAATGACGGTTAATTTTGTATTTCTCTGACTCGTTTCTTCTTGTTTTTCTCGTCGCATTTTTAACCAAGTCATAATCAAAACAAGGTTAAATAATGCGTATAAAATATTGATAATCAAGAAAAAAGACATCGTTTTATGAGTTACAGTTTAGATTTCAAGAATAAAAAACCGCCAATTATTACAGGAAAAAGTATATTTAACAGCCACAGAAAAAATGTAGCAGTAAACACTGATGTATTATTTACTGAATATAAATTAAAGAAATGCAAAGCTGAAAATTCTCTTACCCCCAAATCTGTCACAAAGTTTATGGGCGGAATTATGGTTTTGAAGAGCAAAACTAAACATGAAATTGCCCATAATTGCAAAAACGGTAGTGGTACTTGAAAAACAATTAGGACAAGTACAAATTGTAACGAAAAGGTAAGGTAACGTAAAACTGCCCAAAGAAAAATGTCCTTAAAATCTGCTAAATCAAATTCTGAAAGAGCTTTCAAATGATTTTCATACTTTTTAACCATTTGAAAATTTGTAAAAAACGCTGTTATTTTTCCTCGAAAAGTAAAAACCATCACACCTAATATCAGCGTTAAAATTACTCCGATAAAAATTATTTGGTCAATTTTTGAATCTTTTGTCGATAAAACCACCACATAAGCAATTGCCCCAAAAAGAATTGAAACATAAAATTGAATCCCATTTCCTAACAAAACTAAACCAATTCCTTCAGAACGATTTTTACTTTTCAACTTCATTAATCTACCTGCAAAATCACCCAAATTTGCAGGCGAGATAAATCCTAAGGACAAACCAACCAAAACAGATTGGTAAGCGTCTATGAAAGAAATATTCTCAATTTTTCGTACCAAAATTTGCCATTTTTTTGCCTCAAAACCCCAATTAAAAAAGATAAGTAGCACAACCGTAATTAGATACATGAAATTTTCAGCAATTGTAAGCCTTCTAAATTCATGTATAAGCTCAATAATGTTTACTCGTTCACCTTTTAAAAATCTAAACAAGACAAAAAATATTGTAGCAAAAACGCCCCATTTAAGAAGGATAAATAGTTTTTCGGATAAAATACTTGCTTTAGGAGGCGTTTTTGGGGTATTTTGCATTATGGCTGTTATAAAAGAAAAAATAATTTTAGGAGTTGACCCAGGTACTCGTTTTATGGGTTATGGTGTGATATTAACGCAAGGTGATTCAATGAAAGTCTTGCAATATGGAGTCATTAATGTAAGCAAATATACAACGCAAGGAATGAAATTAAAGAAAATTTACGAGCGTATTATTGGTATTATTGAAGAATTTTTACCTGACGAAATGGCAATTGAAGCTCCTTTTTTTGGGGTAAATGTGCAGTCGATGTTGAAATTGGGGAGGGCTCAAGGAGTGGTAATGGCGGCGGCTTTGTCACGTGATATTCCGATTGTAGAGTATTCGCCTAAAACTGTAAAACAGTCTGTTACAGGCAATGGAAACGCCTCAAAAGAACAAGTTGCTTCCATGCTCGATACGCTTTTAAAAATGAAATTAGATGCTAAAATGTTTGATGCTACCGATGCTCTGGGCATTGCGGTTTGTCATCATTTTCACGGTACAAGTATTATGGCAACTATGAAAGGAACAAAAAAAGGTTGGGGAGCTTTCGTGAATGAAAACCCTGATAGAATTAAGTAAAGCGGGTTAAGAGGTAATGGAGAATGGGCTTAAAGAAGTAGGTGTTCTGAATTGAAATTCAATGCGGTTTCGGTTTGCTATAAACTACTATCAAACAAAAAATTAGAATGAAAATTAGACAATCTACATACAAGTTTATTAACCTATTCATCATTGCTAACTGTTTACTGCTAACTATAAACTGTAACGCTCAATTATCTAATAAACAAGGTATTAGCACCATTTCTATTCACCCTTCTGGCACTTTATTTACTTTTGGATTGCCACAAAATTCTACTGTTTCATCAGGATTTCAGCAGAGTGTTTTTAGTTACGTTCCCTTTCCATTTACTGTATTTCCAATAAATTCAAGCGTAAACCGACAAGGAAAAACAGAATTATCTGGCTTAATTGGCTCTTTTGATTTGGGGTTAAATATCTCCAAATTGCTTAAAAATGACCGCATTTTAAGGACAGAAGCGGGCGTTTATTATGCTTGTATTCCACATAGTTATTCTATCGGAAACGATTATCAGTTTTCTCTAAATAATAAAGTGGCAAGTATTTGGCAAAATACCGTTAGTTATTCTGGCTTATCGGCAAGTGTCACTTATACGTCAAAATCATTAGGCAGAAGAGGTTGGGGCGAAGCACGAAATTATGCCCAATTTGGTATCAGAACGATGAATTACTTAGATAAATCTGCTGAAAATCAAGAAGATTGGGTATTTAATGGCAAAGGGTTCAAGACTCAAAGTGAAGTTGTAAACAGAAATTCGTTCCTATTTTTTCTTGAACTTGGCAAAACCTACTGGCGACGTGCTGACGATATGCGTTCGTTGGACATGGGTATTCGTGTAGGAATTCCGACGGGAAGTTTTGTGTCTAATACTTTCACGGGCTACAATAATAACGTTCCAACGGCTTCCAATAATATCCTTGAAAATGGAGCCTATATTGGTTTTCAAATGTCGTATCATTTGCCTTTGATGCAACTTCAAAAAGCCACCTCAAAAATTAAGAAAGCAGATAAAATTTACTGCGAAATGGAACGTAAAGTTGTGGTAAAACATCATTATCGAATTACTGAAAATGAGCTACAAATTCAACTTTACGACCATGAAAACGAAGATGGAGATGTGGTTTCGGTATGTTTTAATGGTCAGTATTTGATTGAAAAACATAGCCTTACGCAAAAACCAAAGATTTTAATACTCAAATTTCTTCCAAATCAACAAAATGTCTTGACCGTTTTTGCTCACAATACAGGAAAAGAAGGAGCAAATACCAGTGCAATCCGATTTATGCTAAATGGAAAAATGCAGGAAATTATTTTGTATGCCGATAAAAAGGAATCTGAAGGAATTGAGTTTATGTATTAAAATAGGTGTTAGTAGTAAGGTGTTAGGTTTTAGAAATAAAATTTACTCCTAATCAAGAATTTGCAAGAACTTCCCGAAAGTTTAAGCACTTAACATAAAACTTTCGAGAAGTCAGAAATCATTACTCTTATTTTGTCATTCCATGTAGCTATTGAATTTGTAAAAGTGCCTCCTCAACCGATTTTACAGGTAATTGGCAGGTTTTGTTATAACAGACAAAAATCAAGGTTTCGTCGGCTTTTGCAATTCTGTTTTCTAATAAAGGTAATTCACTTTGAGTTGTTGTACCTGATATAACTTTATTGGGAAAATATCTTTTATCAATGTCTTTTCTAAATCTCTCAGCATCATTTCCAACAATGGCAAATTCTACCGTAGGCGTTATCATTTGTGTTGCTAAACAAGCCCAATTGGTCAAATAATCTACATTTTTGAGCAATAAGTCTTTCATTTTACAGAGCATCAATTTAGATAAATCTTTAAAATCTTCTCTGTCTAACAATAAACCTAAAGTATAAAGATTCCGAGCCATCATTGAATTTGAACACGGAATTACATTATCAAAAATCTCTTTTTTACGGGCAATTAAAACCTCCGCATCTTTATCGGTAAAATAAAACAATTGGTCTTCTTCGTCCCAAAAATTTTGATAAGCATAAACCGTTAATTTTTCAGCCAAATGCAACCAATTTTCCTCAAATGTAGCTTGATATAAACTTGTAAAAGCGTCAATCACCGCTGCATAATCCTCTAAAAAGCCTTTTATTTTAGTTTCTCCGTTTTTGTAACTGTGGGATAAAACGCTGTCTTTCAAGAATTTATCTTTTATAAAATGTGCGTTTTGCAAGGCTAATGCTAAAAACTCAGGTTCATCAAAAGCACGATAAGCATCTACCAAACCTTTGAGCATCAAGCCATTCCAAGAGCAAAGGATTTTATCGTCTAATCCAGGTCGAATTCTTTTATTTCGTTCTTGATTTAATTTCTCAATCTGTTCTTGATATTTTGAGTTTAAAATCGTGTCATTTTTCCAAAGAATATTTACGCCATGTTCCCAATTTCCGTATTCTGTTACTTGATAATCTTTACAAAACTCTTTGGAATCTGCTCCTAAAATTTCGTCAATTTCTGCTTTATACCAAACATAATATTTCCCCTCCACTCCTTCCGAATCTGCATCTAAAGCAGAATAAAATCCGCCTTCTGGACTGGTCATTTCTCTTTTTAGCCAGCCAATTGTTTCGTAAACAGTTTCTTTGTAAAGTTCTTCTTGCGTAAGCGTATAAGCTTCTGAATATAAACTGACTAATTGTCCATTATCATAAAGCATTTTCTCAAAATGGGGACAAAACCACTCACTATCAACCGAATAGCGAGCAAAACCACCGCCCAATTGGTCATAAATACCACCAATGGCGATTTTGTCAAGCGTGAATTTTAAATGATTGAGTGCTTTGGGAGAAGTTTTGGCATAACGCAATAAAAACAACCAAATAGAAGGCATCGGAAATTTGGGACTTCTTTGAAATCCGCCCCATTCTTCATCAAAAGTATTGGATAATTTCTTGTACATCATATCCAAATCTGCCTGCACAAAATCCTGATTTTCAAAGATTAAACCGTATCTATCAGTTTCTCTAAAAAGCATATTTTCTGTAAAACCTTCCGCTGATTTTTGCAATTCTTCTTGACTATTGGTAAAACCGTTATTGATCGCTCCCAAAAGTTTTATCCAATTTTGTTTTGGGAAATAAGTACCTCCATAAAACGGCTTTCCATCGGGCATTAAAAACACATTTAGGGGCCAACCACCTTGCACACCCATTGCTTGAACGGCATCCATGTAAATAGCGTCAATATCAGGGCGTTCTTCACGGTCAATTTTAATGTTTACAAAATGACGGTTCATCACTTCCGCAACTTCTTCTTTTTCAAAACTTTCATGCTCCATTACGTGGCACCAATGACAAGCTGAATAACCAATGCTCACCAAAATAGGCTTATTTTCAGCTTTTGCTTTTGCCAAAGCCTCCTCTCCCCAAGGAAACCAATCTACAGGATTTTGAGCGTGTTGTAATAAATATGGAGATGTTTCTTTTGCTAAACGATTCATGATTTTGGGATTTGTGATTTAGGGATTTGGCATTGGTGTAATAAAACATATTCTTGGATTCTACCTAATTAATCTAAAGCAAAATATGTATTAATTAAGCCATAATCCCCAATTATTAGATAGCAAATATACTTACAAATTGGTATGTTTGTGAATCTTTCCAGAAAGGTGAAAATTAGTATTTATTGCTATTAACTTCAAAAAACAACAAATTATGTTTACAGTAGAACAAATCGAACTTGCTCATTCAAAAGTAAAATCAGGAGCAGATTTCCCTAAGTACATTCAAGAAATTATCCTTTTGGGCGTGAAAAGTTTTGAAACTTGGGTTTTTGATAGTCATACCGAATATTTTGGAGATAATAATTTTCAAACGACTTCTGAACCTCAATATGAGACTTTAATAATCGCAGAAAATAGTAATGCTGAATTATTTACTTCAAAACTTAAAAGTCACCAAAAAGGCGAAACCGACTATTTTACCTTTTGTAAAGATTGTGCAGAAACAGGTATTGAAAAATGGATAGTCGATTTAGAAAAAATGACTTGTACCTATTTTGATAAAGCCAATCAAGAAATTTTGGTTGAAATAATTCCGCAGTAGGACAGGTTTCCAACCTGTCTGAAAATAAACAATAATCACAGGTTGGAAACCTGTGCTACAAAATAAAATAACAGGTTAGAAACCTGTGCTACCTTCATGGCAACTAAAAAAGTAGAAGCAGTTTTAACGCCACAAACACCACATTTTGTGGGTGACGGATTCAGAGTACATAATTTTATTCCAAGTGTAAGAGGTTTGAGTATGCAACGCATGAGTCCTTTTATTATGATGGATTATAATTCAAAGTTTTATTTTCCACCGAGTAAAGAACCCAAAGGCGTTGGCGTTCACCCACATCGTGGCTTTGAAACGGTAACCATTGCTTACAAAGGAAAAGTAGCTCACCACGACAGTAGCGGTGGCGGTGGAATCATTGGTGAAGGCGATATTCAATGGATGACGGCGGCTTCGGGCGTTTTACACAAAGAATATCACGAAGAAAATTTCAGTAAAACGGGTGGAGAATTTCAAATGGTTCAGCTTTGGGTAAATTTACCTGCGAAAGACAAAATGTCGAAACCTAAATACCAAGCTATAAAAAACAGTGAAATTAAGCGTTATCAATTAGAAAATGAGGACGGAGAAATTGAAGTAATTGCAGGGCAATATAAAAATGTGGGAGGTACGGCATCAACTTTTACGCCGATAAATATGCTTAATGCAAAACTTAAATCTGGAGCAAAAACTGATTTTTCATTTCCTGCAAATTTTAACACTTGTTTGTTAGTCATTGAAGGAAGTATTTTGGTAAATGATAGCAAGGTGGTGCCAACTGATAATTTTGTTTTGTTTGAAAACATAGGAGAAGAATTTTTCGTAGAAGCGAAAGAAGATTCAGTCGTATTAATTTTGAGTGGCGAACCAATTGATGAGCCAATTGCCGCACATGGACCATTTGTAATGAATACCAGAGCAGAATTAATGGACGCATTCAATGATTTTAATGAAGGAAAATTTGGTTATTTAGAAGACTAAAAGTCGTATAAACTAATAGATTCGTCAACTTTTTGTAATAAAGTTGACGAATCTATATTTTTTAGTAAAGCCTGACAAACCTTTTTACTCTCCCGCAAAAGCAGAATAGTCTCCACATTCTTCTAAAACTTGTTTTTGGTAAGCCGTATTTTGATATTTAGTTTTGAGCAACTGAAAATAGATTGAAAATTTAGCAATTCTCTCCTTATTCATTCGCTCAGTAAATTTGTTCATATCCATTTCGTTGCTTGTATCTTGGCTTGCCACAAAAACATCAAAAGCAACTCTTTCACAAAGTGCAGCTCCGTAACAAGACTTCGCTGCAATTTCTGGATTAGTGGATTTCATTCCCTTCTCAAAATATTCTTTGGCTTTAGTTGCCTGATAATAATCAAAATTATATTCCTTTTTATCGTAAGAATTAACTTCTGAGGCACTCCAGCCGTGTCGTCTTAAAATCCAAGCATTTCCGTGTGTGGAAGTATTAAATGCTCCACAACCTAATAAATAAGCACTTTCTGCATCATTGGGATTTGCTTTTAACTTAGCTTCCAATTCAGCCATTTTTTGAGCGAAAGAAACAGGCGTGTAATTGGTATTTGGCTTTTCATCTCCATATTTTGGAGAAATGTAAAATGGGTCTTCATTAAACATAGACGTCCAAACATCGTCTTTCCATATTTTAGGATTCACTTTCCCGAAAGCCTCCGCTGCTTTTGCATAATTGTGTTCGTCCATGGCACGTCTGCCCATCAGCGTGTACAAATGGTCATTATCGAAACCAACTAATTTTTGTAAACGCTTATCAAAATCTGATTTATTGGGTTCTGCAACATATTGAACCAACTTTTTAATCGTTGCTAATGAAGTCGTATCTTCAATTGGAAACATATCTTTTTGCGACATATAGCCACCGTATTCTTCCCCACTTCCAGCTTGATATGTTGTAAGCATGGTCAATAAATAAGCCTTTGCAATAGCATTTGGCACAGAAACAGGCACATTTTCACTTGATTTTTTGCCAGAACAACTTGAAAGAAAACCACCTTTCGTTTCTTTATCCGAAACAGGCTGAACACCACGATATTTGGAAGCCAACATATTACAAGATTCCAAAACGGCATTACTCATTCTAAAACCTTTAGGCTTCCCAATTTGCTCTAAAATGGACAAATATGCCATTTCAACTTCTGGCGTAATTTCTTTAGTTTTCTTGCTCGTCAATAATAAATCTTGAATGAGAATCTGATTTTTCAAGCCTTGATTTTGAGAATTAATTGCTTTCGCCTGATTTAAAAACTCTTCTGATTTTGCCAAATCACCTTCAATATATTCCATGTAAGCAGACGCAATTTGCCAAAATCCAGTTTTAGCAACTTTTTGGTTCTCAGCAGTTTTAACAGAAAAATCTTTCAATTTCGACCAATAATCACTCGCAATTTGCTGTTTCTTTTTAGTTTCAGTTGAATCTTCCACATATTCCCAATCTATTTGACGATAATAATAGGCTTCATTTTTATTTATTTCACGAGCCATAATTAATTCCAACATCGGATTTTGCGGTTCAATTTCTACCATTTTCTCTAACATTGGTAAAGCATCAGTCGTAGGTTTTATGCCCGCAAAAGCATAAACTGCGGCTTTTTCATGGTCATTTTTACAGAATTTCAAAACTGAATCATCAATTACTAAACTGTCAATTCTCGCACGAACAACTACATCTGCTTGGTTTCGGTGCGACTCGCTACGGTCAAAAACTTGTGCGAAATCATAATATGCCTCCGCTTTATTTCCCAAACTCGTTTCTGCCTCCGCTTTACGCATCAATGCCCAATCTGAAATGAAACTTTTTTGTTTAATTGGCAAAATCAGTTTTTCGTATCTGCTCACCGCTTCTTCATAGTTTTTCTTAACTGCCGAAAACTTAACTAACTGAAAAGCAATACGTTCCTCAATAAAACTATCCTTATTTTGTTTCGCCACATTCAATAACGCTAAAGCTTTTTGCTCTAAAACATCAGCTTTTGAAACATATTTATTTTCTTCTCCTTCATAAGAATTGACCGTTTTTTCAAAATCTGAGTCAATTTCTTTGGCTAAAGCAATATAATTTTTGGCTAACTCATTTTTACTTTGAGTTAGATATTTTTGTAAGGCTGAACTTCCAAATTTCCCATAAATACCTTTTGCAATTTCATTTCCTGCAACTTTGTTATTGCAGTATTTTTGCCAAGCTAATATATTTTCATTTCGGCAGTGGTCAACGGTATCTTCATTACTTTCAAACTCATTTTCACCATAAAAGAAATTACTTGTATAGTTATATTTTTGATTTTGTGCCGAAGCATTTGAGCTTTCTGGCATGAAAAAACTCATAAATTCATCTACATCTACCATGCCCGGTCCACAAGCAAGTAGTGTAAAAATAGCCAAAATTTTAACGGAGCGTTTTGTTAATGTGAAGGAGTTCTTTAATTTGTTCATTTGAGTAATAAGAAATACTTTGGGAGTCGAGATGATATAAAGCAAATGTAAGTTTTTGGTTTGATATTTTTTCTAAAATGTTTCGTGAACCCTTCAAAATATCTTCGAATTGAGCATCTTCACATCTGAAAACATCGCCTTTTCTAATGGAAATATTTTGAAATTGAGCATCTGATTTTACAGTAAACTGCTGTTTATTAAGCATTTGCTCAAAATTTTCATTTTTATGCAAAGTTTCAGCACTTAGGTTATTCACAAAAAACATAAAACGGTTATTTCTAAAAACGACCGTCCAATGAAAAATGGGCATTACTACATCAAGTGCCAAAGGATATTCTTGCAATCTTTCTGTGTATTGCGTTAATAATTTTGGCGAATAAATAGAATTTAGCGTAATCGGACTTCGCCAATCGCTCATGTTATAGCACATCAACATACCACGTTCAACGGGTGGAATGCCAGTTTTTTCATAAAATTTCACCTGATGCAAACGAATGGTTGCGGATAAATGTAAGCCTGATTTTTTGAGAGAATTTAACAAAGAAAAATACTTTTGTTTTGTGGAAAGCGTCCAATCGCAATCAATTTGTAGTTCATTATATTTTTGAGGAGATAATTTTGAAATCTTTTCCAAAATAAAATGAGCTAACGAATCAACTTCATTTTTGGGCAAATTTTTCATGGTTTGATTCGTGATAAAAACCACAGGAATCATTTGACAAGAATCAGGTAATTTTTCAGCAAAACGAATGGGAGCATCCATTTGAAATTTGCTTTTCGCTTTATTCCACGAAATGTCAAAAAACTTGATGTACAGTTTCTTTACCCCATTAGTAGAAAGTGTATTCTTTTCATTTTCAAGCAATTGAAAGTTCGATTTCCAATAATAAAAAGCTGAATCAATTTCTTTAGGTTTAGTTTTTTGGCAACCTAAGTGTATTAAAATGAGAGAAATTATAAGTAAAAATCGTCTTTTCATAAATTTTCAAAATGAATATATGCTTTTGGTGGTCTTTTATTGCAAAAAATCAAATATCTGCCTCACGATTTATCTTTCCTAATCTTTAGCCGTACCTTTGTGTCAAAATTATTACAAAAGTTATGACTTTCAACGAATTAAATCTCAACAAACAACTTCTGAACGCTCTTGAAGACCTTGGCATTTCATCGCCAACGCCTATTCAAGAAAAGGTATTTTCTGCCGTAATGTCAGGTAGAGATGTTTGTGGTATTGCCCAAACGGGAACAGGTAAAACATTTGCTTATTTGTTACCATGTCTTCGTCAATTTAAGTTTTCAAAAGAAAAAAATCCTCAGTTTCTGATAATTGTTCCAACTCGTGAATTGGTTATTCAAGTGGTTGAAGAAGTGCAAAAATTGAGTAAATATTTGAGTTTGACCGTTGTGGGTGTATATGGAGGCGTTAATCTAAGACCACAAGCGGCAGAAGTTGCACAAGGTTTAGATATGTTAGTCGGAACACCGGGAAGAATTGTTGATTTATTAGCAACGGGCGTTTTAAAACCAAAAGGAATTAAAAAGTTAGTCATCGACGAATTTGATGAGATGCTTAATTTGGGTTTTAGGGCTCAATTAAAAAATATTTTCGACCGTTTACCTCAAAAACGTCAAAATTTGATGTTTTCGGCAACTTTAAATCAAGAAGTAGAAATTCTAATTGATGATTATTTCAATGATTTATTAAGAATTGAAGCCACTCCTGTTGGAACTCCTTTAGATAATATTTCTCAATCATATTATCCTGTTCCTAATTTTTTCACGAAAATTAATTTCTTAAAATTACTCTTAAACGAAAATCCAGACATGAGTAAAGTCTTGGTTTTTGTTTCTACCAAACATTTAGCTGACCTTGTTTTTGAAGAATTGAGCGAAGAATTTGCAGACTCAATGAGCGTAATTCACTCAAATAAAGCTCAAAATCATAGATTTGCCTCTGTAAATGATTTTCAAGAAGGTAAAATTAGATTTTTAATTGCTACTGACGTTATCGCTCGTGGTTTAGATGTTTCGGAAGTGACTCACGTTATCAATTTTGATTTACCGAATGCTCCCGAAAACTACGTTCACCGAATTGGTCGTACTGGTAGAGCAGAACGTAAAGGTATTGCAATCTCGTTTGTCATTGAACGTGAAATGGAATATTTAGCAGAAATTGAAAAACTCATGAATTATGAAGTCCCAACTTTGGAACTTCCAGAAAATTTAGAGATTTCAACAAGAACGCTCATTGAGGAAATTCCAAAGGTTTACACAAAAGCCATTGAAGTAAAACAAGCAAAAAGAGAAGGTGCGGGTGAGGCATTCCATGAAAAATCAGAAAAAAATAAGAAAGTAAATGTAAGAAGAAACCATGCCGCAGAAATGAAGAAAAAGTATGGTCGTTCTTACGAAAAAAGAAATAAGGATTAATTGAAAAATCACTTAATTTACCTTCCCGAAAGTTTTAGAACTTTCGGGAAGGTTTTTCTAACTACTCAATAATAATCTTCTTCATAATAACTTTTTCGCCCTCCACATAATTTAAAAAATAGCTTCCAGAAGTCAATTTCAAATCAAACGATTGTTTTCTGCTATTTCCTGTCAAATTTTGATTTAATACTTCTCTTCCAAAAATATCTACAATTTTCAAGTTTCCTGTCAAGAAATTATCCCCAAAAAATTCAAATATAAAAGTTCCTCTTGAAGGATTTGGATAGAGTAAATAATTGGTTTGTAAGTCGGGCAAAGGGAATTTGCACAAAAACGTTTGCTTCCCTTTCAATTGAATTTTTTGCGACCATCCGCCATAACTCACTAATAAATCTGTGGTTTCATTATCATTGGCAAATTCGTTGATAGCAGCAATGAGAATCTCATTTCCTTTCACAACGCCACGCCAAACAGGGTCACGGTCTTGAAAATGCTGATATGCCGATTTTGGAATAACTAAACGGTGATTGCCAATAAAGAAATCTTTGAACTGAGAAAGACGATACAATGAATTTACATAAGTTTCATAAGATGAATAATTGAGCGAGTCGGGCGTAATTGGATTCTCCCAAAGCCAAACACCTTTTGCACCTGAGAAAAAAGGAAAAATAGCCTGAGCTTCAATTAAATAATCTTTGATATTTGTGTTATAACGATAAGTAGAATTAGCTTGGCATTTATTGTAAGTAAGCCATTGAAAAAGCATAATTTCTTTTTCGCTTCTTGCCACATTTGCCTCAATTTGAAACAGTTGATAAGCAATATTTGGATATTCTTTTAGCAAACTGTATTCATAACAAAAATAGGCAGAAGGTGCTAAAAAAGTATTTTGTTTATAAAACTCCCCTCCTACTTTTTTGCTGACAGAATCCACCATATAATAATTTAAAACCTTGTCAGAAGTTTGCCATTCTTGCCAAGTGTAATTAAGTGGAAATTCAGAATTTTTCACAGGTGCATCAGAATATGAAGCGAAATTAGTAGTGGTAGGTATTCCATTTGCTTTCAAATACTTAATTGGCTCAGCATACAATTTTCCTAAATCAATTTTATAACGTTCTGTAAAATCAATATCTGATAATTTCCGATATTTGGCTGGCAAAGTTGTATCTGCTTTCAAAAAACGAATAGCCGCATCTGTTGGAATTTCCCTTTCTACATCCAAGAGTAAAATATCTAAATTAGGCATTGCCTTGCCTTGCGTATCTGTAAACATTCCTGCCATTGCACGCATTTCAGCATTCCATTTTTCTTGGTATTTTCCTAAATCATTCGCCCAAGGACTTTCAATTTCGTACCATGGTTGACCTACTAAACTGGCAACTCCGCCCCATAAAATTGCTCTATTTTTTACAGGTAAGTTTCCATCGTGGCGATTAAAATTTGCCAAATGTGAAAAACCATGTTTTAGGGGTAATTGTAATGAATCTCCAAATCTTGGCCCATTATAAACCACTTTAAAAGGTAGAGAAAATTCAGGAAATTGTTGCCAATTGACGACTCCATTTTTTGTTGAACGAGTATAAGGAAAGGCTGTTTGACAGTCCGTTTGTCCCCAAACTTGATTAGTTAGAACAAAAAATAAAAAAATAAAACCCTTTTTTATCACGTTTACTGGATAAATGTCAAACATTCATCAATTAAAGTTTTTAAATTTGTATTAAATGTTAATTATCCGACGATTTAATGAAAATCGGATAATTTTATAGCTCGATATTATAACTCCATAACGAAATGACACGCACGAAATTATTAATTATTCTCATACTAAGTCTTGGTATTTTTTCATGTGCTAAAGATTCCTCTACTGACCCAGCCGTTAACAAAACCGAAGCCATAAAATCAACGGAATGGGTGGTTGACGGTTTTACAACTGCTGATAATACACCTATTGACCCTGCTTTGTTTGCTGGTGATGCCAAATTTATTAATCAGTTAACTTATATTTTTGAAAACACTGGCACTGTTCGTTCTTACGACAAAATCTCAAAACAACCTGCTGCTTATGGTACTTGGGGGCTTTCTGAAAGTGATACAAAATTAGACATCAATATTCAAGGTTTCAAAGGAACATTTGGCGTGATTGAGTTATCAAAACAAAAAATGATTTTGAGAAATAATATAAAATACAATAATACAGAAATCCCTGTAAATATGGTTTTCTTACCATTGAAATAGTTTTAGTAACACAGACTTTAGTCTGTTTATTTAATTTTTGTACAGACTAAAGTCTGTGTTACTCATTATGCACAAAGAATTATCGCTCGTTTTAGAACCCGAAATTGCTTTTGACCAACAAAATTTCAAGCAACACATTCACAAACTTCTTAGTTTAACGGAAGAAGCTCCTGCCTTCATTCGTCCATTAAAACGGTCAATAGATGCACGTGGGCGACAAGTTAAGGTAAATGTATCGGCAGAAGTATTTGTCGATGAAACGCCAACTCCAGTAATTGCTTTTCAGAAAAACTATCAAGATGTATCAAAGGCAAAACAAGCCATTATTGTTGGGGCTGGACCAGCGGGTTTATTTGCAGCATTACGTTTAATTGAATTGGGGGTAAAACCAATTTTAATTGAACGGGGGAAAGATGTTAGAACAAGAAGAAGAGATTTAGCTGCCATCAATAAAGACCATATCGTCAATCCAGAATCAAATTATTGTTTTGGCGAAGGCGGTGCAGGTACGTATTCCGACGGTAAATTATATACCAGAAGTAAAAAACGTGGCGATATTCGTCGAGTGCAAGAAATATTTGTAGCTCATGGAGCAACAGAAGAAATTTTAGTAGATGCCCATCCTCATATTGGGACAAATAAATTACCTCAATTAGTTGCTGAATTACGAGAGAGTATTTTATCGGCAGGTGGAGAAGTACATTTTAATACAAAAGTGACCGATTTTATTCTTCAAAATAAAGAAATTAAAGGTGTTATCTTAGAAAATGGTGATGAAATATCAGGCTTAGGAGTTATTTTAGCTACTGGACATTCGGCAAGAGATATTTTTGAATTATGCCAAAAACGAGATGTATTGATTGAAGCAAAACCTTATGCAATGGGTGTTCGGATTGAACATCAACAAAATTTGATTGATTCGTTACAATATCATCGTCCAGAGAGAGGTAAATATTTACCTGCCGCATCATATAGTTTGGTTGGACAAACATTTTTCAAAGGTATTCAAAGAGGCGTTTTCTCATTTTGTATGTGTCCAGGTGGTTTTATTGTTCCTTCCGCAACAGCTCCCGGAGAATTGGTAGTAAATGGAATGTCACCTTCTCGTAGAGATTCTAAATTTGCCAATTCGGGCATGGTAGTAGCCATCAATGAGGTAGATTTACAACCTTATAAACAGTTTGGAGCATTAGCAGGTTTACAATTACAAAAGGAATTAGAACAAAAAGCTTGCAGAATGGCAGGCGGTGGACAAACGGCTCCTGCTCAATTGGTTGATGATTTTATCAAGAATAAAGTTTCAAGAAATTTATTAGAAACTTCGTATCAACCCGGATTACTTTCTTCGGATATGAGTGCGGTTTTGCCTGATTTCATCGCAAGACCATTACAAGATGGCTTGAAACAATTTGGGCAAAAAATGAGAAATTATTCTTCAAATCAAGCTCAAATAATTGGTATCGAGAGCAGAACGTCGTCGCCTGTAAGAATACCAAGAGACAGAGATAGTTTAGAACACCTTGAGGTAAAACGCCTTTTTCCATGTGGTGAAGGAGCAGGTTATGCAGGTGGCATCATGTCAGCAGCAATGGATGGCGAACGTTGTGCCGAAAAATTAGTAGAATTTTATTGTTGAGGTATGATTTTTTAGGGAGTTTACCTAAAAGAAAAACTTAACCGTTTGAATGTATGAAGCACTTTAACTCATTTATAGAAAAACTAACCGCCCGACTTAAAGAGCCGCTTCCCGGAAGAGTAGCCCATGAAAAAATGGCATCAGAGTCGAGGTTAAAATTTAAAATGCCCTCTCCAAACGAAAGGACACGTGAAAGTGCTGTGCTTATATTATTTTATCCCTCAGAAAATCAGATATTTTTGCCATTAATCCTCCGCCCCGAATATGATGGAGTTCATGGTGGGCAAATGGCATTTCCTGGAGGAAGAGCCGAAAAAGAAGATGAAAATTTGATAAGAACCGCCATGAGAGAAGCCCAAGAAGAAATTGGCGTAAGGCTCACCGATGTAAAAGTTTTGGGACAATTGACTAAGTTATTCATTCCTCCATCAAACTTTTATGTTCAACCCGTAATTGGTTATATCAATCATAAACCAGATTTTTATCCAGACCCAAGAGAAGTCGATAAAGTAGTTGAAATTCCATTATCAGAAATCACAAACCCTCAAATCATTAGTCGTAAAACACTAAATGTCAGAGGAGTAGAAGTAGATGCACCTTTTTATAATATTCAAGAACATACTGTTTGGGGAGCAACTGCGATGATGATTTCAGAGCTTTTAATTATCATAGAAGCCACCAAATAAACTCCGTTAAATAAATTAGCCCATTTTTAAGTTATCAAATTCTCCCTATCAATTAGTTTTGTAGTCTGAAGTTTCGCTACAAAATTGGTTAAATTGTATAATGACACACACTAAACTTAACTCATATCTAAACGTTTTATCAGGTATAGCAATTGTTATAATAATTGGTTTATTTTATATTGCTTGCTATCATTTTGCCTATAATTTCTTTTTTGAAGATGACTTTCACTTACTGAGATATGTTACACTTACTCAAGATAATTCATTAAGTATTTCCGAAAAACTTAAAGCTCTTTGGAATCTGCACAATGAACACAGAATTGTATTTCCACGACTGATAGTTCTTTTAGATTATTACATTCAAGGACATATCGATTGGAAAATTTTGAATGCACTTTCTGCTCTTTATTATCTTGGCATTTTTGTTTTTTTCTACAAAATAATAAAGAAAATCAACTTACCCATTTGGTATGCTCTTCCAATTGTATTATTCATTTTCCAACCATCTTCTTATCAAAATTTTTATTGGACAATTTCAATATTACAGCAAGTAGGAAATATTTTCTGGTCGATGCTTTTATTTTATAGTATCGTTTATTTTTCTCCCAAACACTTCTGGATTTCTATTATTTTTGCTTTAATACTCACCTTTACGCATGGCAATGGATTATTTGCTTTGGGAGTTGTAGCAGTATTGTTATTTATTCAAGAAAGGTATAAGGAATTAATCATTTGGTGCTTATTGATATTGATAATAAGCGTTGCTTATTTTTTAGGATACTACACAGCTCAAAACTCAAATATTATAGGAAGCTTAAGCAATCCATTGCAATTAATTGGTTGTTTTGGAGGATTTTGGGGCAGTTTCTTACGAGAGTTTTTCAAATCGAATTTAGGACTTTATATCGCTATTTTAACTGGATTAATAATTTTCGGCTCACTCTTTATCTTAAATTTCAATTTTCTTTGGAGTATATTTTTCAAGAAAAAAAAATTAAAATCTGGCACTGAAATTTCGAGAGAAAAATTATTTATTTTAGCCATATTTGCCTTTTTTACAATTACTTCTGGATTAGTAGCATTAAGTCGTTCTTGGAGTTCAATCGAAGCAGGGTTTCCAAATAGATATTTGCACAATTCCGTGATTACTTTAATGTTATTATATCTTTCAATTTTAGTAATTAGTCCTAAAAAAGTAACTGAAATTTTGGGAATTATTTTCTTAGGATTCGGGATTATGTATAATTGCTTTGCTTGGTACACCAAATTAGAGGCACTTTCCTATCAAAGAGATATTCAAGAAGCTGACGCCGTTAATTATCAACACAATGGTATTTCATTGGTCAATGATAAATCTTTTAATGCTAATATTTCAGATATTTTAAAGCAATCATTTAAAGATAGTATAAGTGTATTTCCTGAAAGCCCATTGAGTTCCGCTATTAAGAATCTTGATAATTTAACCGCTCCAAATGCCTTAGATATTCCAATTAATATTCAAAAAGATTCATCCGTTACCTTCAGTATTGCAGGCTCAAATTATCGTCCAATTTATCATCTTCAAAATAGTAATTTACCATATACAGGCGACGTATTTTTGATTTTTAAATCAAAGCAAAATCTATTCGTTTGGGCAACAACCCACCTCAAAAACAAGAAGAAAAATCTACTAAAAACAGGGCAATATTTTAACAATGGTTTTTATACTACCATTATGACAGACGCCATGCCTGCGAATGATTACACAATTGGAATTTTACAAAAAAATAATAATCATTTCATTTACTACCCCACAAAGTATAAAATTCAGAATCACTGATGTTTAGGTTTTTCAGCTTTTTTCATTCGTATTTTTTGCGTAAATTAGGGTCTTATTGTGTCAAATAGATGAATTTATTGTTTTAAGAGAGATTTTTAAAAACTTTTTTAAAGCAAAGTTTAATAAATTCAAAAAGAACAAAGCCACTTACGAACCAAACAAAAAGAAGGAATAAAATAGTCGATGGAAAACGAAAACCTGCCTGAAAATTTAGAAGAAAATAATGTCGATTTAACCTCAAAAGACGCTCTGCAAGAACAAGTTGCCGTAGCTGGTCTATATGAAAACTGGTTCTTAGAGTATGCTTCTTATGTAATTCTTGAGCGTGCCGTACCTGCGGTTGAAGACGGATTAAAACCTGTTCAACGCCGTATTCTTCATGCCCTAAAAGAAATGGACGATGGTCGCTTCAACAAAGCCGCCAACGTGATTGGGCAAACCATGCAATATCACCCGCATGGAGACGCTTCTATTAATGATGCAATGGTAAACTTGGGTCAAAAAGATTTAGTATTTGACTGTCAAGGAAACTGGGGAGACTATCGTACTGGCGATGGTGCAGCCGCCGCACGTTATATTGAAGTACGTTTATCAAAATTTGCTTTAGACGTAATTTTTAACCCGCAAACTACTGAGTGGCAGTTATCTTATGACGGGAGAAAAAAAGAACCCGTTTCTCTGCCTGTCAAATTTCCTCTTTTATTAGCTCATGGAGTTGAAGGAATTGCGGTTGGTCTTTCAACCAAAATTATGCCTCATAACTTCGTTGAACTCATCGAAGCATCTATCTCTATCTTAAAAAATAAACCATTTGAGCTATATCCTGACTTTCTGACGGGTGGTTTTGTTGATGTTTCTAACTATCAAGACGGACAACGTGGTGGAAAAATTAGAGTAAGAGCAAAAATTGAAGAGTTCGATAAAAAGACGCTAATCATTAAAGATATTCCTTTTTCAACTACCACAACCAATTTGATTGAATCTATCATTAAAGCAAATGATGCAGGAAAAATCAAAATCAAAAAGGTAATTGACAATACTGCAAAAGATGTAGAAATACAAGTTCAATTAGCAACAGGCGTATCACCAGACGTAACCATTGATGCACTTTATGCTTTTACAGATTGTGAAATTTCAATTTCGCCAAATGCTTGTGTTATCATTGCAGACAAACCACATTTTGTTGGCGTTTCTGATATTCTCAAGACTTGTACTCAACAAACCGTTCGTTTGTTGGAGAGAGAATTGGAAATTCGCAGAGATGAATTGATGGAAAAATTGCTTTTCAGTTCACTTGAAAAAATATTCATCGAAAATAGAATTTACCGTCAGATTGAAGAATGCGAAACCTTTGAGGATGTAATTGCAACGGTTGATAAAGGCTTAGAACCCTACAAACCAGATTTCTATCGTGAAATATTAGAAGAAGACATTTTAAGATTATTAGAAATTAGAATTAAACGAATTTCTAAATTTGATGCCTTCAAAGCAGATGAATTGATGAAACGTTTGCAGGATGAATTAGCAGAAGTGCTTGATAATCTTGCCAATATAATCCGTTATTCAATTGAATATTTCAAAGAGATTTTGAAGAAACACGGGAAAGGTCGTGAACGAAAAACTGAAATTCGCAACTTCAATACCATTTCAGCCGCAGTTGTGGCTGCCAATAATCAAAAATTATACGTTGACCGTGTTGGCGGATTTATTGGTTATGGTTTGAAGAAAGAAGAATTTGTAATGGACTGTTCTGACATTGACGATATTATCATTTTCCGTCAAGATGGAAAGTGTATGGTTACCAAAGTTCAAGAAAAAGTATTTGTCGGAAAAGATATTATTTACGTTTCAGTTTTCAAGAAAAATGATGATAGAAAAGTATATAATTTAGTATATTTTGATGCAAAATCGGGCGTTTCTTATGTTAAAAGATTTAAAGTAACTGCTGTAACTCGTGACCGTGAATATGATTTAACAGCAGGTAATCCAAAGTCTAAAATTCTATATTTTACTGCCAACGAAAACGGAGAAGCAGAAACAATACAAGTGAATTTAACGGCTTCGTGTACTGCCAGAGTTAAACAATTTGAATACGATTTCAAAACCTTACTTATCAAAGGTCGTGATTCAATGGGTAACGTTTTGACAAAATATCCAGTTAGAAAAATCATACAAAAATCTGCGGGAGTGTCAACTTTAGGAGGCGTTGATATTTATTATGATGAAAATGTTGGAAGATTAAACCGAGACGAACACGGAAAATATTTAGGCAATTTCGATGCAAAAGATAATATCTTAGTAATTTACAACGATGGACAGTATGAGTTAACCAACTTTGAACTTACAAATCGTTATGAAATAAAGGATATAATGGTACTTACCAAATTTATCCCTGACAGTATCATTACGGCAGTTTATTACGACGGAGGTTCTAAATTGTACTATGCAAAGCGTTTCAGGATAGAAACCACTACAATTGACAAGAAGTTTTTGTTTATTTCGGATGAGAAAGGCTCAAAACTAACCTTAGCGTCAGTAGATGTTTATCCAAGAATTGAGTTGTCTTATAAAAAAGATAATTCTTCGCCTGCCATTGTTGAAGAAATCAATCTTGATGAATTGACAGACATTAGAGGTTGGAAAGCTATGGGAGCAAAATTAACAACATTCAAAGTTCAGTCAATCAAGCCATTAGAACCAAGAGTTGTGGAGATTGAACAAGTTGAAACGTCAGAAAATACTGAAAATGTCGTGGAAATTGAACTACCTAAAAAATTGATAGAACCAGAAGAAATCGATTTTCCAGAATTGACCGACGTAGGTACAGGAGAACAATTAGGTTTATTTTAGATAGCCTTCCAAATACAGAGGTTAGTTAGTTTACTCAACTAAATAATCTCTGTATAAAAAATAATGAATGAAAAACACATTCGAAATATCAATAGAACAACCATTTGAATGGATGAGATATATTAAAAACTCCATCAAAGGTTTAATAGCATTAAGTTTCTTTTTGCTATTGGGTGTTTTGTTGGCAAATATTTGGATTGTGCTTTCAACAGAAAAAAACAACTTCTACAACCTACAAAAAATGCCTTCAAACGATGTAGGATTAGTTTTGGGAACAAGTAAAGCGATACTTGGAGGGAAAGAAAATATGTTTTTCAAATACCGAATGGAAGCCGCCGCACGCTTATACAAAGAAGGAAAAGTAAAATTTTTGATATTAAGCGGCAATCATGATTCGGTTTTTTATAATGAACCCAACGATATGAAAAAAGCTCTAATGTCGTTAGGAGTTCCCGAGAATGTAATGACTTTAGACTTTGCAGGTTTCAGAACTTACGATTCAATTATTCGCTGTAAAGAAGTATTTAATCAGCAAAAATTTACTATTATTTCACAACCAACTCACAATGCAAGAGCCTTGTTTTTAGCCAACGAACTTGGCGTTGATGCAGTAGCCTTTGCTGCACAAGATGTGCCAACGGGTTACAAAACTTATCTTCGAGAATATTTGGCTCGTCCAAAAGCAATTCTTGATGTTTATTTGCTCGACCGTTCCAAATATTCTTCCAGAAAAGGAATTGATGTAAAAGAAGAAAAACGATAATTCCAATCATCAAACATCAAAGTTCATATCTTTGCCAAAACCTTTCATAAAGTCTCGAATTGGCTGAATGGCACTACTTACAAACTCTTTAATGTATTGACTTTCAGTTTCTTGGAAAATATTTAATGGCGTATCAACCATTAAGATTTCTCCTTTTTTCATGATGGCGATTCTATCCGCTACCAAAAAAGCATCAAGTAAATCGTGCGTAACCAAAATACAAGCTATCTCTTCTTGACGAATAATTTCTACAATTTTTGAGCGTAAATGTGTCCGATTTATTGAATCTAAATTACTAAAAGGCTCATCTAACAATAAAACTAAAGGTTCTTCAGCGATAGACCGTGCAATGGCGGTTCTTTGTTTTTCTCCTCCCGAAACTTCACGGGGTTTTTTATTTTTGATTTCTGCAATTCCACACAAAACAAGTAACTCATTTACACGCTCACGTCTGTATTCGTGAGTATATTGGGTAAGAGCAAGGTCTATATTTTCATAAATCGAGTAATCTGGTTTTAATCTATAATCTTGTGGTACAAGTTTAATATTTGGCAAATCCCGAATTAAGCGATTAAAATAAATATCAATCACCTCATTATCCACGCTTAACGTACCGCTTTCGGGCGTAATATTTCCAGAAACTATATTTAACAAAGTTGTTTTTCCAGAGCCACTCTCTCCTACTATTGCCAAAATCTCGCCTGATTGTACTTCTAAAGAAATATCATTAACTGCACTTTTCTCTTGATATTTATGCGTAATATTTTCTAATTTAAGCATTCTATTCTCTGATTTGTTCCCACGAAATTTTCCGATATTCAGAAAATAAAATAATGGCTATTGAATTTCAAATTTACTGATTGATAAATGAATCTATGTTTTTTCAGTTTCATAAATCTCACAAACATACAAATTAATCTACAAAATTAAACATAGAACTGTATAGAACAATTCGCTATTTTCTTATACATTTGTGTCATACAAAAACATTCAAAACGTTATTCAATGCTACTTTTAGGCTTAGACTTAGGCACTTCTTCCATCAAGGCATCTGTGGTTGATGGCTCAACAGGTAAATTAGTTTCTTCAGCACAATATCCAGATGTTGAAAACACCATTTCTTCACCAAAAGACGGTTGGGCAGAACAAGACCCCGAAATGTGGTGGGACTGTGTCAAAAATGCCATTCAACGTTGTAACGCAACAGGAAAATATAATCCAAAAGACATCAAAGCAATTGGGATTTCTTACCAAATGCACGGATTAGTAATGGTTGATAGAAATCTAAGCGTTTTGCGTCCATCTATTATTTGGTGTGATAGTCGTGCCGTAGAAATTGGCAATAAAGCCTTTCAAGCTATTGGAGCAGAACAATGTCTATCTCATTTATTAAATTCTCCGGGTAATTTTACCGCATCAAAATTAGCTTGGGTTAAGGAAAATGAGCCTAAAGTTTATGGTTCAGTTTACAAAATTATGCTTCCTGGAGATTTTATTTCGATGAAATTAACAGGAGAAATCACGAGTTCTAATTCTTCATTATCAGAAGGGATTTTTTGGGATTTTCAGACAAACGGTATTTCTGCTGATGTAATGAAACATTATGGTTTTTCTGCTAATATTTTGCCAGAAGTTCGTCCTGTCTTCTCAAATCATGGAGGGCTAAATAGCTCTATGGCGGATTTATTAGGCTTACAAGCAGGAACACCTGTAACTTACAAAGCAGGCGACCAACCCAATAATGCCTTATCACTCAATGTCTTAGACCCCGGCGAAGTGGCGGCTACGGCAGGAACTTCGGGTGTAATTTATTCGGTTTCAGATAAAGTTAGCTACGACCCAAAATCTCGTGTAAATACCTTTGCACACGTAAACCACCAATTAAATAACCAAAACAGATTGGGAACTTTGCTTTGTATTAATGGAACAGGAATTTTGAATCGTTGGGTGCGTGACAATGTAGCAAGCGGTTTGAGTTACCAAGAAATGAACGCTTTAGCAGGTAAAATTAGTGAAGGAGCAAACGGACTTAGGATTTTACCTTTTGGCAATGGAGCAGAACGAGTTTTAGAAAATAAAACAGTTGGTTCGGTTTTACAAGGCATCAATTTTAACGTTCATACCAATGCACACATTATTCGTGCAGCACAAGAAGGAATTGCCTTTTCTTTGAAATATGGCATGGATATTATGGCAGAAAACGGTACCAAACCCTCTGTCATTCGTGCAGGAAAAGCCAATATGTTTTTGAGTGATATTTTCTCACAATCACTTGTAAATGTAACAGGTGTGGGCGTTGAATTGTATGATACTGATGGTGCAAAAGGAGCTGCATTAGGTGCAGGAATTGGCAATTCGTACTTCTCTAATCCAAAAGAGGCTTTTGTTAATATGGAAAAAATTGGAACAATTGAACCAGAAACTTCAAAATCTGATACTTATAAAGAAATATATGCTGATTGGAAAGCTGTGTTGGAAAAGAGTTTGTAAATTCTTCTCAATGCTCGTATAAAAATCCAAAAACTAAGTTATAATTGATTAATAATCACTAAATCACCTAAATAGGGTTTTAATGCTGTAAATTTGTGTTTCAATTTAGACGACATTTATTCTATGAAACACTTTTTTATAGCATTATTACTTTTAGGTACTTACACCCAAACCTTCAGTCAAAGATTCTATTCTATATCTTTTGACCAACTCCCTAAAAACTACCAACTCTATACTCGAAATTCTCAAAATCAAGCTATCGTCCCAATAAATGGAAAAATTGAGGTAGGAAATTGGTCATATCTTTCTGTCGTTGTAAAACGAAATCAAAAAGCTTTCAGCTATCAGCGAAGTTATTATCAGTATGATTCCACAGGAAAAGTCGGCACATTTTCTTTAAAACCAGTTATCAATGCTGAATTGGCAGAATATGACTTTGAAATTTATGCAAGTCAAGCAGGAAAAGATTCTGTATTGATGGTGGCACGGAAAAATATTGTAGCTGGAGATGCCTATCTTATTTACGGACAATCAAATGCCAGAGCGTGGGAAGAAGTCTATGAATACAAAAATGAATTTTGTAGAACTTACGGTTTTGGTTCTTACCAACAAGGCTATGAGTGGGGATTTTCCAATAGTGGTTTTACAGGTGGATTTGATGGTGAACAATTCATTGTTGGTGAATGGGGGATGCGATTACAAAAAAATATCGTTGAACGATACGGAATTCCAACTTGCGTTATAAATGCCTCAACTTCTGGTGCCAATATCAAAACGCTATCGGACCGTAATCCACAAAATCCCGCTGATATTAATAGCCATTACGGACGACTTATTTATTTTGCTCGTGAAGCAGGTATTGCCGACAATATAAAAGGGCTTTTTTACTGGCAAGGCGAAACTGATGCCGTACAAGTACCATCTCTATGGAAGGTTTATTTTGATGAATTGTACAAATTTTGGCTAAAAGATTTGCCTTCGGTGAATAAAATTTATTCGTTTCAATTACCACTTTTTGGAGCAGGAGAATACAACGATGAAGTTGGCGAACTCCGAGACTATATGCGTCAATTAGGTAAAATATATCCTAAAATTACCACTTATGCTCCAATGGGTGCTTCTGGTTGGAATGGATGGCATTTTGGATTAGATGGCTATATGCAAATTGGTGATGAGTTAGGAACAATTATTGGAAGAGATTTTTATAATCAGAGAAAAAAAATAATGTCGCCCAACATTCAAAAAATATTCTTCTCTTCACCCAATCGCACTGAAATCACCTTAGCATTTGAGGATGGTCAGCAAATGGTTTATCCACAAGATACCATTTTACCAAACATTGGTGGTGGCACTGGGACTTACAGTTTAAAAGATTTTTTCTACGTCAATAAAGAATGGAAAAGGGTTGCTTCTGGCAAGGCAGAGGGAAATAAAATCATTCTTAAATTGAAAGAGCCTGTACCTACAAACGACACAACTATCAAATATCTTCCTTCAATTTATCCGTATTCGGGTGGTTCGTTTATCTTACACGAAGCCCCTTGGATTTATAAAGGATTATTTATGAAAAATACAGATGGAATGAGAGCATTTGCTTTTCACCATTTAAAAATTTCACCCTACCAATCTTTTGAATCATTAACATTAGAACAAGTTAGTAATGAAGGAAAACAAGTAAAACTAAAATGGAATAGCATAGCGAACATAAAAGGCTATACATTGGAGAGATTTCTTACAAATGACACTACGAGCATTCAATTGCTCATAAATCTCGGCGTCAATCAAAATACATTTACCGATACTTCACTAACACTTGGTACTAATTATACTTATCGCCTCAAAGCATATTCTGATAATAACGAATCGAATTATGCCAATCTAAAACTAAAAACCTCTGATAACCCTTATGCACTTATCGTGGAAGGTAATGTCAATTTCTATAACTCAGCAACGATTAAATGGCAAACCGTAACGAAACCAACAAGTACAATTGAGTTTTTTAATATTGAAAGAAAAACTTCACTAAATTCAAATTGGCTTCCAATTGGGAAAGTAAGTGGTGATAATTATTCATACAAAGACACTACTTTATTACCTAATACCACTTATTTTTATCAAATTTCGTCTTCAAAATCTCCGATTTTCTCAGGACAAGTTTCTTTAAAAACACCAAATATTCTTAGTACTCCAACGCTCCAAGCATCGGTTTTATATTTTAACAAAATACAATTAAACTGGTCATCTGTCCCAGATGCAACTGAATATCTTATTGAGAAAAAAATAAATGGACTTTATAAAACATTGACTCAGGTATCGTCTAAAGTTCAACAATTAACAGACTCATTACTTTTGCCATCAACATTATTCGCCTATCGAATCAAAGCCATTGGAAATAAAACAGAATCGTCATACAAAGAAGTTGAAATCACAACGCCTTCATTATTGACAAAAACCACAATGACTTCTACCATTATTTATAACAACTCGATAAAGTTGAATTGGACGGCAGTTACTAATGCAAAATCATATAAAATTGAGAGGAAAGCCACAAATGAAGAATTCAAGACTTTGGGTAAATATGACAATTCAGTTTTAGAGTTAATTGAAAAAGATTTAAAACCAAACACCACTTATACATACAGATTAAAAGCATTTTCTGACTTAAGTGAATCTGAAACAATTGAAATTACCGTCAAAACGCCTGATATTTTAACTGCTCCAGAATTAAGTTTTGAGAATATCACGCATGAAAGTATCAAGATAAATTGGAAGAAAATCACGAATGCTTCAAAATACGTTCTGGAACGTCAAGGACAAGATGATACAAGTTTTCAAAAAATATTAGAAACGGATAGTTTATTAAATTATACCGACTCAAAATTGAAGAGGAATTCATCTTATACCTATCGAATGAAAGCCACAAGTGCTATTTCAGCATCTCCATTGACAACAGCACTGACAAAAACTTTAAGTATTTTAGGTAATCAAAATGAAGAAAGTAAGATTTTCAATATCTTTCCCAATCCAACCCAAGATAAGTTAAATATCGTTTTCTACGAACTATTCAATGGAACTGTTTCATTGATAGATATTGCAGGTAGAAACTATTTTGAACATAAAATAACCAAGCAACAAAATCTATTATTAGATGTTTCTTCATTGAAAAAAGGCATTTATCTTGTTATAATCAGTAGCAATCAAGAACTTTACAGTCAGAAAATTATTGTAGAATAATACCCCAAAACTCTAAAACATATAAAATGTCAATTATACAAGCTATCCTCCTTGCCATTATCGAAGGAATTACCGAATTTCTACCTATTTCATCAACTGGACACATGGTTTTAATGAGTTCATTTCTTGGAATTGAAGATGATAAATTCACTAAATTATTTGAAGTATGTATTCAATTAGGAGCAATTTTAGCCGTTGTGGCATTATATTGGAAAAAGTTTTTTGATTTTTCTAAATGGCAATTTTATGTAAAATTGCTTTTAGCAGTTGTTCCAGCACTAATTTTTGGAAAACTTTTTGACGATTTAATTGATGAACACTTAGGTAATCCAGCTTTTATCGCTACCGTTTTACTTATCGGTGGTATCATTCTTCTTTTTGTTGATAAATGGTTTAAAAACCCAATTATTCACGAAGAGCCAGAAATTAATAATCTTACTGCTATCAAAATTGGTTGTTATCAATGCTTAGCCGTAATGTTCCCAGGATTGAGCCGTAGTGCTGCCACAATTATTGGTGGAATGCAACAACGATTAACCAGAAGCCTTGCTGCTGAATTTTCGTTTTTCTTAGCAGTACCCACAATGGCTGCGGCAACAGGTTATAAACTTTTGAAATTTATCAAAGAAGAAGGTAGCATTTCGGGAGAACAAATTAAATTGTTAGGAATTGGAAACGTTGTAGCTTTTATCGTAGCGGTTTTAGCCATCAAATTTTTCATTAGTGTTTTGAATAAATATGGCTTCAAATACTTCGGAATTTACCGTATTATCGTGGGCTTAGGGATACTGATTTTGTTGGCAATTGGAAAATAAATAATGGAAGATAAAAAAAATATGCCTCCTGTGGCTGACCCAGGAGAAGTAATTTTAATTGATAAGCCACTCACTTGGACTTCTTTTGATGTTACGAAAAAGTTGAAATTTGCAGGAAAATTTAAAAAAATTGGTCATGCAGGTACACTCGACCCTCTGGCAACGGGTTTATTGATTCTGTGTACTGGAAAAATGACTAAGCAGATTGACAGTTATCAGGCACAAGAAAAAGAATATTCTGGGGTTTTAGTATTGGGAAAAACGACACCTTCAGTTGATTTAGAAACAGAATTTGATGCTGAATTCCCTATTGAGCATATTTCTGCTGAAATTATGGCAGAAGCAATACATACTTTAAGTGGTAAAATCTTACAAATCCCTCCTATTTACTCAGCTATTCAAGTAAATGGAAAACGACTTTACGAGTTAGCACGACAAGGAAAAACAGATGCCGATGTTGAGATAAAGTCAAGAGAAGTAGAAGTGAAAAAATTTGAAATTGATACAAGTAATTTTCCAGAAATTGGCTTTTCTATCGTTTGCACTAAAGGAACGTATGTAAGAAGTTTAGTAAGAGATTTTGGTACAGCTTGTCAATCAGGAGCATATTTAAAAGTGCTTAGAAGAGAAAGAATCGGAGATTTCAATGTTAAGGATGCCCTAACAATTGAGCAATTTATTGAAAAGAAAAATAGCTTATTAGCAAATTGATTAAGCTAATAGCACCCCAAAAGCATGAATGTATATTACGGATTAGAAGAATTTAAAAAATTAGAAAACGCAGTTGTAACCAGTGGTACATTTGACGGAGTTCATTTAGGGCATCGTAAAATATTAAATCGTCTGATTGAAGTTGCTCAACAAACTGAAGGAGAAAGTGTTGTGCTTACCTTTTATCCACATCCAAGAACCGTAATTTCTCCCGATAACAAAGTGGTCAACCTACTTTCTACGCTTGATGAAAAAATTGAGTTATTAGAAAAAAGTGGCATTCAACACTTGGTTATTATTCCTTTTACCAGAGAATTTTCCGAATTATCTTCTGAAGAATTTATTCAAAAAATCTTAATTCAAACAATTGGAACCAAAACCCTTGTTATTGGTTTCGACCACCGTTTTGGCAAAAATCGTGAAGGAAGTTTTGAGTATTTGAAGGTTCACAAAGCAAATTATGGCTTTGAAATTGAAGAGATTTCACGACAAGATATTGAAAACATTGGTGTAAGTTCTTCTAAAATTAGAAAAGCGTTACAAGATGGTGATATTCAGTTAGCTGACCACTTTTTGGGTAGAAATTACTCACTATCGGGTGTTATTGTAAAAGGAAAACAGTTGGGTAGAACAATTGGCTTTCCAACTGCAAATATTCAAGTGCGTGAAATTGCCAAATTAATTCCTACGACGGGTGTTTATGCCGTAAAAGTGGGATATAACGGAAATGAATTGAAAGGAATGTTGAATATTGGAAACAGACCAACCGTTGATGGCACATTCCAAACGATTGAAGTGAATATTTTTGATTTCGACCGTGAGATTTATGGGGAAAACCTCACAGTCGAATTTATCCAAAAGATTCGCAATGAACAGAAATTCAATGGATTAGATGAATTAAAAGCACAAATCGCAAAAGACAAAATTACGTGTACCGAAATTCTTAAATAATTAAATAGCTTTTACATAACTACCAAGCCATTTGATTTCAGAAGCGTGTTTTGCCATAATTTCTTGGACACTTTCATCTAAGAAATAGCCATCAAATTCCATCAAAAACCAAAAGTTAAAATGGTCGCCTTCTTTCACGGGGCGACTTTCTATTTTTAAGAGGTTAATTCCTCTGCTTTCAAATTCTTGTAAAAACTTCATCAAAGTCCCAGGTTTTCCATCTTCAGGTAAACGAGCAATGATTGTCGTTTTATCGTTATCACTTTTCTGATTGATAAAATCCTTTCCAATAATAAAGAAACGAGTACGGTTTTGGGCAGAATCTTGAATGTTATCAAACAAAATTGGCACATCAAATAATTTTGCAGCAATATGCGAACAAATAGCTGCCGAATTAGGGTCTTGAGAAGCTAACCTTGCCGCCTTTGAAGTTGAATCAACTTGAACAAAGAAATCATCTTCTTTTCCTGCAAAATAATCATTTAAGAATTTTTCGCATTGCCCAAAGGCAATATCTTTAGAATAAATTTTCTTAATTTCCGAAAGTTTCTCCGCTTTTGTAGCAAAAGTAAAATGAACAGAAATGGCTACTTCTGCCACAATTTTCAAATCCGTTTCATTCAATAAATCAATCGTTTCTTTAACGATTCCTTCCAAATTATTCTCAATGGGTACAACGCCAAACCTTGCACGACCAGTATCTATGCTTTCAAACACTGAACGAATATTCGGAAGGGCTAAATAATCACTCATGGCACCAAATCTACTTTCAGCAGCTTGGTGAGTAAAACTGCCTTCAGGACCTAAATAAGCTATTCTTTCGGGTAATTCGAGATTTCTTGAAACTGCAAAAATTTCTAAATAAATAGCCTCAATAGCTGCACGATTTAGGAGACCTTTGTTCATAGAATCTAATCTATCAACAATTTGTTTCTCTCTTTCTGGACGATAAATGACAGTTTGAGTGCTTTTTTTTAATTCACCAACGTGTTTTACGACTTCCATCCGCTTATTTAAAATTTCAAGCATTTGGTTGTCAAGGGAATCTATTTGATTTCTTAATTCTTCGAGGGACATGGTTTTCAGTGAACAGCCATCAGTTAACAGTTATCAGTTATCAGTAAACAATAATCAGTAAACAGTAAACCATAAATTCATATCGGTTAGATAATTATTTACTGGTAATTACAAACTGTTTAACTATTTGCTGTTTACTGTTTACTGCTAACTGTTAACTATCAACTGCAATTTATGCTGCTAATTCAGCAGGGTCTTTTTCAATGATTAGATTTTCGATAATAAATTTCTGACGGTCAGGGGTGTTTTTTCCCATGAAATAAGTCAAAATTTTAGGTATTGTGGTATCTTTTGTCAAAATAACAGGCTCAAGACGAATATCGTCATTGATAAATTTACCAAATTCCTCAGGAGAAATTTCCCCCAATCCTTTAAAGCGAGTAATTTCTGGCTTAGGACTCAATTTGGCAATAGCATTCTGACGTTCTTCGTCGCTATAACAATAAATCGTTTCTTTCTTATTTCTTACTCTAAATAATGGCGTTTCTAAAATATAAAGATGTCCATTTCTTACTAAATCAGGGAAAAACTGTAAGAAAAATGTCATCATCAATAAACGTATGTGCATTCCATCGACGTCGGCATCGGTAGAAATAATAATTTTATGATAACGTAATCCTTCTAAACCTTCCTCTATATTTAAAGCGTGCTGCAAAAGATTAAATTCTTCATTTTCATAAACAATCTTTTTTGTCAGACCAAAACAGTTTAAAGGCTTCCCTCTTAAACTAAACACCGCCTGAGTTTGTACATTTCGAGATTTTGTAATTGAACCACTCGCAGAATCCCCTTCTGTAATAAAAAGCATCGTGTCATATCTATCATCCGATTTCTCATCTGTCAAATGAACACGGCAATCTCTGAGCTTTTTATTGTGCAAATTGGCTTTTTTGGCTCTATCATTAGCAAGTTTTTTAATACCTGCCATGTCTTTACGCTCACGTTCAGACTGTTCAATTCTTTTCTTTATTGCCTCGGCAACCGTAGGGTTTTTGTGAAGATAATTATCAAGATTAGTTTTGATAAAATCTCCTATAAAACTTCTAACAGATTGAGAATTTGGGTCAGGCGAAATATTACTTGAACCTAATTTTGTTTTTGTTTGAGATTCAAAAACAGGTTCTTGAACTCTTACTGCAATAGCACCAACGATACTTGCACGTACATCTTCAGGAGCATAATCCTTTTTATAGAATTCACGAACTGTTCTCACAATTGCTTCACGAAAAGCTTGTAAGTGCGTTCCTCCTTGTGTTGTATTTTGACCATTCACGAAGGAATAATATTCTTCTCCGTATTGATTTCCGTGCGTGAGGGCAACTTCAATATCGCTTCCTTTTAAATGGATAATTGGATAGCGTCTTTCATCCTCAGCAGAATACTTATTTAATAAATCAAAAAGTCCATTTTGAGAAAAATATTTTTGACCATTAAAATTAATCGTCAATCCTGCATTTAAGTAGGCATAATTCCAAATCAGATTTTCTAAAAACTGCGGTATATAGTGGTAGTTTTTAAAAATTGTATTATCTGGTTCAAAAATAACGTGCGTACCATTACGAGCGTTCGAGTCAGCTCCATCAGGTGATTCTGTGATTAATTCTCCCTGACGGAATTCTGCCCACTTCGTTTTTCCATCACGGAAAGATTGTACTTTAAAATAAGAGGCTAAAGCATTAGTTGCTTTTGTACCCACACCGTTTAGACCAACAGACTTTTGAAACGCCCCAGAGTCATATTTACCCCCAGTATTAATTTTTGAAACGCAATCAATAACTTTACCTAATGGAATACCACGCCCATAGTCACGAACTTCAACACGGTGGTCAGAAATTTTAATTTCAATTGTTTTCCCATTCCCCATCATGTGTTCGTCAATAGAGTTATCCATGATTTCTTTTACTAATACATAGATACCATCATCGGCAGAAGAACCGTCTCCTAATTTACCAATATACATACCAGGACGAAGGCGGATGTGTTCTTTCCAATCAAGTGACCGAATATTATCTTCGGTATATTTTACATTTTCAGGTATTGTGGACATGATAATTTTAAAGAAAGGATTTTATAGATTAAGTGATTTGAGCATCAACATTGGCTGACATTTAAAATAAATGCCTAAAATTACCAAAACTCTTTACAATAAGAACAACCAATTAAAATTATTAGTCGTCATTAAAGAGACAAAACTACAAAAAACATTAAGATTTTATAAAATTAGCAAGATTTAATTGTTATCAGAATAATTAAACTATCAAATGGTCGTGCGAATTCACTAAAAGTTGATTTACTTTGTGTTTTGAAATATGCCAAATACCTAATTTGGTTCGTCCATACTTTGAAAAGAAACCCTTTTTTTAACCCCAAAGGCTAAGATTTAATATGTCAAAAATCACATTAGCAATTCGTTATTGTAAAGAAATGAACAGTTTAACTCATTTTACACCTACTAAAAAGTTATTGGTACTTCTGTTTATTTTCGCAACTTTTTTACCAACTGAAAATGTACTTTCTCAAGGATTTTCGCTTGGTTCACTTCAGAATCTAACTTTCCCAACTCAAATGCCGAGAACTTCAACGGCAACATCGTCTGCTCCCACAACGACAGCACGAAAAGTAGTTGAAAGCGGTAAAGAGCAAGCAATTAGCGATTCTATTAAATCGGCTCGTTCAGCGAGTTCAGTAGCTCCTGTTGTAGATTCGGCGGCTATGTCTATTCGTAAAAAACTTTATGGATTCAATATTTTCAACAATCCGAATATTTCTTTCGAGACTTCTTTGAAAATTCCAACTCCTAAAAATTATATTCTTGGTACTGATGATGAGCTTTTAATTGACATCAATGGTTTCTCAGAAGAACATTACAATCTACCAATCACTTCTGAGGGTTATATCAAAGTTCCTAAAGTTGGAAATATCTTTGTAAGTGGAATTACTATTGAAGAAGCAAAAAGAAGAATTACTGATAGATTATCAAAAATATATGTTGGTCTAAAATCTTACAATGGTGCAGCCCCAAACACAACTGCTACTGTGTCATTAGGAAGTATTAGAACGATTAGAGTTTCTATTTTAGGAGACGTTGTTGCTCCAGGAACTTACTCGGTTTCATCATTATCAAGAGTAATGAATGCTCTTTATTTAGCGGGTGGACCCAATGAAAATGGTACTTTCCGTGAAATTAAAGTAATTAGAGATAAAAAATTGATTGCACAAGTTGATTTATATGATTTATTGACAACAGGAAATCTTCGTCAAAATATTTCTTTGCAAGACCAAGATATTATCCAAGTTGGTTCTTATAAATCAAGAGTAGAAATTAAAGGTCAAATCAAAAAACCTGCAATTTTCGAAAACCTTCCCAATGAAAGTTTAGAAAGAATTATTGCAGAATATGGCAATGGCTTCCTTCCTGATGCTTATCGTCAAGTATTAAAGGTTCAAAGATTTACAGATAAAGAAATTAAGTTAATCGACTTAAACAGTGATTTATTGTCATCTTTTTATCCAAAATCGGGTGATGTAATTACGGTTGAGCAAATCTTAACCAACCGTATTGAAAATGCAGTTACTTTAGACGGAGCTGTATTTAGAAGCGGTCGTTATTCAATCAATGATAACCCAACGTTAACTAAATTAATTAAACGTGCAGAAGGTTTTAAACAAGATGCTTTTTTGAAAAGAATTTCAATTACACGTTTAAGAGAAGATTTAACGAAAGAAAATATTTCTGTAAATTATAACGACATCGTTTCTGGGAAAACGCCTGATATTGCTCTGCACAGAGAAGATATTATTATGGTTTATTCTGTTCTTGATTTAATGGAAACCTATACCGTCCGTATTCAAGGTGAAATTAACTTAAAGGGTTCTGCACCTGTTGCACCTGCGGTAACATCAGGCTCGACAGGCGTATCCGATACACCATCGACTTCTGCGGTTAGCGAAACGCCAATTGGGTCGTTCCCTTACATCAAGAATATGACTGTGGAAGATTTAATCCAAAAAGCTGGAGGATTGAAAGAATCTGCTGCAACAGGTAGAATTGAGGTTATTAGAAGAAAGAAAAATATTGGGAAAGATGACCCTGCTCAAATCACTTCAACAATTGGAGAGAAATTCAATTTTTCAATCAATAATGACTTATCTATCAACGAAACTGCGTCTAAATTCATTCTTGAACCATTTGATGAAGTATTTGTTCGTTCTTCTCCAAATTATGAGAAACAACAATTTGTATCTATTGAGGGTCAGGTAATTTTCCCAGGTGTATATGCCTTAGAAAGAAAAGACGAAAAACTTTCTGAAATATTAAAAAGAGTTGGAGGTTTAAATGCTCAAGCATATCCAAAGGGAGCAACGTTAATTCGTAAGTTCAAAATCACAAAACAAGAAGCAGATAGAAAAAGAGCTCAATTGAGCGATTTAAGTGATAATTCTTCAGGAGTTTCAGTAAAAGTTGAAGAAGTTAAAGAAGAAACAGAAGAATCTATTGGTATCGACTTAGCAAAAGCTTTAGAAAATCCGGGAAGTATTGCAGATATGCTTTTACAAGACGGAGATATTATTAGAATTCCGAAAGAACCTCAAACTGTAAGAATGCAAGGAGAAGTATTATATCCTACTTCAACAAGATTTTTAGATGGAATGTCATTTAAACATTATATCTCTGAAGCAGGAGGTTTTACAGAAATGTCAGCAAGAAGACGTTCTTACATTATCTATGCAAATGGTTCAGTTGATAGAACACGTAAATTAGTTGGTCTATTTAATATATATCCAAAAGTAGAACCAGGTTCTGAAATTGTAGTTCCCAAATTGAATACTAAAACAGGTGCTACTCAACAGTTAATTCAGACAATTGTAGCAGTTTCAACGGTATTATCAAGTACAGTTGGGTTATTAGCGCTACTAAGAACACTTAAATAAACTTATTTTTACTCAGGATGTCAGATAATCAATATAATATTTTACCAGAAGACCAATTTTCATTCAAAGATATTGTTGTAAAATTGGTCTCATTCAAGGATTTAATACTACGAAATTGGAAAGTCCTTATTTTAGCTGTTATTGTAGGAACTGGAGTTGGCTATCTCTTTGAAAAATTAACGAAAGAACCCGCCATTTATATCGCTAAAATCGTTTTTAATATGGAAAACGGAGGTGGCGGTGGTGGAGCTGGTGGTCTTCAAGATTTAGCAAGTGCTTTTGGAATAAGTGCAGGAAGTTCTTCAGGAGCGAATTTGTTTAGCGGAGACAACTTCCTTGAATTATTAAAAACTAAAAACCTATACAATCGTGCAGTATTGACGAAAGTAAATGTGGGTGGAAAAGATGTCATTTTTGGAAATTACTATTTGAAAAAAAGTGGAATTTTAGAAAATGAATTAGAAGATGACCAAGCGATTCAAACATTTAAGTTTGACCATGACAGCTATGAAACTGCAACTCCCAACGAAAAATCAAGAGTTAGACTTGTTCAAGCTTATTTAATGCCAAATACGGTGGTTGCGAACGATAGTAAAAAAGCATCATTTTTGACCCTTGCAGTTACGAGCCGCAATGACACTTTATCATACGTTTGGGCAAATTTATACTTGAAAATTGTAACCGATTTTTACAAAGAAACTAAAACACAGAAAACACGTGAATTAAGAGATTTGATTAAACATCGTGTTGATTCCCTAAAAAGAGAATTATACTATACTCAAAATGCTGCTGCACGTTACGCTGACCAAAATCAACAAATTATTGTTCAGGAAGGCTTAGTTCAACAACAAAGATTACAAACTAATAGTGGACAATTACAAGGTATGTATTTTGAAGCGTTGAAGAATTTGGATAACCTTAATTTCTCAATGGCAAAAGAAACCCCACTATTAACCCGCATTGATGATGCAGAATTACCAATTTCTCCAGAACCAGACCCAACAAAAAAAGGACTTGTCATTGGTTCAATCATTGGTTTATTATTAGCAATTATTTATGTGGCGTTTAAAGAAACTTTAAGCGAAATCAAAACAAATTAGTAAAAAACAAATTTATGCACGAAACAGTCATTGAGTCAGGAAGGTCAGAAAAGTATTATTGGCAAGACTTGTGGAGATTTAAAGAATTGTTATTCATTTTGGCAATTCGTGATATTACAGTAAAATATAAACAAACATTTGTAGGCGTTGCATGGGCTATTTTTCGTCCAGTATTAACAGTAGCCGTTTTCGTTTTTGCATTCGATAAAGTGGCTAAAATTGAGAATAAATCAGAAATTCCTCTGCAAATAATAATTTTCACAGGGGTAATATTTTGGAATTTCTTTGCTATGTCTTTTCAACAAGTAAGTAATAGTATTACAGGAAATGCTAATTTGGTTTCAAAAGTATATTTCCCAAGACTATTAATGCCATTGAGTTCAGTAGCAGTTCCATTATTAGACTTTTTGGTTGGATTTGTAGTAATGATTCCTTTTTTAATATACATGGGATATACTCCAACATTCAATATCTTATTTGTACCGTTCTTTTTAGTTTTAGCTTTTTTCTCAGCATTTAGTTTAGGCGTAATATTCGCCTCTTTAAATGTTCAGTTTAGAGATTTTCAGCAAATTGCTCCATTGATTGTTCAGTATGGTTTTTTTGTTTGTCCTATTGCTTATCCAATAGCAACTATTCAAGAACTGTCTTGGTATCCTATTTATCAATGGATAAATCCATTAGCTGGCATAATTGAAGGATTTAGATGGTGCTTGATTCCAAACTATCAATATTTTCAATGGGACACCATCATTCCATCAGTAATATTTGTAACAATCACAACCATATTATCTGTAATATTTTTCCGTAAAAAAGAAAATTCTTTTGTGGACTATATTTAATAATAGCAGTTTTTGTTACAGAATTATATATTAAAATTGAAGACATGGAGTAAATCTCCTTTGCAAAATGACAGTAATTGAAGCAGAAAATATAAGTAAAAGATATATCATTGACCATATTAATGGCAATGCAAAAGGAAATACTCTCCGTGAAATTGTAACTGACAACATCAAAAATCTTTTTACAAAAAAAGAGACCAATCAAGTTAGTCACGAAGACTTTTGGGCATTAAAGGATGTTAGTTTTAATATTAACCAAGGAGATAGAGTTGGAATTATTGGTTCTAATGGAGCAGGAAAATCCACTTTATTAAAAGTATTAAGTAGAATCACCGAGCCAACAGAAGGTAAAATCACCATTAAAGGTAGGGTTGCCAGTTTGTTAGAAGTTGGAACAGGTTTTCACCCTGAATTATCAGGACGTGAAAATATTTTCTTGAACGGTGCAGTTTTGGGAATGAAACGCCAAGACATCAAAAAACAATTTGATGCAATCGTCGATTTTGCAGGTGTTGAAAAGTTTTTAGATACTCCCGTAAAACGCTATTCATCAGGAATGTATGTTCGTTTAGGATTTGCAATATCTGCTCACCTTGAACCCGAAATATTAATTGTTGATGAAGTATTAGCAGTAGGTGATGCTGATTTTCAAAGAAAATGTTTGGGTAAAATGAAAGATGCTTCAACTTCTGGAAGAACCATTCTTTTCGTTAGCCATAACCTTACCGCTGTACAAGGACTTTGTAATAAAGCCATGTTTATGCAGAAAGGACAATTGATGGAGATGGGTGAAACTAATCAAGTTTTAGCAACCTATTTAAGTCATGTTCAAAAAACTGCCTTAGAATCGTGGTGGGATACGCCAGAAGAAGCTCCGGGAAATGATAAAGTTCGTCTGAAAAGCATAAAATTAGTTCCAAGTTATTTAGACAATCAAAAACATCTTGATGTAAGAACTCCATTCAAAATAAAAATTGAATTTTGGAACATGATGGAAAATGCTAATCTAAATATTAGCCTTCACCTAAATTCATTAACGGGCGAATGTATTTTCAATATTGGAACAGAATCAAGAGCTTTTGACAAAGGAGTTATTTATGCAGAATGTGAAGTGCCTGCTGATTTCCTTAATGATGGCTCATATTCGATTTCGTTTATGGTTGTAAAAGATACTGCTTCTGCCATTTACAACTTTGAAGAATCTCTTATTTTTGAAATTGAAGATTACCGTGAAGGAACAGCATGGTATGGTAAATGGCCTGGTTATGTCAGACCAAAAATCAATTTCCCTATTACTCAACTTGAACTTGAAAGCATTAGTTAGAGAATGATAACTATCATGTTTTTGCTGTAAATTCATCAAAAGCCACATAATCTTCACAATCTGACTAAATATCAAATGATAAACGTTACCAAAACATATTTACCTCCCTTAGAAGAATACCAACAATACGTTGAAAAAATCTTTAAAAGCAACCAACTGACCAATAACGGCCCGATGGTGAAAGAATTAGAACAAAAACTTAAAGACTTTTTGGGAGTTAAACATTGTTTATTTGTTAGCAACGGTACAATTGCCATTCAAATAGCATTGAAGGTTTTAGGCATAACAAAAGAAGTTATCACAACGCCTTTCTCCTATTGTGCTACTACTCATTCTTTAATTTGGGAGAACTGCAAACCTGTTTTTGCAGATATTTTAACAACCGATTTTTGTATCGACCCAGAAAAGGTAAAAGAACAGATAACAGAAAATACCGAAGCAATTTTAGCAACTCACGTTTATGGCAACCCATGCGATGTTGATAAATTAGCCCAAATTGCTGCTGATAATAATTTAAAACTTATCTATGACGCAGCTCATTGTTTTGGGGTAAATGTTAATGGAACTTCGATTTTTAATTACGGAGATATAAGTACGTGTAGCTTCCATTCAACCAAAGTTTTTCATAGTACCGAAGGTGGAGCAATTTTTACGGATAATGATGATTACGCCTATCTAATTGACCGTTACAGAAGTTTTGGACACATCGGTGATAATTATTTGACAATTGGCATTAACGGTAAAAATTCAGAATTTCATGCAGCAATGGGATTGTGTGTTCTACCGAGAGTGGGAGAAATAATTGAGGCTCGTCGTCAAATATTTGCTTTATACGATTCTCTTTTAAATTGGTCGAAATTAGTAAAACCTGTTGTTTCTCTACCAACTGAAACAAATTATGCCTACTATCCGATATTCTTTGATTCAGAAACTACGCTACTAAAAGTAAAATCAAATTTAGAAGCTAAAGGAATCTTCCCAAGGAGATATTTTTATCCGTCATTAAGCAGTCTAAAATTTGTAATTGAAGAAAGTAACTGCCCAATTTCCGACGATTATGCTAAAAGAGCCTTAGCTCTGCCTTTATATTATGATTTGAGTCACGAAGATGTTAGAGTTATTGCCAATATTGTCAATGATTGTCTATAATTTTCTTCTCAAATTAGCTAACTCATAAATATCAGCATACTACAATAAATGGTATTTTTCTATCCAATAATTTTTCTAATATTTATCGGTTTTGTTATCCGTGTTGCGGCTCGGGTATGCAAAAAATCATTAATTGACATTATCATCACTGCGTATGTAGTATTTTGTGGTAGTGTAATTTTTACTGGTTTTGTACTTTCAGAAGTCGATAAAATTAATGATAGACGCTTTTGGGCATGGGGTGTTTTCATCCCGACCTTTATCTTCTATATTCTTTTTGCCAAGTTTTTTGCAAGAGATAGACGAGAAAACTTCACATTCTTTGAAATCATTGGAAGTAGAATTCAATTAGTTTGGAATTGGTTTGGGGGACTTTCGCTATTTTTAAAATTTGTATTTGGGGGTTTATTTTTAACCTTTGGAATAGTTGAAATTACCAATCTATTATTGATATTCTATACGCCACCTAACGAATGGGATAGTATGACAGGGCATTTGAATCGCCTTTTATATTATTTAGACCACGGTACAATGGCTCATTTTGGAGGAACAAACTGGAATATTGACACCTATCCAAAAAGTATTTGTACCATTCAGATATACAATTATTTGATGTCTGGTAAAATTGAAAACTGGTTCAAAGCCATTCACCATTCTGCTTATTTAATAGTTGGTTTCGGAGCATTCGGGATAGCACGTAGTTTAAGCAATAATTTCTCAGCAGGTGTATTTTGTGCCTTAGCAATTTGGTTACTTCCCAATGTTTTAATGCAGTCGGTAACTACCGAAACTGACATCGTATTAGCATCATATTTAACTTGTTTAGTATATTTCTTATTTACCTATCGTGAGAAACTTTGGCGTAGATACCTGTATTTGGCAGGCATGACTTTCGGAATTGCCTTAGGACATAAAATCACATTTGCCTTTTCATTTCCTCCACTATTTTTCATTATACTTTACACTGTTTTTTATGAAGAAAAATGGAGCAGAGTCATTGACATAAAAAAGCCAAGTTTCAATCCACAAAAACAATATGAAAAAATCACAGATAATACTTCTGTGTTTTGGCTAATTTTTGCCCGCTTCAAACACCTTTTTGTAGGTTTACTTATTGGTATTTGCTTGTTTACATTACCAACAGGATATTTGAAAAACATCCAAGTTTATAAACATCCAATTGGACCTCCAACAGCTTTAAAACATCAATCTGTTGAACGAGCAGGAACAACAAAAAACTTAATCATTCAAGGTTCACGAAATGTGATTCGTTATACCATCGACATGGTGAATTTAGACGGTTTAAGAAACTGGGATAAAGGTGAAAACATCAATGATTTGATGAAAAAACCACTCATCAAATTAGAAAAGAAAACGCCTTTAAGATTAGAAGAAACAACTGATTTTACGATTATTCCTTTTACTTATCACAAAAGATTTGAATTTTTCAATGCCAATCCATCTTGGGGTATTTTTGGTTTTGCATTTATTCTACCTTTGATATTTTTAGTTTTAACAGGTTTTATCCGTAAAGGAATCGGGTATTATATATTAGGAATAGCGTTTTTACTACACTTCCTTGCACTTTCATTTACGGCAGCTTATGACCCATGGAAAGGTCGATACATGATAAGTACCGCAGTTTATGCCGTTCCATTTTTATCCCTTTTATTTACAAATTGGAAACTTGAAAGTTTTAAATTTAGTGTACAAAAAATTTATGTAGGTTTAGTCGTATTTGTCGGAGCATTATCCGCAATATTGGCAGTTTATCTCAATGAACGTTGTTTGCCATTTGCAGCAATGGGTAGAAAATCAGCATTTGATACAGAAAGAGTAGCTTTTCAGACATGGGCAAGACCAGACATTACGCCTGCTTATCAGAAATTCAACCAAATAGTTCCTCAAAATGCCACAGTTGCCGTTGCAACTATTAACGATGACTACGAATATCCACTTTGGGGAAATAAGTTAACTCGGAAACTAATTGTTGTAAACCCATTTGAAAAAGGTGTTCAGCCAATGCCTAAAAATGCAGAATATCTATTTTTTGCAAAAAGTGTAATCAAACCCATTAAAGGTGATATTAGGTTAGGGACAGATACAACCTTGACAAATTTGATTGTAAAAGGTGAAGATTATTATTTAAGAAAATTAAACTAATAAGTAACACAGACTTTAGTCTGTAATCCAAAAGTTTGTAACAGACTAAGGTTTGCGTTACAAAATGAATAATCCTATGAAACTTGCCATTATGCAACCCTATATATTTCCTTATATCGGGTATTTTCAATTAATCAATGCAGTTGATAAATTTGTAATTTACGACGATGTCAATTTCATTAACAGAGGTTGGATAAACAGAAATAGGATTTTAGTAAATGGAAAAGATAGTTTATTTACCATTCCGTTGAAAGATGCAAGTCAGAATAAATTGATAGATGAAATTGATGTTAATTGGGATGCGGCTTGGAAAAATAAATTTCTAAAAACGATTGAACAAAGCTATAAAAAAGCCCCATTTTACAAAGAAGGACTTGAAATTATCGAAAAAACGTTCAATGTGGAAGAACTTAATACTTCAAATGTAATTTTCAATAACCTAAAAGTAATTTGTGAGTATTTAGATATTAAAACTGAACTTGTACCTTCTTCAACGATTTACCAAAATACTGATTTAAAGGCTCAAGAAAGAATTTTAGATATTTGCTTACAAGAGAAAGCCAATCATTATATTAATCCAATTGGCGGCTTAGAATTATACGATAAAGCATATTTTGAATCGAAAAACTTAAAACTCAATTTTATCAAAGCAAAGCCAGTTGTTTATTCACAGTTCAAAAATGAATTTGTGCCTTGGCTTTCGATGATTGATGTTTTGATGTTCAATTCAAAAGAAAAAATACAAGAGTTTTTAAAAGAGTACGAACTTGTTTAATCAATAGCGTTCTAAAGCTAAAATTTCTATAAAATGGCAAAAGTAGTAGTATTCGGAACCGAATTAGTTGCTGAATTAGCACATTATTATCTGACCAATGATTCAGAACATGAAATCGTTGCTTTTACAGTCAATCAAGAATATATAAAAGAACCTACTTTTTGTGGGATTCAAGTTGTTCCTTTTGAGGAAGTTACAACGCTCTTCCCTCCTACTGAATATAAATTTTTCGCTCCACTTTCTGAACGAAAAATGAATCAGGTAAGAGCCAAAGTTTACCAAGAAGCAAAAGATAAAGGCTACGAATTCATTTCTTATATCAGTTCAAAAGCAACAGTTTTGACAGATAAAATTGGTGAGAATTGCTTTATTTTAGAAGATAATACTATCCAACCCTTCGTGACGATTGGTAATGATGTGGTACTTTGGTCGGGTAATCATATCGGGCATCACAGTACCATCAAAGACCACGTTTATTTTACTTCTCACATCGTACTTTCGGGACGTTGCGTGGTTGAACCTTATTGTTTTATAGGGGTAAATGCTACTATCAGAGACGGAGTTCATTTGGCAGAAGGTACGTTAATTGCGATGGGAACGAACTTCACAGGTAAAAAAACCGACGAATGGAGTATCTATAAAGGTAACCCTGCTGAAAAAGCCAAAATTTCGAGTAAAGATATTAATTTGTAAAATGTACCATAGATTCAATTCTATGTTTACCAAAAGAATTTAGGTTTGCAAAAAAGATAATTCAACTAAATATCCACTTTTCGCAAATCACTTTTCGCTTACTATAATAAGATGAATAATTACGAACAAAATTTTATTTGCCCTAAAACAAAAACGAAACTTGTTTTATCTGAAGATGGCAAAACATTACACAACACTTCTGAAGCTGAACCACTTAGCTATGAAATTGACGAAATCGTTGATTTGACTTTTCCGAAAGAGCTTTTTGAACAAGATAGAAAAGAACGTGTTGCTTACGATGATGCCTTCCAAAGATATGACCGTGGTGTAACTTGGGTTTTTGAATCATTAAATGCTGACGAACAAGAAAATCGTGAGAAAATGTGTTCGCTTTTAAATCTTAAACCTGGAATGAAGGTTTTGGAAGTTGGAGCAGGTACAGGTAAAGATTCGGAATTAATTATCAAAGGAATTGCTCCAAATGGAGAAGCTTTTCTTTCAGATTTATCGCCAAAAATGTTACAATTAGCCAAGCAACGTCTTCAACCAGACGGAGTTACGGTTAATTATTTCATTGCCAACGGTACCTATTTACCATTTGAAGATAATACTTTTGATGCTGTTTTTCACTTCGGGGGAATCAACACTTTTGCAGAACGTAAAGAAGCTTTTGAAGAATTTAATCGTGTAGCAAAAGTCGGTGCAAGAATTGTAGTTGGTGACGAAAGTGTTCCTGCATGGTTGAGAGAAGAACCAACTTACAAAACTTTGATGAAAGCCAACCCCATGTTTGCTGACGAAGTGCCTTTGCAAGATTTACCTAAAAATATTGGAAATTTTGAATTACACTGGATTTTTGGTTTTGGATATTACGTAATGGCGTACAATAAAACCGCAGTAAAACCAGAAGTTGATGTTAACTTACAAATTCCGGGAAAAGATTTTGAAGATAACTGGCGTTTAAGAGCAGAGAAAAAATAAAATAGTTATGAGTTATGAGTTATGAATTATGAATTAAAGTACACAAGTTTATTCATAATCATAACTCATTATTCATAATTCACAACTAAGATTATGTGGATTAAAAAAGGAGTAGTTTATAAACCAAACGGTTCGTTGGCACATAGTATGTCGCACGCACAAGTACCATTTGCGTACAAACACGATGATTTTTTAAGAGTATATTTTTCGTCGAGAGACGCACAAGGACAATCACGCCCAACATTTATTGATGTTGATTATGAAGACCCTACCAAGATTTTGTATATTCATAACAAACCTGTTTTAGAATTGGGTGGACCGGGTGAATATGACGAAACAGGTGCTATGCCAGCGTGGTTTGTGGATATGCCAAATGGAGATATTTGGTTGTATTATACAGGTTGGAATAGGTCGCATAATTCATACAGACTTTCGATGGGACTTTCTGTAAGTACCGATGGCGGTTTGACCTTCAAAAAAATGTTCAGAGGTCCAATTATGGACAGGTCTATTTACAATCCAATTTGGGCAGCTCAACCTTCAGTAATGTACGATAATGGCGTTTGGAGAATGTGGCACATTTCTGGACAAAAATGCGAATATATCAACGGCATTCCAGAACCATTCTACGACTGCCGTTATGCAGAGTCAAAAGATGGGATTCATTGGGTTTCAAGCGAAAAACCAGTATTACCTTTTGATGATTTCCTTCATGCAGTTGGTCGCCCAAGTGTGTATAAAGAAGACGGTATTTATAAAATGTATTATTCTTATCGCCACACAGTAGATTATCGTACAGACCGTAATCAAAGTTATCGTTTAGGTTATGCAGAATCAAAAGATGGTCTTGATTGGGAACGTAAAGATGACTTAGTCGGTATTGCAAAATCTGAAAATCCTGCCGATTTTGACTACCAAATGATTAATTATGCTCATAACTATGAACATAATGGTAATAAATATTTGTTGTATAACGGAAATGGGTTTGGAACATCAGGCTTCGCTTATGCAAAGTGGGAAAAATAAGAAACTGAACTGATTATTATCATTCAGCAACTTTTTAGAGTTACCTACCTTTAACGATTATAAACGTTAATAAATTTATTTATGGCATACTCAAAAGAACAATTCAATAAAGATGGATTTCTGATATTGAAAAACTTCTTTAACCAAGAAGAACTACAAAAAATATATACAGATGCTCGCCAATTATTTGCCATTCAAATCAAGCAAATTTTAGGGAAAGACGTTGATATTAATAATAAAGACGAATTTGAACAAGCTATGTTTGAATTCTTTGAAAAAGATTTTACGGCTTTTGTAAACACAGGAAAACAAACGCAACATCTTATTTCAATGCACCGTTTGGGTACTGACGAACGTATCATTGCTTTATTGCAAGACCTTGGTTATGAATTTCCAACCATTGCGGTTCGTCCTGCAATGCAATTCAACAGCCGTTATCTTTCAAAAGGTGGAAGCCATTGGAAATTGGGAGCTCACCAAGACTGGAGAACAGGACAAGGTTCATTAGATAGCGTTGTACTGTGGTTTCCTTTGGTAGATTGTAATGCAGATTTAGGTTCATTACAAATTATTCCTGCAAGTCATACAGACGGTTTAATGAAAGCTGATACTTCTGGCTATACGGGAAGCATTCAAGAAGAAATTGAAGAAGCAAAATATGTGCAAACAGAATTTGAAATTGGTGATTTATTGATTTTTTCTGCATTCTTAATTCACAGGTCAGGAGAAAACATTACCAAGAATATTCGCTGGTCAATTCAATTAAGATATAATAACATTGCTGAACCTACTTTTAGAGAAAGAGGTTTTCCGATGCCATATATTTATAAACCAGAAGAAAATTTGGTTACTCCTAACTTCCCGCAAAAAGAACAGTTAGAACAAGTTTTTGCATAAACAATACAATATTCAGTATCTTTACAGACCTACAAGCTTTCTTGTAGGTCTTTTTTATTCCAATTTCACCCAAAACTTCTCAATATTCTTTTAAATCTACCGTTTATACATTCATGAAAACCTTGGCATAGTTTTCTACGTAGTTATAGTAAAAATTTGACCATTAAATAGACCCTAAAAATCTTCAAATGAAATATTTATCCTTGCTAATTTTTTGCTTTGTTTTTATATCATGTACAACTGAGATTGAGCTTCTTGTTCCCGAAACACCATCAGGTATAGTCAATAATGTCCCCTTAGTTTATGAAGAAAAACTTGATATTGCCTACGGAAAAAGTCTCGCTCAAACCTATGATTTATATCTCCCAAATACACGTAATGAACGAAATCCTGTAATAATACTTTTGCATCCAGGTGCATGGAGAATTGGTGATAAAATGTTCGTTAGTTCAATTGTAAAATCATTAATGAACAAACGGGTAAATTGTGCTATTGTTAATATGAATTATCGCTTAACTTCTACAACAGGCATAACCTATATTCAACAATTGGAAGACATCAACAACTTACTTCTAAAAATAAAAGGAGAATCAAAAACACTTAAAATTTCAACTAACTTTTTTGTAGTTGGCTTGAGTGCTGGAGGACATTTAGCGATGCTTTATGCCAATAGCCCCATAGGAAATAAATTAGCAAAAGGAGTTGCAGGTATTGTTCCACCGATAAATTTAACTTCCAAAACCCTAAGAGAGGGTAATATTGGTACAGATATTACAAAATTGATTGGTAAAACTTATACCGAATCTCCAAGCGAATATATTAAAGCAAGTCCAATCTTTCAGTATAACCTTGCAAGTCCGCCGACCATCGTGTTTTTTGGAGGCAAAGATGAAACCGTTCCCGTAGAGCAAGCAAATTTATGTAAACAGGTTCTTTTATCGAGCAGAGCAAAAAGCGAATTCAACTTTTATGCTGAACAACCACATGAATGGAATAATTGGGATGAACCAATAGATAAAATCATTAAATTTGCCGAAAAATATTTATAGTCTTTAACAGACCTAAAAAACCAACAATGATTAAAGTTAGCGTAATTGTACACACATATAACCATGAAAATTATATTCGTCAGACACTTGATAGCATTCTAAATCAACAAGTTAATTTTGAATATGAAGTGATAGTAGGCGATGATGCTTCTCCCGATTCGACACCACAAATAATTAAAGAGTATCAGCAAAAATTTCCGCAAATTATTAAACCAATGCTTCATCCTAAAAATTTAGGAGGCTTTGGAAAAAATAATACTTTAGCAACACTTTCTGTTTGTAAGGGACAATACATTGCCGCAATGGATGGTGACGATTATTGGACAAACCCTCTTAAACTACAAAAACAGGTGGATTTTTTGGATAATAATGCAGATTTCGTTGCGTGTTTCCATAATGCACTTATCCATTTTGAAGATGGCTCACATCCAGATTCTTATGTAAATGATAAAACTCAACGAGTTGTCACAAGCATTGAAGATTTGGTTGGCGAAGATGAAATCTGGTACATGGCAACGTCCGCAGTGATGTTCCGAAATGGTATCATGACGCATTATCCAAAATGGTTTCATGAATCAAAAAGTGGAGATATTCCAAGATACATCCTACTGGGTAAACATGGAAAATTCTATTATATTGATGAAGTCATGTCGGTTTATCGTAAAAATGGAGGTGGAATGAGCTTTACCGACGGAAAACAAGATGCAGATTTTCTTTTTAATAGAATCGGAATGTATAAAGGTATCGACGGCGAATTAAATTATAAATTTCATAAAACTGTAAATAAGAATATTGCTCGCTATTATTTAATGCTTGCCAATTCTATTCAATATGGAGATAATTTCTTTTTAAGCCGTTTTTACGCTTTAAAATCTTTATATCTTTCAAGACCAAATGCCAATAATCATCTGAAAGAAGTATTACAGGATTACATAATTCCTAAAATTTTTATGAAAATTTATGCCAACGTAAAATGGCAAATTAAAAAATTATTCTAACAAAAAAGGACTCTCAAATCATTTTGAGAGTCCTTTTTGTTTAGGTTTTTTGCTTCTTCTTTTTCGCTGCTGGAAAAAGTACATTATTAAGAATTAAACGATAACCGGGTGAATTAGGATGAAGGTTTAAATCAGTCGGTTCTTCATTCACAAAATGTCGATAATCTTCTGGGTCGTGACCTGCATAAAAACTAAAAAAACCTTTCAAAAATGTACCATGAATATACCTTGCCTCATTCAAAGAGCGATTTTCTCCCAACACTGTTACCTCTGGTTTCAAAACTTGCTTTTTAAATGAAGTAGTTTGTCCCATAAACCCATGAATGGTAGTCTCATGGTTCTGAGTAAGCATTGTCGGAATTGGGTCCCATTTTGCCGAGAATTGAAACAAATTAAAAAAGTCATTTTCCTCTTGCACAGGTCTGGACTCATTTGGATAAGCCTCAATATTAGAAAACTCAATTACTTGTGGATGATAAATTAAATTAAAATTCTGAAAGGCAAAAGTATTTGAAAAATCTAATTTAGAATCCGCCGCATTATCATAGCCATCTCCATCATAATAAGCATCAACAATATCAAGTCCATCTGCCGCTAAAGCAATATCATACGTATCTGTGGCGGTACACATCGCAAACATATATCCACCACCTGCAACAAATTCTTTAATTTTTTTAGCAACATTTAATTTTAATTTTGACACTTTATCAAAACCAAATTTAGCTGCATTTTTCTTGTCTTCTCGCAATTGTGCCTGATACCAAGGCTGTGAACTCTGATTCCAGAATTTCCCCATTTGTCCTGTAAAATCTTCATGATGCAGGTGTAACCAGTCATACTCAGGTAATTTACCATTCATAACTTCCTCATCAAATACTAAATCATAAGGGATTTCGGCATAAGTCATGGCTAAAGTCACGGCATCATCCCAAGGTTGTACTGTTTTGGGAGAATAAACAGCAATTCTCGGTGGTTTCTGCAATTTCACAACATCCATATTAACATCTGGGCTACTTACTTCAGCTCTAATTTGTGCAGCATCTCCTTCAGAAATTACCTGATAACTAACTCCTCTAATAACTAATTCATTTTCAAATTTCTGAGTTTGCGGAAACATAAATGCCCCGCCTCTATAATTTAATAGCCATTCAACTTCAGTATCATTATTTTTCAAAATCCAGTAGGCAATTCCATAAGACTTCAAATGGTTTTTTTGGGATTCATCCATAGGAATAAGTATTTGTGAAGCCCACAAACGCCCAGCCATGAGGAAAAATATGATAAACGGAAAGATTAACCTTTTCATTGGAGTAGTAATTTTTAAGAACTCAATTAAATTTGTTAACGAAAAATAGGCAAAATATAAAGCCCTTAACAATATTAAAAACATTAACGAATGTAAAACAAAAATAGTGCAAAACTTCATTGAAGACACTGAAGTAATGGATTATCTTAAAAATGTTCGTTGAATATAAGTTTCAAGACCAAGCATTTCAAATCACAAAGCAATGAATATATTAGAAAATACAAGAGAAGCTCTGCGTTCAATTAAAGGTAATTTATTAAGAACAATCCTTACGGCTCTCATTATTGCGATAGGTGTAACAGCTTTGGTTGGTTGTTTAACGGTAATTGATGGGATTCAGAGTTCGGTCAATAATAGTTTTGCTGGACTTGGAGCGAATGCCTTTGACGTAAGAAATAGAGATATTTATAAAATTAGAAAGCAGGGAGAAAAAGAAAAACGATACCCTAATATCGATTACAGAGAAGCAAAACTCTACAAAGAAAAATACGGAAAAGCAGCGATTGTTGGTCTTAAAATTAATGTTACTTTCAATGCAGAGGTAAAGTATGAGTCGAAACAAACAAATCCTAACACACGGATTATGGGTACAGACGAAAACTTTTTTGATATAAAAGGATTTAAAATTAACTCAGGAAGGATTTTCTCAAGCAACGACCTTGAAAAAGGAACAAACGTCTGTATCATTGGCGTGGATGTGATAAGTCAACTATTTGATAAAAACATCAATCCACTTGATAAGGAAATTACCGTTTTAGGTCAAAAAATGAAAGTTATTGGACTTTTAGAGAAAAAAGGAAGCATGATGGGTGGAGGAGATGACCGTGTTATTTTTGTTCCCTTAGAAGCTGGCAGAAAAATGGCAGTTGGCAGAAATCTTACTTATGATATTGTAACATCAGTACCTAATATTAAAGATATTGAAAATGTTATTGAAGAAGCAAGAGGAGTAATGAGAACCATCAGACAAGATGAACTTGGTTTTCCTGATTCATTTTCTATCGAGCGTTCAGATTCATTAGCTAAACAATCAGAAAGCATTACAGATATACTTAGAATGGCAGGTTTTGGAATTGGATTCATTACGCTTTTAGGTGCAGCAATTGCTTTAATGAATATTATGCTTGTATCAGTGACAGAAAGAACTCAAGAAATAGGCATTCGGAAATCATTAGGAGCAACACCATTTTTAATCAGATTGCAATTTCTAATGGAAGCTATCGTAATTTGTTTATTAGGTGGCTTTGGAGGAATTATTTTGGCAATAGTAATCGGTAATTTATTTTCTAAAATAATCATGGGAGATTCTGCCAGTTTTATAATTCCATGGGTTTGGATGACCTTAGGCATTACTGTTTGTGTAGCAGTAGGACTTTTCTCAGGAATTTACCCTGCTTACAAAGCATCAAAGCTCGACCCAATAGAATCTTTACGTTATGAATAATTTATTTTTCTTAGAACTCCTTAGTTATCAGAAGATTAGGAAATTTGTTAAATAAAAGTTACTTTTTTTACCATTTTGAGGTTGTGTAGTCCAAATCTATCCTCTATATTTGCATCAAGTTTGAGAAAAACAAATGCCCGGATGGCGGAATTGGTAGACGCGCTGGTCTCAAACACCAGTGTCTTCACTGGCATGCCGGTTCGACTCCGGCTCCGGGTACTTCAAAACCCTACAATTAGTAATTTAATTGTAGGGTTTTTTGCATTAAAACCCTACAATAACTTATGAAAACACATCAACCAGTAATCTATGCGGAAATTATTATTTTATTAAGCATTATTTTATTGATTTTAAAAAACAATAAAATAATAATTGGGAAACAAATCACCTCTTATTTAATCATCGGGTTACCAATAATATTTTTCTTCACAGTAATCCATCTACATACCGACAATATTCCTTTTCAAGACGATTGGGTTTTGTTAGATTCTTTGTATCAAATGAAAACTGCGACTAATATCTTAGATTTTAGTAAAGCCTTTTTTCAGCAAGTAAATCAACATCGCTTTGGCTTTGAGAGAATCGTATTTGTGATAATTGATGAAGTTTTTGGAAGTGAAAATATAAAAGCACAAATCATTATAGGCGATTGCTTCTTACTTGGAATAGTCTATCTATTCTTTCATTTTTTTAAGAAGTTAAATTTATCCATCTCATATTTCACCCCTATTCCTCTCCTATTATTTAATTTAACTTTCTTTGAGAATGCTAATTGGGGTATTGCTGCTATCCAAAATACACCTATAATATTTTTTGCATTCCTTACAGTATATTTTTTAAGTAAATCTTCTACTATTTCCTTTTATGTAGCCCTTATTACGGCAACCATAACCATGTTTACTTCAGGGAATGGTTTATCCATTTGGCCAATAGGTTTTGCTATTTTACTTCTACAAAATCGTAAAAAAGAGCTACTTGTTTGGTCAATATTTGCTACACTTCTTTTATTATTCTATTTCAATTTTGATTACACTTTTATTCAGAGTGATAGGTCTTTTCTATTCCAGCACCCTTTATTGAATATTATTTTCGTATTAACATTTTTCGGAAATGTATTCTTTCAAAATATTCCACATCCATACGTAATTCCCATTTATGGAGATATAGTTGCTTGTATTATTCTTGGATGCTTTCTTTTCTCCATAATTATTGGTGTTTTATGGAAAGTATTTCAAGAAAAGAAAGGAAAAATATCTCCCCAAACATTACAATTATTCGGTTGGTTGGGCTTTTTAGCCATTACAGGGTTAATGCTCATACTGAGCCGTCCAGTAGAGATAAAAACTTATCATGGAGGCGAATTTCTCTCTCGTAGATACATGATATTTGGAGCAACCTTTGCTTGTGTGGGATATTTAGCTTATTTATTTCTTATTGAACAAAAAAAACAAAAGCTCAATTGGGGGTTTTATGCTTTCTTTTTGATGGGAATTTTCATCAATCTAAATAGTTATTATACCTCAATTCCAAGTATTTATCGCCAACAACAAGAACTTAGATTAGATGGGCATTTTTGGAAAAAAGATACAATGTTGCTTAGTTTTGGAGAAAAATACAAAGAAAAACTTGGCTATAATCATCCAACATACCAGATAAATCTCATAAAAAAAGTGGACTCGTTAGGGATATACACACTTTCTGACAATGAGATTAAGCCAATATTTGAGATTTTGAAAAAGGCTACAATTCAAAAATCGGGGCTTTTTGAAGGAAAAATAGATACAGTTATGTCAATTGGCACTACAATTTCATTAGAGAAACGACCAAAAGTTTCATTTGTTGGAATAAACTCACAAAATAAGGGAATTGTAAAATATATTGGTCTCAAAACAGAAAATAATGCGTTTATCTTTCCAGCAATTTTTATTCAAAATAATATTCAAGATTGCTTTAAAAATCAAACGTATTATAGTTCTAAATTTCATTATGATATTTGGCAGGCTAAAATACCTTCTGGTAAGTACGAAATTTGGTTAATCAGTGAAGAAAATAATAACTATAAAGCTAAATTCAGCAATAAAATAGTTCAACTTTAAAAGACATAAAAAAGGCTTCTCAGAAACTTGAGAAGCCTTTTTTATGACCTAATGAATGATGGCTAATATCTACTTATGATTTCTTCAAAATGGCAAAGAACTCTAAGCCAAAGCCTGCCAAAACGATAATTGGTCCGAGTGTTAAACCTAAAAATCCAAAGCCAAATTCTTCTTTATCAAGACTCATTACGAAAAAGCCAATTAAAATAATGGCAATTCCCGCTAACATCAATGAATAGTTTGTTTTTCCGAATGGAAATTTTTCTTTATTTGTCATAATTTTATTTTTATTTCTGCTAATTCAGAATTGTTTAAAATCAATATAATTCATCAAGAGATAATTTCAAATATCGTTCCACCGACTGAAATGTACTCAATATACCTATTAAAGTTCCTATAATTAATATTCCTAACGTTAGGATTATCAATTTTGAAGTTTCTTGTAAAACACCTAAACCTTCTATTTTTTGGACTGCTAACTGTTGTAAAATAATTAAAAGGGTACACGCAACTAAACCGCTTATTAATCCTTGCAATGCTCCTTTTACTACAAATGGCTTACGAATAAACTGGTTAGTTGCTCCAACCAATTGCATACTTCTGATTAAAAATCGCTGAGAATAAAGGGATAATTTTATGGTATTATTTACCAAAATCACAATAATGACCAATAATAATACTACGAAAACGGAAAGAATTAAATAGATTTTAGAAATATTTTTATTTACTTCATCTACAAAATTTTCTACATAAGCCACCTCATGAACACCTGATAGCTTTTCTAAATCTGCTTTTATTTCCTTTAATTTCACTTCATTAAAGAATTCCTCTTTAATTTTTACAGAATATAAATTAAATAATGGATTATTGTTGCCTAAAAGTTTACGATAATCTTCTCCAGATTCTTCAATAAATTGTTTAGCCGCAACTTCTTTTGAGATAAAATTAATTTGTGGAGAATTGTCTTTTTTTAAGACAAAATCTTTTTTGGCAATAAGTTTAAAAATAGAGTCTAACTTACTCGTTGTCAAATCATTATCGAGATAAACTTGTACTTCCACGTTTTGTTTAACTAATTCAGCCAACTTTCTGGCATTGAGTGTCAACAATCCACAAAGACCAATTAAAAACAAAGCTATCGTCAAACTAATGATGACCATTGCATTTGGAGTATTGCCTAATTTTTTAATTTTGGACATAGTTCAATAAGTAAGGCTTTGATAAATAATATTAATAACAAAATTACATTTTTTTAGCTCTTTTGTATCATTCTTAACGCTTTTTAACAAAAAAGCCAACCGCTAAAGTTGGCTTTTTTGTTAGTTTCTTCTATCTATTTCATCTCGAATTTTGGCAGCTTTTTCGTACTCCTCATTTTCGAGAGCTTCTTTAAGCATATTATTTAAAACTTCAACAGGATTTTCTTTTAAAAGTTCTGCAAAAGTTTTTTGCGGTTTTACTTCTTCTTCTAATTCCTCTAACAAATCATCTTTTCCAGTTTCATTAATTGAGATTCCTGCCTCTGATAAAACGTTTTCGTAAGTATAAATGGGTACATTAAAACGTAAACCAATGGCGATTGCATCAGAAGGACGAGCATCAACAAAGGTATCTTTTATACCGTCTGAACAGTGTATTTTAGCAAAGAAAACACCTTCTTTTATATCAGTAATTGTTATTTCACTTACAGAGTAATGAAAAGTTCTGGCGAAAGACTTGAATAAATCGTGCGTCATCGGGCGATTTGGCTCAATCTTTTCAATTTCAATAGCAATTGCTTGTGCTTCAAACATTCCAATAATGATTGGTAGCCTTCTTGGTCCATATTCTTCTCCAAGAACTAATGCAAATGAACCTGTCTGCGACGAACTCGGTGATAACCCTAATATTTCTAATTTTATTTTCTCCACTTGATATATATTCTAAAATAATTGAATGTTGGTAACAAAGATATAAACCTTAAATTTTTTAAAAAAGTTTTCATACAATAGATTCAAAAGAAAAGACCTACGAAATAAATTATCGTAGGTCTTTCTTAATTATTTTGATGAAGTATTTTCAAATAAGTAGGGGTGTTGGGCATTAGCGTTAGAACTTCCTATTAATCAGGATATTGCAACATAGCCAAACATCATAGCAGCGGCAAACCGCCTAATTCTTAACGAATACTTATGGATTACAAAGCTTTTACTGCTTTGGTCAATCTTGGTAAAATATCAAAAACATCTCCTACAATACCATAATCAGCTGCTTTGAAGAAAGGTGCTTCTGGGTCTTTATTGATAACAACAATTACTTTTGATGAATTGACACCTGCCAAATGTTGAATTGCTCCCGAAATACCTGCAGCAATATATAAGTTTGGAGAAACTTTGATACCAGTTTGCCCAACGTGTTCGTGGTGAGGTCTCCAATCAAGGTCAGAAACAGGCTTAGAACAAGCCGTAGCTGCACCTAAAGCATTGGCAAGGTCTTCCACGATTCCCCAATTTTCAGGCCCTTTCAAACCACGTCCTGCTGAAACCACTAAATCAGCCTCTGGCAATGAAATCGAACTCGATGCTTTATGCGTTCCTGTCACTTTAACCGCAAAATCGGAATCCTTTAAAGCTGGTGAAAATGATTCAACACTTGCAGATGCTCCAGATTCTACAACTGAAACTGCATTTTTCTTGATAGCGATAATTTTTTTATCACTTTTCATTTCAACAGTAGCAAAGGCTTTTCCTGTGTAAATGCTTCGAGTAACTTTAAATCCGCCTGATAAATCTGGTAGTTCAGTCACGTTTGAAACAATTGACGCTTTCAATTTACCTGCAAGTCGTGCTGCAACGGCATCACCTAAAGATGATTTTGCTAAAATGACAACTTCTGAGCCTTCTTGAGCAACTGCTGAAGCCAATACATCTGAATATGCTTGGATATTACCTGTTGCAAGGCGAGCGTCATTGGCATGAAGCACTTTTGTAGCTCCAAAACTACCTGCTTTGGCTAATTCTGCTTCTGATGCTTCGCCAATAGCTAAAACTGTTGCAGTTGAACCTTTCATTTTGGCAACTTCTACACCATAATAAACGGCTTCGAGCGATGATTTTTTCAAGGCTCCATTATCTATTTCTGTGAATATGATTACTGACATTTTGATTTTAGTTATCAGTTATTGGTTATTAGTTATTAGTAAAAATTACAATAACACCATTTCCAAAAACATTAATGTTGTAAATGTTATAAAACTTTTGCCTCGGTTCTTAGTAAAGCGATTAATTCTTCTGCATTTTCCGCAGCAATCATTTTACAAGCACCTTTTGGAGCTGGTAATGTAAACTTCTCTGTAACAGTCAAATCTTCTCCAACTGGCTCAACTACTTTTAATGGCTTTGTACGTGCCGTCATAATTCCACGCATATTAGGAATTTTCCATTCTGCAATGGGTTCTTGACAACCTAAAACTAATGGTAATGAGGCTTCAATATCTTCTTTGCCGCCTTCAATTTCACGAGTCATTTTAGCAGTTGTACCGTCAATTTCTAATTTCATCACTGGCGATAATGAAGGAATTCCTAACATCTCTCCTACCAAACCATGAACCACGCCACTGTTAAAATCAATTGATTCACGACCCATTAAAATTAAATCATAATTTTCTTGAGCAGCAATTGTGGCAATTTGAGTCGCCGTAAAATAAGAATCTTTCGGCTCACAATTTACACGAATAGCATCATCTGCACCAATTGCCAAACATTTACGAATAACTTGCTCAGAATCAGCTTCTCCAACGTTTAAAACGGTAACTGTTCCGCCTAATTTTTCTTTTAATTCTACCGCACGTGAAAGTGCATAATCATCGTAAGGACCTGTGATGTAGGTTACGCCTGCTTTATTAAATTTGGTATCTCCGTCCGTAAACGATATTTTCGCTGTGGTATCGGGTACACTCGTTACGCAAACTAAAATTTTCATGGTATTTTATTTTAGGCACAAAGGCACGATGGCACTCAGGCACAAAGATTTTAATTGTAAAGAATTGAATTTAGCATTTTAAATACCAATTTTTCAATTTATAATGCAATATTAATAAAAAGTTTTAAAAATAGTATGCAAGCATACCATTTTTTCTAAAATAATTTTAAAATGATAAATAGATTAGAAATTTTGAGAGAATTTGTAAAAGAAGAACCACAAGACCCTTTCAATCATTATGCTTTAGCGACGGAATTATTAAAAACGGATAAACAAGAAGCTAAAACAATTTTTGAATATTTGGTAAAAAATCACGCTGATTATTTAGCTACTTATTACCATTTGGGAGCTTTGTATGTGGAATTGGGGGAAAATGATTTGGCATTAGCAACTTATCAGGAAGGAATTACTTTGGCACAAAAGGTTGGGAATGAGAAAGCGTTAAAAGAATTAAAGGGAGCCTATCAAATGTTTTTGGATGAGTTGGAGGATTGAGAGCTTTCTCTGATTATAAAAATACACCCTGTTTTCGTTATATTTACAAAAAAATAAAACAATGAGTATTGCCAGATTAGATAACGAAGTATTTTTCAAAAAAGCCTTTACCGACGAAATCGTTTTTAAGGCTTTTGTTAAGGATATTGTTGGAATTGACGTTCAACCTGATAAGATTGAAACAGAAAAAGCCTTTCAACCGAAATTAGGAAACATAAACTTTAAGTATGACATTTTTGCAGAAGACAGTAAAAAAAGAGTAGTTATTGAAATTCAAAAAGTAGAGTACGACCATAATTTTGACCGATTCTTACATTACCATTTACAAGCAATATCTGAACAACAACGAAGTAGCGAAGATTATTCGGTAGATAAAACCGTTTATACGATTGTTGTTATGACAGCACCATATAAAATCAACGAAAAAACACGAGAATTTTATAGAGACGAAGTATTGATTTCAACTTTAAATCCTAAAAATTTAAAAGGGGTAGAACGAAGAATTTTTAATCATGAATTGATTTATCTAAACCCAAACTATAAAGATGAAGATACACCACAAAACTATCGTGATTGGTTAGATTTAATTTATGAAAGTATTCATAACCCAGAAAACCCTAAGATAAATACTCAAAATGAAGGTGTAAAAAGAGCAGTTGAAATTGTTAGTTATGAAAATATAAATCCTTACGAATGGGAAGAATCGAAACAAGAAGCAGGCAGACGAAAAGTAATAAAACTTGAACGAGAAGAAGGACGAGATGAAGCCAAAGTTGAAATTGCCCAAAACGCTATTCTTCAAGGGTTGGATGATAATTTTATAGCTTTGATTACTGGACTTTCGTTGGAGGTGATTCGAGAAATACGAGTTGAGACGGATAATGAAAGTAGGAATGTGAAAACTATTTAAATTTATAACAATCAAACATGGACACTTACAAAATCTACGCTCTTCATTTTGAACCTCAAAAAAAAATATTGTTGAATCGATTCATTGATTCAGAAGGCAACTTACTGATTAAACCTGATTATGAAATTGAAATTGATAAAAAGCATTATGAATTTATTACAAACATCGTGAGCGAATTCCCAAAAAAGTTAGATTTTGGCTGGATGTGTCTTCCATTTTACAGAGATGTATTTGTATGGAAAAACTTGGATGGAAAAGTGTTTCGTACATTTGAGATGTGCTTCAGTTGCGACCATTATGCTTTATCCGATGGTCAAATTGACAATTTGATTATCGAGTTCTCGGAAGAAAATATATTTGAAGAATCTGTAGAAAGACTTAAATCCTATTTTAGATATTTTGATAAAGTTGTTGATTACCAAAGAATTGGGGATGAGATAACTTTTTTTAGTGGTGAAAATAATCAGTCCGAAAAGCCTAAAAAAGAGAAGATTATTTTGCCAATTAAACGCCCTTGGGCTAAATCGTAACAATTAAAGATTTATACATTTTTGATGTATAAAATGCTTTTGGAGGATTTGTAACCCGATGCTTCTGCATCGGCTAATTATAATCCGATGCAGAAGCGGAATGCCGCCCAGCATCGGGTTACAAATTTTTCCCCGCTACAAAACCAGTCGTCCAAGCAGCTTGAAAGTTAAATCCACCCGTAACGGCATCAATATCAAGCACTTCTCCTGCAAAGAATAACCCTTTTACAATTTTACTTTCCATTGTATTTGGATTTATTTCTGCTAAATCTACGCCTCCGCAGGTGACAAATTCTTCTTTGAAAGTGGTTTTCCCTTGAACTTTATGTGAAGAATTAATGAGATTTTCTATCAATTTATTGATATGCTTTGAAGTAATGTCTATCCAACGGAGGTTTTCATCAATCTCAGAAAGCTCACAAAATCGCTTCCAAAGTCGAGAAGGTAAATCAAATTGCTGATTAGATTGGATTAATTTCTTTGGATTTGACTTTTTAATTTGGGCAAAAGTTTCACGTATTACATTTTCTGAAATCGTTGGAATCCAATTGATTACAATTGAAAAATCATACGCTAAATCAGCTAATTCTCTTGCTCCCCAAGCTGATAATTTTAAAACGGCAGGAGCAGAAAAGCCCCAATGAGTAACTAATAAAGCTCCGTCTTGCAATAGTTTTTTACCTGCTACTTTTACCGTTGCGTGAGGAACACTCACTCCTGCTAAATCTAAAAACTGCGACGTTGGAACATTGAAAGTAAAAAGTGATGGAACAGGCGACAAAATATGATGACCAACCTCTACAAGCCACTGATAACCAGCTACATTAGGGTTACCGCCTGTTGTGACTAAAACAGCGTCAGCATTCATTATTTCGCCTGTCTGCAATTCAACACCCGTAATTTGTTTATCATTTATTTGCAATGAACTCACTCCAAAAGACGTTCTTACATCAACACCTAATTTGCGAGCTTTTTGTTCCAGACATAAGGCAATCGTTTCTGAATTATCAGTCGTTGGAAACATTCTTCCATCGGGTTCATTTTTCAAGGCAACACCCTGTTTTTCAAACCAATTAACGGTACTTTGAGCATTAAATTGATTGAATAATGGTCGTAAAAAACTCCCTCCTCTCGGATAAAATTTTGCTAATTGTTTATTGTCGAAACAAGCGTGTGTTACATTACAACGACCGCCACCCGAAATACGAACTTTATTTAAAACTGTCCGATTCTTTTCCAGAAGTATTACTTTTGCATCGGGATTATTCTCAGCGGCAGAAATTGCTCCGAAAAATCCTGCGGCACCACCACCAACGACAATTATTTGTTTTTTGCTCATGTTTTTTGTTTATTATCACAAAAGTATTTTATTATTAGCCACTAAGTCACAAAGACACAATTATTTTTATTAGTAGTCTCTAAATTTAATCGTTCATTTTAGTATTTATTAGCCACTAATTCACAAAGACTCAATTTTTTTATTATGGTCTCTAAATTTAATCGTTCATTTTAGTATTTATTAGTCACAATGACACAATTATTTTTTATTAGTAGTCTCTAAATTTAATCGTTCATTTTAGTATTTATTCACGCAATTATTCATTGACACTCCATGAGTAAAATCAAATTTTTAGTTTTCCTTTTTTTATTAGGCATAGTTTTATATTATTTTGGTAAACCAGAACCAATGCAGTCATTGAAAAATGATTTTAACAAGGTTTTTGGCAATACTTCAAAAAATGACCCAGAACCTTGGACTCGGGCAGGACGTGGCGACACCATTGCAAGCGACGACGGCTCTTCTATTGCAGAAGATATTGGCAATAAAGTAAAAGAGAAAATCAAGGAAAAAGTAGATGAGCAAATTGAGGAAAAAGAAACATCGCTTTTCGATATCTTCAAAAGTAAAAAGGGAGATGATGATGATTCAGAAGAGAATTCAGATTTAGCCAAATACATCCCTTACTCAAAAAAGAATACAGATATTGTTCATCATAAAGCCTTCATTCTGAGTTATCAAGAAGAATATGAACTTGCTTCATGGGTTTTACATCGTTTAGTAAAAGATGCCGTTTATGGACATGAGAGTCGTTCTAATGAATTTATCCCAGACCCTTTGGTAGAAACAGGCTCGGCAGTTACGCAAGACTATTCACGGTCGGGTTATGACAGAGGTCATTTATGTCCCGCAGGCGATTTTAGGCATGATAAAGAATTGCAAGATGAAACTTTTTATATGTCAAATATGGCTCCTCAAGTAGCAGATTTTAACCGAGGAATTTGGAATGATTTAGAAAATAAAGTACGCTCATGGGTTAAAAAACGTGGTGAACTGATTATAGTGACAGGACCAATTTTGAAAAAAGGTTTACCAACTATTGGTAGAATGAATCAAATTGCTGTTCCTGAAAAATTTTATAAAATTATCTATGACCCTGCCACTGAGGAAGCCATTGCTTTTTTATTCCCCAATGAAGGTTCAGTAGATTTGGTAAAATCCTTTACTATCAGCATTGATGAATTGGAAGTTATGACTGGCATTGATTTTTTCGCCAAATTACCTGACAGTTTGGAACAGAAAATCGAGCGTGAGAATAATGTGGATGATTGGTATTGAGTATAATGGATTAGGATTTAGGTTTTAAAGATTAGTAAAATATACATTAAAAATAAAATCTTTCTCTGTTGAGAAACAGAACTTAAAACAATGATAAAAAAATCAAATTATCAACTGTGTATCCTCCTATTTGTAATTACTTCATTTGCGACAAAAACGTATGCACAAGCTAAAATAAAGCTATTTAATGAGAAAAATTTAAAGGGTTGGTACGCTTATGAACCTGTATCTGGCAAGCAAAAAGATGCCTCAAAAGTTTTTCATGCAGAACAAAAAATGATTCGTTTGTATGGTGAAAAAGTTGGGTATTTAATGTCTGAAAAATCATTTAAGAATTTTCAGTTAAGTATTGAATACAAATGGAATACGGATTCGTCAGTAGTTAGAAAAAGCAATAAGAAAAACAGTGGTATTATGTATCTCGTACCCACTTCAACGCCTGATACTTTATGGCCAAAAGGCATACAATTTCAAGTAAAAGAAGGTGCTACGGGTGATTTTGTGTTTCTTCAAAACGTGGTTTTAGAAGTAAAAGGAAAGAAAACCGAAGCAGGGAAAAGCGTTGTTTCAGCACGTTTTGAAGATGCAGAAAAACCTTTTGGTGAATGGAATAAAGTTATTATTACTTCTAAAGATGGAATTGTAAAACAAGAATTAAACGGAAAATTAGTCAATGAAGGGAAACAAATTGAGGTTTCAGAGGGACGAATTTTATTACAATATGAGGGGTATCCGATTGATTTTCGGAAGATTTTGATAAAAGAGTTATAACTTGTAATTAATCATGCTACAAATAAAAAATATACAAAAAACATACGGGAGTCTAACTGTTTTGAAAGGAATCGATTTAACGATTAATCAAGGCGAAATTGTATCTATCGTAGGAGCTTCGGGTGCCGGGAAAAGTACGCTTTTACACATTGCAGGCACATTAGACAAACCAGATATTGGACAAGTTTTTATTGATAACCAAGAAGTTACGAGTTTAAAAAATAATGATTTAGCAAAATTTAGAAATGAGAAATTAGGCTTCATTTTTCAATTCCATAACCTTTTAGGAGAATTTACGGCTTTAGAAAACGTGTGTATGCCTGCCTATATCGGAGGTAAAGAAAAGGGTGTAAAGGAAAAGGCTGAAGAGTTATTAGTTTTGCTTGGCTTACAGGATAGAATACATAATTTACCTTCTCAAATGTCGGGAGGTGAACAGCAACGTACTGCCGTTGCCCGTGCTTTGATAAATTCGCCAACAATCGTTTTTGCCGATGAGCCTTCTGGTAATTTAGATTCTAAAAATGCCCAAGAATTGCATCAGCTTTTCTTTGATTTAAGAGATAAATTCAATCAAACTTTTGTAATTGTAACGCATAATGAGGAATTAGCCAATATGGCAGATAGGAAATTGGTAATGCAAGATGGGTTAATAGTTGATAATTAAAAATTAATAGTGAATAATTAAGAATTGCGAGTTTAACTATTAATTCTTAATTATTCACTATTAATTCTCAATATTAAGCTACCGCAAAACTCGAAACAGTTTTTGCTTCTAAAGTTGACTCGCCCATTAAGTAAATATCAACTGCACGTGCAGCCTCTCTACCTTCTGAAATAGCCCAAACTACTAAAGATTGTCCTCTACGCATATCTCCTGCCGCAAAAACGCTATCAACTGAAGTTTGATAATTGTTTGCTTTTACATTTCCTCTTTCGTCGAATTCTAAACCTTTTTCTTCTAATTGAGCCAACAAACCTTCTTTTTGTGGGTGCAAGAAACCTGCGGCGATTAATGCTAATTCAACAGGAATTTCACGTTCATTTGTATGAACTTGCTGTGCTTTTCCGTCTTTTACTTCCATTACGATATCAGCTAATTTCAAGCCTTTCAAGTTTCCATCGGCATCACCAATGAATTCTTTTACCGCAATTGACCACTGACGATTTGCTCCTTCTTCGTGTGACGTAGATGTACGCAACATCATTGGCCAGTTTGGCCACGGTGTCTGTTCAGCACGTTCAGCAGGAGGCATTGGCATTACTTCTACTTGTGTAATTGATTTTGCTTTATGACGGTTTGACGTACCAACGCAGTCAGAACCTGTATCTCCACCACCAATAACGACAACATTTTTATCTGTTGCGTAAATTTCTCCCATTGGATATGATTGTCCTGCATGATTAACAACACGGTCGATGCCAGCAACTCTTTTATTTTGTTGAGAAAGGAACTCCATGGCAGGATAAACACCTTTCAAGTCCGCTCCGGGAATTGGTAAAGTTCTCGGCACAGTTGAACCACCAGAAAGCACTACTGCATCAAATTCGTCTAATAAATCATCTGCTTTAATGTCTTTTCCTACGTTAGTATTTGTTTTGAAAACAATTCCTTCTTGCTCCATTACTTCAACACGACGTTGAACAACCCATTTTTCTAATTTGAAATCTGGAATACCATAACGTAACAATCCACCAATTTTATCAGCACGTTCAAAAACAGTTACTGTATGCCCTGCTTTGTTTAATTGAGCCGCAGCAGCCATTCCCGCAGGACCTCCACCAATAACTGCCACTGTTTTACCAGTGCGTTTTGATGGAATATTTGGTTTAACTAAACCATTTCCGAAAGCATATTCAATGATTGATTTCTCAATATATTCAATTGTAACGGGCGGTTTATTGATACCTAACACACAAGCTGACTCGCAAGGTGCTGGACAAATACGACCTGTAAACTCAGGGAAGTTATTAGTAGAAGATAAAATCTCATACGCATAAGCCCAGTTTTGGTCATAAACGGCATCATTAAATTCAGGAATAATGTTTCCGAGTGGACAACCATTATGACAGAAAGGAACGCCACAATCCATACAACGGCTTGCTTGGTCTTTTACTTTTCCTGCTTCAAAATCAATATCTATTTCTTTATAGTCTTGGACACGTTCAGCGACGGGTCTTTTCTTAGGAGTTTCTCTTGTTACTTCTAAAAATCCTGTTGGTTTTCCCATTTTATTTAATTCGGATTTTATATTTCAATAAATATGATAGTATTTATCGAAGAGATTTAATGTGATTAGAATTATAATTAATCCAAACGTCTATTTGTCAATTTTTCAATATCTTTTGCCGAAATAGAATCGGTTTCAGATTTATCATATATTTCTAACAAAAAGACTCGATTATACTCTTCTTTTGTTTCAGTTTCTACCAAAACCTCTAAATCAAAATAAGTAATAACTCTTGCTCCACCGCTTTTACCTTTTCCTTTACTTTTTATCGCAAGCCTTATTTTGTAAACTCCACTTCCAAGAGATACTCCTAAAGTAGGGTTTTCTTTTAAATCATTAGATAGTTTTTGAAGTTCTGATTTTAAAGAAGCATATCTTTTCAAAAGAGGTTTAGCAGATTTTTCAAAATCATCAGTAGTAATTACCTTAGTTTTCATTTAAAAAATCTTCTAAACTTCTTCCTTCTGTTCTTTTACCAGCTTTTACGTCTTTTACTTCTTGTAAAGCATTATCAAGATTATCAAATATTTGTAATTTTTTCTTAATCCGTTGCAACTCATCCCATTCTTTAATTGGAATGATTACTGCTGTATTTTTTCCTTTATTATTTACGATATATTGCATAATAAAAAGAGTTTGAATTTAGATTCTAAATTACAATAATAATCTTAATGTGCGATTTCCACTTGAATATCTTTGTAAACAACGTTTTTATCTTCCAAAACCTCCGCAACGCTGATATTTCTTGAAGACAATGCTTTCTTGAAATCTTGTGGCATTACTTTGATAAATTGCGGTAAAATAGCCGTCCAATTATCTAAGACATTTTTCGCAACGTCTGAGTCTGTGTATTGTAAGTGTTGAGAAACGTACAATTTCAAGATATTTTCATCTTCAACTGTCAATTCTTCAATCGCTACCATTTCACCATTCAATTTAGGAGCAAAGTCTTTGTTTTTATCCCAGATATAAGCAACTCCACCCGACATACCTGCACCAAAGTTTCGTCCAGTTTCACCTAAGATAACCACTAAACCTCCTGTCATGTATTCGCAACCGTGGTCACCAACACCTTCTACTACTACTTTTGCACCAGAGTTTCTTACACAGAAACGCTCACCTGCCATACCTCTCAAATAAGCCTCTCCAGAAGTTGCCCCGTAGAATGAAACGTTACCAACTACTGAGTTTTCAGAAGGATTGAAAGTTGCTTTTTTGTCAGGATAAACAATCAATTTAGCACCACAAAGTCCTTTTCCGATATAGTCATTAGAATCACCTTCTAATTCAAATGTAATACCATTTACAGAGAATGCCCCGAAAGATTGTCCAGCCGTACCTTTAAACTTGATGTTAATAGTATCGTTTGGTAAACCTTTTGCACCGTATTTCTTCGTGATTTCGTTTGATAACATCGTACCAATTGTACGATTCACATTGATTACGTTCAATTCTGCCGAAACTTTAGAGCCATTTTCAAGAGCAGGTTTTGCAATATCTAATAACTGCCAGTCAATTTGGTCTTGCAATCCGTGGTCTTGGTCTTCTTGCTTATAAAGAGCTACATCCAAATCCATTGGTTGCTTGTATAAAATTGGTGCTAAGTCTAAGTTTTTCAATTTCCAGTTGCTCAAAGCTTCTTTCATTTCCAATCTATCCGACTGCCCAACCATTTCATTTACAGTTCTGAAACCTAATTCAGCCATGATTTCACGCAATTCAGTTGCCAAGAAAGTAAATAAATTTACTACGTGGTCAGCTTCACCTGTGTACATGGCACGCAAACGTGGGTCTTGCGTCGCCACACCTACTGGACAAGTATTTACGTGACATTTACGCATCATGATACAACCAGCAGTTACTAAAGCCGCTGTTGCAACTCCAAATTCCTCAGCACCTAAAAGAGCTGCTACTGCAAGGTCTTTACCTGTTCTGATTTGTCCGTCCGTTTGTACCGTTACACGTCCACGCAATTTATTTCTTACCAACGTTTGGTGTGCTTCTGCTAAACCAAGTTCCCAAGGTAAACCAGCGTGACGAATTGATGAAAGTGGTGATGCACCCGTTCCTCCATCATGTCCTGCGATTAAGATATGGTCTGCGTGAGCTTTTGCCACACCCGCTGCAATCGTTCCTACACCTGCTTCTGATACTAATTTTACCGAAATACGAGCCGCACGGTTAGCGTTTTTCAAGTCAAAGATTAATTGTGCTAAATCTTCAATTGAATAAATATCGTGGTGAGGAGGAGGAGAAATCAAACCTACACCCGGTGTTGAGTGACGAGTTTTACCAATCCAGTCATCAACTTTATGTCCTGGTAATTGTCCACCTTCTCCCGGTTTTGCCCCCTGAGCCATTTTAATTTGGAGTTCGTTGGCATTACTCAAATAATGAGAAGTTACCCCAAAACGTCCAGAAGCTACTTGTTTAATAGCAGAATTTAACCAATCTCCATTCGGCAATTTATCAAAACGGATTGGGTCTTCTCCACCTTCTCCAGAGTTTGATTTACCACCAATGCGGTTCATCGCAATAGCTAAAGTTGTGTGTGCTTCGTAAGAAATTGAACCGAAAGACATCGCACCCGTTGCAAAACGTTTGAAGATATTTTCAATTGGTTCTACTTCGCTAATATCAATTGGTTTTCCTTTTTTGAATTTCAATAATCCACGAAGGGTTAATGCTCTTTCAGCTTGGTCATCAATGATTTTTGAATATTTTTTATACTGAGCGTAACTATTCGATTTTGTCGATTGTTGCAACAAGTGAATTGTCTCAGGATTAAATAAGTGAGCTTCTCCACGTTGTTTCCATTGATAAATACCCCCAACTTCCAATTTAGGATTTGCTACTGGTACTTCTGGATAACCGTTTTTGTGTTTGATTAAGGCTTCTTTAGCGATACCTTCCAAATCAATACCCCCAATTCTTGAAATTGCTCCTGAGAAATACGTATCAACTACTTCTTTACTTAAACCAACAATTTCAAATATTTGAGCTCCTTGGTAAGATTGAAGCGTTGAAATACCCATTTTAGAGAAAATTTTCAACAATTCACCATTAACGGCTTTGATATAATTGGCTTGTAATTTTTCGTAAGGATAATCAACTTGAAGAATGCCTTTTTCTTTCATTCCATTAATTGTTTCGAATGCCATGTACGGATTCACCGCTGATGCACCAAAACCAATCAAAGTTGCAAATTGATGTGTTTCCCAAACGTCTCCTGCTTCAACAATTAAACCAACTTGAGCTCTCTTTCCTTGACGAATCAAATGGTGATGAACTGCGGCAACTGCTAATAATGAAGGAATCGGAGCGTGTGATGAATCAACACCACGGTCAGTCAATAAGATAATTGCGTATCCATCATCAACGGCATCTTCTGAATATTGACAAATTCTATCCAAAGCTCTTTTCAATTCACCTGCTTTTCCATTGGCACGGAAAGTTGTATGGATTGATTTAGTTTGGAAGTTTTTATGGTCTATCCAACGAATTTTCTCAATTTCAGCGTTTGTTAAAACTGGCTGACGAATTTCAATCTGGCGACAGTGTTCTGGAGATTCTTTTAATAAGTTTCTCAAACCACCAATATCAGAAAGCAATGACATGACAGTACGCTCACGGATTGAGTCAATCGGTGGGTTGGTAACTTGTGCAAATAATTGCTTGAAATAATATGATAAATGTTGAGCTTGGTCAGAAAGAATAGCCAAAGGCGTATCAACACCCATTGAACCAAGAGCTTCTTTCCCTGTTTCAACCATTTGAGCTAATAAAACTCGTAAATCTTCCGTAGTGAATCCGAAAACTTGTTGACGTAATAATAATTCACGTTCAAACGGTGCACGGTATTCAGAACCTGCTTTTGGCAAGTCTTCTACTTTAATTTTATTGGCTTTCAACCATTCGCCATAAGGCTGTTGTTGACAGATTTTTTCTTTTAATTCTGTATCTGGAATAATACGACCAGCTTCCATGTCCACAACGAACATTTTACCAGGTTGTAAACGACCTTTTGATACGATTTTAGCAGGGTCAATATCCAAAACACCTGCTTCAGAAGCCATGATTACGAAATCATCGTCAGTAACCCAGTATCTTGATGGACGTAAACCATTTCTATCTAAAGTAGCCCCAATGATTTTTCCGTCAGTAAACGAAATAGAAGCTGGACCATCCCAAGGCTCCATCATGGCAGCGTGATACTCGTAAAAATCCTTTTTGTATTGTTCCATCTGCTCGTTGCCGTCCCATGCTTCTGGAATCAACATCATCATCACGTGTGGAAGCGAGCGTCCACTCATGTACAACAATTCGATGGCATTATCCAAAACGGCTGAATCTGATTGTCCCAATTGAGCAACTGGTAAAATCATTTCCATTTCTTCTTTTGTGAAAAATTCAGACTCAAACAAAGCTGATTGAGCTTGCATCCACGCAGAGTTTCCTTTTACCGTATTAATTTCACCATTATGTCCGATAAAACGGAAAGGTTGAGCCAAACGCCATTCTGGGAAGGTATTTGTCGAGAAACGAGAGTGAACAATTGCTAAAGCAGAAGTAAATTCTTCACGTTTCAAATCATCAAAATATCCCGGAACTTGCATGGTCGTCAACATACCTTTATAAATAATGGTGTGTGCCGACAAAGAACCAAAATAGAATTTATTATCTACACCTTTGACAGTTTCGTTAATGATTCGGGCAGTAACTTGACGGAATACATAAAGTTTACGCTCAAAAGTCATTTCATCAGTAACCGTTGCAGGGCGTTTGATGAAAAGTTGTTCCATTTGAGGTTCAGTATTACCCGATTCAGCTCCTTGAATTTCGATATTTGTACATGGTACAACACGGTATCCAAGAATCTCTAAACCTAATTTCTTAGCTTTACGAGTAATAATTTCTTTACACTCCTCACGAGTAGCCGCATCTTTAGGGAAAAAGGTCATACCTACGCCATACTCACCAGCGGCAGGTAAATCAATTCCTAATTGAGTACACTCTTCTAAGAAAAATTCATGAGGAATTTGAAGAAGAATCCCTGCTCCGTCACCTGAATTAGGGTCACAACCGCAGGCACCACGGTGGTCCATGCGAATAAGCATTTGAATAGCGTCAGTTACAACTTTGTGCGACTTTCGCCCTTTCATGTTCGCAACGAAACCGATTCCACAAGCATCGTGTTCAAATTCTTTGCGATACAACCCTTTATTGTCGAAATTAGTCATGGTATTAATTTTTGGCTTTTACAGAGCAATCGTTAAATGCTGATTGCCATCCGAACTTTCCAGTTAATAAGATTTCTCTTATCAAATAATTCTACTTTATGATAGTGGGAAATATTATAGATTTATAACTTATTTAATAATTATGTTATAAATCAGGTAAAAATTTAACAAAAACGAAATTTCAAAGTATTGGATTTCTCAAAAGCATTTACTTTCTATTTTGCTGTTACAAATATATACAAGAAATTCTTTGGAAAAAATAGACTTTTGCCGAATAATCATTGGAATTATACATTTTCAATATTTTGTAAAATTTAATCTTGGTTAGATACAATTATGAGAATTCTCTTACAAAAACCTAAAAAAAACACTTTCACAAAAAATCCTTTAAAGATAATTATTTTTCACATCAAAAATTTACGATTACATCAAAATTCCTTACAAAAATACGTTTTCATAAACTCATTTTAAAATAAAAAGCATTTTCTTGGTTAATGAATATTTTTTTTCAGAAAAAGGAAAAAACTTAACACTTATTCATTCTATTTACTAAATAAAAATTAAACAAAAGATAACCATATAGTAATTTATACTTACACCCATAGTCAACTAAATCAAATTAGAATAGTAATAACTTCATTCAAAAAAGTAGAAATTAGCCATAGAATATGAAAAATATCTTGTTATTTTGATAAAGAACTTGTTTAATGTTATCGTTTCTAATTTCCTCGAATATGAATCTTAAACCTAAATTTTGGAACTCAGACAAAATCGTTTCTATATCAGCTATTTTGATTAGTTTAACCACAATGGCTATTTACCTTTATCAAACACATTTGATGAAAAAACAGCAAAATGCCGCTGTAATGCCTTATATCAGAGTAATGTACTCATTTGACCATGACCGATTTGAGGTTTTAGTCTTGAATGAAGGACTTGGCCCTGCCTTTATCGATGAAGTTAATACGTACTATATGGGCAAAAAATATGAACATCAAGATTTACCCGATTTTTTTCAAAATGAATATACAAAGATTGACAGTACCTTGTCATTGAACTATTCTAATATTTCGGAAGATATGTTATTTACGGCAGGAAAAACCTTATGGGTAGTTTCTACTAAAAACTCAGAAGAAAAAGCACAAAAATTATATGACCTATTTTTGAATAATAAAATCGAAATGGAAATAACTTTCAGTTCAATTTATGGCGAAAAATGGAAAGTTCGTGGCGTGTCTAAACGTCCAGAAAAAATTAGCGATTAAGACAACCTTTTTACTTAAAAAATGGTCTTTAAATTAAAACACTATGAGAAAATTTTACCTAATTATATTGCTTGCAATTATATACGCACCGTCATTATATGCGACGCATATCGTTGGAGGTGAAATTGAATTATTGGCTTTAAAAAACCAAACGAATGCCTCTCATCGGCTTAATCTGAATCTTTATTTTGATAACATCAATGGTTCGACTGGAGCTATTGACCAAAACTTAACTTTAGGTATTTTCAGGAAAAGAGATAATTTTTTAATGGGCTATGTGATTGTGCCACTTGTTAGTAGCAATCTTATCCAATATACAAACCCAACCTGTACACAAAGCAATCAGGTGCAAACTCGTTTATTACAATATTCAAGTTTAATTTATCTAAATCCAGACGACTTTGCTGATGCTCAAGGGTATTATATCGTTTGGGAACGTTGTTGCAGAAATAATATTATTTCAAACATTGTTTTACCTCAAGAAGCCGCATCTGTATTTTACTTATCTTTTCCAGCTCTGAAAAAAGATGGCGTAGCTTTTGTAAACTCTTCTCCTTCTTTCACAACTTTGAAAGGAGATTATATTTGTCTAAATCGTCCATTTACTTTTGAATTTGGAGCAACCGATGCCGATAGCGATAGTTTAGTATATAGCTTAGTGACACCTTTAAACGGTTATAGTAATAAAGATTTCCCTAATCCTGCTCTTCCACGTGGTAGTAGTAATTATCCTCTGGTAGCTTGGGGCAATGGTTTTAGTCTTGGCAATGTCATGGGAGGCCCACAACCCTTAGCGGTCAATCCACGAACGGGGCAATTAACGGTTACAGTTGATAAAGAAGGCTTATATGTTTTTTGTGTTTTGGTAGAAGAATATAGAAAAGGCGTGAAAATTGGAGAAGTTAGAAGAGATTTTCAGCTCAAATCTTTAGACTGTCCCACTAATAATGCCCCCGTAGCTTTGTTTAGAGAGAAAGGGAAAACCGAATTTTATAAATCAGAAAGTACCATTACGATAAAATACGGCGAAAAGAAATGTTTGTCCTTGATGGGAAACGACCGAGATTTGAATCAGTCTATTTCCATGAAGGTTGTTGCTGTTAATTCAAAATACAATCCCACATTATCGCCTTCTAATTTATCAAATTCAAGTCCCAAAGACACATTAAGGTCTGAAATCTGTTTTGATGAATGCACAGAATCTACCGATGGGAAACCATTACTTTTTGACATTATCGTTACTGATAATGGATGTCCACAACCACTTTCGTCAACCTTGAGATTAAAAGTATTGATTGAACCCAAACCAAATGCACGCCCAACTATTATTTCAGATTTGTTAAATCAAAGAGCAGAAACATTACTTGGGAATACATTAAAATTTAATCTGTTCGGAAATGACCTTGATAATGACAGCATTACCATTATTGCCACAGGAAGAGGTTTTAATTTATCTCAAGCAGGAATGTCATTTGCTGGCGGGTCGGGCGTTGGAAAATTAACCAGTCCTTTTACGTGGACGCCAATTTGTGATTTGAAACGCACTACTGATTACATCGTGGACTTTATTGTGATTGATAAGCGATGTGGAAGAAATTTAAGAGATAGTATTTCTGTAAATCTAAAAACTCTCAGCCCCCAAATCCCCCCGCCAACAGTTTATACAAGTTTACCGAATAATACCATTGATATAACACTAAATGGCACAGAACCTCAAGCCATTTTATTTGATGTAATTGGCGAAGAAATTGACCCAAAAACCATTATCAGACTATTTGCCGTACCCAATGGCTTTGATTTAAAAGCTAATGGAATGAGCTGGACTGATAAATCGGGAAATATAAAAATTGTAAACCCTTTTTCGTGGAAACCTGATTGTAGTTTGTTGCAAGGCAAAGAATTGATGAGTTACAAAATTGATTTCATCGTAGAAAATAATTCTTGTAATATTGACAAATACGATACTGTTGCCGTAAATATTACCTTGAAAAATAAGGTTGTTAATTTTGAAACCTTTAAACCTGCTAATGTTTTTACGCCAAATGGAGACGGGAAAAATGATTATTTTTCCTTGGATTTACCAGAGAATTCATGTTTAGAACAATTTGAGTCGATTGAAATTTTCAATCGTTGGGGAAGTTCCGTTTATAAGTCTTCAGACAAAAATTTTAAATGGACAGGCGGTGATTTAGCCTCTGCTGATTATTTCTATCAACTTAAATTTACCCAAAGAGAATTTAAAGGTTGGATTAGTTTGGTGAGGTAACACTTTGGCACTTTAAAACTTGCCCTAAAAGAGCCGTAGGTTCGGTAAATTTTGTAGCCCCGAAATTTATTTCGAGGAAATAGCGGAATATTTAAAGGTTTGCTTAGATGAACCGTTCCTACGGAATTCAATGGATTGTTATGTCATTTTAACCCCGAAATGAATTTCGGGGCTACAAGATGAAGCAAGCCTACGGCTTTTGAAAGATTACCAAAGTAGATTAAATCCTACGCTTTTGAAAATTTGAATGAACGCTTTTTAAACAAATGAGGAGCAAGCCCCAAACCTGTTAATAAAAACCCAAACATCAATAATGTGCTTGTATTGGCAAAAAATTGACCTGATGCCAAAATTCCCATGACCAAAATTGTTGAAAGTGGTAAAGAAAAAGCTAAAATGAGTACCGCCAAATTCAAGTCAAAAGTTCTTCTTTCTTTTGGTAAGTTTTTGTCATCTTCTTTTAGATTAATTGCCGAAATATGGGCAAAAGGCCAAAAACTACAAGAACTCAACGGCACTACCACAGCTAAAAGGATGAGGTTTGGGTTACTTATATTGAATACATTTATGATAAAAACACTAAATAAAAGTGTAATTCCTGCTCTGAATAACAAAATTGAACTTACCAATTTAATTTTCCCCTCTTTGAATTGGACGGCTAAACCAATGTAAATCAAAACCAAAGGAGTCATCAAACTGCTGGCACGGTTAAACAATTCTGAAACAACCGTTGGCAACGAAGTCATATTTAATCCTACTGAAAGAAATACGATTGCCAATAACATAATGATATTTATGGGTTCTTTTACCAAGCTCAATAAAAGGCTTTTCACCTTTCCGCTTTCTTGAACTTCCTCTTCTCTATTGTTTTTCAAATACATTTTTAGGGCTACAAAATACAGGAAATTCAAGGCGAAAAATTTATTTCCTACATCTCCCATAGCCGCTAAAGCTAAAGATTCGTCCCCTAAAAATTCATTTATAAAAGGAAAACTTGATAAACCTGGAGCTAATGAGGGCAAAAGCATCGTTAAGGTTCTTCCAGAAGTGCTGTCTTTGTCGATACCAAAAATTGGCAAAAAGTAAGGAGCTGATAAAAAGATAAAAAAGTTAAATGCAAGAATTAGAATTGGATAAATTAAAAGCGATAAACTAATTTTAATGCCCATCAATGCTATGAATACCGTTGAAGGCAAAGCAATTGACAAGATTATTTCTTTCACCCCGTTTATTTCTGTTTTGTTCTTGATTTTACCTCTAAGTGCAAACCCTATTCCGATTAAAAGGAGGAGGATAAGCGTTTTTTGTAATGCCTCAACCATAATTTTTTATTGTAATGAAGTGAATTTGAAAATCTAAACTCTAAAATGTGAGGAGCTGTGCAAAAGTCAACAATCAACTATACTAAGCGAAAAGCGATTTGCGAAAAAGCGAATAAGTAAACTACTAAAAACCAATAGATTACATAGTTCCTTTTTGGCAACCCCCAATCCGTTTATAGACAACGACATGACGTATTGGAATTAGATTAGACAACTTTTTTGAAAGTTGTCTAATCTAAACAACATTATCCCAATATATATAATGTCAAATTATTCCTAATACTTATAACAAATTAATTATAAGAGGTTTACACAACTCCAAATAATAAAATCATTGATAATTATGACAATTCGCCTAATGATTTTACAAATAATTTCATTTCCTCCATTGTTCCCATACTTACTCTACACCAAGGTTTATTTTGAATATCAAAAGCCCTGACCATAACGCCTTTAGCAGTCATTTTAGCCAAGAAATCCTTTCCCGGAATATTGATTGGAAAAATCACAAAATTGGTATAAGATGGAATATATTTGTAGTTCATCTTTTTAAGATTTTCATACAAATATTCTTTACACTCGGTATTGAGTTTTTTAGTCATTGCTTGAAACTCCTTGTCTTCAAAACTGGCAATTGCTCCTAAAATTGACGTATGAGAAATTCCCATTCCTCCACGTGTAATTTTTTGAATTTTATCTAAAAATTCTGGTTGAGCTACGGCATAACCAACACGAAGCCCAGCCATACCCATGATTTTTGAGAATGTACGAGCAATGATGACATTTTTCTTTTGAGCTAAAAGAGAAACCATAGATTCTGTTCCTGTTCCTTCGGCTAATTCAAGATAGGCTTCGTCGATAAATACAGGTACTTTTTCTGAAACTCTTGAACAAAAATCTAACAAATCTTTTCCTGCCGTAATGCTACCAACTGGGTTATTTGGATTACAGATATAAACCATTTTGGTGTCTTTATCAATAGCGGCTTCCATAGCAGGAAGGTCATGCGACCAGTCACTTTTACAAGGAATTGCCTTCCAAGTTGCCCCAACAGACTCAGCCACTTTTATCAATGACATATAAGTTGGGTCGGCAGAAACAACATTTCCTCCTTTCATGAATAATACTAACGCTACTTTTTCGAGTAAATCAGAAGAACCCGGCCCCATCATAATGTGGTTTGGGGTTACGCCTTCTTTCTTCGATAATTTATCAACTAAAGTGGCTAATTCTTTCCAAGAATATCTGTTTCCACCCATCACAGATTCGGCTACGGCTTTTTGCGTACTTGAAGGTGGGCCATAAGGATTTTCGTTAGCATTTAAACGTGCCAACATGGCACTTACATTGGGTCTTTCATCTAAAAAATGCTCTCTAACAAGTGGACTATAATAAAGTCTATTTTGTGAGTCTATTCTTACGGGAGCTTCTGGAAAAGCACCCATTGAAATATGTGGAGCTAATGCCATACCACTAATGGTCATTAAGCTTGATTTAAGAAGATTGCGTCTGTTAATAAGGTTTTTCATCGAATTTATTAGTTTTGTTTGATAAGATTATTTTGTTGCTGTTAAGCGAAAATACTTTGTAAATGATATGTCTTTATAAGTTCCAGAGCAACTTAATGCCACCGACGAACCTGCTACTGGAGCAGTAATCCCGAGTGATTTCCACGCAATTTTTAGCGTTGAACGTCCTTTGTCATCCGTTGTTACATCTGAGATTTTTGCTCCGCTACGTAGTTTGAAAGTAACAGGAATTGCTTTGGCAGGAATACTGTCTATACCTACTTTATAATCAAGTAACCCGTCTTTATTCAATTCCAATAATCGAACAGTAATGGAAGCATCCACCGAAGCCGAAGAACTAATTGATGGCTCTGTTGTTAAGCCAGAAGTTTTACCTGCGGCATCTTCAAAAATTACCAAAACAGGAGCTACAACTCTATCCACGAAAGGGTCGTCAACTTTACAAGAAACCGTAATAAAAGCGATAAAAAGGAAACAGATATATAGTATTTTTTTCATAATTGGAATCGTTTAAGTTAAAATAATGAGTAGCAATCGGGAAACACATCGCTACTCTGTCCACCAAAGTTTCGCTTTCATATTATCCGTACCAATCAATTTAATTCCTTCATCAAGTTTTGCTTTGTTCAACGAATATTCAGTGGTTGGATACGGCAAGCGAGTCGGTACAATTCCGTCATTTTCAAATACTGCACGTGGGTCTCTTGCAGAAAATTTAGGAAAGCCTGTTCTTCTAAATTCCGTCCAAGCCTCCACTCCTTGTCCGAAAAGGGCAATCCACTTTTGCTCAATAATTTTTTCTTTGGAAATTGTTCCAACGGTTTTTAGATAGTCTGTTGGAGTGCTTAAACTATATTGTGCAAACGACGCATCAATACCTTTTTTGAAATAATCATCAGCCGTTCCTGTAATGTCACCATCGAAAGCAGCTTCTGCCAAAATGAGTTGCAATTCACTGTAAGTCATAATAACACTTGGTGTATTGGCTCTGGTAAAATAATCTCCCAAAACCGACCCTGTACTCAAATAAGTGGTTGCAATGGCATCTGGAAGCCCATTGGGTACACCTTCATAAGCATTCGACTTATTTTTGTTGGCGAAAACTCCCAGACGAGTATCATTCAATCCTGATAATTTATCGACCAATGTTTTACTAATATTCCAGTCAGTTCTGCTACCAATAATCATTACTTCGTGCCATTCATTATTGCTTGGTCTTGTAATGGTATTTGCCAAAAGAGCATTGTCGGAATTGCTTGTAAAAATTGGGAATTTCACAGGGTCTGCTAAGATTTCACGCATGATGGCACGTGATTCAGCCGACTTTTTGGCAGCTTGTCTGTTCGCTAAACGAAGTCTGAGAGAGTTAGCAAATTTCTTCCATTTCAAAATATCGCCACTATAAATAATATCGCCTGTAATACTTGGTCCTCCGACAGTCAGTTTCTCGTTTGCCAATTTCAAGTCATTTAACAAATTTTCATAAACCTTGTCCATCGAATCATACGTTGGCGTATAAACGGGCGAAGTATCCGTTCCTTTGAGGGCATCTGTGTATGGAATTGCCCCGTACATATCTGTCAATAAAGAAAAAACCCAAGTACGCATCACGATGGCTGCCCCTTCATAATTTTTGTTTGGTGTTTTGCCTGTTGTGCTTGATTCGGTGATAATTCTTTGAAAATTTACCAAACCATCATTATAAAGCGACTTCCATGTATTGTTGTAAAAAGTTGGCGTTATTCCATAATTATCACCTTCGTTTGAATAAATATTTCTGGCTAAATACTGAATCCAGAGCATTGCACCGTCTAAATTGAGCCGTTCAAAACGGGTATTTCCTCCCCAATATCTATCAACCGATTTCTCTACGGCATACGGAAAAAGATATTGAGAACCTATTGCAGTTGGGTTATTGGGGTCGGTATTGAGTTCGTCAAATTTGCTGGTACAAGCATTCAGCAACAACAAACTTCCAATGGCTAAAAATGAATATATCGTTTTATATAATTTCATATCTTTCAAAATTTAAGGTTAATGTTATGCTTTAATTGTAATTGATTTTTAGAAACCAATTGAGAGATTCGCCCCAATACTTCTTGAATTGGGTAATTCTCCATAAGCAAAACCTTGTTGATTTGCCCCAAAACGGTCAACTTCTGGGTCGATGTGTGGTGTATTCTTGAATAAAATTGCCAAGTTTCTACCCACTATTGAAATTTTAGCATTTTGTATTCCGATGCTTCTCAAGAAAGTTTTTGGAATGTTATAGCCAAAAGAAACTTCTCTCAACTTCACAAACGAAGCATCAAATATGGCAGCTTCGTGATAGCGACGTGGATTATTATAGCCAATTAGTTGGTTGGTTGCTACAATTACATCATTCGGAACATATTGTGGATTTTCAGTAGTACCAACATTCATGACACCTTTTCCGATGATACCTTCTTCACGACCAAGAGCAGTTTCGGCATATTGACCTGTCCAACGAGCAGTACCAGTTCCTTCGTCAAAAATATCTCCGCCCATTTTTACGTCAATCAAAGCAGATAAAACAAAGTTTTTGTATGAGAATGTATTGTTCATCCCTCCCATCCAATCTGGTTGAATATTCCCAAGCACTCTTGGCGTAGATTCTACCACAGGAAGTCCATTTTGATACACAATTTGCCCGTCTGGAGCGTGTTTAAAACCAATTCCGAACAAAGAACCATAAGGCATTCCTACTTGTGCAATTGAGGTTAATCCTCTTCTTTCTTGCAAGGTGTAAGTAGTCAATCCTTCGGCTAATTCAACCACTTGGTTTTTGTTTTTTGAGAAATTCAGGGCTAAATCCCATTTAAAACCTCTTGCCGATTCCAATATTTTTCCAGAAAGTGTTGCTTCAATACCTTGATTGGTAATTTTACCAGCATTCAAAATACGTTTATCATAACCACTTGCTTTTGAAATTTCAACACCAAGAATCTGATTTTGAGTAGATTGTAAATAATATGTCAGGTCAAGACCAAATTTATTTTTGAAGAATTTTAAGTCGATTCCTGCTTCGATACCCGTTGTGATTTCTGGTTTTAAAGTAGCATTAGAAATGGTTAAGTTTTCATAATATTCTGGCAATGAACTGTTCCAAGAACCGCCAGAACGGAAAGTTTGAAGCAATTGATAAGGGTCGGCATCGTTACCAACTTGAGCCCAACTACCTCTTACTTTTGCATACGAAACAATTTCTTTTGGATAATCAATTAAATCCGACAAAACGGCACTCGCTGAAACCGAAGGATAGAAATAAGAACGTGCATTAGAAGGCAATGTACTTGACCAGTCATTACGAGCAGTAACATCTAAGAAAAGAGCATTCAAATAGCCAAATTGAAACGAACCATAAACACTTTGTACCTCTGCTTTCTCAATTCTACTTTCAATTGTGTTTTGACTTGGATTTGAATTTGCCAAATTATACACCTTATCTACCACCAACTCACCCACGTAAGCATAGTTACGTTTGTACATATTGGTTCTTTGAGCTGCTCCAGCCGAAGCCACAATACTTAAATCATTCGTGATGGCTTTGTCGTAAGAAAGTAAAACATCGTGGTTTGTTTCCTGACGACGCAATACTTCTTCAGAATATCTCCCCGGTGTTAAGTTTCCATTCCTTACACGCTCGAAATTGACAATGTTTACTCTCGTATCCGACCACATATCTGTACCACTTCGCATCATCAATTTTAAAGAGGGCATAATAGTAAAATTCAAAGCGATATTGCCAACCAAACGGTCTTTATCATTGGTATAAGGCAATTTTTCACTTAAATAAAATGGATTGGTAAAGAAAGTATGTTGCCAGTTAGCAGGGTCAGTATCGGGCAATTTTCCTGCAACAGCTCTTTGAATATGTACAGCAGAATAGTCTGCCCAATTAGCCAATTGGTCCCAAGAAACGTGTCTATGCGACCAAATAAATTGGTCTCCATTTTGGTAAGTTCTATTACCTCCAGACTTCACATATTCACCAGAAACAACAGCAGTTAGGAATTTGGATACTTTATAATTTGAATTTAGTTTGAAGTTATTTCTATAAAAATCATTGAAAGCCATTAAACCCGTTTGGTCTAATTTGCCCAAACTTAAACGGAAACTACCCTTTTCATTTGCTCCAGAAATGGCAACATTATTAGACAAAGTAGTTCCTGTACTCCAATATTCATCCCAGTTATTAGGTTGTGGCGTTAGCGGAGCAACATTTGTTCCTGTGTACCATTGACGCACCAATCTTCCGTCCATCGGAGCTCCCCAGCTTTCATCTGTACCGTCAGTACCAGTAGTTCTTCCCGGTGAAACACTGCCATAAGCTGCACGATATTGGTCATAAGCATCAGGAGCAATAACACCACTCCAACCATCTGAATACCAAGTAGTATAACCAGAACCTCCGCCATAAGTATTCTGAAAATTGGGTTTTACTAAAGGTCTTTCAGCCGTAAAATTGGTATTAATTTCAATGCCTAAACCTTTTGTTCCTGCACCATCTTTAGTTGTAATCAAAATTACCCCGTTGGCGGCTCTTGAACCATAAAGTGCGGCGGCATTGGGTCCTTTCAGCACTGAAATATCTTTTATGTTATCAGGATTAACTTCTGAAATTCCTCCTCCAAATTGCTTATCAAATTGTTGCTGAATAGGAACACCATCAACTACAATTAATGGCTGATTATTTCCTGATACCGATGAAGAACCACGAATCTGAATGGTAGAGCCACTTCCGGGGCCACCATTACTGCCAATTCTTACGCCTGCAATTTTTCCTGAAAGAGAATTCGCAATGTTATTAGAACGTGCTTCCACCAAACCCTCTCCTTTGAGTTCTTGTTGAGAATACCCCAAAGATTTCTTTTCTCTCGAAATCCCTAAGGCGGTTACAACCACTTCATTAAGTTCTAAATTATTGGGAACAAGACTGATTTGAAAAAAAGTTTTATTGTCAATCGTTATCTCTTTGGTAGAATATCCGACAGTGCTTATTTTCAAAACATTACTATTAGCAGGCACTTTAATTGAAAACTTACCATTTGCATCTGTCACTGTACCATTTACAGTTCCTTTTATAAGTATTGATGCACCAGGGAGCAACCCATCTTTTTCCGAGTTAATTATCCCTGTTATAATCCTATCTTGAGCTGAAGCTACGAAAGATAAAAGCAATAAGAATATTATGTAAAAGTTTCTCATCATTTATACGTGAAGGGGTTTAGTTTGCCGTCTCTTCAAAACTGATTTATTACATTACTCCGACCGCTCGGTATGTAATAATCAGTATGAAGAGAAAAATTTGAAATATCATTATCTCTTAAAAAATTAAGAGGTTTCACCGTGAATGTCAACCAAACGATACGCTTGTAAAAGCATATCTAATAATGCGTGAATTTGAAATTTTAGCTCTATAAATTTTGAGAAAGGGCAGAATTAAGTACTTGTTTTATCAACTCTCATTCTGCGGTCGGAAAGAGTCAAAAGCAAAAACAATAATTGTACTTATTCAAGAATAACTACATAAAACTATACAAACAATTTTAATTTCAAAAATAAAAACGATAAAAAGTTAAATTTTATAAAATAAATACTAAAAATACATTTAATAGTAATAAAAAACATCAAAATACAATCAAAAAAAGGTTACACGAAGGGTTAATCATAAAATCAAACAAGATTTAAAATCAACAAAACCTTAACACATTTCTGCAAAAATCCTACAACAAAGAATCAAAATAGGCTATTTTATGCCAATATTTTGCAAAATAATAAAAAACAGGTTTAAATATACAAATTCTAAAAATTGAACTTTTCAAAGAACTAAGTATTTATACATTTAACTAATTAAGTATTTTTAATCAAAAAAAAAGGAGGAATTCGCTGAATTCCTCCTTTTTATGATTAAAAACTTCTATATATCTAAAGTCAATCCTTCAGTTGATAAAATCGTATTTTCAAATATTTTTTTAGCTTCAAGCAAAAAGGGTTCAAGGTCTTTATACCTTGATGAATAATGACCAATGACTAACTTTTTAACCTTGGCTCTTTCAGCTATTTCTGCTGCCTGAGCAGCCGTAGAATGACAAGTTTGGGTTGCTCTTGCAGTTAAATCTTTTAAAAAAGTGGCTTCATGATAAAGCAAATCTACACCTCGTACAATTTCAATGATGGGTTCATGAAAAAGAGTATCTGAACAGAAAGCATAACTTTTGGGTTCAACTTCTGGCTTCGTCAATGTTGCATTTGAATATTTTAATTGTCCATTTTCGTCTAAAATATCATAACCTTCTTTCAAACTTTTAATTTCATCTATCGACAAATCGGCAGGTAACACTTCTTTTCTTAATTTTCGTTTTCCTCTTTTCTCTTTAATAAGAAATCCACAACATGGCACACGATGTACTAATGGAATTGTAGTTACGGTAACACATTCATTTTCAAACAATTGATACGTTTTTTCTGTTTCGGTTTCAATAAAATGAACTTTAAAATTTAACCACGCATCAGAATATTTCAATTGAATGGTAATAATTTCAGCCAAACCTTTTGGTCCAAATATCCAAAGGTCGTCCGTTCTACGGTGCATATTGAGCGTAGAAATCAGTCCGATTAATCCAAAATAATGGTCGCCATGAAGATGAGTAATGAAAATATACTTCAATCGTGTAGAACGCAATTTATAACGTAAAAGCTGATTTTGTGTACCTTCTCCACAATCAATCAAATATCCATCTTGCTCAATATGAAGATAATGTGCCGTCGGATTGCGTGTAAGTACGGGCGTAGCCGAACCTGTGCCTAAGATAGTTAATTGAAAACTCAAAGTAGTATTGGTTGATGTTTAGTATGAGTGTTATTTATCAGAGATGTAAAACTAAAAGCCTTACCAAACTAACGTCGGATAAGGCTTTTTGTTTGTCTTTCTAAAAATTAATAATCTTCTTCAGAAGCACCTCCGCCATATTCGCCGTGGTCGTATTCATCATCTTCGTCTGATTGAAAATCATTTTCTAATTCATTCAAATAAACAGCGTCAATTGCTTCTTGAACAGTTGGCATTACTGTCAAATCTTCAATTTTTGCACCGTCTAATTGGTCAATTATTGCTTGGTCTTTAGTTACAATGATAAAAAGCCCTAATTCGTTTAAACAAATTTTATTGGCTTTACGAATCACTGAAATTCCAAATCCGTCTAATTCATCAATAGAACTAAACTCTACTATCATATTTCCGTAACCTTCTCTGAAAAGTTTTCTAATAATTGATTCAAAGTCGGCTGAATTCTCTTGGTTAAGAGAAGTTTCTTTAAGTTCGATTAGAGCAAACTGCTCGTTTTTTTCTACCTTAAATTCCATAAAATTATAAATGATTTTAAAATTGATGTAAAATTACGCTATTGACGTTAAATATGTATTAACGTTAGATTCAACTCTGCCTAAAATATCTTCTGAATAATCTTTTTCAAATTTCTTACCTGTTACTTTTTCAAACAACTCAATATATCTTTCTGAAATTTGATTTACCCATTCATCAGACATTTCAGGAACGCTTTGTCCTTCTTTTCCTTGAAAACCGTTGGCGATTAACCATTCTCTAACAAATTCTTTCGATAATTGTTTTTGTGATTCTCCATTAGCTTGGCGGTCATCATAACCTGCTAAATAGAAATATCTTGAAGAGTCAGGTGTATGAATTTCATCAATTAACGTAATTTGACCATCCTTATTACCAAATTCGTATTTTGTATCTACCAAAATTAACCCTTGTTGAGCAGCCATTTCAGTTCCTTTGGCAAATAGAGCCAATGTATATGCTTCTAATTGTACATAATCAGCTTCTGAAACTAAACCTTGTGCCAGAATTTCTTCACGAGAAATATCTTCGTCATGTCCTTCGTGTGCTTTGGTAGTTGGTGTGATAATTGGCGTTGGTAAACGGTCATTTTCTTTTAAACCTTCTGGAAGTGTTACTCCGCATAAAGTACGCAAACCAGATTTGTAGGTTCTCCAAGCATGACCTGCCAAATAGCCTCTTACAACCATTTCAACAGGATATGTTTCACATTTTAAACCAACACTAACATTTGCATCTGGCGTTGCGACCAACCAATTTGGCACAACGTCACGAGTGGCATTTAAAAAATGTTCAGCAATTTGATTTAACACTTGTCCTTTGTAAGGAATCGCTCTTGGAAGCACTACATCAAATGCAGAAATTCTATCAGAAGCCACCATTACTAACAAGTTTTCAAAGGAATAGACATCTCGCACTTTACCTTTGTAGAACCCCGTTTGACTGGGAAAATTAAAATTGGTTGTATTTATTGTGTTCATGTTTGTGTAGGTATGAGGTATGAAGTATGAGTTATGAGGCATATTGGATAAAATTATCCTTATAGCCTATACCTACTACCTCATACTTACTACCTAAAAAAAATTACATTCTTTCAATTACAATTGCTGAGGCACCACCGCCACCATTACAAATTCCTGCGGCACCATATCTTCCCTTTGTATGTCGTAATACAGAAATCAATGTCGTTAAGATTCTTGCTCCCGATGCTCCAAGTGGATGACCCAATGAAACTGCTCCACCAAAAATATTTACTTTTTTATGAGGAATATCAAGCATTTTTTCGAATGCCAAAGGTACAACTGAAAAAGCTTCGTTTATTTCAAAATAATCAATTTCTTCTTTGATTAAGTTTGCCATTTTGATGGCTTTTGGCACTGCTACGGCTGGAGTTGTGGTAAATAAAGCAGGTTCTTGTTCAGCATCTGCAAAACCTACAATTTTTGCTAAAGGCAACAAACCTAATTTTTCAGCTTTCTTTCTTGACATCAAAACCAAAGCAGCAGCTCCGTCATTCAAGGTTGAAGCATTTGCAGCGGTAACAGTTCCTCTTTTTTCAAAGGCTGATTTCAGTAATGGAATTTTATCGAAATTAACGTTTTTGTATTCTTCGTCTTCCGACACTACTACTGTTCCTTTTTTGGTTTGTACTTCTACTGGAATGATTTCGTCTTTAAAATTTCCATTTTCAGTCGCTTCTGCCGCACGTTTATATGACTCTATGGCATAATTATCTTGTGCTTCACGACTAAATCCATATTTACGGGCGGTTTGGTCGGCATAAAAACCCATCGCAATATCATCGTAAGCGTCAGTCAAACCATCTTTTTCCAAACCATCAACTAATGTTCCAGAACCATATTTGTAACCAAATCTTGCTCTTGGCACATAAAAAGGAGCGTTAGACATACTTTCCATTCCACCAGCTACGGCTACTTCGGTAAGTCCCAACATAATACTTTGAGCGGCATAAATAATAGCTTTTGCACCAGAAGCACAAACTTTATTAACCGTAGTACAACGTACCTGAGCAGGCAAACCAGCTCCAAGAGCGGCTTGGCGTGCAGGAGCTTGACCAACATTGGCAGAAATCACATTTCCCATGATAACTTCTTCCACGAGTTCAGGTTTTATTCCTGCTTTTTCAATAGCTCCTTTAATAGCAATGCTTCCTAATTGAGTGGCTGAAAGGCTTGATAATGCCCCTCCAAAACTTCCAATCGGCGTTCTTACTGCCGATACAATATACACTTCTTGCGTATTCATAAATTAAATTTTATACTTACCAGTTTTGCGTGATTCGTGACTCTCTACTTTTTACTAAATTGTTTCGTTTTTGAATATATTGAATTTCATCATTTTTCATTCCGTCAAGAATGGTTTTTGCTTTTTCAAGTGTTAAACCATAGTTTTTCAAAGTCTTCAATAATTCTTTTTGAGAATTATCTTCGGCAACTTCTGAATTTTGCTGTTGCTGATTGGGAGGTGGATTTTGTGGTTTCTTATCAGCTTTAGGTTTTTCTTCTTGCTTATTTTTTTCTGCGTGATACTGTTTTTTTAACAATTCATAGTTATAACGTGCAATGTCATTATCTGGTCTCAAAATTAAAGCCTCTTTAAACAATGCTAAGGCTCTGACTGTATCTCTTTCATAGCAAAAAATAATTCCTAATTGTGAATAGGTCGTTGATGCTAAATTAGGTTCTTTTAAACTTACTAATTGAGCGTATTTTTTCCGAGCTGCCAAAGTATCCTTTTGTTCAAATAAAGAATGAGCAAAATTAAGTGTCACCTCAGACGGTGTAAAGAAAGATTGTTTTCCCAATAATTGATACTGTAATGATGCTTCCTGAAAATCACCTTTCAAAAATGCTTTCTGAGCTTCCATAGTAGCTTTGTTACGAATATTGATTTTCGTAATGGAGCTATTATCAATTATCCAGAGAAATATGTAAAAAATAATTGAGTTAATATTAGTTAGTCGTTAAGTAAAACACGTTAAGTTACCTTTGAGTAACTCAAATTACAGTGAAAACGCATGAACGTTATTCATTTAAACAAGATGTAGAAAGGAAAAAACAGGAAGGGAATATTACAATTGAAAAGTTCTCACAGTGAAGAATACATCAATTCCAAGCAAAAATAATGCAATGATTAGAAAATAAAAATATTTATTTGCGATAACATCAATTTGACGCTCATCTATTAGCTGTGTTTCGATGTTTTCTACGCCCATTATCAATTCGTTCATGCTTTCAGAAACACTTTTAATTTCTAAATAATTGCCTTTGGTTTCGGCTGCTAATTTCTTTAATGATGCTGTTTCTAATTTTGTCACAACAATATTTCCATCTTTATCTTTCTTAAAAGATTTGCCTTCTCTAATGGTAATTCCATCGGTTGTGCCAACGCCTACCGTAAAAAAATTAATCCCTTTTCGTCTAATTTTTGTCAGTAAAGCCTTATTGTCAGTACCAAAATTTTCACCATCACTGACAAGCACTATCACTTTTGATTGTGTTTTTGCCTTTGCCTTTGAAAATCTATCCAATGCTAATTCAAGAGCAGGCGTAAAATTTGTTCCTCCTTCGGGTAATAAATCGGTATTGATTTTAGGGACAAGGTAGTTTATCGCATTAATATCAAACGTAAGAGGCGACAACAAAAGGGCATCTTCCGAAAACACAATCAAACCTATTCTTTCTTTATTAAAATGATTGACAAAACGGTTTATCTCAAATTTGGCTTTTTCTATTCTACTTGGCTGAATATCAGTAGCATCCATAGATTTAGAAATATCAATCAGCAATAAAATATCTTTCCCTTGTGCTTTAATTGTACCTTTTAATTCTCCAAATGAAGGATTTAGCAAGGCTAATAACAACAAGGAAAAATATACACCCCTCAATAAAAATTTCAAAACACTTGACCCCGCAGAAGTTCCCAAACGGCGTGCAATCCAGAATATTCGACCTAAAAAGATTAGGTACAATATCAAGAATATTGCTAAAAACCATTGTTCTGTACTACTAAAATCGGAGGTAAAATTCATATACTGACATTAAATAATTGAGAGTTAAAACCGTAAAATCTGAAATTGAGTGGTATCTCTCACAACTTTTCTACGAAAATAATACACTGATACGATAAAACAAGTGAGGAATGAAATCAAGATTGGCATCGAAAATGAAACATTGAATTAAGAACTTCAAAAAAACATCTACCTTTGTTATCGAAATAATATAATCATGAAAGAATTTATCAAAAAAGATAAGCCTCAGCAAACGAAAGAAGCTAAAAAAAACAAGAATCATTTTGAAGTTACCGAAGAGACTCAATTACTGACATTTCTTTTGGCAAGTATGCCACATAAAAGTCGTCATAATGTTAAAGCTTTGCTTAGAGATAAACAAGTTTTAGTTGATAATAGAGCTATTACGCAATTTAATCATATTTTAAAACCAAATCAAACTGTTGATATTAAGGATAGTAAAGCTCCTCAAGAACAACGTTATAAAGGACTTAAAATCATTTTTGAAGACCAATATTTAATCATTATCGAAAAAAACGAAGGGACACTTTCTATTGCTACTGAAAAGCAAAAATTACATAATGCTTACAGTATTTTAAGTGACCACGTGAAGAAAGAAGACCCAAGAAATAGAATTTTTGTGGTTCACCGTCTCGACCGTGAAACGTCTGGATTAATGATGTTTGCCAAAAGTGAAAAAGTACAAGGCTTACTTCAAGAGTCTTGGAATGCAACCATTCAAGAAAGAACATATTTGGCAGTAACGGAAGGGAAAGTTAAAGAAGAGACAGGAACGATTGAATCTTATTTAGTTGAAAACAAAGCTCTTACTGTTTACTCAACTCGAAATCCTGACCACGGAAAACACGCTATCACACATTACGAAGCTATCAAATCAAGTGAAAATAATAGTCTTTTGAAAGTGAATTTAGAGACAGGACGTAAAAATCAAATCCGTGTTCACATGAAAGATATTGGTTTTCCGATTGTTGGAGATGAAAAATATGGAGCTAAAACCGACCCAATTGGTCGTTTAGGTTTACACGCTTGGGTATTGGCATTTGTTCACCCAATCACAAATGAACAAATGTATTTTGAAACCCCAATTCCAAAGAAATTTCTTTGGTTATTTTAATGAATTTAGTCTATTAGTGAAGGATTTATGACTCATAAACCCCTCACTAATAAACCTTTCACTCATAGACCCCTCACTCATAAACCCCTCACTCATAAACTCATAAACCCCTCACTCATAAACTCATAAACCC
>NZ_QGGO01000011.1:9872-81863 GCF_003148625.1 Arcicella aurantiaca | reverse complement strand
TCACTCATAAACTCATAAACCCCTCACTCATAAACTCTTTTAAGACTTCACTCCCACCGAACCATTTTCTGAAGGATTCAAAGTAAAAACACTTTTAGGATTTAATCCCTCTTCATTTCTGTGAGATACGTACAAAATTGTGGTGTTGGTTTCATTGGCAATTTTATTGATAAGAGCGATTGCCAAACGGGTATTATGGTCGTCTAATCCTGCAATAGCTTCATCTAAAATCATTAAAGGTGGATGTTTTACCATTGCTCTCAGAATTAAAGCCAAACGCTGTTGACCAGAAGTCAAAAAGCAAAAAAGCGTATTTGCTAAATGCGACATATTAACCAATGCTAACCATTCTTTCGCCAATTTCACGTTCAAGTCAGATGGATTTACATAAAGCCCGATGGAATCATAAAAACCCGAAACTACCATTTGTTCTAAAGTGTGTCTGGTACTGAATAAATCCGTCATGCTTGGCGTTACGTAGCCAATTTTATCTTTAATATCCCAAACAGTCTCTCCTGAACCTTTTTTTCTCCCAAACAAAAACAAACTTTGCCCATAACCTTTCGGATTATCACCTGTAATCATCGACAAAATGGTGGTTTTCCCTGCTCCATTTGGACCAATTAGATGCCAAAACTCTCCTTTTCCAATCGTCCAAGTAATATCTTTAAGAATTGGTCTTTCGTTATAACTGACATTAACTTTATCAAAAACGATTAATTCGTTCTTCAATTCTGAATAAATATGCGTTGTGTTTGGAATATTGCCCACTAAAAGATTTTCCTCCTCCACTTTCATAAACTCCTCAGAATTGGCACAAATATGGAATTTATTGTCGTTTTCGACCGCAATAAAATTATTAATAAAAGGTAATAAATCTCTTTTACGGTGAATAATTTGAATCAACACAACTTGATTTTGGACTTCAATTAATTTATTCAGCAATGACTCCCGAATTTTCACATCAAGATTATCAAAAGGATTATCCAGAATGATATAATCTACTTTGGTAGCCATCAAATAATCTAACAAAGCCTTTTTTTGCTCCCCACTCGACATTGATTTCAAACTTCTATTCTGTGATTTTGTCACCTCCGTGAAACCATGACGGTCTTCTTCGTCTAAAATTTCATCTACCTTAATTTTAGAAAAAAGTGTTCCTTCCAATTCGTTAAAATCGACTAAAATTCCTATGGCTTTTTGAGAAAGAATTTGTTGTATAAATGCTTGTTTATTTACTTCGTTAGAAAGAAAAATCGCTTGGTGATTTGGCATTTTGATTGAGTGGTGATTGGGTATTAGTTATTAGGAAATGGAGAACATTTGCCTTTCTAAAAATATCTGACAGTTATTGCAAATCTATTCTTGAAACTTACTCTTCGCTTTCTCGCAAATCGTTTTCCGTATAGCACAATATGTTTACAAAAGTACAATCAAATCCATAAAAAAACTCCCCAAGAAAATAAATTCAAGGGGAGTTTTTTTATTTTGAAACGAATTCAGAATTACATCATTCCGCCCATTCCGCCACCACCGTGTGCGTGTGGAGCTTCTGGAGCTGGTTTGTCAGCAATTACACATTCAGTTGTTAACAACAATCCTGCAATTGAAGCAGCATTTTCTAAAGCTAAACGAGTTACTTTAGTTGGGTCAATAATACCCGCAGCTAACATATTTTCGTATTTATCTTCACGAGCGTTGTATCCGAAGTCACCTTCTCCTGCTTTTACAGCATTTACCACTACTGAACCTTCACCACCTGCGTTAGCAACGATAGTTCTCAATGGAGCTTCGATAGCTTGACGGATAATGTTGATACCAGTTGTTTGGTCTTCGTTATCACCTGCTAAACCTTCTAAAGAGTTGATAGCACGGATTAAAGCCACACCACCACCTGCAACGATACCTTCTTCAACAGCAGCACGAGTTGCGTGTAAAGCATCATCAACACGGTCTTTTTTCTCTTTCATTTCAACTTCAGTAGCAGCACCGATGTAAAGAATAGCAACACCACCTGACAATTTAGCCAAACGTTCTTGCAATTTTTCACGGTCATAATCAGAAGTTGTATTTTCGATTTGAGCTTTAATTTGATTAACACGAGCTTCGATACCGTCTTTATCACCAACTCCGTTTACAATAGTTGTATTGTCTTTGTCGATGATGATTTTTTCAGCTTGCCCTAAATATTCTACTGATGCGTTTTCTAATTTGAAACCACGTTCTTCAGAAATTACTGTACCACCTGTTAAAACAGCGATGTCTTCCAACATTGCTTTACGACGGTCACCAAAACCTGGAGCTTTAACAGCAGCAACTTTTAATGCACCACGGATTTTGTTAACTACTAATGTAGCTAAAGCTTCTCCGTCAACATCTTCAGCGATGATTAACAATGGACGACCAGTTTGAGCAACGCCTTCTAATACTGGTAATAATTCTTTCATTGAAGATACTTTCTTCTCAGAAATCAAGATGAATGGACGCTCTAATTCAGCTTCCATTTTCTCAGTATTAGTTACGAAATATGGAGATAAATATCCACGGTCAAACTGCATACCTTCTACTGTTTTAACTTCAGTTTCAGTACCACGAGCTTCTTCAACAGTGATTACACCTTCACGACCAACTTTTTCCATGGCATCAGCAATCATTGTTCCGATTGTCAAATCAGAGTTTGCTGAAATTGTAGCAACTTGAGCAATTTCTTGAGAAGTTTCAATTGCTTTTGATTGAGATTTCAAAGAAGCTACAACCGTAGAAACTGCTTTATCAACACCACGTTTCAAATCCATTGGATTTGCACCTGCTGCTACGTTTTTAGAACCAATTGTATAAATTGCTTGAGCCAAAACCGTTGCAGTTGTTGTACCATCACCCGCTTGGTCAGCAGTTTTAGAAGCAACTTCTTTTACTAATTGAGCACCCATGTTCTCAACAGCGTCTTCTAATTCAATTTCTTTCGCTACTGAAACACCATCTTTAGTGATTGAAGGTGAACCGAATTTTTTATCAATAATTACATTACGACCTTTTGGTCCTAAAGTTACTTTTACTGCATTTGCTAAAGTATCAACGCCTTTTTTCAGTTTATCACGAGCGTCAGTGTCAAAAAATAATTCCTTTGCCATTTTTAATTAGTTATTAATGATTAGTTATTGGTAATTAGTTTTAAACAGCCAATACTAATCTGTAATTTCAAAATAATTAGTTTATTTTTATGAGTGTTAGGACGTTAAATAATCACAATTCACTAAATCACCACTCACAAATAAAATTAAAGAATTGCGAAAATATCGCTTTCACGCATGATTAAATAATCTTTTCCTTCTACTGCAATTTCAGTTCCTGAATATTTACCATACAAAACAGTATCACCAACTGAAACGGTCATTGGCTCATCTTTCTTGCCAGCACCTACTGCTACAACTGTTCCTCTTTGTGGTTTTTCTTTAGCAGTGTCAGGAATGATAATTCCGAATGATGTTTTTTCTTCTGCGGCTGCTGGTTCTACCAGAACTCTGTCAGCCAAAGGCTTAATACTAACTGTTGACATTGTTTTTTGTGATAAGTTATTTTTTATTTGATTTTTTTAGGTTTTCAATTAATGATAAAATCGGAGTATAAGTCTATTTATTATCTCTATTTTATCGCCTACGCAACAAATTTCGTCATATTTTATGCCATTATCCAAAAAGCGGAAAAATTGTCAGGTTTTACAACTAAATACGTTTTAAAGATATTTATACTATTAACTTCTGTCAGTTTTGAAAAAATTATACTGAAAACTTGACATTTTCATGATAATTACTAATTTTAAGTATTGATGTCATTTTGCAATCAAACAACTTCATTGCCAAAATCGGATTGCTTAAAATAGTTTGCTTTCATTTTAATTTTATAATCCTTCAACAAAATTAAAGCCTATGAAAACATTAGATAAAGATTGGCTAACCACTGGGCTCATCGACTTCGAGTACAAAAAATATGTCCTGTTAGCATATTTACAGCACGTCAAAAGTAATTTCAAAAATCAAAAGTTGTATCCAGACCTGCGGGACTTGCAGTATCATTACGAATATTCTAAATATTTTAAAGATGGAATTGAGCAAATGAGCGAGCTTTTCCCAAAAAGGATTAGAGATTTCAATTCCAACGATTTGAACATCGTTTATGAAGCGACTCCTCAACCTGACAATCATTATATCTCAGAATTGGAATCAATTATGGATTATGCTCTACCAAGATTTGAAAATGCCATTAATGAAGGTGAAGAAATTGTTGCCGAAGTTCAAGATAACATCAATGTTACGCCCATTGGTATTTTACCACTTTACAAAAACGATGGTTATTTGTTAGTTCATGAACCAACTATTAGCGAAACGTTAGTTTATCAGTATAATTTAACCGTTTTTGAAGGCAAAAATGAGAAGCTACGGGGTGTTAAGACTTTTTATGTAGAAACTGTCAGAAAAAGCGTTTCGACGACTTTCGAGAATATAAAGTTAGATTTAGTAAAAAAATATAAACATTTACCCAATCCTGCAACGTATTTGGTAGAATCGAAGTATATTTTACCTTTGGAAGAAACACTTTTACCCATCGCCAAATGGAAAATTGTGGAACAGGTGACGAAATAGGGATTAGTTTTTTGGGGAAGCCTACGCACTAAAAATAAAAAACAAAAAAAGGAAACTCGTTTGAGTTTCCTTTTTTTGTGATAAGCTATAAATATCTTATTTCTTAGTTGTATCAGATGGCTTAGCTGTTGGGTTTGTTCCAAGACCTTGAGCAGGTGCTGCCGCAGGAATACCTGCTTTACCTTTTGCTGCTTCAACGTTTGAAGATTCAATACCACTTCCAACTTCAGTAGGTGTGATAAATTTTGTTGCCAAAACTAAAACTGCAATTGTAATTGCTCCACCCCAAGTAATTTGTTCTAAAAGGTCACCTGTACGTTGTACACCAAACATTTGGCTTGCACCAGCAGTTCCGAATTCACCTGAAAGTCCTCCTCCTTTTGGATTCTGAATTAATACTACAAAAACTAATAATACTGCGATAATGCAAATAACTACGATAACTGCTCCGAACATTTTGTTTATTTTTTAATAATTAAGGATTCTAATTGATTTAAAACTAAATACAAACTGCATAACCTATGCCAATTCTTTAATTTTAGATGCAAAGTACGCTTTTTTTTCTGGGAATTTCAAAATTAATTTCTGATAAACCTCTATTGCTTTTTCTTTACGTCCTTGCATGGTTAAGATTTTAGCATAACTCTCTGTCACAATGCCTTTTTCTAACTTGCTACTTCTTACAGATAAATCTTCTTGCTTGCCCATTGCTTCCAACTGGCTTTTGGTAGTACGAATCAAACCGGGGTCTTTCATCAGGAAGTTATCAATAATTGAATTTTGAAGCTGTTGTTTCTGAGCAATTTCATCAATTAATAAATCCTCCACTGCCGCCGAATTTGTCAACATATCAAGATTTGAAATCATTTCGGTTTGCTCTGAAATGTCTTCTTCAAGGGTAATAACTTGTTCTTCAGGAGTTTCTTTTAATTTATGCAGATACTCTGATTCAAATTTTTGATTTGAAGTAGTAATGACTTCATTTCTAAAACTGCCATTAATTAGTTTTCTGAGAGCATTTCTACTAACGGCGTGGGCTGAAGCATGGCGAATTTTCTCAAAAGCTAATTCTTCTGCATAATGACTATGATAGCCCTTTGCTAAAAGTGTATGCCCCAATTGGCAATACGGATATTGTTTAGTGATAGACTCAATAGTTTTGACATCCGACAATGAAATATTGGCGGGATGTGCAATAAGGTATGAGAAAACGTCTTTATTCATCTTAATTTAATGAGAGATTGTGTAATGAAATCTACCATTCTCCTGCAGTTTTGTTAAAAATATCCAAGATTATTTGGTCTAAAATCTTTGGAATCAACTCACCTTGAACGGCAGTAATGGTTTGGGTTTGGGCAAAATCTTGATAAAAAGAAAACTCTTGGTCATAGTTTTTATTTTCATCTTTTGCATTGCTAAATTTCACTTGAATCGTGATTGTCAATCGGTTTAAGCCTCCTTTATCGTCTGAAGTTGGAGCTTTTGCTTCAACGGTAAAACCCGTAATTGCCCCTTCAAACATCAAATCAGGATTAACATTTGTGGTTTTTAATGAAGTATTTCGTTGAAAATACTCCTTCATTTTTTCGTTAAATGTCAAACTTAAATTGGCTGGTCCCCCTGCCGTCTGAAAAGCAAAGTTCTGAATCTGAATCGTTTTCAAATTTGGGTCAAGACTCGCCCCTCTGAAGGTGTAACAAGAAATCAGTGAGCAGTAAACAGTAAACAGTAAACAGTAAACAGTAAACTTTTTCACTTTAAAGAATATGTTTTTTATTTTATTCAGCATGAACTGATAACTAATAACTGATAACTGATAACTGATAACTGTATTACTCTTCCTCAATATCATATTGCTTAATTTTACGGTAAAGGGTTCTTTCTGAGATTCCCAAATCTTGTGCGGCATACTTTCGTTTGTTTTTATTTTTTTGTAAAGCCTTAATAATCATATCTTTTTCCTGTTTTTCCAACGAAAACGATACTTCTTCAGCTTCATGGGTAACGTCAATAAAACCGCCTTTATTTTCGTGATTTTCGCCGTTTAAGTTAATTATTGTTAATTCAGGACTTGGCGTATAATTTCCTTGTCCAGTTGGTAAAATTCTCGCAGGATTAATCTCTGGTTGATACGTATTTGGCGTGTACGGGAACGTTCTGTCAGTATCCATATTCTGAAATAAACCTTCATTTTGTTTCAGAATCTCTGGGTTTATTTCTCCATTTTTGAGTACGTCCAAGAACATTTTTTTCAGTTCCGTCACATCTTTTTTCATATCAAAGAGAATTTTATAAAGTAATTCTCTTTCTGAAAAATTGTCTGCTTGCTTTTCCTCAAAATCTCTCCGTATTAAGCCATTTCCAATAGATTGTCCGTTATTTTTCTGCAAGTATGCACTCAACTTTGCTCCATCAATAATTCTATCATCAACTTCTAAAATTGAAATTTGCTCAGCTAAATTTTTCAATTGGCGAATATTTCCGGGAAAACGTTGCGACAGTAAAACCTGTTGAGCATCTGGCGTTAATTGAATAGGCTTTATCCGATATTTTTCAGCAAAATCAGTTGTAAATTTTCTGAATAACAACTCAATATCCATTCCTCTATCTCGCAAAGGCGGAACAAAAATGGGTACTGTATTCAAACGATAATATAAATCTTCTCTGAATTTTCCTCTTTCAACGGCAGTCATCAAATTGATATTGGTTGCTGCTACCACTCGCACATTTGTTTTTTGAACTTTTGAAGAACCAACTCGAATAAATTCTCCGTTTTCGAGTACCCTTAACAGACGAGCTTGCGTTCCTAAAGGCATTTCAGCAATTTCATCTAAGAAAATCGTTCCGCCGTCTGTAACTTCAAAATATCCTTTGCGGGCATCAATTGCCCCTGTAAAAGCTCCTTTTTCATGCCCAAAAAGTTCAGAATCAATTGTTCCTTCTGGAATTGCTCCACAGTTTACGGCAATAAATTGACCGTGTTTTCGTGCAGAAAGGTTATGTATTATTTTAGAGAATGATTCTTTCCCTGAGCCACTTTCACCCGTAATAAGCACCGTCATGTCAGTTGGAGCAACTTGTCCAGCTACTTCAATAGCATGATTTAAGGCAGACGAGTTTCCGATAATTCCGAAACGGGCTTTAATGGATTGTAATTCTGATATTTGCATATATTTTAGGATTTAGGGGTTAAGATTTAGCATTTAAAACAAATTAGATTTCCAACTCATAAAGTTTTTAAATCCAAATCCTTTCGCCTATTATCACTTCCAAATTCTACTGAAATCAAAGACAACTTTACAGTCTTCAATATCAAAAATATAGGTATCGTTCTCTGACTCAAATACTTGTCGGTATCTTCCTTCAATCATTTTGTAAATAGTAGCCTTATTAACATCAGGGTCGATGATACAATAATATTTAACACCTTGGTCTTGGTAAAGGTCAAATTTTATCGTTAAATCTTTTTTACGAGTTGAAGGGGAAAGAATTTCAAAAACCAATTTCGGAATGCTAATAATATACTTTCCATTGGAGTTTTCACAAATAATGGAAGCATCTGGCTGAACGATGGTACTTTCATCAATTTTCCAGTCAATGGGCATCATAGCAGTACAATCGTCACACCCATTTCGCTCTAATTCTTCATCTAAAATTCTTACGATTTTAACGTTAATTTTCTGATGTTTGAAAACAGGTAAAGGACTCATCGAAAATGGCACACCTGCAATGAGTTCCCATTGGTTTTCCCATTTTTTATAATCCTCATAAGTATAATGAGGTAAATCAGAAAGGCTTAATTGAAATCTGTGCATTTGGATTATTTTTAAGATTTTACCACAATTCCTTTCAATGTTGCCGTTGAACAAGACGTTATTGTTACCATCACATAATCGCCTTTTTTATAATTCTCTTTCGGGAAAATCACTACTTTATTTTGGTCATTACGTCCTTGTAAAAAGTCTTCTGAACGTTTTGAAAAACCTTCTACTAAAACCTTCTGCACTTTTCCTACATGACGATTATTTCTTTCTTGTGATAAACGCAACTGTAAATCAATAATTTCAGCTAAACGTCTTTGCTTCACCTCCGCAGAAATATCATCAACTAATTTTTTGGCAGCGGGCGTTCCTGGGCGTTCAGAATAAGCAAACATATAACCGTAATCATATTTTACATATTCCATTAACGACATGGTATCTTGGTGTTCCTCTTCTGTCTCCGAGCAAAATCCTGTAATCATATCTTGTGAGATTCCACAATCATCACCCAAAATATTACGGATTGCATCAATACGATTCATGTACCACTCACGGTCGTAAGTACGGTTCATTAATTTCAAAATACGGCTATTACCACTTTGAGCAGGCAAATGGATATATTTACAAATGTTTTCGTACTTTTTCATGGTATAAAGCACTTCATCTGTAATATCTTTTGGATGCGAAGTAGAAAAACGAACTCTCAAATCTGAATTCACCAAAGCTACTCTTTCTAATAACTGTGCAAAATTGACAGTTTCTGAACCATCTTCAGAAGCCCATTTATACGAGTCCACATTTTGACCTAAAAGGGTAACTTCTTTGTAGCCATTATCCAATAAATCCTGACATTCTTTGATGATTGAATATGGGTCACGTGAGCGTTCACGTCCACGAGTGAAAGGCACAACGCAGAACGAACACATATTGTCGCAACCACGCATGATTGAAACGAAAGCCGTAACGCCGTTAGAATTTAAACGAACGGGCGAAATATCTGCATAAGTTTCTTCTTTAGACAAGAATACATTAATAGCTTTTTGTCCTTCTTCGGCATCACTTAAAAGATTAGGAAGGTCACGATAAGCATCTGGTCCAGCAACCACATCAACGATTTTTTCTTCTTCCAAAAACTTCGTTTTCAAACGTTCAGCCATACATCCCAACACACCTACAACCATTTCTGGACGCTTTTTCTTCAAATAATTGAAGTTTTTCAAACGATTTCTAACCTTTTGTTCTGCATTATCACGAATGGCACAAGTATTCAAAAGAATAACGTCGGCAGTCTCAAAATTGGAAGTTGTAGCATATCCTCCTTCTTGAAGAATTGAAGTAACAATCTCAGAATCAGAGAAATTCATCTGGCAACCGTAACTTTCAATATATAATTTTCTTTTGCCTGTTGTGTCAGCTTGTTCAACACTTGTACGAGGCAATTCTAAAGCTTCTTTGTCTTCTTCTTTAAGTATTTCTAATTCTCTCATTTTCGATGTTCGGTATTTGATTATTGATATTTCACTATCAATTTCCGATAATATAAGTCTTAAAATATTTTGCAAAAATACGAATAATTATGACAGAATGGCAGATAATTTTGAATTATTCAGAAGTAACAATTCCCCTTTCATTAACTATTTGAATTCTAATAGATTTGCAAGAATGAAAGGAATAATAGAAGAAAAGTGTAGAAAAATATTCTCAAAAAACTACGTAAACATTTATTTACCAAGCACTTAAATCAAATTTGCACATTGGAACAGGTTTTTAATAGCTGATAAGAACAGTTCTGTCTCTTAATCAATAAACCTTTCAATGCCATGATTTTACAATTAGACCCTGCTATTTTAGTTGATACCCCACTTGGAAAGGGACATGGTATCTTCATTATTGACTATGGAATGCACCAGAACACTTGTTGGGTAGTTGCCATTCAAGAAAGTGGTGTCATTAAACATTTTGACTGCAATGATGTAATTCTTGCTACAAATTATACTTATGGCATGAATTTATCAAAACACGGCTTTAAACATGAAGAAGAAAACGGAATGAAATAACGCTTCGTTTTGGATACCTATGTTATTGATATTTTCAACCAACAACATAGGTGTATTTTTATAATTCAAACAAACGTCAACCCTCTGAAAAATCAAACCATAAACAACTAATTGACTTCCCAAAATAGTCTCTAAATCAATTTCCTTTCATCATTTGTAAACCTTCCACATTTGAGTTTTTTGCTCCGTAATGTTCAATATTTACTTTGGTATCCTTTCCTTTTTTTAGTTTTACCGTAAACAAATAATCATATTCTTGGTCGGAAATTTCTGAAATAGGTCGTTTCCCGACTAAAGCTTCTATGGTTTCTAAAACGGTGTTTGAATGTCCAACAACTAAAATTTGATTGCCTTCATTTTCAGTTAATAATTGATTAGCAAATGCCTTTAAATCTTTGGGTTCATAAATTTTAATATTAATACTTTTTGCATCTGCTAAAGGCTTGGCAGTCAATTGGGTTCGCTGATAATTGGTAGTATAAATAGCCGTTATTTTTTGTTTTTGTAATTTCTTCGCTAAATCCAAAGCCCTTTGCTGACCTTGTTCTGTTAAAAGTGGGTCTTTATCCTTTGGATTTGTTGTTACTTTTTCTGCATGACGCACCAAATAAATCGTAGTTGTTTGAGCTGATAACGCAAAACTGAGAATGTAAAACAGTGCGAAAATGATGGATATTTTTTTCATGTTTGATTTATTTTTTAATTTGTTGAATATGATATTCTTGAATGAGAGCAGGTTTTTCGGGCGAAAGCGTAAAGCTAATTTTTATATTGGCGTTTTCTCCCTCAACAATAAAATAGCCTCTTAAATTATTCTCAGGTATCATTTCGTTGATTTTCAAAATCTTCCCTGCATTAGCAAAAATAGGCTCTGCTTCATTTCTGAGTGGTTTTACGAAATAATCTAAGAAGAAGTTTTCTGCAAAAATTCCTGATTGTTCCGCATTTTGCCAAGAAGGTAAAATACTCATTAATTCATTTTGGCGTTGCTTCAAAATAGCTGAAACGGGAATTGGTTTTGGTTTTAGATGTGTCAAAGCGATTAATGTATCTAAAATCTGAGTATTTAAAGCACTGGCTGGGGCGTAAGTTCTATTGGCAAATGAAATGATACCTATTCCAAATTCGGGTAACATTTTCCAATTACTACCAAAACCCGGTAAACCTCCGCTATGACCAATATTTGTAATGTGATTACAGTCTTGAACCCAACGTAAACCATATCCATAAGCCGAAATATTGGGGCAAGATTTCCCCAAAGCATTTTTATTATCAACACTGAAATAACTAAAATTCCAAGGTTGGTGCATTTCTCGGAGCGAACTTCTTTTCAAAACTGGAGATTCCTTTTTATCTGAAACACTTGCAGAAAGATGAAATGTTAGGTATTTCCCAAAATCGTCGATTGTTGTGAGCATTCCACCCATTGCACCATAAGCACCATCACCAAGCATGGGTTGTTCTACCCAATTTTCATCCATCCAACGATACCCAACGGCTAATTGATTTTTAGGCACTTTTGTATAATCCCAATAGGTATCATTCATTCCTAAAGGCTTCAAAATATGCTGATTGATATAATTTTGATAGGTTTGCCCGCTTACTTTTTTGATAATATACCCCAACATCGCAAATCCCATGTTAGAATATTCATAAGCAACACCTGCGGTATTTGAGAAGGAAATCCCTTTTTTAAACATTTTCAGCATTGTTTCATCTGAAATTGCTAATTGGCGGTCGCCCCAAGGATTATCTTCTGGAAAACCTGCGGCGTGAGTTAAAAGGTGGCGAATGGTTATTTCAGGAGAATCTGCGGAAAATTTCTGTCCTTTAATTTCAGGAATATACAAGGAAACAGGCTCGTCTAATTTTAGTTTACCTGCATCACGAAGTTGTAAAATTGCCATTGCCGTAAAACTTTTTGACATCGACGCAATGCGATAAACAGATTTTCCGTCTGCAAGCGTTTTGGTTGTGGTATTGGCAATTCCGATATGATTTGAATGGATAATTTGCCCATCAATTACTAAACCGTAAACTAAACTTGGCAAATGGTTTTTCTCTGCAAAATCTTTACAAATTTTATCAATAACTGGCAAAGCAGATTTTAATGACTCGGTATTTTGAGCATTCACAAACGACTGTACGAACAATAAAATCGCACAAAATAATACATTTCTTTTCATTTAATTTTAGTTTAAAATTTGGGAAAACACACCCAATTTGCTGATGTTTAGATTTAAAATAATCGGAACTGTACAGGGTTTGCCACAAAACAAACGATAGACCACAGATTATACTGATTTAACAGATTTTCGCTGATTTTTCTTGATTTTATCCGTAAAATCTGCTCAATCTGTGGTCTAAATTTGTCTGCGACAAATAGTTGATAATTCCGATAAAGTATAATTTACGAAGACTTGGTTAGAATCCATTGAGAAAATCTACAAAACAAAATAACTATGATTATTATCAGTTTTAATTCTTCTTTTTGCACACCATTCACCGAAGGGTATTTTAATAATTTTGAGCAATAACCTTCAAAATAAATCCCCAAAACGATGAAAGTAGCCGTATTTAGCACAAAATCATACGATAAAATATATCTCGATAGTTTCAACAACACCTCAAATCAACTTACTTATTTTGAAATTCCATTAAATGCTGACACCGCAAAATTAGCCACTGGTTTTGACGCTGTTTGTGTTTTTGTAAGTGATAAAGTTGATAGGAAAACCATAGAAATTTTAGCTCAAAATGGGGTTAAGTTGATAGATTTACGGTGTGCAGGCTTTAATAATGTTGATATTGAAGCGGCAAAAGAACATCAAATAAAGGTCTTGCGTGTCCCTGCCTATTCGCCGCAATCGGTAGCAGAACACGCAATTGCCTTGATTTTAAGCTTAAATCGAAAAACACATAAAGCTTATAATCGAGTTCGAGAAAGTAATTTTGCATTAGAAAATCTGATGGGATTCAATCTTTGTGGTAAAACCGTCGGCGTAATCGGCACAGGTAAAATTGGGATTAATTTTTGCCAAATAATGCTTGGTTTTGGCTGTAAAGTTTTGGCTCATGATATTTTTGAGTCTTCAATTTTGAAAGAAAAAGGGGTCGAATATAAATCTATGGATGAAATTTTAGAAATGGCAGACATAATTTCGCTTCATTGTCCACTCACGCCTGACACGCATCATCTTTTTGACAAAATGGCATTCTCTAAAATTAAAAAGGGTGCAATGTTAATTAATACAAGTCGTGGTGGACTCATCAATACTTCCGATGCTATTGATGCTTTAAAACATGGACAATTGGGTTATTTAGGCATTGATGTTTACGAACAAGAAGAGTCTTTATTTTTTAAAGATTTGTCAGGAAGTCTTATTCAAGATGATTTAATTGAGCGATTAATGTCTTTCCATAATGTGCTTATAACGCCACATCAAGGCTTTTTTACCCATGAAGCACTTACGCAAATAGCCATCACAACGATGAAAAACTTTGCTGATTTTGAAAATGGACAGCCTTTAGAAAATGAAGTAAAATAAGGTTATCAATCTTGAATAAAATAATGTAAATTAAGGTCTTTGAGCAGTTCCAATTTGGATTTACCCTCAAAGGCTTTCTTTTTTTGAAGGAACGGCTGGCAAGATTTTTTTGTAGTTAATATAAGCCAAGGCTTTAATTGTATAAACCCGTTACATTATGAATCCAATCTTGAAACAGTTAGTTATCGATACATTAACAAGAAAATTAAACAAAAAACCCAAAGATTTTAACGCATACTCAGAAGGAGAACTTGCAAAAGGACTCGTAGCGTTTAAAGGGACACTTTGGGGCTATTTTAAAGATTTTCTATTCATCACGGCTGGTGTTTTTTCGGCTGCTTTTGGCTTCAAAGGTTTTTTATTGACCAATCATTTTATTGACGGAGGAGCAACAGGGATTTCACTCCTTATTTCAGCGATTACGTCCATTCCATTAGCTATTTTATTGGTTGTGGTAAATATCCCATTTATACTTTTGGGGTATCGAATTATGGGTAAATCTTTTGCTTTAAAAACAGCTTTGGCAATCTCAGGATTGGCTTTAGTTGTGGCAACAATTTCTTTTCCTAATATCACAAACGACAATCTTTTAGTGGCTCTTTTTGGTGGTTTTTTCTTGGGTGCGGGTATTGGTTTGTCGGTTCGAGGAGGTGCGGTTATAGATGGAACGGAGGTTTTAGCAATTTTTCTAAGTCGTAAATTTGGCACAACTATGGGCGATATTATCATTATGATTAATGTCCTGATTTTTGGAACTGCCGCCTATTTTCTATCTGTTGAAATTGCTCTTTATTCGATGGTAACTTATTTATCAGCTTCCAAAACACTTGATTTTGTTATCGAAGGAATTGAAGAATACACAGGCGTAACGATTGTATCGCCTCTGAACGAAGAAATTAGAGACATCATTATCAATAAATTAGGACATGGCGTAACTATGTACAACGGCAAAGGAGGATATGGCAAAATGGGAGAATCAAAGAATATTGAAATTATTTACACCGTAGTTACTCGTCTTGAACTCAATAAACTTAACGAAGCCATCAAAAATATCGACCCAGAAGCATTTGTAGTCATGAGCAGTATTAAAGACACCAAAGGCGGAATGATTAAAAAACGCCCGTTAGACCATTGAGGTGGGATTGGTTATTGGTGGATTGGTTATTGGTTATTGGTTAATTGGGGATTGGAAATTTGTCACTAACTCACAATTCACTAATTCACAATTCACTAATTCACTAATTCACTAATTCACAATTCACTAATTCACAATTCACTAATTCACTAATTCACAATTCACTAACTCACAATTCACTAACTCACAATTCACTAACTCACAATTCACTAATTCACAATTCACTAATTCACAATTCACTAATTCACAATTCACTAATTCACTAATTCACTAATTCACTAAATCACAATTATCAAAATCAAAACGGATAACCAATTCCGAAGTTTAGGGCTAAAGAATTAGAATAACCATCGGATAATGTATTGGCTCTAAAATTAGATTTATCTCTGAACAAAACCCAACGGTTTCCTTCTTCTTGCGAAGGGTCGATTACTTTCACTGCCCAGTCTAAACGAAGCACGAAGAACGATAAATCGACCCTCACGCCAAAGCCCGTACCAACGGCAATTTCTTTATAAAATCTGTCAAATTGGAAATCACTTCCCGTTAAACCCTCTGTATTTTGTCCTTGAAAACGCCATACATTTCCCGCATCTACAAAAAATGCCCCGTTAATATTATAATCTCCTAAGAAACGAATAATCTTAAAACGATATTCTGCACTTGTTTCTAATAAAATACTACCAGGTTGGTCTAAATTTCGGAATGAATAGGCAGAACCCGGTCCCAAAGTTCTTGGTCGCCATGCTCTGATACTACTTGGACCACCCACAAAAAAGTTTTTCTCATAAGGTAAATTTCGTCCTTCACCATAAGCATAAGCAATTCCTGTATTGATTTTGTAGGCAAAACTTGCGTTTTTACTTCCTCCAATCGACAAGTATCTGCGATAATCCGCATTGAATCTCACGAATTTAAAGAACTGTAAACTGTCTCCAAACATACTTGATATAAATCCAATTTTACCAGAAGGGAAAAAGTTAAGTGTCGTTCCTCCTGACTCCATCAACAAACGCAAATAATTACCTTTCTTTATTTGCCCATAAGGGTCATCCGTGTATGTATATGAAGCACTAATCGTTGAAACGAAAGAACGGTTAAAGCTTTGTCCTAAGTTATTTCCCTGTGCTTTCAAGGTATCTAAATAGTCTAAGAAAGCTTTCGTTTGGTTGTTAGTAAAAATTAAGTTTAAATCCACCAATGAAACCTGCCAAAACTTCTTGGGAGAAGGTCTCCAAACATACGTTCCATTAATTTTAAAATTCAATCGGCTATATTCTTGTCGGGCAGTAAATTCAGCCCCTACCCCTAATCGAGTTTGAGGTGTAAAAGAATTCAATTTCTGAGCTAAAAAATTGGGTGCTAATATTTTTGGAACGATAAGAGAGGTATTTAACCCTAATTCTAAATTTCGACTCACAACATCAGTATCGAAAAAGCCTGTTTGAGCTTCAAACCCAAAACGTAAATTAGTTTCTAATGAACTCGCACTTCCTTGAATATTTCGAACTTTGAAAATGGTATTGAAAAAAGGTCCAAAAACTAAACGAAACACACTTCCGCCCGTCTCAGCCGTAAACTGATATTTGTCTAAAGGACGGGTATAAATAGTAGCATCCAATAAGCCACGAGTCGTATCAAAATTTATTCTGGTAAATTGAAATTGGTCGAGTCCATAAAGATTTTTTTCCGTTTGTAAACGGTTATTTAACTTGTATAACTGATTGGGGCGAATATCAATTTTAGAATCTAACAACTTGGTAGAGAATCGTTTATTCACAAAAATATATTGAATATTTCTGTTGTAAATGGTATCAACTTTGGGCGTGGTTATGGTAGGAGACGAACCATCAGAAATAAAAGTTACTTTGTTGATTGGATATGCTTTGCGATAATTGGGGTTTTGTGGTGGTCTTGAAGGATTAGGAATATAGGTTATCGCTGCAATTCCTTTGGTAATAGCCGTATCAAGGTCATTTACTCGGATTGAGATAAAATCTTTAGAGAAATTATAGTATCCGTTATTTTTAAGGAGATTTTCAATGCGTACTTTTTCATCGTTATAATCCTCCAAAGTCAATCGCTCTCCTACTTTCAAACGACTTTCATGTTGATTTGCCCGTAATATTTCACGAATAGTTCTGTCTTGAACCACCAATGAATCCACTTGTTTTAATGGATAAAAAGTACCTTCATCTACCAAATAAGTAACATCAATTCCACGACGATTAAAAATGGTTGAGTCTTTTTTATAACTCACTGAATAATTAAAAAAACCGTGATTTTTGAGATATGTCTTTACTTTTTCAACATTTTTAATGGCATCAGCTTCATAAAAATACGAAGGAGCTTCTCCAAAAGTTCGCATTGCCCAATTACCCTCATTGATTTTGCGAGTCAATTTCTGAGCTTTAGTTTCTTTCTTTTTGGCAATTTTTAAATATTCTTCCGAATTAATATCAAGCCCCTTTACTCTTTGGTCGAAATCATCGTTTAACTTTGTGAGTTCCTTTTGCCAAATAATCTTCTTTTCAGCATAAGATTTGTACGAAAACGGAGGCAATTTAGCGGAAAATAATTGGTAAAAATAAAGTCCCGTAGTGATGGGAGTATAAGGAAGTCGCTTGTTGGGTTTCTGAGGCAAAAGTGCTTCTAATCGTTCTTTAGGCAGTGTTTTATTACCCTTAAAAGTCTGAGACGACAAAAGCGGTTCTGTAAAAATACTCTTCGGGGAACATCCGAAAACCAACAGCGTCAAAGCAAACAAAGATATATTTAATAAGGCTCTTTTCAATTAAAGCGAAAGTATAAATGATAACTAAAAATCAAATTAAATACATTAATTCTCTACAACAAAAGAAATTTCGTACAGAACATCAATCTTTTATTGTGGAAGGGGCAAAAAGTGTGCTTGAATTATTAAAATCAGACTTTGAGCTTGAGTTATTATTTGTCACACAAGATTTTTTCGATAACTACGAAGAAATTTTATCGAAACTCCCACTTCAAGTAGAAATTGTCAATCAACAAGAATTAGAGAAAGCAGGCTCTTACAGTTCGAATAACGCTGCCCTCGCCGTAGCTAAAACGAAAGAAAACCATGAATTATTAGTCGGAGAAAATGAATACGCCTTGATTTTAGACGATATTCGTGACCCTGGAAATTTAGGTACAATAATTAGAGTGGGAGATTGGTACGGCATTCATAAAATAATCTGCTCGCACTCAACCGTAGATTTTTATAATCCAAAAGTAATTGCTGCCACGATGGGTTCTTTCACAAGAACGAACTTATATTACACTGATTTAGAAGTATTTATCAAAAATCAAAGTACCCCAATTTACGGAACATTGCTCAACGGAAACAATATTCATCAAACCAAATTTGCAAAGTCTGGCTATATAATCATTGGTAACGAAGCCAACGGAATTTCGGAAGGCGTAGAAAAATTAGTTACCGATAAAATAACCATTCCAAGTTTTGGAGGAGCAGAATCTCTGAATGCAGGTATTGCAACGGCGGTGGTTTTGGATAATTTGAGAAGATAAAAATCGGCTATCTCATGTTAGATAGCCGATAAGAACTCACCCAATTTTCAATCCAACTATATTTTACAAATAAGCTAATTGAAGTTCAATTTCTTTGACTGTTTTGTTTTGGATATTGCCAAATCAATTACAATTCGTTAAGGAATAACGTTCTGTGTTGCTAACTTTTGCATCATCAATTGCGGTCATTTCGGCAATAAAATTTTTAGAATCCAACTTCACACCAGTAATTTTCACCGTTCCAATTGATACCAGTTTCCCTTTACTATCAGATTCAAAAGATTCGATAATTGTCCCTACACTTCCTTGATTACCAGACCACGAATAACCCGTCAGCACATCATAAGGCAAATTATATTTGCTCAACAATTGCTCAGGAGATTTAGCAATTCCTACGGGCTTGGTTATGGATTCAAAATAAATCGTTTCATCAAAACCTTTATATCCATGTTTTATCTGTATTCCATTGGTATCATAAGTAAAATATTGAATTAAGTCAGCATTAGGGTCGCCTGTTTCATAAGAGAAATAAATAATTCTACCCGCTTCATCGTATTTTATGTTATTTGTTCCGCCATTACCCACTGCATCCTTAAAACTCACTTTGGAGATTTTTCCATTTGTATAAGTGTACGTCTCCGAACCATTCGCCTTACCATCGAGCGTCCAGACAGATTTAGTCAAAAGTCCAGCATTATCATAAGTAAAAGTATAAACATACTTGCTAATCGTTCCAGAACCCGAGCCATCAAATTCACGAGCCATTGTAGCAATTTTTCCTGTTGCATCGTAGGTATAAGTATGTTTATTGCCATTTCCTCGGTCAATTACTGATACTTTACAAGTATCTTCGGGCGTAGTTACTTCATCTTTTTTGCATGAAAAAACAAGAAGTGACAGGGCTAATGTTAGTAGTTTTATTGTTTTCATTTTGAATGATTTGTTTAAATTACTACGGTTTATAAAACTTGACCCATTACAATGTAATCACACCAATACACATATTCTTCAATATCACGAGCGTGAACCTCATTCGCCATAATATTAATTCTTGTTTTAGAGTCATAATTAAGGTCAATTTCTATCGTATCTATCAAAAAAGGTACAGCGTTGCCTGCTATATTTTCATGATGTACTGTTGCTACTACGGTAGGAGTATTTGCAAATAGTTGTTCTAACTGTATATCACAAGTTCTCAGAAAATGAGCTGCACTTGGTTTAACCATTAGGTATCTTCCACTAATCATCACGGTATTACCGACTTGTATTCTTCCTGTGATTATGTTTGCCATAGTTTTATTGGTTTAAATTGTTTGAAAATTAGGTTTTATTAAAAAGTATTAATCAAATTCAATTAACTTGATTATCTCCTTTAAATACCGAAATGGGCTTTAAAAATAGAAAAGCGTCATTTCTTGCACCAAAAAGTACCGTTTCATTTTCTTTTCCAGTTGCATTGAAATGAGTATTCAAATCAGACATAAGCGGAAAATTGAAAATCATCTGAAATAAATTACCACTGATAGCAATAGGATTGGTACTGGTAGTGATTTTTCCAGTAATTAGTGGAATATCAGCACCTAATATTGGGTTTTCAAGGTCAAAAGGTGGAGACGGCATTGAAGGGTCAATTGTTTGAACAATATTAAATCCCGAACCAATCTTGAATGTCTTTTCAGTATATGCAGGGAAAAATAAATGCCCATTTGAAAATGAAGGGTGTTTTATTTCAGAGTAAACACATTCACATGAATCTACATAAAATAAAATATACTTGTCAAATCCATTTCTATCACGAATGGCTACTCGAATCTTCGCACTCATGGCAATGTATTCTTGTCCTTGCAATGGAGTTGAATTATATAGTCGTGAAGCTTCATTAAAAGTCTCTTGAAGTGTCATTTTCTTGTTGTTTAAATTGTTTAAAAAATTTGATTCTAATTGCATTTGTAAGTAAATGTTCCAGTATCTTTAAAACCGTTTGCGTAAGTGATTGTATATGAAGTAACATTACCATTTACATCAGTTTTGTAGTCGTAAGTCCTAACGTCTGTCCCAGATTTATAAGTTTTTCTTAGGTATGTTCCTTTATCCGTCAGCGAAAAGAATATTTTAAAATTTGGGAAACCTTTAAATCCTTTTGGATTAAAGACCGTTTCCGCATCTTGAGCAAGCCAAAATATAGATGGATAGTATTGTCCACGAGTCAATAATTCAAAATCATCATATTTAGCTTTTATGTTTGTGTATGTTACTTCGATATTGACTGGTACATAACCATATTTAATGGGTTGCCCATTAGCGTCATAATTCCATTCTTGTACAAATTGTCCATTTTGGGGAGCTGATTTTGTAACCAAACCCATTGCATTTATAGTATTTGTTTTGTTGTATGGGTCAGTCCAAGAAGACAATATTCCATTAGTAAATATGAAAGTATCTGGCGTCGCATTTCCTGTAACAACATCTTTATAAACTACTTTTTTAAGTTTGTCGCTGGTTTCAGACTCGTATTCGTATGTACTACTTCCAGTTGAAACTGTACCACTATTTGCGGTTTGTTTAATTTCTTGTAAGATTAAACGTCCATTTTTATAAGTATAAGAACTTACCCTTTTGAAATTATCAGAAGCACTTTTTGAGTTCATTTTTTCCCAAGCTATTTGTATGAGAAAACCGTCATTATCATAAGTATATGCTATTTTAGTATCAAGAGATTGTGTTGTGTTTTTTGATGTTCGTTTAATTAACCTTTTCTCATTATCATATTCAAAGGTTTCATTGAGTGTTCCATTATTATCGTCCACCGTAATGCCTATCAATTGACAACTCTGGGCTACCACTAGTTTCGTCACATTCACCTTCCAAACCACCATACCCCCATCCTCCGCCGTAACAGTATAACTCACCTCTTTAGAAAAATCCTGAGCCACACCCGTTGCAGGCGAAATGGTGGCTTTGTCAGAAATCGTAATGGTCGGTACTAATTTGGTTACGTCTGTTCCTGCGGGTACAGTAGCGGTTATTGCCTTTGTGGTCGCATCAATCGTGGCTTCTACCACAGGACTGAGAGCAGAAAAGCTGAATTTAGTAATGTCTTTGGCAGCACTTTTAACGGCTGGTGTTGTGGTAGTTGGCGTAGGTTCATCTTTTTTACAAGCTACCGCAAAGCACATTATTACTACATAAATTGCGATGAAGGTTTTGGTAAGATTTTTCATGAGATTAAAAATTAAAGATTCACATTAATTACTCTCACAAATTTCACAGCTTTATTTTTCCCTTCATATCCCCAATATTGGGGAGGTCTTTTTTGAGAAAAGAGCATAAAAAAAGCCCCTCGAAAGGAGCTTTTTAAAATTTTAATATCAAAGATTTTATTCTTTAGCTAAATACTTATCTATCAGATTATGAGCCAAATAAATAACGGGAGTCAGTAATATTGCCGTAAAAAACTTGTACAAATAACTGTTCAATGACGTTGATATCCACTGTTCAAACGTCCAATTTCCAAACAGCACAAAAGCAATTCCAATCACTACAAAACTATCTATTAGCTGAGATACAAGTGTTGAGCCTGTTGCTCTTAACCAAATTTTTGTTCCATTGGTTTTTTCACGAATCAAATGAAAAACGTAAGCATCCAATAATTGACTCAGTAAAAATGCTGTCAAAGAACCAATGATGATTCCTAAACCTTGTCTAAAAATCTTCCCAAAAGCATAATTGATATTAAAATTATCGTCGCCTTTATTTACCTCAATCCAGAAATCAGCAGGCGTCAATAAAGTTGCTCCGTAAATAATGATAAAACAATAGGCAATAAATCCAGCTGTCCAATAAGATACTTTTCTTACGCCTTTTTTACCAAAATATTCATTAATAATATCCGAAGTAATAAAAACAAAAGGCCAGTTTAACGCTCCTGCGGTTTGGTTTATATCCCAAACTCCCAAAAAAGTTTGTAAGTGAAGCGGGGGAATTCCTAATGTTCCTTCTACTGAAAAAATTTTCACACCAATAATTTCAGCAACGATGGCATTTGAAAGAAATATTCCGAAGAGAATAATAAAAAGTTTAGTACGTCTTGAATTGAGAAAATCTGCGTCAATAGTCATTACAGTCTTGTTTTAAGCAATTAAAAATCGAATAGCAGTCAAATAACGCTGATTAAAAATCCTTTTAATCAGCGTTACGTAGTATCCGTCATCAGCGTTCCAACCTACTTACGATGATTTTCAAAATGCAAGGCAATTTTATTCATCGCAATATCTAATTGTTCTAAATGTGGCAAAAATACAATTCTAAAGTGGTCGGGTTCTTTAAAATTAAAGCCTCGCCCTCCTACTACTAAAATTCTTTGGTCTTCCAAAAGGCTCAAAACAAAATCGCCATCATTTTTAAAGTCAAATTGTTTTAAATCAATTTTCGGAAACAAATACATGGCACCTTTCGGACGAACACATGAAATTCCGGGAATTGAAATCAACTTTTCATGTGCCAATTCCATTTGTTTATAAAGCCTTCCCGTTGGTATAACTAAGTCATTAATAGACTGATAACCACCTAAAGCCGTCTGTATTCCGTATTGCGTTATTACGTTAGAACACAAACGCATGGAAGCCATGAAAGTAAGACCCTCAATGTATGATTTTGCTTTATGTTTTGCCCCTGTCAAAATCATCCAACCTCCTCTAAAACCAGCAGCACGATAGTTTTTAGACATTCCGCCCATTGTCACAATCAGCGTCTCTTCAGACATTCCTGCCGTTGTGTGATGAACGGCTCCATCAAAAAGAATCTTATCATAAATTTCATCTGCAAAGACAATCAGTTTATGTTTTTCAGCCAAACGAACAATTCCTTCTACAATTTCTTTCTCATAAACTGCCCCAGTCGGATTGTTAGGGTTTATAAGAACGATTCCACGAGTTTTCTTTGTAATTTTTGACTCAATATCTTTCAAATCTGGATTCCAATCCGATGCCTCATCACACATATAGTGTACAGGAGTACCCCCAGCAAGCCCAACAGAAGTTGTCCAAAGAGGATAATCTGGCGAAGGAATCAATATTTCATCATGCGGATTCAAAAGAGCTGTCATCGTTAAGCCAATCAACTCACTTACACCATTACCAATAAAAACATCATCTATTTCCGTATTTTTCACTCCACGACTCTGATAATATTGCATAACGGCTTTACGGGCGGCGAACAATCCACGAGAATCTGCATAACCTTGGGCATTACGAATATTCATAATAATATCATGAATAATCTCATCTGGTGTTTCAAAACCAAATGTGGCGGGGTTACCAATATTCAAAGAAGTGATTTTGTAGCCTTCTCGTTGCAATTGCAGGGCTTTTTCGTAAACTGGACCACGTATATCATAACGTAATGAATCCAGACGGGAGCTTTTTAATATTTCCATTTGGTAACAAGTTGTAGTTTCTCAGAATGCAATTGAGAAACTGAATTTTAAAAGGACTGCAAAGTTGATAAAAAATTAAATGAAATTTAGGTAAAAAATAAAAAAAGGCTAAAGAACAAGAAGTCTTTAACCTTTAAGCTTAAATTATGAATCAATTTAGCGTCTTTGTTCAAACCATTGTTCAAAAAGAAAATTCAGTGGTGCTTTGCCCCCTTGGTAGCTTAATTGCACAAATTTGGCTCGTGCGTTTGCTTCTAAAAATACTCCACCACGAATAGACATTCCAGGAGCAATAGTTGTTGCTCTAAAATTTTCTTGCGACCAAACCCTTCCATCATGCTCAAGTTGATTCATTTTTGAATAAAAATTTTCATGGTCAACTATCCGTTTAACTTGAGCAACTTGTACAACAGTTTCGGCAACATTTGCCGTTTTCCAAGCACTTTCAGAATATTTTCCAGATGAGGCAATTAAAGCCGCAATTCCCCCAACAAACAAAATGGTATTGACAACTCTCGCTCTTTTAATTTTAGATTCCTGAAAATCCATTTCTTGTTTAATCAAATTCATCTGTTCTTGCGGTTCAACTCCTACATACGAATATGCGTACTTTCCATCTAAAGAATGAAGTACATTTTTATTGGCATCAAGTGGCGTAAATAAAAAATTTTTAGGTGAAACAGACAAAGGCAAATCTGTATTGTTAAAAACTTCAACATCAAAAATCATGTATTTTTGATAACGTCCGTCGTAAGAAGCCACAACTTTCACACCCTCATGTTCATTTTTAACAATCTCTTTACCACCATCAACCATAAATTCTTGCTCAACTGGTTTCAAACGCATCACATTTGTGGATGTGCAAGAAGACAAAAAGAGAAAAATTGGAATAACGAAACAAATTAAAATGGATTTCATCATCGATTTTTTTAAAAAATTGAAACAATATTTATTTCCAGACAGTCGAAAATCACCTTCCCCCTATTCAAAATTACCCTATTTTTAAAATTAATACATTTTTTTGCAAAAAAATATCAAAATTTAACTTTACAATAACTTCCTGTTTTTCAAAGCCGTACAAGAAGCAGTACAAAAAAGTTTTAAAAAAAGTCATTTTTTTTTCTCTTTAGACTTGCATCTTAAAAGAAAAACGCCGTACCTTTGCATCACCTAAACACAACGACAGTATCGCAAGAGAAACTAAAATGTGTTAAGGAGAGTTGCCTGAGAGGCCGAAAGGAACAGTTTGCTAAACTGTCGTACTGGTAACGGTACCGAGGGTTCGAATCCCTCACTCTCCGCATAGTTCATAGAAGTAAGCTTCATATATTGAGTTATGTCAAAGGTAAATTTTTCGGGGTGTAGCGTAGCCCGGTATCGCGCTTGGTTTGGGACCAAGAGGTCGTAGGTTCGAATCCTGCCACCCCGACAAAATAGTTATCAAGCTTTTGATAACTATTTTATTTTGTAACGGTTCCGTAGCTCAGCTGGATAGAGCAACAGATTTCTAATCTGTGGGTCACAGGTTCGAATCCTGTCGGGATCACATTATAACAGCGAGTTATAACTTAAAACCTTCAATACGGTGAGTATTGAAGGTTTTTTGAGTTTAAGGGATGTTTCAGTAAGTTTCACACGTGTTTCAGTAGAATTATGGAAGTAATTGAACATAAAATACAAAGAAGAGGCTTTCTTATATTTTAAGAAAGTCTCTTCAACATTTTATGTTTGATTAATTATTTAATAGTTGTACTTCTTTCTTGAATAGTATGTGCTGAAAATATACCTAATGCTCCATTTGATATATTATTGGGAGGATTGCTTGGGGTTGTACCTCCACCTGGACCAGAATCAGTAATTTGAACTAAGGTTTTATAATACAGTCCTACATTATCATCAACACTTTGCATTTGTAATTTAACGACATCACCTGTTTTTATTTTCAAGTCAGCCATATTTTGTAAAGGTTGTGTATTGACTGAGCCATTTTTAACAAGGTCATCCAGTACAAAATGTGATTTTACCAGTTTATCATTCAAGGATAATACAAATCTGTATTGATTTCCTTTTGCGATTGGGTCGGTAAATACTGGCACAAAATCGTATGAAATTTCTCCCCCAAATGTACTTGAAAGCACTTTGATTGAGTCGAACTTTACCAACGCTGGCATGGTGCTTTGAGCAGTATAAGTTTCGCCTCCAATTTTTGCTACAAGGGTATAGGTAAGCCCAACCTTACCTCGTATTTTGGTTGTTTGATAGTTTCCATTACCAATGGCTGATAACATTTCGGTATTGCCTTGATTGTCTCTTATGGTTACTACGGCATTATCAATGGTAGCATTTTCTCCTTGATAATTTAAGAGTGATGACTTGGTAATTTTCACAAAATAGGGACCCACTTCATTGGTGATATTTCCTACAATTACGATTTTCGACTGATTTTCCTTCAAATCTATTTCAATAATTTTCTCACAACTTGTAAAGAAAAGAAGAGCAATTAAACTATATAATATGGTTTTCATTTTTTTATGATTAAAATTTGAAATTATAAGTAACACTTGGTAACCAACGGAAAAGAGAAAGTTGCACTGCTTCAATTTTGCCTGGATTATCGACATTTTCTTTAAAATCTATACTGTAAGGGTTACTTTGTCCATAGGCATTATACAAACCAAAACTCCATGAACTTTGAAATCTGCCTTTCTTTTGCTTTTCATAAGTAGCACTTAGGTCAAGGCGATGTGTAGAGGGCATTCTGTTATCATTTCTGGTTCCGTATTGTAGGGTCGGAATGCCATTGAGGTCATATTTGCCTGTGGGAAATGTAACGGCGTTTCCTGTATTATAAATAAACGTAGCTCCAAAACTCCATTTGGGAGATAAATTATAAATAGCCACTACCGATAAATCATGGGTTCTGTCTTGTTTGGCGTTGTACCATTGGTCATTATTTATTCCATTGATTTGACGCTCGGTTTTTGAAAGTGTATAACCTATCCAACCCGTAAGTTTGCCTGTTTTCTTTTTTAGTAAAACTTCCAAACCATAAGCTCGCCCTTCGCCAAAAAGCAATTGACTTTCTATGTCAGGAGCTGTATTAATATCTGTACCATCTTTATAATCAATCTGGTTTTGTAACAATTTGTAATAGCCTTCTACATTCAATTCATATTTATTCTCGACAAAGTTTTTACTTAATCCCAAACTTATTTGGTCTGCTATTTCTGGTTTAATGTTATAACTATTGCCAATCCAACGGTCAGTAGGGTTTCCACTCGTAGAATTACTCAATAAATGTAGGCTTTGTGTATTACGAGCATATCCCAATTTTATGCTGGAAGTTTGGTTGATTCGATAATTTGCAGAAATGCGAGGTTCAAGATTCAAATAACTTTCGCCTATTTCACCTTCTGCCAAAAGAATTGACTTAGAAAGAACATTGTTTTCATAAACGTTATAGGTATCTCCGCCGAGTATCGAGTACATCGAAAGTCTTAACCCATAATCTACATTTATTTTATCGTTGATTTGATAGGAATTATTGACGTAAATAGCATTTTCTAACGATTTACGGCTTTTCTGTTCACTAATTATACCTTCAGATTGAAACCTGTTGGGCGTTAAAATATGATGGATTAGACTAAAACCAAATCGGAGTGTATTCTTGGGATTAGGATAATAAGAAAAATCCTGCCCCAGATTGATGTCTTTAATATTTGAATTATTATTGATTTTTTCTCCATCTGTTAAAAAGCTGATATTGAAATCATAGTTACTATATATCAGCGAAGTATTGGAAAAAAGTTTACTGCTTAGAATACTATTCCATCGAATGGTAGCGGTTGAGTTTCCCCAATCAGAACCAAATACTTTTCCAAAGCCTAAAACGTCTTTTCCAAGATAACCCGAGAAAAATAGTTTGTTTTTATTGTTTATTTGAAGATTAGCTTTGGCATTGAGGTCATAAAAATACAATTCGGTATCTTTAAAATCAGGCGAAAGTTTGGCGAACATATCAACGTAAGTTCTTCGTCCTGAAATAATAAAAGAAGATTTCTCTTGTTGAATAGGTCCTTCCAATGTCAATCTGCTACTGATTAGCCCAATTCCACCACTTGCATGATATTCTTTGTTGTTTCCTTCTTTCATTTTTACGTCCAGAACCGATGAAAGTCGCCCCCCAAATTGAGCAGGGCTATTTCCTTTAATGATGGTTGCATCTTTGATAGCATCGCTATTAAAAGTGCTAAAAAAGCCCAAAAGATGTGAAGCATTGTAAACAGGAGCTTCATCTAAGAGAATTAAATTTTGGTCAGTAGCACCTCCACGTACTGAAAAACCATTGCTACCCTCTCCATTTGATTTTACTCCTGGCATCAATTGAATGGCTTTCACCAAATCTTTTTCTCCAAAAAGAACAGGGATTTTGGCAATTTCTTTCACATTGAGAACTTCTGTTCCCATAGTAGCTTTTGTGAGGTTTTCATCATCTTTCACCGCTCTGACGACCACTTCTTCTAAGGTATTATCATCAGACAAACTCCAATCCTTAGAAACGTTTGCTTTAAGTATCACTTGCTCAGTTACAGACGTATAGCCAACATACGATACATTGAAGGTATATGTCCCCTGAGGAATACTCAAAGAATAAAATCCATATTCATTCGTTGTCATTCCTACGTTGGAAAACTCAAGCACTCTGATAGTCGCACCAATCAGGGCTTCTCCAGATTTTTTATCTTTGAGAGTTCCGCTAATTGTAAATTTTGTTTGGGCTGTTAGTCCAAAACAAACACCTAATAAGCCTAATAAGGCAAATATCTTTTTTTGCATTTTGAAAAAATTGAATGAATAAAAAATTAGCTAAATACACACCAAGCAATATGACTGCTAACTAATTGTATGTATAAGTAGAAGTGCTATCAAATACGATGGAGTTGTTTATGATTAGACTGCAAAGATAATTTACGCTTTTACGTTAAAATAGCTACATTTGTTTAAATATTAGTCCAAAAACGTAAGATATGCACCCAGAATCAACCTTAGATGGCAGTAATCTGTTTCAGTATTTGAATAAATCATTCAAAGAAAATCCTAACAATAAACGAATAGATTTACCGTCGAGCATTGGAGAAGGTTATGTAAAAAGAGTAGAATTGTTTGGAAAAATAAACATCTTAATTGTTCAGTGTAAATTGAACATGGAAGAAAAAGGCGACAGAAAAATCACACATGGAAGACAAGAATATATTTCATTTAGCTTTAGGAATTTATTAAATTCTACCAAAAATTTCCATCCTCCTTTCTTACCCTATATACAACTTAGTTCTTCAAATACAGCGTTAAATATTTCATTGCCTGCTCAAACACCGATTAACAATATCATTGTTGGAGTAAAAATAGATTATCTCTCTGAACTGATAAAATCAGATTCCGAACACAGCATACTTGATGTTATTTTAGCCAATAATCAGCCCTTTCTCTATGAAGAAATGATTTCTGATAAAATATCCATTATTGCCAAAGAAATTTTTGATTTCGACTCAGACGAAGCGTTATCTGATTTATGCTATAAAATAAAATCGGAAGAACTTATTTACCATTTTCTTTTAATGCTATTAAAACGGAACAATGAAAATTATCCGATTAATAACGCTGATATTCATGCACTTCAAGAAGTACGCAATAAACTTTTAGACGACTTAACGATTTGTCCAAGTTTAGATAATTTAGCGGCAATGGCTAATATGAGTAAGAGTAAAGTTTCGAGGCTCTTTAAACAGATATTTGGTCAGAGTATTTATAATTATCACCAAAAAATGAGGATTTTAGAAGCCGCCAATCTCATTAAAACACAACAAATGACCGTTTCTGATGCAGGTTTTCAAGTAGGTTTTAGCAATTTAAGTCATTTTACAAGGATTTTTGAGCGATATATGGGAATGAATCCGAAGAAATATTCAAAAATTAAATAGTTCAAATTCAGATTGGGATTTAGGGTTTAGCACTCACATAAGCTTGATTATCTTAATTCAGACAAAAACTTTCGAGCAACAAAGTAACTATTGACAGCCTAACTTTGTACAACAAGCAATTCTGGTCTTAATCAATGTAAATTCATCCATATCGATAAATATTTTTCAAAGAAATCATAAAAAAAGTTGATTTAAAGTCTTAATTTTACATAAATAATACGATTTCGACACAAAAATATCTCCTAAGAAATTAGATATTTTCTGACAAACTCCATACTACTAAGTATATTATTGTATGTGAAGCATTTTATAATCCTGTACATAAAAAAGCCTTCATACGTATCGTATGAAGGCTTTTTCTAATTTTAACCTCTTTAGCCCATGTATTCAATCCGTAATCTTTCGATTATCTCTATTATTATTTTATTGATACTTTTGATAATTAGTATTTACTTCGGAATTGTATCACCGCCTCCAATTATTACTTATACCACTGATGAAAATTTTATTGGAGAATCAGGTATTTTTCTCTTTTATGGTAATACCCCAAGAGCATTAGAGTGGGCAGCAATCCCAAGTACATTTATTGCTTATTTTCTATTTCTTGTTTGGACAGGCTATACACTCTTTACACAGATTGGAACTTTTCATAGCTTATCTGATATTTTAACCATTATTGATAAAAATGCTTTTTATTATCTGAATCATAGAGAGACATTTGTTATTTGGGAACGCTACGTTCAAATCTTTTTAGTAGGTTTTATTATCTTCAAGACCATTCAATTTATTATTCACTGCCAAAATAATTCGCTCAATAATCAGACGAAGTTTATGTTGGTCTTAGTTTGTTTATGTGCTGATTTCCTTTGGTTATCCGTTCCAATTATCAGACCTGAAGCACTTTCTGCCAGCATTTTTCTTTATATCCTCATTCAGATATTATTTACTGATAAAATAACTCCCAAATCTGCATTTTATATAATTTTTCTATTTTTCGTTGTCATTACCCAACGCTTAATCTATTTGTTTTTAAGTCCTTTTGTATTTATTAGCATTTTGGTGATGCTCAAAAATGAAAAGATTTCTTTAAAAAGATTCCTAAATCTCATTTTAATTTCGGTGGTTGCTCTTTTTGCTTTAATGCCATTTATCATCACGGATACATTAGTGGTGATGAAGTCATTTTTAGGTGGCGTATTCATTAAAATTAATCATGACCCTATGGCAAGTTTTTTTAATATGTCATTCATCAATGCTTTTGTGAGTCAGCCAATGAATATTTTTTTCTCAATATTTGCCCTTATCGGTATTTGGTATTTCTATAAACAGCATCAATCTAAAACGTTGGTTTTGATATTTCTTGGGAATTTTTTCTTTTTTATGTTCTCTTCGTTAAAAGCGTCTCAACTTTATTCATCGCATACAGTTCCGATGTCAATTATGGCACTTATCCTAATTGGTTATGGTTTAGGGAATATTATAAAACTTAATACTAATTGGAAAATAACTTTGGCAGGTTTGCTGTTATTAACAAATACATCTTATTCAATTTTTAAAAATAATCGAGAAATTAAATCTCAACAAGCAAATCTTGCGGATGCGATTGCATGGATAAAGACTTTGCCCAATAATGAAAAAATAGCTTGTGAACTCGATTTTGACGGATTATTACCTAAAAACAAAAGTTGTCTCCAAAGAGAATTCTTACTTAATGCAAGTGATAATTACAGAATAAATAAATTAAATAGTTTATTGAAATTACCTGCCAATGATTCTTTAAATAAGTTTAGCTTACCAATTGTTGCACAATCATTTGCGTTTGAAGATGAAAAGTTATTTGATACCCAATATCAAATTGCTCTAAAATATTACGATTCAGCAGTAATAAACCGTTACGACGTGGATTTCTTCTTTGAATCTAACAAAAACATGAGTCATTGTTTAGTTCAACAAGAAGCTTTCAACAACTTTGCAGCAGGTAAATATCATTATTTAGTAACTAAGCAAAATTTGAGTGAGTACACGCCTATCAAAACATTCATGAAAAGTGGTGGCGATAGTTTTTGGGTGTATGAATTCAAAACTAAAAATATTCATTAATAACGATACATCTCTTTTTCTTAAATAGTTTGTAATTTTACATCATGAACTCTTTTTTCAACTTTAAGTATAGCCGACAGTTTTTAGGTATTTTCATGGTTTTCATGGGAAGTCCTTTAATTTTCTTTTTCAAAGAAATTGCGGGATTTGGTGGGGCATCTACCTTCACAATTGGTAGTTTGGTACTTGGAATGATATTAATGATTTCCCCTGACGATATATTCAAAAAGTTTTATAAGCCTAATTTGCCTCTTTTTCGTCTTGCATCGGTATTTATTGCCATTGCTCTAATCAACTTCTTTTTTGCCAATCCATTTTATGGATATTCTGCCAATCGCTACGTTTTTATACGAGATTTAGGAAATTATATGTTCATTTTTACGTTTTTCTTCTTACTTCTTGGGGTATCAAATGATATTAAAGACTATTTCTTGCCAATTGTTGTGGGGCTTACTTTTCTCGGTAGTGTTTGCTTGATTTACTCAATGGCAACCAATCCATACTTTGTCATTGGTCAAAGAGCTTCAGTTGTTTTTGGAGACGGTTCAACCACAGCAAGTGGAAACCCTCACGTATATGCCCGAAATGCTTTTGGAGGTGTTTTCGCCTCCTATTTGATGTTGAAAAACAAAAGCATGATTTGGAAAATATTTTCTTTAGCAAATTTAGTATTGTCGATAATTGTCTTGGTTTTAACACAGGCACGTTCAATATTGCTCGCATTCTTTTTTACAATTGCGATTTTTTGTTACTATAATATTTCTCGTCAATCGGTTAAAAACGTCTTTTTAGGGATTTTCAAACCTCAAAACTTCTTCCTTATTCTCCTACTTTTTGCAGGATTTTCATATTTTGTCAGTACGCAAGCAAAGTTAGTTTCTATCATCACCATGTATTACGATGCAGTGACCATAACCTTTACAAAAGCAATATTGACAGCCACAGGTATGGCTGAAGATACAAAAAGTATAGATTACTCAGCAATGGGTAGGGTTAATAGTTTTGCGGAGTTTAAAAAAGTATTTTTTGAAACTCCATGGCAATTAATATTAGGAAAAGGCTATCGTTTCCTTTACATGGACATTCCTTTGTTAGAAACTTGGATTGATTGTGGAATCATGGCTTTTATCAGCTTTTCATTGATGAATTTTGTTATTTTCATCGAAGCATTACGAGCTATCAAAGAAGGCAGAAATCCACTGACAACGTTTTTGGGATATTTTTATATGTGCTATTTCGTGGGTCTATTCACAGGTGGCGAACCTTATGGAACTCCGTATTGGTTTATTTTTTGCGTAATGATTCGCTTTTTGGGCATAAAATATATTCAAAGAAATATAAACTTTCTAAAAAAATCTGTTCCTAAAACATCACCCGTAATGTAAGCCATTTATGAAAATTTTAATTGTTCATAATCAATTATGGGCTCATTATAAGGCAATTATTTTTAATGAATTACAAAAAATAATTGAACAACACCAAAAAGATGAATTATTAGTAGTACAAATTGCGACTATTGAGAAAAGTAGAGTTGACTTAGGAAATTTAGACACTTCTATTCATCAATATCCCTATAAACTTTTACATGATGGTACACTTGAAGAAGTTAGTTTAGGGCAAAAAGTTTCGGGAATATTGCGGGAAATTCGACAATTCAAACCCGATGTTGTCAATCTAACAGGGTATTATGACTTAGCTTCGTGGGCAATTTTATTTTATTGCAAACTAAAGGGTATTAAGACCATTCTTTCAAATGAGTCAACCGCTGGCGACCATGTTCGGGATAAATTTAAAGAATCAATAAAATCGTTTATTATCAAACAATACGATGGATACTTCAATTTTGGAACGCTCTCTAAAAACTATCTGATAGAATTAGGTGCAAAAACTTCCAAAATGTTAGTCAATCGCAATTGTGTTGATAATGTAGCACTCAAACGTATCTACGATAAAAACGTAGAAGATAAATATTCAAAACAGCAGTTATTAGGAGTTGCCTCGCATAATTTCATTTTTGTAGGAAGATTAATTGACTATAAAAACTTAATTAATTTCTTAAAAGCATTTGCTGAGGCTCAAAAACAAATTACGACTGATTGGGGAGTTATTATTTTGGGAGATGGCGAACAAAAAGAAGAGTTGCAAAGGCTGGTCAGCACCAAACAAATAAAAAATATTAGCTTTCAAAAAGGCGTTTCTTGGCAACAAGTACCCGAATATTTAGCATTAAGTGACGTTTTAGTGTTACCAAGTTATTCAGAACCTTGGGGCTTGGTTGTCAATGAAGCAATGGCTTGCGGAATGCCTGTGCTGGTTTCTGAAAAATGTGGATGTGCTATTGATTTAGTGAAAAATGGCGTAAATGGCTTTACTTTTTCACCTTATAATCAAGAGGAAATAACGACCAATTTATTGAAATTCATGAGCCAATCCCAAAATTTAAAAGAAATGGGAATAGCCTCTCAACAAATTATCCAAGAATACTCTCCTGAAAACGTGGCGAAAGAAATGTACGCAGGATACTTAGCAGTTTTATAATTAATGTCTTCAAAAAAAATCATAAATTCCATTCAGTTTCTAAGAGGTTTTGCAGCTTTGGCGGTGGTTATTCACCACACAGGGGGGTATGTAAAACGTTATTATGAACCACATTTACTTTTGGGGGACTTTTTCAGTATTGGATTTGCAGGTGTCGATTTATTCTTTGTAATAAGTGGTTTTATTATACATTTTACCAGTAAAAACTACCTTAATAATCCTGCAAAATTAAAAGATTATTTAAGCAAACGCTTTGTAAGAGTTTATCCAATTTACTGGATTGTGACAACCCTCCTATTCACTTTGGGATGGCTAATAACCCATGTTTTACACAAAAATGTATTTAGCATTGGGTATCCTCATACTATTATTGCCTATTTACAAACGTATTCATTATTTCCGTTACACTTTGCGATAAATCCTGTTACTTGGACATTGAGCTACGAAATATTCTTTTACGTAGTTTTTGCTCTTCTTATTATCTCAAAAAGACTCATCATTATTCCTTTTTTGATATTACTTGTATCATTTTACAATATATTTATCCAAAAGTCAGGAAGCGAATTAACGTATTTTAATTTCATTTTTAGCGGTTATAATTTTGAATTTGTTTTAGGTTGTTTAATATTTCAGTTTTACGAAAAAGTACAACTTTCTAAAGCATTGTCGCTAATTTTGCTTACCGTTGCCATAAGTATTATTATCTATTTTGGATACGAAGTGAGCGATGTAGATTCGTTTCAAAGAGTTTTGACATTCGGATTACCCTCTGGACTGATTTTGCTTACACTTCTCAATTTAGAAAAAGATGGTGTAATATCGTTTCCTAAAATATTTTTAATGCTCGGAGACGCTTCTTATGCACTATATCTTATTCATTTTCCGATGATGCTTTTAATGAATAAAATTCCCCAAATGCTGGGCTATAAATTCACCGCAACTCAGGAAATTAATTATAGTTATCTAATCATTATTTCAATCGTTATTACCAGTTTTTTTGTGCATAAGTGGATTGAAAAACCAATTGCAAAGTTTATTTTAAAATGAAAATATTAAATATCTGTGGATATTCTTGGGATATTGGTGGCCCACCAAAAATCATTTACGACCATGCCATCGTTCAAATGTCAATGGGTGCAGAAGTAACCATTCTTACGCCCATTTCAGAAGGACAAAAAATATATGCCATTCCTGAAGGTGCTAAAGTTGTAACTTGTAAACGTCATTGGTTTGCAAAATTTTGGGCTGAATTTTCACCAGAATTATATTCATGGATTAAACAACACGGTAACGAATACGATATTATTCACATTCATGGTGTATGGCACTTTGCGGGTGTTGCTCCTTATTTAGCAGGTATTACAACCGCAAAATGTATTACTACGCATGGTTTGCTCGACCGTTGGACGATTAGTAAAGGATATTGGAAAAAGTATTTATTTGGGCTTTTATTTCAAAAAAGTATTCTAAAGAAAACTGAACTTATTCAAATAAATAATACTGACGAACAAGAAGATTTAAAGCGTTTTTTAGGTTTCCAGCATTCAAATGTGAAGATTATTCCAAATGGAATGAACTTGAGTAATTTTGCCAAACTTCCTTCAAAAGGATTGTTCAGAGAAAAATTCAATTTACCAACAGATAAAAAAATCATTCTTTTTTTAAGTCGAATTAATCTTAAAAAAGGCTTAGATTTACTTTTACCAGCTTTTAAAACAGTTGCTAATAAAAGAGAAGATTGTTTGTTAGTAATGGCAGGTCCAGATGATGGATACTTGACTGAAACGCAAAATTTTATTGCAGAAAACAATTTACAAAACCGTATCAAATTGGTCGGAATGTTGACAGGCGATGATAAATTGGCAGCATTCGCAGACGCAGATATTTTTGCATTACCATCTCATTCAGAAGGTTTTTCAATTGCAACACTTGAAGCTCTTATTTCGGGTATTCCTTCGCTGCTATCAGACCGAGTAGGTTTTGGAGAAGCAATTAAAGAAACCAATGCCGCTTACGTCGTTGAACTAAATACCGAAAGTATTGTAGCGGGATTGTATAAAATGTTAGATGATGAATTATATTGCCAAAAAATCGCTAAAAATGGCGTTTCTTTGGTAAAAGATAGATATGATATAGAACTTGTGGCAAGACAACTCTACACAGAATTTGAGAAAATTGCCAGAAAGTAAACAGCCCAATCAACAATAAATAATGCAAGATATTACAGTCATCATCTTAACTTTCAACGAAGAAAAACACATTGAACGATGTTTGAAATCTTTATTGACATTTACAGATAAAATTTTCATTGTAGATTCGGGTTCAACGGATAAAACAGTAGAACTTGCTGAGTCATTAGGGGCAAAAGTAACTCAAAATCAGTGGGTTAATTATGCTACTCAATTTAATCATGGTATAAAAAATAACCCGTACCAAACAAAATGGCTCATGCGAATGGACGCAGACGAATATGTTTTGCCAGAATTATCCGAAGAAATAAATCAAAGCCTTCATAATACACCTGCTGAAATCAGCGGAATGTATATCAAAAGAAGAGTCATGTTTTTTGATAAATGGATACGTCATGGCTCATATTATCCGATGTGGTTATTACGTATTTGGAGAAATGGTCAGGGAATTTGCGAAGAAAGTTGGATGGATGAACACATCAAACTATTTGAAGGAAAAACCATTCAAATGAAATATGATTTGGTTGACCATAACCTGAATAATCTTACTTGGTGGACACAAAAACATAATCTTTATGCAATCCGTGAAGTCATTGATTTACTGAATATCAAGTATAATTTTAGAGATTTTGAAGCCGTTGAACCCAAATTATTTGGGACACAAGAACAACGAAAAAGATATTTAAAGGTAAAATACGCTTCTGTTCCATTGTTCACAAGACCTGTTTTTTACTTTTTTTACCGATATATTTTCAGATTAGGTTTTTTAGATGGTAAACAAGGCTTGATGTGGCATTTCTTACAAGGTTTTTGGTATAGATTTTTAGTTGATGCCAAAATTTACGAAGTTTACCACCGAGTTGGCAGAGACAAACAAGCCATTAAAGATTTTTTCAAAACAGAATATGGTAAAGATTTAGAAAAATGAAAATTGAAACTGATTTATCAAAATTCAATAATAGCTGGTACAAACCAGGCAACAGAACAAAAATTTTGCTCTGGTTTTTAGTTAATACCCTCATTCTCAATAATTATTTACCAATTCCTGTTATTATAAAAGTTATTGTTTTAAGATTATTTGGGGCGAAAGTTGGGAATAATGTAATGATTAAACCCAAAGTAAACATTAAGTATCCTTGGTTTTTAGAAATCGGGAATTACGTCTGGATTGGCGAGCAAGTTTGGATAGATAATTTTGTAAAAGTTGTCATTGAAGACCATGCCTGTGTTTCACAAGGTGCGATGCTTTTAACAGGAAATCATAACTATAAAAAAAGCACATTCGACTTGATGCCCGGAGAAATTCACTTAGAAAAAGGCTCTTGGATTGGAGCAAAATCTGTGGTTTGTGGAGGTGTAAAATGTCATTCTCATTCAGTTTTAGCCGTAAATTCAGTAACATCAAAAGATTTATTGCCTTATAAAATATATCAAGGAAACCCCGCCAAAGAAATTAGAGATAGAGTAATTTCTGAATAATACTTTTGGTAATTATTAGTATTCATCGTAAATTATGATACTTTTCGATTTTAACCTCCCGCATAAAATAGTTTGAATATAAAATTGTAAATTTTCAGCAAACTACTATTCATTTCAATGAGCAACTTTTTTTTGACTTTGTACAATGACAGACTTTTTCAGATAATTGTATCTGCATTTGTCGCTTGTGCAACCTCTATTACAGCAATTCCTGTAATTATTAAAATTTCCCGATTAAAAAACTTAATGGCTGACCCAGGTGAAAGAAGCTCACACGTAACCAAAACACCAACTTTAGGAGGCGTAGCAATTTTTGCATCAACTTTAGTCAGTTATTTTTTGTGGGAAAACCCAGATGAAGGACAACTTATACATTTATCAATTTCAGCCCTTGTCATTTTATTCTTTTTAGGGGTAAAAGACGATATTTTGATATTATCACCAAAGAAAAAAATGATTGGACAGATAGGGGCATCTGCTCTAATTGTCATATTTGCTGATTTACGAATTGAAAATTTATTTGGTATTTTTGGCATCCATGAAATCCCATATTTAATCAGTTTGCCACTTACAGTTTTTATATTTATTGCTCTTATTAATGCTATCAACTTAATTGATGGAATTGATGGATTAGCGGGAGGAATAGGAATGATTTCGGGAGGAATGTTTGGTTTGTGGTTTTACTTGAATGGTCATTATGCGTTAGCTTGTTTAGCGTCTTCAGTTGCAGGTTCATTAGTAGGTTTCTTGAGATTCAATTATTCCAAGACTTCCAAGATATTTATGGGCGATACAGGTTCGTTAATTGTAGGTTTTGTACTTACGATGTTTGCCTTGAAATTCATTCAACTAAATATTGAATATAGATTTAACCCAAACGCTTCTTTTTCAGCACCAATTCTGGCGATTGTCGTATTAATTGTACCCATTTTTGACACATTAAGAGTGTTTATTGTTCGACTAAAAGATAAAAAATCACCTTTTGTTGGCGATAGAAATCACTTACACCATATTTTAATTGATAGCGGAATGAGTCACTTTCAAGCATCTGTTATTCTGTGGACATTCACTTTAATTTCAACAATTTTGTTCTTAACAATTAGTAAAAGAACCGATAATACAACCTCTCTTTATATTCTAATTTCGCTATTTGCGGTTTATATGTGGATTTCTCATATCCTTAAAAAGAACATCGCAAATCGTAAAGAAGAAGCCTTAAAAAATGACTCAGAAGCGACTGATAATCAAACTAAAATTACTCCTGAAAAAGAATTAGCAACGCCTTAGGTATTAGGTATTAGGTATTAGGTATTAGGTATTAGGTATTAGGTATTAGGTATTAGGTATTAGGTATTAGGTATTAGGTATTAGGTATTAGTGTAAAATAAGATTTTCGGGTAAATATTACTCAAATTCATAGAAAATATTGTAATTATATTCAAGGAAAAAGCCTCTAAAATCTGATTTTAGAGGCTTTTTCTTTGAATATCTATTTACTAATTCTTACCTAATTTTTTTGCACTTTCACGGATTTTCTGTTCAATTCTCGATAAGACTTTTTCGCTATTTTTCAATTTCTCATTAGCCGCAGTATTACCACTATTTACAGTATTCTCTAAATCGGCTTTAATCGTTAACCATTTCTCTTTCTGTTGTAACAGAGCATTATAATTTTGTTCTTCTTTTGCAGGGTCAAACGATGAATTATTAGACGAAGATTTAGAAAAAGATACATTTTCAGACTTATCACTACTTTGCGAAGTAGTTGTTTTCTTTGCACTTGATTTTAAATCGCCTTTAGAAGAAATGCTATTATCAACAGAAGGCTTAGATGATTCAAAATCTGAATTCGACTGTTCTTTTACTGGAGCATTAGTAAAGTCGTCTTTTTGTTCTGGCGTAATTGTTTCAACTTTATCTGTTTCAAATTCTTTGGTGATAACTTCATTAGCCTTAGCCAACTCTATCGAATCTTTATTGATAAAATTAACAGTGTCTTCCAAAACTACATTACTTTTTCCAAAACCTAACATCTTACTAAAATCGATGTTATTGTTTCTTATTAACCAAAAAGCTCCAGCAGCTAAACCTAATAGTAGCAATGGCAAAATAATCCAAAGAGGTTTAATTTTTGAAGAAGATTTATCTGCTTTTTTTGTGTCTGTTATTGGTGTTGGAGTAATCACTTTTTGATGATTAATCACTTCCATCACCACAATATTATGCGTGTTTTCTCCTGTTAAAGCATTTGCATTTGCAATTTTTAGCAGATTCTGACAAGCAACTTCAGAGCCATTACTTTGTTGTAAAATCTCATCTATTTCATTATCTGAAAGATTTTGGCGTAAAGAATCACTACAAATCAATAGTTTATCGCCTTCATCTAAACTAAAACTGATAATTTCTAATTTAGAAGGACGAGCTAAAAATTGTAATTTCTGACCTTTTCTGCTCAAATAACAGTGAGTATCGCTAATCCAATTCATCAAAGAGGTATCCCCTAACTCCCATGAAACTTGAAGTTCGTTGTCAGGATTTGCTTCTTTGGCTATTTTGGTACCGAACTGATAAATCTGTAAAATTGAATCCCGTAATGCTCGATAAGTTGCCTCCGAATCGTTCGGATTGAGGGCATTTTCCAGTGAATTTGTATCCATTTGTAAGGAAAACTGTTTATGCCCAGATAGGCGGTGTCTGGGTGTGTTATATGTTTTGCTTTAATGATTCACAAAAAATATGCCGAATTTGTCCTGTCAAAGATTTTGTTCTATCATAAACAAATAATCAGCTCATTTTTAAGGTAATACTAATTTAAAAAACGAACTTATCCAATTTTTTTATAAATCTGATAATTCTCGTTAGCGTATTTCTGCCAAGAGAATGCACTCGCTCTCACAAGCGATTTTGCTCTGAATATTTCTCTTACATCTGAATTTTTATATAGATATTTCATAGCATGAGCAATTCCTTCTCGGTCGGTAGGTGGTAGTAAAATCCCTGCTTCACCAATCACTTCTGGTAATGAGGTTGTTTCAGATGAAATAATAGCCGTTCCGCACTGCATGGCTTCGAGTGGGGGCAAGCCAAAACCTTCACAAAATGACATATAAACAAAAGCCAATGCACCAGAATAAAGTGCAGCGAGGTCTTCATCAGGGACATATCCTGTTATGATAATTTTTTCTTTGATAGTTGGCGATACATTAATAGCTTGAAAGATTTTATCAAAATCCCAGCCTTTCGTCCCCACCAGTACCAATTCTAAATCTTCAATTTTTTCCTGAGAAATCAATTCTGCAAAACTTTTAATAACGGTATCAATATTTTTGCGAGGTTCAAGCGTTGAAATACTTAAATAATAGGATTTCGATGTAGAAATACCATATTTAGAAAGTGTTTTATTGATAATTTCTTGGTCAGTTTCAGGATAAAACAACGAAGTTGATGCTGCCAATGGTGCTACAAAAACTTGTTCTTCTGGTATTCCAGTAATTTCTAATAAATCGGCTTTGGTAGTTTCAGACACACAAACAGCAAAATTGTCTTTTTGGATAGATTTAACAATTTTATGGACTACATTATCTGTTTGATTTTCAAAATATTCTGGATATTTGATAGGAATTAAGTCGTGAACTGTAATCAGCTTAGCGATATTCTTTTTCTTCTGAACTTGCTCAGGAATGGGAAAATAAGGCGTGTGATAAACTGAAGATTCATCTAAAAATGTATCTTGAAAGACTGAATGATGCGTATTTAATTTATATAAAATACGTTTAATAATCTTTTGCGGTACAGAATTTAGCGGAAAAGGTGAAAGTAAACTATTTTCAAAATTTGCTCTAACAACTTGCTTATTGTCATTGATAAAAGTAATGCTTTGATTACGTAAATAGGTTTCAAAATACCTTAAAGTAGCGGGTAAATCAAGCGTATCTGCATAAGAAAGCGTTAATTCTTCTGAAATTTCTGGCAATAACGTTGCTAAATTTTCGACCACTCTAAATATTCCAGTACGGGCTTTGGGATAATAAAATCCTTGCCCCAACAAGGATACATCCAAAATTGCTTTCATTAATTCTTATATTTCCTTTTACTTATAAAACTGCAGATTCAACTCTTTCAGAAATGACATTCCAGACCTCATCATACTCAAGTTCAGAACAAGGTTCTCCTTCTTTAACTATAAATTTTGCATTCGTTTTGGCTTCATACTCACCCGAATATGGCATATAATGATTAAAATCGCCTAATTTTCCGAATAATAAAAAACCATAAGTTCCTACGGCATTGGCAAAATGTGCTGGTCCACTATCAATTCCTATAAAAAAATCAGCACGTTTAATTACTTCGGCTGTTTCAAGTAGTGATAATTTGCCACATAAATTTATATATCCTTGTTGAGATATGCTCAATGTACTCTTCAAGCCTATTTCGATGACAGAATAGTCAAAATTCATCAATAAATCATTAGCTAATCTCTCCCAATAATATACTTGCCAATCTTTAGGAGAATAGTTTGAATGACAGTGCATTACGATAAACTTTTGAGGTAATTTTAGTCTATCAACTGTTGTAATAACTGATTGAGGAATATAAATTTTCGGTACTTCTTTCAAAACAGGTAATCCTCCAACTTTTGCAAAAACTTCCAGAATATTACCATGATTAAAGTAATTATCGGTTAGAATATTTAGAGAAATAGCTTGTGGATTTTGTAAAGTTTTTCGGAGATAATTGTAACGACGAAGCCCCGAAAGATGACAATTATGTAATACATCAAAAGGATGTTTCTTAATCATTAGCATTGAATAAAAAATGCTAAATTCCTCTACTACAAAGTCAACATTTGGATTAAAATCTAATAATTCACGGTATGGCTTACGCACTATCCAAAACACTTTTGAGTTAGGATATTTTTTCTTTAATTCCCGAGAAATAGGTTCACAAGCAACAATATCTCCAAAATGTTCTGCTAAAAGTACACCTATAAGTTGCTTGTTGGGATGAAGTAATTTATAAAATTTTATCTTTAAAAAATCGTATAGCCAATGACACACCGACAATAGCATATCGGTGTATTTATGGTAACGATATTTCCAAATTTCAATAAATCTTGTAGGTGTCATAAATTTTAAATTATAAAAAATCAATAAATTAGTGTGTGTTTAAGCTACAAATTGAAGGATTTTCTTGAATGGGTATTTCAACACCTTCCGTACTCTTAAATATCTTTTGACTTTAGCGGGTTTTATATAATGACAAGGAATTTTAATATAATAATCATTAAAATTGTCCTTTAATTGCTTGGCGTAATATTCAAAAAGTGGGATAATATCAGGTCGATTCTCAAAATTTGAGCGGTTTTGATATTTTGAAACTTCCATCGGTTTATTTAAACCATATCCGCTGTAATGAAAAAATATTAATGGCACGTCATTAATAAAATACTTTCCATCTCGCTGCGTCACTTTTCGTTCATGCAGATTCCAATAAGCTACGTTATAACCTGCATAATTATCTACTAATGTTACTTCTTTGAAGAAAATAGGCACGAAAATCATCCAGTGTTGGTCAACAAAAAGCCCATTACAAAGGTCAATCACACAATCTTTCTTCAATCTTTCCATCCACCAATCTATCATTTGATAACTTTGTTCACTTCTACCAACGGCTACAAATCCTAAATTGTATAAACCTGTATTCAAATGGTCGATTTCTCTTGTATCAAATTTATCTGTAATTGGTGAGGTAATATGTGGCGTTAAAACAATGCTATGTTTTTCGAGATTGTCTTTCAAAGGCTTTAAATCGTCAAAAACAATAATATCAGGGTCAAAATAGATGACGTTTTTAATGTCAGGACGATTCTTGAAAAAATAATCAAAATAGAATGGCTTTACGGCTGTATTTAGTTCAGTAATGTTGTAATGCTCGCACATTTCATCCAAACAATTGATATTAATTTTATCAATTTCTAATAATTGAAAAGGCGGAATTTTATCTGCTTCTAAGGTAACTTTATCAAGCCTATCTACTAAACCAATGACAAATTCAACATCTGGATTGGTGCGTTGAAGCGATTGCCCCAAAGTTTGTGCTTGAGCTAAATAATTAATGGAGCAAATTGTAAAGGCTAAAGTCATTAAATTTAATATATTTCGTAAAATGGAATTGTTCCATTAATACTCTTTGTTTAAAATTTCTACAAATGTCTTAAAAGCATTGTCTTGATTATGCCTTTCTAAAACTTTTTTTCTTCCTATTTTACCCATTTGTTGGCGAAGTGCAGTATTATCTTTTAATTCTACAATTTTCCCAACCGTTTTATCTATGTCAAGATAATCAACAATAAAACCACAGTCTTGTTCAACAAAGTCTTTTGCTCCCCCTGCCTTATCAAAACAAATAATTGGCTTTTGTAAGGTGGCAGCTTCTAAAACGACCAAAGGATAAGGGTCTTCACGAGATGAGACAAAAAAAACGTCAAAACTTGCCATATAATCTAAAGGATTACTCACTGACGTTTGAAAGGTTACATTTTCTAAATCTAAACGATTATTATCAATTTGAAATATTTTATAATCCGTTTCGGTATTCTGTCCTCCCAACCAAAAGAAATAAATTTCTTTATGATTATTAAGTTTTTTAGCGACTTGCAAAAAGATGTCAACTCCTTTTCTTAAATCAACCGTTCCTATTCCTCCTACTAAAAACGCATCTTCTGGAATACCATATTGATTTTTAAGTTTTATCGTTTTGTCAGAATCAGCCATATAACTCAAAGCAGTCTCAGGCAATAACGAAGGAAGTACCGAAATTAAATCAGCGTCAATATGGTGATTTTCAATAAGATTCAACTTTACCGCTTCTCCACACGCAACAAAGGCATTACTTAGCTTGACAATATTCCGAAAATACTCTGGTGTAGTATATTGTTGTATTCCCATTTCAAGTTCATGAACATACGTGATAATTGGGCAATTCAACTCTTTCAATGCTGGCAAAATATCTCCGTTTGTGATGGTATTACTAATAATTAAATCAAACTTTTGTTCTTTAAGACTTTCTAAAGTTTGATTTTCAGGAGATTTCGTTGACGTGATTTTTCCAATGAACTTATTTATCAATATTCTTTTTCGAGATTGTACTTTCTGTTTCCAAAAATACACAGGAGCAACCACTTTGAAATCCTCCTCTATCAGGCCTCCATCTTTCAAAAGTATTGAAAAAGTAAAGTCTTGCTTTCTATCTTTCAAAAGTCTCAAAAATCGCAATAATAAAATTTGAGCTCCAGCTCTATTGGCATCATGACTTACAAAAAGAATATTTTTCATGTTTCAAAGTTAAGGTCAATAAAATAATGTGTGCTACCGTATAATATTTTTTTAGAGAAAGGATAAGCATTTTATGCTGTTTTCTCCAAATTTGCCACGATTGACTGGTAATGTTCTATAGTTTTTGTTAAAGTAGTCGAATATTTAAAATCAAAATACACATCCAATTCTTGAAACATTTCCATTCTATTTCTAAGAAAGAATATATTTTGTGGCGTATGAATATTAGTCATACCACCGTGATGTTTTCGGTAACAACCCATATTTTCTGGAAAATATTTGATTTTACCGTATTTGGCTACTTCAATAAAAATTCCTAAATCACCACTGGCAGATTTCCACCACCATTGAGGCAAACCATTTTTAAAGACATTTCTTATTACAGTGCTGGCAGTCCCTAAAAACCACAATTTATCTTCTAATAAATCTTCAAGCAATGAGGTATCCTTCTGATTATTAATATTAAAATCATGTGTTGGAGAATTATCTTCATAAATGACCGAAAGTTGATGGTGACAGAGTGAATAATCTGGATTAGCCTCTAAAAACGCCACCTGTTTCTGTAATTTCAAAGAATCAGTCCAAAAGTCGTCTCCTTCGCACAAAGCTATATAGTCACCCTTACAAGCTCCAAAAAGAAAAGCAACATTATTTTTACCTCCCAACTCTCTTGGAGATGCAGGCCCCAAATTTTGAGGATGTAAAAATGCTCTAATTTTATCGGGATATTTATTGGCAAATTCTTGAATAACTAATTGATTTCCATCACTTGAAGCATCATCTCCAATGACAATTTCAAAGTCAAAATTGGTCTTTTGCCTTAACGCACCTTCAAGAGTTTGAGCAATAAATTTATGATGATTGAATGTGGGGATTAGTACGCTAAGTTTAGGCATTTTTACGTTTTACAAACTACACAAAATAAATATGTAGCCTCATTATTTGAGTATTTATAGGTCAAAATTACACATTTGGTACAGGAAATATAAATATTTACCAAAGAAAAACGCTTAATTAAATAGTTTGTCAGTAATTTAGCAAACGAATTTATTTCGCATAAAAAAACTGTATCAAATGAATATTCACGAGTATCAAGCAAAAGACATTTTGAAGAGCTATGGTGTCCGCATTCAAGAAGGCATCGTGGTAGATACACCCGCATTGGCAGTTGAGGCTGCCCGTGAACTTACCGCCCGCACGGGTACTGGGTGGCACGTAATTAAAGCTCAAATTCACGCAGGTGGTCGTGGTAAAGGTGGTGGTGTCAAGTTGGCAAAAAACTTAGATGACGTTCGTCAAAAATCTGAAGAGATTTTAGGAATGCAATTAATTACACACCAAACTGGTCCAGAAGGTAAAAAAGTTAATAAAGTTTTAATTGCTGAAGACGTTTATTATCCAGGTCCTTCAGAAGTTAAAGAATATTACGTTTCTATTTTATTAGACCGTGGTAAGGCTTGCAATGTTATCATGGCATCTACTGAAGGTGGTATGGACATTGAGGAGGTTGCAGAACATTCTCCTGAGAAAATTATTAAAGAATGGATTGACCCAAGAGTTGGTTTACAACAATTCCAAGCTCGTAAAGTAGCATTTGCTTTAGGTTTATCTGGAGATGCTTTCAAAGAAATGGTGAAATTCATCAATGCTTTATATAAAGCTTATGTTGAAACAGATTCATCAATGTTTGAAATCAACCCTGTGTTGAAGACTTCAGACAACAAAATCTTAGCAGTAGATGCAAAAGTAAACTTAGATGATAACGCTCTTTACCGTCATGCAGACTTTATTCCATTGCGTGATGTTACTGAAGAAGACCCATTAGAAGTTGAAGCTTCTGCAAACGACTTGAACTATGTGAAACTTGACGGTAACGTTGGTTGTATGGTAAATGGTGCTGGTTTAGCAATGGCAACAATGGACATTATCAAACTTTCTGGTGGTGAGCCTGCTAACTTCCTTGATGTAGGAGGAGGAGCAAATGCTAAAACTGTTGAAGCTGGTTTCCGTATTATCTTGAAAGACCCTAATGTTAAGGCTATCTTGATTAACATTTTTGGTGGTATTGTTCGTTGCGACCGTGTTGCTACGGGTGTTGTTGAGGCTTACAAAGCTATCGGTGATATTCCTGTACCAATTATTGTTCGTTTACAAGGTACAAATGCGGCTGAAGGTGCAAAAATCATTGACGAATCAGGCTTAAAAGTATATTCTGCTGTATTGTTGAAAGACGCTGCTACGAAAGTAGAAGAAGTTTTGGCTGCAATGTAGTTTGAAGATTAGAGAATAGAGGTTAGAGAATAGTGGATAGATTTTAGAGAATAAACTACTAACAACTTTAAAATCTCCATTATCAACAAAAAAGGAGCGAAAAATATTTTCGCTCCTTTTTTGTTGATAATGGAGACAGAAATTCATACAAAATCCCTCCACTATTCTCTATCCACTATTCTCTAAAATCTATTCTCTAAAATTAATATCTACCATTTGCACCACTTTTCCCCGAAGCATTATAATACTTCATGGCTTCTCCCATACGGCTTTTAATATCCGCAATACGTTGTTGGTCTGAAGGGTGAGTTGATAACCATACCGGTGTTTTTGCTCCTCCAGAATTGGCAGCCATACGTCCCCAAAAGTTCACCGCTTCCATTGGATTATATCCAGCCATCGACATAAAAATAAGTCCTAAATGGTCAGCTTCCGACTCTTGGTAACGCCCGTGAGCCATCATTCCTAATTGAGCACCAAGCGGTGCAGCAACTCCATAAATAGTATTCCAAAGATTTTGTGTTGCCGCAGGTTTATCTTTCATAGCGATTCCTAAACCAATCTGACCAGCTACTAATAATCCTTGAGCGACAAGCCCTTCACTCATGCGTTCAGCACCATGTTTTGCAATGGCGTGAGAAACCTCATGCCCCATCACAACGGCAAGTCCTGTTTCAGTTTGAGTTATAGGCAAAATTCCAGTATAAACTACCATTTTACCACCAGGCATACACCACGCATTCACCTGATTGCTCTGTACTAATTCAGTTTGCCACTGATACCCCTTTAAGTATTCAGCATTACCCGTAGATTCGAAATATGATTGAGCAGCACGAGCAATTTTATCGCCAACTCTTTTTACCATTGCGGCTTGTTGAGAATTGGCAGGAACAACTTTACTGGTATCCAAAAATTGTTTATAACTTGTAAATGCCATCGCATTCATTTCATCATCCGAAACCAATAACAATTGATTTCTACCAGATAAAGGTACTTTTGTACACGCCCATAAAGTAGATAGGAGAATTACTCCATAAAAAAAAACTCTTTTCATTTTAATATTCCGTTTAAGGTATTCGATTTGTCTCAATCAAAGATATTTTGCTAATATCCACAATTGATACGTAAAAATCACAAAAAGGTTCTAAATTTCTATAATTTCGGGGTAATTTTGTTTAATAATGGCTCATTTGTATATTTTATGAAATACTTTGTGAGACATACAAAAAAATGACACAGCAAACTGTGGAGAATTACTTTACAAACGAAGAAATATGAAAATCTTGTGCATCGGGCGAAATTATGCCGAACATATTGCTGAATTAAATAATGAAAGACCTTCAGAACCCGTTATTTTCTTAAAGCCTGACACCGCAATTATTAAGGACAATGAGCCTTTTTATCATCCTGATTTTTCAAATGACATTCACCATGAAGTTGAACTTGTTTTAAAAATCAACAAGATTGGTAAAAATATAGAAGCAAAATTTGCTCACAAATATTACGATGAAATTGGTATTGGTATTGACTTTACAGCCCGTGATGTTCAATCGAAATTGAAGGAAAAAGGATTGCCTTGGGAAAAAGCTAAAGCATTCAATGGCTCTGCTCCTATTTCTGGTTTTGTTCAGAAAAGTCAATTTACCGACTTAAAAAATATCAATTTCCATTTAGAAATTAACGGAGAAACCCGCCAAAAAGGAAATACAGAAATGATGCTTTGGAATTTTGATGAAATCATTGCAGAAATCTCAAAATATTTTACCCTAAAAACAGGTGATTTAATTTTTACAGGAACACCTTCGGGCGTTGGAGCAGTAAAAATTGGGGATAAATTGACCGCATTTATTGAAGATACCGAAATGCTTTCTTTTGAAGTGAAATAATTATTTTTGATTAAAATTTCAAACAAAATAAAATCATGGGATTAGTATATGCTGAAATAGAGTTGATAAATGCCGAGGATATAGCATTGGCACGTAAATATTTTATTGGTGCAGATGAAATCAAACGTATGTTTGTTACTGCTTTGGTAGATACAGGTTCATATATGTTGTGTATAAATGAATCCATTCAAGAACAATTACAACTTCCTATTGTTGAAAAACGAAAAGGTCAATTAGCAGATGGCACAATTCAAGAATTTGATGTTGTAACTGGTGTTGAATTAAAATTTAAGAATAGAAGAACTATCTGCAATGCAATGGTTTTACCAGGCGATAGTGAAGTGCTTTTAGGAGCAATTCCATTAGAAGATATGGACGTTCTCATCCATCCACTTAGACAAGAATTAATTGTAAATCCAGACCATCCATATTTCGCTCAAATGAAATTGAAAGGTCTGAGAGAAGTTAAAATATAAATATTTCCCATTGAAAAAAATAACAATAATCATATTTCTAAGTCTAATTTACCTAAACATTCAGGCTCAGAAACCACAACTAACCTATCCGAAAGGCTATTTTTTGTTTCCTATAAATCCCAATCAGCAAAATTATTTAGCAGGCGGAATGGGAGATTTACGTTCTGACCATTTTCACTCAGGAATTGATATAAAAACACAAGGCAGAGAAGGCTTGCCTGTTTATGCCACTGGCGATGGATACATCTCAGAAGTACGTGTACAAACAAGCGGTTATGGAAATGTAATTTTCATAACTCACCCCAATGGATTTGTATCTGTTTATGGTCATTTGAAAACCTTTGCAGAACCATTGGCAAGTTATATAAGAAAAAAGCGTCTTGAAAGTCAAACCTTTGAAATAAAACTAAGCCTCAAACCAGAAGAATTTGAAGTTGCCAGAGGACAAATCATTGGACTTTCTGGCAATACAGGTGGTTCGGCTGGTCCTCATTTACACTTTGAAATTAGAGACGGTATCAATAATATTTTAAATCCTTTAAATTTTGGGTTTGCTGAGATTAAAGATAACCTTCCTCCTATTTTCCAACAATTAATCATTAAAACACTTAGCACCAATTCTCGAATTAATGGAGAATTTGGCAAGCAATTATTTTATCCAACGAAAACAGGAAACAATTACTCACTTAATAATGAGATTTTTGCTAATGGAGAATTGGGGCTTGAATTATTGGCAGTTGATAAAATGAATGGCACAAATAACTCCAATGGATTGTCATGTGTTGAGCTTTTTGTGGATGGAGAAGAACAATATTACTCGCATTTGGAGCAATTTCCAAATGATGTTTCTCACGATATAAATGTGCATAATGACTACGCTCAGGAACAAATGAAAGGACAACGATTTCAGAAATTATTTCAAGAAGATGGCAATAATAGTTTACAAATCTATAAACCTTCATTGACGAAAGGAAAAATTAAAATAACTGATGGGAAAACGCACCAAATTACTGTTAAAATCTGGGATACTTTTGAAAATAGCTCTGTTTTAAATTTTACAATTAATGGTGAAAAGAAAGAAGTTTCCACCACAATAAGTCCCAATACCCTCCCAGTTTCATTGACTCAAACCCTTGAAGATAATACACTCATCATAAAAGCTCGTAACTTAAAGACAATCAACTCGGTAGCAAGCTTCAAATTCGCTAAATCTACAATAGATTTACCAATAAATTATGTTAAAAACAATGAAGCGGTGTATCTTTGGGACTTGAAAAAAGGATTACCTGATTCGATAAAGGTTGATGGTGTTTCAAAAGCAACAAATTTTAGAAAAGTAATTGTTCCAAACATCGATGACGCTTTTGAATCAGATGCTTTAGAGATAAATTTTGAGTACAAATCTTTGTATAATACGCTTTACTTACAAACTGAACAGGCAGGCAATAAGTTGAAAATTAGTGAAGTAACAATACCTCTAAAAAGTAAACTTGATGTTATATATACTCCTGAGAATCAAGCTATTTTACCTGATAAAACTTCAGTATATCATATTTTCAGAAATGCCAAATCATTTCTGAAAACATCTTGGAGTGGAAATAAAGCTTCATTTAGTATCAAACGTTTAGGTGATTTTGTGGTATTAACCGACACAATTCCACCCAAAGCAAGCATGATGAAGAAAACACCAGATGATATTCGGATACGTATTGGAGATAATCTTTCTGGAATAAAGAATTTTAAAGCTTTTGTAAACAATGAGTATATTTTGACTGATTATGATGCAAAAAACGCCTTATTATGGGCTGTAAAATCAGATTCTACTCAAAAATTTTACGGAAAATTACGGTTAGAATTAGAAGATAATCAAGGAAATAAGAGTGCTTTTGAAGCCAATATTGATACTGTAAAAGTTAAAGCAAAACCAGTAATTAAAAAGGTAGTTAAAACGAAAAAAAATGAACTTAAAAATAGGCGACAAAGCCCCAAGCTTCGAACAGAAAGACCAAAACGGAAACATCGTTAAGTCATCAGATTTTTTAGGGAAAAAAGTAGTTTTATATTTTTACCCAAAAGATGATACTCCAGGTTGTACAGCTCAGGCGTGTAACTTAAACGAAAACCTACCTGCATTAACAGCAAAAGGATTTGAGATTATTGGAATAAGTGTTGATGGAGAAAAAGCTCATCAAAAATTCATCAAAAAATACGATTTAAAATTCACTTTGCTTTCAGATGAAGACCATCAAATGGTAGAAGCCTATGGCGTTTGGGTAGAAAAATCTATGTACGGAAGAACTTACATGGGAACGGCACGTACAACTTTCATTATTGATGAACAAGGAATTATTACTGACATCATCAGTAAAGTAGATACCAAAAATCATACGCAACAAATTATTGCTTAAAAGATAAATGCTTCGGCAAACAATATTGTTTTTTTCCATTACCCTCAAAAAAAAAGAAACATTTGAGGGACATTATTTAATCTAATTACAAATGCAAATTACTGAATTACAAGGCATTGCGTCACAAGTGAGACGTGACATTGTCAGACAAGTACACGCTTGTCAGTCTGGACACCCAGGTGGGTCATTAGGTTGTGCCGATTTGTTAGTTGGTCTATATTTCGACCAAATGAAACTTAAATCTAATCCAGATGGTACAAAAGTTTTTGATATGGATGGTATCGGTGAAGACCTTTTCTTCTTATCAAACGGACACATTTCTCCCGTATTTTACTCGGTTTTGGCTCGTTCGGGATACTTTGCTGCTTCAGAATTAGCAACATTTCGTAAATTAAATTCTCGTCTTCAAGGACACCCAACTACTCATGAACACTTAGAAGGAATTCGTATTGCTTCAGGTTCTTTAGGACAAGGAATGTCAGTAGCAATCGGTGCTGCACAAGCAAAGAAATTGAACGGCGATGATTCATTGGTATTTGTATTAATGGGTGATGGTGAGCAAAACGAAGGACAAGTTTGGGAAGCGGCAATGTATGCACCGCACCACAAAGTTGATAATTTGGTAGCTGTAATTGATTATAACGGTCAACAAATTGATGGCCCTACTGACAAAGTAATGAACAACCGTGATTTAGGTGCAAAATATGCAGCTTTCGGTTGGAACATCATGAAAATGAACGGTAACGATATGGCTGACGTAGTAAAAGTTTTAGCTGAAGCACGTGAGTTTTCTGGAAATGGACAGCCAACAATGATTTTAATGACTACCGAAATGGGTGCAGGCGTTGATTTCATGATGGGTTCTCACAAATGGCATGGTGTTGCTCCAAACGATGAGCAATTAGCAGCAGCTTTAGCTCAATTACCTGAGACTTTGGGAGATTATTAATCTTCAAAACTTAATCTTACATCATAAGCTCGTGCTTATTCTCATCAAATCTGTTTACAGAAATTTGATTTTATTTAGAATTCATAATGAAAAAATATACATTCACAGAAAAAAAAGATACTCGTTCTGGTTTCGGAGCAGGTATGCAGGCTTTAGGTCAAACTAATCCAAACGTTGTTGCTCTTTGTGCTGACTTAATCGGTTCATTGAAGTTGGACGCATTCATTAAAGAAAATCCAGAACGCTTTTTCCAAACGGGTATCGCAGAAGCAAATATGATTTGTATTGCGGCGGGTTTAACTATCGGTGGAAAAATCCCTTTTGCAACTACTTTTGCAAACTTTGGAACAGGTCGTGTTTATGACCAAATCCGTCAGTCAGTTGCTTATTCAGACAAAAATGTTAAAATTGCTTGTTCTCACGCAGGTTTAACTTTGGGTGAAGATGGTGCAACTCACCAAATCTTGGAAGACATTGGTATGATGAAAATGCTTCCTGGAATGACAGTAATCAACCCTTGCGACTATAACCAAACAAAAGCAGCAACAATTGCAGTTGCTGAACACGTTGGTCCTGTATATTTACGTTTTGGTCGTCCAGTTGTACCTATTTTTACAGCCCCAGACCAAGAATTTATCATTGGAAAAGCTTGGACGGTAAACGAAGGAAAAGATGTAAGTATCTTTGCCACAGGACACTTAGTATGGGAAGCAATCTTAGCTGGTGAAATTTTAGCAGAAAAAGGAATCGATGCTGAAATTATTAATATCCACACCATTAAACCTTTGGACGAAGAAGCTGTCTTAGCATCAGTTCGTAAAACAGGTTGTGCAGTTTCTGCGGAAGAGCATCAAATTGCAGGTGGCTTAGGTGATTCTATCGCTCAAGTTTTAATTAAAAAACATCTTGCTCCATTAGAATACGTAGGCGTTGAAGATTCTTTCGGAGAATCAGGAACTCCTGCACAATTAATGGAAAAATATGGTTTAAATGCTGCTTCAATCGTTGAAAAAGCATTAAAAGCTATCGCTCGTAAGAATTCTTAATTTCTGATTGTGAGTAAAAACTCCGCAACGAATGAAGAATTCTTGCGGAGTTTTTTTGTAGGACAGGTTTCTAACTTCGACACACAGTCCTGTCATTTCCCTGACAGCTTAGAAATCTGTTTGATTAACAACAGGACTGTCCGTCGCAGTTGAAAACCTGTTCTACTTAATTCTGAATGACCGAAAAACAATTAACCGATTCAGAAATATTAGCAAAATTTGCAGTTACAGAAACTCGTAATTTTGCCTTTAATCAACTGGTAAGAATTTACCAGCAGAAACTCTATTGGCATATTCGTAAAATGGTTATTGACCATGACGATGCTGACGATTTAACCCAAGAAACTTTCATTAAAGCATGGAAAGGCTTAGAAAACTTCAAAGGAGAATCACAATTATTTACGTGGCTTTACCGAATTGCCACCAATGAATGCCTAAACCACTTGGCAAAGAAAAAGAGACGTTTCTTTTTGCCTATTAACGACATTACAGAAGAATTATCCAATAAATTAGAAGATTCTGATATGATTTCGGGAGATGAAATTCAACTGAAATTACAAAAAGCTCTCTTGACCTTACCTGACAAACAACGACTGGTTTTCAATATGAAATATTATGATGAAATGAAATATGAAGAAATTGCTGAAATAACTGGAACATCGGTTGGAGCATTAAAAGCTTCGTATCATTTGGCAGTGAAAAAAGTGGAGGAACACTTAAAAAATTCATCTTTTTAAACATTTGTTTTAAACCTTAGAGTGTTTCGAGCATCAAAGAATTATAATAAGTACAAAATTCACAGTTAAGAACAAATCTTGATTGGAAATAGAGCAATGGAAAACAAGAAATTTGATTTAGAAAATTTACCACGACAAAATATTTTCAAAGTACCTGATAACTACTTTGAAGAACTTCCAATGCGTGTACAAGCTCAAACTTCTGGCAAAACTAAAACTGTACCTTTGGTTTCGTGGTCAAAACAAAGAACTTGGGCAAGTATTGCAGCGTGTTCTACCATTGCTATTTTAGGATATTTTACCTTAATGCCAAAGCAAGATTCTTTAGGAAATGAAGCATTATCAGGTGTTAAAAATACTGAAATTGTGAATTATTTAATCCAAGAAAATCTAAATCAAACTGACGTAGCTGAACAATTTGAGAATAATAAAAGTGTAAAATTCAAGGATTCGGACTTATTAGAAAACTTAAAAGTGAGTGATAAAGATATTTTACAAAGTATTGACATAGAAAATATTCAAGAGGAAATTTAACCACCTTACCAATAAAAAAATGAGAAAGTTAGGTATTTTAGTTATTGTGATAACATTTGCTTCAATATTAAATGTTAAAGCTCAGGATGAACAACCAAGAGGTAAAGAAAAAATTAAGGCAGCAAAAGTTGGCTTAATAACCAATCGTTTGAGTTTGACGGAAGAGCAAGCCAAAGGTTTTTGGGCGATTTATGATGAATTTGACAGAAAACGCTCTGAAATTAGAAGAAATATCCGTCAAATGACCGCAGAAAGTAGAAATATTACAACTTCTGATGATAAAATTTTAGCAGATTTAAAAGATGTTTTAAGCCTAAAACAGAAAGAAGTTGATTTGGAAAAAGAGTATTTGAACAAATTTTTGAAAGTCATTAATATCAGACAAATTTCAGAATTGTATAAAACAGAACAACTTTTTAATCAAATGCTTGTAAAAAAGCTAAATAAAGCTTCTGATAAATTTGAAAAAGAGTAAACGCTAATCCATTTTCTACAAAACCTTTCTAAGTAAATTAGGAAGGTTTTTTATTTAAAAAATATTCCCTTGTCTCGCAAGTTTTATTTCTTTTTATCATCTAAATATTCAAAACTCAGGAATCTTCACTGAATGAACGAACAAGAACTGCTAAATCAATTACAATCTGGCAATCAATCTGCCTTTAAGACTTTGGTTGAAACTCATCAAAAAAGAGTTTTCAATACTGTCTTGGCGATTATTCAGAATTTTGAAGAAGCAGAAGACATTTCGCAAGAAGTTTTTATGGAAGTGTATCAATCTGTAAAGAAATTTAGAGGAGAGTCAAAATTATCGACATGGTTATATAGAATTGCTACCACAAAAGCCTTAGAAGAAATCAGAAAGAAAAAAACGGTCAAACGTTTCGCTTTTTTTACAAAATTATTCGGCGACAATAACGAAATTTTACACCAACCAATGGATTTTGAACACCCTGGAGTTGTACTTGAACATAAGGAAAAAAGTAAAATGCTTTTCAAAGCAATTAATTTATTGCCTGATAATCAGAAAGTTGCTTTTACACTTTATAACGTTGAAGGGCTAAGTTATCAAGAAATTACAGAAGTCATGCAATTGTCGCTTTCATCGGTAGAATCACTTTTATTTAGAGCAAAAACAAATTTGCGTAAATCATTGAGCGATTTTTATAAAAATCAAAAAATCTAATATGGAAAACGTTCCCAGCATTGAAAACAAGTTAGAACAGACCCTTAATTCATTAAATGGAATTGAGTCGGCTGAACCAAAACCATATTTTTACAGTCGTTTGCACGCCCGAATGGAACGTGAATTACTTACACCAAAAACTGTTTGGGGCTGGTATTTCAAACCCATTTATGCTTTATCCGCAGTAGTTATTGTACTGATAATAAACATTTTAACTTTTAAAAATCTACAAAGAACTGAAACAAATCCACAACAACAGTACAGTTTATATGATAGTGGTGGATTTTAAAATACAATTCGTCTAAGAAAATGGAAGATGTAAAAAAAATAAAAACACTTTGGATTGCCATAATCATGCTGATAGCCATAAATCTATCAGTTTTAACATGGTTATGGTTTTCTCCGAAGGGAACGCAAGGGCAAATGAGTCCAGAGAGAATTGAAAGAACGCTCAATTTTGACAATAAGCAAAGCGAGCAATTTGAAATAATTAAGGATAAACATTTTGCAGAGGTAATTCCCATTCGAGATAGTATCAAAATTATGAAATCAGAATTACTTGAATATATCAAACAGGATAAACCAGACCCAAAAGTAATTGATGAAAAAATGAAATTATTGACTGGTAAAATCAAGGAAAATGAAGAAAAAACACTTAAACATTTTAGCGAAATCAGGGCATTGTGTAATGAAGACCAAAAGCAAGTTTTTGATAATGATGTTTTAGAAAGATTCAAAAAACAAGGTCCAAGGGAAAAGCCAAATCCATAAGAAAATTAATTATATCGCCTTTAAGGATGTATTTAGATTTGGCTGAGGGGCATTAAGTAAGTGTTGAGATTTAGGTGTTAGCATTACCATACACAAATTATCAATGGCTTATGATAATACTGAATCCTAACCACCAATTAATTACGATGAGGTTATACAATTATAGATTTTTCAAAAATCATTGAAACACTATTCAAATAATGTAATTTGCAAAGTATTCAGTTTTTATATTATAAAACACGTGAAGAAAACTAACCACACAACCCCTGAAGAGGCAGCTTCTTTTTTAGAATTTGCTAATAATTTACATCCTCTTACAAGAGGTATATCTCAATATCTTATAGAAAATACATATCCGAAAAGCGTAAAAAAAGGTAAAATTCTTCATAAAGCTGGGGAAATATGTACGACTATGTATTTTGTAAAAAAAGGAGTTTTAAGAGGGTTTGTCAATGATGAAAACAGAGAGATAACTACTTGGATTACTGCTGATGGAGAATTGGTATCTGCCATTTGTAGCTTTATTCTACAAATTCCAACCCATGAAAATATCCAAACATTAGAAGATTGTGAACTTGTAGCACTTAGCCAACCCGATTTAGAACGGCTATATTTAAAACATCCTTCTTTTAATATTACCGTTCGGAAGCTTATAGAAATTTATTATATGCACGCTGAACATCGTGCTTATATTGTCAGATTGAAAAAAGCTGAACAAAAATATCAGTTATTTCTTAAACACTACGGACATTTAGCCAATAGAGTTCCTGTAAAACATATTGCGTCATTTTTAGGAATTACACTCGAAACTTTAAGTCGTTTACGAGCCAAAAAGTAACATATTGCTCAGATTTGATAATTACTTCAAAAATAAACATTGATATTTATCAATAAATCAAGTATTAATGCTCTTCATTCATTCAATGAATACGCTACATAACAATCTAAATTTCAACAACTTAACCTTTAAAAAAGAAATATATTAATAAAAGTGTGTTGCTAAGAGTACCTCATTTCAACGCAATAATTTTATACTTTTGCATCAGATGTTTGAAATTATAACATCGGCTAACACACTAAATTTATTATTGACTAAGGCAGTATTTCCAATTTGCGAGATACTGCTTTTTATTTTTCCCTTACAAGATTATAACTCCTTTAGATTTATAATCATTAAGCTGTGCCTCCGTAATGGTATCATCAATCAACATCACATCAATCTCTTGATAACCACAAACCACATAACTTTCGGCAGTATTTAACTTATCTGCCGTTATAAGTGCCACTACTTTTTCTGAAACTTCAACCATTTTGCGTTTTACTACGCTTTCCCCCCAGTCGGGCATAGTTACCCCAATTTGGTGGTGCATACCACAAACACCCACAAGAAAAATATCCGCTCTAATTTTACTTAACAGGTCTGTAACTTCTGAACCGTAAGTATTCTGAGCATCTTTAAAAACTTTTCCACCCAACAGAAATAAATCAATGTTTTGATGTTCACACAAAATTTGAGCAATTGGAATACTGGTAGTAAAAACCGTAGCTTTTAAGTCGGGCGACATTAACCGAGCAACTTCCATATTAGTTGAACCATTATCCATCAAAATCACCTGCCCATCTTTAAAGAATTGTTGAGCTTTGCTCGCCAAAACAATTTTTTCTTCATGAGCAATATTTATCCTTTCTGATAATTTGTAAGGACTCGGAGATTTCGGAATTGCCCCACCATGTACTTTTTTCAAAAGTCCATTTTCAGCAAGTTCATTCAAATCACGACGAATGGTATCATCCGAAACATTTAAAATTTCTGATAATTGAACAGAAGATACCCGTTGGTCTGTTTCCAACATTTTTAAGATAATCTGCAAGCGTTCTTCTCTGAGCATAATTACGGTTTTTGTCGTTTTATTTCACACAAATTTAATATAAAATTTGCAATTATGCGTTTTTCTTCGGTAAATTTGTTCATTCATTTACAAAAAATGAATAAAACCGAAACAAAATGCACATCGAACATATTGCCATCTGGACAAAGCAGTTAGAAACATTGAAAGATTTTTATGTAAAATATTTTAATGCAGTCCCGAATGAAAAATACATAAATCCTAAAAAAGGGTTTTCTTCTTATTTCTTATCATTTGGTGATGGTTGTCGATTGGAAATTATGGAAAAGGCTTCTATTCCACTCAATATAAATAATCCTTATGATGAATATACAGGATTAATTCATTTTGCAATGTCAGTTGGAAGTAAAGAAAAAGTAGATGAAATGACCGAAATTTTCAGAAAAGACGGCTTTGAAATTGTTGGAGAACCACGCACTACGGGCGATGGATACTATGAAAGTGTGATTCTTGACCCTGATAAAAATAGAATAGAAATAACAAATTAAAATAAAATTATGCAAAGATTATTAATTGACATGGATGATGTAATGGCAGATACAAGCCTTAAAATCATCACTATGGTAAACGACACTTTTGGTACAGATTATACCAAAGAAATGCTAACTTCTGACCCTAAAATTAAAGAAGAATATCAAGAGAAATATCTTACTCAACGACACAGACTTTGGGATAAAGGTTTTTTTAGAGACATTCCTTTAATGCCTGATGCACAAGAAGTTATTGGTGAATTATATAAAAAATATGAGATTTTTATTGTCTCGGCAGCTACTGAATTTCCCAATTCTATGGCTGAGAAATTGGAGTGGTTGGAGGATTATTTTCCATACATTGGTTGGAGTCATACTGTATTTTGTGGACACAAATGGATGATTAAAGCTGATTACATCATTGACGACCACGAGAAAAATTTAATTAACTTTACAGGAAAAGGACTTCTTTTTGATGCTCCTCACAATCAACACATCGTTGATTTTCAAAGAGTTAATTCTTGGAAACACATTGAAACGATTTTACTATAATCCATTATCCGTTGGAAAATCTAACCACTAATCCAAATTATGGGCGAAATGCCCGAATTGCTGCCAATACCCTCTTTTTTTTATGTGGAATCAGTTTTGCTTCTTGGGCATCACGTATTCCAGATGTAAAAGAATTTTTACAACTCAGTGATGCTGCTTTAGGTTCGGTATTATTTGCCATGCCTATCGGAAGCTTAACGGCTTTACCTGTTTCTGGCATCATCATTGAAAAATTTGGTAGCAGAAATATCACTGTTTTCTCATTGGTTTTCTATGTGATTGCTCTTCCCATTCTCGGACTTGCACAAGTCCCTTATGTTTTAGCCATTGGCTTATTTATCTTCGGATTTGGAAGCGATATGCTTAATATTTCAATGAATGTACAAGCGGTTAATGTTGAGAAAATTCTGAAACGCTCAATAATGTCTTCTTTTCATGCTGTTTTTAGTACAGGTTTCATGATTGGAGCGGCTTTGGGTGGATTAATTGCCAAGCAAGGAATTTCACCTTTCGCACATTTAACGACCATTTCAATTATTGATATTTTAATGGGAATCGTAGTTTATCGTTTTTTAGTGGCACAAGACCAAAAATCGTCTGAATCTCAACCACTTTTTGCTTTGCCCGATAAAGGTTTAATGCTTTTGGGTATCATTGCATTTTGCGGAATGTTATCGGAAGGGGCAATGGCTGACTGGAGCGTACTTTATTACAAACAAGTTCTAAATAATCCACATGGTTATGCAACCGCAGGGTTTACCGCTTTTTCTATTTTAATGGTAGTTGGTAGAGTTTTTGGTGATAAAATTGTACACACAATTGGTTTACGTAAAACTCTGTTAATCAATTGTTTAATTGTATTTTTAGGTATGAGTATCGCCTTGATTTTTCAACACCCTGTTGCGGTAGTTATCGGTTTTGGCATTACAGGTTTAGGACTTTCTACGATTGTTCCACTCATTTATTCAGAAGCGGGGCATTCAAAAACAATGTCAGCAGGAGTTGCATTAGCGGCAATCACGACGGTCGGAATGGCTGGTTTCTTAATCGGACCTGTATTGATTGGCTATCTTTCAGAATTTTCTTCTCTCAGAATTGCCTTATCATCAATTATGCTTTTAGGGTTATTGGGGGCATTTTTAACAAGTAAAATCAGATAAATTAACCAAGTTTTGTTTCCAATTCTAAGTCATATTCACATGAAAACAAAAGTAAAGATTTGTTGTATTTCGAGCGAAAAAGAAGCTAAAATTGCTTTAGAATTTGGAGCAGATGTTTTAGGATTGGTTGCTAAAATGCCTTCTGGACCGGGAACAATTGATGATGATTTAATTCAGAAAATTGTACAATCTATTCCTTCTCAAACAAATACTTTTTTATTAACGCCTAAAACAAATCCGTTTGACATCATTGAGCATCAACGACTTACAGGAACAAATTGTATTCAATTAGTAGATGCTGTGAAAATTGAAGATTATCAAATTTTAAGAGAAAAGCTACCCAATATCAAGCTGATACAAGTAATTCATGTTATTGATAAAAATTCGGTAGAAGAAGCCAAACAATACGCAGAAGTAGCCGATATGATTTTGCTGGATTCTGGAAACCCCAAACTTGCCATCAAAGAATTAGGCGGAACAGGAAGAGTACATAATTGGGAACTAAGCAGAGAAATTGTAAAAAGTATTAACAAACCTGTTTTTTTAGCAGGCGGTCTAAAACCCGAAAACATCCAAGAAGCTATTCAATGCGTAAAGCCTTATGGATTAGACATTTGTAGCGGTGTACGGACAAATGGAAAGTTAGATAAAGAAAAGCTAAAACGTTTTTTTGAAGAAGTTAATAAAGCCAACTCATAAGAGTTGGTTTTATTTTTTACAGAGCTATCAGCTTTTCGACAAGGCTTCGCTTTTTCTTGAAAACAAAAAAACCGTTTGAAGTACAAACGGTTTAGTAGTTAAATTATTCAGAAGTATGATTCAGAATTTTTAAAAGTTTTTGTTTTAAGACAATTGCCTGCGGAGACACCATCGGTCTCCCGCAGACACTGTACACCATTAACCATTTTTATAAACAAAAACTAACCAAATAACCTTAAAAAAGGTATTGTTGATATTTTCAAAGCATTGAAAAGTTTAAGTATTTCTCAACAATGCTATACTATGCTACTTTATTTTAGCACAAATATATAAATATTTTTGCCTATCCAAAATTTTTTTGTAATATTTTATGATAAAATGTGTTAATCATTATCAGTTATATGAAAAAGTGTAATTTTGTTTATCAAGCATCAACCATAAAAATATTTAATGAAAAATTTTACCTCTGTTTCCAGCTCCAGTAAACCTAAATTTCAACAGCTAATTGAACATATTATAAATTCGATTGAAGATGGAAATCTTGTAAGAGGACAAAGGCTTCCTTCGATAAATGAAGTATCTGAAAGTTCAGGAATGGCTCGAATGACAGTCACAAAAGCGTATGATGAACTCAGAGAGTTGGGTTTGGTAACATCACATCATGGAAAAGGATTTTATGTAGCAAGTACAGATACACGAAATCAATTAAATGTTTTTGTACTTTTTGATGCACTAACTCCTTTCAAAGAAATACTTTATGATAGTCTTATTGAAGAATTAGGCGAAGGAATAAATGTTAATATTTTTTTTCATCATCACAACTTAAAAGTTTTTGAAAACCTTCTGATGAATAATTTGGGGAATTATAATTTTTTTGTAGTAATGCCTCATTTTAAGGAAGATGTAACACATATTCTTCAAAAATTACCCAAAGAAAAACTCTTAATTTTGGATATTGATGCTCCAACCCTTGGTGATGATTATGCCATTCTATGCCAAGATTTTGAGCAAAACATTTTTCAAGGACTTACAGAAGCAAAGACTTTAATCTCTAAATATCAAACACTTTCTTTGGTACTGAGCAGTAAAAGTTTTCAATATACGCCCGTTGGCATTATTAATGGTTTTGAACGTTTTTGTAATGAAAATAATATTAGTTACGAGATAATCTCAAATTTAGAAGAAGAAGAACACTTACAAAAAGACCATGCTTATTTAGTATTTAGAGAAAATGATTTGGTCAGATTCATTAACTGGTCGAACAAAAAGAACTGGAAATTAGGAGAAGATATTGGCTTACTTTCTTATGACGATACGCCAATCAAAGAGATTTTAGCAGAAGGAATTTCTGTAATTTCTAATGATTTCTCAATCATGGGAAAACGGGCAGCACAAATGATAATTTCAAGAGAAAAAGGAAGATTTGTCAATGCTTGCTATTTTATTCAGAGAAAATCACTCTAAAGTAATTTGTAAAATTAAACCACTCACGGTCAACCAGATAGCGGTTTCAATAATAAGATAAATACGGTGAAGTAAGTAAAAATTTTCTGGATTTATAATTTTCACTTTTTCAAAATCAATGGTAACGGTCAAATATCCATGAATTAGAAACAATAATAATTGGCTCGCAATCAAACTTAAACTAACAATTTGATAAAGTAAGCCATCCGTTTTAGAAGATTCATACCGAAATGAATAAGCATAAAGGAGAAAAATTATCAAGCTAAAGATATTCAAATAAATACTCACTTGCTGTGTAATCATGCCCATTTGGGTATGAGAGCCAAGCACTCTCATACCCAAAGGCACAACAATTCCTGCATAAAAAGTAAATGCACCCCACCAAATAGATAAAATGGTTACTCTAAATTGATTACTTTCTATCATGCTTTCCCAAAACCTCCACCACCGGGAGTCCAAATTGTTAGTTTATCACCTTTTTGAGCTGCAAACTCATTAGAAATTAATGTTGTACCATCTAATTTAGTAAGAATATGCTTTCCAACCCTTCCATTTTCACCACCATTTATTCCGTAAGGTTGTTGTTCTTGATGTTGACGTAAAAGTGAAACATCAACTTCTTCTAAAAAGGTAACTTCTCTGATAATCCCATTTCCACCTTTGAAAGCTCCATTTCCACCAGAATTTTCCCGAATTTCAAAACGATTTAAGTAAACAGGATAACGTAATTCCATCACTTCAGCATCAGTAATTCGGGTATTTGTCATGTGTGTATGCACGCCCGATGTTCCTGCAAAGCCTTCGCCTGCTCCACTCCCTCCACAAATGGTTTCGTAATAGCCAAATTTAGAATTTCCGAACAAAAAATTATTCATCGTTCCTTGTGAACACGCCACAATGCCAAACGCTTTCAGTAGTGTATCGGTTAGTCTTTGACTAACTTCCACATTGCCACCCACTACGGCTGGACATTTTTCTACATTATCAGGAAAATCAGGATTTAAAATTGACTTTTCTGGAATGATAATATTCACTGCCTTCAAAATACCGTCATTCAATGGTATTTTTTCATTTAGCAAGAGTCGCAAAACATAAACCACAACAGAATTTACAATGGCAATATTGGCATTTAGATTTCCAGAATGTGTTTTTGCACTACCAGAAAAGTCGATTTTACATTCATTTTGAGCAATTTGAACTTTGACTTTTAATGGATAAATTTCTTTATTTTCAGACGAAACATCTAAATATTCTTCTGCTTCATAAGTACCAATTCCAAAATTTTGCAGACGTTCTTTCATTTTTTGGGTAGAATATGTTTTCAAACGATTCATGTAAAAATGTACGTTTGATAAACCATAATTTTTCACCAAATTTTGAAGAGCTATTTCTCCATTGCGGTTTGCAGCTAAGGCAGCATTCAAATCTGCTAAATTTTCACCAACTGAACGAGTTGGATATTTTGCGATGGTTAAAACATTTCGAATTTCTTCCCAACGAATTTCTCCATTTTTAACCAAATACATTGGCGGAATTACGACACCTTCCTCCGCTAAGTTTTGAGAGTAAGGTGGCATTGAGGCAGGACGTATTCCTCCTATTTCTGAATGATGACAACGATTAACGACATAACCAATTAACTGATTTTCATGAGAAAAAACCGAAGAAATTAACGTAACATCTGGCAAATGTGAGCCTCCATACTTAGGGTGATTCGTGATTACTACATCGCCTTTTTCTATCGGCAAATATTTTAAAACACTTCTCACACAAACGCCTAAACTTCCTAAATGCACAGGAATATGGGGAGCATTGGCGATAAGTTCAGCGTCTGCATCTAACAAAGCACACGAAAAATCCAATCGCTCTTTTACGTTGACAGACAATGACGTTCTTTGGAGTAAAACACCCATATTTTCAGCAATTGCCATAAAACGATTGGTGAATAATTCCAATTGAGTGACTTCATTCATGAACGGATTTTCACTAATTACTTGAGTTTTGGTAATATGTCCAGTTCCAAATTCATCAAGGGTAAACTCCCAATTATTTTCAATAACGGCAGTACTAAATCTATCCAAGAGCAAAGCGAAACCAGTAATTTTTGCCCCAAAAGTTAGATTTTCACGAATATAAACAGGGACGGAATCATACTTACCACCAACCCAAGCATTGATAAAATGCGAAGGCTTAGGAGTATAATAATCTAAAATTGTAGTTTCAGCATTTATATTATTACTAACTTCAGTTTTTTCGCTACCAATCACACGAATACTTTCTACTTCTATTAATCTGTTTTCAACCCAATGACCAAATATTGAAGTATATTTCTCCTTGAAATTATCAATAACACGCTCAAAATCAACCCATTCTATTTCTATACTTGAATCTTGACCTTTAAAACGTAAGTATAATAAACGGCTCTTTATTTCTATTTTATCATCATAAATACCATCGTTTTGTAGTTTTTCTTTTACTTCAATTTCTAAGTCAAGAAAGTGTTTTTCTAATTTATTCGTAAAAGATTTATCAAAATTTTGAAGCACAGAAGCCTCTGAAAAGCGTTCTACCTTTGCTTTCGAAATACCAAAAGCAGATAATATTCCTGCATCTTTGGGAAGCAAAATTGTATTGATTTTCAATAGATTAGCTATTCCACAAGCGTGTAAACCACCTGCTCCACCAAAAGCCACTAAGGCATAATCTTGGGTATCATACCCTTTTGTTATAGAAATTTTACGTACAGTTTCTGCCATTTTTTCATTTGCAATGGCTCTAAAACCTTCTAAAACCTCCTCTCTGTCTATCTGAAAATTAGCATTTTGTAGAATTTCTTGTAAACGTGCTTCCGCTTTTTCTACAAATACAGGAATCGAAAACTGAGTCGCATCTAAACGACCTAACAACAAATTGACATCGGTTATGGTTAGAGGTCCTCCTGCACCATAACAAGCTGGGCCGGGATTAGAACCTGCACTTTCTGGACCAACCGACAATTTATAACCATCATAAGTACAAATAGAACCTCCACCTGCGGCAACGGTTTCTATTGCCAACGAAGGACTAAAAATCTGGGCATTACCAATTTGTTGACTAAACTGATATTCAAAATTACCGTCAAAACGAGCGACATCGGTACTTGTACCACCCATATCAAAGGCAATAAAATGCTGTTTATTAGCTTCTTGTGCAATAACAGATGCACCAACGACTCCACCTGCTGGCCCTGAAAAAAGACTGTCTTTTGGGTAAAAAGCATTTGACTTTACCAAACTGCCTGCACTGGTCATCACTTTTAATGATTGATTGGGCAATTTATCCGTAATATTTTGGAGATAATTAGAAATTATTGGAGCTAAATACGCATTTACAACGGTGGTTTCAGCACGATTGACGAATTTAATCTGCGGACTTAATTCGGTTGAGATATTAACAAATTGAAAGTTTTTCTTTAAAACCGTTTGCAGTTGTTTCTCGTGAATATTGTTTCGATAAGCATTCTTCAAACAAATAGCGATTGATTCAACTCCCTGATTTTTAAGACTTTCAACTAAAGAATTTTCTTCTAAAACTAAGGATTGAACAATATTTCCAAGCGAATCAATTTGTTCTTCTATCTCAATGACAACATCATACAATGGCTCTGGACGAATAATATTTAAAGCAAAAATATCTGGACGAGCTTGATTACCAATTACCAATAAATCTTTAAAGCCTTTCGTAACGATAAAAGCCGTTTTAGCACCTTTCATTTCTAAAAGTGCATTTGTGCCTTTTGTTGAGCCAATTCGCATCTCGATTGGTGGAAATTGTTCATCCAAAGCAGTCTCAGTAATAAGTCTTGCTCCTAAAACTGGAGCTTCTTCATTGGCTGTTAAAGCAAAACTAAACACCTGATTTTGAAGCGATTCAGGAATTGGTTTGTCAATTTCTAAAGTAGATTCTTGAATATCAAAGTTTAGTACATGGGCTTGAAAATCATGTCCTAAAATCAAAAAGAGATAATCTTTTAGAATATCTCTTTTCAATAACCAAGATTGTTTTACTTTAAATTTATTTGCCGAAATATTTTCAATGACTTCTCCACGAATACTACTATTTGAAAGAATTTTACAACGATATTCCGTTCCAAAATTATCAGTGGCTATGCAATCCGTAAACGTTCCGCCTGTGTCTATTGAAATCTGAAAAGATTTTATCATAATTAGGTTTTGGGGCTTAGGTTTTAGGAATTAGTTATCAAAAGCGTTTTTCAACACTAACCCCTAAATCCTAAAACCTATCAACTACTTAAAAATCAAGATGAACATTTAACCATTCGCCGTCAAATCTTACTCCGAATTTCTTGTAAAAATTGATAGCAGGTTCGTTCCAATCTAACACTTGCCACATTACACCTGTGCAAGAGGTCTTTTTCGCTTGTTCGATGGTAGCTTCAAGCAATTTTTCGCCTAAACCATTACCACGCATTTTTTCCGAAACAATCAAATCTTCTAAATAAAGTCTTTTGCCTTTCCAAGTAGAATAACGATAATAATACAAGGCAAGCCCAACAACTTTCCCCTCAAATTCTGCCACGATTGAGCCAAAAATGGGATTTTCACCAAAACCGTCAATATACATTTGCTCAACAGTATTAGTCACTTGTTCTGGAGCATTTTCATAAAGAGCCAATTCTTTGATTAACTCAAACATTATAGGCACATCCTCTCTGATACCTTCACGAATTACTATCGACATTTTCTTTTGGTTTAATTTTCTAAATAATAATGCAAAATCAGGCTATATTTAAAAATCCCATAAGTCATTGATAATCAATCTCATGGCAATAGTAAATCCAAACACCTAAATCCCAACCCCTACTTAAAACCTTATTCGTTATTAACGTAACCCTCCCATTTAGCAATTACGGCTTTCATTTCTTCTGGAAGTTCCGTTTCAAAGTGCAAAAACTCTCCCGTTTTAGGATGAATAAAACCTAAAGATTTTGCATGAAGAGCTTGTCTTGGGCATAATTTAAAACAATTGGCAACAAACTGCTCATATTTGGTAAAAACCGTACCACGTAGCACTTTGTTTCCACCGTAGGTTTCATCATTAAAAAGCGTATTGCCGATTGACTTCAAATGTACCCTAATTTGATGCGTTCTTCCTGTTTCCAAATTACACTGAACCAAAGAAACATATCGAATTTTCTTTAATACTTTATAGTGTGTAACTGCCTCTTTTCCTTGCGAACCATCAGGGAAAATTGCCATAATTTTACGGTCTTTTAAACTCCTTCCGATATGCCCTTCAATCGTTCCTTCATCAGCTTTAGGTTCTCCCCAAACTAAGGCATTGTATGTCCTTTCGATAGAGTGGTCAAAAAATTGTTTTGCCAAATGAGTCATTGCTTGTTCAGTCTTGGCAATTACCAATAAACCCGAAGTGTCTTTATCAATACGATGTACCAATCCAGGGCGAATTTCTCCATTTCTATGAGTAGGTAAATTCTGAAAGTGATATACCAAAGCATTCACCAAAGTACCTTCCCAATTGCCGTGTGCTGGGTGTACAACCATTCCAGCAGGTTTATTTACCACCAAAAGTTCATCATCTTCATAGACGATATCAAGTGGAATATCCTGTGGAATAATCTCATTATCTCTTGGTGGTTCTGAGAGTTCAACCGTAATGACATCAAAGGGTTTTACCTTATAACTTGCCTTTACTACTACCCCATTTACCTTTACAGCACCTTCATCAATACCTTCTTGAATCTTCACTCTTGAAGCATTTTGTAATTTCAACATCAAATATTTGTCGATTCTAAGGATATTTTGCCCTTTATCAACTGTGATGTTATGATGAACGTATAATGCTTCGTCTTCTTCTAATTCTTGCATACATTTGTGTTTCTTAGCAATAGCTAATTTGACCCCAAATTTAAAAAATTATTGCCATGATTCAACTACCTGCTTCTCCTTTAGAATTAATAAATGACCCACTTTTAAGTAATTACCCCATAAAATTGTACATAAAACGAGATGATATTATTCACCCAGAAATTACAGGTAATAAATGGCGGAAATTAAAGTTCAATCTCATTGAAGCTCGTGCTTCGGGTTTCAATAGACTTATGACTTTTGGTGGGGCTTTTTCAAACCATATTTACGCAACTTCGGCGGCGGGTAAAGAATTTGGTTTTGAAACAACAGGCTTAATCCGTGGCGACGAATTAAGCCCTCAGTCAAATATCATGCTGACCATGTCAAAATTAAATGGCATGGATTTAATCTTTCTTCCGAGATTAAACTATGGATTTAAAGATAAAATAACTCGACAGTATAAAAATGATTTTTATGTAATTCCAGAAGGAGGTTCAAATGAATTAGCGGTGCGAGGCGTCGTGGAAATGATGGATGAAATTTATTCAGAAATCACCCCCGATTATGTATGCGTAGCCTCTGGCACTGGCGGAACGCTCGCTGGTATTGTTACTGGTTTAAGAGGACACACAGAAGCTCTTGGTTTTGCGGTGTTGAAAGACAAAGGATTACTTTGGAATGCAGTTGCTAAATTAGTCCCAGAGTCAGCAGAATTTGATATTTCGACAGATTATATCTTTGGAAATTATGGAAAAACAACACCAGAATTAATTGAATTTATTAAGGGTTTTGAAAAAAGAAACCCCACCATTCAACTCGACCAAGTTTATACAGGCAAAATGATGTTTGGTGTTTATGATTTAATACAAAAAGGTTATTTTAAAGAAAATTCAACCATTGTTGTAGTTCATACAGGAGGTTTATTAGGACGTTGTAAAGAATTAGACACCCAAAATTAAAGTATATCCTGAATATTTTTCTGAATGTTTTTGCAAATCTGATTAAGGGGTAAATCGTTAGCATCTATCCCAAAAGGATTTTCAATTTCCTCCGCTATTAATTCTAAACTGGCAAGAACATAAAATACAAATACAACAATCGGAATTGATAAATATCCTAAGGTAAAAACGTATCCAAAAGGTAAAGTCATCACATAGAAAAAGATAAATTTCTTAATAAAAACAGAGTACGAAAATGGAATTGGCGTATTTTTGATACGTTCGCAAGCTCCACAAATTTCAGTAAAAGAACTCAATTCATTGTTCAAAAACAGCAGTTGTTCGCCTGACAAAATTTTATCTTCATGCAATTGATGTACTTTTTTAAAAAGCAAAAATGCAATGTGATTGGGCTTGTGACTGCCTTCTGCTACGGTTATTTCGGAAGAGAAATTTTCGCTATTTCGTTGGTGTCCACGTAAATGTCTTTTTAGTGCAAAAGTATATTCTATGATAAGTTGTCTAAATTCTTTACGAAGAGTTCCATTTTCAACTGGCAAAATTGCACTCAATTTTATGGCAAGATTTCGAGAATTATTGGTTAAACTTCCAAATAATTTTCGTCCTTCCCACCAACGTTCATAAGCAGTATTTGTTCTAAAAACCAATAATAAAGAAATTACAAAACCCAACATTCCGTGCATAATTGTAATATTCTTCAAGTGGCTATCGTCTCCTAATTGAAAAAACTCAATTTCTAAATACGCTACAATTCCGACGTAGATAGAAATGCTAAATAACATAGGGATTAACTGCCTAAAAGTATCGGCTTTGTGCAATCTAAAAATAAAAGTGAACCATTCTTTAGGATTATAATTTATCATAAGGAGATTAGAGATTAGAGATTAGAGATTAGAGATTAGAGATT
>NZ_QGGO01000011.1:0-9762 GCF_003148625.1 Arcicella aurantiaca | reverse complement strand
GAGATTAGAGATTAGAGATTAGAGATTAGAGATTAGAGATTTTATCCATTCTATTGGGTCTTTTCATCAAACTGTGTCAATTTCTACTTTTGATTTCAAAAATACGAGTCTTTTCATCAAACTGTATCAATTTCTACTTTTGGTTTCAAAAATACGAGTCTTTTCATCAAACTGTGTCAATTTCTACTTTTGGTTTCAAAATACTTATTTCAAGACAATGAGAACACTAAAAAATACTTGACACAGTTGAATGAAAATAATCATCTATTCTCTATCATCTATTCTCTAATTATTCTCTATCATCTATTCTCTAATTATTATTCTCTTTCATCGACTATTTTTTCCAACTCAGTGATGGTTTCGTCGTAGTTTTTATCTGCTGGAACAAACTCATACGTTTTCATAATCGTTTTGGCTATCACTTTTGCTTCTTCTAAATGTCCGACTTTGGTTAGCAAAATAGATTTGTAATATTTATAAATTCGCTCTGGATAAACTCTTTCAAAATACGTATTTTGAACATTAATTTTTTCAAGAGTAGCCAATAACGTTTCAGAATCGGCAGTACGATAATAAATTTCTGACATACATCTTACCAACTCAGAAAATACAACGCCAGTAAACTGAAAGTCAGAGAAACGGTCTTTGTTATTTCCAAACTCAATTAAACTCTTTTGTACATTCTCAGCATCATTTCTTTCAAGATGATAAAACAATTCAAATGTCGTTTTTTCTCTTCCTGTAAACCCAATTTTTTCAGCGTAAAGTTGTAATTCATTCAACAAAGCAATGTTATTATTCTTACCTGCTTTTCTGGCACAATTGAGCAAAATATTAAAAACTTCAAGCTTCTGAGCAACGCCCTTTGGACGATAATTATTGGCTGAATATAAAGTTAAAGCGACTTCTGGCTTTGAAATCAGGTAATTCAAATTATACGCCGACCAAGAATAATCATTGGACGTTTTCAGACTTGAATTAAACGATTCTAACGTTTCTTTTTCTAAATTTTGATACCCTTTAGGTTCTTTTATAGCATCTTTCAAAAAAGTCCTGAATGCTTCTAATGAAATTTCGCCGATGCGTAGTCGTACAATTTGTCCTTGATTATTTATGACCAAATAAGCAGGCAGAGCGGTTATTCCAAATTGTTGTTGAATCTTTAAACCTTCTTCCGATGAAGCATCAAAACGAATTGGCAAATAATCAGCAACAATTTGGTTTTCAGTTTCAGTATCTCGAAAAACACTTTCTTCCATTCTATTTGATGCTCCACTCCAAGTGGCAGCAATGTTCATAAAAATGAGTTTTTCGGATTTTTTGGCGGAATCTAAAGCGGTTTTAAAACTTCCTTTGAAATAGTCTATTCCAAAGATATTTTGGGAAAATGGCGGAAGAAAAAGAGCAAAAAAAATGATTTTCTTCATGAGGAATTGGATAAAATTAAATCGTTTTTAGCTAAATGTTGAAGACTTATAAAAACGTTAAATTACGTGGTATGTTGTACTACAAAAATACAAAAAGGCTTTTGTTAACGAAAACAAAAGCCTTTAATAAAAGTAAAATATTTTCTAACCAACTGAGCCTTCTAAAGATACAGCAAGTAATTTTTGTGCTTCTACTGCAAACTCCATTGGTAATTGATTTAATACTTCTTTAGCATAACCGTTTACAATTAGGGCAACAGCTGCTTCGGTTGAAATACCTCTTTGGTTACAATAAAACAATTGGTCTTCTCCAATTTTTGAAGTTGTTGCTTCGTGTTCTACGGTAGCCGTTTTATTTTTAACCTCAATGTATGGGAACGTATGAGCTCCACAACGGTCGCCCATTAACAATGAATCACACTGTGAAAAGTTACGAGCATTATCAGCACGTTTCATTACTTCTACTAATCCACGATATGAATTATGCGATTTTCCTGCTGAAATACCTTTTGAAACAATTCTTGATTTTGTATTTTTCCCGATATGTACCATTTTAGTACCTGTATCGGCTTGTTGCATATTGTTTGTAACCGCAACTGAATAAAACTCACCAATAGAATTATCCCCTTTCAAGATTACTGAAGGATACTTCCAAGTAATAGCTGAACCTGTTTCAACTTGTGTCCAAGAAATTTTAGAATTTGCTCCATCACAAATACCACGCTTAGTCACGAAGTTATAAATTCCACCTTTACCGTCTTTATCACCTGGATACCAGTTCTGAACTGTTGAATATTTTACTTCTGCATTTTCATGAGCAAAAATTTCAACTACTGCGGCGTGCAATTGATTCTCGTCACGCTGAGGAGCCGTACAACCTTCTAAATAACTTACATAAGCTCCTTCATCTGCAACAATCAAAGTACGCTCAAACTGCCCTGTACCTGCTGCATTGATACGGAAATACGTTGAAAGTTCCATCGGACAACGAACGCCTTTTGGAATATAACAGAAAGAACCGTCAGAAAAAACTGCTGCATTTAATGCTGAGAAAAAATTATCTTTAACAGGTACTACTGAACCTAAATATTTCTTAATTAATTCTGGATGCTCTTGAATAGCTTCTGACATTGAGCAGAAAATAATTCCTCTTTTTGCCAAATCAGCTTTAAAAGTAGTTGCTACCGAAACTGAGTCAATTACAGCATCAACGGCAATTCCAGATAATTCTTTCTCACTATCATCTTTTACATTTAAAAGACGCTTTTGTTCATTCAGAGAAATACCTAATTTTTCAAAAGTGGCACGTAATTCTGGGTCAACATCGTCCATTGACTCTACAACTTTAGCCGCTTTCGGAGCTGAATAATATTTTACAGCTTGATAATCAACGGGTGTATAGTGTACGTTCGACCATTTTGGTTCTTTCATGCCCAACCAAGTGTTATAAGCATTCAAACGATATTCTAACATCCATTCTGGCTCATTTTTTTTAGCGGAAAGTTGGCGAACAATGCCTTCATTTAAACCCGCAGGAAATTCATCAGCTTCAAAATTATCATGAAAGCCATATTTGTACTCCGAGGAGGTTACTTCTTCTAAAATGTCAATTTCTTCCTTTGCCATGTCATTGTTTTTCAGATTCTGAAAATAAACTAAAAAAATACATTTATTTTATCTGAAACGAGATTTGTCTTGTTTTTCGCTACAAATTTAACTCATAAACCTGTACAAAAGTTCTGTTGTTTAGAATTTTTGTAAGCATTTAGCTAAATCATGCTTAATAATTGCTTTAAGATGTATAATCGGTTATTGAAATATAAGCAATTTCAATACTGATGTAATGCTATTTAGTAAAAGGTACAGGACGGTTTAAAGATTCTTCCAATGAAATAAATGTTTCTGTTCGTTGGATTCCTTGAACTTTCTGAATTTTATCATGAAGCACTTCTCTTAAATGAACAGTATCTCTACAAACGATTTTCGCAAAAATCGAATAAATTCCTGTGGTGTAATTAATACTTACTACTTCTGGAATTTGTTGTAATTGAATGGCAACTTCTTCATAAAGCGAACTTTTATCTAAGTAGATTCCCAAAAAAGCAGAAATATCCCACCCTAACTTTGTGTGGTCAATAATAAGCTGCGAGCCAATTACAATGCCTGCTTCTTCCATTTTGGTCATTCTAACGTGAACCGTCCCACCCGAAACATTAATTTTTTTTCCAATTTCGGTATAAGGCATATTAGCATTTTGCATCAAAAGGCTAAGTATTTTCTTGTCAACTTCGTCTATTACTGTATTATTCATAATGGTTGAGTATTTTATACTAACTAAGTTATTGAAAATTTATTAAAATTTTGGATTTACGAATGATTATTTTTGAAAAATTAACAACAAACACAATTGAAAAATAAAAATATTATAAATTTTAATATTTTTTTATAGAAAATTTGCAAAATAAACACCCATATACTAATTTTGTCATGTCGAAAAGATACACACACTGTAGGGTGATGAAATTTGGCAGACGTACCCTCCTGTCTCGGGGGTGGTGAACATGAAACAAAGTTAGTATAATGCCTGTCGCAAGACAGACTGGGGTAGACCACCGGATTTTGTACTATACCTAATCACACCGTGGAGGTTCGAGTCCTTCTCCTACAGCCAATTATTTGAATATTTGAGAGTAAAATATTGACAAATCGTCTTTAAATGATTACCTTTATTCTCAAATTATCAAATTGACTACCGATTGAAAAGTAGTTTTATTTGGTTTTTAGTTTGTTGATGAAGTGTAATTCAAAAAAGCAGCCTTTTTGAGCCTGCTTTTTTTGTTTTAGATAGGTCAACATTTTCCTACAAAAAAGCCTAAGCAAAATTGATTTGCTTAGGCTTTTTTATTGCGAAAGTGTTTTACGACTTAAAGCACTTTTGTAAGAAATCTATTAAATAACTGTTTCATTAGATATTTATTGAAGGTTAATAAATAGAATTATGGACAATTTACACAAAAGCACCTAAAAGCTAAATTTCATTGTGTAATTTTGTAATATCAGTTATCAGTTATCAGCTATCTGTAAACAGTGATTTTTCACAGTTACGAAGTGGACAGTTATTAGTAAACAATTATATTTTTAGAAAGCATTTATATAATTGAGCAAATATCTTTGCTAAAATTGTTTACTATTGCCTCTGCTATTGTTTACTCTTTGTTGTTTACTGTTAATTGTTCACTGTTAATTTGTAAACTGAAAAAAGTGGATACTATTTTAAGAATTGCAGTCCAAAAATCTGGACGATTAAGTGAGGATTCCCTCAATCTTTTTAAAGAATGTGGCATTAAGTTCGACAATGGTGCGGGCAAATTAAAAGCTACTTCTTCAAACTTCCCTGCTGAATTTTTGTTTTTGAGAGACGACGATATTCCCGGTTACGTAGAAGATGGCGTAGCAGATATTGGGATTGTGGGGCAGAATGTCCATGTTGAGTCACATAAAAATGTTTCAGAAGTAAAACTTTTAGGTTTCTCAAAATGTCGTTTATCTATCGCTATTCCTCGTGAAGACGTTTATGGCGGTGTACAAAGTTTGGAAGGAAAAGATATTGCAACTTCTTATCCAATTATTTTAGGGAATTTCTTGAAAGAACATGGCGTAACATCACACATTCACGAAATTTCTGGTTCAGTTGAAATTGCTCCAAGTATTGGTTTGGCTCATGCTGTTTGTGATATAGTTTCATCGGGCGGTACACTTTTGAGTAATGGGTTGAAAGAAGTGGAAGTAATTTTCCGTTCAGAAGCTATCATGATTGGTTGCCCTGATATGAGTGCCGAGAAACAGGAAATTGTCAAACAAATCCTTTTCAGAATTGATGCAGTGCAACGTGCAAAAAATAGCAAATATGTTGTTTTGAACACTAAAAATGAAAATATCGAAGCCATTTCAAAACTTTTACCGGGAATGCAATCACCTTCGATAAATCCGTTAGCACAATCAGGATGGTCGGCTTTGAGTTCAGTAATTAATGAAAATGATTTTTGGCAAAACATCGAAAAACTCCGAGAAGCAGGTGCAGAAGGAATTTTAGTAATGCCAATCGAGAAGATGATTTATTAATTTTAGCGATAAAAGCGAGTTAGCGAATGGCGAATAAAAAAAAGAGCTTAGAATATGAGTTGTAGATTTTTTTCGCAATTCGCTATTTTCGCTACGTATCGCTTCAAAAATATGAAAATTATAAAATACCCCAATCAATCAGAATATAAAGCGATTCTTTCCCGACCTACACAAGATATTTCGGTAATTGAGGAAAGAGTTGCTCCAATTCTGAAAAGAGTAAAAGAAGAAGGCGACATTGCTATTCGTGATTTTGCTTTGAAGTTTGACAATGTTGCTTTGGATAATTTTACAGTAAATATTTCTGAAATTCAAAATGCAGAAAGTTTATTAACAGAAGACCTAAAAACAGCGATAAAACAGGCTTACGCTAATATTTATAAATTTCACGAAGCTCAAAAATCAGTTCCAGAAAAAATTGAAACGATAGCAGGTGTTACTTGTTGGCGTAAATCAGTTGGAATTGACAAAGTAGGTTTATATATTCCTGGTGGAACTGCTCCCCTATTTTCTACGGTTTTGATGTTGGGAATTCCTGCCCAAATTGCGGGTTGTCGTGAAGTAGTTTTATGTACGCCATCAAATCACCCAGCAATTTATTTTGCGGCAAGTTTATGTGGAATTTCTAAAGTTTTTAGAATTGGTGGTTCACAGGCAATTGCGGCAATGGCTTACGGAACAGAAACTATTCCACAAGTTTATAAAATTTTTGGTCCGGGAAATCAGTACGTAACGGCTGCCAAAATGTTGGTTAATAAAGAAGGAATTGCGATAGATATGCCCGCAGGTCCTTCGGAAGTGGCAGTTTATGCTGACGAAACAGCCAAGCCTGCTTTTGTTGCGGCAGATTTATTGTCGCAAGCAGAACATGGGATTGACTCGCAAGTTTTATTGGTTTCTACTTCCGAAACAGTTGTTGAAGCAGTAAATCAAGAGCTTTCAAGCCAATTAGCCGTTTTACCAAGAGCAGAATTTGCTGCAAAAGCTTTGGAAAACAGTCAAGCATTAGTTGTTGAAAATCAAGAAATTGCCTTAGAAATTCTCAATCAATATGCGGCAGAACACTTAATTATGTCGATTGAAAATGCGGAGGAAGTTTCGGAAAAAATATATAATGCTGGCTCGATTTTTTTAGGAAATTATACACCAGAATCAGCAGGTGATTATGCTTCTGGCACGAACCATACTTTACCTACAAATGGCTATGCACGAGCATACTCAGGAGTGAGTTTGGATAGTTTTACAAAGAAAATTACAGTACAAAATATTACCCAAGCGGGAATTCAAAATCTTGGTAAAACCATTATTGAAATGGCAACGGCAGAATCTTTAGAAGCTCATGCCAATGCTGTTAGAGTTCGATTAGCTAATAATTAATGAATAGTTAAAATCATTACAGATATGGTAAAAACTGTTGAATTACTACATGAAATACGTGAAAGGCTTTTGACAGAGCCATTTATCAGAGTTCCTGCAACAATAAAGGAATATGAAAGTATTGCAGATGAAAGAGACTTAAAAATAGAATATCATACTGAAGAAATTATTGCTACTATGGGCAGAGTTACACCTATTCATTCAATATTAGGAACAAGGTTAATAAATATTTTATCTAACTATTACGATAATCTTGTAAATGAAAACTTCTGGGTTTTAGAAAGTGGAGCTTGTGTTCACATTCCAAATCTTCAAAGTTATTATCAACCAGATATGACGGTCATCAATGGCGAAATAAAACTAAAAGATGGCACCAATACTGAGATTTTAAATCCATATATTGTGGTTGAAGTTTTGTCAAAAGCAACACAAGATTTTGATATGAGTGAGAAATTGGTGAACTATAAAACCATTGAAAGTATCAAACAAATTATCTTTGTGGCACAAGATAGACCATGGATAAGCACTTTTACCAGAACACAAGACCCTAAAATTTGGATGAATGCCGACTATGATTCATTAGAAGATATTGCAGTAATCGATAATTTAACGGTTTCATTAAAAGACATTTACAAAAAAATATTTTAAGATTTTGAATAGCTTTAATTTACAAAACATAGTAAGACAACATATTTTATCATTGGCTCCGTACTCGTCTGCACGTGATGAATATACAGGTAAGGAGGGCATTTTCTTAGATGCTAACGAAAATCCAATTGGCTCGGCAACGCCCGAAAATTGGAATCGTTATCCTGACCCATACCAGTGGGATATTAAAGAAAAATTAGCTCCGATAAAAGGTTGTCGTCCGTCACAGATTTTCTTGGGAAATGGTTCTGACGAGCCTATCGACTTGATTATCAGACTAACTTGCGAACCTAAAGAAGACAATATTATTATCCTACCTCCTACTTACGGAATGTATGAAGTAAGTGCTTCAGTGAATAATGTTGAAATTCAGAAAGTTCCACTTACGGCTGATTATCAATTAGATACTGAAAAAATTATTGCAGCGATTAATCCAAAAACGAAGCTAATTTTTATTTGTTCGCCCAATAATCCAACGGGAAATTTAATTGACAGACAAGCCATTTTAACAATTATTGAGAACTTTCAGCAAGGAATTGTTATCATTGATGAAGCCTACAATGATTTTTCAGAAGAACCGTCTTTCATTCCAGCATTAGACAATTTCCCGAATGTTATGGTACTTCAAACTTTCTCAAAGGCTTGGGGATTAGCGGCTTTACGTTTGGGGATGGCTTTTGCCAATGAAGAATTAATTTCTCTTTTGAACAAAATTAAATATCCGTACAATATCAACGGACTTACTCAGAAACAATTAATCGAGAATATTGGCAATGTTGAATTTGTTAAAAATTCGGTAAAAACATTAAACCAAAACCGTACAGATATGATTGTGGAATTAGAGAAATTACCAATCGTACAAAAAATTTATCCTTCTGATGCTAATTTCCTTTTGGTTAAATTCACAGAAGCTAAAAAGATTTTCGATTATTTGATTGAACAAAAAACGATTGTTCGTGACCGTTCTAAAGTGATTCTTTGTGATAATTCTCTAAGAATTTCAATTGGAACTACCGAAGAAAATCATCATCTAATAGAGCTTTTAAAGAAATATTAATTATAAATATTTAAAGTTATGAAAAGGATTTTGCTATTATCAATCTTATTAATCAGCTCCATAAGCGGTTTTTCACAAGAAAAAGGTTGGGCTTTGGGAGCAAAAATTGGGGACCCTTCAGGCTTAAACATACGCCATTACCTAAATAACGACAAAAATGCCATTGAAGTTAATGTGGGAGTTTATGGCGGTATTTGGGGACTGAGAAGTAACTACAAAGACGGTGCTTTTGACGGGGCAGGTTTCTCATTTAGTGGTGTATATTTATGGCATAATGAAATGACAACCAATTTGAAAAACTACTATGGTTTTGGAGCTCAATTTACGTCACGTTCATATTATGTACCTGATGGAACTGGTAAAAAAGAAATTCCAACAACGGGTTTAGGAGGTTTAGGTCAAGTTGGAATTGAGTATTTTCTTCCAAGTTCACCCATTTCTATTTTCTTAGAAGCGGGTGCTTACGTTGAACTTGTACCTTCAATTCTCTATTTTCATCCACAAGGTGGGGGCGGTGTTCGTCTGAATTTTTAAGAAATAAATCATTAAGGTTTTGCATAAGTCAGCTTAATGGCTACATTTGTAAAACCAACACGGGGGATTAGCTCAGTTGGCTAGAGCGCTACGCTGGCAGCGTAGAGGTCATCGGTTCGAATCCGATATTCTCCACCAAACCTTCATACTTAATTGTATGGAGGTTTTTTATTTATCTTAGAACACAATTTTAACAATTGATAATGAGAGAATTAAGTAATTGAGCAAAAGTTATAGTGTTTTTGATTTACAATATTTCTCTATATCTTAGAGCTATGAATAACAAGCGATACATTAACTTAAGTGAGTCTGAAATCACCGACTTAACTCATTTGTTACGGACTACTAATAATCATCGAGAACGTCAACGTATTCAGGCACTACTTTGGAGTCATCAAGGTTATGACCGACAAACTATTGCCCAACTTTATCAAGTAAAAGCTGATACAGTTTCTTTTTGGTTTAAACGTTGGGAGGATAATAAATCCCGAGGTCTCAAAGATTTAGCACGTAGTGGTCGCCCCAGTATATTGACTCCAAAGGAAAAAAAAGTATCATCGAATCTTCCCTGTTAGGAATTGTAAATATTAATCTTCG
>NZ_QGGO01000010.1:112583-189322 GCF_003148625.1 Arcicella aurantiaca | reverse complement strand
TAGAAAATACGCACCTAAAATCAAGCGAAAAAATTAAAAAGCTAATCGTTTTTGTTAGTATAGCAGTTGGAATATGTACGAATATTGGAAAACATCATCATAAAAAAGTAAAAAAAATCAGAATTAAAAAACATGGGTATAAATCCAATAGTTTTTTCCGAAAAGGGCTTGATATTTTGAGAGAAGGTTTCAGAAATATCAATCAAGGATTTATAAAAATCTGGGATGAATTTTTAAATAAATTTACTCGGTGGATTCAAATACAACTATTTCATTATCAATACGTAACAAAAATCATCGGGTAGAGTAAATTTACTCCCCAACCCAATACCGTCTCTCCACATTCTTCAATACATCTTCTTTATAAAATAGCACATCTTTAAACTTTCCTTGCGTGTACATGAGGGCTTGGTCGGTGAAGTGTTTTGAGTTTTTGTTGCCACTTTCGCCACCTGCCAATAAAGATTTTGCTTTGATTTTTTTGCCAAATTCTACGGCACAAATAAAGCTGTTACCACCCAATCCGTAGCGTTTTTGTGTACCGTAATAACGACTATTGTATGAAGGCAACGAACCCCATAGAGCCGATGCGAAACCCACAGGCAAGCTTGCCTGATTGTCATCATATTTTTCTTGCATTTCACCTGTAAGTCTTTGAAAACGATTAAGTTCTCCCCAAGGTTTTTGCCAAGTGCCAAATTTACTTTTTAACTCATTGACGGTTTTCAAAAGTGGTAAAAGCAAATCGTTTTTAGTAGCATTTGTGGCAAAACGTTTGGTGCTTTCTACTTGGTCGGTTTCGCCTTGTTCTACGTAAATTTTGGTAATTTGTGGACTTAATTTTTGTGCCGTTTCAATAGCTAAAGTAGTTGCCACAGAATTTTCCTCAGCATAATAATTCCAATTTTTCAAGGTTGTAATCGGTTCGGCTAAGGCTTGATGTAAAGTATCGCTTGGTGGCAAGGAATCAAATGCCTTCGTAATGGCAGGAATCAGAACGGCAAAGGCTGATAAATAGGTATCATAACCCGCCGAAATCACTTTATCAATGGTATAATCTTTTTCTCTACTCAAAACTCTTACAGCATTTATTCCTCTGAAATTTTCACCATCGGGAGCCATATATGGGCGGAAATCGGCTCGTTTTGGACTATTTTCTCCCGCAACAGTATAAGGCGTTGAATTACAATTTTGTAGCCAACCATTCACAGGATTATAGCTATGCACGGTTTCGTCAACGGCGTGCAAGCCTTTCCATTCGGTTTTGGAAGTCGTACCGTCAACGACTTTTCCCCAATTATAGTTAGTGTCTCGCACAGGAACATAATTGCCGTGCCAATACGCAATATTTCCTTTGGCATCGGCAAAAACAGTGTTGTTTGAAGTATTTGCTCGTAAGTCCATCACTTTTTTGTAATCCTCAAAACCTTTGGCTTTGGTACGTTTCCATGACTGAACCAAACTCGTCATTGAGCGATTGTATGACCTTAAACTAATCCATTTGCCATCTCTTTTTGCCATGACTGGGCCGTGATGCGTGTAATAGGTCGTGAAGTTTTTCGTGATTAGTTTGCCATCTTCGAGATATTTTAACGTAAGATTTTTTTGTGTTACAGGACGTAATTTTTTGTCGTATTCGTAGAAAAGTTTATCGTTTTTCTTCACGATTTTTTCGGCGTACATATCCGCTACGTCCACATTGCTTGAGGTGTGCATCCAACCACAATATTGATTAAATCCTTGATAAACAAATATTTGTCCCCAAGTAACTGCTCCGTAAGCGTTCAAACCTTCTTCACTTACTACTTGTACTTCTGGACGAAAATAAAAAGTTACGTGCGGATTGATGTACAAAATGGCATTTCCAGAAGCCGTTTTAGAAGGAGCAATGGCAAAGCCATTTGAGCCTGTTTGTTGATAATCGCCAAGTGATGCGGAATTAACCTCACCCCCCAGCCCCTCTCCGATGGAGAGGGGAGAATTTTTCCAAGTAACTCCCCTCTCCATCGGAGAGGGGTGGGGGGTGAGGTTTTGAACAATTCCCTCAAAAGGACTCTCCGAATAAAATTTCTTTATTTCATCATTAGAAATATCCGCCGTCGAAATAGCCCCGATACTGCCATCTGTCCATAAAAGTGGATACCAAGGCTGAAAACGAGTCAGCAAAGCGGGTTTAACTTCTGGATGTTTGTGGAGATAAAAATTGATTCCGTCGGCATACGCATTCAATAATTTCTTTAGCCAAGGTTTAGCTTTTTTATAATCGGCAATGGCATCGGCTGAATCAATTAATAGTCTGATTTGCAAATCATTATATAAATCTTTTTCCCCTTTGATTTCAGCAAGTCTGCCCAATTTTTCGATATAATTCATTTCTACACGCTTGAAATCGTCTTCACATTGAGCATATAATAAACCAAAAACGGCATTAGCATCTGACTTCCCGTAAATGTGTGGAATACCCCAAGTATCACGGATAATTTCAACCCGTTTGGCTTGTTGCTGAAAACGAGTAATTTCCGTTTTTGTGAATTTTTGAGCAAAAATCTGAGTGGAAAAAAGTAGGAAGAATAAAAGTTTTTTCATTTGTTTTTAGGGTTGATGAGAATGGAATTACGATTTTTGAATTACGATTAACGAATATAAAAAAATTATAGCCAATTTGGAGTTTCTTTTGAGTTGAAAATCGCAACTTGAAAATTATGACTGAATCCTAAAGAATCCTCCTTATTTTTACCCCAAAATCAACCAAAAATCTATTCACATGAAATTTTCGTCTATACTCATTTATGTTGCCGTTGTCATTTTAGGCGTTTTCTTTATCTATGCTTGTACGCCCAAAAAGCAAAAAGAGGATGACAAGCCTTCTGAAAAATCAGAGCTTGTTAATTTACCTTATGATTTAGAGAATCCTTCTGAACAATACACTTTACCCAAAAAACTCAAAGAAATTTCGGGGCTTTCGTATTTCAAAAACAATCAATTAGTTTGTGTAAATGACGAAGAAGGAAAAATATTTGTTTATGATTTATCGAAAAAAGAAATCGTAGATAAAATTCCTTTTGGAAAAGATGGCGACTATGAAGGCGTGGAGGTTGTGGGTGACGAAGTCTTTGTTTTGAAAAGTAATGGAAGAGTGAAAGGCTTTAAAATTGGTTTGCCTTTTGAGCGAGAAATTGACTGCACAAATCCAGATGTGATTGAATATGAGGGGCTTGCTTATGACCCCAAAACAAAACATTTACTTTTAGCTGCCAAAGAAAGGGTAAAAGACAAAGATGGTAAAAAGATGATTTATGCTTATGATTTTGAGAGGAAAGTGCTTTTCAAAAATATTGCTATTCCCGAAGAACAAGTAACCGATAAAGCCAACGGAAAAGAATTTAAGCCGTCGGGAATTGCGGTACATCCCAAAACGGGGCAAATTTTCATCATTGCTTCAAGCGGTAAAAAACTCTTAGTTTTAGCAGAAGACGGACAAAAAGAAGCTTTGATTTCTTTAAATCCAAAAGCTTTTCGTCAGCCAGAAGGCATTTGTTTTTCTCCCGAAGGAGATTTATTTATTTCTTCAGAAGGAAAAGATGGAGATGGCTATATTCTAAAATTTTCAGTGAAATAAACCCTTACTAAAACTCAGTACGGTACTTTTTTCCTGCAAGCGTTGTTTTCATTGCTTTGATTAATACTGATAGTTCAGTAGGAGGGCTGTGATGGTCGAAAGTAATAGATTCATATTCTTGTAATGAAGTTTTTATTTTCAACGTAGCTTCAAAAGCAGCATCAGAATAAGATTTTGTAGAGGGGCGTTCCAATGTTGAAAGGTCTTTGAAACTAAGCTTTTTTGTTGCCAAAACAATTTTCTTCCATTGGGCAGGCGTAATTTTATAATTGCTTGTTTGTCCGTTGATGGTAACAACTATTTTTTCGGAAGTAATGTGCAGATTTTTTTGCGTACCTCTTGTCTGGTACGATAAATCTACTGAATTGAGGGTTTCTTTCTCCATGAGATTCATTCCCAATATGATAAATAAAAGAATAAGATTTTTCATCATAAAAAAGCCTTCTCTTCGTGCATAGAGAAGGCTTGAATTTTAGTTAAGTTAGACTGTGAAAAATAGACTATGGATTGAAACTTGCTCTTGCTCCGCCTACTGCAAAAATGGCTCTTGAACGAACTTTTTGACCAGCCGAAAACATATACATACACGCATCATTTGTATAATCCATGTAATTCATAAACATATCTCCGTTTGCTCCATTGCTACAAGTTACATGAGGAAATGAAGGGCAACCATAGTTGGACGTTTGTTGAGTTGGCGTATCGGCAACTTGGTCGTTACCACAGCTTGCATCACCCCAAATGTGGCGTAAATTTAGCCAGTGACCAATTTCGTGCGTTGCGGTTCTTCCTTTGTCATAAGGTGCGGCAACATATCCTGTATTACCAAAATATTGAGGTCCAATCACAACTCCATCAGTTGCCGAACTACCGCCTGGGAATTGAGCATAACCCAAAATACCACCACCAATATTACAAACCCAAAGATTAAGCCTTGTTGTTGGAGAAGTTGGGTCAATACCACCTTTTTTCGCACTTTTCATGGCATCTCTTGTTCCCCAAGATGTTTTAGAACTTTGTTTACGAACAACAGATTGTAAGGTAAATTGTAATTCAAAATTTGAAACTGCACTGGTAAATGCACTCGGAACTAAATTAATGTCTGAATTAGTGGCACTAAAATCTTTATTTAAAATATCTATTTGAGATTGAATTTGTGCCAAACTAATATTTTCCTGAGCAGTATTATAAAGTACATTTACAACCACAGGAATAACCAAAGTTCCTGTTGCTCCAACTCTGCTATTTTTATTTTTTTTCTCAAACTCTTTCGTCTCATCTTCAATTTTTTTCATCTTGCCTTCAAGAGATGGGTCTTCTAACATATTTTGTTTTAATACATCCATTGAAGCACAAGAACGTTCTTCCCCCGATTCTTTTGCATTTCTTGAAGAGTTTGACGCTAAATCGGAAGAGTCTAAAGAAACATCTGAACATGAAATAATGGCACAAGACATGGTAGCGAATGCCATTAATTGGAAAATTTTTCTCATTTGATAAAGTTTATTTGTGAAGTAAAAAAGAATTAAATGATGTTTAAGCTGTTTAAATGCACGATAATTGCAAAAGCACGTTTTGCAATTTTACAGATTTTATTAATATATCAAAATAAATGGTGATATATTTTAAAAATCATCATTCCGTAGGTAGGAGAAATTTATTGCCGAATAAATATTTTGCCATTTACCATCATTACGGCAGTACATCTCAATAAATAAAGTTGAGTAGAATCTGTATTTTCTTGTGTGAGGACTTTAAACTTGGTGAGTTGTTTATTATATCGTTTTAGAGAGATATTGGTTTCATCAGCAATGTGGAGTGCCAATTTTGTAGGAATAGAATATTTAATAACAATTTTGGCTAACTTATTTTTTTCTTCTAATTCTTTTAGAGAAGACGGAATATTTTTTGTGCCAAAATTCTTGCCATAAGTTACAACTTCGCTTCGCCATTTGCAATAGTGCTGAGCAAAATTTATACTTATCGGTGTTGGCACAAAACGGTTGTTGAAATCATATAAATACGCAAGTTTACTTTCCCCTTGTGAATTTTGAGCCGTTGTAGGTTGTATATGCTTATATATTTCTTTTGAACTACTATCAGACTCAAGATATTGTAGAAACTCAACTGCATGAATGTTTTCAATGTATGATACATCAATGAAACGGTCGTAAGTTAAATTTTTTGTGTTGGGTGGAAAATATTTTTTGCTACAACCATTAAGCATAATTAATGGAATGATACAGAAAAAAATAAAATTGTATAATTTTTTAGATTTCAACATTTTTAAAACCTTTTAATTTTTATCAATAAACTTCCTGCGAAAGTGTTTTATGGTTGAAAAATGATATATTTTCTCTATTTGTAGCCGAAAAGATGTTGTTTTACAACTTAAAACATTTTCGCAGAAAGTCTAATAACGAACCAAAATATCAATTTAGTTTTGCTTCATTGTTTTCAAAACAGACAGAATAAAAAATTACTTATAAAAATATAGCCTCTGATAAATTGCTGATTATTGGAATCCCCCTTATAGACTCCTAACTTTACTCTATATGTAGCCACATTAAATATAGGCTTACTTTAACTTTACACACTTTATGAATGAATTTGCACAGTTAAAAGGCATTCTTCCCCTTCATGGTTCGCCTGTCCGTCATGAAGTTATGTCATTATATGATGCTTATAGCTCAATAGCCTATGGTGTCATTTTACAAATACTTCCTCAAGAAAATTTGGCACAAGAAACCTTAGTGAATCTCTTTACAACTTTATCTGTACAAGAATGTAAAAACTGTCAATTTGGGAGTGCTATTTATATTATCAGAAAAGCGAGAACCAAAGCCATCGAAATAAAAAATAAAAACGCTAATAATGTTTATGACTCGTTGATTATTGATGAAAAATCTGTATCAGAAATGATTTTTGAGCTATCCTTTCGACAAGGACAAACCCCTGAAGTAATTGCTCAACGATTAAATATTCCTAAAGCTCAAGTGCTAAAGGAAATTTATGAATACTTCAAGTCATTTCGTCAATCTAACTAAATTTATAGAACATTGAATACGCAAGCATATATAGAAAGTGGCATTTTAGAGGCTTATCTTATTGGTATTGCCTCCGACGACGATGTTAAGGAAGTAGAAGCAATGCAGACAACTTATCCAGAAATATCATTGGCATTAAACAACTTACAAACAGACATTATTCAACATTTTAACACCTCAGCTATTACTCCGCCACCAGTATTGAGAGATGAATTAATGTTAAAAAAACCTCAAACTGAGGTCAAAAAATGGGATTTTACTCAGCAAGGAACAAACGCACAACAAGAAAATAGAGATTCAAAAAACAATTATGTAGAAGTTGAATTTGACAATACCCACATTAAAGTTCATAAATATTGGCGACCTGCCTTTATTGGTGTATTTATTCTATCTAAAGTATTTTTAATTTTAGCTCTTTATTTTTATTTTAAATCGGATAGTCTTCAGCAAGAAAATTTACGTTTAAAACAAGAATTGAAAATTTCAACAAATAAATAAACACCAATATTTTACGGTTTCAAAAGGTACAAGTAAGCAAAAGCACTACTTGTACCTTTTTGGTTTATATAGACTGCGACATAACTTATTAGAAGTAAAATTTAATAATTTGGCTCAACTTCCTGAAAGCTTAACCCCTAACGGAGTTATTTCGGGAAGTTCCAAATAAGTTATGTCATACTCTATATACCGAGATAATTGATAATTGCTCATAAAAAACATTGAATGATTCCGCTTTTCCCGCCATTCTTAATAGTTTTGTAAAAACTTTAAAAATAATATAAATGGCTACTTGGTATTTAGGTAAAATACGTTTTCAGCGTGAAGACGAAGCGGGTTCTTTAAAAACAATTAATGAAGCATATTTAGTAGATGCAGTTTCTTACACCGAAGCAGAAGCAAGAATGTTTGAAGTAGTGGCAAGTAATACGCCTGATTTTCAGTTGATTAATCTTGCAAAAATGAAATTAAGCGAAGTTTTCTTTGAAGATAATGGTTCTGAAACGTGGTTTAAAGTGAAGGTTATGTACATTTCTTTTGATGAAAAAACTGCTAAAGAAAAGAAAACGCCTCACATGATGCTCATCAACGCAGATACGCCAAAAGATGCGTTTGATGCTTTGACTAAAAATTTAGGAAACTTAAACGACTACCAAATTACAGACATCAATCTTACAACAATTTTGGAAGTGTGTCCTTACGTTCCAGAAAATGAATTATTGAAAAAAGGTAATTTCAGACCAGTTGCAGAAGTTTTAGCGGAGCAAGAAGCCGTAACTGAGGCATAAATTAGACCACAGATATTACAGATTAAACAGATTTACACTGATTTATAGAGAATGATATAACTTATCGAAAGTTGAGCCTATAACCTTTAGTTCAAATAAGTTATGTCGTAGTTAGTCTATAATAAATTCTATCTGCGAAAATCTGTTTAATCTGTAATATCTGTGGTCTAATTTTTTAAAACAACGTTTTAAATCTAATACCAAAATCCCATGTCCAACGAAGAAATCGTTTCCCTACTTGAATTAACGGTAAAACTCCTTGAATTACACGATGAAAATGAGTTTAAAATCAAAAATCTTGGTTTTGCGACTCGTGCTTTAGATAAAACGACCGAAGATTTGCTAAACCTTTCAGTTGAACAATTGGCTGGATTACCGAGCGTTGGAAAAAGTATTGCGGGTAAAATTGACGAAATCCGTAGAACAGGCACAACGCAAGAACTGACGGAATTGCTTTCACGCACTCCCGAAGGTGTGTTGGAAATGCTTCAAATTAAAGGAATTGGTCCTAAGAAAGTTCGTACCATTTGGCAAGAATTGGGTATTACCGATAACCGTGAGTTACTTTTAGCTTGCGAAAATGGCGAAGTGGCTAAACTGAAAGGTTTTGGCGATAAAATTCAAGCAACCATCAAAGAATCAATTCTTTATGCTCAGTCGAATACAGGGAAATTAAGAATGGAAAAAGGCGAAGAACTCGCTCAAATCCTTTTTGACGAACTTGAAAAGCAATTTGAACAGGTTGAAATTGTAGGCGATGTCAGACGTAAAAATGAAATTGTCAATTCAATTCAGTTGGTTGTTGGACATACAAAACCTTGGGAAGTTCAGCAGTTTTTAAACGCTCTCAATTATTTACAACAAGACGAAAAAATATCATCACCTTTTGCTTGGCGAGGAAAATTTCAAGAGAAAGAGATTCCAGTAGAAATACAAGTTTGTTCGCCACAACAATTTGTAAATCAGGTATTTATTTATTCTTCTTCCGAAAAACATTTGGCAACCAACGGCATTTACAAACGTGTAAATCAACAGATTTTTGATTCAGAAGAAGCCATTTATGAAAGCTTAAACATTCCATATATCATTCCAGAAATGCGTGAAGGTCGTTTTGAGTTTGATTGGGTTCAAAATCATCAAAATGAAGAATTGGTTACTTGGGATTCGTTGAAAGGAATTTTGCACAATCACTCCACTTATTCCGACGGTAAACATACTTTGGAAGCAATGGCAGATTATTGTCGTGAATTAGGTTTTGAATATCTTGGAATTGCCGACCACTCTAAAACGGCTTCTTACGCCAAAGGACTTTCGGAAGAAAGAATAATTGAACAACACGCTGAAATTGAGAAACTTAATCAGAAATATGCTTCAATGACTGACCGTCCTTTTAAAATTTTGAAAGGAATAGAATCGGATATTTTGGGTGATGGCTCTTTAGATTATGCCGATGATGTTTTGAAATCTTTTGACTATATCGTGGCGTCTATTCATCAAAATTTGAAGATGACTGAGGAGAAAGCAATGTCAAGAATTATCAAAGCCATTGAAAATCCATATACCACTATTTTAGGACACCCAACGGGAAGAATTTTATTGTCAAGAGCAGGTTATCCAATTGATTATCAAAAAGTTATTGATGCTTGTGCTGCCAATGGTGTGGTGATAGAAATTAATGCAAGTCCGTACCGTTTAGACTTAGATTGGCGTTGGATTCAGTACGCTTTAGAAAAAAATGTGATGCTTTCTATCAATCCAGATGCCCATGAAAAAGAAGGATATTTTGATATGCACTATGGTGTAGCAGTAGCACGCAAAGGAGGACTTACCAGCAAAATGACTTTTAATGTTTTAAGTTTGAGTGAGATGGAGGAGTATTTGAAAGGAAAAAGATAGAAAATGTAGGGACGAATAGCATTCGTCCAACGGAGTCTAATGATACTTCGCTGGACGAATGCTATTCGTCCCTACCCAACCCTTAAAAATTCGGTTTCAACAAATACTTCGCATAAAAATCGTCAATAACTTTTACGGCATCTGTTGGGTTATCCACGATTGAAATTAAATTCAAATCATCCGCTCCAATGTAGCCTTGTTCGAGCATCGTGTCTTTCACCCAGTCGAACAAACCACCCCAATATTTCTTACCAACCAAAACCACAGGGAAACGACCAATTTTTTGTGTTTGCATCAAGGTCAAAGACTCAAACATTTCATCTAATGTTCCAAATCCTCCGGGCATAATAATAAAGCCTTGTGAGTATTTTACAAACATTACTTTACGGACAAAAAAGAAGTCGAAATCTATGCTTTTGTCACGGTCAATATAGTCGTTAGGTTTTTGTTCAAAAGGTAATTCAATATTCAACCCAACCGATTTTCCACCTTGTAATTTAGCACCTTTATTACCCGCTTCCATAATTCCGGGCCCACCACCTGTAATTACGCCATAGCCGTGTCTTACCAATTTTGCGGCAATTTCTTCCGCCATTGTGTAATATGGATTGTCAGGCTTTGTTCTTGCCGACCCAAAAATAGATACACAAGGTCCAATTTTAGCTAATTTGTCAATGCCTTCTACAAACTCAGACATCACCTTGAAAATTCTCCAAGATTCTTCCGAATGGATTTCTGCCCAAGTATGGTCAACGAATGCTTTTTTAATTTTTTCATCTCCGCTTAATAGCCGCACACTTTCTCTTTCTGTCATAGTTTATTGATATTTAATTTTTACAAAAATTATTAGTCCGTAACTTTACGGAATTAACGTAACACAGACTTTAGTCTGTATGTTATAAAAACTTGCAGACTAAAGTCTGTGTTACATCTGACCGAGTCATCTGACCGAGTGAAATAACAAAAAAAAACATTCAATCGTTACAAATACTTACAAAATTTATGGATTTATCTAAAAAAATTGCCATCGGAGGCGACCATGCAGGGTTTGAATACAAAGCTGAATTAATCAAAGTATTAACAGCAGAAGGATATGAAGTGAAAGATTTTGGACCATACAGCAATGCTTCGTGCGACTATGCTGATTTTGCTCATCCTCTTGCTTCGGCAGTAGAAAATCAGGAATTTAGATGTGGTATTTTATTATGCGGAAGTGCAAATGGAGTGGCTATGACTGCCAATAAGCACCAAAAAATCCGTGCAGGATTGGCTTGGAATGTGGAGGTGGCTTCTTTGGTACGTTTACATAATGATGCCAATGTATTGTGTATTCCTGCTCGTTTTGTGACTTTAGAAGAAGCAATCGAAATTATGAATGTTTTTTTAGAAACTGATTTTGAAGGTGGCAGACATCAATTAAGAATAGACAAAATGCCGTGTTAATTTTTAGGTAGTTATGAGGTAGTAGGTATGAATTATGAATTATGAGGTAATAGTTATGAGGTATGAATTATGAGTTAGTAGGTATGAGTTAGTAGGTGTAATACACCCATACCTACTATCTTATACCTACTCACACCTCATAATTTATAACTCATAATTCATAACTCCTACCTATCTTCTATTATCATCATCGTCCATCATACTCAAATAACTTGAGTAGCGACTTTCTGCAATTTCTCCTTCGCTAACTGCTTCTAAAACAGCACATTTAGGTTCGTTGATGTGTTTGCAATTATGATATTTGCACTGTCCCATCATGGCTCTCATTTCTGGGAAAAAGTGCGAAAGCTCCTGTTTTTCAATATCAATCAACCCCAATTCTTTGATTCCTGGTGTATCAATAATGTACGAATTGTCCGCAATTTCAAACATGGTAGCAAAAGTAGTGGTGTGAACTCCTTTGTTGGCGAATGTTGAAATTTCAGTGGTTTTTAAGTCTAAATCAGGGGCAATTTGATTGACCAAAGTAGATTTTCCAACCCCCGAATGCCCCGATATTAAGGTAGTTTTGTCTTTTAAGATTTCTGCAAAATGGTCAATTCCGATATTTGCCGTTGCCGAAGTAAAAGCACAGGGATAACCAATTTCTTCGTACATCGCTGCCAAATCGGCTAAATAATCTTTTTCTTCTTCTGAAAGTAAATCTACCTTATTGAAAACTATCGTCGTTGGAATTCTGAACGATTCTGCTGAAACTAAAAATCTATCTAAAAAACCCAAAGATGTTCTTGGATAATTGAGGGTTACAATGATAACGGCTTGGTCGAGATTTGCCGCTAAAATATGCCCGTGAGCCGTTTTATGAACTGATTTTCGGATGATATAATTTTCTCGTTGTGTAATTTCAAAAATATTGCCCGTATTTTCAGTTTCGTCTTCTATATCAAAGAGAACCTTATCTCCAACCGCAATTGGATTGGAAGTTTTTAGTCCTTTTATTTTAAATTTTCCTCTCAAACGGCATTTCCAAACGTGTTTATTTTCGTCCACAACTTCATACCATGAACCCGTTGAGCGTATTACTAATCCTTTCATTTTTTGTTTCCGAACTCGAAAGTTCGGGTTACATAATTGATAATTTTATCTGTTCCTCCCAAATTCTCCTGCACGTATTGCCGAATGATATTTGTTTTGTTTTGTCTTAATGTTGAATCTTTATATAATTGAACAAAATTTTGCTCAAATTCTGCGGTGTTTGCAATGGCTTTTGCTCCGCCAAGTTGTTCTAAATCAACGGCTTCTTGGAATTTTTTATAAATTTCATTTCCGAAAAATATTGGTAAACCAAAAGTGGCAGCCTCCAAAATATTGTGTAACCCTTTGCCATAAGCACCGCCAATCCAAGCAAAATCTGCGTATTGATAAAGAGACGAAAGCATTCCGATATTGTCAATTATCAGGCAATTGGCAGTTTGCAAATCTACCTTTTTACTCTCAATTTCAGAATATCTGACGGTCTGACCTTCTAATGCTTTTCGCCATGATTCAATCTCTGCATCGTGAATTTCGTGCGGAGCAATGATGATTTTTAGTTCCTCTTCAAATTTATTCAAGAAGGGGAGAAGCACCTCAAAATCTTGTTGCCAACACGAACCTACAATCAATAAAGGCTTTTCATTTTTAAATGTTTTGATAATTGGTAATTCTTTTCGAGCATTGGCAATTTGTTGAACTCGGTCGAAACGGGTATCTCCGCCAATACTAACATTTTGAATACCAATATTTTGTAGCAAATTTAAGGACGATTGGTTTTGTACAAAAATATGGCTAAAATACTTTAAAATATTGCGATGAAAACCGCCGTACCACTTAAAAAATAGTTGATTTTCTCGGAAAATTGCTGAAAATGAAACCACAGGAATTTGCTTTTCTTGGAGAATGTGGAGGTAATTGTACCAAAATTCATATTTCACAAAAAAGGCAATCGAAGGATTTACTTTTTCAATAAATTCACGAGCATTTGTGGGTGTATCCGAAGGTAAATAACAAATAAAATCTGCCCCTTCATAGTTTTTGCGGATTTCGTAACCCGACGGAGAAAAGAACGTGAGTAAGATTTTATAGTCAGGAAATGTCTTTTTGAATTGTTCAATTACAGGTCTTCCTTGTTCAAATTCGCCCAAAGAAGCACAGTGAAACCAAGCTGTTTTTCGATTTTCGATGTTTGATATTTGATGTTCGGACGTTTCTAAACCAACATCAAACAATGGAAATTGAATTCCGTCTTTCCTTCCTTCAATCCATAGTTTTGCCTTCTGATTAAACGGACTAACCAGCCAAATAATGAACTGATAAGCATAAATCGAAAGATTATAAAGTAGTTTTGCCAATGATGTTTGTATTAATATTTATTTGAAAGTTTTGTTATTCAACGCAGGCAGGGTTCAAACCCTGCCTGCGTTTACTCGACGTAAAATGATAAAAGTTTTCAAAATTAACGTAAAAGCCACGAAGACACAAGGTTTTATATTTCTACATCAGTAGTACAGGTTTTCAACCTGTCAATACAGTCCGTTAAACCTGTCAACATTATTCCGATTAACAAGTTGGAAACCTGTTTTACGAAATAGAAAATAGCCTCAAAATGTAATTTACGTCGGATAAATCCTTAATTTGTAAGCTATATCATAAACACAAGAAACCTTTTCATGCAAGAATCCTCTAATAATCAAGGGCAATTAGTCCGTTCTATTGGTTTAATTTCAGCAATTGTTTTAATTATCAGTTCCGTTATTGGAACAGGCGTTTTCAAGAAAGTTGCTGCCATGTCGGCAGAATTACAATCTCCCGTTTTAGTATTAATAGCTTGGTTATTAGCAGGTTTGATAAGTTTGGCAGGTACATTGTCAAATGCCGAAGTTGCCAGTATGTTGGCAGATTCGGGCGGAGATTTTGTCTATTTCAAGAAAATCTACAACCGTTTTTTCGCTTTTCTTTTTGGTTGGACAAACTTCGCTGTAATCCGTACCGCTTCTATTGCTTCTATTGCTTATGTTTTTGCCCAATCGTTAAATACGCTCGTTGTTTTTCCAGAAACTTCAAAAGCTCTATCGGATTTTAGCTTTTTCGGCTTACATCTTTTTGATAATTTAAGCGTAAAGTTAGTTGCCATTGCTTTGATAATTTTTCAAACCTATTTCAATTATCGTGGACTCAAATTGGGCGAAAATCTTAGTCGTGTATTAACGGCGTTGATGTTTATTGTGATGTTGACAATCATTATATTGGGGCTAACATCAAGTGTGGGAAGCATTGATAATATCACGACGAATAGCGTAAAATACAATGCCGATACGATGTCGGGAGGAGTGCTATTTAAGGCATTAGCATTGGCTTGTTTAAGTGCATTTTGGGGTTATGAAGGTTGGGCAAGTGTGGGTTTTATTGGGGGAGAAATGAAAAATCCACAACGAAATTTACCTTTGGCACTCATCAGCGGAATGGTTATTGTTATTGTGACGTACTTGTTGATGAATTTTGTGTATCTCTATATTTTACCGATTGATGAATTTATCAATATTTACGAATCCAAGAATGGAATTGCTGCCGTAGCTGTTGTTAATAGCTTTTTAGGCTCATGGGGTAGCTTGCTGATTTCTGGGTTAATATTGGTTGCTACTTTCAATTGTTCGAGTACAACTATTTTATTGGCTTCGAGATTGTTCTATGCTATGGCTCGTGATAATATGTTTTTTAAGAAGGTAGATTATATTCACCCAAAATACAATACGCCATCAAAAGCCTTGTTTATTCAAGCTATCTGGACTTGCCTTTTGGTGCTTTCTGGTACATTCGACCAGTTGACCGATATGTTAATTTTTGCGGCATTTATCTTTTACGGAGCAACGGCTTTAGGTGTTTTTATTTTGCGTAGAACTATGCCTGACACTCCTCGCCCGTACAAAGTAATTGGTTATCCAGTAGTACCCGCTATTTTTATTTTATTCTGTGTTGCCCTGATTATCAATACATTAATTGAAAAACCTTACGAAGCCCTGAGCGGTTTAGGATTAATGGCGACGGGTTTGCCTTTTTATTTTTATTGGGCAAAGAAGAAATCGTAGAGACGTTTCCTGAAACGTCTTCGGACGAATAAATAATTGTCCATTTATTTGTCATAAACATTTCAAAAAACGTCTTCAGACGAATAAATGGAGGATTAATATTTCTTCGATTTGTTTTTCCGCAAGACGTTTCAGGAAACGTCTCTACCATAAAATACGCCAAATATTTGTCGTTGTGTTGGTTGAAAAGACCGACAAATTAATCCTATAATTTTTGAATCTTAAAACTCATAGTTCGAATAAATTATTGAGAGATTTTATTTGCAAATAAGTGCTTGACATTCACTAAAATTCACTATCCGTTTTCTCATTTTAGCTTTATCATTAAAATGCCTCGAAATTTCTTGTGTTTTATAAGTGTAATCATTTTCTCCATTAGCATTTTCATAATAGTGAATCTTAATCGCCTCACAATTATCATGTTCAAAAATTGTATTTAAGAGAACTCTATCAGAAAGTCCACAAGAATGTCCTACAATTTCTACATCAAATAAATCAGACTCAATAAAACTTAAAAGCTTCTGATAGTTATTTGTTTTAAAATAGCCAAATGATTTAAAATGATAAAGGAACGAATTAATATTTAATTCTTCAATTTTCTTATAATACTCATCTATTTCATCTCCATAACCAAAAATTATAGGGTTATTTGGGTCATTTAGTTTTCCATGTATGTAAATTAGTTCCTCTTTTGTATTTCCTGTGTTTGCATTTTTAGTGTAATGTTCTATGGTATTCGTATAGTTAAAATTGAGAAATACAATCTTTTTGTCAGTATTCTTAAAACTATTATACCACTCATCTTGGACAATATTTCCAAAATTTTGAATGAAATTTGGGTTGAGATTCTCAATATCATTTTGTTGAATAATAGTTAAATACTCTTCTAATTTATTTCTTAAACAATTAAATTTTTGGTTTAACAGGCTTAAACTTTCTATGCAAGTAGGATTATTTACATTACTTGAATCCGAAATATGCAATTTGTATATCTCAACTATATACGCATAAAATTCATTTTCAATGTTAATCCAATTGAACCCTGAATTAAGTTTAATTAGACGATCTAAAAGATGCGAATACCTTAGTTGAATGTCATTATTATTATTATCTTTTTGTAACTCAAGCAAGGAGTTCTTTGGTTTTAATTGAGAAAGCGTATTTCGAGAGTCCACTCTTGTTATTTCTATCAAATCATCAGTATAATGTGAATTCTCTGTTGCTCTTTTCATACAATCCTCTTTATACCACTCTATAAAATCACTATAACTTGTTTCAAATCTATGTGCCAAGTCGAACCCATTACCAATGATTACTAACTTATTTCTTTCTGTTTTTTTCATTTTCTCTATTTTTTATTTTAAATTATTCTCCTTAACCCCTTGAAAATCAATTTCTCTCAAGATTTTGCCGTTCTCAAAAACAGTCTGTAAAATATCCTCACCGTCTTCGTTAATGGCTTTGGTGATGTACATTTCATTTTCTTTTACCAATTTCAAACGACCTCTTTTACTCTTTTTGCCGTGGTCGGTTGCGGGGTCTTTATATACGTCACGGTCTTCGCCATTTACGGTTGCACAACTGCATTTGAAGGCAAATTTTTGGGTATCTCTATGTACTTTTTGTAGCAATGCACCACCCATGCCAAAAGCCACATTGTCGGCACTCCAACCGTGTTTTTTTAGGTGTTCCAAAATCTCACCAATACTTTCATAATTCACACCGTCGCCCTGTATAATTCTGATTTTCGGGTTCAATACTTTGTACCCTTTTTCATTGATGCTATACCCGATTTTTTCGCCTAAAATTTGCGTACATTTTAGCACCACATCTTTCGGTTCTCCACTGTCAGGACGTACCACGAGTGTTCCATTTCTTTGTAGAATATTATCTTTTAAAACCTCTCCCCAAATCTTTTCGCAAGCGTTATAAATATCGTAGCTATCACTCACTACTGCCACCAAACCTTCTGGATATTGTTGAAGCATATTTTGGTAAGCATCGGTTTCATTATCACGTCCCCAACTGGTAATGGTGCTATGTTCCGCCGCAGGAATACTAAAGCCAAACATTGGAAACCCCATCCCCAACCCTTCCCCAACAGGGAAGGGGGCATAGTATTCTTGAATAAAAGTTAAAGCCGCTACGGTGTCTGTTCCCATAAAGTTTACCAAGTGAGCCGCTCCACCAATACCCGCACTTTGTACGCTACTGACACCTCTAAAGCCAAAATCATGGAGTTTGAAATCAATCGTGCTTGGGTCGCCAGTTTCTTCTAAATATTTTGTAATCAACGTTTTAACTTCTCGGCTAATAGTGGCTACTGTGCAAGGATACCACAATTGAAGCAAAAGTGTTTCCAAGAAATTAGTAAGCCAAAAACAATTTGGGTCGGTATTTTCAATGGTCAACATTACATTATGTGTTGGAATAACTGTACCTTCTGCTACCGCTTTTATACGGATAGGTAAATGCCCGTTGTGGGTGTGTAAAATGTATTCCCAACCTGCTTTGTTGAATAGTTTTTCAGTGCCAAAATGGGCAGCGTAAATTTTATCCGCACGGTCAATTTTCTCTTGCGTAACCACTTGTCCTTCGAGATATTCTTTCAATAAATATTGTAATCCAAAGAAAGTTACGCCTTCAAATTCACCTCCACGACTTTCAAAATAGCTATAAATTTGACTTGTTCCCGCAGGATATTGTTTGTAATGACTTAGTTTATAACTGTCGGTCAATAAGATTATATTTGGTTGCATAATTTTATTTTTTTAGTTTATGCTTTTAAAGCGTGATATTTTTAATGTTCAGACAAGTTTCTCTTTCAATAACCTCCACAAAACTCGATGTTCAACCACAAAATCTTCCTCCCTCAAATCGCTAATTTTAAACCATTTTAGCTCTGCAATGTCATCTTGGGCAATGGCTTCACCTGAGATATAATCGGCTTTAAAAAGTGTCGTGATAATTTTATCTTCTTCGTGTCTATATCGCCAATCGTCAATTCTTGCCGTGCCAACGTATTGCAAATTGCCTACTTCCACACCTGTTTCTTCTTGGGCTTCACGGGCAGCAGTTTGCTCAAAATTATCGTCGGTTGGGTCAACAAAACCGCCAATAAATCTGAATAACGTTTGATGTGGTTTTCGTCCTAATAAAAGTTCATTCCCTTTCAAAATAGCAACATCAACGGTTGGAAATACTTTTGGATATTGATTGTAAGCGGCAAAAATTACCCCTGCTCTAAAATCTGGACTTGCTTTCGTTTCCTGACTTACTTCTTTGCGGATTTCTGTGCCTGAGAAATTGGCAATTTGTTCTATTTCGGTAGTTTCAAAATTGCCTGTGTATGCACCTCTAAAACTATCTCGACCACCATATAATAGAACGTCACCAACAGGAGCAACTTCTCTGATTCTTTTGTCCAATTCTCTGCTCCAATCAGTATCGTAAGGCATATCTGGCAAAGCCAAAACTGTTACGTTGGGAAACAATTTCAAAATCATTTCTTTGCGTGTAATGAAATCAAGCGGGTTTTTCTTGGTAACTAAAACGGGTGTAACGCCTAAAAAAATAATAACTCTTTTATGATTATCAATCACTCGCTGAATTAATTCTTGATGAGCAACGTGCAACGCTGGCACTTGAAAACGCCCAACAATAACGCCTATTTCTTGTATGTTTTTCATGATTTTTTCTCAGGTTTTAGTTTTTAGGTGTTTGGTTTTAGGGGGTCTATTTGTGACGAGACTACGAACCTCTAAAATCTACCTACATTATTTTTAAAGTTTTAGTTGATTGGTTTTGGAGAGATTAATTTGCAATTGTACACTAACCCCTAAATCCTGACCCCCAACACCTATTCTACACCAATTCCAAATAAATTCCTTCTTTCATCAAAACGTCATATCGTTCTCTATCGAATTCGTAATATGATGCGGCTTTGTGAGCTACGTTTTGTTGTTTTTCGGGTAATTGTTTTAGAATTTGCATGGATAATAATTTCTTTCTAAAATTCCGACGGTCGAGCGATTTTCCTAAAATAGCTTCGTACAATTGTTGCAATTGTGGAATGGTAAATTTGGCATTCATCAACTCAAAACCAATAGGCTGATACCTGATTTTTCCTCTGATTCTATCAATAGCCGTTGTTAAAATAAGATTATGGTCGAAGGCTAAATTTCCAACTTCCAAAATATCTTTCCACTCAATCTGCAATTCATCGTTCCCTGCAATCAATTCAAAATCTGCCGTTTTAACAAGTCCCATATACGCTACTGAAATTACTCGTTCACGTGGGTCACGGGAGGGCGAGCCAAACGTAAAAAGTTGCTCCAAGTACACACCCGAAATATTTCCTTCTTTCTGTAAAACACGTTCGGCACAACTTTCTAAAGATTCATTTTCATCAACAAAAGCCCCGGGCAATGCCCACATTTTAGCAAAAGGCTCACTTTTCCGTTGAATCAGCATCACTTTGAGGTTTTGTCCGTCAAAACCAAAAATAATACAGTCCACCGTAACGGCTGGGTGAGGGTATTGATATTTATAAAATTGCTCTTTCATTTTTTTGTTTCAAAGTGTAATTATTACGCAAAGATTAATAATTAAAATTTTACTTCCAAATTTTAAAGTGTAAATTTTACACAATGAAATTTTGGACATAAAAAAACTGTCATCGTGCAATGACAGTTTTTGAGGTAGGACAGGTTTCCAACCTGTCAAAAATAACATAAACAGATTAGAAATCTGTTATACATTTATTGCAACATTTTATCTCCGCTTTTAGCAAAAATAATCTTCAAACCCGGGTCTTTTGCAGTGCTTACGTTTTGAAGTAACAGTTCGTTTTGAGCATCTGGTAATTTCCACGTACTCATTTTAGAAATACCTTTTCCTTGTCCGTATTTTTTGTCAAAATAACCTTTAAATTCGTTCATAAGGCTATCAACTGCCGTTTGTCTTTCGATATAAACATCAATAGAAATAGCTCCAACCTTATTTTCAGCGTCTTTTATGTAAGCAATATCTGCAAAATTTAGGTCGGTATCATCAAAATATTCGGTAAAACCTTTTCCATTTTCTGGTTGGGTTTCGGCAGGAAGTGTTGTTTCTTGGATAGTTTCAATATTATCTCCAATACTTACGCCACGTGCCATGCCAGCGTCAGATTTTAGAATTGCCTGAAAGATTGGGCTATAATTTTCAAGAGAACTCACTTTTGCTGTTGTATCAGCAGTGGCTGTTGTGTCAGTTTCAGCGTTTTGCTTTTTATCCTGACAAGATATTTGGGCGAAAGTCAGTAAAATGAAACAGAAGTAAACGTAATATTTTTTCACGAATTGTTGAGTTAAGTTTAAAATTGGGAACAACAAGAGGTTGTCTAAGAGTCAATAAGTCTGTAAGGAATAGGTCGGAAGGAGAAATATAATTGGATAAAATTTCTTACGACTTATGAATGACGAATTTCGGACACACTCTTTGTGTTGACAAAGGTACAAAAAAATATACAACACCAATTCCTGCTAAAAATCATCAAATATCACCCAATCATGTGATACCGTTAGATAAATATTTATTGTAATATTGTAGGTGAATATTTAAAAGCCCTGTTTCAATCCATGACTTCTGAAGCAATAAGAATAGTAGTGTACGAAGATAATCCAGACTTACGGGAAAGCCTTTCCGTTTTATTAAGAGGTTCTATGGGATTTGAGTTGATAGGAGCTTTTGTAAACTGCGAAAAGGTAGCAGAACAAATGGAAGCGTTGCGACCAGATGTGGTGTTGATGGACATTGATATGCCCGTTGCTAATGGCATAAAAGGCTTGAAAATTATCAAAAAAATAGCTCCAGAAGTAAATGTTTTGATGTTTACGGTATTTGAAGATAATGAAAATATTTTTGAGGCAATATGTTCAGGTGCAGTTGGTTATCTCTTGAAAAGAACACCACCTGTTAGACTTTTAGAAGCCATTAATGATGCTTATAATGGAGGAGCTCCGATGACATCAAGCGTTGCACGAAAAGTTTTACAAATGTTGCCACCTCAGCAAAGAACAGCAGATAATGTTTCCTATAAATTGACAGAGCGAGAAACTGAAATATTGAACTTGTTAGTGAAGGGAAATAGTTATAAAATGATTGCCGACAAATGTGGAATTAGCATGGATACCGTGCGTACCCATATCAAAAAAATATATGATAAGTTGCACGTTCATTCTCAAACAGAGGCGGTAGCGAAGGCAATTCATGAGAATATAGTTTAGCAAATATCATATCATCATGTGATTGATTAGTAAAATTTTACCTGCCAACTTTGCATCACTTACTAACCACATGATAGAGACAATATTATTTATGGAACTAAACTTAAAACTATCATGGTAACAACATTAACAAACGCAACCTCTTTTGCAGTTGCAAATTTCAAAAGAGAATTTAATAATTTTGGGACTGAAACTCGTTTATTAAAAGAACCAAGTATTTCATTACCTATCTCTTGTAAAAAAACGATTTCAGTAGCTTGGAAAGATATTAGCCATCTTGAAGCAATTAGCAATTACACCATGTTTTATTTTAATAATGGAAAAAAATTGCTTGTTTCACGTACAATGAAAGATTTTTTAGCTAAATTAGATGCCGAATTATTCGTGAGAGTTCACAAATCTTTTGCAATTAATTTGAACTATTTAATACAATTCGACGTTAAAGAAGAAATGTTTGTGCAACTGAAAGATGGTAAAAAGATTTCGGTTTCACGAAGAAAGAAAAAAGCTTTTTTAGAAAAAACTAAGAATTACTTAGGAACTTCACAAGTTTTTTAATTAAATTGCGTTGTAAAAGAACAACAATAATAAACAAGAAATTAGTGGTTAGGTATTTAGGAAACGGGGGCAATCTCTATTGCCCCATGTTTTTAAGACCAACCAATCAAAATATTTAAGATAATAGGTGTAGAACTATTAATTTGCACAGGGGGATGTTTTTAACGTTCCCTTTTGTCTTTTATAAGGGTCAAGAAAAGTTTATGAGTTGAGGGTTTATGAGTTTATGAGTTGAGGGTTTATGAGTTTATGATTTGAGGGTTTATAAGTTTATGAATTGAGGGTTTATAAGTTTATGAGTTGAGGGTTTATGAGTTTATGAGTTGAGGGTTTATGAGTTTATGAGTTGAGGGTTTATGAGTTGAGGGTTTATGAGTTTATGAGTGTGAGGGTTTATGAGTGTGAGGGTTTATGAGTTTATGAGTGAAAGGTTTGATAAAAAGATATTTTTTATTGATTTTTGGGAACTTAATTTGCAGAAACCGCCTTTTTTACGACCTACGACCTACGACCTACGACCTACGACCTACGACCTACGACCTACGACCTACGACCTACGACCTACGACCTACGACCTACGACCCACTTTAAAATTCTCTTCCAATTCCAAATACAAAATTTCTTTCTTTTTTGTCGTTTAGTACGTAGCTAAAACGAATTACCATATTATAATAGGTTACGAAATCCAGTCCGAAGCCACCACCATAAATTAACCTATTGGCTAATTTGCTTTTATTTTCGGTAGCAAAGTTGTTTTGAACATAGCCATAATCCATAAAAATATTGGGGTAAATCCCAATAGGAATGGTGTTGAATTGTTTGATTTTAAGAAATTTGAGATGAATTTTACTATTGATTAATTGAAATTTTAAATTATTTCTTGCCAACAAAAAGGAACTGCCATCTACAACATATAACTCATAACCTCTTACTAAATCTCCAAAATAGCCTAAGCCCCGAGTATTGATAAAAGGTTGACGCTCAGGGAAGGACACTTTCCCTTTTAAATACAATCCATAGTAAATTTTCTTAGAAATAGGTTTGTACAAAGAATAAGCGGCAGTAAGTTCTAATTGGTTGATGTCATCATTTGGGAGAAGTCCAGATTTGTTTAAAAGTAATTCATAGCGATTGCCCCGAAGTGGATAAGCGACATTATCCCGAAAATCATAATTAAAGTAATAACTCAGTTGGAAATATCTTTGAGTTGTTCGATTATCTAAAAAATAATTTGGGTTCAAGTTACTGATAGTATCCGCAATGGAATTGTTATTATAGCGTAATTCTAAGGTATGAGTATCATAAAATCCGTATCTTTTGCGGAGGTAAATGGCGGCTGATAGGCGTTTCCGAAGGATTTCTTCAAAATTTTTAAAATAATAAAGTGTATCGTTTAAACTTTTGAAAGCTAAATTTTTATTGGCAATATAAGTAACACTAAAACCAGCTCCCGTTTTTTGAGCCTTATTTATATAGGGAATTCGATAACCCAATTCAAGACGTTGTGTAAAACCTGTTTCGAGTCGGAGGTTTATGCGTTCGGCTCTTCCTCTAAAATTTCCATGTAGCAGGTCAATACCATAAGTTGTTCGGCTCAAACTTGCTCCTCTTTGCCACCATTCGGCATAATTTCTATCAACAATTTGAAAAACAGGGTATCCCAAAATATACCATTGCTCCATGAGTTTGATGTCGATACTTATTTGATTTTTAGCAACTTCAACCGTTTTTAATTCTACGGAATTGAAGAGGTTTGTATTGTTAAGTTTTCGACGAGTCAGGTCTAACTTTTTATCAATTTCACTTTTGAGGATAGTATCGCCTGTTCCAAAATCCAATTCTCTCAGAATGATACTTTCTTTTGTTTTTTGATTGCCCGAAATATTTATTTGCTTGATAATAAGTACGCTATCAGCTTTTGGAAGCGGATTGTTATCTAATAAAAAAGAAAAGAGAAAGGCGAAAAGTAGCATACTTCAAAGATAATAATTTCGTCTTTAAGGTTTGATAGTTGGTTTTAGATAAATGTTTTTAAGAAGAAAAATTAAAGTTAATCTTCTTAAAAGACAATAAAATGAGTAATATTGTGTGATAGCTATTAAATTTAGAAGATAGGTGAAATCGTGAAAGATTAGCCATTTTCTTGAACCTGTTTAAACTTTTCGTTTTGAATGGGAATTGAATTGATTTTATGATTGTGTTTTAAAAATTTGTGACATATAGCATCGCTACATTGAATAAATTTTTAAAGCACAGGCTTCAAATGAAACGATTTACAACGAAAGGAATAAGTTTAAACAGGTTCTTTTATAGATTCTATCAATTTTAACCATTTTTATTATACAGAACTTATGTTAAAACCCCGCTTAACTTTTTCCCAAATTATTAATATGAATGTTGGCTTTTTCGGCATTCAATATAGTTTCGGACTCCAGCAAAGTGCAGTTAACCCCATTTATGATTTTTTAGGAGCTAACCCTGATGATATTCCATTCTTGAATTTGGCAGGTCCAATGACTGGACTTTTAGTACAACCAATAATTGGAGCATTGTCTGATAAAACGTGGTCGCCTCGCTTTGGACGTAGAAAACCCTTCTTTTTAGTAGGTGCTTTAATGTGTAGTTTGGCATTGTTTATTTACCCGTTTAGTAGTTCTTTGTGGATGGCTGCGGGTTTATTATGGATTTTGGACGTTGGTAATAATACTGCTATGGAGCCATATCGTGCTTTTATTGCGGATAAATTGGATGCTTCACAACAGCCAACGGGTTTTCAGGCTCAGAGTTTTTTTACGGGTTTAGGACAAACGCTTTCCAATCTTTCATTGTATATTTTCCCATTAATTTTTATTGGAAAAACAGGAGCTTTACCTACATGGGTGTATGCGTCGTTTTTCTTAGGGGCAGTTTGTTCGATTGGCTCAATTTGGTGGAGTACAAAAACTACCCCTGAGATACCACCAAGCGAAGAAGAGTTAGCCGAAATGAAAGCCTCTCCACTCAATGTATTTTCACCATTTACGGATATTTTTACTGCCATCAGAGATATGCCAAAAGTGATGTGGCAATTGGCTTTGGTATATTTATTTCAATGGTATGCGTTGTTTTGTTATTGGCAAAATTCCTCAAAAAGTATTGCTTTGACAGTTTTTCATGCTACCCCCAAAGATAATCCAGATTTATACAGTGAAGCCGTAAGTTGGACTGGTTTAGTAAATGGTTGGTACAATATTGTGATGTTTTTGGTTGCTTTTAGTTTGGTTTATTTTGCCAAAAAATATTCTCCAAAATTGGTACACGCTTTCTGTTTATTGTTGGCAGGTTTGGGTTTTGTAGCCTTTTCGATAATTGAGAATAAATATTTGCTTTTCCCTGCTATTACAGGGTTTGGGATTGGTTGGGCAAGTATGATGGGGATTCCTTATTTGATGGTAGTTTCTTCAATTCCAAAAGAAAGGTATGGCGTTTATATGGGAATTATCAATATGATGATTGTTGTGCCAATGTTGATTCAGACGTTAACATTTGGTTTTATTTTAAAGAATTTTTTAGGCAATGACCCAAGTAAGGCGGTAACATTTGCAGGAGTTTTATTATTAATTGCCGCAGGAGCAACTTTATTAATGAAATCTGGTAAAATTGCTGATGACCAAGAAGTTGTCATGAGTGGGGGAGGGCATTAGTGAGTTTTGGTGGGTATGAGTAAGTACAAGGACGATTTAAGAATTACGATTTACGATTATCATAAGCTTGATTATCAATGGTTTGTGGGATTTTAAAATAGTATTTTATTTTGTGCCATTACTTAGTTTTCGTTATGAAAAGAATATCGAAATAAGGCGTTTAAAAAATATCCCCTCATAAGTTTTTATCACTTATGAGGGGATATTTTTTAAAATACAGATAGGAAATACATCCTACCTGTATGAAGTGTATAAGGCAAATTATACACACTTGTTTGGCGGTTAGAGATTCTACTTTTTAATAAACATTACATCGTCAAAATATAACGTTTCTGTTTTGTCAGGTCCTTTAAGTCTCCACCCAAATTGTTTTAGGGTAGTACCTGGGTACCAAAAATCTAAGTCTGCTAAAGCAATTTTGTAGTAATTCCAAACTTTGGGAGCAACGTCAATTTTGTTTTTATCCAAATAGTTTCCAAAACCAACTTTTGAAGCATCAGACTGAATCCAGAATGAAATGGCGTTTTCACCACCTTTGATAGCGAATGTCAGATATTTATAGTCAGCCGAATATTCTACTGAAGGCCACCAGTTACTAAATGCCGCCATGTGCCAATTGCCCGCTGCAAAAGTTTTAACAAGTGATTTTTTCCCTGCATAAGCTTGGTCTGAATTAACAATGAGAGGGTCGCCCCAAGAGTTATTGCCAAAATCTTTCCCAAAATCTTCTGTGAATATTTGTAATGCAACATCAGCATTGACAAACTCCAATCCTCTCGTAGTTACAACACCACTCGAATTGGTAATATCTAAAGTAGTTTGGCTAATATTGGTCGAAGGAAATCTTAATACGATGGTTTCATTTCCGACTTTATCCTTCGTTTTTGAGATAATTTTTACAGCAGTAGTCGTTTTAGAAAAAACTACACTGGTAACGTCTGAAAAGTTTTTGCCTGTTAAAGTGATGTCACCTCTGTCACTACCGAAAGTTATTTTATCCGTAGAATATACCGCAGGTTTAGCAATCACTTTAAAGTTGAAAACCGCTTCACCATGAGAAGTAACCAATCTAAGTTTATTGTCAGCAGTTGAGTCTGTTGGAACTCCTCCAGGTAATGTAATAATCAAATGGGTATCGGTATTATAAGTCGGATTAAAAGCACTGTTGTATCCATTGAAATAGGCATTGACAACGCCACCGATATTCTGCCCATTGATAACCAATAATTTATAAGGTTCTGCCCCTACGATACTACTGTCTTTATATCGTGCGATGGTATCCAATAAATAAACTTTTGTGATACTTGGCGTACCCGTAGAAAATTTAGGAATACCTGTTTCGTCTTCAATACAAGATGAAAGCATAGTAACACTCACCAAAGTAACCAGAAGCATTAGGGCGGTAAGTTTACTAAATATAAAATCTATTGTTTTTTTCATTTTTGTAATTGTTTAATGAGTATGTGCCATTTCTGACACAACCTCATATCATTTTTTAAGATTCTTGATACTTAAAACTTATATGGAACGGGTGGTTTTAATAAGTTTGGAGCTTGTGCCGTTTCGGTATCAGGGATTGGTAAATAGAATGTTGATGGAATTAATTTGAACGTACTTGGCGTACGACTGATGAAGGTATATTCACGTTTTTTAGTGGCAGTACCTGTTCCCGCTTTAATTCTGATAGCATAATTACCTCTTATTTGTTTGCCGATAATGTCAATAACTTTTTGGGGATTGTAGTAATAAAGTCTTACCAAATCATACCAAGAGTCACCTTCAACGGCAAATTCGTAGCGTCTTTCGTGCAATAAATCATCAATATTAAATTTAGTTACCGATGCTAAACCTGCTCTTGTACGAATGGCATTATAATATTGTAATGCTTCAGGGTCAGACGTTGATGCGTTATTTCCTAAAATGGCTTCGGCATAAATCAAATAGACGTCTGCCAAACGTTGCATATAACTGTTGTTTGGAGCAGCTTGTTGTTGTCCGAGTCCGCCATTGTCGTCTGGAGTTCCTACAATGTATTTTTTGAAATGGGCAAAGTTCTCCCAACTGTCATCCGAAGGAATTGGCTCTCTCCATCCACCTTTTGCTTTAATTAATTCAGGATAATGATAACCTGGAAGCATAAAAGTAGCTTTTACACGAATAGAGTCAGACGGATTAGCGTTAACAAGATAGTCATAAGATGCACCGTTGCCACCTCCCCAACCATCAGAGAAACCCGTTAATTGGCTATTGGCTGCAAATTGAGATTGGAATTGATTACCAGAACCATATCCGCCATTGCTAACCCATTGTAAACCAAATAGTTGTTCTGGGTTATTGTTGTTTGCCGTTAGGAATAAGTCTGAATAATTTTGCATTAATTGGAAAGGTCCATTTTTGATAACGTCTCTTGCATAATATTTGGCACTATCTAAATACATTTGGCTTCTTTGTCCATTGCTTGACCCAAGTCCAGCACGTGTTAGATAAAACTTGGCTAACATTCCTTTGGCAGAATATGAATTTAAACGTCCAGACCCCGCAGAACTTGAAGTTGGAAGTAATCTAACTGCTGCCTGCATATCACGAATGGCAAATTCCCAAACGGTTTCAATGGTATTACGAGTTAAGGTTGTGTCTGAACCTTGTTTTAAATTATCTGTAATAATGGGTACTGCTCCCCAGTTTTGTACTAAATACGAATACGCCACACCACGCATATAACGAGCTTCACCGATTGCTCTTCTTTTTGCCACGTCCGAAACCCCTGCTTTTGAATACGTATTTACGTTATACATCAACACGTTTGACTGTGCGATAATGGTAAAAAACGAGTTCCAAGAATCTCTTAAATCACTGTTGGTATTGGAAACATTGAACTGATAAAACTGTTGCCAGTTACCATTGTACGGACTAATCATGTTACCCGCACGTCCATCTCCGAAAGACAATAATGCTTGTCCGTTTGAGCCAAACCAAACTTTATTGTAAAGTGCGGCAGTACCTGCTAATAATTCGGCATCAGTATTAAAGAAATTGGGTGCTGTTAAGCTTCCTCGTGGAGGCGTATCTAAGAATTCTTCAGAACAACTTGCCAATCCAACTAATGCAGTTAGGGTGACAAATAAGAATTTTATGAAGTTATATTTTTTCATTTTATAAATATTTTTAAATGGATTTTGTACTATTAAAAATCGAATGACGCTGAGAAAGTGTACATTCTTGATGATGGATAACGACCATTATCAAAGCCGGGAACGCCCGCTGAAGTACCAACTTCTGGGTCGTAACCGCTATATTTTGTAATAGTGAAAGCATTTTGCACACCGCCCGAAACTCTCAAACCGTTCAGTGGTAAATACTTGTTCAAAAACGCTTTTGGCACATTATAAGTCAATTGAATATTTTTTACTCGCAAATAAGAACCGTCTTCAACAAATTGGTCGGTAGCACGTCCATTGTTTCCGTAGCTTGAATAAGCAATTCTCGGAACGGTTGTTCCCGGATTTAAGAGCGTCAAGGTTTCCGTTAAAGTATTGCTACTTGGTACGGCAAAATTGATAGCTTCTTTGTATGCACCGTGAATGAAGTTTCTGAAAGCACTATTATCAAATCTCATTTGGTTGAAAATCTGATTCCCGTAAACTCCTTGCATAAAAATTGATAAGTCAAAACCTTTGTAAGAGAAATTATTAGTAATACCAAAAGTGAATTTTGGCCAAGGATTCCCGATAAATGTTCTGTCTTTATCATCAATTACTTGAACATTTTTACCTAAAACGGGGTCAAAATATTCTGTTTTATCAATATTTACATATTTCACGTCTCCAACCCAAGCTTGTCCCGGAGCTATTTGTACGTTTGTTGGCAAAGCCGCCGTAGTTAAATCTTTATAGTTTTGAATTAAACCATCTGCTTTATATCCGTAAAATTGGAAAAGAGGTTGCCCCACAATTGAACGAGAAATAACTCTACTAAACCAAGGGAAACGGTCAATAATTGCTCTGTCGGTATTTAATTTCAATAATTTATTTCTATCCAACGAAATATTGAATCCACTTTTCCAAGTTAAAGAACCTGCATTTTTACCTTGAATTGGCGTAGTATTGATTGAGAAACCAAACCCTCTGTTTTCCATATCGCCAATATTAACTACGGGAGCTCCAATACCACCTTGTCCAGACGTACCCGCATAAGCTGGTAAAGGAAGGTCTGTAATCAAGTCGGAAGTTCTTCTTAAATACGCATCAAATACAATTTGGATACGGTCTTTCAAAGCGTGTAAATCAAAACCGATGTTATAAGTCTGCGTGTTTTCCCATTTGATGTCAGGGTTCGGGAATTTACCTGCTAAAAATCCTTGTCCCGACTGTGTAGCGGCGGTGCTTAAAGGAGCATACGTGTTTTTGCCCCAATATTGATTACCAGTCGTTCCCATTTCAACTCTCAATTTTAAGTCATTGATAGCCGTAATATCCTGCATAAAAGGCTCTTTGGTAACTCTCCAAGCAGCAGAAACAGACGGAAAATAACCCCATTTATTATTAGGTCCAAAATATGACGAAGCATCGGCTCGGTAAGTAGCTTGGAAAATATATTTATCGTCATAAACATAACCTACACGTGTGAAATACGATTCTTGCGAGTTATCGTCTCTTGTACTTCCGCTCAATGACGTTTTAGGGTCGCCCAAACTTAATTCTGATAAAGCATTATTGGTAAAACCTGTAACTCTACCCGACAATTGCTCATAAAAACCATACTGAGCTTCATGCCCTACGGTAATATTTACATCATGTTTTTGTAAGAATTTCTTTGAGTAATTTAAGCGTTGGTTGGTACTCCAATAATAATTATTACCAGCGTATCTTTCAGAAGTAGAAATTGGATTTCTCGCTCCAGCCGTCAAAGCATTTGCTCCGAAAGTATAAGAAGGACGGAAAATTGCTCTTGTATCATTCCCAAAATTACCGTTAAATTCTCCATGAAATGTAAAATTTTTCAAGAACGTAAGGTCGGCGTAAATAGTACCGAATGAAGTTATACGTTTGAAATCATTGGTATTGGTGTAAGCCAATGCCACAGGGTTTGTAATTTGAGCAGAATAGTTGGTTGAGCCACTTCCAGGAAGTGGCACATCTTGTGGCCCTCCGAAAGAACCGTCTGGATTATATACTGGTGCATTTGGTGATTGTTGAATGGCGGTACTAATGATATTGTCTTCGTTGATTGAAAGCTTTTCTGCCGTTCCAGAAACAGAAAGATTTGTTCCGATTTTCAGATAATTACGTAGTTTACTTTCTACGTTTACTCTGAACGATTTTCTGTCAAATCCTGAATTGGGTGCAATTCCTTCCTGATTCATCAATTCAGCCGAGATATAATAAGTCGTTTTTTCATTACCACCACTAATTGAAAGTTGTTGCTTTTTCATGGCAGCCGTTTTGAATAATGCCGCTTGCCAATTTGTTCCTTCTCCCAAAATAGAAGGGTCTGCAAATTGTGCATTATAGCCCGAACCAACTGCTTTTGCCCACGCATTACTGTAAGTTGCGTATTCTCTCAAATTCATCATCGGTAACTGATTAGGCAAACCTTGTAAGTTATACATCGACGTGAAATTTACTTTGGCATCACCTGCTTTCCCTTTTTTGGTTGTTACTACAATTACGCCATTGGCTGCTTTTGAGCCATAAATTGACTGTGCCGAAGGACCACTCAAAACGTTCATCGACTCAATATCATCAGGGTTTATGCTTGAAAGTACGTTTGACTGTCCGTCAGAGCCAACTCCTTGTGTTGGAGCATCTTGCGGAACGATTTGTACCCCATCAATTACATACATCGGTTGTGTATTTCCGTTGATAGTTGAAAGTCCACGAATATAAATAGCGGCTGCACCACCGGGTTTTCCAGAATTGCTGGCTACATATACGTTAGGGGCTCTTCCTTGCAAGGCTTGGTCGAGTGTGGTATTGACCGTTCTTTTTAATTCGGTTTCGCCAATATTTGTTTGAGCTCCCGAAAGTAAACGTTTGCTTGAAGAACCGTATCCAACGACTACAACTTCATCTAATGACGACGCATTTTCTTGCAATAAAACATTTACCTTGTTTCGTCCTGCAACTTTTACTTCTTGTGAAACATATCCCACCGACGAAACCAATAAGGTAGCATTGCTTGAGGCTTCAATTGAATATTCTCCAGCCGAGTTAGCAGTTGTTCCGCTCGATGTTCCTTTAATCATAACGTTAGCTCCCGGAATAGGCTGATTGTCTTGCCCTGAAATGATTTTTCCAGCTATTTTCTGAGTTGCTCCTGCCGTTTTTTGAGCCGATGTTTCAATAATTTGAAACAGAAATAACAGGCAAATCAATGAAAATGTCATCCATTTGCTTGGTGCTACTTGGGGTGGCAAACCTTTTTTTAGAAGAAGTTTTTGCATAGTAATTGTTAAAATTGATTGTTGGGTTTTAACTAACATTTATTCAAAATGACAGTTTTAAATGTGGTCTATTCGGAAATGATTTGTGTGTTTAAAAAGGTTTAAAGGTTAAAATTGCAAAGTGTATTTGCCAATAAAATGATGAGTGTAATAATATAAGTTAAGTGTTTTGAGTATATTAATAAAGTTCAAAATTAAATGTAATTTATACCATTTGCATCAGCGTTTACCCTTGATTCAAAAACTCAGGGTTTACCCTTAGTTTTATTATTTTTTTATGAGTTAACATTGGCGTTTGGTATGAGGAATAGACTAAGCTGAGAATGTTTTTATTCTTTGAATAAGTGAATTTGAATCAGTAATAAAAATTAAACTGTGAGGGGAAACAGAGAGCTTATGGAGTAAGTATTCTCAATGAATTAAACAGAAAAACAGGTATTTAACCGTAAGAGTATGAAAATTAAATTTTGTTTTTTTGGTAGTAATAGGTGATGAAAATGATTTTTTTTGCATTTGAAATGGATATTTTAGAGAGTTTTTGTGGAAAATAAGTGAAAATTAAACTGGTTTATTTTGATTTTGCAAAAATGTACAAGACCGTGTTTCTTGAAAATGCTATGAAGATATTTTTTGAAAAATAAGTAACATTTTATCGTTTAAAGTGTTACTGTAATATAATTGAAAATGTAATTTTATCTTATTCCTGTCAAATAATTAAAGACAATTCTATGTAAGAAAATACTTTCAAACAGGTTAGTTCATCATAGAATTTGAGTTATTTTTTGAGAAAATTGAAATTTGTCGCCCCAACACACATTATTAACTAAGTTATATTTTCTGTTTTTGCCTCTTAATTGAAAATTTCATTTTTTAAATGAAAAAAAGCAGATAAATCAATGTTTTTTATCGCAAAATCACACCGAGATTAATCATAGTTTGTTCTAAAAGATATATTGCAAATTAGGCTATTATTTACTTTGACAATCACCCATAATAGTTTTCTTAAAATCTAAAAATCTGATGATTCATAAATTACTCATCGTGTTTTTTTTTGTCAGTTTTCTTTGTTCTTGTAGCAATAAAAACGACGAAACGCTTTTTACTAAACTTCCTGCTGATAGCACGGGTATAACCTTCGTAAACCGTATTGTTGAAACCAATGCACGTAACGTTTTTAATTTCGAATATGTGTATAATGGCGGAGGGGTTGCACTCGGAGATTTTAATAATGATAAATTGGTTGATGTTTATTTCACTGGAAATCAAGTAGAAAATAAATTGTATTTGAACAAAGGGGTAACCCCAAAATCATCATTAAGATTTGAAGACGTAACTCAAAAAAGTAAAGCAACAGGAGAGGGACGTTGGTGTGCTGGGGCAACTGTTGTGGATATTAACAATGATGATTTGTTAGATATTTATGTGTCAGCTACGGTGAATAATACGTCTGACCGCTTGGAAAATATGATGTATGTAAACCAAGGTGTAGATAAAAACGGTATTCCGATTTTTAAGGAGATGGCAAAAGAATATGGAATTGCTGATACCTCTCATACTACAAATGCTGCCTTTTTTGACTATGATAATGACGGAGATTTAGACCTTTTTTTATTGGTAAATGAAATGGAAAAAGTACGTTTTCCAAACAAATACGTAGATAAAATAGTAGATGGGAGTTCTAAACGGACTGACAGATTATATGAAAATGATGGAACAAATGCCAAACCACATTTTACCAATGTCTCAAAACAAGCAGGGATTTTAATTGAAGGCTATGGTTTGGGCGTAAATATTACGGATATTAACCGAGATGGCTGGAAGGATATTTATGTTACCAATGATTTTTTGTCGGATGACATTATGTACATTAATAATGGGAACGGAAACGGTTCGTCGCCACGATTTACTGACCACGCCGCCGAATATTTTAAACATACTTCCTATTCTGCCATGGGTAATGATGTGGAAGATTTGAATAATGATGGATTGATGGATATGGTGGCATTGGATATGGTTCCTGCGGACAATTATCGAAAAAAAATGATACTTCCTGCCAACAATTATTCTAATTATCAAAACAGTGAAAAATTCCATTATAATCATCAATATCCAAGAAATACACTTCAGGTAAATCAAGGAATTAATCCGAAAACGGGTCAACCCATATTTAGTGAAATGGGTTTGTTGGCAGGCATTGCCGAAACAGACTGGAGTTGGTGTCCGATGGTAACAGATTTTGACAATGATGGTTTGCGAGATATTATTATTTCAAATGGCTTTCCCAAAGACGTTACCGACCATGATTATTTGGCTTATGGGTTTCAACAAGCTGTACAAAGACGAGCTACTTTAGAACAGCTTTTGGGAATGTTGCCTTCGGTGAAAATACCAAACTATGCGTTTAAAAATATGACTACCAATACAGGAGCATCACCTCAATTTGAGGATGTTTCAAAATCATGGGGAATCAATACACCCAGTTTCTCGAATGGTTCAGCCTACGCAGATTTGGATAATGATGGCGACTTAGATTATGTCGTCAATAATATCAATGACTCTGCTTTTGTTTACCGCAATAATACCATTCAATTGAAACCCGAAGAAAGTCATTTTTTAAGAATAAAATGTAAAGGATTAGCCAATAATATCAACGGAATTGGGGCTTGGATTGATGTTTCGTACAATCATGGAGAGAAACAAGTTTATGAAAATACTCCGTACAGAGGGTATCTTTCAACGATAGAAAACGTGGCTCATTTTGGTTTAGGAAAAACTGCAATAATAGATGAAATAAAAGTGACTTGGCAAAGTGGGAAAGTAAGTATTTTGAAAAATGTGAAAGCTAATCAAACTCTGATTATTGATGAAAATACGGCAATTGATGCTCTTGAAATAGAAAAAAATAATCAGCAATTGGCTTTATTCCAAGATGTTACTGATGATTTAGGTTTTGAGTTTACACATCAAGAAAATGATGCGATTGATTTTAATATTCAAAAATTATTACCCCACAAACTCTCTCAGTATGGCCCTGCAATAGCCGTTGGCGATGTAAATAATGATGGTTTAGAGGACGTTTTTATTGGTGGAGCAACTAATCATAAAGGTACATTTTTAGTACAAAATAAAGCAGGGAAATTCACGAAAAAAGACTTGATTAAGGGAGAAACCGATGCCACGAAGTTTTCGGAAGATATGGGCGTTGTACTCTTTGATGCAGACCACGACAATGACCTCGATTTGTATGTTGTAAGTGGTAGTAACGAAGCCCCTGTTGGACTTTTTATGTATCAAGACCGTCTGTATGAAAATGACGGAAAAGGGAATTTTACCGAGAATATAAAAGCTTTACCACCTTTTCTAAAAAGCGGTTCTTGTGTAAAAGCTGTTGATTATGACCACGATGGTGACCTCGACCTTTTTGTGGGTGGACGTATGGAAGTGAACACCTATCCGAAGCCTGTGAGTAGTTATATTTTAAGGAATGATTCTAAAAATGGGGTCCATTTTACAGATGTTACGGCTCAATTTGCTCCAGAATTACAGAATATTGGCTTGGTTTGTGATGCTCTCTGGACGGATTATGACAATGACGGTTGGCAAGATTTAATGTTAGTAGGAGAGTGGATGCCTATTACAATCCTGAAAAATAATCAAGGTAAATCGCTGGAACGTATTGATAATAAGGAATTTGGTTCTCAAATTGGTTTTTGGAATAGCATTGCGTCTGGAGATTTTGATAATGACGGTGATACCGATTATGTAGCTGGCAATTTAGGTATCAATACAATGAACAAGGTTTCTGATGAATTTCCCTTATCTGTTTATGGAAAAGATTTTAATGCCGATGGTTTGTATGATGCCATTCCGACGGTATTTTTTCCTGATAAAGACAAAAATCGTTACGAAGTTCCCTTTCATACTCGTGATGATTTGATAAAACAAATGACCATTTTACGGGAAAATTTTGATAATTATGATAAATATGCCAAAGCCGATATTAAAGGAGTTGTATCAGAAAATGACTTGAAAGATGCTTTGATATTAAAAGCTAATGTTGTTAAAACCAGTTATATAGAGAATTTAGGAGAAGGCAAATTTAAAATAACACCTTTACCCATTCAAGCACAAATTGCTCCGATTTTTGGAATGTTAATGGAAGATTTTAATGCCGATGGAAATCTTGATATTTTAATGGTTGGCAATGATTTTGGCAATGAAGTTTCCGTCGGACGATTAGATGCTTTCAATGGTTTGTTGCTCATAGGAAATGGAAAAGGAAATTTTAAAGCCTTAACACTTTCTCAAACAGATTTTTTAGTCTCAGGAGATGCCAAAGGTTTGGTGCGAGTAAGCAATGCACAAGGGAATTCTGTCATTATGGCAACTCAAAATAAAGGAGCGTTGAAATCTTTTAGCTTGGGGAAATCTTTACAGACAAAAGCCCTAAAACCAAATGATACCGTAGTGATTGAAAACTTGAAAAATGGCAAAAAACGCAAAACGGAAATTAATTACGGAACTTCATTTTTATCGCAATCTTCAAGAAGTATTTTGATTTCTCCTAATGTGAAATCGGTAGAAGTGATTGATTATCAGGGTAGAAAGAGGAGGTTGTGATTGTCGTCTGAACTATGATTATTATGATTTAGAGATTATAGGATTATTCACGCAAATTAATCTTAAAGTCTTAATTAAGGTCGCCGTCGTTCTGAACGACGGCGACCTTTGAGACAATATTTTCTTATAAATGAATACTATAATCTTCAAATCCTACGATTCTCATAAATTAACCCTAAATCATACAAAATCGCAATTCTGAAAATCACTCAAAAACCACTTTTTCTTCCAATTCTTCCCAAAGCTCAACTTGGTTTTTGTAATAATTTTCAACCACATTTCGCTTGATTTTCATGGTTGGCGTAAGCATATTATTTTCCACCGTCCATAAATCCTTTACTACAACTGCTTTTCTGAGAGCTTCATAATTTTTAAAATTTGGATTCACTCTTTTGAGCGTTTCTTCCAAACTTTCCATCAAATTTTCTCTTGGCATATTTTTACCAATTTCCGATGGAACAATTAAGGCAATCGGTTGAGAAAGTCCCGTGCCAACCACACAAACTTGCTCAATAACAGGATTTACCAAAAGCATATTTTCGATAGGAGCGGGGACAATATATTCGCCCTTCGCAGATTTGAACATATCTTTTACCCGACCCGTAATTTTTAAATATCCTTCCGAATCAATTTCGCCCATATCGCCTGTACAAAGCCAACCATCTTTCAAGAGTGATTCCGTTAAAATAGGTTCTTTGTAATATCCAATCGTATTCCAAGGGGCTTTCATTTGAATTTCGCCAGTTTCTGGGTCAATTCTGGTTACAACTTTTGGATATGGTTTGCCAACTGTGCCACTTTTTATCGCATCGGCGGGCATCATGGAATGAGCTCCTACATTTTCAGACATTCCGTAGGCTTCTCTGATAGTTATGCCTAATTTTTTGTACCAATCCAACAGACTTGGAGGCATTGGTGCGGCACCTGTCAAAATTATTTTTGCATTAGAAAGCCCTAAACCTTTTTGGATTTTACCTTTAATGACTGCTTTGATAACGGGAATTTTCAGAAGCATATCCAAGCGACTTTGAGGCATTTTGGCAAGAATTCCTAATTGAAATTTCGTCCAAATCCGTGGAACTGCCAAAAAATGCGTTGGCATAGCCGTTTGGAGGTTTTTCTGGAAACTTTCGAGCGTATCTGCAAAGAAAACCGTTCCGCCCGTAGCCATACTTGCGGCTTCAACAATGTTTCTTTCGGCAATGTGGCAGAGTGGTAAATAGGAGAAAAAACGAGCGTTTGGCAAATCCAAAGCAACTTCGTCTTTTGTGTACGTAATTGCTTCAATAATTGCTCCATACGTGAGCATTACGCCTTTGGGTACGCCTGTTGTACCTGAGGTGTAAATAATGGTACAAATGTCTTCGTATTTGGGTTGGATATTCTCTTGGAGAGGTTCATGAGCATCAATAATGCTATCCCATTCGTCCATTTCTGTACTTGGACAACCGTCATAAAAACTTGGATAGGCAATACATTTTACGCTCTCTGGAATACCCGCTTTCATGGTTGCCCAACTGTCTAATTTGCCCACAAACAGGACTTTACATTCTGAATGTACTAAAACTTGATTGATTTGCTCGTCGATTAAAGTTGGGTAAAAAGGCACAGAAATATGTCCTGCCATAGCAATTGCTAAATCGGAGATAATCCAATGAGCACAATTTTTAGAAACAATTCCGATATGGCTTTTTTCGGGCAAATTCATCGCTTTCAAAGCAGTCGCCATTCTTCGAGCTTGATTTCCCGTTTCAGCAAAAGAATAATGTTTGTAATCATCTCCCAAAGGCTGGCTGAGATAAATATTTTCGGGCGTGTTAATTTCCCAATGATAGAAATTTTCTACCAAAGATTTATATTCTTGAAGCATGGTTAAGTGTTTTTAGAAAATGTACAATAAGTTATTAAATTTTGCGTAATTTAATTACATTTGTTCTTGAAAAATTTCAATTATTAAAACTTTTCAATCCTAACCATAAAACACATAATCATGAAATTACAAGCAGTATTTCGTACTCTACTTATTAGTGGTTTGTTACTAATACTTGGATATTTCTTCTTTCAAAGTTTCGATTCGTTTGGTTCGCTGTCTTTTAAAAAGCCATAATTTTTGTAAGTACGTTGTTTAATTTTACTTTGGCACTTTAAAAAAAGATGAAAATTTGGACATTTACCGTTCAACTTCCCGAAAGTTTTGAACTTTCGGGAAGTTCTCCAAAAGTCAAATTTGCCCCATTTATTTAAAGTGCCAAAGTAGAATTAATAAGTTATTTACCTACAATGGATATTGTTTCGAGAATTTCTTTCGGATAATTAAGTTTCCCCAAATAGCTTATTATACAGTGTCATAAGTCATAAAAAATCTGTCCTAAATAGAAGGACTTACAACTTCTAAATCACAAACTCTACTTCTTTAAAATCAAAATACAAAACGCCTCCTTCTGTTTCAATGCCTAATTTTCCTGTTTCATCAATGCCAATAATTTGCCCTGTGAATTGTTGTCCATCTCTTCTAAAATAATGATATTCTTGAAAACGATACATATTGGCTAAGTATCTGTCTTTCAGTGATTCATAATCTCCATTTTTAATTCTTAGATAGTTTTTTTCCAAGTTTTCTAAGAGTTTAGAAAGCATTTCAGCAAGGTCATATTTCAAAGGATTTTGACTTACTTTTCGTAGCGAAGTAGCCCTTGGATGTCCAAATTCCATTTGGTTAATATTCAGCCCAATTCCAACCACAGAATAACCAATATGATAGCCTTGTAAAGTGTTCTCAATCAAGATTCCACCCATTTTTTTGTCTTCACAATAAATATCGTTCGACCATTTTACGCTTAGATTTTCATCGATAAATTCAGATAAAAAATCAAAAACGCCAAGAGAAACAGCCACGTTTAGCTGAAACTGTTCACTTGCTTTTAGGAAAGTAGGTTTAAAAATGACTGAAAACGTAAGGTTTTCACCAATAATTGCCTCCCAAACGTTGCCTCTTTGCCCACGTCCAGCGGTTTGATTATCGGTAATTATGACTGTTCCTTCAAAAACGTTAATTCCAGACTGAATCATTTCAGCAGCAATATCGTTAGTTGAATGACACTTTGACAGATATTTCAGCGTTTTGCCAGTAAATAATGTATTGGGTTGAATTTTGTACAAGGTTATTTTGTAATTTTAAAGTCTAAAATGATTATTGAGTTTGACAACTAATTAATTGCCTATCTTGTGAAGTTATGGTGTGTGATTGGAATATCAAAACTCATAGATTACGAAAACTCAAAAACATTAAATAAATAAAGGTAAGAAATAGTCAGGTTCTCAATTTTTAAAACTAATGACTAAAAGATTACAGCTAAAAAATGACAGAAGTTAAAGTGAAAAAAGATATCAGTTCAGAAGAATTGAGCCAGATTGTGGTAAAAGGAATGCAAGAAAGAAAGGCATTGAATATTGTGGTGATGGATATGAGACAAGTAAAAAATGCTTTTACCGATTTCTTTGTGGTGTGTTCGGGTACTTCGGATACACAAATTGATGCCATTGCGGACTCAGTTGATAAAGAAGTTTGGGAAGCTACTCGTCAAAATCCACGTAGTATGGAAGGAAAATCTAATCGTGAATGGATTTTGGTAGATTATTATGACGTAATTGTTCACGTTTTCAAGAAAGACCGTCGTGAATTCTATAAATTAGAAGAACTTTGGGGCGATGCTGAATTTACTTACATCGAAGAAGAGTAATAGTGAATTGATAAAATTATTAGTTGTGAATAAATACAATTCATAACTAATAATCCATACCTCATAATCCTATCTTACCACTCCTCACGAAAAACAAGAGTAAGAAACAAAATTGTTAATCAGTACGTTTTTTAAAATACAGTTTGAGGCAAACACAAAATTTGAAGATTTAAAAATGCGATTGTTGAAAATAATTTAATTACCTCATTTTTAAATCAACATATTTAACTAACCTAACACCTCAAAATAATAATTATACAAAAATGGCAGAAAATAATAGTGAAGATAACAAACCACAGGGCTTTCCAAAGCGTCGTACCAATCCAACGGGTAATGGTTTTCAAGGCTGGTTAGTAATAGGATTGGTGATTGCTTTAATTAGTATTTACTTTCTAAGCAAAACTCGTATCTTAAAACAAGTTGACCAAGCTCAATATGAGCAAATGGTTTTGAATAAAGAAATTTCAAAACTTACCATTTTAAAAGGAAAAGAAGTAGTAGAAATTACACTCAAGAAAGATTTCTTAAATAAATATAAAAGTGAGTTGACCGAACAAGGAACGTCGGCGGCTGGCCCTCAATTTGAAAAAGAAATTACATCAAGTGATTCTTTTGTAGCAGAATTGAACGAATTGCAGAAAGACATTCCTCGTGCAGAACGTGTTCATGCTACGGCAGAAGAACGTTATGGTATTTTAGAATTTATCATGGGCCCGGGATTTTTCATTTTGTTCTTGGTGGCTATTTACTTCATGTTCTTCCGTATGGGTGGAGCAGGTGGCCCTGGTGGACAAATTTTCAATATTGGTCGTTCAAAAGCTACTTTGTTTGATGGTGATGCTAAAGTTAAAATTACCTTTAACGATGTGGCAGGTCTTGACGAAGCCAAAGAGGAAATTCAGGAAATTGTAGAGTTCTTGAAAAACCCTAAGAAATTTACAGATTTAGGAGGTAAAATTCCGAAAGGAGCTTTATTAGTAGGCCCTCCGGGTACAGGTAAAACCCTTTTGGCAAAAGCTGTTGCGGGTGAAGCAGGCGTACCGTTTTTCTCATTATCAGGTTCAGACTTTGTTGAAATGTTTGTGGGAGTTGGTGCAGCACGTGTTCGTGACTTATTTAAACAAGCAAAAGAAAAAGCTCCTTGTATCATCTTTATTGATGAAATTGATGCCGTTGGACGTTCTCGTGGACGTGGTGCTATGCCAGGTTCTAATGATGAAAGAGAAAATACATTGAACTCTTTATTAGTAGAAATGGACGGTTTTGCAACCGATTCTGGTATTATCATCATGGCAGCAACTAACCGTCCTGACGTTTTAGATTCGGCTTTATTACGCCCTGGTCGTTTCGACCGCCAGATTTCTGTTGATAAACCAGACATTATTGGTCGTGAGGCAATCTTTAAAGTACACTTGAAGCCTTTGAAATTAGCTGCTGATATTGACCCTAAAGAATTATCAGCTCAAACTCCGGGTTTTGCAGGTGCAGAAATTGCCAATGTTTGTAATGAAGCTGCATTGATTGCTGCTCGTAGAGGGAAATCTGCCGTTGATATGAAGGATTTTCAAGAAGCAATGGATAGAGTAATTGGTGGATTGGAAAAGAAAAACAAATTGATTTCTCCAGAAGAAAAGAAAATTGTTGCTTATCATGAAGCAGGTCACGCTATTGCAGGGTGGTTCTTAGAACACGCTAATCCATTAGTGAAAGTAACAATTGTACCACGTGGTATTGCAGCATTAGGATATGCTCAGTATTTACCAAAAGAACAATTCCTTTATCGTACAGAACAGTTGATAGATGAAATGTGCGTAACGCTTGGTGGACGTGTTGCGGAAGATATTATTTTTGGAAAAATATCAACTGGAGCTCAAAATGATTTAGAGCGTATCACTAAATTGGCATATAGTATGGTGACAGTTTATGGTATGAATGATAAGTTAGGAAATGTTTCTTTCTATGATTCTAAAGGTGGAAATGAATATAATTTTAACAAACCATATTCAGAACAAACTGCCCGTGAAATAGATGAAGAAGCTCGTAAAATCATAGCATTAGCTTATGAACGTACCAAAAATTTATTGACTGAAAAACAAGATAAATTAGAAATCTTAGCTCAAGAATTATTGGTAAAAGAAGTTTTATTCCAAAGTGACTTGGAGCGTTTGGTAGGGGCTCGTCCTTACGAACAATTAACTACTTATCAGGAGTTTACAAGAAACGAGGATAAAAAAGCGGCTGACCTTGAAAAAGCAAATACTACTAAAGAAGCAGAAGCTGAATTGCCCGCAGAAAGCTAAATAGATAGATAAATCATTAAAAGCCCTGTTCAATTTTATTGGACAGGGCTTTTTTTTATGGGTATTTTCTCTCAAATATCTCTAATCGAATAATTTATACTGAATTCCTTGAAATCTTGTATAGATGTCCATCAAAAATGAAATTTGGCATTGTTTATGCCATTAGATAGTCAAATGTAAATGATTTTAATGTTTTCCGCCTTTAAAAACGAATTATGTCAATTACATTTTATTGCCCGCCACAATTACTTTATAAATGATGTTTGCATAGTGTTAGAGATGTTTTTTATTGTTGCTTATTGTTTCAAAATTGACCCAATAATTACAAGATTTTAATTAACTACTAATCTTTAATAAGTGTTGAAACTACCACATCATTTTGATGGTACAATCCAAAACCGTATTAGTGTGTCCTTACTATAAGGAAGCGATTTCGTTCAATATTTGAGTTAAATCTGAAAGATTGATTATTGTTCACAGGAAGATATTTTAACCTGTGAAACAACACGTTTGTTCGTTTCATATTATTCCTATTTGAAATTCAGATAAGATGGATAATAATTATAGGATTCACATTATTTATCAGGTTAAAATTTTAGCAATTAACCTCTGGAATCAATATAAAAATCATTTTATCACTTACTACTATGCAGATGACTCGAATTTTATTCCCACAAAATAGGGTTTTAGGTATTGGTATATCTTTAATCTTACTAATATCTGTTTATGTAGGGCTATCCTTTGAATTATATGCAAATAATGACGGGAACTATATTCATAAACCATCACAAATATTTCCATTAAAAACTACCAATGTTGATGGAATATTTCGCTTCAATATGCTTGGTTCTAAATTGTCATTGAATGATGATTTGAAGAATTTTGAGCTTAAAAAATCATTGCCCAGTTGCGACAATGGTTCTTCTCCATTTAGTATTTATTCTGTTGATTTTAGCAATGGAACGCTAACCTTTATTTTCAATGCTTCAAATTTGAGTCAGGGCAAATGGAAGATATTTAAAGACACAACCGTTATTGCAAATGGTGTTTTCAGTCCGACTTCAAATACTATCAATTTATCGGTTGGTAGCTTGGCATCTAATACATATAATTTTGTGATAGAAGGAGTAAGTTGTACGGGTAGTGCTTCAAAAAGTTTTACAGTAAATAATACCACGCCGCCGCCACCACCTCCAACAGTGGGCATTAGTTGTAATAATGGTTCAACACCTTTCAGTGTTTTGTCAATAGCGTACAATCAAGGCAAAACAACTTTTGAAGTAAATGCCAATAACTTTTCGTCAGCGAAATGGTCACTTTATCAAGATACGACACTTATCAGAAATGCTAATTTTTCTGTGACTAATAATATAATGACCCTTAATACTGGGGCAATCACAGAAGGTAATTATACTTTTCAGTTAGATGGTGTTTCTTGTGATGGAAGAAGTCGTAAAAATTTTAGAGTTGCAACTCCTTTTATACCTGAGTCCACTATCACCGTAGCACCTTGTAATACAGATAATATATTGTTTGTTGTGACGGGTGAAAGTAATGCAGGTGGTCGTGCTTTGAATACCGAATTGAGTAGTTTGGAATTAACGCAGAGAGATTCCCTGAAAATTCTAAATAACGAAAATTTAAACTTTGAGAGCTTAAAAGTTGGAGAAAATAATCTTTTAGGACACTTTACGCTGATTAACGGAACAACTCACGGATTGGAAGTTGCTATTGCTAATAGAGTAAGACAACAAACGTTTTATAATAAAAAAGCATATTTACTAAAAGCTGGACAAGGCAAAAGTCTTGTTACTGATTGGGATACTTCTGGTGTTTATTTCAAATCTTTAGTGACTCGTATAAAAGCTGCCAAACAAAATTTAGTAAGCAGCAATGTTAGTTATAAAACCGTGATTTTGTATTCACAAGGTATTAACGATTTGCTATCGGGCGTGTCGAGTGTTACTTGGAAAGCAAATACTAAAATTCATTTTCAAAATTTGAGAAATGAATTAGGCGAAAATACGCCCATTATTATGACCAAATTTATGCCTCAATACAGTGGTTATAATGGTGTAATTGATGAAATATGTAGTGAATTAACCAATACTTATTCTGTGGATACTTGGGATGCAGGCTTGGCTGATGATAAACATTGGAATGCCAATGGTTTAAAACTCATAGGGGAAAGAATGTTGACCATTGTTGAACGGTTTAATTTTGCCAGTGCTAATAGAAGTGCCACCGCTTCTTCGTCGGCATTAGTAAATGTATCTCCAGCAAGTCTTTGCGAAGGAAGTAGTCAATTATTGACTGCTATTGCTAACAATGGCGGAAATGCTCCACTTTTTCAATGGTATAAAAATAATGAAGCTTTACCCTTTTTTACCAATAAATTTACAAGTGATGGTTTGGGTAATAATTTAGTCAATAGTGTAGCGGTTCTTAACGACAATCAAATTTATGTAGGAACTGCCAAAGGTTTGAGTATCTCGACTGACGGAGGAAATACTTTTACCAATAGAATCACCAATGGAAAACCAAGTAGTAATAGTATCAGAGGAGTAGCTGTTTCTTCTTCTGGTGTAATTTACGTAGCTACTGCCTTTGACGGTGTAAATATCTCAACTGATGGCGGAGTAACTTTTTCTTCTAAAAAAACGGCTCAAGGTTTAACTAATAATAATACTCGTGGAATTGCAGTGGATGCCAACGGAAAAATTTATGTGGCAACCATGACAGGTTTAAGTATTTCAACTGATGGTGGAAATAGTTTTTCAAGTAGAAATGCAAATCATGGCTTACCTTCTAATAGTATTCAATGTGTGTTTGTGGGTAGTGATGGAAAAATATATGCAGGTACAAGTTCGGGTGGAATAGGAATTTCAAGCGATGGAGGAAATCATTTTAATACTTATAACACAAATAATGGATTAGGTGATGATAACGTCTTCAATATTTATGTAAGTAATACAGGAAAAATATACGCTGCCACTGCTTTTGGTTTGAGTATTTCCAATGATGGAGGTAATCATTTTAGCAATATTACTACTTCTAATGGTTTAGGAGATGACTATGTGTATTGTGTTGCGGTAAGTCCAGACAATAGAATATTTGCAGGAACTTATGGTGGAGGTTTGAGTATTTCAAATGATGGTGGAGTAACCTTTAATAATTATACCATAGGAAATGGTTTGGGAGACGACCGTGTAAGAGCTATGGCTATAAATAGTACAGGAAAATTATTCGTTGGAACAACAGGAAGTTTAAGTATTGGTAATCAGAATATTTACAATGTTACCAATGCCAAAGCCAATGATAATTATTCTGTATCAATGTCCACCATTTGTCCAATTACGAAGGTGAGTACAGCTTCGTTTGTTATAAGTCCAGCTCCATCTTTGCCAACCGTAGCAGATAAAGCCATTTGTTCAGGTACAACTACAACACTTTCAGGTACTTGTAGTGTTGGTAGTTTGATTTGGTATAGCTCCGATACAAGTACAACACCTTTAGGAACAGATACTTATACTACTGATGTGATTGCAGCAAATACTGATTTTTATGCGACTTGTCAGTCAGGTTCGTGTACAAGTAACAGAGTGAAATTGACTGTTACTGCAAGCCAAGTACCAGCTAATCCTGTTGTCAATAATCAAAATATTTGTAGTGGAAACAACACAACTCTTTCAGCATATTGTGCTACGGGAGTTGTTACGTGGTATGCTTCGGCAACAGATACCATTCGTTTGGGTGTTAATAATTTTGGAACTCCTATTCTTACAGAAAGTGCAAACTATTATGTAAGTTGTAATTTGCCCAATTTATCGTGTAACAGTAGCAGATTATTAGTTGCAGTGAATGTATCCACAACGCCACCATCGCCAACAACTGCCAACACAACAATTTGTAAAGGAAGCACCACTCTTTTGACTGCAACGTGTTTGGCGGGAGTAGCAACTTGGTTCAATTCTACTAACAGCACTTCTGCTTTAGCAAGCGGAACTTATACGACACCTGCTTTAACGACCAATACTGACTATTATGTAGAATGTAAAGTAACGAATAACGTGCTTACTTGTAACAGTGTAAGAACAAAAATTACCGTTACCGTTAATGATATTCCAACGACTCCAACAGGCAATGGTATGTTAATCTGCTATAATACAACGGCATCATTAACCGCAACTTGTTTGACAGGAACACAAACTTGGTATAGTGGAGTTGCCAGTGAAACGGTTTTAGGTTCAGGCAGTTTTACAACGCCTGCATTGACTACAACAACTGATTATTATGTAAGTTGTGAGTCGGGCGGGACGACTAACTGCCGTAGTTCAAGATTAAAAGTAACTGTAACGGTAAATCCAATGATTACACCACCTGTTGGATTAACAAACCAGAGTGTTTATGCTGGAAATACAATAGCCCTACAAGCCACAGGTTGTACAGGCACAGGTTTTTCTGTAAAATGGTATGAATCAACAAATAACACTTTGGTTCAATTGCCCGTTGCTCCAACTGCAACGAAAAGTTATTACGCCAAATGCGAACAAGTCGTTAATTCATTAACTTGTGCATCGTTGAAAAGTACGGATATTTCTTTGACTGTTATCAGACGAGTATTTGTGGATAGTACAAAAGTATCAGCCACTACACAAGACGGAAATACATGGGCTACTGCTTATGGAAATTTAGTTACGGGATTAGCTTCGGCAAGTAGTGGAATAGAGGTTTGGGTAGCAAAGGGAACTTACAAGCCAACCACTACAAACACCAGAACAATCTCTTTTACTGTACCTTCGGGCGTGAAAGTTTATGGAGGTTTTGCAGGAACAGAAACGTTATTGACACAAAGAAATGCCAATAATTCTCCAAGCATATTAAGCGGTGAAATTGGCGATTTAGGCGTAAATACCGACAATTCGTATCACGTTGTTACTTTTGATGCTACTGATAATAACACCGTTTTAGATGGTTTTATCATCACAGGTGGAAATGCCAATTTTACAAGCATTACAGAATTAAGCGTTCCTTATACCGCCACGACCACAGCTACGGATAATACAGGCGGTGGAATTGTGGTTAAGAATACCGCAAATCCAACTATCTCAAATTGTACTATTAAATTAAACAGTGCCAAAGTTGGCGGAGGCATTTTTTGTGCAAACGGAAGTTTTGCCAAGATTTTAAGCTGTAAAGTAATAGGGAATATTGCCAGCATTGGCGGAGCTATTTATACCCAACAAAACAGTAATATTTGGGTGAAAAATGCTCAGATTTCTGGTAATAAAGGAAATGGAGAAGCTTTTTATAATAATTCAACAACGCCATTGGTTGTAAACTGTACTATTGTGGGTTCTGGAGGAAGTACGCAAGCGGTTTATAATGGAACAAGTAGTCCTTCGATATTTCAGAATTGTATTATTTGGGGATATACTAATTTGTTCAACGATACCCAATCGAGCGTAAGTTATAGTAATTTATCTGGTGATTATGCGGGTGTTGGCAATAGTAATACAGACCCTCTTTTTGTAAGTGCTTTGCCCGTAAGTGGGAGTGTTTCTGTGGCAGGAAATTTTCATTTGACCTCAGTATCACCTATGATTGATGGTGGAAGTAATACGTTTGTAAGCACAACAGATAAGGATATTGAACAAAATACTCGCATTTTTGGAAATGGAAGAGTGGATGTTGGAGCTTTTGAATTTCAGGGTTCAAGAACGGGTGGCACTATCACAAGTATTAAAACGGGAAATTGGGAAGATGGCTCAACGTGGGATGCAGGACGCAAACCTTACGCAGGTGATGTGGTAATCATTTCGACAAATCATATTATTTCAATCAACAGTATCGGCATTGCCAAAACCATTCAATACGGTGTAAATACAAGTTTGAAATTTATGTCGAGCAGTACAGGTTTGCAGATAGGAATTTAAGTGTTTTAAAAGAAAAAAAGGCAGGCATCGTTTTGAATGGTGCTTGCCTTTTTTTGTTTTACCCCAAAAACTCAACATTCCGTCTCAAACCATCAAATTTTGTCCGCTTCAAAGGAGATTTTTTGAATATTTCTTTGAAAACATCTTCCGTGATTTCTTGCCAATCGGCATTGGTAAAATGTTGTAAATCAGGATGTAAATTAAAGTGTGGTTCTTGATGAGGTTTTGAAAAACGATTCCACGGACAAACATCTTGGCAAACATCACAACCGAAAACCCAATTGTCAAACTTCCCTCTCATGTCTATCGGAATGGCTTCTTTTAGTTCAATCGTAAAATAACTGATACATTTTGAGCCGTCCACGACAAAAGGCTCAACGATTGCCCCCGTCGGACAAGCGTCTATACAACGGGTACACGTACCGCAATAATCTTTGATTTCATGGTCGTATTCCAATTCCAAATCAATGATTAATTCGGCAATGAAAAAGAAACTTCCTTGTTTTTTATTAATAAGATTTGAGTGCTTCCCAATCCAACCCAAACCACCTTTTTTCGCCCAAACCTTATCCATCACAGGGGCAGAATCCACAAAAGCACGCCCGCCCACTTCGCCAATTTCTTGATGAATAAAACTCAAAAAGTGTTTCAGCTTGTCTTTGATAACAAAGTGATAATCAGTTCCGTAAGCGTATTTCGAGAGTTTTATGTCGTCTTTCCCTTCGGGTAAACGTTGGTCGGGATAATAATTAAAAAGCAAAGAAACCACCGATTTTGCATCATCAACCAATAATCTTGGGTCGAGGCGTTTGTCAAAATGGTTTTCCATGTATTGCATTTTGCCATGCTGATTAGCTTTCAACCAATTTTCCAATCGTGGAGCTTCTTCTTCCAAAAATCCAGCCTTTGAAATACCACAGAAATCAAAACCTAATTCATGTGCCTTTTGCTTGATTTGTTGGGTGTATTTTGTTGGGTTTTGCATGGAGACTGTTTTGCCACGAAGGCATGAAGTTGTTGAGGTTTTTATTGCGAAGTTACTATTTTTTGACACCGCTTGCACTGATTTGCAATCAGTGCATAAATGGTCTGGCGACTGTGTCGCACTTTCTTTGTAGCGTTAAAAACGCAAAACCAGTCCACCCCCACTGGTTCAAGCGTCCTCGCTTGAACTCCTTCGTGGCAAAATTACTTAATCAACCGAAATAAAAATATCCACCTCTGCATTTTCTGGATTTTGGGCTTTTTCACCATAAATTTCAAAATCAGCCTTAAAACTTCTTGGTAAATCTGAATCCCAAATTTTTAGCCATTCATTAAAAACCATGCCTTGCAAGATATTTCCTTGAGCAGTGATTTTATGATAATTACCTTCAGCAAAACTTTTACCGACCATTCCGTTTGGAATATTATCTAAACTTTCGACTTTACAACCCAAAAGTGTGGTATAGGGTTTGGTATGGTCTTTTTCGTAATCGGTATAAATGCAATAAATCGAATGGTCAATTTTATTTGGGATTTTTTCCAAAATGCCTTCGTTCATAAATTTTTGCCATAATGTTGGAATATCAATGCCTGATTTTCCATTTTCATTAGTTGTTCTTATAGCAATGCCAATAATGCTAAATGTGTTGATTTTTTGATGATTCATGTCTGATTTTATTTGTTCAAACGCAAAAGTAAAATCAGCTTATGACAGCCCTATGTCAGAGGTTTATAAACTCCTCAATATTTTTACATTCTATTTCGGCTGTAATTGATGTATCTGTCATTTGTTCGTTATTTTTTAAACAAAATAAGAACATTTCAACGTTTCGGACAAGACTGATTGCAAATCGGGGCGAGCGTGGAGCTTTTATTTCAACCAAAACAAATACGAATATCTAATCAAAATAATAGAATATATTAATAAAATCATTCCATAAAATAACCTATCTTTTTTATTTATTAATACAGAATTATAAAAGATGATGCTAATTCCGATAAACCCTAAAAAAAATACTAAATATCTATATTCGTTCATGTTATGAATTACATTTAATCCTATTAGGAATCTGTAAACCACAGGCACAAACATAAAAATGAATCCATATAATTTTAAATTCTTCATTTATTTACAGTATTGACTGCATTTATCGTTAATATTATCATTATATTCTTCGTAGGCTTTAATTATTTGCTTTTGACCCCACTGGTTCAAGCGTCCCCCCACTGGTTCAAGCGTCCTCGCTTGAACTTTTATTTTAACAATTCTTGCCGCCCCACTGGTTCAAGCGTCCTCGCTTGAACTTTTATTTTAACAATTCTTCCCCAGTTCCAATGCTTACGCACGAGTGGTTCAAGCGAGGACGCTTGAACCAGTTCCTTCGTAGCAAAAGCCCATTATTCTAAGTAATTTCACTCAATTTCAATGAAATCAAGATTTTTTAAATGTTACTTCCAGATTAAATTTTGTAAAACACCATAAATCTACTAAATTACAAGAACAAGTAAAATTTATAAAGCCTATGAATTTCAGTTTTGAGAATTACCAAACCGAAGGTTTCTTCGATGAAATGTTTGATGCACAAGGCAATGTGCGAATGGGATACGAGGCTTTTAAAGAACGTGCAGAGCAATTGAAAATTGAAGAATTTGTGCGTCGCCACCAAGCTGCGGAGCGTTCTTTAATGGCAATGGGTATTACCTTTAATGTTTATGCCGAAAATGAAGGTACGGAGCGAATTATGCCCGTTGATATTATTCCGAGAGTGATTGAAGCAGAAGATTGGAAACGTACAGAAAAGGGCTTGATTCAGCGTATTACGGCTTTAAATATGTTTTTGGACGATATTTATCACGACCAAAAAATCCTAAAAGACGGTATCGTACCCCGTGAATTGATTGAAACTTCTAAAGATTTCTTGCGTCCGTGTATCGGTATTCGTCCGCCCAAAGGCATATATATACACATCACAGGAACAGATTTAATTCGTGGAGACGATGGTAAATTTATGGTTTTGGAAGACAATCTTCGTTGTCCGTCGGGCGTGTCATATATGCTCGAAAACCGTGAGTTATTGAAGCGTACTTTTCCCGAAGTTTTGGGTAAAACTCGTGTACAATCAATCTCCGATTATCCGAATAAATTACTCCAAATGTTACAGCATATCGGCGGAAGACCCAATCCAACAGTTTGTGTATTGACTCCCGGTATTTATAATTCTGCTTATTTTGAACATTCGTATTTAGCTCAACAAATGGGTGTTGAATTGGTTGATGCTCGTGATTTAGTGGTGCATGATGGTTACGTAAAAATGCGTACTACCAAAGGCTTCCAAATTGTGGATGTAATTTATCGTAGAATTGACGATACTTTCCTTGACCCTCACGTATTTAATCCACGTTCAATGATTGGTATTCCAGGAATTTTTGAAGCGTATAAAAAAGGAAGGATTGCTTTGGCAAATGCCCCAGGAACTGGCGTAGCTGACGACAAAGTAATTTATGCTTATGTGCCAAGAATTATTAAATACTACTTGGGCGAAGATGCCATCATTCCAAACGTAGAAACTTATATCTGCGGAGAAGAAGATGACTGTAAATATGTCTTAGAAAATATTGAAAAATTAGTAGTAAAAGAAGCCAACGAAGCGGGTGGTTACGGAATGTTGATTGGTCCAAAGTCAACCAAAGAAGAACAAAATATTTTCAAGGAAAGAATTAAGGCGAATCCGAGAAATTATATTGCACAGCCAACCATTTCATTATCAAGAGTTCCATGTTTGATAGATGACCACGCCGAAGGACGTCACGTAGATTTACGTCCGTACATTTTATATGGAGACGGGGTACAAGTTATCCCTGGAGGTTTAACTCGTGTAGCTTTACGTAAAGGTTCATTAGTCGTAAATTCATCACAAGGCGGAGGCTCAAAGGATACTTGGGTTTTGTATTGATAATTTTTGAGAAAATCATATCTTTGAAAAAAATAAAATTATGAGAACCTTAAATGTTTCTATTTCAGATATTGAATTTAATAAATTTGGTTTAAAGCAAGATAAACTAACTTTTTCAGATTTTGTTGAGCTTATTAGTAAAGAACTGACTCGGCAAAATTTGAATAAATGCTTAGAATTGGCTGATAGATATGGTCTTTCTCAATTGACAATGGATGAAATAACAAATGAAGTAAAAGCTGTTAGAAGAAATGCAAAAAATCGTAATTGATACAAACGTTATTGTGTCAGCACTTATTCAGAGAAGCTACCCTAACTTAATTATTGATACTCTTTTTATTGAAGGAGTATTTCAATTATGCGTTTCTGATGAATTAATGGCTGAATATTACGAAGTTTTAGCCCGACCAAAATTTACGAGATTTCATGATTTTTTCCTGCGTGCAGAATCATTAATGGCTGAAATTGAATCAAGAGCAGTGAAGTATTTTCCTACAATTACGCTTGAACTAATTTCGGATGATGATGATAATATGATTTTGGAACTTGCTGATGAATGTGAAGCGGATTTTATCATTACAGGTAACACTAATGATTTTACATTTCCAATTTATAAACGTACCAAAATTGTTTCACCCAGAGAATATTGGGAAAATTATCGACCTTCCTAAAATAATTGAAAAGGTAAGCCAAGAAATTAGCTTACCTTTTTCTTTTAATACAAAAAATCTAACGACTAATTACTAATTTTGCACCATGCAAGCAAAAATTACCGAGATACATCAGCAAATTGCTGATTTCCAGATTGAGAATAAAGAACAACTTGAAGCCTTCCGTATTGCTTATGTAGGTCGTAAAGGTGTTATTGGAGACCTTTTTGATGGGTTGAAAAATGTTCCACAAGAAGAACGCCGTGCAGTTGGGCAAGAATTAAATGCCTTGAAAGAAGCCGCTCAGAATAAATTTAATGAGTTTCAAGCTTTGATGGAATCTGCTTCGGACAAATCGGTGGCAATTGAATTTGACTTAACACTACCGAATATTCCTAATGAAAATGGAACAATTCATCCATTAACTTTGGTACGTGCCAGAATTATTGAAATCTTTGCTAAAATGGGTTTCAATGTTTCTGATGGTCCAGAAATAGAATCAGATTTTTATAACTTCACGGCTTTAAATTTTGCGGAAAATCACCCCGCACGTGAAATGCAAGATACTTTTTTCATCGAAAAGAAAGGTGGAAATGTAGCAGATGATATGCTTTTAAGAACGCATACGTCTAACGTGCAAATTCGTTTGATGCAAAATCAAAAGCCGCCATTACGTTCTATTATGCCGGGTCGAGTGTATCGTAACGAAGCGATTTCTGCGAGAGCTCACTGTCTTTTCCATCAAGTGGAAGGACTTTATGTGGACAAAAATGTAGGTTTCAAAGACCTGAAAGATACACTTTATTACTTTGCCAAAGAAATGTTCGGGCAAGATACCAAAGTGCGTTATCGTCCTTCGTATTTTCCATTTACTGAACCTTCAGCAGAGATTGACATCACTTGTTTAATCTGTAAAGGAAAAGGATGTAACGTTTGTAAATATACGGGTTGGGTAGAAATTGCAGGTTCTGGAATGGTTGACCCTAATGTTTTAGAACAATGCGGTATTGATTCTCAGGAATATACAGGTTTTGCCTTCGGGATGGGAATTGAACGTATAACGATGTTGAAATACCAAATTAAAGACTTACGATTATTTACTGAAAATGATGTGAGATTCTTACGTCAGTTTGAAGGTTTGTAGGTATGGCACGCAGATGACGCAGGTTTCCAAACACAGATTTACGTAGATTTATAATTTTTGTCCAAAATAAAAATCCTCTTAAATCTGTGTTGCCATAGGCATCAAGACGGACGGTCAGTCTCATCTGCGTACTATTTAATCGCAAAGCCAAATGTTAAAATCCTCCCTAATTAACACATTTTAACACCCCCATTCTTCACAAGCCAAAGCTATTTTGTATTTTTGGTAACATTATTGTCTGTTAGACTCTATATAACCAGTTTGAACATTTAAAATTGTGTGATAGAACAAATAAAATATTCTTGATACAATTTGAAATAATAACAGTTAACAAATCCTCGATGAATAATTTTAAAAGAATTAATGACCTCACAGGTTGGGTTGTTTTTGCCATTTCCTTATTTGTTTTTACAGCTACCGTCGAGCAGACAGCCTCTTTTTGGGACTGTGGCGAGTTTATCGCTTGTGCTTATAAATTGCAAGTACCGCACCCTCCAGGAGCTCCGCTTTTCTTATTGTTAGGACGAATGTTCTCTCTTTTGGCGGGTTCTGACGTTACAAAAGTAGCTTATTGGGTAAACATGATGTCGGTGCTTTCAAGTGCTTTTACTATTTTGTTTATGCACTGGACGATTGTAATGCTTGGACGTAAAATCTATAATAAACCATTCGCAGAGCTTTCAAAAGGACAGTCACTAACCCTTTTAGGTGCTGGTGTTATTGGTTCATTAGCTTATGCTTTCTCTGATACTTTTTGGTTTTCGGCAGTAGAAGCGGAGGTTTATGCCATGTCATCTTTCTTTACGGCTTTGGTTGTATGGGCGGCTTTCAAATGGGAATTGATTGAAGATGAAGCAGCAGCAAATCGTTGGTTAATTCTTATTGCTTATATCGTTGGACTTTCAATTGGTGTTCACTTATTGAACTTGGTAACTGTGCCTGCCTTGGCATTGATGTATTATTTCAAGAAAAATCCAGTACCTACTTACAAAGGCGGTTTTATAGCTCTTTTTGCAGGATTAGTAATTCTTGGAATTATTAACTCATTGATTATTCCGGGAATTCCATCAATCGCATTTCAGTTTGAATTAATCTTTACGAATGGACTTGGTTTACCTTATGGTGTTGGAGTTGCCGTGTTCTTGATTTTATTTGTAGGAGCTATCGTTTGGGGTGTTCGTTATTCAATCCAGAAGCAAAAAGTGAATTTGAATATCGCTTTACTTTCGTTAGTATTCGTTTTGATTGGTTATTTATCGTACAATTTGGCTTTGGTTCGTTCAACTTATAATACGCCAATTAATGAAAATGACCCAAGCAATATCTTGAATTACGTAAAATATTTGAAGCGTGAACAATACGGTGAGCGTTCATTATTGTATGGTCCAATTTATACAGGAACAGTGGAAAGTGTAGAGCAAGGAGCTCCTGTTTATAAAATGAAAGATGGTAAATACGAAGTGTATGACCACAAACAGAAATTAGTGTATTCTAAAGATGGACAAATGTTGTTGCCACGTGTGTATAGTAGTTCGCCTCAGCATATTCAGTTATATGAAGAAATGTTAGGCTTAGCGGCAGGCGAAAAACCAAGTTTTGGCGATAACCTTCGTTTTATGTTTACCCACCAAATGGGTCACATGTATATGCGTTATTTGCTTTGGAATTTTGTAGGTCGTGAAAGCGATATTCAAGATGCAGGCGTGATTGACTATACTCGCAAAGGTGAATTGCCAGAGTTATTAGCTGCTAATAAAGCACGTAACAATTATTATTATTTACCATTATTGTTGGGTTTATTAGGTTTCATTTTATTGGTTCGTAAGTCTGAACAAGATTTCTTGACAACCACTTTGATGTTCCTATTGACAGGTTTGGCGTTGGTTGTATTCTTAAACTCACCACCAACCGAACCACGTGAGCGTGATTATATCTATGTAGGTTCATTCTATTTCTTCGGAATTTGGATTGGTTTAGGAGTGATACAAATTGCAGAATTTTTAGGTAAGTTTTTAACAAACTCAGTAGTTGCAGGAACAGTTGCAACCGTTGCAACGGCTATTGTACCCGTGATTTTGATTCAGCAAAACTATGACGACCACGACCGTAGTAATCGTTTTCACCAAGTAGATTTTGCGAAAAACTTGTTGAATTCATGTGCTAAAAATGCCATTTTATTTACAGGAGGCGATAACGATACATTCCCATTGTGGTACGTGCAGGAAGTTGAAGGTTTCCGTACTGACGTGCGTGTTTGTAACCTTTCATTATTAGGAACGGATTGGTACATTGACCAAATGAAACGTAAAACGTATGAGTCGCAAGGTTTACCGTTGTCATTGCCGAAAGACCTTTTAAGAGAAGGTTTGAACGAGCAAATCATGTACTATGAAAATCCGAATGTTAAAAATGGAATTAACCTTCAAGAATATTTGAAATTGGTGAGAGACGGTAACGAAGCAATCAAAGTTCCTTTGCAAGATGGTTCGATGATTAATACCTTACCAACTGAAAATTTATTCTTGCCAATTAATGTTGAAGAAATCAAAAAGTCTGGTCTTATTTCTAAAGATTTAGAGCCATTCTTGACAGACCAAATGGCTTGGTCAGCAGGAAAAGGTGGAATTATGAAACCAGAATTAGCTCAATTAGATATGATTGCTCAGAATGCGGCAACAGGTTGGAAACGTCCAATTTACTTTGCAACTACTTTGCCTTCAGCATCTTATTTGAACTTGAAAGAATATATGCAATTAGAAGGATATGCGTATCGTTTGTTACCTGTGAAAATACCGGGAGCCAAAGATGGTTTCGTAAATTCATCTTTGATGTATGATAATTTAACGAAAAAGATGTTCTGGAGAGATTTAGATAATCCTAAAACGTATTATCACTCAGATTTTTATTTGCAAGTGCCAATTGTAACGGCTCGTTTGAGTTTCTTACGTTTAGTTGACCAATTAGTACGTGAAGGAAATATGGCGAAAGCAAAAGCTGCTTTAGATTATTGCAACAAAGTAATGCCTGATAACGTAATTCCTTACGACCAATTATCTGCCAACTTCGTAGCACTTTATTTGGCTGCGGGTGATAAGAAGACGGCTTTAAAAGTTGCGGATACCATTATGAATCGTAACAACAAGGCTTTGGATTACTACTTGAACGACCGTAGAAGTAGCGATAGTAGAGAAATCCAAACGGCACTTTATGAAATGAATATCATTGTGGACGGCTTGAAAAATGCCAAAGCACCAGAAGCCGTAAAATACGATGCGATGATGCAAAAGCAATTAGCGAGAGCGAATTCTTAATATTTGTTGTCAGTAAACAGTTAGCAGTTATCAGTAAACAGAAATTAACCATATTTTTGTTTATTGATAACTGCTTCTTTTTTATAGTACAGCCATAACTGTTTACTGCTAACTGTTTAACTGTTCACTGAAAACCACTCTTAAAACCTTAGCATTCACATTAATACTGGCAAAAAAGCGTTGCCAAAATAATTGCTGATTTGATAAACTATCCGTTGGCGATTTTACTTCTACGAAACTATATTCTCCGTCTCCCCACATAAAAAGGTCGGGGAAACCACGTACATTTTCACGGAGATTTCGAGCCATTTCTAAGGTTATTAAACTAATTTGTTCCGCAGAAAGTTTTTCTAATAGCTTCAAAATCAAAGGGAAAAGTCCACCGTACCAATCTACCAATGGGTTTGTAATGCCAAATTTTTCAAAGAAAATACGGTTCATATAGACCGTTGTAGCATCTTCATCTTCCAACATTTTAAGGCGTTCTTCCATTTTCTCTTTACGTTTTTCAAAGAAAGTTGGCTTAAATAAATCAGAAGGAGAGCGTTGTAATGGGTGATGGATTGCCAATGTATCGGTATCAAAAATAATATCCCAAAAGAGCAAACCGAATAAACTTCGCCACAGGTGATTTTCTGAAAACTCTGCTTTTAATCCTTTTTGTTCATAATAATCAATCACGCCAAATTCTACTTGTCGTTTCCACAAAGCATCAATTGTGATAGATTCTGAATTATGAAGTTGTTGCGTAACGGCTTTTTTAGTCTTCTTCTTTTGCAATTGAGCCTCCAAACGATTCAAAAAATCTTCCGCAAAAAACTGCTCATCGGCATTTTGAGGTTCGGTAAGCATCAATTCGCAAAGAGCTTTTGCTTCTTCACGATTTTTCTGTTTATCCAAAATTCTCACTTGTCGTTCCCGTGAAGGTGAATCCTCGGTAAGTCTAAAAATGGTCAAGGCTTCGTCCAAAGCCTTTTTCTTTTCTAAATAAAGGGCAACTCGTAGGGCAAATCGGTTATAAGTTGGAATAGCAATTTCGGATAGTTCTTTTCGGTGAGCTTCCGTCCAATCCATAAACCAATTGTAAATGTCAATTGTCTCAATTTCAGCTTGTTGTATTAAATAAAAATCCTCACGAGCGAGACTTACTTTTAATTTATCTTCTACTTCCTGTCGAGTTTGGAAGTACGCCACCATTTTGTCCTCATCAAATTTTTCATACGACTGAAATCCCAAATCTCGGGTGACAAATTCAGTCATATCACCGTGCCGAGAGCCAAAGAAAAGAAATTTCAGCATTTGAACCTCTGTCTCGTGTAATACCTTTACGAGTGAGTGCGGTAAGGCATGAATTTGGGCGTAATCTTCATCATTTAAGAGATAAACCATATCGTCCCAATTGCCAACCGCCAAGAGCCAATCTAATACTTCATCTTTCTTCAAAGATGCTTTTCCACGAGTTTCAAGATTGAGCATTTTCGCTAATTCTATCAATTCCGACTTACTGAAAATATCCAAAATATCGCCCGCTTGTAAAAGATGATTTTCAGAAAGAGGTTCGACAAAACCCTTTTCAATCAAAGCATTTAAAGATTCTGGAATATTCTCAATTTCAGCATATTTCAATTTCTCCGTTCTGAAAAAAGAGCCTGTACGGTTACAAAAACGTATAAAAAGGCATTTTTCATCCTCCGTCAAAGCCTCGAACTCCGCTAAAAATTGTTGTTCTGTTTTATTCAAAATATGCTGATATTTTTTCTGCACAAAATCAATGAGGTACTGAAAATACGTCAGATAATATTTAGGAGGAAGTTCTATTTTTTCGGGAGACATGGAATATTTTGTAACTGGTTATTAGAAATTGGTTAGTGGGTTCTTGAACGTGATTATTGTCGAGTAGGTTTAAAGATAGAGATAAATGAACAATGTTTAAATAGCTGAAATTAAGTTATTTAGCTACAAAAAAAAGAGGTCGTAAAACCTCTTAAAATGTGATGTATGTTTATGATTAGAGCTTTTGGAATTAATTGGAAGATGCTTTAATCTTTTGGATAATTTCTTCTACTTTTTGAATAGGAAGTTTGAAAACGGTGGCAATGTAGGCTGCTTTTTTACCATCTTCCCATAAACCTTTTATATAATTAAAGGTTGTGTTTTCAAATGTTTCTTCTCTTATTTGGTCTGCAATCGTCATGGCAATGTCGTTTACGTTGGTGGGAAACTTCTGTAAATATAGGTGTTAAATTATCTTGTGTCAAGTTGAGTGCGGTTTCAATGTATAGAAATACTGTTTTGATAATTATAGATGAACTCCCAAATTTACCACAGTTTTGTGATATTTGAAGGAGAATATTTTTTAGGTATCTTCACGTTATAATCCAATTTTTAAAACTATGCAAACCCAAACAATCCTCCATGACCTCCAACAAAAAGGCATTATTTCTTCTGAACAAAGTGCTGTTATTTTGGAGTATGAAAAGCAGAAACCCTTTTCGCTTCATTATGAATTGCGGACGGTCTTGTATTTGGGAATTACTTTGTTGACGGGTGGTTTGGGCGTGTTGATTTACCAAAATTTAGACACCATTGGTCACGGAGTAATTGTGGCTTTGATTGCGTTGATTACTTTGGCGTGTTTTGGTTTTGTGTTTTGGAAACGTCAGCCTTTTACTTGGAAGGAGGTTAAAAATGCCCATACTTTCGCTGATTTTGCTCTTTTATTAGGTTGTACTTCGTTCTTGATTTTGGAGGGTTATCTGCAATTTCAGTACGATTTATTTGGTACGAAATATGGCTTGGTGACAATTTTACCCGCTATTTTATTCTTTTTTAGTGCTTACCTTTTCGACCACCGTGGAGTACTTTCTATGGCAATTACGGCTTTTGCGTCGTGGGTGGGTGTGTCTATTGCTCCGCTTTCGGTATTGTCGCAAAATGATTTTTCGGCTCCGCATTTTATCAATACTGCTATCGTTTTGGGATTGGGATTATCGGCGACGGGCTTAATTTCTGAATACAAAAATCTGAAAAAACACTTTTCGTTTACCTACCTTTTATTGGGCAGTAATTTGACTTTAATCGCTGCTTTGACGGGTATGTTTAGCCAATCGCTTTGGTTTATTTATGCCTTCATTACGCTGATTTTGTGCGTTGGATTATTCTTGTACGCCCGCAAAACGCAATCCTACATTTTCCTTTTGATGGGAACAATTTACGGCTACATCGCCTTGACTTATATTTTATTCAAATTGGTCTTTTCAGTCGATAATGACCTCGTATATTCTCTTGCGATGTACTACTTTTTGCTTTCGGGCGTGGGAGTAATTATGTTTCTATTGAATATTAAAAAGATTTTAAAGTAGGGGCAAATAGCATTCGCCCGTCATCGAATAATATTGGGCGAATGCTATTTGCCCCTACATTTGATAAAAAACTCGTTTTACTCTTTGGCTAACACTCGTCAATATTTCGTAGGCAATTGTGCCGATTTTATTGGCTAATTCAATCATCGTCAGGTCATTGCCAAAAATAATTACTTCGTCGCCTTCTTGTACGTGTGGCACGTCCGTTACGTCCACCATCGTCATATCCATACACACATTTCCGACGACCTTGCAACGGTGTCCGTGAATCAATACTTCACCTACACCACGACTAAATCGACGGTCGAAACCATCGGCGTATCCAATGGCAATGGTAGCGGTTTTAGTATCTCTCGTTAATTCGCCTTTTCTGCCGTAACCAACTGTATCTGAGTTTTTTATATGTTTTATTTGAGAAATTACTGTTTTTAATGTTCCTACGGTCATTAGGTTTTCTTGGTCTTCGGGTTTTGCCGCCAAACCGTATAAACCAACGCCCAAACGCACCATATCCATGCGGGCTTCTGGGAAGCGAGCAATACCTGCGGAATTGGCTAAATGTCGAGACGGAACATAACCAATAGCCTCAGAAATTTGGTTCGACATTTTGGTAAATTCTTCTACTTGATGAAGCGTAAAATCATCAAATTTGTCTTCGTCTGCCGCCGCTAAATGGCTGAAAATAGTAGAAACCCAAAGATTAGGATTCGACTGTAAGGTTGCAATTAATTCGGGCAATTGTTCTTGTTCAAAACCCAAACGGTGCATTCCTGTATCTAATTTTAGATGAATTTTTGAGCTAATATTGCGATTATCAATGTATTCTGAAAACTGTTTTAATATTTTAGGATTATAAATTTCGGGTTCAAGAGAAAATTCTACCAATTGCTCAAAGTCATTTTCAGAAGGATTCATGACCATAATGGGCAAATAAATACCATTTTGACGAAGCGAAACGCCTTCATCGGTATAGGCAACCGCCAAATAATCAACGCCATGAAATTGGAGTAAATTGGCAACTTCTGTACTGCCCGAACCATACGCAAAAGCCTTGACCATGACCATGATTTTGGTTTTTTGACCAATTTTATCACGAAAATAATTGAGGTTGTTTGTCACGGCATCAAGATTGATTTCTAAAACCGTCCGATGCGTTTTTTGTACCAAACGGTTTACGATTGATTCAAAACCAAAACGTCTTGCACCTTTGACCAAAATAACACTTTCTTGAATATTTTTTAAGGCTTCACTTTCTAAAAACTCAACCGTTGTTTTGAAAAACTGTATCTGAGTTTCGGTATTATTTTTAATACTTTGGAAGAGCGATTTATTTCTAAAAATGACTTCACCGATACCGATAAATTGGTTGAGATGACGCTGTTTTATGAGGTGAGCAATCTGTAAATAAAGGTCTTTTTCTGGAATTCCTGTTTCTAATAAATCGCTTAAAATCAGCACTTTATTGTTTCTCTGTTTTTGCTGAGATAAGAAATTTAACGCAATGTTTAAACCTGCTAAATCATTGTTGTAAGTATCGTCAATGAGATAATTGTTTCTAATGCCTTGCTTCAATTCTAACCGCATAGAAACAGGACGAAGTATCTGCAAACGTGCCTGAATTTCAACCGAATTATAACCTAAATGCCAAAGCGTAACAATACAGTGAATGGCGTTTTCAATAGAGGCTTCGTCGGTAAATGGAACATCAAAAGTTTCTGTTTGTTGAGGAAAATTAAGTGTTACTTTGGTGTTTTGATATTCTGTAATCCAATTGGCTTGAATGTCAGTAGCACGGGAATCTTTCCCGTGTTGAGTCACAGGAAAGAGTCCTGTGGTACGTGCTATTCTCGACCAACTAATGAGTTCACAATCAGGATTTTGAATAGAAAACTCTTTCTTAATAATCTCATCAATTTCTACGTAATCGGCACAATAAATGAGTTGTTTTGCATTTTTGAAAAGTAAAAGTTTCTCTCTGATTTTCTGAGAATTCCCTTCAAAAAATTCATTGTGAGCATTGCCAATATTAGTAAAAATCCCGATTTGTGGTTGAACAACTTTTTCAAGATTTGTCATTTCCTCTGGACGAGAAATGCCAACTTCAAAGATGCCTAAATTATGCGTTTCGTTCATTTGCCAAACCGACAAAGGCACACCAATTTGAGAATTGTACGATTTTGGGCTTTTTACCACCTTGAAACGATTGCTCAATAATTGCGAAAGCCATTCTTTAACCACCGTCTTTCCGTTGCTACCTGTAATGGCAATAATCGGGAAATTATATTGTTCTCGATGACGCTTAGCAACTTCTTGCATCGCCAAAATGCTGTTTTCAACTTGCCAAATTTTAGCCTCAGGCATACGGTCGAGTTCCCGTAAAAGGGTAGGAGTGAGAGCATTACGTTCAACGACAAACTCTCTGATTCCTTTTCGGTAAAGGTCATCTAAAAATTGGTGTCCATCATGATGTAAACCCTTGATTGCAAAGAAGATAGAACGTTGTGGTGACGATAATTGTCGGCTATCATTCAGTAAATATTGAGCAGAGGTTTGTATTGGAAGTTGTTGGAAGTTCACTTTTATTTGCGATTAACTGATTGGTGATTGAGTGAGTAATAACGAAAGAATATACTCAACATTATTTCCTCAAAGATAATTATTTAGGGTTTATACTAATTTTAAAAAGATATTGCGTGTATGAGTTTCGACGGAAGTCTTCGTTTTGAATGCTACGGTTTATACACAAATTTATAGAATAAAAAAGCCGTAGGCTTGACCGATATTCAAACACTTGTGTATAAACCGTAGCCTTTTGAAGGAGGACTTCCGTAAAATACGCACCGAATATTTAAAACTGGTATTAGCTTTCAGTTTGTTTTTGGCGAATGGGGGTATTGTGTAGAAAAACTGCTCCTTTTGAATAAATCTACGTAGTAAATTTACCAAATGGTTATCAAGGGAATACTAAGAAATTGGATTTGAGAGGAGGAATAACGCAAGGCGTCGGGGCAGGAGTGAAAGTTGGTTATTAGTGATTGTTTACTGGTTATTAGTTGTTGGTTTTATTGATGTAACCAGTAACTAATAACCAGTAACTAATTGCTACATTAAAGCAGCTACACCTGGTAAAGTTTTACCTTCCATGTATTCCAACAAAGCACCACCGCCTGTTGATACATAAGAAACACGGTCGCCATAACCTGCATTGTTTACTGCTGAAGCTGAATCTCCACCACCAATCAATGAGAATGCACCATTTTCTTCAGTTGCTTTTACTACTGCATCAGCAATAGCATTTGTTCCGTTTGCGAAGTTAGGGAATTCAAAAACGCCCATTGGACCATTCCAAAGAATAGTTTTTGAAGATTCGATAACCGTTTTGAATAATTTTGCTGATTCTGGACCGATGTCTAAACCTTCCCATCCATCAGGAATTTCACCAGTTGCTACTACTTGACGATTGGCATCATTTGAGAATTTATCAGCACATAAATTATCAACTGGCATATAAATTTTTACGCCTTTTTCTTCCGCTTTTTTCAAAAGCTCTTTTGCTAATTCTACTTTATCTGGCTCAGAGATTGATTTACCAATTTTACCACCTTCCGCTAATGTGAAAGTATAAGTCATACCACCACCAATGATAAGGTTATCAACTTTATCCAATAATTTTTCAATCAATAAAATTTTATCAGAAACTTTTGACCCACCCATAATAGCCGTGAATGGTCTATCAGCGTGTTCTAAAACTCTTTGTGCATTGTCGATTTCAGCCTGCATTACAAAGCCTGAAACTCTGTCTTGGAAAAATTGACCAATAACTGCCGTAGAAGCGTGAGCTCTGTGAGCTGTACCGAAAGCATCATTTACCCAAACATCGCCTAATTTTGACAATTTCTCAGCAAATTCAACATTTCCTTTTTCTTCTTCTTTGTAAAAACGTAAGTTTTCTAATAATAAAATTTCACCTCCTTGTAAAGCAGAAGCTTGCTCAAGAGCAGATTCTCCGATGCAATCATCTGCAAATTTTACTGGACGACCAAATACCACTGAAAGCGGTGTAACAAGGTGTTTAAGTGAGTATTTGTCAGTTGGGCCATCTTTCGGACGACCTAAGTGCGACATCAAAATTACCGAACCTCCATCATTTAAAATCTTTGTGATTGTAGGAATAGTAGCTTTGATACGAGTGTCGTCTGTAATTTCAAAACGTTCGTTCAAAGGAACGTTAAAATCTACACGAACTAAGGCACGTTTGCCAGCAAAATTGTAAGAGTTGACAGTTTTCATTTGTTAGTTTATAATTGGGAATTGGTTATTGGTAGATTGGTTATCTGTTATCTGTTATTAGTGATTGGCTATTTTTGAAAAGCCAAGTTTGACTAATCTTTAATAGTTAAACAATCAATACGCTAATAACCAATTTACCAGTAACCAATAACTAAAGACCAAATATACATTTTTGAAAATAATTCACGAAATAAGTCAATAAAATGAGTGTTTTTCCTTAAAAAATTACAAAAATGTTCTATTTTTTATTTTAAAAATTATAAAATTAATAAGTCGTGCCTGCACCACCGCCGCCAGTATCACCACCACCGAAACGAAAAGTTTCACCTTGTTGTGGAATTTTCGACTGAACAACTTCTGACATCAATAAGGCTTCTAAATTCATGCCTTCTCGTTCATCATCTGGCTGATAAGTGAAACCATTTTTATTATTTTTAAGGTAATAAATCAATCCACCTGATAAAGCAATTAATAAAAATCCACTTATGGTTAGAGCCATTTCGGTAGGAAGAAATCCAAAATAATAGCGATAGGTAAATACGGAAAATCCAGCAGTAAGCATTCCAATGATGAGTATCAGACGGTCACGATTGCGTAATCCGAAGAAAATATAAGCGAAAGGAATTATTAAAGTGAAGGAATAAAATACAGGAGCAAAGGCAATTTGTGGGGAAGCAGCCCCCGATAAATCGTTAATGAGTGCATTGCCTTCTCTAACCACCCAATAATTTCCACCTAAATAAAAACATACTAAGGAAAGCGTTTTAGCAATACCCAGACATTGTTCGTAGTACAAATAATCGTCTCGTTTGCTGAGTCTTTTAATTAGAAAATAAATTCCAACGGAAAATATCATGACGATAAATGGCAAGAATGTTTTTCCCCAAGTAGAAGTTAGTGCCAAACTAATAAGTATGGATAACGTTAAAAAAAACGAAATACAACAAACGACTAAATCAGCGTAGCGAATAACGGAAATGATGAAAAATGGGAGAAAAATCAACAAAAAAAGCCAAGTAGCAGGGTGAGATTGTTCAAAAATAAAGAAAATAGCGGTACAAAATGCCCCTAAAGCCATGTAAAGCAAAGCATTGTCGATACCAGAATGATACAGTTTTCGGCTTTTAATAAGTGATTCAAGAACAAAAGTAAATACTATTCCGATAACAAAGGCTTCGATGATAATAGCCATTTTTTCATTGCTTTGAAAAGGAGCAATAAAAAATAATGTCATAATACTTGTAGAAAATGAAGCCGCTAAAATGGTGAAAATGAAGAGTCCAATTTTCAAGAAACCACTTGGATTATAGAAATCTAAGGGATAAGTTTTTTGAACTTCTAAGACTTGCTCCTGACGTAAAAAGCCGATTCTAAACCACTTCTGAGCAGTTTGTTGAGTTGATTCATTGGCTGACCATTGTGGATTATAGGCTTTCATGGGTTTTGTGGGTTTGAGTGTTGTCATTGCTTCGTACCTCGCAATGACAAAACAGATAAAACAAGTATGAATTTTTTTTCTCTCGTAAGCTAACAGATTGCTTCGTGCCTCGCAATGACAAAACAGAGAATAAAACAAAAAACCTTAAACTCGCTTATAAACACCTTTTTCTACCAATTTATAGCGTCTTTCTAAAGCAGGAATTCTTTTAAAAAGTTTGGGAGCAAGGTTTACTTTGTCAATAATAATTTCGGGAGAATCTTTCTCAAAATTGCGAAGAATACTGATTACATTATCGTAATTATCGAGATTTTCTAATTCATATTTGGCTAAATTCCAGTTCAAATAAGGTGTAGCGGCATAGTTGTTTTTGTATTCTTCCATGCCATCGCCCAATACTAAAACTCTTTTGTTTTGGATTTTTATATCCGTTTTTTGCCCTAATTTTAGGTTTTTCAACTGAACAAAACCTTCTGAACCTGTGGCATAAACAGCTTGATAATGAATCAATAAAATAGCTCCGAATGTACCCAGAAATATCAATTCTGCCAACCATTGCTTTTTGAATGTATTGAAAAAATTAATGGTGAAAAATGCCCAAGCAGGCACAAAAATGATGAATTGCATAGGTGCTAAAAATGGCATAAGACCAATGGAAACAATTCCTGCAATTGCCCAAAGCATCATTACTTGCTGACAACGGATTTGAAAGTTATTGAAACCGAAAGCATTTACTAATCTCAAAAAACCTAAAATTCCTAAGCCAAAAGGTAAAAGCAAGGTTGCTAAAAGCGTTTTGAAGTCGTTGAGGTTATATTGTCTGATTTGGAAAACCGATGAAATGAAATTTCTTGAAAATGCTTCAAATGTTCCGTCGAGATAGAAAAATAAAGCGGTTAGCAACAACGGAAACAAAAAACCAAAGATTGATAATGAATGTTGACGCAGTGTTGCCCCACTAAAGAATAGCATTGAAGCAACCGCCCAAAGAATGAAAATACAAGCAGGGGGATAAAACAAGGAAGCCACACCAATAAGAAACCCAATCTCAAAAACCTCATCTGTTGCTTGCAAACGACTAATTTGACGTACCATTGTTCCAAATGCCATTAATACAAAAGTCGTCGCCATCAAAACGGGCGAAAGCGTACAACAGTCGAAGGAAATATTGAGGAAAAGCAAATAAATTAAACCCGGAACATAATTACGTTTGGCAAAAATGTCACGATTATTAATTACCACATTGAAATAAATAACTTGAAATGATGCCACCGCCAAAGCAGCCAATTGATAAACCGTTTGCGAACGCCCAAAAATACCGTCAAGTCCAGCATAAACCAAAGCCGAAAGCGGGGCGGTGTTATCCCAAATCTCAGAATACATCACGAAGCCTTTATTGATTTGCTCGCCAACCAACATCCATTGCAATTCTGGAATTAGCTCGGGCAGACCCACCAAATACACAGGTACACGGATAAGTATAAGCAAAATCAATAAACTGAAAATTTGGTAAACTGCATTTACCTTAAAAAAACTGAGCATATTTTTATGTCGTTATTAGTGATTAGTTATTGGTTAGTAGTGGTAAAATTTGGACTTAGATTTTCTCCCCAATAACTAATTACCGATAACCAATAACTAACAGCTTATTTCATTTCAATTATATCAAAAATATAATCTTTACGGGCTTCGTTGGGGTAGCATGACTGCCAATCGGCTGCTGTAAAGGATTTTTCAATCGTTTTCCCGCCATTTGTACAAGCCACCGTAAGATTAAATTTAGTAGCAACATTATAAGGATTCAGTACGACAATTGCCAATTTATTACCTAAACGCATTGTTCTGACTAATAAATTATCGGTATTGTCTTTCAGTTTATAGCCTTCTTCCTGTCTAAAATTGCTCTCTCCTACAAATTTATACTTTGATTTCCACAAATGAAATTCAGCTTGAGCTGTTCTCATGTCCACCGCTGATATTTTTTCAGTTTCAGAGAATTGTTTTCTTGTTCCTAATAAATTCAAGGCAAACTGAAAACCGTTGTAACTATCAGCATTTAAGTTCGGAATGGGTCTGTTCCATTCATGAAAATGTAAACCCGAAAAGAAAACTGCCATGGTTGATTTGAAGGCTTGGTCACGAGTTAAATAATGCGATAAATCTACCTTACCACCGCCTCCTTGACGATTTCCATCTTTGTATTGCCAGCCATTTCCGCCTCTGTCACAAATAAGTTTCGCTTGGATAAAACATAAATCTTTTCCGAGACTATGAAGATAACTATAATTTTTTTCAGCCATGCTGGTAACTCTTGCTAAATAATGTTCAATATTAGAATTGTTGCCGTAAGCATTTAACATTCTTACGCCATCATTAAAACCGTGCATAGTGGTTTCTCCGTAGTGAGACATTTCTAAAAGTGGAGCAAAATTCTCAGAATCTGTTAGTCGATAATCAACTCCGTCCAACATTTCATGACTGGTATAAAGTGGATTAATATCCCCGTCTCTTATCTTTCCGTTGGCATCTGGGTATCCATTTTTAGTTAAATGACCATAATCTGAAACGATTGGATGAACGTACATAGCTTGAAAAATTCCTTGTAAATTATCACAAACGGATTTAATGAAACGAAGGGCTTTTCGAGGGTGAGAACCGTTTTCGTAGTCATTTTCCCAGTCAATATCTACTAAGCCAATGCGTTGTTTCCCGCCTACAAAATAATCTCCAAATTCGGTTGCACGGGCAAAGTTATGCCCCATAAGAGCCAATTCATCTTCTGATTTTTTATCCCAATTATTCAAATCAACGTCACCCGTTTGCAAACGTTTTTCAATGGGTAAAGCCGACGAAAATGTATTCATATTCACCGATTTACGGGTATTAAAATTATCTTTATAGGCTTGTCCGTTTTCTGGATTAATAAAGAAATTCCATTCAGTACCTTCTATATTGTGTTCTTTCCAATCTAATGAACCCCAAATTCCTCTACTTCTCAGCGGAATCCCTTTCTGCTTATAAACTTTTGAAAGAGAAGTATGTAAAGTTACAATCCAATTTGGGAGATAAAATCCTAAGTTTTTGTCAAGATGTGTTGGGTAAACAACATTTGCGAAGCGTTCAGGAGAAAATGTCTCTGCCTTTTTTTCAATGGGAACGGTGGCTAATGTGGCAGGAAATTTAGTGACCACTTCACCAATTCCTTCATTGGGAGATTCTGTCTTGAAATTAGCAATAGGTTCATTTTTTTGGGGAGAAGCAACAGACTTAGTATTTTGTTGTGCTGTGGTCTTTTCTGTGGCACATTGCAAACAAAGAAATGTTAGACTAAGCACAGAAACAGCCAATACTATTTTAAATTTAGAATATATCTGAAATGTTTTCATGTTAATTGAATATGTAGTGTCGAGATAAAATGTTAAGGTTTCAGAAAATATTTCCGAACTTTGTAAAGTTAAAATTATAAAACGAGACTGAAGACAGGTTTGATATAAAAGAAAACTTGGTCTTTCGTTTATTAAATTAATAGGATTGTTTTGCGAAAACTGTTTCAAATTTAGACGGTTGGAGTATTCACTTTTCGCTTACTAAAAAATTAAGAATGGAATCTAAAAGACAACAACAGTTCGCTAAATTGATACAGCAAGATTTAAGCGAAATTTTTCAGAAAGATATGCGAAGCACTTTCGGAAATGCCTTTGTAACGATAACTGACGTAAAAATGACACCCGATTTATCAATTGCACGTTCGTATTTGAGTTTTATGCTCACCAACGACAAGCAAGGGCTTTTACAAGATATTCGTGAAAAGACGAAAGTAATCAGAGGAATATTAGGCAATAAAATTAGAAATCAAGTGCGTATTGTACCCAATCTTGAATTTTTTATTGATGATACCGCCGAATACGCTGCTCACATGGACGCTGTTATTTCACAATTAGACATTCCGCCTTTGAAAGAAGGTGAGGAAATTGAAGATTAGCATTAATGGGCAGTATTTTATCTGAAATATTGCCCATTTTATTAGACTTCCTTCGAAAGTGTTTTATGATTGAAAAATGGTATATTTTCGTTATTTGTAGCCGAAAAGATGTTGTTTTACGACTTAAAACACTTTCGCAGGAAGTCTATTTATTCTACACATTCACGTTCTAATTTTTTAGCGGCTTCTTCTGCTCGTTCGTAACTCTCTTTCGAGCCAATATCAATCCACAAATCTTCTATCAAAAATACACTTAATTTATAAATTTTCTCATTGAGTAATTGATTGATAAATTGCCAAGCATTATAAGGTTTATCGTTTGGAATTAAATGTAAAAGCTCTTTTTTGAAAAGATATATTCCGCCATTCGCTTCCATTTCTAAAATAGGTTTTTCATCAATACGAATGACTTGATTGTTCTCTGAACTAATTAAACCATAGGGGATTACGGCTTTGTAAATAAATGTTGCAATAGCCATGTCTGAGCCGTTTTTTAGAAAATTATGATAAAAACTACTCAGATTGATATTGGTAAATAAATCAGCATTGATAACCAAAAGCGAATCATTTTCAAAGAAATTGGGGTTAGTAATTCCTAAAATGCCAATGTCATCAAGAGGGGTTGCTTCTGTAAGAATTTTGATAGAATCATACTGTTCGTCTTGTTGTAAAAATTCAACAATAGATTCTGCCAAATAGCTAACCGATACCGAAATGTCAGTAATTTGATGCTCCCAAAGTAATTCAATAATCCATGATAAAATGGGTTTTTGGTTGATTTTTAAGAGTGGTTTGGGTAAATTTTTGGTAAGAGGTAATAAGCGTGTACCTTTCCCTCCAGCCATAATAATTGCAGATACAGGTAAGTTTGACATATTGATTCATGGTTTAGGTTTGGTAAAAAGTCAATATTGATGCTATGACTTTTTCAATTTCATGGTCGGTAATGGAAGTTGAACACGGAAGCATAAGCCCCATTTGAGATACTTGCTGGGCATTGTTCAAATCACTTACATATAAATCTTTAGCAAAAATGGGCAATTCATTAATCGGAATCCATAACGGACGGATTTCGATTTTTTCGTTTTGGAGATGCTTTATCAATTCCAATTTATTGGGAAAGAGAGCTACATATTGCCAACAATTACTGAACACATTATCCTTAATTTCTTGGATTTTTACCCCTTCTATTTTTGTTAATTGCTCATTATATTTAGTGGCAATTGCTCGTTTACTTTCCACAAATTGAGGTAATTGTTCTACCTGAGCAACGCCCATTGCCGCCAAAATATTTACTAAACGGTAATTGTAACCCAAATCATCATGAAAATAGTCGAATGAAGAGGCTTTGGCTTGTGTTGTTAAATGTTTAGCTTTTTTGGCAAGTTTTTCATCATTGGTTAAAATCATTCCGCCACCTCCCGTCGTAATTATTTTATTGCCGTTGAAACTTAACGTTGCCATTTGTCCCCAATTACCAGCGTGTTTTTTGTGATAAAGCGAGCCTAAAGATTCTGCTGCATCTTCTACAATGGTTAAATTATATTTTTCGGCTAATGTTACAAGAGATTTCATATCAGCCATATTTCCTAAAACATGAACTGGCAAAATGGCTTTAATTCTCCTTTTAGACACTTTATGAAAACAGAAACCATCTATAAATTCACAATCTTTATCCAAAAATTGGGCTAATAAATTGGTGTCAATTTGCCATGTATCAGGACAAATATCCATCAAAATTGGGTCTGCTTTTAAATATTTAATGGCATTGGCAGTTGCTACAAAGGTCAGGTTGTTGGTAATGACTAAATCGTTTTGTTTAACTCCTGCCAACAACAAACTAATGTGCAAAGCCGTTGTGCCACTACTTACAGCTACGGCATATTTTGTTTGGGTGTACTCAGCAATAAGTTTTTCAAATTTATCTACATACGAACCCGTTGCCGAAACCCAATTGGTATCTAAACAATCTTTTATGTAGAGCCACTCATTGCCAGATAGGTTAGGGACTGATAATGGTATCATTATGATTGTAGGTTTTTGTATTTATTTGAAAATGAGTCCTCTATTAAACCTGATTGAATTAAACGGTGAATTTCTGCAATGCCATCAGGTACTTTTTTTGTGATGTTGAAGCCTAAATTTTGCTTGATTTTATCACAATTTACCCGATAATCACGGGGGTCTTCGTCTTTATGAACAAAACTGACTTTCATCTCAGGAATAACTTTTTTGATTTCGTTACAAAGCATTTCTTTGGTGTAATTTTCTTCGGTATTGCCAACATTGAAAACCTCATTTCTAACTAAAATTTCCTCTGATTTTAAGACTAAAGCAACGGCATTCGCTAAGTCATATACGTGACAATACGGTCGCCAGAACTTTTCTCCATAAATTTGTAAATCATTGCCAACGCTAACGTCTCTCGTAAATTCATTGACTGTTAAATCGAACCGTGTACGTGGCGATATTCCATAAACTGTTGAAAACCTAAGAATGGTAGAACAAATATTGGTGTTAGGTTGTGTTAATAAATACTGTTCAAAAGCCACTTTTGTTTCTGCATAATGCGATACAGGTCTTAAATCAGCAGTTTCGTCGAGGAATAAATTAGGGTCGGTCATTTTCCCATAATTGCTACAAGTAGAGGTAAATACGAACCGTTTGATGTTCATTTCTTGAGCAATTTTGTGTAACATTATAGACGCATTGACATTAACAATCGTTGCTTCTTCGGGAAAGGCTTTACAAGTTGGGTCGCTCACAATGGCTGCTAAGTGACAAACCGCATCCATATTTTTTAAAGCTGTCCGAATATCCTTTTCATCGCAAATATCACCTTTTATAAATTCAAATTGTGGATGATTAAATACATCAATTAAGGCATCTCCTCCAAATTTCAACGAATCAATCGTTCTTACAAAATAGCCTTCATGAAGTAAAATTCTTACTAATTGCGAGCCTATGTAGCCAGCTCCACCCGTTACGAGTATTTTTTTTATCATAGTTTTATGGTTTTAGGACGGTATCGAATGCGTTAATAATATCTTCACAAATGGCATCAGGATGAAATTTTTCTACTAATTTTTGTCCTTTTTGTCCCATTGTTTTTAGGTTGTCAGATTGATTCATCATGGTTTGCATTTTTTCCATGAGTTCAAATTTTAGGGTAGGTTCAAATACAAAACCATTTTCTCCATCTTTTACTAAATCATAAGCACTTCCACATCTATTTGACACAATAATGGGCATTCCGTAAACGAGTGCTTCATTCACTAAAAAGCCAAAAGGTTCAAACAAACTGGGCAAAACGGCAACATCTGCCAGTGCGTATCGTGCGGGAACTTCGTGCCATTCACAGGAGGGAAGAAAAAAGATATTAGCCAGTTTTTTCGATTGAACCAACGCTTTTAAATCTTCTTTTTCAGTACCATCTCCACTTAAAATCAATCCCCACTGTTTTGAAAAAGGATGTGTTTGTGAAATTTCTCCAAAGGCTTCAATGAGCATTTTTAGGTTTTTGATAGGATTAAATCTTCCTGCATAAATAAAATTAAATTGTGGAAGATTTAGGCGTTCTTTTGTGTGATTTCTTTGGGCATAAGCTGTTTTATATAAGGCTGAAACTTTATCATTGGCGATACCTATGTTTCTTGTACTTAGAATTTTCTCCTTTTTAATACCTAATTTTAGTAAGTATTCAGTTGCTTTTGTCCCTAAGCATAAATAACCGTCCAACTGTGTCAGAATTACTTTTTTGAGGCTTTCTTTCCACCAAATTCTTTCCCGACTCTGTTCATTGGATTCGCTATCAATAATGATTTTGATACCTTTTGTTTTGGCATAAACAATTACTGCCCAATAAGATACATCATAGTAGCCATTCAAATAAATTAATTGTGGACGATGATAAATGACTCTTTTGAGGAGGTGAGTTGTCTTGGATTTAGACGAAACTTTCTCTAAATCTGTATCAAATAATACTTCGTAAGGATATTGGTGTTCATTCAAATCTGCATTGCCCAAAACACTTCTTCCATGTTCGGTAGTGGCTAAATGAATTACACTAAAATCATATTGATTTGTTGCTTCGAGACGTTTGTATATACGAGAATACATATCGCCTTTGTAGTGAGTCCATAACGTATTGTGAATGGCTATAATTTTCATGGTTTAGCGTAATATCTATTAATCTTCTTCAAGAAAGAAATAAATATTTAATTCTGCAAAAAATAAGAGCAAAAGTTTAAATAGGGTCACTAAATATTTGTCTAATTTGAATCTTATAGACTTTAAATAATTGACAGGAAGGTTTTAAACGGAAAAAGGTTTTAATTTTGTTTTTAAGTAGAGAAATTAGCTTGATATTCTCATTTTCTCAATAATATTTTCTGATGAACTTCCCCCTTTACATAGCCAAAAGATATTTTTTTGCACGAAAGAAAACCTCGTTTATTTCGCTAATTTCCATGATTTCAATGTTGGGAGTTGGTGTCGGAACGATGGCTTTGGTCGTGGTTTTATCAGTTTTTAATGGTTTGGAAGACTTTCAGCGTGGACTTTTTAAAAGTTTTGATGCCGATTTAAAAATTACACCAATTAAAGGCAAACATTTTGATTGTCCGCCATTGCTTGTACAAAAGTTGAGTAAGATTGATGGTGTAAAAAATATCAATCAGGTCATCGAAGAAAACGTTTTGGTACGTTATCGTGATGCCCAAATGGTGGTTAATTTGAAAGGCGTAGATGATAATTTTTTGAAACAAGACCGTCTGAAAAAATCATTGATTGATGGTAAATTAAAACTGAAAGAAAACGGAATTAGTCATGGAATTGTAGGTTCGGGCGTTGCCATTACTTTAGGTGTTGATGTTGATGCTTTTTTTACGCCTTTAGAATTATGGTATCCAAGAAATACCAATTCTAAAACAATTGATTTTACTTCGAGTGATGCTTTTAATAAAATGAGTTTGATTCCGTCGGGTGTGTTCTCAATTGAACAACAATACGATGATAATTATATTTTTGCTCCACTGACTTTTGCTCAAAATCTATTCGATTATAACGACGAACGAACTTCTTTAGAAATACAAGTGGTTAATGCTGAGGAGATTAGTCAAGTGCAAAAAGCTGTAAAAGAAGCATTGGGTGGAGGTTTCACCGTTCAAAATCAAGATGAACAGCACGCCAGTCTGTTGAGAGCCATTAAGATTGAAAAATTATTTGTGTTCCTGACCTTAACTTTTATTATCGGCATTGCCAGTTTTAATATTTTCTTCTCCTTGTCAATGTTAGCAATTGAGAAAAAAGAAGACGTTAAAACGCTCTACGCAATGGGGGCAAACGCAGGAATGATTCAAAAAATATTTTTATCAGAAGGGGCAATTGTAGCTTTTTCGGGAGCAGTTGTAGGATTGGTTTTAGGCTTTGGATTGTGTTGGTTACAACAAACTTACGGATTAGTTTCGATGGGAATTGTTGGAGCGTTGATTGATGCTTATCCTGTAAAAATACAATTTTGGGACTTCTTCTTTACGGCTTTAGTAGTGGTAATTATCACGATGATTGCTTCATATTTTCCTGCCAAAAAAGCGGCAATGGGGAGTTAAGGTTTATGAGGGAAGAGTTTATGAGTTTAGGGTTTATTAGTTTATGAGTTTA
>NZ_QGGO01000010.1:92242-112533 GCF_003148625.1 Arcicella aurantiaca | reverse complement strand
AGTTTAGGGTTTATTAGTTTATGAGTTTAGGGTTTATTAGTTTATGAGTTTAGGGTTTATTAGTTTATGAGTTTAGGGTTTATGAGTTTATGAGAGATGAGTTAAGGAGGGCGTACCACTTAACTCTTAACTCTTAACTCTTAACTCATAACTCATAACTCTTAACTCATAACTCTTAACTCTTAACTCATAACTCTTAACTCTTAACTCATAACTCTTAACTATATTTCTCTCTTATTTGAAATAAAATCCAGAAACCTATAAATGCACCGATAAGTCCACTGAACCAATTCCCCATACATAAATTATAGATAGCACTTATAAATTGGGCATAATACATATATCTCCAACCATCTTTTTTCAAGTTAAATAAACTCGGAATTGCTAAGGCTTGCAAAACCACCATAACAATCAAGAAAATCATCCCGATTCCATAAGAAAAATTACCTGCAAACCATGCAAAAGGAGAAAGTAGAGTGCCAAGTCCAGCTCCTAAAACGCCAAAAACAACACTGATGATAGCTAAAAACGGAGCTATTTTAACGAACAAATCTTTGATATTATCAGGAAATGAGGGTAATTGTTTGGTGAAAATTGGTTCTAATTCTTTTTCAAGCGGAAGGGTATTCGTTTCCATATTATGTTTGGGTTTATGTGATAAAATATATTTCACACAATTTGGATAAAATATGCCTGATTATCAAATGTTTAATAAGATATTGAGTAAGTGGAAATTTGCAGGATATAATACGAGTTGCAAGTAAACTAAGCCTTTAAACGTTCCATAGTGCGAATGTAGCAATCTTTATAGTAGTAACTTTCGCCATAAAGTTTTGCCATCATAATAGCTCCTTCATATTCCATAATGGACTGCTCAGCTAATTTTTTTGCGTTTTCGGGTGCGTGCGTATATGAGTACAAATGCGTGAGTGCGTTTGTCCAACCTGTGAGAATTTCTTGTAAAACTTCTTTGAATTGTGGGTAAAGATTGACTGTTTCCAAAATGGTATTCCCAACAATACAACCTCCTTCCTTATTGAAAACTGTTTTTGAAAATCGTTTTAACATCGTTTCCATTCGCTCTTGGATAGGCAAATTAGAATTGTAAGCAATTGGAAAAACCTCTTCCTGCAAAAGAATATTGACACTCATCAAAACCTCTTTCATCAAGGTTTCCTTACTGTCAAAATAATGATAAAAACTGCCTTTCAATAACCCTACGGCATGAGCAAGGTCGTTCATAGAAGTATTGTGGTATCCTCTATGGCGAAAAACCTCTAATGATTTGGTAAGAATTTCTTCTTTAGTTACTTTTTGAATGGGCATATTTTATTGGTTTAGTAACACAGACTTTAGTCTGTAAGTTTTATGCTTACAGACTAAAGTCTGTGTTACAAAAATAATCCTTTTTGATAAGTTTTCAATAAGAGCATTTTTGTTAATGAATGTTAAAGTATTCGTTGGATAAATTTCTTGAATAAATTCTTCTTAATTTCGTTAACATTAAAACTAAAAGGTTTAAGAAAACTTTCCAATGAAAAACATTATCGCCCTAATTGCTCTACTTTTTATTGCACAAACCACTTTTTCCCAACATCGTATCGAACTTAAAATCAAAGGATTAAAAGATTCTACGCTTTATTTAGTTCATCATTACGAAGATACCTTCTTGTCGCAGGATACTGCTAAAATAGATGCTTCTGGCTTGGCGGTTTTTAAGGGAAACAAGAAATTGCCACTTGGCTTTTATGTAGTAGCAATGGGACGTAGTAGAATGTTTGATTTGGTTATTAACGACCAAAATTTTTTAATGGAAACCGACACTGCCGACTATACCAATAATCTCAAAATCAAAGGTTCGGTTGAAGCATCGTTATTTCAAGATTTTGTAGCCCAAGCCAACGCTAAAGCCAAGAAATTAAAAGGGGCAAATCCAACTCAAAAACAAGCTATTTATGCTGAATTAGAGCAATTTCAGAAAGATTACGTTCAAAAACATACAGGAACTTTTGCCAGTAATATTCTTCGTGCAGGCGTTGATATTGAAGTGCCTCCTATGCCTGCCAAACCAACTTTACAAGATACCATCAATCAGTCAAATTACTATTTTAAGCATTATTGGGACAATATCAATTTATCCGACGAACGTATGTTACGCACGCCATTTATCGGAAAAAAAATGGATACCTATCTTCAAAATATTAGTTATTTTGAACCTGATACTATTATTCAGATTGCGGATGCTCTCATTGAGAAAACACCAAGAAAAACAGATTTACGCAAATATATTGTAGGAAAATTTGCTCAAAAATTCATTGCTGCCGAGATTATGGGACGTGAAGAAGCCTACATTCATATTGCAGAAAAATACATTATTAACGACCCAGAGTCTGGTTGGGATACGTCTTCTATCCGTCGTAATAAAGAGTATGTGATGAAAATGAAGCCTGTTTTGTTAGGTAATAAAATTTCTAACATGGACATGACTGATACTTTGGATGTGTACACTCCATTGTATGGCGTAAAAGCAAATTATACGCTCGTGATGATTTATGACCCAGAATGTCACCATTGCCAAGAAACAACTAAAAAACTGTTGGACGAATATCCAAAATTGGCTGCCAAAGGCGTGAAAGTTTACATGGCTTGTGGTACAAGAGACAAAAAGAAATGGCTAAATTTTGTTAAAGAATTCAAAACTCAGCGATTTATCAATGTTTTTGACTCGCACATGGTAACTGATTTTACCAATAAATTCAATACTACGGTTTATCCAAATTTATTATTTTTAGATAAAGACAAGAAGATTTTAGCGAATAAAAAATTAGATGTTGAGCAGTATCTTAAAATAATATCTCAGCAGGAGGATAAGAATAAAAAACTAAAGAAGTAAGTTCGTCTCGATTTTATTTTTTTATCCAAAAACAATCAAACAATGAAATTAATATTTAATACAATACTTGCTTTTTGTCTTTTCTTGAATGCTTTTCAAGGAATAAGTCAGGGAACAGAGCCTACCAAAGGCATCACTATTTTATCGTACAATCACGTGGGATTGGCAGTTAAAGACTTGAAAACCAGTGTTACTTTTTATCGTGAAATTATCGGTTTGTCGCCTTTAGATGTACCTGATAATCTTTTAGCTATCAGACGTTGGTTTAAAATTGCCCCAGGTCAAGAACTTCATTTATTGTTAGGAAGGGAAAACCCTGTTGCCAATAATGATAAAAATGGAGCTCATTTTTCGTTATCAATCCCAACAAATTCTGCTGATGGAATTGAGGCATTTTTAAAAGAAAAAAATGTACCATATCATCGCCAGAAACGTTTTGATGGTGCTTATCAAATTTATGTTACCGACCCAGATGGTTATGTAATTGAATTGAATGAACCGAAGAAGTAGGTTTTAAGTTTTTGAGAGTCGTAAGTGTTTAAGTCCATAAAGTCGTAAGGAATTATTGAGATTTAAGTCACCTAACGCTGACAGGGTTCAAGACCCTGTCAGCGTTTAAACTGAAATAATATAAATTTTGGAACAATTTAGAAAAGCTTAAATGGATAATATCTCACATTCCCATCACTTTATAATCTTATTCCTAAATTCCTCCAAATGTTCATCCGTAAAGTCTAAATGAGTTACGAAACGAACTAAATGTTTACCGAAAGTTGCTGCTTTAATGCCTTTTTCATGGAGCTTTTGAACATAATCCGACGATAAAATTTTATCATTCAGTCTGAAAATAACGATATTGGTATCAACAGGATAAATTTCTTCTACTTCTGGTAATTGTTCCATAATCTTCCCGATTTCTCTTGCACGAGCATGGTCTTGCACCAAACGATTTACGTTATTGTCCAAAGCATAAATGCCCGCTGCTGCCAAATAACCCGCTTGTCGCCAACCACCACCCAAACGTTTTCTTACTCTACGAGCCTGTTTAATGAACGTTTTTGTTCCTAAAAGTACCGAACCAATGGGCGTTCCTAAACCTTTTGACAGACAAATAGACATTGAGTCAAATGCTTTTCCGTATTCTAAAGGACTTTCTTTTGTTTCAACCAAAGCATTGAAAATTCTTGCTCCGTCTAAATGTAAAGGAAGATTGTTTTCAAGACAAACTTGTTTGATTTTTTGTATTTCACTAAGGTCATAATACGCTCCTCCGCCTTTATTGACGGTATTTTCTAAGGAAACCAAACGAGTAATGGGATGGTGAATATTATCAGGTTGTATTGCTTCAACAATTTGCTCAGCCGTTAATCTTCCACGATTTCCTTGCAATAAATTGACAGAAGCCAAAGAATTTGCCGCAATGCCGCCACCTTCGTATAAGTATATGTGCGAGAGTGCATCACAAATGACTTCATCGCCTTGTCTGACGTGAACGTTAATGGCAATTTGATTCGTCATTGTTCCCGACGTACAGAAAAGCCCAGCTTCATAGCCAAATATTTGAGCTGTTTTTTCTTCAAGTTCTTTTACGGTTGGGTCATCTTCAAAAACATCATCTCCAACAGTTGCAGAAAACATGATTTCCAACATGGCGGGAGTAGGTTTTGTAAATGTGTCGCTTCTTAATTCAATGGTCATAATTTGTTGATTTATAAATGATGCGTAAATTTCAGAAATATTTACGCTATTTTTAATTATTTCTTTCTGACTTGTGAAAGATGGAATCTATTGAAACACAGATTGTCAGTATATTCGCTTTTCGCAAATCGCTTACTTTTAAAATATGAAACCTAAAATAACGATAGAATACTGCCCAAAATGTCATTGGCTGATGCGTTCGGCATGGTTAGCACAAGAATTATTGACTACTTTTTCGGATGATTTAGCAGAAGTTAGTCTTCGTCCAAGTGAAATTGCAGGACGTTTCCAAATATCACTCAATGACCAACTCATTTTCGACCGTAAACGTGAAGGACATTTTCCTGAAGCTAAAGAAATCAAACAAATCGTCAGAGATATTGTTTGTCCAGAACGCAGTTTAGGGCATTCGGATAGGAAATTGTGAGTTATGAATTGTGAGTTGTGAATTTCTCAAAATATTTGTCCATCATTTATTCACAATTCACAACTTACTAATTCACAATTTATTTTCCTCTATTCACCAAATAAACACCAAACAGAACAACTATTCCACCAATAATTTGTTCAGTTCTGAGTATTTCGTGAAGTAAGAAAAATGAAATAATTGAGGTTAAAACAGGTTGAATTAACAGCGTTGGCGAAACAATAGAAGCAGGTAAAAAACCTAAGGCATAATTGATAGAAAGCCAGCCAATTAAGTGGCAAAAAAGCCCCGAAAGAGCAAAAGAAAGCCATGTTTTGTGAGAAAAATGAAGCATGGGTAAATCTTGTTGCCAACAAATGAGCCATGCCAAAATCATACAAATCAATAGCGACCAACCCATAAAATTAACGGTATCAATACTTCCTCTCACTTGCTGAGTTAAAAGCATATAACCTGCATAAAAAACGGCAGCTCCGATTGCCATTAAATGTCCGATTCCTACATTTGGATTTTCTACAAAATCTCGTCCTGCTACTAAAAAAACACCAAAAGTTGCCACAAAAAGCCCAATCCAATAGATTTTTGAAAGTCTTTGTTTGAAAATAAATAACGAGCCTAATCCCACAAAAACAGAAGCATTATTTGCCAATAAAGTAGAAACTGATGCCGTCGTTTTTAGAATAGAAAGATTCCAAAGGCTCATATCTAACACAAAAAATAATGCCCCCAAAAAGATTAATAAAAGAGTTTTGGTATTAGGAATTTTTATTTTTTTGTAAAGCCAAATCGGGAATAAGCCCAAGAAACAAAAAAAGTAACGATAAAAACCAGAAGTCAGGGCAGGAGCGTCCGCCATTTTTACGAAAATGGCGGACCAGCCAATACAAAAAACGCCTAAAAGAAGAAATGCGTAGGCTTTTATGGGAGTTTGTGGAATATCGGAGTTCAAGTAGTGGTATGTTTTGAGATGAAGTGAATAGTCTATTCTTAAATTTATGGTAAATTTACTCAAATAAACAATTTATTGATGATAGAAAAAGAATTTCTGAAATTACTCAAACAAAAAGAATCTATTCATTTAGAATTTAAAAGTAGAATTGAAAATCCTCATAAAGCCGCCCGCATTTTGGCCGCTTTTAGTAATACATCTGGAGGAAAATTGGTGGTAGGTGTTGACGATGATAAAACAATCAAAGGTTGTTCTGAATTAGAAGAAATGACCAAGATTATTCAAGCGGCAAATGAGTTAGTTGTTCCGCCCATAGACATTCAATATAGTTCATACACGCATGAAGGAAAGCGTAAAGTGTTGATTGTCAATGTGCAAGAAAGCTCGCAGAAGCCCCACGAAGCCATTGATGAAAAGCAAAATAGTATCGTTTTTGTAAGAGCCAACGACCAAACTACGCCCGTTACAAAAGAAATGACTCAAATTTTAGATAAATATGACGATACCGTTGACAAAGAACTTTTGGCTCAACCCAACGTAAAAGCCTTGATAATTTATCTAAAAAGAAATATGAAAGTTACGGCGAAAGAATATGCCAAATTGGTTAATATTTCACCTTATAGAGCAACCAAATTGTTAGAAGGATTAACGTATGGAGGTATTTTATTGATGCTTTCTAAACAAAAACCGACACAGTTTGTCTTGAAAAAATGGTAACGTTTTACTGGCTTTTGTCTGGGAAACCTTATCATAGACTGAGATTGTTTCCCTTGAAACTTGTATCATCTGAACGAAACCTTTTTACATTAAAAATTGTCAATACGGTATCAATTATTCACTCAAATTATTAAAAAATGAATTGGAATCAATTAACAGAAGTAGAACAATTACAGACTATTAAAGAAGAATCATATAATTATCCAGTATTGATTTTAAAGCACAGCACAACTTGTTCAATTTCATCAACAGCCTTAAATCGTTTGGAAAGAAATTGGAAACAAGAAAAAGTAGGCGAATTGAAACCCTATTATTTGGATTTACTTCGTTATAGACCAATTTCAAATGAAATTGCTAATCTTTTCAAAGTAGAGCATCAGTCGCCACAGGTATTAATTATTCAAAATGGAGAATGTGTTTATGAGGCATCGCATTTTGAAATTTCGTTTGCTGAATTAGAAGGAGCAGTTGCGTAGTTAGGAGAAATAGGGAAGGAGTTAAGGGGAAATGGGGAAGATGATTGACAAATATGTTTATCTGCTTTCCCATTCTTTATAAGGCATAACCCTTAACTCTATTCTTCTCCGATTAAAGCCATTCGATATTTACGACTTGTTCAACATCAGGATGTAAACTTAACGATACTGGGCATTTGTGAGCGGTATTTTCTAATTTCTTAATTTGCTCAGCAGAAAGGGCAATATTTGCTTTCATTTTTAAGTTTATCTCTAAGCGAGCCACTTTACGAGGAGGCGTTTGAGACATAATCTTAGTTACTTCCACCTCAGACCCCGCTAATTCTATTTCATCTCTTTGAGCAACAATTGCCATCGTCGTAAGCATACATGTACCCGTAGCTGTTGCTAATAAATCGGTAGGAGAAAATGCTTCTCCTTTGCCCATATTGTCAGTTGGAGCATCTGTAATTAATTGATTACCAGATTGTAAGTGAATTGATGAGGTACGTAGGTCGCCCAAATAAGAGGTTTTTACTGTTGGCATGATATTAATTATTGTTTAGTTTATTAAGATTTAAGACAACTATTCTTTATCAAATAATGTCATTGATAATAGTTAATATTGGTTAAAAATATTTAGGTTTACCAAAACAAAATAACTTAAAACATTGATAAGTAAGTATTCGTTATGAATTAGGCGGTTCGTCGTTACAATTATGGTTGAATATGTTGGAATGTCCTCATTAATAGTGAGTTTCAACACTAATGCTAACAACTAAAGCCTAACCACTATTTAGCAAGTTGTTTTGTTCGCTTTTCGCAAATCGTTTTTTCCTTATTATATTTTAGCCTAAATTAACACAAATAGAAGCCGAATCCGTATTTTTATGAAAAATTAATCTCTTGAATCGAGTAATTGTCCCGTGAAAAAACTACTAACTATATCTCTCATCCTTTCATTATCTTTAATATTGACTGATAGAGTCAATGCTCAAAGACGTAATGCACCAACAAAAAATACCTCAAAGGAGGTAACAGATGAAGAAAACTTTAAATCCATATTATCATTTGGGCTAACAACCAATACTAATTCTGGGCTTTTAGGAGGTATTGCAGCCCGCAAAGAAATAGCTATTAATAACAATGCTTTGCATCGCCAATTTCACTATATTGGTCTTGAAATAGTGACAGTAAACCACTTGAAAGAAAGTACTGCCAATGTAGGAGGAACAGGTGGAAGTTATGTTTATGGTAAACAGAATTATCTTTTTGCTATTCGTCCACAATATGGGCGTGAGATAAATTTATTCAGGAAATCATCAGAAGGTGGCGTTAATGTTAATGGAATTTTAGCCGCAGGTCCAACCATTGGATTGTTAAAACCCTATTATGTTCAAGTTTATTACGGTAGAGGAATTACAAGAGACGAAATATTTGACCCTAAAAAACATACGTCCAGTAATATAGCAGGTAGTGGTGGTTTGTTTGAAGGACTTGGAGAGGCAAAATTTGTTCCGGGCGTTAACTTAAAAGCTGCTCTCAATTTTGAATTAGATGCTTTTCGTCAGTCTAATATTAGTTTAGAGGTAGGTTTTTTGGCAGAAGCCTATACCCAAAAAATGAATATTATGGCTTTTGCTGAAAATAGAAGCGTTTTTACTTCGGGATATTTAACAGTATTTTTTGGAGGAAAGAAATAAGAATAAACCCAGTAAATAGAAATATTATTCAACTAAACGTCAATAAAATGAAAACCAATTTCATTTTATTGACGTTTTTATTTTAATCAGTCTTAAATTTGTGCGATAATGAGGTCTGAGGTTTTAGTTAATGGGTTTTAGGTGAAAGTTTTCCCTATAATCTAATCCCTAAAACCTAAAACCTAATCCCTTAAATGAAATGATAGAATTACCAGTAGTAGCTCCTGCGGCTACAAGACATAACAAAAAACCAGATTGGCTTCGTGTAAAATTGCCAATCGGTCAAGAATACGCTCGTGTACGTAATATCGTAGAAGAAAATAAATTACATACTATCTGTCAATCAGGCAATTGCCCAAATATGGGTGAATGTTGGGGAGCAGGCACAGCAACCTTTATGATTTTGGGTAACGTGTGTACTCGCTCATGTACATTCTGTGCAGTAGCAACGGGTCGTCCAAATGAATATGATGCAGACGAACCACGTCGTGTAGCTGAGGCAATTAAATTAATGGGAGTAAAACACGCCGTTCTGACTTCGGTAAACCGTGACGAATTGAAAGATAAAGGGGCTGAAATTTGGTATCAAACCGTTGTACAAGTGAAAGAATTATCGCCAAGTACAACGATTGAAACGCTTATTCCTGACACAAAAGGAAATTGGGATGCCCTTATCAGAATGATTGAAGGTGGACAAGAAGTGGTTTCTCACAACATGGAAACCGTTGAGAGATTATACAGAAATGTGCGTCCGCAAGCAAAATATGCTCGTAGTTTAGAACAAACCAAACGTACCAAAGAATTTGGGAAACGCACTAAATCGGGTATTATGTTAGGTTTGGGCGAAACACAAGACGAAGTTTTCAAGGCAATGGATGATTTGGTAGAAAATGGGTTAGACGTTTTGACTTTAGGACAATACCTACAACCAACTAAAATGCACCACGAAGTTATTGAGTGGATTCATCCAGATACGTTCGCAATGTACAAAGAAGAAGGTTTAAGACGTGGTTTGAATTACGTAGAATCTGGAGCTTTGGTAAGAAGTAGTTATCACGCTGAGAAACATATATAATTTGTAGTAAAGGTTTTTAATCCAAAATCGTTTAGTTAAGCCGATTCAACTTCCCGAAAGTTTTAAACTTTCGGGAAGTTTGCCCAAATAATAACTTATAAACTAAACTACATTGGTTTTCTAACCTGTCAATTTTGTAAAAGACAGGTTGGAAACCTGTCCTACAATAAAAAAATCCCGTAAGATTCAAAACTTACGGGATTTTTTATTGTTATCTTCCGTAAGCGAACTGTATAAATATGTCTTTCAAAAATAACCAAAATTCCCCAAATACTTACGATTACATCATTGCAGGCGGAGGTATGGCGGGGCTTTCTTTAGCTTTTTATCTCAATCAGTCAAGTTTGCGGAATAAATCTATCCTCATAATAGACCGTGATGTAAAAAATACCAACGACCATACGTGGTGTTTTTGGGAAAAAGGACAATCGCCTTATGAAGAAATTATCGCTCAAAAATGGAAAGGAGTTTGGTTTCATGGAACTGATAATTTTTCTCAATTTCTTGATATTCAGCAATATACTTACAAAATGATTCGGGGCATTGATTTCTACAATTATGTTATTCCGATATTGAAACAAAATCCAAATATTACTTTTTTACAAGCTGATATTTTAGAAGTTTCCGAAACCGTAAAAACAAACAAAGGCGACTTTTACGCCTCCGAATTTGTCTTTGATAGCTCATTTCGTTCCAAATATAATAATCCTGATTACCACAATATGCTTCAACATTTTAAAGGTTGGGTCATTGAAACATCAAAACCAGTCTTTAAAGTTAATGAACCTACTCTTTTTGATTTCAGAACTGAACAAAAAAATGAACTTCGATTTGTCTATGTTTTGCCTCATTCTGAAACAAAGGCTTTGATTGAATTTACTATTTTTTCAGATAATCTTATCGAAGATTTAGAGTATGAATTTTATCTGAAAAAATACATAGAAGAAACTTTAAAAGTAGGTGATTATCAGATAAAACCTGAAGAATATCAGATTTCTGAAACCGAATTTGGTATCGTTCCGATGTCTGATGAGCCGCACGAAGTTTTACCCATGACTAAGGTTATCCGCATTGGTACATCGGGCGGATATGTGAAGGCTTCTACGGGGTATAGTTTTCAGAGAAGTCAACGTTTTTTACAGCGATTGGTAAAGTCATTGGAGCAGAATATAGACATCAAAAATGGTATGATAACGAATCATTGGAAAGGCTTTTTAGATACAGTTCTTTTAAATGTGATGTTGAAAAATAGGACACCCCAAGATGAGATTTTTACTCGATTATTCAAATACAATAAACCTTCTCAAGTATTAAAGTTTTTAGATGAGGATACTTCATTTTTTGAAGATGTTGCTCTTATCAATACCGTTCCTAAACCTCCGTTCATCAAAGCGGCTTGGAATGTCTTATTTAAAAAGTTATTCTGATGTTGACTTACTTCTTAAATTACCGAAACTAAAGTTTTTGTGAATAATAGAAATATTGTTGCTTTTTAGCCTATTTTTTATTTAATTAACTTTAAAAATGACACTTGTTAGATAATTTATCTATAAAATGGCTATTTGACAACCCAAATTGTCAAATCAAAATATTCCTTTTAAATTTGTGAATTATTAGATTTTTCATATTTCATAAATTATAAATAATGGCATATCTTTTCACCTCTGAGTCGGTATCGGAAGGACACCCAGACAAAGTATCAGACCAAATCTCAGACGCATTGATTGACAATTTCATGGCGTTTGACCCTTCTTCTAAAGTAGCTTGCGAAACCCTTGTAACAACAGGATTAGTAGTTTTGGCGGGTGAAGTAAAAACAAAAACATATCTCGATGTTCAGGCTATTGCCCGTGAAGTTATCCGCAAAATCGGTTATACTAAGTCGGAATATATGTTTGAAGCTAATTCTTGTGGTATTATTTCTGCGATTCACGACCAATCTGACGATATTAATCAAGGTGTAGATAGAGTAACGGCTGATGATTTCGAGTCAAAAGCAAATGCACAAGGAGCAGGTGACCAAGGTATGATGTTTGGTTACGCAACTCGTGAGACTGAAAATTATATGCCTTTGGCTTTGGATTTGGCTCATACTATCTTGAAAGAAATGTCAGAAATTCGTAACAACGAACCTGCATTAATCGGATACCTTCGCCCAGATGCAAAATCTCAAGTAACTATTGAATATTCTGACGATAACGTTCCTCAAAGAATTGATACCATCGTTGTTTCAACACAACACGATGATTTTGCTGATGATGAAACAATGTTAGCAAAAATCAAGGCTGACGTTATCAATATCGTTATTCCAAGAGTAAAAGCTAAATTGAAACCTGAATTACAAGGACTTTTCAATGATGCAATTACTTATCATATCAACCCAACTGGAAAATTTGTAATCGGTGGACCACACGGAGATACAGGTTTGACAGGTCGTAAGATTATCGTTGATACTTATGGTGGAAAAGGTGCTCACGGTGGTGGTGCATTCTCTGGAAAAGACCCTTCAAAAGTTGACCGTTCGGCAGCTTATGCAACTCGTCACGTTGCTAAAAATGCAGTAGCAGCTGGTCTTTGTGATGAAATCTTAGTTCAAGTTTCTTACGCAATCGGTGTGGCTAAACCATGTGGTTTGTTCGTAAATACTTATGGAACGGCTAAAGTTGGTTTAACTGATGGAGAAATTGCTCGTAAATTAGAAGAAGTATTTGATATGCGTCCTTATGCAATCGAACAACGTTTGAAATTACGTAACCCAATTTATTCAGAAACTGCTGCTTACGGACACATGGGACGTAAAAATGAAGTAGTTAAAAAATCTTTCAAAGGACCAGACGGAACCGTGAAAGAAGTTGAAGTAGAACTTTTCACTTGGGAGAAATTAGATTTTGTTGATGCAGTGAAAGCAAAGTTTGGCTTGTAAGAAAAAAGGTGTTAGGTATTGGGTTTTAGGTGTTAGATTAAACACTAAAACCCAATACCTAAAAACTAACACCTCTGATATAAAAAAGGGTTGCTTTCGTGAGAAAGCAACCCTTTTTGTGTTTAAAAATATTGTTTTCTATCAAAACTATGGATTTTTATAGATTTATGAATAAATTGAACTAATTATTTAAGAAATTTAAAATCTTAGGACTATGGTAATTCACAAAACACCTTTTAGCAATATTCAACAAGAACTATTGAAACTATATTCACATCAAGTAGCTGATAGTGATTTATTAGCAATCAAAGATTTAATAGGAGAATATTTTGCTAAACGTCTTTCGCAAATGGCAGATATTGCATGGGAAAAAAACAACTGGACAAATGATGATATGGATTCAATTTTGAATGATACTAATCAGTAGTTTTGATGAATATAGTTTTGGATACAAATGTATTTCTGGTATCGTTAGCTTCACATTCAAAATATCACCTTATTTATCAGGCATTATCTAATAATTTTTTTGATTTGTACGTGAGTAATGAAATTTTGACAGAATATGACGAAGTTATCAGTAAAAGATTAGGATGTGATATTACCGACTTGAAATTAAGAGAATTACTTAATTTGAAAAATGTTCATAAAATTGAGCCGTTTTATAATTGGCAATTAATTGAAATCGACCCAGACGATAATAAATTTGTGGATTGTGCAATAGCTATTAGTGCAGATTTTATAGATATATTGAAAGACATTCCATTTCCTATTGTGGACACAATAAAGGCAGAAGATTTTTTAATATTATTGCAAAATGATTTTATGGGATTCCAATAAAAAAGGGTTGCTTTCGTGAGAAAGCAACCCTTTTTGGTATGTTAGAGAAATGGTTTCTCCTGATTAACTCTCCATTGCCATTGAAATTAGCACGTTACGAGTTGGATTTACTTTTTCTTGGATTTTATCTTTAAACTTTTTTAGTTGAACTTTTAATGCTTCAATGGCGATGTCCATTGCTTCTTCAAAAGTAGAGGCTTGTTCCTTCACAAATAACGTCCCTCCGGGTAAATTAATTTTCACTTCTAACATTTTGCTTCTGACCTTCTTGGTATCTCCTTTATCTAACCTTAGAAAAACCTCACCACCAGTAATTCGGTCATAAAACATATCCAATTTATTAAGTTTTGATTGGATAAACTCTAACAGCTTCATGTCAGCGTCAAAGTGAATTGAATGCACTTGTAATTTCATACGCACTCCCTGTTTAAATTGATAGATAATTAACAAAGATTTGCCCATTAGAGCAGTTCTCTGCGTGAACTTGCGATTTCTTATTTCTTGCTTGAATATCTACAAATAATTTTCAATAATTAATGAGTTGTAGATAGGAAACCCAAAACAAGGAATATCAAATTCATAGTCAAAGAACTCTCAGAGTTTGTCATAAAATCCTATTTTAAATTAAGTAGGATTTGACATTGTTTGGGCGTTTTCTTAAATGAATTTATAGATTAATTTTGTATTATCCTAATGTTAAATGCACATTCTTTGAAAAATCAAAGTCAATATTCCTACCTATAAGCATTGTAAAGCTTAAAAACTTGGAATAATGCAAAAATGGTATTTTGATACATAAAATGTGCCATTTAAAAGTGGTAAAAATGACTTCCAATTAACTGTTTTATTCTGTAAAATGCTTTTATTTAGGGTTTTCAAGCCTAAAAATTAAAATTATCTAACGATTTTTAGAATTGTCTTCAATATTCTATCCTAAAACCATAAATTTTCCCGAAATTTACGTTTTAGTTTTTTTCGCCGTTGTCAGGCTATGCGTCTCAAACTATGCGTTTCAGTATTTGCACAGACAACCGCAGTATTCACTCCAAAAAAATGTCCGAAAAAATAATTATTCTTGATTTTGGTTCACAAGTAACTCAATTGATTGCTCGCCGTGTTCGTGAACTTAATATTTACTGCGAAATCCACCCGTTCAATAAAATCCCAACTATCGACGAATCTGTAAAAGGAATTATTCTTTCGGGAAGCCCTTGTTCGGTACGTGATGAAGATTCTCCACGAGTTGACGTAAGTCTTTTCAGAGGAAAATTACCTGTTTTGGGTATTTGTTACGGTGCTCAATTATTGGCTTTTTTAGGTGGTGGCGAAGTGTATAATTCTGGTCACCGTGAGTACGGAAGAGCCGCTTTGAAAACGGTTGCTCCAAGTCCATTATTGGAAGGTGTTTCTGAAAATAATCAAGTTTGGATGTCGCATGGAGATACCATTATGTCAATTCCTGATGATTTTGAAGTAATTGGTTCAACTGACGACGTGAAATATGCCGCTTTCCATATTAAAGGAGAACAAACTTTCGGGATTCAATTTCACCCAGAAGTTACGCACTCTTTGGAAGGAAAAACAATGTTGAAAAACTTTGTAATTGGCGTTTGTAATTGTTCACAAGATTGGACGGCTGATTCTTTCGTAGATTCAACGGTGGCAGCTTTGAAAGCACAATTAGGAGACGATAAAGTTGTTTTAGGACTTTCGGGCGGAGTAGATAGTTCGGTAGCAGCGGTGTTGATTCACAAAGCAATTGGCAAAAATCTTTACTGTATTTTTGTTGATAACGGATTATTAAGAAAAAATGAATTTGAAGACGTACTTGAATCGTACAAAAACTTAGGTTTGAACGTAAAAGGCGTTAATTCAAAAGATATATTTTATAAGGCTTTGGAAGGTTTAACTGACCCAGAAGCAAAGAGAAAAGCAATCGGAAAGGCATTTATTGATGTTTTTGACCAAGAATCTCATTTGATTGAAGATGTAAAATGGTTGGGACAAGGTACAATTTATCCAGACATTATTGAGTCGGTTTCAGTGAGTGGAGGTCCTTCACAAACGATTAAGTCTCACCATAATGTAGGCGGTTTACCTGACTATATGAAATTGCAGGTAGTTGAGCCTTTGAAGACTTTGTTTAAAGACGAAGTGCGTTTGGTGGGTAAAACTTTGGAAATTCCTCAGTTTATTTTAGGTCGTCACCCATTCCCAGGCCCAGGTTTAGGAATCAGAATTTTGGGAGATATTACGGCTGAAAAAGTACAAATCTTACAAGAAGTTGACCATATTTTTATCAACGGGTTGAAAAACAGAGGTTTATATGATGGCGTTTGGCAAGCAGGAGCAATGCTTTTACCAATTCAATCGGTAGGCGTAATGGGTGATGAACGTACTTATGAGCGTGTTGTGGCTTTACGTGCAGTGTCATCGGTGGACGGCATGACGGCGGATTGGTGTCATTTACCTTATGATTTCTTGGCTGATATTTCTAACGAAATTATCAACAAAGTAAAAGGTGTAAACCGTGTTGTGTATGATATTTCGTCAAAACCACCCGCAACTATTGAGTGGGAATAGAAGTAACACAGACTTTAGTCTGTAAGTTTATCAAAAAAATATTTACAGACTAAAGTCTGTGTTACAAAACGCCTGATTTCTTTATTAGAAGTCAGGCGTTTTTTATGCGATTGTTTTTCTTAAAAATTACTCAATGACCGAAAAATAGATTTCGTTAATTAAAGTGAATTTTCTTCTTTAAAATTTGTGAAGAACCCCATATATTTACGATTGTAACATTCTAAATACCATTTTAACTATAAAGTCTCGGCTTCATTCTTCCTATTCTTAATTTCTTCTTGCTTAAATAAATTTTAGAGCACCGTATTTTAATTCCGAATTATCAATAGAGATTTTCCTTCAATTTCTTAAAAATTGAAGCAGATATTCCTATGCTCTTACTCAAGGATTATTCTCTCAAAAAATCAATACGATGAATACTGAAAAAACACAAATTGATAAAATCCGTCTCATTGTTCAAGAAGCCGAAAATACAGGAAATTTGGAATTAATGGCTTCCGTTTTAGCTGAAGATATTACCGTTATTGTACCTGATACGCCCGTTGTAAGTGGGAAAACCGCAGGAGTAGCATTCTTGAAATCCTGGTTTGATGCCTTTAAAATTGAGATAACATATCAAGCACAAAATATTGAGGTAAAAGGCGAAATGGCGTATGAATGGAGCATTTATCATCAAACCACAACCGATAAACAAACAGGGGAGAAGGCATCTGAAATTGGGAGAATTTTGTGGGTTTACAAAAAATATAAAGGTGTTTGGTTGCAAAATTTTGTGATTTGGAATACCATCAGTTAATGAAATACTGATTAGTTATTGGTGATGAATAAATTGATAAAATGCTTGTTTTGAGATTGTTATGATTTATGAAATTGCTGTATGACTTTTAAAAATAGTTAATGAAAGCTTAAATTTTAAAACCTAAAACTATGTCTTATTTACATTCTCCACGATTAGTCTTTTCAGGAGATTTTCTCTCGGATGTTTCAACCGTTAATAATGATGTGACGCATTATAACAATGACACCTTTAGTTGCAACTTCCAACAATATGGTACAGGAAGTACAAACGGTTGGTGGAATCCTGAGGGAGGAGCCGTTTTTAATTTCAAAAATTGTTTTGTTCAACAATTAACCATGCCAGATGGGACTTCTGTAACTGACCCTTCTGCGGATATTATTGTTGGACAAATTGTTTCGGGTTCAGAAGGAAGACCTTCGGGGAAAATGCTTGATTTAGATCCAGACGCTCAAATGGTTTCAGCTCTTTGGTGTGTACAAATACGTATTTGTACGCCTGATAATGAATTACTTTTGAAAGGTGACATTGAGCCTACGTGTTTCAGAGATATGCAACTTCGCCAATTAGCAGGAAGTAGTGTAAACGGTCAGCCGTATGGAGCTTGTTGGACATCTGTTTTGACAAATCTCGTTTGGGGTGAAAATATCGAAGCCTCACCTTTTTTATCCGAATTACAAAGAACTACGCAAGGCGATAAATTGAGTGTCAATCTCAACGCTTTTGGATATTATTATAATCATGCTCCCGACGGACGTTTTTCTTTAGGGAAAATCATTGGTACAATTGGACCTTGGTTTGAGCAAGAGCCAATCAATTTTGCCGCTTGCCGACGACTTTATGGTGTATTAAATGTGAGTCCCAAGAGTCAGTCTCAGTATTTTACCATTAATAATTTCTTGTTGGAAGAAAACAACAACCGTCTTTCTATTGATTTTGGTAATAGTTTTCCTATTTCAGACTCTTTAGGTACAATTTCCACAACGCAAACATTAATTGTTGGTGTTGCCAATCCCAATAATGCTTTTTCGAATAACGCTTCACCAACAAAAACATTTGTAAATGCCAGTCAGTTTACCGAAATCGGCATTGTTTCTTATATCTCAGGTTCAAATCAGTGGCTTAGTCAATTGGGAGGAATCCAGACTTTCAATAATTTACCCGACAGTATTGTAGAAGCTCTGAAAAATAACCAATTATTACTTTTAACACCTTCTACAACCAATGTTGGACAATACGTTTTATTAGGTCGTGAAACTATCGATGGCGTATATGTACGAGCAGATAATTTTGTTCAACGAATTGATACTAATCAGACCGTAACCGTTAATTTTTACAGTTATCAGTGGGGAAAAGCCCTGCCCAATACCACTATAAATGTGGTTTTGGAGAAAGCCACTCGTAATATTCCTCAAAATCCTGTTACCAATCCAATCTGTGAAATTTATGGAAATAATTTCCCGCAAGATGGTATTACTTTTCAAGCTACGATTGAAACAGACAGCAATGGATTTGGGCAATTGGAAATTACAGGAAATGAAATCAACTCGCCAAGAGTTTACATTGACGGACAGGTTTATACCTTAGATTATAGCAATTCGGTCAGTGAACCTTTAGGAGATGGCAGTAATATTGTGCTTCATTTACGGGATTATTTTGAAGTACCAGAAACGCCAACTTGGTCAGATATTTCCGCAACCATGATTCAGTATGCCAATTTGTATCCGATTATGAGTAAATATTTAGTCAATTTGGCAAATCCGAATGATTTAATTTTGAAGAAAGAAATTCTAAAATTTGCCTTTTCAAGAGATATTCATGATACCATGCACATGCCAGTAACTCGTGATTTATCCGATGCAAAACGAAATACTATTCTCAAATGGCTTGAAAATCCGATTATTAATTCGCCAAATAAGGTATTGAGTAGCGTAAAAGCGAGAAATGAAAATACCGTTTCTGCCGACGAACCTTTGAGCGATAATCAGAAAAAATACAAAGAAGCTGTAAAAGCTAAAAATGGCTCAATGCCTCCTTTGCCATCAATCACTAATTTATTTGAAAACCTTTAAACAACCTCAACCATGTTAAAAATAGATTCAAAATATGTAGAAATGGCTCAGCGTGCAACAGAGCTTTGTGAGTTACATATTCTACTTCAAAAAGCCATTGAGTTAGAGCATTCAACAATTCCGCCGTACTTAACGGCGATGTATTCGCTGATTCCAAAAACCAATATGGGAGCCAGAAGCATCATTCATTCAATTGTGGTGGAAGAAATGCTTCACATGACAATTTCTGCCAATATTTTAAATGCTTTGGGTGGACATCCGAAGATAAATACGCCCGATTTTGTACCCGAATATCCCGGTAATTTACCAATGGGAATTGGTGGTTCGGGTTTTGTGGTTGGACTTGAAAAGTTTTCAAAAAAAGTAGTAAAAAACGTTTTTATGGAAATTGAAGAACCAGAACATCCAATTGAATTTCCGACTTTAATGGCAAAAGCTACTTTACCAACCTTTGCAACGATTGGAGCATTTTATAATGCCATTCAAGCAAAAATTGAAGAAATTGCTCCAGATACTTTACCCGGAGATTCAGCTTTGCAAGTGACTTCAAATTTCTTTGATTCCAATTTATTATACCCAATTCTTACAAAACAAGATGCTATCAACGCTATCAATATCATCATTGACCAAGGCGAAGGAACGGAAGATTCTCCTTTGGGCGGTGAAAATGATTATGAATTAGCCCATTATTATCGTTTTGAGGAACTTTACTATGGTCAAAAATTGGTGAAAGACCCAGATGCTGAACATGGTTATTCGTTTACAGGACCAACCATTCCGATTGATACCTCACGTACAGGTGTTTATCCTATTTACCCAAATACTAAAACGGATATGCTTCCTGATAATTCAGAAGCTAAAAACCGAATGAACGAATTTAATAGCAGTTATTATTCGTTATTGGCTGGTTTGCATGATGTTTTTAATGGCAAGCCAAATGATTTGGATAAAAATATAGGAACGATGTACGATATAAAATTGTCAGCAGAAAAACTTTGTGCTATGCCTTTTCCAAATAAGAGAGGCTACAATGTTGGTCCTTCATTTGAATTTGTGAGTCCAACGGCATTTTTGCTTTCATAGTTAGGTGGAGGATTTGAGTATTTGATTTTTGAGGATTTGATTTTTGAGGATTTGATTTTTTGAGGATTTGATTTTTTGAG
>NZ_QGGO01000010.1:7327-91834 GCF_003148625.1 Arcicella aurantiaca | reverse complement strand
ATTTGATTTTGAGGATTTGAGTGAGGTTGCTTAAACTACTTCCTCATGAACTCATAAACTCACCTCCTTAAATCTTCACCTCCTCAAAAATCCTCACCTCCCCAAATCTTCACCTCCTCAAATCTTCACCTCCTCAAAAATCCTCACCTCCTCAAATCCTCACCTCCTCAAATCCTCACCTCCTCATAAACTCCCCCCAAAAATATACCTTTCACTCAATTTCTACGTTAATATCCCATCAAAGATTATTATCTTGCATTATTAATTTTCAACAACTCATATTATAGAATGAAATTTCAATTTTTAACGCTTTCGGCACTGTTTATATGCCTAAATACTTTCGGTCAGAAAGTCTCTCAAACTACCAACTATCAGTTTTTTATTGATTTAACTAAAGTCCAAAATGATAAATTGGAAGTGTCGTTAATTACGCCTAAAATGTTGAAGGAAGAAGTGGTTTATAATATGCCAAAGATTGTTCCCGGAACGTATGCAAACTATGATTTTGGACGTTATGTGTCTGATTTCAAAGCTTTTGATGCCTCAGGGAAAGCTCTTTCAGTAGAAAAGTTAGATAAAAATAGCTACAAAATTAAAGGAGCTAAAAGCTTAAATAAAGTTACTTATTTAGTAGATGATACTTGGGATTCTCCAGAAATTGCAGGAGAATATGTGTTTGAACCTGCTGGAACTGATATTGAAGAAAACAAATTGTTTGCCATCAATACGCACGGTTTTATTGGCTATTTTGATGATATGAAACGTCAGACTTATGAGGTGACTTTTACAAAACCAACGGGTTTTTATGGAGCAACTTCTTTAACTGCTGCTAAGACAAATCCCAAAACTGATACATTCATTGTTCCAAATTACAATGATTTGGTTGATGCTCCAATCATGTACTGCAAACCAGATACTACTATTTTGAAAGTAGGTGGTGCTGATATTTTAATTTCTGTGTTTTCTCCAAACAAAAAAGCAACTTCAGCCGAAATTGCAGCTAACGTAAAAACACTTTTGGAAGCTCAAAAAGAATATTTAGGAGGTGCTTTGCCAATCAAGAAATATGCTTTCGTGATTGTGCTTTCTGATAATTTGAAAAACGGTAGCTATGGAGCATTAGAACATTCATATTCATCTTTTTATTATTTGCCAGAAGCTTCGTCTGACGAACTTTCTCAGACCGTGAAAGACGTTTGTTCACATGAATTTTTCCATATTGTTACGCCTTTAAGTATCCACTCGGTTGAGATTGGAGAGTTTGATTTTAACAAACCAAAAATGTCAAAACACCTTTGGATGTACGAAGGAATGACCGAATACGCAGCGGGTCACATGCAGATGAAGTATAATTTGATTGATTTGCCAATGTATTTGAATATGTTAAAATCAAAGATTAGCAACATGAATGACCGTTATAAAGATGATGTTCCGTTTACAGTAATGTCTGCTGATGTCTTGGAAAAATACAAAGACCAATACCAAAATGTATATGAAAAAGGGGCGTTAATTGGTTTGTGTTTGGACGTAAAATTACGCCAATTGTCAGGTGGAAAATACGGAACACAGAACCTAATGCGTGATTTGTCAAAATATTATGGTAAAGAAAAATCATTCAATGATGATGAGTTATTCGATAAAATTACGGAGGTTACGAAATACCCAGAAATTCGTCAATTCTTTGCCAAATATGTAGAAGGAAAAGAGCCATTGCCAATTCAAGAAACCCTTAAAAGTGTAGGAATTGACTATTTGAAAAGCCGTAAAAAGAAAGAAAAGACATTAGGTTTTTCTGTTTATAATTTAGGAATTAGTCCAGAAACAAAAGGCGTTTTCATCATTGATGAAGATGGAATTGATGAATTAGGAAAGAAATTGGGACTTAAAGCAGGCGATGAATTTGTAAGTTTGAACGGTCAGAAATTAGATTTAACGTCTTTCAGAACAACTCGTAGTGAGTTTATGGCAAATGCAAAAGAAGGCGATGATGTAAATTATGTAGTGCTACGTAAAGAGGGTGATAAAAAAGTAGAAGTGAAGCTTACAGGTAAATTATTTATCCCAGAAGTAGAAGAAAAAAATATTTTAAGTGCGGCAGAAAACCCAACGGAAGAACAACTAACCCTGCAAAAAGCATGGTTAGTACCGTCGGCAAATTAATCAATATTGAAAATGAATTCAGCAGTGAAAAATAAATATTTCATGAATCTGAAAACAAAGTGGGTAAAAGCTATTGCAGTTTTTACCCATTTTGTTTTCATGCTCATTAGTTTGTGGTCGTGTCAAGAATTAGATTGCGGTTGTGTGCAACCTCCACAAACAGGAACGTCGTTTTTCTATCCAATACTTGGAACATTCATTGTGTATGATGTTCAAGAAATTCAATATTCATTGACAGAAACCCCAAAAGTTAAAAACTATCAATTTAAAGAAGTGAATGCTTCCTTTTTTCAAGATTCTGATAATAAAGAGACTTTAAGAATTGAACGTTATCGTCGAGAAAATGAGACGCAAAAATGGACAATTGATTCGATTTTTACGGCTAAAAAAGAAGTTGATAAAGCACTGAAAACAGAAAATAATGTAACTTACGTAAAAATGATTTTCCCAATAAAGGAAGGCGTTAAATGGAATGGGAATCTCTATAATTCTTTGGGAAATGATTTTTATGAAATGAAAAAGGTAAATCAGCCTTTTCAAATAAATGGACAAAATTTTGCTAAAACCCTAAGCGTCATTCAACAAAATGATTCTACATTAGTTGATTTGAAACGTAGAATGGAAATTTATGCAGAAGGTATTGGATTAGTTTATCAAGAAAAGACGTTTGTATCTTATTGTAATACAGTAGATTGTCTCGGAAAAGGGAAAATAGATTTTGGAATGAAATATATACTAAAAATTAAAAGCTATGGAAAAGAGTAGTCAGTTATCAGTTATCAGTAAACAGTTATCAGTAAACAGTTATCAGTTATCGGTTATTGGTTATTGGTTATTGGTTATCGGTTATTATTTAGGTATAATTCAGAAATGGATTCGGAATAAGGTTTTAGGGTCTGTGTGTTATTTACTGTTTACTGTTTACTGTTCACTGTTCACTGCCACACAGAAATGGATTCGGAATAAGGTTTTAGGGTCTGTGTGTTATTTACTGTTTACTGTTTACTGTTCACTGTTCACTGCCACACAGAAATGGATTCGTAATAAGGTTTTAGGGTCTGTGTGTTATTTACTGTTTACTGTTTACTGTTCACTGTTCACTGCCACACAGAAATGGATTCGGAATAAGGTTTTAGGGTCTGTGTGTTATTTACTGTTTACTGTTTACTGTTCACTGTTCACTGCCAACTGTTCCGCTCAGGGGAAATATTTGATTACATTTAAGGATAAAAATAATTCTCCTTATTCAGTTTCAAAACCATTAGAGTTTCTTTCTCAGCGTTCGGTAAACCGTAGAATAAAGCAAAAAATAGCCGTAAATACTCGTGATTTACCTGTAAATCCATCGTATCTCACTGAGATAACGAAAGCAGGTGGAAAAATTTGGTTTACATCTCGTTGGATGAATGCCGCTTTAGTGCAAACCACTGAGGCAAATTTGACTAATATTCTCAAACTTTCATTTGTAAAAGGATTAGAAATAAATGGGACAATTGACGACCCACGAACTCGGACTGGAAGACAAAAATCTAAGTTTGAAGCCTTAGAAACAGAGGCTTTTAATTATGGTTTAGCCAAAACTCAAAATGAAATGATTGGGGTTAATACCATACACGATTTAGGTTTACAAGGTCAAGGAATGATGATTGGAGTTTTAGATGCAGGCTTCAATAATGCCAATAATATACCTGCTTTAAAGGCAATTTTTGATGAAAAAAGAATTGTTGGAACGTATGATTTTGTCAAGAAAGAAACCTCAGTCTATGAAGATGATGGACATGGAACGGCAGTATTGTCGTGTATGGGAGCTTATACAGAAGGAAGCATGATTGGTTCTGCTCCGAAAGCGTCTTATTTGCTATTGCGTTCTGAAGATGCTCCTTCAGAATATATTATAGAAGAAGCCAATTGGCTTTTTGCAGCAGAATATGCCGATAGCGTTGGGGTAGATTTAATCAATTCTTCATTGGGTTATACCACTTTTGACGATGCCAAAACCGACCATACTTATGCTGATTTAAACGGAAATAAAACCATTGCGGCTCGTGCGGCAGACTGGGCTGCGGCAGTCGGAATTGTCTGTGTAATTAGTGCAGGGAATGAAGGAAATGGTGCTTGGAAATATATTGGAACACCTGCCGATGCAGATTCTGTTATTGCGGTTGGTGCAGTTACGGCTACAAAAACCTTAGCTTCGTTTAGTTCTTTGGGTATTCCGACGGATAAACGAATTAAGCCCGATTTGATGGCAATGGGACAGAGTGTTGCCGTTGTTGCTCCAACGAGTTCGGTTACTACTTCATCAGGAACGTCTTTTTCTTCTCCAATTCTTTGTGGAATGTTGGCTTGTTATTGGCAAGCATATCCCAATCTCACAGCTATTGAAGTGATTGATAAAGCAAGAAAATCAGGTAGTCAATACGATAATCCTGATAACAAATTTGGCTATGGGATTCCTAATTTGTCTAAATCAATTCAAATTTTAAATACTCAAAATGAATTAGAAACTTGGCTGGAAGTCTTCCCAAATCCTACAAAAAATGAAATAACAATACGGTTACGTAATTTTACAGGCAAAACTTATGAATTGAATTTGACAGATATTGCTGGAAGACGTTATTTGTCAGAAACAATGGATAGCCAGATTAAAACGATTTCTTTAGATAAAATCTCATCAGGAATGTACTTTTTAAGAGTTGGCAATGATGAAAAAAATAGTTTGATTAAATTATGGAAAGAATAATTTGAGATGAACTAAGTAATGGGACAAAATAAAGTACCATTACTTAGTTAATAAATAATTGATAATCAAATTCATGACAATCGTAAATCGTAATTCTTAAATCGTCCTTGTTCTTAATTCTACTTTGGCACGTTAAAACCTGCCCTAAAAAGCCGTAGGCTCGGTAGATTTTGTAGCTTCGAAATGAATTTCGGGCTACAAGATTTGTCAAGCCTACGGTTTTTTTCAAGAGTGTCAAAGTAGAATTAAACAATGGTGTAAAATTAGGTTATATAGAATAGCTTGGTTAATAGCGAGTTCCAACACTAAATACTAAGCCCTAAGCCCCAAACCCTACTTATTATGAAATTTTACAAACTTCTATCGTTCAAAAAGGTTATCTTTACATATACGATATTCCCTAACACAAATGAAGTTAAAAGTAGCTTGTCAGCTCGATTATGAATCCAAAGAAAATGTACCTCTAATTTTGATACTTCGTCCTCAAAATAGTTCAGGACAGCAAGTAATAGAAGAAAACTATACCATTACTCCAAAATTACCCATTTCTGAATATAAAGACGTATATGGGAATTTGTGCCAAAGACTTGTTTGTCCTGTTGGCAGTATTTCAATCAGTACATCTTCTGTTGTGGAAGCCCAAGATAATCTCGATATAAATTTTGCTGCCGATTATGTTCCCGTAGAAAACCTCCCTGCTGACGTATTAATTTATCTGTTAGCAAGCAGATATTGTGAGGTTGATAAATTGTTCAACCTTGCCGTAGAAATTACTCAGAATATAACCATGGGATATTCGCAAGTAGATGCCATTTGCCAATGGGTGCGTAAAAATATTCGCTACGAATACGGACATAGTTGTTCTTCAACTTCAGCTTTTGATATTAGTCAGAGTAAAATTGGCGTTTGCCGAGATTTCTCACATTTATGTATGGCTTTGTGTAGATGCTTGAGTATTCCTGCACGTATGGTTGTAGGTTATTTGTACGACTTAAAACCGATGGATTTACACGCTTGGTTTGAAGCATACATTGGAGACCAATGGTACACATTTGATGCAACGCAAAGCTCACTAAAAGGAAATAGAGTTGTTTTAGCGTATGGTAGAGATGCCAATGATGTGGCTTTTTCAACGCAATTTGGAGAAATGGAACTACTCAATATGTGGGTTTCGGTGGAGGCAGTTTAAGAGACTTGCCCCATCTTTTAGCCCCGAAATGAATTTCGGGGCTAAAAGATGGGACAAGCCTACGGTTTTTCAAGAGTGCCAAAGTAGCATTAATACTTTAACTAAGCTGCTTTTTTTACCACTTTTTTAGCGGTACTTTTTCCAGTTACCGCTTGTTTTTCAGTATCTGCACAGCATTTAGAAGCCTTTTCGCCTTTTTTGCAACAACCTACTTCTGTTTTTTCACACTTCTTATTTTTGTCTTTGTCAGTTGCTAAAGAAACATTAGCCACAAAAGCCAATAATGATAAACCTAAAATTACTTTTTTCATGTTTTTGATGTTTAAATGTATGCAATCGTAAATCATAATTCTTAAATGGTCACTGTATTTAAGTCTTTGATAACGTGAATATAATGGTTTTATTTCATCGTTTGAAGGTCAAAAATCATGCCTGATAATGACGATTACTAAAGTGAATAAAATGTAAACCTTCTAATCGAGGATAGTTTTATTTAGTATTAAATTTAAGTTTACCATTCAAAATTTAACCTTTCATATTCTCAAAACTATGCAACGTTTATTAACCATAATCTTATTGTTTATCGGGATTAATTCTTTTGGGCAAGTTCGTTTTGCACGTATTTTTTCTGACCATGTTGTACTTCAACAAAAAAAGCCAATTCCTGTTTGGGGATGGGCAAAACCTAATGAAAAAGTAACGGTTACTTTGGGCAAACAAACACTTAGCTCGCAAACTGATATTTCTGGAAAATGGCAAGTCGTTTTTAATCCCTTAGAAGCAGGCGGAGGAGCTTATACGATGGTGGCAAAAACGGCAAATAATGTTACAACAATTTCAGATATTTTGATTGGTGAAGTTTGGCTTTGTTCTGGACAATCAAATATGGAATGGACAGTAGCACAAGCAAATAATTTTTCCGTAGAAAAGAAAAATGCCAATTTTCCACAAATTCGCCATTTTAAGGTTGAACATGAAGTGACAATTTTACCGCAAACAGATTTGAAAGCAGGTGAATGGAAAATGGCTTCGGAAGAAACGGTGGGAGATTTTACGGCAATCGGATTTTTCTTTGCTCGTGAAATTTATCAAAAAATGAATGTACCCATTGGTATTTTACATTCTTCTTGGGGAGGTTCACAGGTAGAAGGCTGGATTAGCAAAGAAGGAATGTTGACCAACGAAGAGCTGAAAAATTATGCTCAAAATTTACCCGATACTTGGGAAGGAGCAGATAAACTTCATGACCAAAAATTGCAAAAACAAATTTTTGGAAGTGTGCTAAACCCTACTTTGGAAGATGAGAAAAAGTATTTGGACGCAAATTATGATATTGCTAAATGGCATAATGGCGGTAGTCCGATGGGACAGTGGGACTGGAAAGGTATTTGGGCATTTAGAGGACAAGGGTTTATGGCTCGAAAAATCGAAATTCCTGCCGAAATGATTGGGCAAAGTACCACGCTTTCTTTATCAGAAAATGATAGTTTCAATGAAGTTTACATCAACGGAAAATTAGTTTCTGCGGGAATTTTAAAAGGCGTTCGTAAGATTACTGTACCAGCTAATATTTGGAAAGTAGGTGCAAACCAAATTATGGTAAAATTTGGAAATCTTGTTAGTTTACCGTGGTTCGGGCTGGGTTTGCAAGGTTCTGAAAATGACCTTTTTGTAAGTTCGCAAAATCAGAAAATTAGTATTGCCAACGACTGGAAATTGATGCCTTCTTTTGCCGAAAAACATGAATACGTTCATTCAAGCAACAACACAGGAACAACCATTTATAATGCCATGATTGCTCCGATTGTCCCATTTGCTATCAACGGTGCTTTGTGGTATCAGGGAGAAACCAATGCAGGACGTGCCTTTCAATATCGTCAAACGTTTCCTTTAATGATTGAAGATTGGCGTAAAAAATGGAATGATAATTTCTCGTTTTATTTCGTCCAATTATCATCTTATGGCCCTTATCAAAATAGCAACCAAGGGAGTAATTGGGCGGAACTTCGAGAAGCCCAAACTATGACATTAAGTTTGCCAAATACTGGAATGGCAGTAACTACTGACGTTGGCAATCCGAGTGATATTCACCCAATAAATAAACAAGATGTTGCTCATCGATTAGCAAGCAATGCCCTGAAATTCAATTATAAACAAGATGTTACGTACAGTTCTCCGATGTATGAATCGGTGAAATTTGAAGATAATAAAGCCATCATTTCTTTTAAATTAATTGGGAAAGGTTTAGAAGTACACGATAAATTTGGCTACTTGAAAGGTTTTGAAATTGCAGGAGAAGATAAGGTATTTCATTATGCGAAAGCTGAAATTTCGGGCGATAAAGTAATTGTATATCATCCAAAAGGAGTAAAGCCAATTTCTGTGCGTTACGCTTGGGCAGATTCTCCGATTGACGCCAATTTATTCAATACGGAAGGTTTCCCTGCTTGTCCTTTCCGCACAGATGATTGGACAGGCATCACAGTTAAAAGTAAGTTTGAATAATGTAATTAGTTGTGATTTAGTGATTGGTGAATTGTGATTTAGTGATTGGTGAACTATTATTCACAACTCACAATTAAACTATTTCACAACTCACAATTCACTAATTCACAATTAAACTATTTCACAACTCACAATTCACTAACTCACAATTAAACTATTTCACAACTAAACTATTTCACAACTAATATCTTGCAAATCAAGGGTTTTCCCTGATGAATGAGGATTGAAAATAACTGAATTTTGTAATATTAATTCTTCCAAAATTTATAACAATCCTCAAAACTAAAAAATGATTCGATTTACTAAGTTTTTAATGTTCCATTTGCTTGGTATTGCCATACTGGGTTTTCCTTTATATTCTTGTTCAAAGACTACTGATAACGGTGTTATTGTTGCTCCAAAAGATTCTGTCATTGTGATAACTCCAGCCGTTGAGCCTAAAATTGCGTCAACAGTTGGTTTCTTTTTGGATAATTGGCAAGCAAAAACATTTACTACCCCATCTTACACAGAAAGTTCTATTCCAACAAGTGCTGTAAATACTGTTACGGTTGATGCTTCTGCAATTGTTACCAAAATCCCGAATCAAATTTTCGGACATAATGCTAATACTTGGATGGGAACATTTTTTGACCAAGCCAGTTTTATGACGGATATTACCAATCTCAAACCAAACGTAATTCGGTGGCCAGCAGGGAGTGGTAGCAATGGTTATTTCTGGAATGCAAATCCTGTGCAAGACCCTAACAATAAAAGCCGACAAACTCCGCCTGCACAATACATGAAAGATTGGGGCATTCCTGATAAATATATGGATAAAGATGGAAAACTATTTGATGCGTGGTTTGGCTACGGACAGACAACCGACAATTGGCGTGCCTCTCTAAGTAATTATTATGATATGCTACAAAAGAGTAATAACAAAGGCGTTATTGCTATCAATTATAGTTTTGCAAGATATGGCACAAGTAAAAACCCTGTGGCAACTGCCGCACATCTTGCCGCTGATTGGGTTCGTTTCGATAAAGGAAGAACAGAATATTGGGAAATTGGCAATGAAAATTATGCCGATTGGGAAGCAGGTTATAGAATTGATGTTTCTAAAAATCAAGATGGGCAACCTGAGTTTTTGACGGGTGGACTATATGCCAAACATTTCAAAGTTTTTGCCGATTCAATGAGAAAAGCAGCCACTGAAGTAGGAGTGAAGATTAAAATTGGAGCTGTTACCCAAGAAGCACAAACGCAATCTTGGCAAAACAATACAACTAAAACTTGGAATGCTACGATGATTCCTGAGTTGAATAATAAAGCTGATTATTATGTGGTTCACAATTACATTACGCCTTACGACCAAAACTCATCGGCATCAGTAATTATCAATTCGGCATTAACTGTTCCCGCTCAAATGATGAATTTTGTGAGTAATGAAATCACCAGTAACGGAGCAGAATTGAAGCCAATTGCCTTCTCAGAATGGAATATGTGGGCAAAAGGCTCAAAACAACAGGTTTCTAATATTAGCGGACTTTTTGCGGTAACTGTACAAGGAGAAGCTATCAAAAACAAATACGGTTTGGCGGCTCGTTGGGATTTTCTGAATGGTTGGGACGATGGAAACGACCACGGACTTTTTAGCGACGGTGGAAGTGCCGATGACCCAAAATGGAATCCAAGACCGTCATTTTATTATATGTATTATTTCCAAAAATGTCTTGGCGATAGAATGGTTTCTGCAACGATAAATGGAACAAGTGGAGCATTAGCCCCGATGACAACCTATGCTTCAACTTATTCATCGGGTGAAATGAATGTTACCATTCTGAATCCATCACCAAATGCACAGACAATAGAAGTAAAAACAAAGAATTTTAATGTAGGAAATCGTTTTTATTGGTATAGTTTAGCAGGAGGAAGTGATAATGGCGAGTTTTCAAGAAAAGTATTAGTCAATAACTTTGGTCCTAAAGGTGTGGCTGGTGGCCCGTCAGACTATACAACGCTCAAAGCTTTGTCGGCTTCAACCACCAACGGAATAAAAGTAACCGTTCCTGCTTGGGGAAGTGTTTTTGTAATGATTGATAAGAAGTAGTTTTAGTAACACAGACTTTAGTCTGTTCACTTTATCAACAGACTAAAGTCTGTGTTACCAATTCTATTTCACATAACCGTACTCCATTGCCATTTTTAATAAACTTACTACATTTTTTACCTCAAATTTTGATAATAAATTGCTCCGATGCGTTTCTACGGTTTTTTCACTGATGAATAAATCTTGAGCCATTTCTCGGGTTGTTTTGCCAAGAGCAATTAATTCTAAAACCTCTTTTTCTCGACGAGTAAAACGAATTTGATAGAGATTTTTCTCTTGTTGTTTTTGTCGAGTCATGCCTTTCATAATAATATCCATAACCTCAGCACTTTGATAATTTTTACCAGAATTAACAGTTCTGATAGCCTTTAAAAGTTCTTCAGCACCTGTATTTTTGAGAATATAGCCCAAAGCTCCATTCTTCATCATTTTGGTAATAAAACTTTCATCATTGTACATCGACATTGCCAATATTTTCACGAAAGGGAAATTTTCAGTGATATATTTACAAAGGTCTAAACCGCTATCTTTACCCAAATTTATATCCAATAAAACCACATCTACCTTTTTTGAACGTAGCGTTTCTTTAACTTGAATGGCATTTTGGCACTCACCAACTACCTCAAAGTCAAGTTCCTGCAACATCAAAGAAGTTACACCTTCTGTAAATATTTTATGGTCATCAACTAATAAAATACGTATCATTTGAATGGTTATTTTTCTATAAAAAATTGTATAAAATAATGGATTGCTTTAAATATGCCACGAAGTTAACAGTAATTTTGGTATTACTCCAATTTTCAAGTGTTACCGCCCAAAATACTAATTATCCCAATATTGATGCGGTATATACCCAAGTACAATTAGACAATTTGATAAAAAAATATGAGTCTAAACGGGATACTTTGGGCTTAGCATTTACCTATTGGGCGTATGCCAAAAATCAAGAAAGAGCCAATGGAATGAATACTTCTCCACTAACTAATTTTAGGAAAAGTATGGAGTGTTTTGGAGCAATAAAGGATTCTTCCAATTTCTATGATGTTCGTGGGGCGATTGGTTCATATTTCATGGATAGACCCTTTATTAAACAATATGCTCAGGAATATATCCAAAGTGCGGTTAAGTATTTTCGTAAAAAGAAGAAGTACAGTAATGAAATCGGGCATTTAATCAATTTAGCTAACATTAATATTCACAACGAAAATTATGCAATGGCTGACCAAATGTTGCGACGTGTAGAGTTCTTAAATACCAAAATTCATGATGAAGCTTTTCGAGGACGTTTACATTCTTCTTATTCAGATTTATATGCTCGGCAAAAGCAATATGCAAAAGCAATGACTCATGCAAAAATCAGTTTAGAAGTAGCTCAACATCTAAAAATTGATTGGCTCGAAGCACTTTCTTTGTATTTCATCGCTAAATGTTTGGAAGGATTAGAGCGGTACGACGAAATGATGCTTTATTTGGAAGCAAGTTTAAAAGTAACCGAAAATAATGTCAACCTTATTCAGCTTCGAGAATCTGTTTATGACAATCTTCACTACTACTATTATCAGAAAAAGAATTATACACAGGCTTACGCTTACGCAATCAAAACAAAACAGACTTTAGAAACCATTTATTTCTCGAAAATAGAAAGTGACGTTCGTTCTTTTAACGAATACCGATTATTGGAAAATCAGAAAATCATTATTTCTAAAATTGCCCTTGAAAAGAAATTGGCAGAAATAGAATTAGATAAATTACGGTCGAGACAACAATTATACATCGTTACCATTATCCTGACGCTCTTATTTTTATTATTATTCACTTATATTTTTATCAACCGCCGCAGATTGAGCCGATTAAGAGCTATCCAAATTGATAAAAACTTGCATATCGAAACACTCAACGCTTTAATTAATGGGCAGGAATCTGAAAGAGTGAGAGTTGCCCAAGAATTACACGACGGCTTAGGAACGATGCTTTCACGCATGAAAATTTTGGCAGGAAGAGGATTACCCCAAGAAAAAATAACCCAAATGATTGACGAAGCCTGTGCGGAGGTAAGAAATATTTCAGGCAATTTACAACCGAATACTTTGAGTAATTTTGGTTTGATTAGAGCCGTGCAAGACCTTGTTTTTAAGCAAAATAGTACCGAACCTGCCATTATTTTTCAATATTTTGGAGAACCATTTGAGATAGAAAATAAGAAAAGTTTGATGGTTTATCGCATCATTCAAGAGTTATTGGCAAATTCTCTAAAACACGCTCAAGCCACCGAAATATTAATTCAAGTGATATTTTCAGAAGATAACAATATTACTTTAACCGTTGAAGACGATGGAATTGGTTTTGACGAAGAAGAAGTAAAAACGGATAGTAATGGCTGGACAAATATCCGTTCAAGGGTGAATTATCTAAACGGAACAATCAATTTATATACCGACAAAGGCACATCTGTAACGATTTCTATGCCATTTTCTGGGGAGTGAAAGATATAACGCAGTCAGGGTTCAAACCTTGACTGCGTTAAAACAATTCGGAACTATCAACTATTTGACGCAGACAAAATTAGACCACAGATTGAACAGATTTTACAGATTTACACTGGGACACACAGTCTGTGACGCACAGTCTGGGTCAGTCAGATAAAATAAAGAAAAATCAGCGAAAATCAGTACAATCCGTTTCATCTGTGGTCTATCGTTTGTCTTGTGACAAACCATTTATAGTTCCGAAACAATTAAGCATTTATCTCAAAACTATGCGTAATTTCTGCCGAAGGGCTCAATTGTGCCGTTGCAGAACAATATTTTTCCATCGACATTTCAATAGCTTTCTTTGCTTTATCTTCCGAAATATTCCCTTTAAATTTAAAATGAACATTGATTTTACGGAAAGGTGTCATTTCTGTTCCTTCTATTTTTTCACGTTCTCCAGAAACTGAGATTTTTAAATCTTCAATTACTTGACGTTGCTTTTTCATAATCAAAATCACGTCAATAGCCGTGCAACCACCCAAACCCATCAATAATAATTCCATTGGGCGAGAGCCAGCGTTGTGTCCGCCAATATTTTCGGCAGCATCTATGTGTACGGGTACGCCCGACATTCCTTGTGCCTCAAAGTGAAAGGCATCGTCAACTCTTACTAATTCTACTTGCATTAACTTAAAGATTATGTATTAATTTCACAACAAACATAAGGCTTGCGAAAGTTCAAATCAAACAAATGGGTATTATATTTGGAGAAATTTAACGACTATGACATTAAATTACGACGGCGAAATACAGTTTTTTAGTCTCAATGATTGTGATATTATTGAACTCAATAAATACCTCATGCCCGTAGAATGTGGCACATCGGCGACAGGTTTTCCAAGTCCTGCCGATGATTATGTTGATATTACGTTAGACTTGAACGAATTTCATGGCGTAAAAAAGCATACTTGTTATTTGGTAGAAGCCAGAGGAGATTCAATGATTGATGCAGGAATTTCAGACCGAGATATTTTGATAGTTGATACCACGCTCGACTATCGAGAAAACGATATTGTCATTTGTAGTTTGAATCATTTTTATATGGCAAAAATCATCAGAAGAGTACAAAATAAACTCTTTTTGATTTCTAAAAATCCAAATTTTCAACCCGTAGAAATACAAGAATCAGACGATTTTCGAGTATTTGGCGTCGTGAAAGGTTTAAGTCGTAAATTCAGATGAACAAATGGTTTGGCTTAGCTGATTGTAACAATTTTTATGTTTCTTGCGAGCGAATTTTTAATCTTCCTGCTCGTGAACTTCCCGTTGTAGTGCTTTCTAATAATGATGGCTGTGTCATTTCTCGTTCCCAAGAAGCCAAAGACATGGGAATCGAAATGGGCGTGCCTGCCCATAAAATTGCAGATAGTATTAATAAAAAAACTTTAATGGCTTTTTCGAGTAATTATGCTCTTTATGGAGATATATCTTCAAGAGTGATGAATTGCTTGAATGACCTTTGCCCAGCGGTAGAGGTTTATAGTATTGACGAAGCCTTTTTAGATTTGAGCCTTATTCCTACTGAAGAATTGTTCGGTTTTGGCATTGAGATAAAACGGAAAATTGCCAAATGGACTAAAATTCCAATCAGTATTGGTATTGCTCCCACAAAATCTTTGGCAAAAGTAGCCAATCGTTATACCAAAAAATACCATAAAGAAAAAGGTGTTTTTGTAATAGATTCCAATGAAATTTTAGAAAAAGTATTGACCGAAACGCCCATTGAAAGTGTTTGGGGAATTGGAAGGAAATATGGCAAATTTCTAAAAAGTCATAATATAAATACGGCTTTAGATTTTACAAAACTACCCGAAAGTTTTATTAGAAAGTATTTTTCAGTGGTAGGCATAAGGCTTTACCGTGAACTAAAAGGAGAGTCTTGTTTAAATTTGACAGAAGTTGAAGACAAAAAGAAAGCCATTCAATATACACGTTCCTTTGGTAGATATGTCACTACTTTATCTGATTTAGAAGCGGCTCTTTCAACTTTTGCGAGTAAATGTGCCGAAAAATTACGGACTCAGGAAAGTTGTGCCAATGTCCTGAGTATCTACATTCGCACAAATCCTTTTAGTAAAAAGCCCCAAATTTATAAAAACATTACCTTGAATTTTGATATTCCTACAAATGGAACGTTAGAGATTCAAGAGAAAGTTTTGTTTGGATTAAGACAAATTTTTGTAGAGGGTTATGATTATAAAAAAGCAGGCGTTTATGTAACAGGACTTGTGCCAAATGATGCCATTCAAGGAAATTTGTTTAGTCAAGAACCAGATGTGAAGTTGCAGAAAATCAGTAAGTTGATGGATTTGGTTAACGCTAAATTTGGAAAAGATACCATTTCATTTGCGGTTCAAAAAAGTAAAACCAATTGGCAAGGAAATGCAGAAAAAATGAGTCCCAAATTTACAACACACTGGAAAGATATTCCCAAAGTTGAGTAAAAAACACGTCTGGTATGATTTTTTGATAATAAACACTTGAAAATATAAAACGATAAAGCATGACAAAAAGGTAAGATTTATGACTTTATTTCGTTCTTAATACGGTAACAACACAAATTCAAAACCAACAAATAGCATCAAAATATGAAAAAAATCATTTTGTTAGCCGCATCAATCGCCATGATGTCGTCTTGTGTAAGCAAGAAAAAATTAGCAGAAGCTCAGGCGGAGTATTCAGCTTTCAAAGCAAGTTCTGAAAATAGTATTGCCAAAGTGCGTACAGAATTGAGAGATTGTGAAACTTCTAAAATTACTTTGGAGTCAGACTTGAAAAATAAAGCTGGCGAAGTAGAAGCAAAAGCAAAACAAGTAAAAGCATTAGAAGACCAAATTGATTATTTAAAGAAGACAAATACCAATCTTTTGGATAGAATGTCTGACCTTTCGATTGTGAGTAAGGCAGGTGCAGAGAGCATCAAAAAATCTTTAGAAACACTTAACGACCAAAGTAAATATATCAAAGATTTGAACTCGTCAGTTCAGCGTAAAGATTCATTGAACTTAGCTTTAGTAATGACCTTGAAGCGTTCATTGGCAGATATTAACGACGAAGATGTAACAGTAGAAGTGAAAAAAGGAGTGGTTTATATTTCTATTTCCGACAAATTATTATTCCAGTCGGGTAGTGCGATGATTAACTCAAAAGCAGAAGTTGTTTTAGAGAAAGTATCAAAAGTCGTAAACGACCACAAAGAATTAGATATTTTAGTAGAAGGACATACGGATAATGTGCCAATTTCTACCGATTGTATCAAAGATAACTGGGATTTATCAGCAAAACGTGCTACCTCAGTTGTTCGTTTATTGCAAACTAAATTTGGTATCTCGCCAGAGCGTATGACTGCTGGTGGACGTTCAGAATATGCTCCAAAAGATGTCAATACAGCAGAAGCAGGACGTAAAAATAACCGTAGAACAGAAATTATCGTAACGCCTAAACTTGACCAATTCTTCCAAATGTTGGCAAACGGTCAAAAATAATTGCTGAAAAATAATTTTAAAGTCGTTAGTAAACACTTAGATATTCAGATATTTAGGTGTTTACTAACGACTTTTTTTGTATTAGGACTGTTTTCTACTCTATTTTAATGCAAAAACAGCACGGTTTTTGATAGGATATTAATTAGCTGACCGCTAAAAGTTAAGTCTGGAAGGACTTAACATATAACCCATATAAAAATCAATATACCCATGAACAGAATTATTGTATTCATTTTGTTTGTATTAGTCACGTCATCATGTGTAAGCAAGAAAAAATATGTGGAAATGCAAAATGAATACTCAAGTTTCAAAGCCACTTCTCGGAATACCTTATCAAAAGCTAAGAATGACATCAAAGACCGTGATAAGCAGATTTTAACCTTCGAAACAAGCACAAAACAGAAAGAAAAAGAGTTAGAAGTTCGGACAAAGCATATCAAAGTGCTTGAAGAGCAGGTAGATTTTTTGAAGAAAACTAATACCAAACTTTTAGACCGTATGACAGACCTAACGATGGTAAGTAAGGCGGGTGCTGAAAGTATCAAAAAATCATTGGAAACTCTCAACGAACAAAGTCAATATATTGAAAATATCAACGCAACCATTCAGCGTAAAGACTCATTGAATATGTCGTTTATGGTAGCATTAAAGCGTGCTTTAAATGATTTCTCGGATGAAGATTTGAATATTAAAGTGAAAAAAGGATTAGTAAGTATTTCGATATCTGATAAAGTTTTTTTCCCTTCAAATAATACCAATATTAGTCAGAGAGGAGAATTTGTCATTGAAAAATTAGCAAAAGCTCTCAACGACCATCGTGAATTAGATATTTTAGTAGAAGGACATACCGATAATTCGCCTGTTTCGGCAGACTGTATTAAAGACAACTGGGATTTGAGTGCTAAAAGAGCAACAGCTATTGTTCGCTTACTTCAAACAAGATTTGGCGTTTCTCCCGACCGTATGTATGCAGGTGGACGTTCTGAATATTCTCCAAAAGATTTCACAGGAAATGAAGCCAATCGCAAGTTAAACCGTAGAACAGATATAATCATAATGCCCCGTTTAGACCAATTTTTTCAAGATATAGTTAACGGACAAGTGAAGTAACAGTGAACAGTTATCAGTGAATAGTTATCAATTATCAGTGAACAAAAATAAAAAAGTATCAAAAAAAAGCCATTTGGGGAACTAATAATGAGACTGTAAATTAAACTGTGTCAAGGTGAAATTTAGCTAAAAATGTTAATTTTACTTTAAACACAGTTTTTTTATGCAAACTAATCAAGAATTTGATTTTGAAGCCTTTAAGCGAGAAGCTATTAAAGGTATGTATGAAGGAAAGCCTTTCAACGGAGAAAAAGGTGTATTTGCTCCTTTAATGAAGCATTTTTTAGAATCTGCCATAGCAGGTGAGATGGATTTTCACCTGCAAGAAGAAAAAGCGAGAGGGGAAGCAAATCGAAGAAATGGCAGAGCAGTCAAACGAGTAAAGAGTTTATCAGGAGAGTTTGACTTAGAAACCTCACGAGATAGGGCTGCCACATTTGAACCAATGATTTTACCCAAGCGTCAAGTTATTATTACAGAAGAGTTGGAGGAAAAAGTAATAAGTCTTTATGGGCGTGGAGTTTCGACCAGAGATATATCTGAGCATATCAAAGAGATGTATCAAATGGAAATTTCGGCTACTCAATTATCCGCTATTACCGACAAGGTAATCCCAGCTATGAATGAGTGGCGAACACGAGCATTACAAACCGTTTACCCTTTTGTTTATTTGGACTGTATGCACTATAAAGTTAAGGAAAGTGGACGAGTAGTGACACGAGCCATTTATAACATTTTAGGTGTGGATATAGAGGGAAAGAAAGATTTAATCGGTATGTATGTCTCCGAAACAGAAGGAGCTAAATTCTGGTTGTCAGTTATTACAGACCTCAAAAACAGAGGTGTAGAAGATATTTTGATTGCCTGCATTGATGGATTGAAAGGCTTCCCTGAAGCTATTGCTACGGTCTTTCCATTGACCCAAATTCAGACTTGTGTGGTACACCAAATTCGTAATTCTTTACGCTATGTTGCTGAAAAAGATAAGAAAGAGTTTGTTGCTGATTTAAAGCCTGTTTACCAAGCTATCAACAAAGAACAAGGATTTGAAAACTTAGTTAAAATGGATGAAAAATGGGGTAAAAAATACCCAGTACCTATCCAATCATGGTACAACAATTGGGTCACACTATCAACTTTTTTTGAATATGATGACCAAATCCGTAAGGTTATTTATACAACCAATACAGTTGAAGGATTCCACCGTCAAGTCAGAAAAGTAACCAAAACAAAAGGAGCTTTTACATCTGATAACGCATTAATGAAGTTGGTGTATTTAGTAGTGTTAAATATCTCTGAAAAATGGACGATGCCACTCCATAATTGGAGTTTGACACTTTCGCAACTTTACGTTATATTTGGTGAGAGATTGAAACTTCATTTAACGAATTAATTCAAAAACCTGACACAGTTCAGTTTACACTCCCCTAATAATTCTCAAAATGGCTTTTTCACTGCTCACTGCTCACTGCTCACTGCTCACTGCTCACTGCTCACTGCTCACTGCTCACTGTTCACTGTTCACTGTTACTTGTCTCCTAAAATAAATGGTGTACTACCTTTTCCTCCCATAATAATTACCTTAGTATTGGGCGATTTTGCAATTTCTTTTTGAGCTAAAATGGATTCATACTGCAACTGTTTGTCAGTTAAGCCCGTTGATAAAATCTTTTGATAATCTGCAATGCCTTGAGCTTCAACACGTTTTCTTTCAGCTTCTTGTTTCTCTTTTTGAAGCACAAATTGCATCTTTTGAGCATCTTGTTCGGCATTAATTTTAGATTCAATACTTTGTTTTACCGACGTTGGAAGATTAATATTTCTAATTAAAAGTTGTTCCAATAAAAGTCCTCTCGACTTAAAATTACCTTCAATTGATTTGAAAATACGGTTTTGAAATTCATCTCTTTTTGTGGAATAAAGCGATACAGCATCATAATAGACCGCATTGTCCCTTATTTTGGTACGAGTAATCGGACGCACAATTTTATTCTGATAATCTACCCCAATTTCCTTTAAAATTTTAGGCGTTTCACTCGGAATAACCTTGTACAAAACTGTTAGGTCAATTACCACTTCCAGACCATCGGCTGTTAAAACTCTAATAGCATCGTCACCTTCTTTTAAACCTTCGTCATGTACCGCAGACATCGTATAATTTTGCGTTTTAATGTCAAAAGTTTCAATTTTTGCCAAAGGATTTACAAAATTCAAACCGCTTGAAAGTGTGCTTTGTCCCACATTTCCGAACAATGATTGAACGCCAACTTCGCCTGCATCAATTTGTTTAATTCCCGAAGAAAGTAAGCCTAAAACAATGAAAACGCCACCTACAACTTTTGCAGGACGAGAAAAACGAGAAAATGTTAATGAGGGGGTATTAATAGCAAATCCAGCCATCAATACCACAATACCTAAGAAGATTAAGAACATTTTTTGTATGATTAAAATTTAAGCTTTGGTTTTCAGTTATGTTTTGTATCTCTACCAAACAAAACCGCATCAAATATGAACTACTTGATGCGGTTTTGTTTGAAAATAGTATGAATGGCTATTTTTAGGTATGAGGTATGAGGTCGTAGGTATGAGATAGTAGGTATGAGGTTGTAGGTATGAGATAGTAGGTATAAATTGAGAAAATATTTTGTTGAAATATTTTAGTATTTTGGAACTTAAATGTGAAATAAGCACTTTTCTATACCTCATACCTCATACCTCATACCTCATACCTCATACCTCATACCTCATACCTCATACCTCATACCTCAATAACTAATCCCCAAACGCTCATAAATGAAGCTCATTAACCAAGCAGGGCCAATCATTAAAAATTGTAAATCTTTGAAGAATGAAGGTTTTTTGCCTTCAACTTTATGCCCCCAAAATTGACCAATCCAAGCTAATACAAAAACGGTTACGCAAACTTGCCAAAGTGGAGCAAATCCCGATTGTTCGATAAGATAGCAAAGGTAAGTACAAATAGAAGCAAATAGCAGAAGCCCAATAGAGAGCGTTTTAGACAGAGAGAAGTAATAAATTAAAGTTAATCCTAATACAATTAAGGCTACATTACCTTCAATATCACCAAGATTAAAAAAAGGAAGTTTAATACTAAAGAGCAAGCCAACAACACTGAAGAAAATTAGTGGAACACAAATCCAGTGGACAGTTTTGTTCGTGGGGTTTTGATGACTTTCGCCATATTCGGCGAGCCATTGGTTAATTGTTTTCATGGTATTTTAGTGATATTATGGGGTGAATAATACCAAAAATACAAAATCGTCTTTAAAAAGTCAAATTTACTGATAGGTCATTTTATGTTTTTTTTGTATTTTTCTAATATTTTAAAAGTGTTTTAGAAATTCTTATTTCGACTAAAAATTATTACATATCTCGATTCGTTTTCCACTAACTTTAAAATCTCGTATCTTCGTGAACAATTATTTTCACCCTTAACTATTCTATTAAAAACGTGTTTATTGAGCCTTATCATAATCAACATCAGCAAAACGAAAAACGTACAGGTTGGATAGAAGTCGTTTGTGGTTCTATGTTTTCTGGAAAAACTGAAGAGCTTATTCGTCGCCTCAACCGAGCAAAAATTGCCAAACAAAAAGTTGAAATATTCAAACCTGCTTTAGATACACGTTATCACGAAGAAAACATTGTTTCACATAATTCTTTGATGATTCGTTCCACTCCAATTCAATCTTCACAAGAAATTTTGTTGCTTTCGGGCGACTGTGATGTAGTTGGTATTGATGAAGTACAATTTTTTGACTCTGGAATAGTTGAAGTAGTAAACAACCTTGCCAATTCGGGTAAACGAGTTATCGTTGCAGGGCTTGATATGGATTTTCAAGGTAAACCATTTGGAGAAATGCCCGCATTAATGGCAATTGCCGAATATATCACTAAAGTTCATGCTGTGTGTGTGGTTTGTGGAGATGTTGCCAATTATTCATACCGAAAAACCGCAGCCCAAGAACAGGTAATGTTAGGTGAAACCGATAGCTACGAAGCAAGATGCAGAAAATGTTTTCATTTATAGAATTTCCATATTTCAAATGGTTGAGTAATTGTCCGTTTTTTTACCGACGATTACTATGGGTATTTATCGTTGTTTTTTCGATAAATGTGGCTTCAAATGCTCAAATTGGCACTTGGCAAACACATTTTAACTATCTGAATACTAAGGATGTAGCCATTGTAGAAAACAAAATTTATTGTGCTTCCGAAAATGGCTTTTTTTATTATGATACTGCTGAAAATCAGGCAATAAAATTGTCAAAAATTGATGGTTTTACTGAAACTGGCATTGCTAAACTCAAATATAATTCAACAACTAAAACCCTTATTATTGCTTATCAGTCTGGAAATATTGACTTATTGGCGGTAAGTGCAAGTGGTGAGCCAGTCAAAATTACCAATATTCCTTTATTGAAAGAATCAACTTCAATTCAAGCCAATAAAAGAGCTAACCATATTGAAGTTAAAGATAAAATTGCTTATTTGGCGTTCGACTTTGGTTTAGTGGTTTTAGATATTGAGAAACAAGATATTCGAGAAACTTATCAAAATCTGGGCAATAATGGCTCATTAATTAATATTTATAAAACCGTTTTTACGCCAGATAGTATTTACTTATCAACTTCACAAGGCATTCGAGGAGCAAAATTGGCATCCAATATTAATCTTCAATTTTTTGGTAATTGGAAAACATTACTCAATCGAAATTTATCTATCTGTAATTTTCAAAATGGATTAATGTTAGCTTCTGATATTGGAGAAATCTTTACTTATCAGAATGGTAAATATAATAATTTTATCAAATTTTCAGAAAAAATTGAAAATATCGAAAATATAAATAGTAAAGAATTTTTTGTAAAAACTTTAAATTCTGTAAATATTTTAAATATAGATAATCTTAAAATAAATAAAATTTCTGAAATTAAAATCAATTTGCCCAAAGTTTCCCAAGTTGATGCACAAGGAAAATATTGGATTGCAGATTATACAAATGGATTGTTGAGTAATTCACAAGGAAATTATAAATCTTTTAGTCCAATAAGTACCGATACTCTTTATCAAACTCGTAAAGATTCAATTGTGACAGATTTGGATGGAAACGCTTGGAAAAGGCAAGGAGACTATGGCGGAATATTGGTAGAAAATGCCAAAAAACAACGTCAGTTAATTTATACAGGTGTTGGAGCTGGAAATTTACCAAGCAATACTGTAAAGTCATTGGCTTTAGACCGAGACGGACAAATGTGGGTAGGAACAGACAAAGGTGTCGTGGTTTTTGATAGTCCAAATGCCGTTTTTAGTGGAAAAAACTTTGATGCCTACACACCTGTTTTTGAAAAAAGAAGATTATTGGGCAATGAAACAATAACTTCTATTGCAGTAGATGGAGGAAATAGAAAATGGATGGGGACAAAAAATGGAATCTTTTTATTTAATCCAGACGGGACGGAATTAGTTAGTAATTTTACCGAAAAGAATTCGCCATTACCCACTAACGAAATTCTATATATCACTGCTGAACCTAAAACGGGAGAAGTTTATATTAGAACAAGCAAAGGCATGGTTTCGTATCGTGGAACGGCAACTGAAGGAAGTTTGAAGCAAGTAGAAAATGCCGTAAAAGTATTCCCAAATCCAGTTAGACCAGATTTTGAAGGACAAATTGGCATTGAAGGTTTAGTTGAAAATGCTTACGTAAAAATTACCGATGTAGCAGGGAATTTAGTTTATGAAACTCGTGCTAATGGAGGAACAGCCGTTTGGAACGGTAGAACATTAGCAGGTGGAAGAGTTGAAACAGGCATTTATTTAATTTTTAGTGGCAATGCAAAAGGAGAGGAGACTTTAGTGAGTCGTTTGGCGGTGGTGAAGTAGGAGTTTTGCCAAAATATCAGCAATGAAACAAAAAATCAATCATACATTTTCTGGGAAAATTTGGAATACAACTTTTGGAGGTGATTTTGCAGCTTTAGAAATTCGAGATGAATTAAGCCGTCAAGTTAGTTTTTCAGCTATTAATTTGTTGACAGGTAATGTTTTATGGGAAAATATTCGTCCAGAAAAATCTTGGTGGCTGGGTTTGGTAGGAATATTTGATACATACCTGATTTTACACAAATATTCGTCTCAACAAAAGCCCGAACCCGAAGGAGTTTTAATTCTTGATATATATACTGGAGAGGTCATTCAACGTTTAGACAACTGGGTTTTCTTTGATTTTAAAGATAATATTTTGGTCGTTTATCAGGTAGAAAACAACTTTCCCGTCTATAAAACCATTGAACTAAGTAACAATAGTGTTTTTGTGGCTCAATCAGACCATAACTTCGTAGCTCCATCAGTAATTCATTACCCAGAGGATAGCCCTCATTTTCCTACAATTTTTAAATTTTTGTATCGTTTATTGGGCATCGAAGCCCAAAAAGCAGTAGATTATCTCGAAATAAGTAACAAGATTATAATTTCTTATTATATTTACAGAGAGAAATCATTTCAAAATTACCTTCTGGTAACTAACCGAGACCGTGAAATTTTACTAAACGACCTCATTGCAGAAACCGAAGGCGTTGGAATTGATACTTTTACAGTGAAATCCGATACTTTGTTATATGTTAAAAATGAAACTCAATTCATCGGTTATGAACTATAACCCAAAATCCGCCATTAAAACAGCTCTTACTTGTGCTTTAACTTCTGTTATGTTCTCGTCTTTTTCTGCTGAAACCGTAAAAGATTCAATCGGAATAAAAAGAGAAGGAGGTAAGTCGTTTGTTTTATATAAAGTAGCTCCTAAGCAAACTTTGTTTTCAATTGTAAAACGATACGGAAGTTCGGTTGCTGAATTTAAAGCAGCGAATCCCGGAGTTTCAGAAAGCGTTCAAGTTGGGCAAACTATCAAAATTCCTTACAAAGGCTATGTGGTAGCTACTGCCCCTGTGAATAAATCTGTACCTTCGCCAGCACCAGCTCCTGCTGCACCTGAGGCGGTGAAAATGGTTTCGCACGTGGTAGAATCTGGACAAGGGTTATATTCAATTGCAACTAAATATAAAGTTACAATGGCGGATGTACGTAAATGGAATAATTTGACGACAGACCAATTGACAGCAGGTCAGGTACTTATCGTAGATGCCCGTGAATATGAAAGAGCTAAAAAAGCAGGAGATTTACCCGCAAAAGGAGAAGTTGTAAAAGTTGAAGATACTAATTTGGGTGGAGGTATCGTCAATAGCAAACCAACAACCGAACCAGATGTAAGTGAAGCAAAAACATCATCTGAAACTTCAAAAACATCTTCAGGATATAAAAAAACGATTGAAACAGGTTTAGCAGAATTAATTGATGTTGAGGATAAATCAGGAAAATATTTAGGGCTTCATCGTTCTGCTCCAATTGGAACATTAGTAAACGTGAAAAATTCATCTAATGGTCAAAGCATTTGGATAAAAGTAGTTGGTAAATTACCAGATATTGGAAGTGATAAAGTAATTATCAAATTATCACCAAGAGCATTTGAAAAATTGAACCCTTCAGATAAAAGAATCAGAGCTGAAATAAGCTATATGACCCAGTAGTTTTTTGAATTGATAATTGACAATTAACAATGAATAATTTTGGTATTTGAAGAGTAAAATCAAAACTAAAACTTTTTCTCATTGTTAATTGTTAAATATCAACTATCAATTGAAAAAAATGCCACGCAACAAACGACAAATTACTTTCGGACATATCGTCTTTAATGTCCTTTATACATTGGCATTTCCAGCCATTGCTACTTTTGCTTTTCTCTACACCATTATTGTCTGGATTTTTTCCATTCCTTCAAGAATTATCGCTTTCTTTGGCTCAAAAATTAAGTAAAAATAGGTGTTGGGTTTTAGGGATTAGGTTTTAGACTAATCACAATTCTTCATATTTTACTTTCCAAATCACCCCAAATTCAAAATGACTTCCTACGTTGCAGATTTATTAGAAGAAAAGTATTTGCAATACAATCAGCCCAATTTTATTCCTAACGACCCTGTTTGTATTCCCCACCTTTTTTCTCGTAAACAAGATATTGAAATTATGGGTTTTTGGGCAGCAGTTTTAGCTTGGGGACAACGTAAAACGATTATCAATAAGTGTAAAGAGTTAATTACATTGATGGATAATGCACCCTTCGATTTTGTTGTCAATCATCAAGACTCAGACCTCAAACGCTTGCTCAATTTTAAGCACCGAACCTTCAACGCTACCGATACCCTGTATTTTATCGCTTGGTTTCAAGACTTTTATCATAGGCATGAAAGTTTAGAAGAAGCATTTTTGTTTGAAAATGCCGAAATTGACATAAATACAAAACAACATTTGATAAATTTTCATGACCGTTTTTTTAGTTTGGAAGATTTTCCAGAACGAACAAAAAAGCACATTGCAACGCCTGTCAGAAATTCATCTTGTAAGCGTATTAATATGTTTTTGAGATGGATGGTACGTCAGGATGACAAGGGAGTAGATTTTGGGATTTGGACAAAAATCAAAACTTCACAATTGATTTGCCCTTGCGACGTTCATGTGGATAGGGTTGCTCGTCATTTAGGACTAATTCAAAGACCAAAACCTGACTGGACAACGGCGGTAGAATTGACTGAAAATCTAAAGAAACTCGACCCAAATGACCCCGTAAAATATGATTTTGCTCTGTTTGGTTTAGGGGTTGAAGGTGAAATGTAGCTTTTTTTCAATGTTCGTTAAACGAAATATCGATGAACGAACATCAAACATAGAATATTATGAAAATTACAAAAGAACCATTTGGACATTTTACGGAATACGTTTTGACGAACCCAGAAACGGGTGAAGCCTTATACATTTTACCTGAATTTGGTGGAATGATTCGTAAAATGACTTTGCAGAAAGACGGTCATCTTCACCACGTTATTGAATGTGGTAATACGGCTGAAAAACTTTTAGCAGGTATGAATGCGTATCCGTCTGCTCATTTATTTCCTTGGGGAAATAGAGTGAGAAACGGGAAGTATAATTTTCAAGATATTGATTATCAGTTGACTATCAATGAAATCGGTTTGCAAAATGCCATTCATGGCTTAGTTAGTTTTGCTCCTTTTGAAGTGGTAGAAGAAACTGTTAATGAAGTAGAAGCCATTTTGACTTTGCGATATGTTTATTATGGTGGTGCTTTGGGCTTTCCTTTTCCTTTTATATTAGAAATTTCCCATATTTTTAGTTCCGACGAAGGTTTAGAGATTAATTATTCTATCAAAAATACAGGGAGAAAAGATATGCCGATGGTTTTAGGTTGGCATCCATATTTTAAAATTGAGGGAGAAAAAGCTGATGATTGGCAAATTGATTTTCCTGCAACACATCAGTATAGTGCTGATAGTCAGATGATTTCAGCAGAAAAGAAACCTGTAAATTTTTCAGGAATAATTGATTTGAAAGGAAAGACCTTAGATGCCGTTTTTGCGATCAAATCATCAAGTAAAATTGTCTCAAAACTACATTCTCCTAAGAAAAAACTCACACTCAACGTTTGGCAAGAAGGCATGAAAGGTGGTTTTACTTTCACTGTCGTTTATATTCCTGCAAGTCGTGATTGTATTGCTATTGAGCCAATGACAGGCAATACTGACGCTTATAATTCGGGGGATGGACTCTTGGTTTTAGAAAGTGGAAAGACTTTTGAGATTGCTTGTGGGGTTTATATTTCGTAAATTTGAATAAAACTATTTAGAAATCATGTACAAAAGTAATTTCAGAGAATGGACTTTAGATAAAATTGAAGAAACCTTCGGCTTACAACAAGTTAGAAGATTGCCTATTTTAGAAGACTTATTGGCTTTTGAATATCAAACTGATTCTTATGAAACGAGATATTTATCTCATTTAAGTGATAATTATGTAGCACTCGGTGGGGACGATTGGAATGAAGTTGAACTTGAAAATAAATTTATCAGTCCCTTAATTGTTTTTTCAGATATTGCTAACGAAAAATACTCATATTTCTTAGAAAGAGACCTTTCAGCAATTGTTGGAGATTTTGAATTAATTGGTCGAGTGGATGGTATGATTGCAACAGGGTTTCGAAATCCCAAAGTGCCCTATTTTTGTTTAAGTGAATACAAACGACAAACAGACCCGAATGGAGACCCAAGAGGACAGGCTTTAATTGCTATGTTGGTTGCTCAAAAATTAAATAATAATCAGAAGCCAATATTTGGAAGTTATATTATTGGAAGAGATTGGTATTTTATGGCATTGGTTGATAATGAATATGCTATTAGTAAGGATTTTTCGTGTGTAGCTGATGAAGTTTTTGATATTTATCGAATTTTGAAAGGTTTAAGCGTTCAGATTGAGAAACTTATATAAATCGAAATTATTTCCTTTCGGTCAATGCTACTTTTATGCCAAGTGCAATGAGTGTTATGCCACAAATTTTATTGATATAATTGGTAATATTTGCATTTCCTTTCAATTTTGAAAAAATAGAAGAAGCAAAAAGAGCTAAAATCAAACACCAAATTGTACCTGTAACGGTAAAAGATAAACCCAACGTAAGAAATGGCAAAACTGTATTTTTTACGTTGGAATCAATGGATTGAGGCAAAAAAGCGATGAAAAATAAGGCAACTTTTGGGTTTAAAACATTGGTTATTACGCCATCTCGATAGACTTTCAGATAGTCTGTTTCTGGATTATCTAAGGGGTTTTCGGTATTCAAAGCGGCTTTATCCGTTAACATCTTGAAACCTATATACAAAAGATAAATTGCACCTGCATACTTTACAATATTGAAAATCAGAATGGATTTGGCGATGATAATGGACAAACCAAATGCCGCCAAAAAAGTATGAACAATGCTTCCCGTAGCAATTCCTAAAACCGACATGATTCCCGCTTTTTTGCCTTGAGCGATACTTCTTGAAAGAATAAAAATGGTATCGTTTCCTGGCGTAATATTTAGCAAAACACCCGTCAATAAAAACGCTTCGTAATTGATTATTCCTGTCATAATTTTAGATGGCTAATGGTAATGTGAAATAGAACGTACTGCCCACATCTTGTACGGTATCAAACCAAATACTTCCTTTTGAATTATCAACTACCCACTTGGCAAGAGCAAGTCCAACGCCTGTTCCTTCGGCTTTTGTTGAGAAATCGAGCATGAAAATTTTACTATGATTTTCTTTTAAAACACCAATTCCATTATCTGTAATGCTAAATGTTACTGATTCAGTATTGATTTCTACCTTGATTCTGATGACAGGTTTACGGTCGGCAGGCACAGATTGAATGGCGTTCATTAAAAGGTTATTGATGATATTTCCTGTCAATTGGCGGTCACCCCAAACCATTACAGCTTTGTTCGGAACGTCTTTAGAAATGTTTATTTTCTTATCTTCAAAGAATAAATTGGCTACTTTATTTACTTCATAAACAAAATCAAAAACTTCACGTTTCGGAATTGGTAAACGAGCAAAATCTGAGAATGAATTGGCGATGTATGATAAATTATCAATTTGTCCTGTTAATGATTCTATTTGGTCTTTTATTTGGGCAGTATCAATCGTAGCACCTCTTGATAATTTGTGTTGAAGTAACTGTAACGATAATTTCATAGGCGTTAGTGGATTTTTGATTTCATGAACCACTTGTTTTGCCATTTGTTGCCAAGCAGATTGTTTGGTGGTGTCAGCCAAAGCCACTTTCGACTCTTCCAATTTTACCAACATATCATTATACGCTTTAATCAAAACGCCAATTTCATCATCTGAACGCCACGACAGCGGTTCGCTTGGTTTGCTTAAATCTACTTTTCGTAACTTATTGGTAATCAGTCGTAATGGTACAGTTAATACATTCGATGCGAAATATGAAAGTAATAATAAGCCCAAGAAAATGGTCGTAAAGGTGTTCAATAATGAGCCAATAACTGCACCAACTTCTTTTTCATAAGCTACTTTTGAATCGTAAAATGGAATGCTTACAACGCCTGCTAATTTTCCGTCATTGGAATTTACACCAACATAAGAACCCATAAAATTTAGATTTCCCATTGATTCTGGAATAATAGCATTATGTTCTTTTTCTTCGATAATTCTTATGTAAGCCTCTGGATTTAAGTAGGTTGAAACAATACCCGTTTCATAACTTAGTAATTTATTGGTTGCCAATAAACGCCCAGTTGTATCAAAAACGCTAACGTATTTTTTGGTATTGGTAGAAATATTTTTGAGTGTATCTGTTAAAAACTGTTTACTCATTTTGCCTTGTATAAATCTATCAACGGCAGGCAAAATACTAATTCCAGCGTTTTCAGTTTGGCTCACATACGACTGTTCCTGACTTTCAGAGAGTTTTGTACCAATGATACTAAGCGTAATACCAACTACCAAAATAAGAGGAAGTAAGAAGGCAACGTTCAAATAAATCTGGATTTTGGTAGCAAAATTTACATTCAGACTTGAAAAACCATAGCGAATGGCGTAAATCAAAATGATGAAAATGATGGTGACTACCAAAATGAGAAACAAAAATGAGAAGTTAGAATAAATAGTGGCAAGACTAATTTGCTCAGATGAAACCACAATTTTACGCCCATTTTTATTAGTAACCGCCACGTGATTGTAACCATTGTCGATAATTCCTTCTTCACTAATTTGTTTGCTTTCAACCAAACTTAGAGGCATTTTACGCTCATAGTTATAGTTTTTTCCGCCTAATTTTATGATTTTCCCATTTTCATAAACCGCATAGCTATAATTGCTGGCTTCCAATTGTTCTTCGCCACTGGTTGGTAAATCTGCCAAAGCTGCATCACGAGTGGCGTCATTTCGTTTTCTTAAATCTATAATAACATAGCCGATTGCTTTATTTTCAGTATTTAATAAAGGGATAAAATCAATATATTGTTTTTGATAACCATTGCTTGCATCGTTAATGAAAAACAAATTGTTATAATCGGTTCTATATTTTTGGGTTTTGTACTTGCTCTCATAATCTTGAAAACTGAGTGCATCTGAGACATTGTCTAATGATTTCCCATTAATATCAAAAGCAGAAACTTCGGTATCGTAATAGTCAAAATAACTGTCTAAAATCTCTCTTCTAATAAAGTTTTGAACTTGCTCACGTGGTAATAAAGCTGATTTTATCAATTCTTTCAAGGTTGAATCTTTACTAATATCAACATTTGCTTTGCTTAATTTAAACTCTCCAATTTCATCATTTTCAGCTAAGTATTTATTTCCAAATGCTTGTTTTTGGATAAAATCTTTTCTAATGGCTTGATTATAAATTACATAAGTTCCTAATGTTGCACAGGCTAAAGCTCCTAAAAAGAAATAGATAGACGTTTGGTAACGGAAAGTGTACAAAAATTTAGGAAACTGGCTAATTAACAGTGAACCAGCATAAAGTCCGTGTAAAAGAATTAGTAAAATATTTGAAGATTGAAGTCCAAGTATGATGATACTCCAAATAAATAAGCCAATCAATAAGGCAAAAAAGCCCCAACGTTTTGAATTTCTATTGAGCTTAATAACAATGTTTGTCAATAAATGGGTTGCTAAAAAATAGACAATCGATAGTAACACAAAAGCCCCTAAAGAGGAAAGTTTTAAAGGTTTTTCAATAAAGTCGATATTTAAAGCAAGGTCTAATTGATAAGCAGATTTTTCATAAATATTCTGTAATTGTCGGTAAAAACCCTGAAATACGCTAAAATTTATGATGACAATAATAACAGAAATTATCTTTTTGGTCATATCAGATAAGTGCATTAACCAAAAATATCTTTTCATTTTGTAGTAATTATTTACCAAATAAATTAACAAAATGATAATGATAGCAAGATTTAAAATTAAATCGCCAAGTGATGGAGCGATGATGGAAGACGTGTAAAATTTAGGATTAAAAAGAGTTGATGCGTAGAATATAAAAGGAATATTATAATAAAGCATGATGGCTCTGAATAACAAAAAATAGCCCATCAATAGTAAAAAACCTCTGCCGTATCGGTGGGTTGTGTTCAAATACCAAATCCATGCAAAAAGATAAACTACTAAAAAAAACATACTTAGTAGTCCTAATAAAATAACATTGGCAGGAATTGATTGATTTTTTAAATTGTCAATTTTAGAAGGCGTTACTGAAAATAAAAACTCCTTGGTTTCGGAATACATATTCAGATGCGTTGCGGCAACAGGCGAGGTGTCAATTTGTTGTGGGTCGGCAGTAAAAATATTAGGATTATAATTCGTTTTGAGGTGATTACTTTCCGACTCGTACTGACGATATAAATTAACGACAGAAAATATCTCAAAATTATCGGGCGTTCCAATGACTAACCGACGATTTACAATAAATTTTCCTTCTGGCGTGTGAATTGATTTTAGATTGAAATTCCCTTCAATCGCCTGATATTCTGGAATAAACCTATGGTCAGACCAGAAGATTAATCTACTATTTTTAAAAATGAAATAGGGATGAATCGTACTCGTTTTAAGATGCGAAAAAGTGGTATCTTTTGATTGAGAAACTAAAGTAACAACCTTCGCCAAATCTTCATTTGAAGAGCGAATTTCTTCTTGAACTTTAGTCTGAATATCATATAAATATTTATCCTCAGTAGCACTAATTGGTCCTTTTTTAGTGATAACAAACATGAGCATTGCCAAACCAAAGGTTGCCAATGCAAGGATTAAAAATATATTCTTTTTAACAAAAATGAGTTTCAATAAGGACGTAAATCGTTTTAACATTAGGGTCTGTTTATTTGTTATTTTGGAATAAGACAAATTTTATACCACTACTTATGGAAATGTATTAAAATGTTTAAAATCAGACGGTTGTGTGTTATATGTTTAAGCCACAAATAGCAACAATCAGATAAAATAATGCAGGGAATAATAGATTAATCCCGAAAAATTTATCTGAAAGTGTGATTTGTGGCTTAAAATGATGTGAAATGATACGTTAAATTACAAATAAAAAAGCAAAGACTAAAACTAAACCGCTAAGAACTGGTTGACTAAAAGTGTCCATTCTTCTTCTAAACTAACATTGGGCATGGTTGTTTTGGCTCTTCTGTACCAATAATTGGCGTTCCAATTATCGCCTTCTTTACGGTGTAAATACGCATGGAGACGGTCATAAGCTTGCGTTCCTTCTTGCGACTGTGCAATATCATGGGCGGCTTCCCAATCATCTTTTGCATCATACCAAAGTGCTTCCAGAATTTCAGAGATATTTTGCGGAGGATTTAACGCTGTGAGTGAATTATTGAATTCTATGATTGTCATATTTATTTTTGTTACGAATTTAAGAATTTTCACGTAAAATAACTTTTGTACTAATCCATGAATTTTAGAAAATTGTCTTTAGCTTCAAAATTCATAAATTGCGTTAAAAAACTTCCCCCCGTATAAATCACTATGAAAAAATGTCTCCTTTTTGTGCCAATTTTAGTTTTGTTATGTTCCTTAACGAATCCGCCAATTGATTTTTACCAAGCACAATTACGTTTTCCGAGAGTTAAAGAAGCCTTAAAGTCCAAAGGGAAAATGGTAGATGAAATGCTTTCCTCGAAAGGTGTCAGCACTGCTAATTTTGACCTGTTTTTTAGAGTATTCAAGAAAGAACAAAAATTTGAGGTTTGGGCAAAGAATAAGCAAGAAAGCACTTTCAAACTCATAAAAGTTTATGATTTTTGTGCAAGTACGGGTGTTTTAGGTCCTAAACGCCGTTCGGGAGATAGACAAACGCCTGAGGGTTTTTATACCATTGATGCCTTTAATCCAACGAGTAATTATTACTTGTCGTTTAGAGTGGGTTATCCAAATGCTTCAGATAAAAAGTTTGCAGATTGGTTAAATCCAGGGGATAATATTTTTGTTCATGGTTCGTGCATTACCATTGGTTGTATTCCTGTGGGAGACGACAATATCAAAGAATTATATTTATTGGCAGCTCGTGCAAAAAGTGGAGAACAAGAAATTCCGATTCATATTTTCCCTAATAAAATGACGGATGAAAACTATGCAGCCTTGAAAAGTGAATATGCTTCCAATGCAACTTTATTAGAATTTTGGTCGTGGTTAAAACCGGGTTATGATGCTTTTGAAAAAAGTAATGCCGTGCCAACTGTAACCGTTGACGAAGCTGGAAAGTACATTGTAAAATAGAAATTTATTGCAATTTCCAAATCAAAACCATCCGAAAGTTTGCCACTTTTAGATGGTTTTTTTGTTGAATTTAAACTCAAAAATGACATTTTGTCTTTTTATTTTTCATAAAACAGTCATAATGGCTTAAAATTTTGGCTGGTATAAGATTTGAAGAAACATTTGTACAAACAACAAATTAATACTGCACAACAATGGAAAATAAGAAAATTGTAATACCGAGAGATATTTTAGCCAATATAGATTTCAATAATACTTTAAACGGTGGGAGAGTAGAACCCAACATTCAAGTGAATCAAACTGAAAATGCTTACGAAGTTTTTGTAAAAGTAGCAGGTTTAGCAGCAGACCATTTGAAAGTAGATATTGAAGAAAATCGCCTGTTACTTTATGCTTTACAGCCCGTTTTGAAAACCGCTGAGCAAGAAGTACCCGAAAATTATGTTCCGCAAACTATTGGACAAATAATGCTTCCTAATTTTGTGGATTTAGAGAATATCTCAGCACGTTATCATAATCATCAATGGAAAATTGTGATGCCTTTTGATGATAATCGAAAAGGATTTAAACGAAATGTAGAAGTTGAGTTTTGATAAGGAGTTATTAGTTACTGGCAATTGGTTATCGGTATAAGTCCAGTTCTACTTTGGCACTTAAAAACTTGCTCTAAAAAGAGCCGTAGGCTCGGAAGGTTTTGTAGCCCCGAAATTCATTTCGGGGAAAAGCAATGAAATATTTAAGGGTTTGTTTTGTCATTTTTACCCAAAATGAATTTCGGGGCTACAAGATGGGTCAAGCCTACGGATTTTTCAAGAGTGCAAAGAAAACTCGGTCAGACGATAGTCAGACCGCTACCAAACAACATTTCATAAAAGCCTTCAAAAAGCAAAATCTTAACAAGACAAATCAACCAATAACCAATCATAAGTATCCAATACCCAAATATATATCCCGCCCTGCAAGGTACGCCTGTGCAGGGTATTTTTTTGCATTTCGAAACAAAAAATCCTTAAATTGTGGCTTCATAAATTTTTAACCTTTCACAATGAAACGCAGACATATTTTTTTCTTAGGATGTGGCCTATTGGCTAATTCTTTTTTATTCGCTCAAACTCCTGCCAAAAAAGCAAAAAATGATGATTTCCACCTTTTAGTTGGTACTTATACAACAGGTAAAAGCGAAGGTATTTATGTCTATAAATTCAATGTTAAAACAGGAGAATTTAAGGCAGAAAGTATTGCTAAAAATATTAAGAATCCATCATTTTTAGCCGTTTCTCCCGATGAAAAATACGTTTATTCGGCAGGAGAAGTTGATAATAACGGAGCCGTTCATTCATTTTCATTCAACAAAAAAACAGGCGATTTAACACCGCTAACTTCGCAGTCTTCAAACGGTAATTATCCTTGTCACGTTGCTATTGATAAAACAGGCAAATGGGTTATTGCAGGAAATTATGGAGCAGGAAGTTTAACGGTTTTACCTGTGGAAGCCGACGGAGCATTGGGTAAGCCAACACAAACGATTCAGCACGAAGGAAAAGGCGTAAATGCCGAACGCCAAGAAAAACCACACGTTCACTCTATCAATTTTGCACCTAATAATCATGATGTTTTTGTGGCAGATTTGGGAATTGATAAAATTGTAACGTATTCTTTGGACACTAAAACAGGTAAATTGAGTGATGGAAATCCACCATTTACGAAAGTACAAGATGGTTCAGGTCCAAGACATTTTACGATGCACCCAAATGGAAAATGGGCGTATGTTATTCAAGAATTATCGAGCCAAGTAACGGTATTTGATTATAAAAATGGCTCATTGGCGGCAAAACAGAGTCTTTCTACTCTTCCTGCCGACTTTAAAGGGGATAATTCATGTGCAGATATTCATGTATCTCCCGACGGAAAGTTTTTGTACGGTTCAAACCGCTTTCATGATACCATCGTGATTTATTCAATTGATGCCAAAACAGGAACCTTAACTTACATTGGTGAGCAATCTGTTATGGGCAAAGTGCCAAGAAATTTTATGATTGACCCAACTGGAAATTTCGTTTTAGTGGCAAATCAAAAAACCGATAATATCGTAATTTTCAAACGTGATAAACAAAAAGGAACGCTTACGCCAACTGGAAAAGAAATAGCCGTACCAACGCCTGTTTGTTTGAAAATGATAAATTTCTAAGCGATAATAAAGGATAATGAAATTTAGAAATTCTTGTATATTTAGAAATAAAATTAGCCTGTCATGTTTGATAGGCTAATTTTATGTTGTTCCATTTCAAAAATAAATTAATCACATGCAGAGACGTTCAGCCATAAAAAATATTGCATTAACAATAGGTAGTGCCATTGTGTTGCCTTCTTGGGCTAATGCTTGGAATTATGAAAATGTAAAAAATATTCAATCTTTAGTATCGGTTTCTCAAGAAGTACTTTTAGCACAAATTGTAGAAAGTATTATTCCTAAGACAGATACACTTGGAGCTAAAGATTTGAATGTTCATCAGTTTGTTACCAAAATGATTGCCGATTGTTACGACAAAAAAGCACAGGACATTTTCAAAAAAGGATTTGATTTGGTAGAAAATAAAGCTAAAAATGATTTTGGTAAAGCTTTTTTAGATTGTGATAATAAACAAAAATTAGAAGTTTTAACCAAAATGTCTAAGTCTGATAATAGCGATGAAAAGGCATTTGTAGGCTTGGTAAAAAATATCACTATTCAAGGTTATCTCAATTCTGAATACGTAATGACCAATCTTAGAAAATTTGAATTTGCCCCAGGTCATTATTACGGTTGTGTACCTGTGAAAAAGTAAACTAAGATTAAGCAAATAGCGAAAATTCAAACGAATTTAACATTACAAATCTCGAAAAATGTCAAATCTAAATATAGACTCAGTAAAAAATAGAACTTTTGATGCCATCGTAGTGGGTTCTGGAATAAGCGGAGGTTGGGCAGCCAAAGAATTAACAGGAAAAGGATTACATACTTTGGTTTTGGAGCGTGGACGTGAAGTAAAACACGTGGTAGATTATCCAACAACCATGATGCAACCTTGGGAATTTGAACATCGTAATCAGATTAAAAAAGAAGTAAAAGATGCCAATCCAATTGTGAGTAAATGCTATGCTTTTTATGAAGGAACAGAACAGTTTTTCGTGAAAGATGCAGAACATCCTTATGTACAAGAAAAGCCTTTCGACTGGATTCGTGGTTATCAGACAGGAGGAAAATCATTACTTTGGGCAAGACAAACACAACGTTGGTCGGAATACGATTTTGATGGGCCTGCTCGTGATGGATTTGCCGTTGATTGGCCAATCAGATACGCAGATATTGCTCCTTGGTATAGTTATGTAGAGAAATTTGCAGGGATTTCTGGCAATAAAGATGGTTTGGCTTCATTGCCAGACGGTGAGTTTTTGCCACCACACGAAATGAATTGCGTTGAAAAATATTTTAGTCAATCAGTTGCTAAAAATTATTCTGACCGCCATATCATTATGGGGCGTGCCGCTCACTTGACAAAACCTAAACAAATCCATTTAGACCAAGGACGTGCCACTTGTCAGCATCGTACCATTTGTGAGCGTGGTTGTCCTTATGGCGGATATTTTAGTAGTAATGCTTCCACTTTGCCTTGGGCTGCTAAAACGGGTAAAATGACCTTACGCCCAGATTCAGTGGTTCATTCTATTATTTACGATGAGAAAAAAGGCAAAGCAACTGGTGTGAGAGTAGTTGATGCTAATACCAAAGAAATGATTGAATATTATGCAAGAATCATTTTTGTAAATGCAGCGGCTTTAAATACCAATTTGATTTTATTGAATTCAACGTCAAATCGTTTTCAAAATGGTTTGGGTAATGATAGTGGTTTGCTCGGAAAATATGTGGCTTTTCATAATTATCGTGCCACAATTAATGCAGAATATGAAGGATATTTAGATAATGCTACCGACGGTCGTCGCCCGAATTCTCCTTATATTCCCCGTTTCCGTAATGTATTCAAGCAGGAAACAGATTTCTTGCGTGGTTATGCTTCTGGATTTTCAGCAGATAGATATAGCCATGATGATAGAAGTGGTTTAGGTGAAGATTTGAAGAAAGGAATCTTGAATCCGAAATTAAATAATGTGTGGAGTGTAGGTTCGCACATGATGGGAGAGACCATTCCGAAGGAAAGTAATTTTGTAGCTTTAGACAAAACATTGGTTGACCCTTGGGGAATTCCTCAGTTGAAAATCTCGGTTGATTATGACGATAATGACGTTAAAATGACCAAAGATTTCTTTGAGCAATTGACAGAAATGTACACAAAAGCAGGTTTCAAAAATATCAGAACGAATGATTCTAACAGAACTCCGGGATTAGATATTCATGAAATGGGAGGGGTTCGAATGGGTAAAGACCCTAAAACATCGCTTCTGAATAAATGGAATGCTTTACATTCTTGTAAAAACGTTTTTGTAACTGACGGAGCATCAATGACTTCTACTTCAACGCAAAATCCTTCGTTAACTTATATGGCTTTTACAGCTCGTTCAGTTGATTATGCCGTGAAGGAAATGAAGAAAGGAAATTTGTAGCATAAACGAGTAGATTTTTAAAAGAGATTTGTCAATTCTTCAAGAATTGACAAATCTCAAAACTGAATTAATCTTCCAACTTTACGTGTCCCCAGTTTTCACCAGAACGAATACGATTTAGTTGCGTATGAGTAATGCCAAATTGCTTGGCAATCATTTTCAAACGATTCTTGTCCGATTTTAACATCTTTTTAATCATAATCACTTTACTTTCAGTGAGTTTATAATTTTTTGTTCTTTTCGGAATTACTCTATCCTTCACCGCAGGGTTTTCACGGTTGTGGATAGTCATTTCATCTCTGGTAGCCCATTTAAGGTTTTCCCAATAATTATTTAGTTTATCATGGTCGAGATGAAGCACAAATTTACGGTTTTCATCATCATCTTCTTTCGGAACAAAAAACTCAGCAACTAATTTATGAACATAGCGGTTCAACGATTTATTACCTTTTGCCCTAATGTTTAATGATTTGTAGCCTTGAATTTTTGAGCCTCCAATAATATCTCCATGCTCTGGGTCGTTCTGAAAACTTCTTAAACGTCCATAATTAGAAACTTTATAAGTTGGTGGGTTTTCAACTTCTGGAAAAGGGATAACAATCCACTTTTCATTCCAAAAACTGGTGTTTTTTTTAATGCCGATACCTGCTTTTTTCTCCGTCATAGGGGAATTCATTTAGTACAATCTTTACTACTGGATATTTCAATATTCGGTCTTATATAATGCTTGAAATGTTAATTGTTTTCTTGAAAAGATTACTTAATTAACGAGCTTATTGATAACTTATTTTGAAACTACTAACAGTCGTAAATGTTTTAGTGGTTATATAAAATTTAATGGTAACTCTGTCAAAGTTAAAGAATTGAAATTGTTCACGTTAATAATTATTGATGTTTTTTCTATAAATAAGTATTCTGTGCCATTTGTGTATGCCTAAATGGCAATAACTTAAATGATTGCGAGTTTCAAAACTAATCTGAAAGGTTGTAACAACTAAACCCTAACCAATCCTCAATGTTAGATTACGTATATTCTACATTCTCCCGCATTTAATATACTATTTGGAAATACATTTTGTTCATTATTTTCATAAGATTTTATGTAATTCGTTGAAAAGTAGGGTTTTGCATTTCTCGATTCTATTATATTTTGAATCTCATCGGTTGCAATCGCAAGCTCAGTATTTAAACTTACGATAAATAAATACTTTTGGATTTCTTTTTGTGTCCAAATTATTACTTTTTTTTGTCCAGTAATATCTGGCGGAATAATCCATTCAATTTTCTGATTTTCAATTAATGGATTTATCTCTTCTGAAATTTGTTTCAAAATACTAATATTTCTGAAGAGTTGACCATTTTGTCCCCAATGATATTTTCCATGCGTCGCTTTTTTACCTTCTGATAATTGGAAAACATATAACTTGGTATAATGTTCGTTGGGTGCAGGAGATAAATGTGTATCTCTTTGTTCAAACCCCAGAGCCATATACGAAGGCATATCTGTCAGGAATAAACCCATAAACATTCTGATTTCGTTTCCTTTTACGTAAAATTCATCAAAACGTGGGTCATCTTTATCGGCAGTCATTATTGTAAAATTCGGAGCAAATTTACGGGTTGTCAATAAATGATGATAACGTGCAAATTCAGCAATAAATCTTTCCGAACCTACGACCATTGATTGTAAATCTCCCAAAGTGGTATCGGTATCAGACCCTTCCAAATGTTCTTCTTCAACGCCATAAGCCATTGTATTGGGCGGAGCTAAAAAGCTTTCTGCAAAATATCCAAATGATGGTTTTTGCTGACGAATTACAAATTTAATATATTTATGAATGTCATAATAATTATCAGGATTGGCAGGAGTTCCGTTCGGATTCATCTGTACGTGCGACATATCGCCACGCATAAAATCAAAATTGTATTGTTGGGCAAAGTTCAAATATTTTTGAGCCATGTAATCCCAGACCTCTTGTTTAGGTTTTGAAAAATCAATTTCCCAATCACGATTTTCATTTTTTGATTCATACAATTTTACCCTTGCCAAAGGACCAAAAACACGAGACATTCCTTCTGGTTTTGAAATCACATAATCACGCCAAACTCTTCCATCTTCATCAATCGTTTTGGCTTCTTCACGGCGGTCAACTTCAAGTCCTCGATAAGGCGGTGCCATCGTTGCAGGTACAGGTTCGTAGCCTTCTGAGAACAAATGATTAATAAGTTGATTTCTACGTTTGTTTCGTGCTTCAAGGTTGTTTTTATCTCCAAAAAGGAATTTTAAACGATTTTCTTCTGAATAAACTTCGTTATTAAAAAACTCCTCTTTACGTCTTGGATAATATTCTGAAATGGTACCGCCATATTGATATAAAAAATCTAAAATACGTTCTTGAACTTTCTCATATAGATTCTCAGAATGGTCAATAATTTCAAATTCACGACGTTGTAACCATTCAAAAAATTGAGGGTTAGCCAATGAAACTTCCGAGTAACGGTCAGTATGTGGAATTACGTCCATTCCTACCGTTTTACCCATTAAGTGCAACAAATTACAAACAACCTTTAATTGTTTTTCTACGGTATCAAGGTGTGGAAATGCGATGGCTAATTCTGTATCAAAAAACTCAGGATTAATATTCCAGCTTGCTATTCCGTATAAACTTGCTACTACGCCACATTCCCAAATTGGTAAAAGGTGGATAGATGACTGAGCAGCAGGTAGTGTCAGGGTATATTTTACGACATTCCAAAAACTTCCAATTGTCCGAACATTAATGCCCACCATATTTACCGTTTTTAGCCAAGTCCCATCCGATTGAGACTTTACAGGGCTTTCAATCGTATTTGCAGGATTGAGTGCCTGATAAAATGCTTGTTGTCCAAATCTTTTTTCTAAAAGATAAGCCAACTGTACTGCTGGCATTTGAACAGCTTGTTCGGGTAATAAATTGGGTACAAAAGATTGCTCTTTAGCTATGTAAGACGATATAGCCGTCTGCGGATTATTCAACCATGACTGGCGAAAATCCTCATACGTTTCTGGAATATTCATAAAATTTATATAAAAATGGTCGTAATAACTTTTTAGAAACTAAAACAGTTATAAAAATTGTTTTAAATTAAGAAAAAATACGCAAAAAAACTGCAAAATTTTGCAAATTCTTAATTGTTTGTCATTAATTCATAAAAAACTTTGCAAAAATACTTACCAATTGTATGATAAATAAGATGAAAACTTTAATAATCGGAGCGTCAATTAATCCAGAACGTTATGCCTTTAAAGCAGCAAATAGCCTATTAGCACATGGGCATGAAATTGTATTGGTAGGACAGAAAGAGGGAGAAATTCAAGGACACAATATCATTACAAATTACCCTGATTTTGAAGATATTGATACTGTAACGATGTACGTTGGTCCAAGAAATCAGCCCGCATTGTATGATTATATTCTAAGACAAAATCCACGTAGAATTATTTTTAACCCAGGTACTGAAAATCCAGCATTTGAAGCAATGGCTCAAGAGAAGGGAATTGAAGTAGAAGAGGCGTGTACGTTGGTACTGTTAGCCATTGGACAGTATTGAGTGTATTTGGGGGATTGGTTATTTGTTAATGATGAAGGGTAATGATTGGATAGAATAAATCTTGAAGATATAATTCCGCTTTTAATTCACCAATGTTCTAATCACTAATCACCAATAACTAAGTAAAGAATTTAGTCAACAAAAAATCCCCACAAAATTCAAACTCAATGGTTTGAATAATGTGAGGACTAATGAGAAACTGTTTAGTAAACGTGATGTTTAGCAGTTTTAGTATGACTAATTCAAACAAAGTATTCGTTAAGAATTAGTCTATCTTGCAATGTATTGATTAGGAGTGAGTTACAACACTAATGCCTAACAACTAAATCCTAACCCCTACTTAATTTTTATTTACCAGCTACTAAAGTTACGTCTAAAGTAAATACGTCATCAATTGCTTTGTCACCGATTGTATCAAAGAATTTCTTAGAGTTATATTTTACTCCGAAATCTGTTCTATCAACTGGAATAGAAGCCGTTGCAGTTACTTTACCACCAACTACTGCGATTTTAGCAGGAAAAGTGATTGACTTTGTAATACCTTTCAATGTTAAATCTCCAGTGATGTTTGAACCAGCTACTTTAGTGATTTTGAAAGTTGAAGTTGGGAATTTTTCTACTTCGAAGAAATCACCAGTTGTGATGTGACCGATGAATTTTTGGTTATATTCAGCATTTGTAATATCTGTACAAACGATTGATTTCATGTCGATTACGAATGAACCTCCAGAAACTTTAGTACCATCTGCGATTAAAGAACCAGAAGTAATACCGATTGTTCCTTCGTGCTGACCAGCTACTTTTTTAGCTAACCAGTGAATTTTACTTGCTTTTGTATCTACTGACAAAGTTGCTTTTTTGCTTACTTTTGAAGGAGTACCAGCTACTGCTACGTTTACAAATAAAGCAGCTACTAAAATACTTGCGATGAATTTAATTACTTTCATTTTTGCTTAAAATTTAATTGTTAAAAAGAATTATTATGATTTAGAATTGCTGAAATTCTATTGTATTAATTATTGGTAATTTTCTTTGTAAGTTCTTCAAGTTCATTACTTGGTTCTGAATTTCTTAACTTATCCAAAAGGCAACTCAATTGATTGGCTTCACATTCGGTTAGCCCATAAAGTTGTTCTTCCCATTTTTGTTGCAAAACATCCAATTCTGCCAAAAGGTCTAATCCTTTTTGTGTAATTATGACATCAACTGCTCTGCGGTCATTTGGGCAAACTTTTCTGATTACTAAATCTTTAGCTAATAATTTATCAACCAAACGTGAGGCATTAGACATTTTATCAAGCATTCTTTCAATAATGGCAATAACAGTAATTGGCTCAGGATATTGACCACGTAAAATTCTTAAAACGTTATATTGCTGTGGAGTTAAGTCAAAAGGTTTGAAAATTTCCATTTGCAATGAAGTCAGCCAATTATTTGTGTAAAAGATATTAATAACCGCCTTGGAATAGGGGGATTTAAAACTGTTTTGCTGTATATCTTTTTCTATGCTCATCTTGTTTGTGATTCAAAATTAATGTACAAACATTAGATGTCAATACATTGATTTGTTAATTATTTGTTAATGTTTTTAATTGTCTGATTTTTAGGGATTTATAATTTTGTAGTTTCTTGTTTTTTCAAGTAAACTATTCAGTAAATCTGTTTCGGCTTCATTTAATCCTATAAAATTAATCTCAGATTCGACAATTTTACTACTTAATTCCTGCAAAAGTATTACGCCTTTGGCAGTAAGGGCTACATTAACAGAGCGAAGGTCTTCGGTTGATTTGACTTTAATAACCAATTGTTTGGCGATTAGTTTATCCACTAACCGAGAAACATTAGACATTTTATCAACCATTCGTTCGATGATAAAATTAATATTTGCAGGTTGTGGATAGATTTGATGCAGGATTTTCAGAACATTATATTGAGGTTTACTCAATTTATATGGCTTTAATATTTGAGCATATCTATTCGTTAACCAGCCATTGGTGTACATCAAATTTACTGTTAACTTATTGTATGGATTTTTGAAGCTTTTTTGTTTTATGTCTTTTTCTAATGGCATAAGGTAGGGTTTTGCATAAATTTTAGTGCGAAATATAGGTTCGCAACTTTAATGTAGCAACATGGACTAAGCAAAATTTATTGCTTAGAGGCACAAAGAGTTAGTAAACGGTAGTTTTGGAGAATAAAAAACACAGTTTATCTGAAAGTGACAATTTCTGGTGCTGAAATGTCAAAATCTCTTAAACGAAGGTTATAGGTATCATTAAAAGCAAAATTGAGCGTTTGAACATCGGGTAAATTGGGGAAATATGAGAATTTAATCTGGAAGGTATTGAAGGTTAAATTCTCGTTACGCAAACGAATACCGATGCCAATTCCTGTATAAGGTACTTTGTTAAGCAAAAACTGATTTTTGGGATTAACAAAGGCAAAATCTGTTTGGAAAAATGGAGCAATTCTAAAACCGACAAAGTTTAATCTTGAAAAAAATACGATTTGATAACCCAATCCTAATTTTTTTGTTCCCCAAAGTTTATCACTATTGACATCCAAAATGCCATTTTCACGGTTTACATTGACAAATTCGCCTGTATAACGATTATTGCCAAAAGCATAACGCAGGTTTACGAAATGACGAACTTGTGTTCTTTTTCGATAAGTGTGTAAAGTGCTAAAATAGTTTGATTCTATGCTCAAACCTGTTGTTCCGTTTGAGTATCCACCTGCATTCAAGAGTCCATAAATATAGCCTGCTTTACCAATGTATTGCCCTTTAGCGAGCTTAATGCCCGAATACCAACGTTTCCCGAAGGCATCGGAGTTTTCATAGCCAGCCACTAAGGTTGCTAAATATCCGTAGGGTACGTCCTCGGTAATTCCGAATCCGTAAATCAAAAAGTCTCTTTTATATCGTCTATTCGAGAATCCAATTCCTGCTAAATAATCCCGATGATTTCTAAATATTTGATTGGTGTCTGTCGTTACAGTTGGGCGTTGGGTATAAGAAATGTCTGTAAATCTCACACCAAGCACTAAGCGTGAACGTTGTTGAATTTCTTTGTCTAAAAATGGTAATTTGAAAGCATAAGCCGTCCAAAAATCCAGATAATTACGATTGGTCGGAAATTTTAAATAAGTTGTGTCGCTGTCTTTGTAGGGTGTACCGTCATAGCCACGAAAAGTATTCACGGTATTTCGGTCGTTACTCATTTCAAAACCACCTGCCAATTTCATTTCTGGGGTAAGAAAAGGGCGATAAAAACGTACAGCGTAATGATTGGTCAGTCTTCTTAATTCAATTTCTGCTTGTCCAGTAATAAATGTTCGCCCGATGTATGGAATGGTATATTGGCTATAATATTCAAGAGCGGGTTTTTCATTATAATTAAAATAGAGAATATTCTTCCAAGAATGCCCTAAACCTCTGACATTGATTTGATTAATGCCCAAATAATAATCTTTGAAACTATTAAAACCAACTTCGGGCAGTAACGACCAAATGTCTTGGGTAATCACTAATAAATCAACTAAATTCGGAAACTGTGGGTCGGGCAAAACCAAAATTCGGGCATCGTGGAGGATTGAGCTTCTACGCATCAAACGTTCATTGTCTCGGAGGCGGTCGGCGTCAATAATATCTCCAACGTCAAACATTAGAAACGATTTTCTAATTACTTTTTCTCTGGTATTGCTATGAAGTGAATTTAAGAAACGGTCGAAACCTTCGGCAACTCTACTGGTATCGGCGATACTTTCACCAAAAACTTGCCGACGTTTTACATAAATTTTACGAATTACTCTTCCTTCATATTCTTTGAAAGGATTGTCTTCAATTTGGACAATTTCTTGCCCAGAAGAGTTTTGATTGTAAACATCTCGAAAGAGAGCATTATAAATTTCGTTGAGAATTTTATTTTTAGAGAATTGCTTTTTCAATTTTGTAAACATCAAACTATCTTTTTCAGACTTCATACTTACAATTTCTACGGGCTTTTGGAACGTAGAATCTCGTTGCTGTGAAAAAGCCACCGAATAGCAAAACAAGATTAAGGTCGAAATCTTAATCGTTTGTTTGAAGAAATATGGGTAAATTTGTAAAGTATATTTCATATATATCGTGAACAAATAATAGCTTTTAGAGATTAAATTTTGAGAGGACTACGAAAACTCTCATGTGGTAATCATTAAACGATAGAACTCCCCAAATAATGCTTAAACTGAATAAAACGCTTCTTTTAGCTTCTAATTCGCCTCGCCGACAACAATTATTGCGTGATGCAGGCTTTGAATTTACCGTAAAAGTTAAAGACACTAATGAAGATTTCCCTAAAACTATGCCAGTGGAAGAAGTTCCTGCTTATTTGGCTCGTAAAAAAGCTGAAGCTTTTCGGGACGAACTTGGAAGTCAGATAATTTTAACCGCTGATACTATTGTTGTTATTGATAAAGACATTCTAAATAAGCCAAAAGATGCGTCAGAAGCAAGAGAGATGTTGAGAAAATTATCAGGCAGACAACATCAAGTAATCACGGGTGTTTGTGTAATGACGGCGGAAAGTACAGAAAGCTTTATTGATATTGCAGAGGTTTTTTTCCGTGAATTAACCGATTGGGAAATAGATTATTATATCGAAACTTGTCGCCCATTCGACAAAGCGGGTTCTTATGGTGTTCAAGATTTTATTGGCATGGTAGGAATCCCACGTATGGAAGGCTCATATTTTACCGTAATGGGTTTGCCTGTGCATAAAGTGTATGAGGCTTTGAGTAAGTATTTTGTGAATTAGTAATCCTTCTAAGTATTACAAACAGTTACCAGATTTTATCAACCACTAATGATTTTATTGTGAAGCCTTCTCCCATTATTGAAGCCTTGCCGACGGGTATCCAAGACGGAATAAATTATATTTCAGATACAAAAGTTATTTTAGTTCTTTTTGCCCCGAAAAAGGAATTTGTATATGCTATCGGTGATTTTAATAATTGGCAAGCTGATACGCAATCGTTGATGAAATGTACTCCTGATAGAAATCGTTATTGGCTTGAAATTGATGGACTAACCAAAGGTGAAGAATATGCTTTTCAGTATTTGATAAATGGCAAATTAGCCGTTGGTGACCCATATTGTGAGAAAATCCTTGATCCAAATAATGATAAATGGATTTCTCCAAGTGTTTACCCAAATCTTAAAGTTTTACCTTCAAATGTAACAACTATTGCTTCGGTTTTTCAGACTGGACAAACGCCATATACTTGGAAAATAACTAATTTCAAGCGTCCTGCTCAAAGCAATTTAGTAATTTATGAGTTACACATTCGTGATTTTGACAAAGATGGTTCATATCAAAATGTCATTGACCGCATGGAATATTTCAAAAACTTAGGCGTGAATTGCATTGAATTAATGCCTATTGCGGAGTTTTCAAATAATGATTCTTGGGGATATAATCCAATTTATCATTTAGCACCCGATAAAGCTTACGGAACAAAAGACGATTTGAAGAGATTTATTGATGTTTGTCACGAAAACGGAATAGCGGTAATTTTAGATGTGGTTTATAATCAGGCTGATTATGAATTTCCGTATGTAAAAATGTATTGGGACGGCAACAAACCGTCGGCTGATTCACCTTTTTTTAATCAACGTGCCAAGCATCCGTATAATGTGTTTTCAGATTTTAATCATGAAAGTCAAGCTACGAAAGACTACGTAAATCGTGCCAATGAATTTTGGCTAAAAGAATATAAAATAGACGGTTATCGCTTTGATTTAGCTAAAGGATTTACGCAAAAGGTGACTACAAACGATAGCAAGTTTAGGTTATATGATAAAGGTCGGGTTAATATTTGGAAAGAGTATTATAACAAAATAAGAAGCTACGATAAAGATGCTTATGTAATTTTAGAGTTGTTTTCAGAAGATAAAGAAGAACAGGTTTTTACGGACATGGGCATGATGGTTTGGGCAAATCAAAATGGAGATGCACGTAATGCGGTAAAAGGTTTCCCGTCTGACTTTACTCGTTATTCATATCAATCAAGAGGTTTTAAAAGTCCATCGGCAGTTGGCTATATGGAAAGTCATGACGAAGAAAGAGTCGTTTATGATACCATAAACAGTAGAAGTTCGGTTTTTTCATTTCCGACAATATTAGAACGTGTAAAAGCTGCTGCTGCAATTTTCTTGACAATTCCAGGTCCTAAAATGATTTGGCAGTTTGGCGAGTTAGGGTATGATGTTGCAATTGACCAAAACGGAAGAACAGGACGAAAACCCATTCGTTGGGAATATTTTGAAAACCCCGACCGTTTGAAGTTGTATAAGGTTTTTGCAGCATTGATAAAGATTAAAACAACTTTAGAGATTGCCCAGTCAACAGATTTTCAATTGGATTTAGCAGGTTTTGTAAAGAAAGTAGTTTTAAATGGAGCAAATAATCACCTAATTGTCGTTGCTAATTTAGATGTGAATGACCACTTAGTTTCAGATATATTTCCAACCATTGGAACATGGTATGACTATTTTACAGGAAATATTACTGAGGTATCAGACATTAATTTTGCTTTCAATTTAAAAGCTGGAGAATTTCATATTTATACATCAACACCATTGCCAAAACCCGATGACAATTTAGTGACTTGGAAAGCATTAGGAAAATGATTTGTGAAGTTGAAAGAATTGAGCTAATCAGGCACGAAGATTCAAAGTGATTTTTTTTATAGAGACTTAGCGTCTTTGTTGCTAAACTTTCAGAAAAGGGCAAAAAAAAAGGCAAATTCACCGCTACAACCTGCCTACCCTTGCTTCGGTCAAGACCTGGGGGATTCGGAGGGAGCTGGTAATTTGCCGTCACAAAGATGGTGGATTTTATTGAGGTTACAAAACCTACTTTGAAAAATATCCACGCCATAATATTGAAAACTCTGTTAAGTTTTTTATTATCAATCATTTATAGACAATAATTATTTTTAAATATTTTTTAACTTTTAATCAAATACAACCAAAATGTTTGCTTTTTTAAATAAATATATCTCAATAACCTTCAAGGATTTTTATATTAGGGATTCTCAACTTGTCAGACATACCCCAAAAATAGGTAGAAAATCAATCCTACAAAACTGTTTACTGCTAACTGTTTCCTGTTTCCTGCTTACCGCTTGCACGGGTTCTTCTGAGGCATTTTTAGAGAAAGCAAAGGAACAATTACAAAAAGGTAAAGCAAAAGAAGCCATTGAATATTTGAATCAGGCGATAGATAAAGACCCAGAAAATGCAAAAGCATTTAATATGCGTGGGGCAGCTAATTTTGAGCTGAAAGACTATAATAGTGCTTTATTAGACTATGAACAAGCCATCAAACTGGAGCCAAAAGACTACAAGCCCTATTTCAATCGTGCGTCTGTAAAAATGGAAAAATCAGATTGGGAAGGAGCATTGATGGACTGCAATAAAGCCTCTGAAATTCAGCCAGATACTGCTGAGATTTACATCAAAAGAGGCATTATTTATGCGGCTTTAATCAAAATTCCAGAAGCATTAGGTGATTTTGAAAAAGCTATCAAATTGAATCCAAAAGAAACAAATGCTTTGTATAATAGAGGAAATATTTATTTTCAAATGGGTAAATTTGATAACGCTGCTAACGATTTTATAACTGCTGTGAAAATTGACCCGCAATTTGCCAAAGCATATTACGCTTTAGGGATTGTTCAGCAAAAAATGAATAAAAGTGATGAAGCTTGTATGAGTTTAAAGACGGCTAATCGTTTGGGATATACAGATGCCAAAACAGCAATGGATAGTTTTTGCAAGTGATTTTAGTATATTTACCAATCGTTTAACAATATCAACATGAAATACATAGCCCTAATTTTTACCCTCATTTTTTTACTTTTTGCAGGTTGGCAGTATAATGACCCCGACCCAATTCTTTGGATTCCCATTTATTTGATAGCAGCTTATGCGACATTCAGAACGTATCAAGGAAAAGCAAATCCCGAAATGCTATTGGTTTTAATTGTGCTTTCTTTTGCGGGAGGTATGAATTCGTGGAATATGATGACTTCATGGGAAGGATTTTTCTCGGAAGGAGGAGGCTTATCGATGAAAACAATGAATCAAGAATTAGCTCGTGAAGCCTGTGGATTATGGATTGGAACGATAGCTTTTATGATTTGTTGGGAAATAGACAGATTTCAGAAAGTTAAAAGATAATTTTGTTAAAGTGCTGATTTTAGCCTTTTTACAAACAAAATTAGGTTTGTAAAAAGGCTTTTTTATGTTTTGTATTTTTGTGCCCTTGTAAAATTTCCTTACATACCATGATAATCAATGGTAGCGAATTTGTAATTTAGATTTCAAATAGGTTCGATAAATTTTCATTGAACTTAATTCATAATTCCATCTCAATCCAATTTTTATAATGAAAATATCTTCCGCAAAAAGCATAATGTTGATGCTTGGACTATCACTGATGTCAAGCATTTCGTTTGCACAACAATTTAAAGTTTTGTTATTTACCAAAACCGATGGCTTTCACCACGAGTCTATTCATGAAGGAGTAACGGCAATCAAACAATTAGCAAATCGCCATAATTTTAGTGTAGATTGGCAAGAAAATGCCACTGTTTTCAGCGATAAAGGCTTAGAAAAATATCAAGCGGTGATTTTCTTGAGTACAACTGGAAATATTTTGAATGAAGAACAACAAGCTGCATTTGAGAAATTTATCAAAGCTGGCAAAGGATATGTAGGTATTCACGCAGCATCTGACACAGAATATGATTGGGCTTGGTACGGTAAAATGGTTGGTATGTATTTTAAAATTCACCCACAAAACCAATCGGCTTATTTGAAAGTTGAAGATAGTAATTTTCCAGGAATGGAGCGTTTTCCAAAGAAATTCCTTTGGACAGACGAATGGTATGAATTCAAAACGCCTGCTAATGCCACTGATTTAAAGATTTTGGTTTCGGTAGATGAAAAAACATATAATCCTGCGGCAAAATGGGGAGATAAAGAAGGCAAGGGCATGGGAGATATGCACCCAATTTCATGGTATCACAACTATGACGGCGGACGTGCATTCTATACAGCACTTGGTCATATTCCATTGACTTATTCAGACCAAACTTTCTTAGACCATATTTACGGAGGTATTTATTGGGCAGCTACTGGAAAGGGTTTGTAAAACAAAATAGGCACTCAATTTGAGTGCCTATTTTTATTTTATCTAATAATGAAATCTGCATTGAATGACGATTATTTCTTCATCTGTGACTTGGTAATCCTATGTTCATCAGTTATTCGCCTTGACCAAAATCCTTTTAAATCATGTTTTAAGGGTTCTGGCTTACCTTTTCCAGTAAACGGATGACTTTGAGTATCTTCTAATAAATCAATAATTTTTCTAAGAATTTTAACGTCCACTTTAGCCCAATGAAATAAATCTTCTTGTGCATCTGGCTCAAAAATAAGACTACGCATTCACTAAGTTTTTTAATTGTTCTAAGTCAACTTTTACTAAGTTTTTACGTTGCTTAGCATTCTCTACTGCTTTTAATAAACGTTCTTTATTTACAGCATTACTCAATAAATATTCTGTAGTATCTACTTCTTCTGCTTCAATTGTAAGCGTTAGATTACGATTTTTAAACATCGATTTTAATGCTTTAACAAAATTATTGTCAAGTTCAGCTTCGTTAATTTGAAATGTCGATACCATAATTTGTTCGTTTATATTTAGTGTAAACTTAAATATTCCTAATCATAATTCAAAACAGGAGCGAGCCATTTCTCTGTCAATTCTAAGCTCATTCCCTTACGTTCTGCGTAGTCAACTACTTGGTCTTTAGCAATTTTTCCGATTGGGAAATACTTACTATCTGGGTGAGAGAAATACCAACCACTCACTGAACTCGCTGGATACATGGCAAAGCTTTCTGTCAATTGAATTTCTAATTTTTCTTCAGCTTGTAATAACTCAAAAAGTGCTTTCTTTTCAGTATGGTCTGGACACGCTGGATAACCCGGAGCTGGACGAATACCTTGGTATTTTTCAGAAATTAAATCTTCATTACTCAACGTTTCGTCGTTGGCATATCCCCAAAACTCTTTACGTGTACGCTCGTGCATTAATTCCGCAAAGGCTTCTGCTAAACGGTCGGCAAGGGCTTTTACCATAATTGAGTTATAATCGTCATGGTCACGGTCGTATTTTTCTAATAGCGTTTCGATTCCAATTCCTGCCGTAACCGCAAATGCACCGATATAGTCTTCTTTACCTGTAGTTTCAGGTGCGATAAAATCCGATAAACAATAATTGGCTACGTTAGCAGCTTTTTGTCCTTGTTGGCGTAAATGATGTAATACCGTTTCATTTTTGCTTTCTTTCGAAACATTGTAACTGATATGCTTATGAACACCATGTTTTTCGCAAGGGACTTCTTTGATAATTTCTTCAAAGGTGTGAAGAACAATGTCATCACCAACGGCATTTGCAGGATAAAATCCAACTACTGCACGAGCTTTAAGCAGTTTATTATCAATGATTTCTTGTAATAAAACATTAGCATCATCAAATAACTTTTTGGCTTCTGCTCCAACTACTTCATTGTCAAAAATCTTTGGATATTTACCCGATAATTGCCAAGTTGAGAAGAACGGAGTCCAGTCGATGTACTTGGCTATTTCTGCTAAATCATAATCCATGAAATATTTATTTCCTAAAAACTGTGGTTTTGTAGATTTGAAATTTGCCCAATCAATTTTTGGAGCGTTTTCACGAGCCTTTTCGATGGGAGCATAATTTTTATCTTTCTGACGGCTTGCGTGGTCTATGCGTAATTGAGCGTAAGAAGATTTAATTTCATCAAAAATTTCCTCTTTCGTTTGCTCACTTTGCATCAAACGGCCCGCCACTGGTACACTTTTCGAGGCATCCAACACGTGAATTACTGGGCCAGAATAATGTGGGTCAATTTTTACCGCTGTATGAATACGTGAAGTAGTTGCTCCGCCAATCAATAATGGTACGGTAAAACCTTGACGCTCCATTTCTTTCGCCACCCCAACCATTTCGTCTAATGAAGGCGTAATCAAACCTGAAAGTCCAATAATATCAACGTTGTGTTCACGAGCAGCGGCAAGAATTTTTTCGGTTTGAACCATTACGCCCAAATCAATAATTTCATAATTATTACAGCCCAAAACAACACCAACGATGTTTTTACCAATATCATGAACGTCGCCTTTTACTGTTGCCAAAAGAATTTTTCCACCACCTGTTGCACTCTGAGCTTCACCTGCACCTAAAGAACGAGTTTTTTCTTCCTCAATAAATGGTAATAAATAAGCTACTGCTTTTTTCATTACCCTTGCCGATTTTACTACTTGTGGCAAAAACATTTTGCCTGCTCCGAACAAATCCCCTACGACGTTCATCCCGTCCATCAGAGGGCCTTCAATTACGTGTAGAGGTTTGTCATATTGCTGACGAGCTTCTTCTACGTCGGCATCTATAAATTCTGTTAATCCTTTGATTAGAGCGTGTTCTAAGCGTTTTCCGACAGCTTGATTTCTCCAAGCATTGTCAACTACAACTTCTTTTCCTTTCGATTTTACCGTTTCGGCAAATGCTACCAAACGTTCTGTTGAATCCTCTCTGCGGTTCAATAAAACGTCTTCACAAAGCTCTAACATATCCTTTGGAATATCGTCATAAACGCCTAATTGAGCTGCATTTACAATACCCATGTCCATACCTGCTTTGATGGCGTGGTACAAAAACACGGTGTGCATTGCCTCACGAACAGGCTCATTTCCACGGAAAGAGAACGAAATATTTGAAACCCCGCCCGACACTTTGGCGTAAGGTAGATTTTCTTTTATCCAACGAGTAGCATTGATAAAATCAACAGCATAGTTATTATGTTCTTCGATACCTGTTGCAACGGTTAGGATATTTGGGTCAAAAATAATGTCTTGCGGAGGAAAATGCACTTTGTCCACCAAAATGTCATAAGCTCTTTTACAGATTTCGATACGTCTTTCATAAGAATCTGCCTGCCCTTCTTCGTCAAACGCCATCACGACTGTACTTGCTCCATAACGTTTAACTTTTTCTGCCGATTCAATGAATTTTTGTTCACCCTCTTTTAATGAAATAGAGTTTACTATGGACTTTCCTTGCACACATTTTAAGCCTGCTTCAATCACTTCCCATTTTGAAGAATCGACCATGATTGGCAATTTGGCAATGTCTGGTTCAGCCATCAACAAATTTAAAAAAGTCTTCATGGCTTCTACACCATCAATCATTCCTTCGTCTAAGTTTACGTCAATAACCATTGCACCACCATCTACTTGTTCACGAGCTACGGCAATGGCTTCTTCGTATTTATTTTCACGAATCAAGCGGGCAAATTTCTTTGAACCTGTTACATTACAACGTTCTCCGATGTTTACGTAGTTGGTTTCTTTGGTAATATTTAGAGGTTCAAGCCCCGATAATTTTTGGATAGGCTCAAATGTAGGAATCGTTCTTGGGGGATATTTTGCGGCAACTTTGGCAATTTCTGCAATGTGTGCAGGCGTACTTCCACAACAACCTCCAATAATATTCATGAAGCCATTTTGTAGGAAATCTTCTACAATCGCTGCCATTTCAGAAGGTGTTTGGTCGTATTCTCCCATTTCGTTGGGCAAACCTGCATTGGGGTGAGCCGATACTAAAAAGGGTGATTCTTTGGCTAAAATTTGTACATAAGGACGCATTAAGTCGGCTCCTAAAGCACAGTTCAAACCAATTGATAATAAATCTAAATGGGAAACAGAAGTCAAAAATGCTTCGGTGGTTTGTCCAGAAAGGGTACGTCCAGAAGCATCCGTAATCGTTCCCGAAACCATGATTGGGATTGGTGAATTGGGATTGGTGAATTGGGAATTATTTTCCTGACGTGGAATAGACGTACTTTGAAGTGGTCTGATAGTTCCTTCTGCTCTATCTTTTTGGTATAAATCAATGGCAAAAAGTGCTGCCTTTGCATTTAATGTGTCAAAAATAGTTTCTACCAATAACAAATCAGCACCACCGTCCATCAAACCTTGAATTTGCTCATAATAAGCATCAACCAATTCATCAAAAGTAACGGCTCTGAAACCCGGGTCATTTACGTCTGGCGATAAAGACAAAGTTCTATTGGTAGGTCCAATTGAACCTGCTACATAACGTGGTTTTTGCGGAACGCCGCCCGCAGTATTTTTAGCGGTAAATTCATCGGCTACTTCACGGGCAATTTTTGCAGATTCGTAGTTCAATTCATACACATATTCTTCCATGTGATAATCTGCCATAGCGATAGAAGTACCTGAGAATGTGTTAGTTTCCGCAATATCTGCACCTGCCTCAAAATACTTTGCATGGATTTCCTTGATAACATCGGGGCGAGTTATCGAAAGCATATCGTTATTACCTTTTACCTCATGCGGGAAATCCTTGAATTTCTCGCCACGATAATCGGCATCAGATAATTTATATTCTTGAATCAACGAACCCATTGCTCCGTCAAGCACAAGGATTCTATTTTTTAAAACTTCTTTTATATTTGGTCTATTCATCTTTTTGGTAGGTACAAAGTGACAAAGGCACAGTGTCACAAAGTATTAGTACAGTTTTATATCAACTTTAATCATTCTCAAATTCATCTTCTACCATTCCTTCAAAAATGACCGCTAAATCTATTTTCATTTCAGGAAAAATATGAGAATACATGATTTCATCATCAGTCATGGGACGGTGTCCAATATATTTACCTTCTTCGTTGAGTGTATAAATAAAAACACAACAATCTTTGGGTTCAACTAACCAATATTCACGTACACCACTTGCTTCATAAACTTGAAATTTTTGCTTCATTTCTTTTTTAGAATTGCCGGGCGAAAGAATCTCAATGACTAAATCTGGTGAACCCAAACAACCTCTTTTATCCAATTTAGACTCATCACAAATCACACAAATATCAGGTTGTACAACGGTCTGAATATCTTTATTAGTCTTTTTATCTTTAACCGTCAGGCGTACATCAAAAGGGGCAAAAAAGACTTGGCATGGATGTTTTTCAAAGAAATTACCCACCGCCATTGTTAAGCGAAATGCAATTCTTTGGTGCTTCATGGCTGGGGCAGGAGACATTTTAAATATCTTTCCCATTATCAGTTCTATCCTTTCTTTGAAGTTCCAAGTCAAATAATCAGCATAACTGTAAGTTGCATTAAGGTCTATTTGCGAAATGTCTGTTGTCATCGTTTGAATTTCTTAGTAAAGTACAAATTTAGTATTAAAAATTAGCTTACTGATAATTTCCTGATACTCATTCAACAAAATCTATTACAAAATTATCCCTTTAAGATAAATAATTTACTTTGTTTTGAAAAAATAGATATATTTACCTTACTAAATGAAAATATCAGATATTATTAGCTAAATGTTTGCTATTTATTTCAACGAACCGATAAATTATCTTCTAAAAATATGGCAATTAAAATAGACTCAACCGACAAAGAAATTCTTAGACATTTACAACAAGACGCTTTGTTGACGACCAAAGAATTGGCTTCACGCCTAAACCTATCACCTACGCCCGTGTATGAACGTGTGCGGAGGTTAGAAAAAGATGGGGTTATCAAAAAGTACGTGGCTTTGGTGGATAGAGAAAAAGTGCTGAAAGATTTAATGGTTTTTTGTAGTATCCGTTTGAAAGAACACGCCCAAGAAGCAGGAGCGAGGTTTGTTCAAGAAATTGTACGATTAGACGAAGTGCAAGAATGTTATAATATTTCGGGAGATTATGATTTTATGCTCAAAATTGTGGTTCATGATATGCGAGAATATCAAGCATTTTTGATGAATAAATTAGCGTCTTTAGAAAATATCGGCAGTACACACTCCATCTTCGTAATGTCTGAAATTAAGCATGAAACAGCGTTTTTAGTGAGTTGATTTTTTATGATGTATAATTGGCTGATTGTGTCTGAATTATGATTTTTATGATTGGAAGATTTTATGATTTTCCGTAAAATTTAATCTTCAAATTCTTTAATCCTATAAATCATAGTTCAGACTAACCTATCCTACTCTTCCAAAAAGTCTAAATCCTTTCCATGTGTTTCTGGAATGGTAAAAATAGAGTAAAATGCCATTGCAAATGCAATGATACCTACCACAGCGGCAGCATCAAAAATACTCATAGAAGGTTTTAAATAAGCAAAAAGAGAGGTCATTCCGATAACTGCACCTCTTACCATATTTGGAATGGTTGTTGCTGCCGTAGCACGTAAATTTGTCCCAAATTGTTCTGCTCCAATGGTTACAAACATTGCCCAATAACCTACTGAAAAGCCCGCACAAACACAAGTTGTATATAAAGCCGTAGCCGTTTGAATTCCTGCATATAAATACACAATACTACAAATGAGTGACATTAATAGAAGAATAGCTACTGCTTTTTTACGAGATTTTAAAAATTGACTAATGACACCACTTGATAAATCGCCAAAGGCAAGTCCGATATAACAAAACATAATGGCTTTGCCCGGTTCTATGTTTTCTTGAATGCCCATGGCTTTTCCAAATTCATTGGCAAATGTTGCCAAAATACCAATAACAAACCATGTTGGAACTCCAATAGCAATACATTTTAAATATCTGCTCAAACGGTCTTTATTGGTAAAGAGAGCAAAGAAATTTCCTTTTTGAATATGTTTTTGTTGCTTCAAATTTTCAAACATTCCTGACTCAAAAACGCTGATACGAAGTAATAAAAGCGTTATTCCGAGTCCGCCACCCACAAAGTAAGCATTTCTCCAACCGCCAAATTCTTTTACGGTGAAATATGCCACAACTGCTCCAAATAAACCAACTCCTGCAACTAATGATGAACCTAAAGCTCTTAATTCTTTTGGTAAAATCTCAGAAACTAATGTGATGCCAGCTCCTAATTCTCCTGCCAAACCTACTCCTGCAATAAAGCGTAAAAGACCGTAAGTGGTTGGGTCTTGTACAAAACCGCAGGCAATATTGGCGAGTGAATAGGTGATAATTGACCCAAAAAGTACCGATAAACGCCCTTTTTTGTCGCCCAAAATTCCCCATAAAATTCCGCCTAAAAGTAAGCCTCCCATTTGCCAATTGATAATATCTTTACCGACAGAGGAAATTTGTTCTTCGTTTAAACCCAATTCTTTCAAACTCGGCACTCGAACAATTCCGAATAAAAGGAGGTCATAAATATCTACAAAATAGCCCAAAGCGGCTACAATAACAGGAATACTGAAAAGATGTTGGATAGTGGTTTTATTTTTCATAATTATTATTGTTTTCAAAAGACGTTGCAGGCAACGTCTCTACATGAAAAAAAATGTTCTCATTTCTTGTTTTACCATTCTAAGGGCTTCGTCAGAAGAATTTACTCCTTTGTTCATCACAACTTCAAAAATTCGTTTTGAAAGCTCCAAAGCAGGAGCTTCTGAAGCTAAATCTTTAGCCGATAAATTGATTAAAGCAACGGTTTCATTCATGGCATTTTTGATGGTTGTCCATGCTTGGTCGCTCATATAAACTTGTTGAGATAAGTTATGAGAAAATTCTTCTCTGATTTCCGCAAGCATTAATTGTTGAAAATCAGCAACTGTTACAGCTCTGCCATTCAAACGAATCAATAAGTTATTAGGAGAAATTCTTTCTAAAAATAAAGCCATTCGCTCGTATGCTTGCAAACGTATTGGAAGTAAAGTTTTGGTCGTTTCAGCCTTAATATCTAATTCTTTTTGAACTAAATCTTTTTTGATAAATGAGCTGACTGTCAAATACATAGCCCATAGAACCAATCCAGCAGGTAAAATAACTTTTAATAAATCGGCAACTAATTCCATTGTGTAAGGGTTAATTAATTTTAGTTTTAGCTTTTGACTTTCGTGTGTATTGTCAAAAGTCATTAGCTTAGAAAATCAAAAATAGTTAATTTTAGTGGTGAAAAGAATGTAGTTATGACAGATTTGAAAATAAATCCCATTGATATTACCGATAAAGCGAAAGAACAGATTAATAATGCCTTGAAAATCAAAGGTATTCCCGAAAATTATTTTTTGAGAATTGGTCTGAGAGGAGGTGCTTGTAGTGCCACTTATTTTATTGGTTTTGATAAAATGGAAGACAATGACGAACTTCACCAAATCAATAATCTAAATATTGGTCTATTAATAAAAAAGCCCCACTTGATGTATTTGATGGGCGTTGAATTGGATTTTGAGGAGGAGGGAAACGGATACACTTTTAATAAATTGTAAGGTTTATGAGTGTTGAGTATTTGAGTATTGAGTATTGAGTATTTGAGTATTTGAGTATTGAGTATTGAGTATTGAGTATTGAGTATTGAGTATTTGAGTATTTGAGTATTTGAGTATTGAGTATTTGAGTATTGAGTATTTGAGTATTGAGTATTTGAGTATTGAGTATTTGAGTATTTGAGTATTGAGTATTTGAGTATTTGAGTGCTAATGTCTGCTTAAATTTAGAGAGGTTATATAAATTATTTTTCATCTTTTTCATTACATTTTTCTCATCACGTTTAAGCCTTCCCAACAACTCTTTAATTTTAAAGAATGAAAATAGCTGCTATTGACATTGGCTCGAATGCCGCCCGTATGCAAATCTCGAAAGTCTTAGAAAATGACGGAAAGATTAGTTTTAAAAAAGTTGAATATGTACGTTTTGCTCTTCGTTTGGGGCATGATGTGTTCAATGAAGGAGAAATTAGTCCCGAATCAGAAGTCAGGATTTTTAAATTATTGAATGCTTACAAACTTTTGATGGATTTGCACGAGGTAAAAGATTATCTCATTTGTGCTACCTCCGCCATGCGTGAAGCTGGTAATTCAGATGCCGTTATTACTCGTATCCATAAAATTTTGGATATGAAAATCCATATTATTGAAGGAGCAAAAGAAGCTGAACTGATTAACGACGTGGTCGTTCAAGCATTAGGAGACGGTAATTATTTGCACATTGATGTTGGTGGAGGTTCGACGGAATTAAATATTTATTCGGAACGAAAGAAAATTGCATCTCGTTCATTCAAAATTGGCTCAGTTCGTACTTTGGAAAATAAAGAAAAAGAAGGAGATTGGGAGAAAATGAAAAAGTGGATAGAAAGCAATATTGACCCTAAAAAATCTAAAATAACTGCCGTAGGAACAGGAGGGAATATTAATAAATTGTTTAATATTTCAACTCAACACGAAGACGAAACCTCGATGTCTTACGACGAATTAAAACGCCTAAAAGAATATGTAGCAGGGTTTACTTATGAAGAAAGGATAAACAAACTACGTCTCAACGCTGACCGTGCTGATGTTATTATTCCCGCTGCCCAAATCTATATTTCAGCCATGAAATGGGCAGGAGCAAAAACCATTTTAGTCCCTGATTTAGGTCTAAAAGATGGTATCATCAAAATGGTTTATGAGAAAATTCAAAATCGTAAAAGTAAATCATAAGGTTAACCAAAATGACATAAAAAAGCACAGATTGAATTTCAATCTGTGCTTTTATTTTTAAGGAGATTGTAAATTAAACTGTGTCAAGTAAAATTTAGCAAGAATGTTAATTTTACAAAAACACAGTTTTTTTATGCAAACACAATCAGACTTTAATTTTGAAGACTTCAAGAAAGAAGCTATCAAAGGGATGTATGAGGGCAAACCACTTAATGGGAAAAAAGGTATTTTTGCTCCTCTTCTAAAACATTTTTTAGAAGCTGCCCTCCAAGGAGAAATGGATTCTCACTTGCAAGAATCTAAACTACAAGGCGAGCCTAATCGTCGTAATGGCAAGGCAACAAAACGGGTAAAAAGTCTCTCAGGAGAGTTTGATTTGGAGACTTCCAGAGATAGAACGGGGACATTTGAACCCCTGATATTGCCCAAACGCCAGATAATTATTACCGAAGAATTAGAGGATAAAGTAATTGCTCTTTATGGTCGTGGTGTTTCTACTCGTGATATTAGTGAGTATATCAAGGAAATGTACCAGATGGATATTTCTGCGACTCAATTATCATCTATTACTGATAAAGTTATTCCAGCCCTCAATGAATGGCGAACACGCCCCCTACAATCGGTTTATGCCTTTGTTTATTTGGATTGTATGCACTACAAGGTACGAGAAAATGGCAGAGTCGTTACCCGAGCCATTTATAATATTTTAGGGGTTGACTTAGGGGGAAAAAAAGATTTAATAGGGATGTACGTCTCTGAAAGCGAAGGGGCTAAGTTTTGGTTGTCTGTAATTACAGACCTAAAAAATAGAGGAGTTGAAGATATTTTAATTGCCTGTATTGACGGTTTGAATCGGATCGCCGAAGCGGGGCTTTCCAGAAGCCATTGGGGCAGTATTTCCTTTAACTCAAATTCAGACTTGTGTAGTTCACCAAATCCGTAATAGCTTACGATACATTGCAGAAAAAGATAAAAAAGCCTTTATGGTTGATTTAAAGCCTGTTTATCAAGCAGTTAATAAAGAAGAAGGCTTTGGAAAGTTGGCTAAATTAGATGAAGTATGGGGCAAAAAATATCCAGTTCCGATTCAATCATGGTATAATAATTGGGAAACTTTATCCACTTTTTTTGAGTATGATGAGCAGATTCGTAGGGTCATTTATACGACCAATACCATCGAAGGATTCCATCGACAGGTCAGGAAAATTACTAAAACAAAAGGGGCATTTACCTCAGATATGGCTCTGATGAAACTGGTGTATTTGGTGGTTCAAAATATATCTGAGAAATGGACGATGCCCCTGCACAATTGGAGCTTGACTCTCTCGCAACTATATGTTATTTTTGGAGATAGATTGAAACTCCATCTAACAAATTAGTTTTCTTCGGGGCAAGCCCCGAAGAAAACTAAGAAATCTTGACACAGTTCAGTTTACATATCCTTTTTAAGAAGGATTATTCCTCTTCTTCTTCTTCACCAGCTTCTTCTTCCTCTTCTTCTTCTTCTTCCTCTTCTTCTTCCTCTTCTTCCTCTTCTTCTTCCTCTTCTTCTTCCTCTTCTTCTTCCTCTTCTTCTTCTTCACCAGCTTCTTCTTCCTCTTCTTCTTCCTCTTCTTCTTCCTCTTCTTCTTCTTCTTCTTCTTCTTCTTCTTCTTCTTCTTCTTCTTCTTCTTCTTCTTCTTCTTCCTCTTCTTCTTCTTCTTCTTCTTCTTCTTCTTCTTCTTCTTCTTCTTCTTCTTCTTCTTCTTCTTCTTCCTCTTCTTCTTCTTCCTCTTCCTCTTCATAATACTCGTCTTCGTATTCGGCTAAAATATCGTCATATTCTCCAGTGCCTTCGTATTCTAATTCGTCATATTCTTCAGGAACTTCTTCGTCATATTCATATACATCAATAAATTCCCAAATGTCGAAAGTCTTATAATCATTTTCTTTGTAGAAAATATAATCCTTGCGGTCATATCCTCTACCATTATCAATTACTGATTTTTTATCATTAATCCAAGTATCATCAGACTCAGGAATTGGCGTTGTACGACCAAAAATCCAACAGTCTCCTAAATTGAATTTATTGTTGATTACATATTCATAAGGCATATAGCAATAGCCTTTGTCTCCCCATTTTTCACCCCATGAGTTACGAACGATAAACATTTTATCTACCTCAGAATATCCCACACAAAGCATAGCGTGCAAGCCATGAGCACTTCTTGAAGCTTCGTCTGGAGATGGCATTGGAACAATTCCTTTATTTTTCGTGCAAGAATCGAAAGAAGGGAAAAGAGCAATCCCAAATACAATTGGATAACCATCTGCCAAACTTTTTTTCCATTCTTCTAATTTAACAGGAACAAATTTCTTTGTTTCAATTTTGAAATCTGCCGCTACTTCGTAAGACTTTTCGTGAGGCTTTTCATTCACCATTTTGGCTTCGTAAGGCCAAGTAGATTCCTTACAAGCTCCAATTTTCATTAAACTGTCAACCGCATATTGAATGTGGCTACCTGCATCTTTGATAGTACCACCTGCTCTTAAACGGGCATTATAATAAATAAATAGACGGCTTACATCAAATGCTTTTTTGGCAAGATATTTTTTGGCTAAATATTCATAAGCACCCGCTACGGCGTTGGCAGTACAACTACTAAGACGTTGTTGGTCTTCAACTTGGGTCATGTACGAACGTAAATCTACTTTAGAAGGCATTTCAGCATTTTTTAATTTTGAAGAAGCCTTATACTTTTCTGCATCTGCACTTGGTGCAAGATACTCGTATCCTTTGATTTCACGGTCGCTACCGCCTTGTTGGTCAAATTTTAAACTCATTGTGGTAAATTGATGGTTATACACCGATTGGTGTTTAGTGATAATTTAATGTGGAAAATGGATATTTAATCTTTGTCTTTTAATACTAATTGAAGAGATTGTGTGGTTAGTTGCAAGTCGATTTGAATTAAAAGGGTTAGCAAATACTGATTTTTTTTTGTCAAATTTCTGCAATTCATTTGAATATTTTTTAAAACATGAAAAAAGATTATTAAGCGGTCAAAATACATTTTTTTGTATGATTTCTATTCTGAGTTTTTTAGAAAATCATTCCTATCAGAGACGGACAAAGATTCCTAAGAACTACTTTAACTTTGCAGTAAATATTTAGGGCTAAAGGTTTCATTTTCAAGCTCATCAACAAGATATTCAAAAACAATCAGTGAAAAAAACATTTATACTACTCTCAATTTGCTTGGGGAGTTTGAGCTTATCTGCTCAAAAAATTAATGAGAAATACCAATATCATATCAAAAAAGCTACCAGTAGTATCAAGATTGATGGTAAATTAGATGATGAAGAATGGCAACGTTGCGAAACAGCACAAGACTTTTGGATGATGACTCCAGCCGATACCTCAAAGGCGAATTGTAGAACTGAAGCCAAATTTACCTACGACGATAATTTTCTCTATTTTTCTGCTATTAATTATCAAGCCAAGGAAGCTCCATACATTGTAGAGTCGTTGAAAAGAGATTTTAATTTTGGGTTAAACGATAACTTGTGGTTAATTCTTGAACCATTCAATGACCTTACGAACGGTTGGGTTTTTGGTACAAATGCCGCAGGAGCTCAATTTGATGGACAAATTGGCGATGGTACTAATTTGAATGCCAATTGGGATAATCGTTGGAGTTCTCAGACTTCTTTTGATGGTAAAAAATGGATTTTGGAAATGGCAATTCCCTTTAGTTCGCTCCGTTATAAAGCAGGAGAAACCAATTGGGGAATGAATTTGAGTCGTTTAGATTTAGGTTCAAATGAAAAATCTACTTGGGCTCCCGTTCCACGTCAATTTTTTTCAATTACGCTTGCTTATACAGGTACGCTTGTTTGGGACAATCCACCGCCAACGCCTAAAACCAATATTTCAATTATTCCTTATTTATTGACAGGTGTAAATAAGAATTTCGAGAAAAACGAAGATGCTGTTATCAGAAAAGATATTGGTGGTGATGCTAAAATTGCCATTACGCCATCGTTAAATCTTGACCTGACTATCAATCCCGATTTCTCACAGGTAGATGTTGACCAACAAGTGACCAACCTCAACCGTTTTGAGTTGTTTTTTCCTGAGCGTCGTCAGTTTTTTCTTGAAAATTCGGATATTTTCAACAGTTTCGGAAGTGAAGAAACTCGCCCCTTTTTCTCTCGCCGAATTGGTTTAGGAACACCCATTCAATACGGAGCAAGATTGAGTGGAAAATTGGATAATAATTGGAGAGTTGGGCTTTTAAATATCCAAACAAGTGCCAATAAAGATACGGCGGTCGGACTTCCAACTTACAATTATTCGGTATTGGCTTTACAACGAAAAGTGTTTTCTCGTTCCAATATTAGTATGATGATTGTCAATAAAGAAAGTGTAGGTTTTGGTGTTGATAATGCTCGTAAAGGATTTACTGAATATAGTCGTAATGCCGTTATTCAGTATAATTTGGCTTCAAAAAGTAATAAATGGTCTGGCAAAATTGCGTTGATGAAGTCGTTTTCTCCTGACCAAAATACAGACGATTTCACCCAACATATTAATCTTTCTTATACCACTCGTGTTTGGACGATTGGAGGAGTTTTTACTCGTGTTGGAGAAAATTATCGTTCAGAAGTGGGCTTTGTTCCACGTAGAGGTTATCATTATTTTAGTCCTTCTATTAGCTATACTTTTTACCCAAAAAAATCGGATAGCAGAATCGTATCACATGGCCCTAAATTGGTGGGATTTATGTATAAAAATAACCGAGAAAATGTGCCATTAAACGTAGTCTTGTCATCGGACAATGCCAGTACCGAAGCTGTTATTTACAATTTTACATTTAGAAATAGAGCTTTATTTGAAATTTGGGGAGGGTACGATAATACCGTATTATTTTCACCATTCAATCCGATAAATCCTTATAAAAATGATTATTATGTGAAAAATAGGAGTGAGCATTCGTGGACGTCTTGGGGTACAAGTTTTACCTCAACACCACGTAGTTTGTTAACTTATGGTTTTAATTCTCGTTATGGAGCATATTATGGTGATGGTACTCGTTTACGACTAAATGCACAGTTGGGTTATCGTTTTCAGCCTTTTGTAAGTATTTCATTATCAGGTGAGTATAATAAAATAAAAGACGTTAATTTGTTTGATAAGCAAACAAATAAGCCTGTTTTAGCGGGTACTGATTTTTGGTTGATTCAATCAAAATTTGATATAACCTTTACCAATAAATTGTTCTGGACGACTTATTTTCAGTATAACGAACAAGTCAGTAATGTCAATTTGAATAGTCGTATTCAGTGGAGATATAAACCCGCTTCGGATATTTTCTTAGTGTATTCAGATAATTATCTACCTTCAGACTTAGGCATCAAAAACCGTTCTATCGTCGTTAAATGGAATTATTGGTGGAATATTTAGTTTAGTGAATAGTGAAAAGTTAAGAGTGAATAGTGAAAAGTTAAGAGTGAATAGTGAAAAGTTAAGAGTGAATAGTGAAAAGTTAAGAGTGAATAGTGAAAAGTTAAGAGTGAATAGTTAAAAGTTAAGAGTGAAAGGTTCGTAGTTCATAACCCTTCACTCATAAACTTTTAACTCTTCACTCATAAACCCTTCACTCATAAACCCTTCACTCATAAACTTTTAACTCTTCACTCATAAACCCTTCACTCATAAACCCTTCACTCATAAACCCTTCACTCATAAACCCTTCACTCATAAACTCTTAACTTTCCACTCTTCACTCATAAACCCTTCACTCATAAACTCTTAACTTTCCACCCTTCACTCATAAACCCTTCACTCATAAACCCTTCACTCATAAACTTTTAACTCTTCACTCATAAACCCTTCACTCATAAACCCTTCACTCATAAACCCTTCACTCATAAACTCTTCACTCATAAACTCATTTACTCCTTGCCATTCACTCTTTTCATCAACTCTTCCGCTGCCATTCTACCTGTTTCTGCACCACCGTTCATATAGCCTTGTGAGGTTTTACTACAATGTTCCCCTGCAAATAAAATACTGTTGATGGGTTCGGCTTCAACGCCACCAAAAGCAGTTTGTTGCCCAACAGTCATGCAGGCGTAGCTACCTTTGGCAAGTGGGGCATTTCCCCAATTGAATACGCCCTTTTTGCCGTTAAATTGCTCCTTAAAACTTGGATAAATAATATCTAAGTGATTCACAAAGCCATCAACACTATTGTTATTTAACTCTTTACCCATTTTTCCACCCGTGAAAATAGAATATCCACCAGCACCTTTATTGTCGTTCTGCATTTGGGAACTATCCCAGCCATTGTGGATTAAATTGCTCAAAACGTAGCCAGAAAAACCTTGTTCACGCCAAAAACGACTTTTCATACCCAAGAACATCTTTGAGTTAGTTCCGTAAGATAATTCTTTGATACATTTTGCTTTTTTGGGCGACATATCCACATTCATTTTTACCTCTCTCAATACTGAAAAAGGAATTGTCATAATGACAAAATCTGCGAAAATTTGCTTGCCATTTTGGAACACCAATTCATATTCCATACCCTTTTCGGTAAGAGCTTCTAATTGATAACCCGTCTCGATATTTTCTTCTAAAGTTTTGGCAAGAGCATCCACCACTTTCTGATTTCCACCAATGACTTTATAGCGTTCATCGCTTGTACCGTAAATTTCAAAACTATTTTTACTGTCGGTATCTAAAAGAGATAAAAAAGCTAAACAAGATTGAATATCAGATTCTAAACCCATTTCTGAGGTATAGGAGATTCTCAATAACTCATATAACCAGCCCGAAATACCGATTTTTTGTAAATATTCGTCCAGCGACAATCTATCTAAAGCAATTAACGCAGGGTTTTTTAAGTTTCCTTTTGCCACAATTGCCGCATCTTTTTTGATGGTAGCTACAAAAGGCTTGATGGCTTCAATAATTGATTTATCGTTAATTCTGTGATTATCAAAAAAGTAATCGTGCTGAATTAAGCCCAATTTTGCTTCTTCGGGAGCTTGCATATCCAACAACCCAAGATTGAATTCTTTACATAAATCCAACATATCTTTATGCGACGAATCTATAAATTCGCCTCCCAATTCGGTAGTTATGCCATCAGCTAAAAGTCCTGTGGCACTCATCATTCGTCCGCCAGTACGTTTGGCAGCTTCGTAAATGGTTGGACTAAATCCTGCTTTTTTCAATTGATGAGCCGCATTTAAGCCTGCAATTCCACTCCCAATAATGGCAATTTTTATACCTTTTCGACTGACACAACTCGTTAAATTTGTACTTAAAAAAGCACTTGCCGATACGATAGAAGCTGTTTTGATGAAATTTCTACGTGAATTGTCGAGTGTGATTTCTTCTTTTTGAGCCTCTAAAAAAGCTTTTTGGAAAAGTCTTAAAATGGGAGATTTCATAGTATAATTAGCAGGGGAAAATTTGGTATGATTTGATTTTGTATCGAATTTGAACCTCTTTTTTTAGATGATGAGCGAATTTTACATCACTTTTACGAATTGCAGATACATAATCATTGAATTGCACGTTTCTAATCGTAAATTTATGTTTAATTACTGAAAATGGTTTGATTTTTGTCTTTTAAAAATATTCTGTGTTAATTCACAATACTAAATAAAATCACACTATCTGCTTGCCAAAAACAATAAAACGTGAATAAAATTTTAGGAATAATTCCAGCTCGCTACGCTTCCACTCGTTTTCCTGCCAAACCTCTTGTAGATATTGGAGGAAAGTCTATGATTCAAAGAGTTTATGAACAAGCCTCGAAGTCAAAATCGTTGGCAAAAGTGGTAGTTGCAACAGATGATGAACGTATTTTTGACCATGTTCAATCCTTTGGAGGTGAGGTAGTTATGACTTCTACAAAACACCCAAGTGGGACAGATAGATGTTTTGAAACGTTCCAAATTGTATCAAGAAACGACCGTAAAAAACAAGGGAAATTATACAAGAAATATGATTATGTAATTAATATTCAGGGAGATGAACCCTTTATTCAACCTGAACAAATTGATATTTTAGCGGCTTGCTTGACCGAAAAAACAGAGTTAGCAACCCTTGTAAAACAGATTGAAGACGAACAAACATTATTCAATCCGAATACGCCAAAAGTAGTTTTTGATAATAATCACGAAGCCATTTATTTCACTCGACAAACCGTTCCGTATTTACGTGGAATAGAAAAAGCAAAGTGGCTTGATGCACATGATTATTACAAACACATTGGTATTTATGCGTATCGAGTAGATGTTTTAAAGAAAATTACCAAATTGCCAATGGCACTTTTGGAGCGTGTGGAGTCTTTAGAACAATTGCGTTGGTTGGCAAATGGCTTTAAAATAAAAATTGCCGAAACCCCTTACGAAAGTTTCGGCATTGATGTTCCTGAGGATTTGGAGGAGGCTTTACGGAGAGTTACTTCATTTGAAAAGTAATATTTACTTGGTAGGATATTTTTATCTTTTCAACTTCAATATCTGTTTTAAATTTACCATATCCCACTTTTATATCCTCATTGAGGTCATATGATTTCCAACCCTTTCTTAATCCATAAAATTCATTGCCACTAATCAAGATAATGTCACCAATTTTTTTCCCTACACTCTCAGCAATAGAATTAGCCTTTTCTTTTGCATCATTAATGGCTTTAATACGCAATTCTTTTTCAATTTCAGACTGCATTTTATTAGTCATTTTATTCAATGATGTATTTGTTAATCCCTTATTATCTAATTTGGGAAGTAGATTATTAATATCGTTAATGGTCTTAACTTTTAAAATGTAATTTCTACTTTCTAAAAAGCTACTCGGCTTATCATCTGAAGAATAGCGTTTACTTCCTTGTACTGTATTGATGGTTAAATTATCTTTTTTTAATCCAATTTCTTCAACTGCCTTCACAAGTGATTTTTCTAAAGTTTCAATGCTAAGTTTTTCGTTCTCTGTTTTAAAATATTCCTGTAAATTAATGCTGTATTCAAAATAATCTGGAACAACTTCAATTTCCGCTTGACCTGTAACTTCGATTTTACTAATGTTATTTTGTGCCTTTGAAGTCAAAGCAACCAAATAAAATAAACACAATATGGGGATGATTTTTTTCATAGAATTATTGCTTAAATTAGTTTAAAATAAATTGTAGAATACGGATTTAACAGATTGAACACCGAATAATTATGTAATTTTATTAAAAAATATTTGTATCCAATCCATTAAATCAGCGTGCCAATAAAAACCTATTTCGCCGTCAAATAAACAAATGGAATAATACATTCCTCCAACGACACCCCACCATGCTGAAAAGTATTTCTATAATGACTTACATAATGGTTGTAATTGTTAGGATACGCAAAGAAATAATCTTCCATCGTAAATACGTAAGACGTTGATACATTGACCTTTGGCAAGAAAAAACGCTCAGGTTTGCGACAAACCAAAAGATGAGAATCATCATCCCAATTTAAGTTTCTACCTTGTTTATATCTCAAATTTGTATTCACAGAACGGTCGCCCACAATTTTTACAGGATTTTGCACTCGTATCATTCCGTGGTCAGTTGTGATGATTAATCGACCTTTTTTATCCGATATTTTTTTCAATAAATCAAACAAAGGAGAGTGGTTAAACCAACTTGCCGTTAAACTTCTATAACCTGATTCATCGGGAGCTAATTCCTTTATCATTGCCATGTCTGTACGTGCGTGCGAAAGCATATCCACGAAATTATAGACGATGACGTTCAAATGATTTTGCGATAATTTGGTGAAATTTTCCACTAAATTTTTCCCTTGATTGTTGTGAATAATCTTGTGATACGACGATTTTACTGCAAAAGGCATTCTGCTTTTCCGAATTTGTTCTTGGAAGAAAAACTCTTCGTGTTGGTTGAAGCCTTCTTCATCTTCGCTGTCGCCAATATCTTGTACCCAATGTTTGGGATATTGTTTTTCAATTTCAGAAGGCATTAAACCTGAGAAAATAGCATTTCGGGCATAAGCAGTTGTTGTCGGTAAAATTGAATAATAAACGGATTCTTCTTCTACTGAAAAATAATCTTGAATAAGTCCCTCCAAAATTTTCCATTGGTCGAAACGTAAATTATCAATTAATACAAAAAATAGGGGAGAGTCTTCTTTTAGTAAAGGGAAAACCTTTTTACGCATTAATTGATGCGACAAAACAGGTTTATTTGCTTTGGGTTCATTGAGCCAATCTTCATAATTTTCGGTGATAAATCTTGAGAAGTTGGCATTGGCTTCCGCTTTTTGCATATTCATAACCTCCGCCATCGACTTGTTTTCGGTTCGGTCAATTTCCAATTCCCAGAAAAGTAATTTTTTGTAAATTTCAGCCCATTCAGCGTGGTCAATACGGTCTTGATATTGCATTGCCAACTGACGGAATTCTTGCTGATACGAAAGATTTGTTTTTTCTTCTTCTAAACGTTTTTTATCTAAAATTTTCTTGACAGAAAGAAGTATCTGGTTGGGGTTCAGAGGTTTAATTAAATAGTCGGCGATTTTTGAACCGATTGCCTCTTCCATAATATATTCCTCTTCCGACTTCGTAATCATAATTACAGGAAGATTTGGCTTCAATTGTTTTATTTTTGGAAGCACCTCCAAGCCTGTCATTCCAGGCATATTTTCATCTAAAAAAACAACATCAAATTTCTTTTTTTCTACTTCTTCCAAAGCATCCGCTCCAGAGTTTACGGGTGTAACTTCATAACCTTTTTGGGTAAGAAACATGATATAAGGTTTGAGCAAATCTATTTCATCATCTGCCCAGAGGATTGAGTATTGCATAATTAATGATTTAATGTTTTGGTAGTAAATTAACGGAGAGTATTATAATTTGTTGCAATGTATTATTATATTATTATCCTTTGTCATGCAACGTATAAAGTAATAATATGGTCTTAATTTTTAAATTGTAAGAGGTTAATGTGAAAAAAATAGACAGAGTTTCATCAATCGTATGAAAAAGTTTTCAATGCTATATTTATATGAAAAATAAAATCAAGTAACTTTGTAGATAATCTATAGCATAAATTACTATTAAGCTTCTATGCGTTATTATCTGACATTATAAATCATTATTTTATGTTAAAAAAAACAAGTAATACCTATTATTATCATTTGGATTTCATTCGCTTTTTTGTTGTTTTCTTTGTTCTTCTACATCATTGGGTTTCTGAAACTCCCTTTAAATTTCTTCCATTTGCCAGTACAGTTGCTTTTGTATTAAGTGCTTTTTTATTGACTAAAGGATTATTGGAAGAAAAAAATCTTATATCCACAAACACAAAAAGTAACTGGATTGTAATTAAGGCATATTTTTGGAGGAGAAGTTTGCGGATTTTTCCAATTTATTATTTATTGATAATTGTTGCTTATTTAATTAATTGGAAAGGTGAATTCAAAAGTCATTCAGTATATTATTTTACATTTCTTCAAAACTTTGATATGGTCAGGAACAGTTATTCTGGTGTGGGTATTGTTCATACTTGGTCAATAGCTGTTCAAGAGCAATTTTATTTAGTTTTGCCATTTATAGTTTTGTTTTTGTCTAAAAAAGTAATTAAGTACCCTTTTTTAATAATGGTTATAGTGGGAATATTATCAAGGAGTTATTACTTTTTTATGCAATATCCATTTCGTTACAATCATTTTTTAACTGAATGTACATTAGACTGTTTTGGAATAGGAGGAATAATAGCAATATTATATATTTATTATCCTAAAAAATTTAAAAAATTTCTTAAAAAAGAAATTTACTTTTATCTGGTACTAATTATATACATACTAAGCTTTATTTTGTTTACTATGAATAGTAATGTTGATATATATAAGTCAGGCTTTTATACTGCATTAGAATTGAAAAACAGAGTATTAGTAGAACAGCATAATAATTTTTACCGAGTATTAGAACGATTATTTATCCCGTTATTATCCATTTGGTTAATTGGGTGGGGTATGTTTGATATGTACTCGCATGTCTGGAATACTATATTTAAGAATAGAACTATTCTTTACCTAAGTAAAATAAGCTATGGTATCTATTTGTATCATTTCCCTGTATTTTTAATTTTACGAAAAATATTAATCTATTTTAAGTATAATGAACATGGTTTTTTTGCAATTTCCACATATTTTATATTTACAATTCTTATATCATCTTTTTCATATTATTTTTTTGAAAAACCAATAATGGATTGGAATAAAAATAGAGAGGCTCGCAAAGCGGAGAAGATATACAGTAAAGAATGTGAGGCTGTTTAAATTTTACTCTTCAAACTTAGGCAAACTACTATTTACACGAATGTAATTTCCTTCGGTTGAGGCATTGTGTCCGAAGCCACAATCATAAGCATCTTCCATGAAATCTACTTTTGCACCATTTTCTAAAAACGTAATTTTAAACTTACATTTCCCAAATTCTTGATTGCTGTAAATAGCTTGGTTATTGGTATATTTTAGAATAGTTCTGCCAATTGAAGCCATATTATAAGCTGGAGCTGAAGTGACATTATTAAAACTGATAGCAATTTTATCGTTTCCAATTTGTTGCACTAACATTTCACCCGCTCCACCATTTTCGCCAAACGAGTATCTGTATGTTCCTGTTACGCTTTTTAAGGATTTTCGAGGAATGATTTGTTCTTGAGTTTTGCTCAATGACAAGGATAAATCTTTGGCATTGACTTTAATGGCATTCCATGTGCCAGTTATTTTATCGCCTTTCAATTCGGCTGAATATATACCTGTCACTTGTCCGTCAGGCATGAGTTCATGAAAGAAAAGCGTATTTTTCGATTGTGAACCAATAACTGAAATCGGAATTCCTTTTTTCTTGTAAATAACATTCCCAAAAACTGTTCCACCGTCCAGATTCAGCGTTAGCGTAATAGGAATTTTACCATTGATATTGCCATCGAAGATTTTTTGAGTGACTGCTTGTGAGAAAGATAAAGTGCTGATTAGTAGGAAGATGAATGTGAGATTTTTTTTCATAATAATATTTGAGAAGTTGAGCACATGGTGATTAGTTATTAGTTATTGGTTATTAGTTATTGGTGATTTGAAAATTGGGTATTCACAAAGTATTATGTTTTGAGGAGTTTAACCAATTCCCAGTTCCCAATCCCCAATTCCCAGTTCCCAATCCCCAGTGACCAATAACCATTTACAGATTTATGCTTTTTCTTCCAAAACTACGCCGTTTTCACATTTCATAATGCGGGCAGGGAATTTTCTAATCATGTCAAAGTCGTGCGTAGCCATTAAAATAGCTGTACCTGCTTTATTGATTTCGTGAAAAAGTTTGATGATTTGTTCTGAAACTTCTGGGTCAAGATTTCCCGTAGGTTCGTCTGCAAAAAGGATTTGCGGTTCGTTCAATAAAGCTCTGGCAATTACTACACGTTGTTGTTCTCCTCCCGAAAGCTGATGGGGCATTTTATCACGTGCAGGAGCCATGCCTACTTGCATCAATACTTCTGCAATACGTGCTTTCATTTTAGCTCTGTCAGTCCAACCTGTGGCTTCCAAAACCCAAAGTAAATTTTCATAAACATTTCTATCCATGAATAACTGAAAGTCTTGAAATACAACTCCAATTTTACGACGAAGGTACGGACGGTCTGAGATTTTCAATGTTTCAATTTCATAGCCAACCACTTTTGCCTTTCCTTGTTGAAGCCATAAATCTGCGTAAAGCGTTTTTAATAGAGAACTTTTTCCACTTCCTGTTCGTCCAATCAAGAAAACGAATTCTCCTTTATTAATCGAAAAATTAACATCATTTAAAACGATTCGGTCTTTTTGATAAATAAAAGCATTCTGGATAGAAACGATTGGCTCGGAAGTAAACATGGTCTATTAGTTATGAATTTTAAATTAAAAGTTAGTGACAATTTGCATCACTATCAAAGTTAAGTATATCTATTAAGATTTGAAATACCTTTCGCTCACAAACAAAAAACTCCGTAATTTATTGTTACGGAGTTTTTTTAGAAAATGTACAAAGTATTAAGTCTAAAGCAAAGAAGTTTGAAAATGTCTTAATACTTAGTACATGATACTTAATACTTTCAATTATGCGTTTGCTTTTGCGTGGTCAGCTAAGAATTGCTTCAAACCATTTTCAGTTAATGGGTGTTTCAACAACGCTAAAATAGCAGAAAGTGGACCTGTCATTACGTCAGAACCGATTTCAGCACATTTAATGATGTGAATAGGGTTACGAACAGAAGCTGCTAAGATTTCAGTATCAAAACCGTAGTTATCAAAAATAGTACGGATTTGTTCAATCAAATCGATTCCGTCAAATCCAATATCATCTAAACGACCGATGAAAGGAGATACATAAGTTGCACCTGCTTTTGCTGCTAAAAGAGCTTGACCTGCTGAGAATATTAAGGTACAATTCGTTTTAATTCCTTTTTCAGAAAAATACTTAATTGCTTTAATCCCGTCTTTAATCATTGGGATTTTCACAACGATTTTCTCATCTAATTCAGCTAATTCTTCACCTTCACGAATCATTCCTTCGTAGTCGGTTGCAATAACTTCTGCCGAAACATCACCATCTACTATATCACAAATAGCTTTGTAGTGTTTCAATACGTTATTTTTTCCGCTGATACCTTCTTTTGCCATTAATGAAGGATTGGTAGTTACTCCGTCCAATACTCCGAAATCATAAGCTTCTTGAATTTCAGCAAGATTTGCTGTGTCAATAAAAAATTTCATAATACAATTATACCTCCAGCCCCAGAGGAGGAATTTTGTTAAAATTTGGTAAGTCGTGGGGTAAATGACTTATATAATGATTTTACTAATGCAAAATATTAAATCGTGTTAAAGTTACACAATCTTGTTATATTTCAGAAAAATCTTTGATTATTCTTTTTTTAATAAATTCTGAACGATAGAAATCAAGATGTATAAGAATATTATTAAAGGAACGGCTACAAATTTCAGTAAAATCAATAGTAATACCGAAAGAATCAGAAAAATATATTTTATTTGATTTTCTGCCCAGCTAAAATTTTTAAATTTTAAGGCAAAAAGCGGTAACTCTGCCACTAAAAGATATGACATAATAATTGAATAAATCACTAACACATTGAAGTTGAGAATGTAAGGCGAATACTCTGGATTATATGCTAAGATTAGCGGAAATGATGCCACAACCATTCCGTTTGCAGGAGTTGGTACACCAATAAACGAATGACTTTGACGGGTATCAACATTAAACATGGCTAAACGTAAAGCTGAAAAAACGGCTAAAGCAAGAGCAATATATGGTTTGTAAAAGCCAAATAGTCCAACGGTACAAGTGCCAGAAGTACAGCTATTTTCAATGAGTTTGAGCATTATTAAAGCTGGAAGAACACCAAAAGTTACCATGTCGGCTAAAGAGTCTAATTCTTTGCCAATCGGTGATGTTACGTGAAGTAAGCGGGCGATAAAGCCATCAAGCCAGTCGAAAATAAGTGCTGCCCCAATCAACATTGACGCAGTCGTAAGATTTCCTTCAAATACTTGTATTATTCCGAATATTCCACAAATTAAATTACCACAAGTCAGAGCATTAGGAATATGTCTTTTTATTTCGTTCATGGTTTATGCTTTTACGTAGGGATTATATTTTTTCTCATCTCCGATAGTGGTAATGCCTCCATGTCCTGGGAAAATAACCATTTCGTCGTCGAGAGTATATAATTTTGTTCTAATACTATTTTCTAAATCTGGAAAACTACAAAGTGGAAAATCCGTTCTGCCTACACTTCTTTTGAAAAGTACATCGCCACTGATACAAATATTTTCTTCTTTGTTGATAAAAGCGACGTGTCCGGGGGCGTGTCCGGGAACGAAAAGAATTTCTAATTCAGTATTTCCAAATGTGATAATATCACCTTCTTCAATAAAAACATCCACTTCCGACCCTTCATAATTCGGAAAGCCATAATATTCTGCACGAGCCGCTGCATTTTGTAAGATTGGAAGGTCTTTTTTGTGTAAATGTAGTTTTACACCAAAGGTTCTTTTTACGTATTCATTGCCCAAAACGTGGTCGATGTGTGCGTGCGTATTGAGCAAATGAACTACTTTTAGTTGTTCATTGTCAATGAAATCTTTTAGCTCTTTACGTTCTTCGTAATTATGACAACCGGGGTCGATGATGACACATTCTTTGGTTTCGTCTGAAAGAATGTAGGTATTTTCCGAGAAGGGATTGAATGTAAATGTATGGACTTGTATCATTTTACAAAAGTAATAAAAAAATAAGGCTTTAGATGAAAAGCGGGATTAACCAATCAAAAACATGGTTGGCTTTTTGTGCAAATCGGGTTTTTTATTTTTCCAATCAGCAATTGTTTTTGTCTGAATCATCTCATCATTTCCTGTTACATTACAAGCAATACACAATAGCGTTGTGGGCTGACAAGTATTCAATAAATCTTCTAAAAAAGAATTGTTTCGGAAAGGGGTTTCCATGAAAATCTGGGTTTGTTCTTTTTTAGACTCATTTTCCAAAGCTTTGATTTTTTTAGAGCGTTCAATTTTATCAATCGGTAAATAACCATGAAAAACGAAAGATTGTCCCGAAAAACCAGAAGCCATCAAAGCCAATAGGATAGAAGAAGGACCAACTAAAGGCAAAACTTTCACGCCTAATTGATGAGCAACTTTTACCGCCAAAGCTCCGGGGTCAGCAACACCGGGACAACCAGCTTCTGACATGATTCCAATATTTTGTCCTCGGGGAACGGCATCAAAATATTTACGGACATCACTGATAGAAGTGTCTTTCGTCAATTCAAAAAAATGAAGATTATCAATGACAACGCCAAGTTTTAATTCACTTATAAACCGCCGAGCTGTACGGATATTTTCTACAAAATAATAGTCAGTCTGAGTAATCGCATTTTTGATTTGATTTGGCAAAACTGCCTCACTACTTTCTGGTGCGAGTATGGTTGGTATTAAATATAACATCTGTGTATTACGGACAGCCTTGTCCGTAGTTTTGATTTTATTTTTTGGACAATGCTGTCTGTATTACATTTTTTTTTTGGACAAGGCTGTCCGTAGTTTTGATTTTATTTTTTGGACAATGCTGTCCGTATTACATTTTTATTTTCGGACAATGCTGTCCGTATTACATTTTTATTTTCGGACAATGCTGTCGGTATTACATTTTTATTTTCGGACAATGCTGTCGGTATTACATTTTTATTTTCGGACAATGCTGTGTCCGTATTACATTTTTATTTTCGGACAATGCTGTCGGTATTACATTTTATTTTCGGACAAGGCTGTCCGTATTACAGTTGTTCGGAAAACATTTGATTCACATAACTAAAAGGATAATCTCGCCAATTTTCAACTAAGCCAATTTTAACGGGATTGTTCAAAACATAACTAATAATCCTTGTTAGTTCACCTTCATTTCTTACAACCCTATCATAACTTTCTTCTTGCCAAAATGAACCAGTTTTATTTAAAATTTTATTGGCTTGTGAAGCTGTAAATTGCTTTAGTCGTTGTAGAATTGTGTAGAGATTAATATCTTCATTTAAAACGGTAAAGACCAAATGTATATGATTTGACATGATAGTATAGCAAATCAATTCATATTGTTTACCGTCCCTAAAATGTAAAGCATCCATAATTATTTTAGCTACATTTTCATTCTTTAGCCAATGATTTCCGTTTGGGTTACTTTCTAAATATTTGTCAAATAAGCCGAAGTAACGTCTGTGTTGTTCATCAATAAGTAACTCTTTCTCAGAGTCATTTTTATTTGATAATTTAATAGCAGAAATCTTTTCCGCATTATCTTTAGAAATTTTGATGATTACATCTTTTGGCAAACTTCCATAGAGTCTTGTAGTGATAAAATACGTAGCTCCATTTTGTTGAAAATGAGGCAAATTCCTTCGGTAGAAAGGTTTAAAATTATTCATGATTGGTAGAATTAGTTTTAATATAACAGCCACAACTGTCATGATTACATTTATACGGACAAGGCTGTCCGTACAACATTGATAAACTCTTGTGGTTTATCCGCTTGTACCCAATGCCCTGCACCTTCAATGGTTATAATTTCATAATTGGGAAACAAGTCCCAAATTTTTCTTTCGTCTTCAGGCTGAATATAGTGTGATTCTGACCCACGAATAAATAAAACGGGTTTTGTTATCGTTTTTTCATTAGCCAATTCATGCCCGACAATATCAATATTTTTGGTGATGACAGGAACATTAATTCGCCAGTCGAACTCATTGTTTTTTTCTGGGTTTCTCCAAAGATTTTTCAAAAGAAATTGACGTACCCCTTCACTCTCTTCAAAGCGTTTCATCAACTCATTCGCCTCGGTTCTGCTTTTTAGGTTTTTCAAGTCAATGGAAGCTAAACCTTGCAAAATCATGTTATGATGCACAGGGTAAAACTTTGGTGCAATATCTACCACCATTATTTTAGAGAAACTCTCAGGATAATTCATGGCGAATTGCATCACGGTTTTTCCACCCATTGAATGCCCGATTAAAATGGCATTTTGCAGGTTATGGTCGTCGATAAACTCCTTTAAATCTGATGCCATTACATCATAATTAAAGTCATCACTACGAGGAGATTGCCCATGATTACGTTGGTCAACCATATAAACTTGATAAGCGTCTGCTAATACTTTTCCAATCGTGAGCCAATTATCAGATGACCCAAAAATACCATGAAGAATAATAATAGGAGTTCCCGTTTCGCCGACCTGTCTAAAAAAAAGTTTCATTTAATTAAAAATCTAAAAACTAAAAATGCCAAAAAATGTTTTAATAAATATAATTAATCATTTATACTTAGTTGAATAAATGATTAATTATTCTCAACAAAGTTAATGGGTATATTCTTAAAAAAATACTAAACAGATAGACTTCAATAATTTACTTTTACAATATAAATTATTTAGGAAAAATAAAATCGAAAAATAGACTTTTTTGAGGTTTTTCTTTAACAAATCCTATAAATCAATAGATTGGCTCTTTGATTTTTACATTTTCTTAATAAAGGCTTGTTGTTCTTGCTAAATTTTTGTTGTTATTTTGTATCCAAATTCACCCATTCAATTTCTAACTAAATTCCAAATTTTCAATCATGAAAAAAATCTTTACCACTAAGGTTGTTTTAGGAACTCTTTTGGTTCTTATGGCTTCCCTTTCAAGTGTGCAAATGTTTGCTCAGGTGACTTCTGCTTCAATTGTTGGTAGCGTTGTTGACTCAAAAGGTGAGAGCCTTCCTGGAGCAACAGTTATTGCAATTCACACTCCATCTGGTACTCGTTATGGTGCATTAACAAATAACTCAGGACGTTATACTTTTAATAGTGTTCGTGTTGGTGGGCCATACAAAATCACAGCATCATTCGTTGGTTTTAAAACACAAACACAAGAAAACATTGTTACTACATTAGGGGCAGCCGCTAATGTAGGTTTTAAAATGGTAGAAGAAGGAAGTCAATTACAAGAAGTTGTAGTTAAATCAAGTAAGAATGACGCATTTAGTTCAAGTAGAACTGGAGCTTCTACCTCATTTGGTGTTAACGCAATTAGTAGTTTGCCAACTATTGGACGTACAATTAATGACATCACTAAGTACAACGCTTATAGTAATGGTCGTTCTTTTGCTGGTCAAGATGCTCGTTTTAATAATTTTACTATTGATGGTTCTGTATTTAACAACGGTTTCGGTTTAGGTTCTTCATCTCAAGCGGGTGGTCGTACAGGTACAACTGCAGTATCTCTTGATGCCATCGAACAAGTTCAGATAAACATCGCTCCATTTGATGTTCGTCAATCAGGTTTTGCAGGTGCAGGTATCAACGCTGTTACTCGTTCTGGAACAAATGATTTTACAGGTTCTGCCTATCATATCTTTAGAGGAAGTAGCTTAGTTGGGAAAAAAGCAGATGGTAGAGATTTACCAACTGTAAATATTGATGAGAAAACATACGGTTTCCGTGTAGGTGGCCCAATCATTAAAGATAAATTGTTCTTCTTTGCAAACTACGAAACTTTCAAAAGCTCTAATCCAGCTTTGGATTGGGTTGCTAACCGTTCTGGAGCAACTGGTAACGTATCTCGTGTATTAGCTTCTGATATTGAGGACTTAGGTTCATTCATGAAAAGTAATTTCGGTTATGATATTGGTGCAGTTGATGGTTTTAACAACGAAGTTCAAAGTTCTAAAGGTTTATTAAGATTTGATTATAACATCAATGATAAACATAAATTAACTGTTCGTTATTCACATCACGATTCACAGTCAGACGCAATAATTAGTAATAGTAATAGTAGTAATACAGCAGGTAATGGTAACCGTACAAACTCTGCATTAGCATTGTCTCCACAAAATACAGGTTATATTATTGCAGATAACACTCGTTCAATTGTTGCTGAATTAAGTTCAAACTTCAATAGCAAATTCTCTAACAGTTTTATTGCTACTTATAATAAGCAAATTGAAGACAGACAATATAGAACATCTGTATTTCCAACTATTGACATCTTAAATTCAGGTAGTACTTATACTTCTTTAGGTTTTGACCCATTCACGCCAAATAATAAATTGAATTATTCAACATTAAACTTTACGAATAATTTAAGTTACTTCGCAGGAAAACACACTGTAACTTTAGGTTTAGCTTACGAATATTTTGTGTCTAACAACGTATTTTTCCCTTCTTCAAACGGTGTTTATGTATTTAACTCAATTGCAGATTTCAAAACAGCAGCATTGGCATACAAAGCTAATCCTAATTTGACTGTATCTCCAGTTACTTTGGCTCGTTTTAACTACCGTTACTCTTTATTGCCAAATGGACAAGAGCCATTACAAACACTTAATGCAACTACTTATTCTGCATACTTACAAGATGAATATCAAGTAACAGACAGATTGAAAGTTACTGGTGGTCTTCGTTTTGATGTATTCAGTTATGATGATGCAACTTCAGCATCGTTCTATAATCCCGTTGTAGCAGGATTAACATATAAAGACGAAAATAATAGTAATTTGAAAGTAAATACAGGAGCTTTCCCAAGTGCAAAAGTTTTAGTATCTCCACGTATTGGTTTCAATTTTGACGTGAATGGTGATAAAACTACTCAAGTAAGAGGAGGAACAGGTTATTTTGTGTCTCGTATTCCACAAGTGTTAATTTCTAACCAATTAGGTAATAATGGAGTTAATACCGCAGTAATCACAGCAACAAATACAACTGCTTATCCATTTACTTTAGACCCGTCGGTTTATAAGCCAGCAACAACTGATATTACTAAACTTCCTGCTTATGCAGTAAACGCTTCGACAGAAGGTTTAGAAAATCCAATGATTTGGAAATCGAACTTAGCGATTGACCAAAAACTTCCATTCGGTTTGATTGCAACATTAGAAGGTATTTATAACAAGAATATCAAAGCTTTACGTTATATTGATGCTAACTTAAAAGGAGCTTCAACTACTTTTGCTGGAGCAGATAATCGTGACCGTTTCCCTGCATTTGGTCTTTCTGGAACTGCTGTTAACCCTGCTCGTTTCTATAATACTGCAACTACAAACGTTTTTGTATTGACAAATACTGATAAAGGAGAGTCATATTCATTAACTGCAAAATTAGAAAAACCAACAACTGAAGGTTTTGGAGGAATGGTTGGTTATACTTATGCAGTAGCTAAAGATATTCAGTCTGTGGGTAGTACTGTACAAGCAAATATTCCTACTGTAACAGGTCAAAACTACTTGACTACTTCTTTCTCTGATAATGATTTACGTCACAGATTTGTAGGATACGCTAACTATCGTATTAATTATGGTGGTCAATTTGGAGGTTCAACAATGATTACTTTAGGTGCAGTAGCAAATAGTGGATTTAAAGCTTCTTATATTTATGGTAGTGACTTTAACGGAGATGGTCAAACAAATGACTTAATATTTGTTCCAAACAAAGCTTCTGATTTAGTTTTCTTACCATTAACAGTAGGTTCTGGTGCAACTGCTAAAACTTATACTGCTGCTGAACAAGCTGCTGCTTTTGATTCTTATGTAGATGGTAATGAATATTTGAGTACTCGTCGTGGACAATATGCTGAGCGTAATGGTGGTTATTCTCCTTGGTTAACTCGTTTTGACTTAACAGTTGAACAAGATTTTTACATTAAAACTGCTAAAGGAAGAAAGAATACTTTACGTTTCCGTGCTGACATCTTAAACGTTGGAAACTTATTGAATAATGCTTGGGGAGTTGGTAATGTTTCAACTTCATTAAATCCATTAAGTTTTGCGGGTGTTAATGCTTCGGGTGTTCCACAATATCGTATCGGAACTCAAGTTGTAAGAAATGATGCTGGTGTAAACGAAACAATTTTACTTCGTGACTCTTTTGTAAAAAGTATTACAGTTGATAACGTATGGCAAGCTCAATTCGGTATCCGTTATATTTTTGAATAATTGTTAGCGAATTAGAATTATAATAAAAAAAACCCGAATCGAAAGGTTCGGGATTTTTATTGCACAAATCTCAAAAGGTATGCTTGCATAATAAATTGAAACCTGTAATATTGCGTTATATTTAATCTTGAAATTATAATAAACAATCTTATAATATGAATTTTAATGAACCAATGCTCAGAGATGGAGCTTTAGCAGGAAAAACAATTGTTGTAACAGGTGGAGGAACAGGTTTAGGGCGTTCGATGTCTAAATATTTTTTACAATTAGGTGCAAATGTTGTGATAGCTTCACGCAAAATGCCTGTTTTGGAAGAAACAGCCGCAGAATTAATCGCTGAAACTGGCGGAAAAGTTTTGCCAATTGCTTGTGATGCCCGTAATTATGATGAAGTTGAAAATGTACTAAAAACAGCAGTTGAGCATTTTGGAGCAGTGCATGGTTTGGTTAATAATGCCGCAGGAAACTTTATTAGTCCAACTGAACATTTATCCCACAAAGCCTTTGACGTAGTGGTTGATATTGTGTTGAAGGGAACATATAATTTCTCTTTAGCTTTTGGGAAATATTGGATTGCAGAAAAAATCAAAGGAACTGTCATGTCAATCGTAACTACTTATGCGTGGACAGGTTCAGGTTATGTTGTTCCTTCGGCAACGGCAAAGGCAGGAGTTTTAGCACTTACACGCTCATTGGCGGTAGAATGGGGAGCAAAATACGGTATTCGTTTTAATGCGATTGCTCCAGGTCCATTTCCAACAGAAGGTGCATGGGAACGTCTTTTTCCTGCGGAGGCAATGGGAGAGGAGTTAGCAGCAAAATTAGCTCCAGAGAATAGAATACCTTTAAAAAGAGTAGGAGAACATCAAGAATTAGCCAATTTAGCAGCTTATTTAATGTCTGAGTTTTCGGCTTATATCAACGGTGAAGTAATTACAATTGATGGCGGAGAATGGCTAATGGGAGCAGGAGAATTTTCAGATTTAAACGAAATTTCTGACGAAAAATGGGCTGTTATCGCCAGAGCAGTTAGAGGGAAAAAATAATATCAGTGGGCAGTTATCAGTTATCAGTTATCAGTTATCAGTTATCAGTTATCAGTTATCAGTTATCAGTTATCAGTTATCAGTTATCAGTTATCAGTTATCAGT
>NZ_QGGO01000010.1:0-7312 GCF_003148625.1 Arcicella aurantiaca | reverse complement strand
ACTGCTTACTGCTTACTGCTTACTGCTTACTGCTTACTGCTTACTGCTTACTGCTTACTGCTTACTGCTTACTGCTTACTGCTTACTGCTTACTGTCAAAACTTCGCTTGCTTCATCCACTCCAAATCAGTTTTCATACATTCCATCGGTGGAATTCCTTGATATGATTCTTGTTCAAGGATATATTCTGTTGTGCCACCGCTTTTTGCCGCTAATTTTAATACCTCAGCAACACCAATAATTCCTGTACCTAAAATGGTACTTTCATAAGGTTCTTTTTCGCCTTTAATCTCATCTTTCACGTGCATTAATTCAAAACGGTTTGGATATTGTTTCAATAGTTCAACTGCACGTCCACCTCCGTTATACATATTACCAATATCCAATTGCTGGCAAACCAAATTAGGGTCGGTGTTTTGCATAATAATATCGTAAACCTTTACGCTTGTTAAACGAAGACTAAACTCAAAATCGTGGTTATGATAACCGAATTTTACACCTGATTTTTTACTCAATTCTCCGCATTTATTAAACACGTCCATAAAGCGTTTACAATCATCAAAATTCTTGCGTAAACTAATATCCAACCAAGGGCTAATGATGTATTTTTGTCCTAAAATAGCAGCATCTTCAATGGTTTTTTTCCAAGCGTCTGTAAAATCATTCTTAGACGCATCCCAGTGGTTTCCTCCTAACGTAACGTGTCCACTACGCATATTTAAGCCTAAGTCATCAATGATTTTACGAAATTCTGATGGCTCATAACCATAAAATTTATGATTAATATAGTTGGCGTGTTCTACATTTTTGTACCCTATTTCAGCCACTTTTTTGAGTGTAGCCAAAGGGTCTTTTTTCATGTCGTCACGTACAGAATATAACTGTAAGCCAATATTTTTTTGTTTTGCTGGAGTATTCGCTAATAGCGAATCTGGAAGTAAAAGAGCCGCTCCAGCCAATGTTGAGGCTTGGAGGAATGAACGGCGAGAGTATTTTTCAGTCATTGTTGAATAGTTTTTTCAACAATTTAGAAAAAACTATTCAAACTTGTGTCTGCTTATGTGGTTAATGCGGGATTATTGAGGCTCAACAGGGCTTAAACCTAATTTTGCTCCTTCTGCCAATAAAAATGGCATTCCTGATTCAATATTATTGGCAATTGTACCTTCCAAAATGGCTTCTCTGAGTGCAATTTTAATAATTCCTACTTCACGAGAGGGCTGAATACCAAAGGTCTCCATAATCATTTCGCCCGTAATAACGGGTTGAAATTGACGTAGTTTATCGCTTTCTTCAACTTCTTTCAATTTTTGCTCAACAATATCGAAATTGCGAAGATAACGTTTTACTTTATCGCCGTTTTTTGAGGTTATATCGGCACGACACAAAATCATTAAACCTTCCAAGTCTTCGCCTGCTTCAAAAAGTAATCTTCGGAGAGCAGAATCTGAAATTTCTTCTTTGGATAAGGCAATCGGACGAAGGTGTAAACGAACTAAACTTTTCACAAAACGCATTTTTTCGTTCAAGGGCAAACGCATATTGGTAAAAATGGTTTTGACCCATTTTGCACCCATTTCTTCGTGACCATGAAAAGTCCACCCTTTTTTCTTATCAAAACGTTTGGTAGCAGGTTTGGCAATATCATGAAGAATTGCCGCCCAACGAATCCACAAATCGTCCGTTTTTTGAGAAGCATTATCCAATACTTGCAAAGTATGGTAAAAGTTATCTTTGTGTCCTTTGCCCTCTTCGGTTTCTACGCCTTTCAGCCTTACAAATTCAGGAAAAATTTTTGCTAATAATCCACATGAATCCAATAAAAGAAAGCCGTAAGAAGGTTTTTTAGATAGAATAATTTTATTCAATTCGTCCGTAATTCTTTCTTTCGAAATAATATCAATACGTTCTTTTTCTTTGATTAAAGCATCAAAAGTGTCGGGGTGAATGTCAAAATTCAGTTGAGTTGCGAAGCGGATAGCTCGCATCATTCGTAGAGGGTCGTCAGAAAAAGTAATGCTTGGTTCAAGTGGTGTTTTGATAATTTTTCTACGAATGTCAGCTAAACCATCGAAAGGGTCGAGTAGTTCGCCAAAGTCGCTGTCATTCAATGAAATAGCCATTGCATTTATCGTAAAATCACGTCGATTTTGGTCGTCTTCGAGTGTTCCATCTTCAACGATTGGCTTGCGAGAATTACGTTGGTATGATTCTTTTCTTGCTCCTACAAATTCAACTTCCCAATCGTCAATTTTTAATTGAGCTGTTCCAAAATTTTTAAAGACCGATAAATAAACTTCGTCACGTCCTGAGTTTTTGGCTACTAATTCTGCCAACTCAACGCCCGAACCTACGCACACGATGTCAATATCTTTGGAAGGACGATTCAGAATTAAGTCTCTGACAAAACCACCCACGACAAAAGCTCTGATATTCAGTTGTTTAGCTGAGTCAGATACAAGTTTGAAAATGGGATTTGTATGTAATGTTTCTGTGAAATTCATAATTTAGGTTGCCCATGAATATAATACGTCTGGGCAAAAATCTAAGGGTGCGGATTTGATAGTTCCATCGTAATCTCGCATGGTGGTTAAATTTTCCCAACACAAGGTTTTTCCAATGGTATCAAGCCGTACATTTTTAAATATTGATTTGTCTAATAATTTAGCGAAGACAAATTGTGGTTTATCTTTATAATCTTGTAAAAAAATACTGAAATCAATAGTTTTGACTTCACCCGTTGTCCATAAACATTTAACCGAGTATGGTTCAACCTCTAATATTTTTTTGATTCTTGGTAACATCTTATTCCAAAGGTTTTATTTTGAAAAATGTTGCTTGTTCTTGTTGCAATTCCAAATAATTGGACATCAATTCTTCTTTGTGTAATTCTGCCCAAGCTTGTACTAAACGAGTTTGTTTTCGAGGTAAATCACCAATAATAATATTACAAGTTTCTATTGAAAACATAGCCTCTTCATCACCATATTCTGCATGAAAATGCGGAGGTAAATGGTCTTTGGCATACATATAAATGATAATTCCGAAAAAACGACTAATTTCTGGCATATTAAAAACAGTTTTACTTCCTAATAAATTCAAATTCGCCACCTAATCCCAATTTTACAATTTGTGAAGGTTGCGTATTTTTATTTTCTCCTTTTGGATTGTGTAAGACATAATCAACGCCATTGACAATTTCGGGAGAAATATCCGCAAATTGGGTAGGAGAGGGTTGTCCAGAAAAATTGGCAGAAGTTGATACTATGGCACGTTCAAACTTATGCACTAAACCTTTACAGAATTCATCTTTTACTAATCTAATGGCAATTGAACCGTCGATTCCCATCAAATTTGCGGGTAAGTTTTTACCTTTTGGATAAATTACAGTAAGTGGTTTTTCTGCAAATTCTACCAAATTCCATGCAATTTCTGGCACTTCCAAAACGTATTCTGAAAGTTGTTCTATTTTAGAAATTAAAACGATAAATGCTTTATTGTCAGGACGTTGCTTGAGCGTAAAAAGTTTATCAACGGCTTTTTCGTTACGGGCATCACAGCCTAATCCCCAAATGGTATCTGAGGAGTAAAGTAGGGTGTCGCCTTTGCGGAGATGTTGGAGTGCGTCGTGGTACACGTTTTTATTTAATTTTTTGAATTACAAATTTACAAAGAATTTACCCTATTTCCCTTTTCCGTACCCTAACTTGTGTAAATAAAATACCTCTTTGGTAGGGTCTTCATGTCGTTTTCCTTCTATTTTTCGAGTTCCCCACGCTACAAAATTTTGGTCGTACCAAGCCGCCACATTGCTTTCTTCGTCAGGTTTGGCGTTTGCTTCTGCTTTAATTTCAAATATTTCTTTGTCGCCTATATTTTCACTTTCTCGAATTTGTTGTAAGTTTACTTTCCCTTTTTTCAAGAATGCCAACAACCATTTATCATCAAGTTTTGAGACTTGAACTTGTTCTACTAAATCTTCACTTTGGAGATTGTCCATCACCAAAGCATTGTCCCACAGAATTTTACCCGTGTTGTCAAATTCACAAATAACTGCGTGAGTGAACGTATAATCTTCGGTTATTTTTTCCTTTTCTTTTGATTTTGCCCCTAAAATAGAAGCAGAAAGCGAAGCTCCTGACTTGGGTTGTGAGTAATAAATTTCAGCAATCAGCAACGAGCCTTTTGTAGTTTGTATTAAGTTGTGAACCAATAATTTATAACTAAAATTGGGTTCTTTCCCTTCCTTTTTCTTTTGCTCAATCCTTTCTTTCATTTTCTCCTGACGTTTGGGAGACATGAAACTGAAAAAGTTCTTTAAATCAGCAAATTTGATGATACTTGTGCCTTTTTCAAGCCCTTCTTCTAAGCGAGTGAGGTACAAACCTTTTGAAAATTCATTACAATTGTTAGAATAATTCCCGACTAAAAGGGTTTCTTTTTCGTTGAGAGGCAACATTTTACCGCTAATAAAACTTAGACTATTACCGTCCAAATCAGGAACATGAATGGTACGTAGAGATTTTCCTTCGGCAGAATAACTTTGAATTGCCAAGCCACATTTTCCTTTTCGCCTTTCTTTGACAATAACATTAACTTCATTGCGTTTTTCGTCAATTTCTAAACCATTAATTTCTAAATGGTCATCATAAAGTCCATGAAGAACGGTTGCTTTTTTGTGAAAAAATGAAAAGGAAGTGACAATAGGTTTTTCGGAATAACTACCACCTAAAAAAGCAGTATTCCCTAACACTTTGAAGAATTCAATATCAACAGTACCCAATAAATCACCTTTAAATTCATCAATTTCGCCATGTTCTAAATTGAGGCGAATAATGTTAATTTTGGGCGTTTCGGGTTCGGCAAATAACCAAAAAAGGTATTGCTCATTTTGGTAAGAAGTGACTGCTTCAAAGCCTAAATCAATCGTTAAAGTAGCTTGCCAGCGTTCATGAAAGTTGGTATCGTAGCGGTAAAAAGTCCAATTATTGTTATTCCGACTAAAAAAGCTTTCTTTTTCGAGCGTTAAAAGAATTCCGTCTTTATTTAAAGGTAAGACTGAAATATTTTCTTCAAATTTAGAATCCTTGGGAATTTCTATTTGCCCCAACTGATTCAATTGAGCAAATATTGGCGAAGAAAAAACACAGAAGATAAATATTTTGAATAGATATTTCATGGACGGAGAGTTTTTGAAATAACAAGTTACAAAATTGAATGTTTAGAGAAAATATTTGCGTATAAAAAGTGGTATTCTGAAAATGGACATTTTTTGTTTTTATCTTTGGGAGGAATTTCATTAATTATCAAAATCATGACGGTAAAACAACATAATCTACAAAGGCTTTCAAATGCTCAGTTATTATTACTGAATATGTTTGAGCATGATTTATCTGAAACAGATTTAGAAAGTCTAAGGAAAAATTTAGTTAAATTCCTAAATTCTAAATTACAAGACGAACTCAACACTGTAATCAAAGCTAAAAAGATGACACCCAAAGACATCAATTTTGATGAAACGGGCGATAATAGAACAGAATACTTAGCTAAAATTAGAGCTAAATCATGAAATGCGTAATTGATACGAATGGACTTCTAAAAAGTATTCCTAAACGTGGTCAATACAAATGGCTGTATGAAGCATGGCTCGATGAACAGTTTACGTGGGTATTTAGTAATGAAATTCTTTCGGAGTATGCCGAATTAGTTGAACGACGATACAGTACTAATGCGGCAGATTTTGTTTTGAAAATCCTACTTACCGCCAGTAATCATGAAAGATTCGAGCCGTCTTTTAAATGGAATTTGGTTGAAAATGACCCAGATGATAACAAGTTTGTTGATTGTGCCGTAGGTGCTGGGGTTGATTATTTAGTGACAGAAGATAAGCATATTCGAAATCTCACCAAAATTGAAGATTTATTTCCTCCTGTTCCTGTGATTACTTTCAAAGAATTCAAGCATATTTTAAAGAATAACCCATAAGATTGGTCTCCATAAATCGACCACTTTTTTGTTTTTATCTTTGTGGGGGAAATTAGGAATGTTTTACCTTGCTAATGAACTGTAACCTAATTAATATACATCATTATCGTTTAGAGGTAAGCCCTCGAAAATTAAAATATTTATGAAAGAACTTTTCAAGTTTAAATATGATGATTTATTCAATCCTACACTTAACGCATTACATAATTTAGGTGGTTCTGCTTCAGTAGCAGAAATGGAAGAACAAATTGCCATTTTGCTGAACTTAACTGATGGACAAATAAACGAAATACATAGAGGAAATACCAGTAAACTAAATTACAGACTTGCATGGGCAAGAAATTATCTAAAACGATTCGGTTTATTAGAAAATTCATCAAGAGGTATTTGGGCTTTAACGGAGAAAGGATTAAAAACTAAAACTGTTAATAAAGAATTAGTAAAGCGTGAAGTAAAAAGTAGTAGAATTGATAATGATGATATTCTGTCAAGTGAACTTGCGGTAGAAGAACAGGAAAGTGAGGAAATAGTGAAGTTTACTTGGCAGGAAGAAGTTATTGATGAACTGCAAAAAATAACTCCAAGTTCTTTTGAAAGGCTTTGTCAACGTCTTCTAAGAGAATTAGGTTTCCAAAATGTAGAAGTAACAGGTCAGACAAATGATGGTGGCATTGATGGTAAAGGAATCTTAAAGATTGGGAGTGTGTTATCTTTTCATGTTATTTTTCAAGCAAAGCGATATAAAGGTACTGTTTCCTCATCAGTTGTGAGAGATTTTAGAGGTGCAATGGTTGGAAGAGCAGATAAAGGATTGATAATTACTACCGGTATTTTTTCCAGAGAAGCAAAAAAAGAAGCACAAAGAGATGGTACTCCACCTATTGACTTAGTGGATGGAAATGATTTAGCTGAAAAATTAAAGGAGTTGCGACTTGGTATTGATGTTGAATTAGTTGAGAAAGTAAATATTAGAACCGAATGGTTTAAAACTTTTTAAAATAACGTGAATTATTGCGATAAATCTCAGATTAGTACAATTTCATATTTTTCATCACTCCTTACTTTTTCCGTATAGTTTGGGAATGAGGGGAATGATTCAAAATAGGTATAAGCAATCAAAGCACTCGTGAAATTTACCATAAAATTTTTAGAACTTCGATGTCTGGAATGTTCCAGATTACAGATGTTTTTCAAGAGGTCAAAGACTGTTTCGACCAAGCCTCGGTGTTTTAAATAATAGGCTTTTAAGGGAGTTAGTTTTTCTTGTACTTCTTTCATATTATCTCTGGTTTTGGTAATAAGTTCTAAGTCACGAAGCTTAAAAAAT
>NZ_QGGO01000009.1 GCF_003148625.1 Arcicella aurantiaca | reverse complement strand
TCAATTTACCTTTGGGTAAAAACATTACTAAAAGGATAGCAACTTGTTGATAGTCAAATTCAAAATCTTTAAAAAATGCTTGTATTCTTCTTTCATTTGACTCCACTTTTGAGTCAGTTGTAAAATGTAATCCAACTTCTTTGAATTGGACATTTCTACTTTTTATGATACCGAGAGTGAACTCTGAAATAAACGTTTGTCTGGCTAAATTCTTGGCTAATGGGATTTCTGAAAATAAATTTTTAATTTTGCTACTGATGATATTTTTCATTAAAGGGCTGGTTTTGTTGCTTGAGAACTACAAATTTCAGCCTTTTTTTATTAATTCTAATTTTTCATCGGGTAGAGTATATGAAATTATTACTTCTTAGCATTATTAAAATAGTATTGTTGCAGACTCAACCCCAAAAGGTTGATTCGATTAAAGTGCTTACGCCAAAAGATATTATTCAGAGACGCATTGATTCTTTGGTAACCTCTCCTTTTTTAGAAAATGGATTTATTGGAGTGAGCATAAAATCTGTCAATTCTGATAAAAATATTGTTGAATATAATGCTAAGAAGAGTTTAACACCTGCTTCAACGCTCAAATTGGTTTCATCTGCAACGGCTCTGATGGCTTTAGGAAGTGAGTTTCGTTATACCACAACGCTCGAATACAGTGGTGAAATAAAAGACTCCGTTTTAACTGGAAATATCATCATTAAAGGTTCAGGCGACCCCTCTTTAGGAAGTTGGCGATTTAAAAATCAGTCTGATTATAAGCAATTAACTGAAAACTGGGCAAAGAAAATTAAGACTTTAGGCATTAAGGAAATTAAAGGAAGAATATTTGGAGATAGCAGTTTTTTTGATGAAAATGTAACTTCCGACGGCTGGATTTGGGGCGATATGGGCAATTATTTCGGTGCAGCCGCTTATGGACTGAATATGAATGAAAATTTATATTGGGCGACCTTTAACCCTGCAAAATTAATGGAAAGTGCCGCTTTGGTTAAAACAGCTCCAGATTTACCATATTACAAAAAAATCAATCGAGTGCTTACTGATAAAGCAGGTACAGGAGACCAAGTAAATATTTATTCAACGCCTTATCAAGACGTTTTAGTGATGGAAGGTTTTGTTCCTTCGGGAGATAATTTCTCTGTAAAAGGCTCAATTCCAGACCCTGCGTTGTTTTCTGCTTATTTTTTACATAAGAAATTAGAAGAATTAAATATCAAAATTTCAGAAAGCCCCATTTCTTTATTGGAGGCAAATAAGAAAAATATATCATTTCAGAAGCCAACACAAACCTCCGTGATTGATTCTTTACAATCACCTCCACTAAAAGAATTAGTGAAAGAATGTAATCTACATAGTATCAATCTTTATGCAGAATCTTTTCTGAAAACACCTTCTGTCATTTTCAATTTGGGTAGTTCAACCGATGCAGCAGTAAAAGCTGTGAAACAAATTTGGCAAACCAAAGGCGTAAAATTGGAAGGTCTAAAAATCAAAGATGGTAGCGGACTTGCTCCTGCCAATGGAATAACGCCCAACAATATGACGGATATTTTGAAAGCCATGTTTTTAGAAAAATCGTATGATGATTTTTATGAATCATTGCCCGTTTTAGGCGTTTCTGGAACAGTTGCAAATTTAGGTAAAAAGTCAAAAGCCGCTGGAAATGTTCATGCTAAAAGTGGCTCAATTGATGGCGTAAGAGCATATTCTGGCTATTTCACTGCCCAAAATGGCGAAATGATGTGTTTTTCAATCATGATAAATAAATACAATTCAGAGTTTGGGTCAGCTACAAAGGAATTGGAAAAATTAATGATTATGATGGTGGAATTGTAGTTTATTTGTCTGAACTAAGATGGGTCTGATTTAAGGATTTTAAGATGAGTTCTATACAAAAATCCAAAAATCTTTTAATCCAAAAAATCTTAGTACAGAAAAGTAAATATTCATCTGAACTAAGATGGGTTGGATTTAAGGATTTCAAGATGAGTTCTATACAAAAATTCAAAAATCTTTTAATCCAAAAATCTAAGTGTAAAACAAAAAATGGTCTGTAAGTATTCACTCACAGACCGTTTTTTATGATAAAGAATTAAGTTAAGGCTTACTAAAACCTAATCCCAGAAACCTAAAACCTACAAATTAATCCAATTTCAATACTGCCATAAACGCCTCTTGCGGAATTTCTACGTTTCCTACCTGACGCATACGTTTTTTACCTTTCTTCTGTTTGTCCAATAACTTACGTTTACGAGAAATATCACCACCGTAACATTTCGCTAATACGTCTTTACGAAGGGCTTTTACCGTTTCACGAGCAATGATTTTTTGACCAATTGCCGCTTGAATCGCAATTTCAAATTGTTGTCTTGGTAATAATTCACGAAGTTTTTCACAAAGACGTTTTCCCCATTCGTAAGCCTTATCACGGTGAACAATGGCAGAAAGAGCATCAACTTTCTCTCCATTCAACATGATGTCTAATTTCACCATGTCGCCTTGTTCATAACCTTTATATTCGTAGTCGAGTGAAGCATAACCACGAGAAATTGTCTTTAATTTATCGAAGAAATCAAATACAACCTCTGAAAGTGGTAAGTCAAATTGCAATTCAACACGGTCTGAAGTTAAGTAAATTTGGTTTTTCAAATCTCCTCTTTTATCCAAACACAATTTCATAATTGCTCCTACATAATCCGACTTTGAGATAATCTGAGCCTTAATTATTGGTTCTTCAACATAGTCAATTAAGTTTGGCTCTGGCAATTCAGAAGGTGCTGAAACCCAAATTTCTTCACCGTTTGTCATTTTTACATTAAATTTCACCGACGGAACCGTTGTAATAACCGTCATGTCAAATTCACGTTCTAAACGCTCCTGTACGATTTCCATGTGCAACATTCCTAAGAATCCACAACGGAAACCAAAACCTAATGCCATTGATGTTTCGGGTTCCCAAACCAACGACGCATCGTTTAGTTGAAGTTTCCCCATTGCATCACGAAGGTCTTCAAACTCAGTCGTTTCTACTGGATAAATACCCGCAAAAACCATTGGTTTTACTTCTTCAAAACCCTCAATAAAGTCTTTACAAGGACGGTCACGGTGCGTAATGGTATCACCAACTTTTACTTCTTTGGCTTCTTTAATTCCAGAAATCAAATACCCTACATCACCTGCCTTTATAACATCTTTCGGCTCTTTTTCAAAACGTAAAGTACCAATTTCATCAGCAGAATATTCTTTTCCTGTTGCTACAAATTTTACTTTATCGCCTTTACGAATTTCACCATTGAAAACTCTAAACATTACCTCAATTCCACGATATGAATTAAATTCAGAGTCAAAAATCAAGGCTTGTAATGGTGCTTCGAGGTCGCCTTTTGGTGCAGGGATTCTTTCAATTACTGCTTGAAGAATGTCAGAAATACCAATGCCTTCTTTACCAGAAGCATGAATTACGTCTGAACGTTCGCAACCTAATAAATCAACAATTTGGTCGGTAACTTCCTCTGGCATTGCCCCAGGAAGGTCAATTTTATTTAAGACTGGAATAATTTCCAAGTCATGACCAAGTGCTAAGAATAAATTCGAGATAGTTTGTGCTTCAATTCCTTGAGCAGCATCTACAATTAATAAAGCCCCTTCACAAGCTGCAATAGAACGTGATACTTCATAAGAAAAGTCAACGTGACCTGGCGTGTCAATCAAGTTAAACACATAGTGTTCACCCTCATAGACATAGTTCATTTGAATAGCGTGCGACTTAATGGTGATTCCTCTCTCCCGCTCCAAATCCATATCATCAAGCAACTGGGCTTGCATATTACGTTTTAAGACAGTCTCAGTAAACTCAATTAATCTATCAGCCAAGGTACTTTTACCGTGGTCAATATGGGCAATAATACAAAAATTACGTATGTTCTTCACGTTATTTATTTAATGGTATAAATGTTCTGCAAGAATCTAAACATTTTTAGATGTTTTTATTCTTAATTATATCCTAATACAAAAATACGTTCTTAACTTTGAAAAATATAATCAAAAGACTTTTAAAAGTCATTTTAATTAAAGAACCTGCTTAAACTTATTCCTTTTGAAGTAAATCGTTTCACTTTACGCCTGTGAATATAAAATTTGCTCAATGTAGCTCTGCTATATCTGCTCTACAGTGGGTCAAAATTTCACATTCACAGACAAAAAGTTAATTCAATTCTCACTCAAAACGAAAAGTTTAAAGAGGTTCAAATTCTTACACTTAAAATTTTCCGCTAACTCTTAAAAATTTCCGCTAACCACATGAATTTACCACCAGACCTATGTCTTGTTCGTGAAAAAATAATGTTCTTTGGAGTCTATCCAAGCGAAAGTGAAATTGAATTTTTACGACCATACCTCATTAGTAAGACCTATAAAAAAGGTGAAATTATCCTAAAAGCAGGTGATATTTGTACAGAAGCTTACTTTATAAAGAAAGGCTTAATGAGGTCTTTTCAGATGATGCCAAATGGTAATCAAAAAACATATATCATTTCTCGTGAATTGAATATTTTTACAGAACATGTAAGCTTTATGTCTCAAACTCCCTCAACTGATTTTATTGAGGCTATCGAAGAAACCGAAGTGGTTGCTTTTAATTATGAAGACTTGATGAGTCTATATACCAAATATCATGTTTGGGAAACAATAGGCAGAAAAATTAGTGATATTAACTTCATCATCTCACAAAAACGATTGCGTTCGATGATGAATGATGATGCCGCAACCCGATACAAAAAGTTTCAGCATTCTTACCAAAATATTCTCCATCGAATACCTCAACATATTGTAGCATCATATTTAGGAATTACTCCACAGTCTTTAAGTAGGCTAAAAAGAGAACTTGATGGTTGTAGTGAATAAACATATCACAATAAGAATCTTTCTCTTGAATAATTTAATTCAAGAGAAAGATTCTGTTATTATAAATTCAGCACAACCCATTGCATCATTAAGCCTGTTAAATAGCCTAAGTAAGTGCCGAGTGCATAGCCTAAAATAGCCAGTAATACGCCAACCGATGCCAAAGAAGGATGAAAAGCAGCTGCCACTACTGAGGCAGATGCAGCACCACCTACATTGGCTTGTGAACCCACAGCAGTAAAAAAATATGGAGCTTTGGTAAAATATGCCGCCAAAAGGGTAAAAAGTGCATGAAAAAACATCCAAATGATACCCACTAAAAATAACTGAGGCTTTTCTAAAGCGGCTAAAATATCCATTTTCATTCCAATTGTGGTAATTAGAATAAATAGAAAAATACTTCCAAATTTTGAAGCACCCACTTTTTCAATCTCTCGTAAGGGTGTTTTTGATAATAATATTCCGAAAAGCGTCACTAATGATATTACCCAAAATGAGGTGGATGTTAAACTAAATTTCTTGAGGTTGGGATAATTATTCTCGATAAAAGGAACTATTAAATCAGCACATACATAAGCAATTGTGGTAGTCCCGAATCCAACAAAAAGTATTTTCAATAGGTCATTTACATTTGGATTTCGCTGATTATCAGAAAATTCTTTTTCTATTTTCTCTCGAATTTCCTCCACTCCACTATTATCAGCCCCAAACCATTTATCTAATTTATAGGCATTTCCAACACCATAAAGTAATAAAGCCAACCAAAGTTCTGCCGTGAGTACATCAACTGCAATGGCTTGAGAAAAGACTTCCGCAGAGGGATTAAACACTTCTTTTAAAGCTGTCTGATTGGCACTTCCACCAATCCAACTTCCCGCAATAGTTGCCAAACCACGCCATGTTTCTCCAGATACGGTTTCGGGACTAATCATTTTTACAATCCAAATTGATGCAGGTCCACCAACTATGACTCCTACCGAACCCGCTAAAAATACAATAATTGCTTTTGCTCCTAACCTTTTAAGTGCCTGAAAATCAATACTAATTGTAAAATACACTAAACAAGCGGGTAACAAGTATTTGGAAGCGACATCATAAAGTTTTGAATTTTCTCCCGAAATAATATTGAAAGAATTTAACAATCCCGGTACAAAATAACAAATAAGAATACTTGGCAGAAATAAATAAAAGCGTTGCCAAAAACGACTTTGAAGTGATGATGTATAAAAGGTAAAATAAATGATAGCGAGCAATATTCCGAAAACGACGGCATCGTTTGTAATAAGAGTGGTTTGCATGATGATAAATTTGAGGTAATAAAAAAAGGCAAGAAATTCTTGCCCAATAATTTTACGTAACAATAAAGGGTTTGTCACAAGACAAACGATAGACCACTGATTATACTGATTTAACAGATTTTCGCTGATTTTTCTTGATTTTACCATAGAAATCGTCCCAGTGTAAATCTGTAAAATCTGCTCAATCTGTGGTCTAAATTTGTCTGCGACAAATAGTTGATAGTTCCGTAATTTACGGATAAACCCTTATAACTCAAAGATTTGCCCTGCTTCTGGAATTTCTATGCCACTATAACCATCTTTTTCTAAAACTTCTTTAAAGGCTTCCATACTGTCCACTTCACCGTGAATTAAGAATACTTTTTTCAGTTTTTCTTTCGATTGTTTTTTGACAAAATTTATCAAATCATTTTGGTCGCCATGTCCTGAAAATACATCTATTTTTTCAACATTTGCCAAAACAGTATGTTCTACGTCTTTGATTCTCAGGGTTTTCTGTCCATTCATCAAACGCCAACCTAAAGTTCCTTCAGAAGCATAACCTACTAAAAGAATGGTACAATAAGCGTTATTGATATTGGCAGCAATGTGTTGTTCAACACGTCCACCCGAAATCATACCTGAAGCGGAAATTATAATACAAGGTTCACCGTAATTAGAAATAGCTTTACTCGACTTCTCAGACTGAATATATTGAAGATTCTCAAAGTCAAAAAGTGTATCATTTTCACTCTGAAAATCCTGTGCTTCTTTATTTAATTGTTTAAGATTTTTCTGATAAACTTTCGTTGAAGCATACGCCAATGGGCTATCACTGAATACTTTAATAGGTTGAAAACCACGTTCACTGTAAAGTTTATTCAAGGTATAAAGTAAGGCTTGAGTACGTCCAACCGAAAAAGCAGGAATAATCAAACGCCCTGGCATATCAATACAAGTACGTTTAATTACATCGCCTAAAGCATCTTCTGGTGAAATTTTGTCTTCGTGTAATCTTGCTCCATAAGTTGTTTCGCAAAGTAAATAATCAACCTCTGGAATTTCGTCAGAAGGGTCAATATGTAGTGGATAATTTTTACGTCCAATATCTCCCGAAAAACAAATCTTTTTCGTTTTGTCTCCTTCTTTTACTTCTAAAATAATATGAGCTGCCCCTAATAAATGCCCTGCTGGTATAAACGTCACCCAAGCCGTATCAGAAACTCTAAAACGATGATTAAATTGGATTGTAACAAAATTAGACATTGAGTCTTCAACGTCTTTTTGCAAATATAAATCACCCTTTACGAGCAATCTATCCATTTTTTTCTTCTTTTTCTTACTATCTCCTTCTGCTTGTTTGATTTTTTTCAGATGTAAATTCGCAGCATCTTGAAGTAAAAGTCCCGCCAATTCTGCCGTTGGAGATGTACAAAGAACTTGTCCTTCGTAGCCTTCACGGTACAACATGGGTATATTTCCAGAATGGTCAATGTGTGCGTGTGTAAGAAGAACCAAATTTACTTGTGAAGCCTCAAATGGAAAAAAAGCCTTGTTTGTTACGGGTTGTGAATAATCAATATCACGCTCCATATTTGTTCCACAATCAATCAGAATTTTATATTCATCGTCTAACTCAAGTAAATACATACTACCTGTCACCTGCCTCGTAGCTCCCCAAAAAGTTAATTTCATTCTATATTTAGTTATTCGTTTGTCAATTTAGCTTATGTTTGAAAACACTTGGATTATTATTCCAAAATGATGGGTTTTACAAAGATACCTAAAATTAATTGTTGGTAATATTTTCTTGGATAGGTGTTCGTGTTTTTTATTTATTACAAACATAATACCACGAAGTAAAAAAAGGAGATTTACCCGCCAAAATCTTGTGTTAAACGTGCGAAAGGACTTCTTTGAGATTTATAGGGATTCTTAGAAACTCTACCCGAACAAGCCATAAATTTCAATTTTGGGTCTAAAATATTAGCTCTATGGTGTGGCGAATTCATCCATCCATTCACTACCGACCTTGCAAAATCTGCATAAGTCATCATGGGTAAAGCCTTTTTGGTTTTGCAATCATAATAAAAGAAATCTCCTCCACTTTTAGGGGGTGTAAAACAATACATATTGCCTGCCGCCATCAAAATATCATGCTGAGCAATGTTTTCTGCTAATTGTCTATATGCTTTGGTCTTTTTGAAAATTCTGTCTGGCAAGCTTTTATTGGCTACGTCAAATGGATTATCATGATTGTAAAAATCCTGCTCTATCATGGCAACAGAATGACCAATAGCCGCCTGATGAATAATTGAAGCATAGCCAAAAATCGGCAAGTTAAATGCTATTCGTTGTTCATTGGTTGCATGAAAAAGAGCAGCATCTAAAAGTCCAAAATCAGGGTTTCTAACATCAATAGGCTGATTTATTTGTGGCAAACTCAAAAACTTCTGAGCCGACATTTTATAAAAAACAGAGTCTCGTTGAGCAAAAATGGCATTTGAGAGCAGTAGGATAAAAAAAAGATACTTCATACGGTTAATTTTCAGATTAAACGCATAAAGTACCTTTTTAGTTTATTTTTGTTAATTGGTTATTGGTTATTGGTTATTGGTTATTGGTGAATTGGTTATTGGTGAATTGGTAGATTGGTTATTGGTAAATTGATTTTATTCCAAATCAACCAATAACCAATCTACCAGTAACCAATCAACTAATAACCAATCTACCAATAACCAATCTACCAGTAACCAATCAACTAATAACCAGTAACCAATCAACCAGTAACCAACAACTACTTACTTGCTGCAAATTCTGCTGCTAATTTGTTCAATTTTTCATCAGAAGCAGTACCAGAAGTAATAACAGTTCTGTATCTAAAAGTGACAGATTGATTTGGGGCAAGTTTGTAATTCAATTCTTTTTTCTCTTTGCTAAATATTTTTTCTCCTAAAGGATTAGCAGCAAATAAACCATATCCACGAGCGTGCCAAAAAGTTGGATAATTAACATTTGATGGATGGTCGATGATGGCAACAGAAATATCTTCATTTTTGATTTTACCTGTCAAATTCACCCATTTTCCACGTGTACTCCAAACGTCTTCGCCGTTGATTCCTTCACTGCTATGATATTTCCCTGTGATTCCTGTATTGTCTAATTTATCAACTTTAGTTTCAATACCGTTTGCATCCACAAAAATATCTGGTTTATCAGATGGATGTTCCAATTCACGAGCTAATCTAATGGCAAAGACACCATCTTTAACATCTTTAAAAAGCACTTCATCATTTTGAGCCGTCAAAGTTGTGATTCTATCAATAATTCTTTGATTTCCATTCGCATAGAATACATACTTCGTTTTCTCTTTCAACAAAGTTTTGCCTTTTCCATCAGTATCAATCCAGTCAGCCGTTACTTCCAAATCAGCTTTGCCAACGCCACTGCTTGACTTTGTAATGCCTGTGTGTTTGATTGTTCCATACTTTGAACGGTCTTTAATAGCCGTTGAATTATTCCAGAAGTCAAAACCGTTTACAGATTCATAATTTAACCACATTCCAACATGGTGAGGGTGGTCAACTCTTTCTCCTGCACGAGTAGCAAATGGATAACCACGAGTTATGGTTGTTCCTTGAGAGGTTACAATTGGAAAAAGGACTGGCTTTTTCAGTATCGAATCACTTGGAAAAAAATAGGACGTAAAAGGTTTGTTATCAACCATTACTTCTACTTTATTTTCTTTAGATTTTGTAATTAACTGTATGCGATTTTTTGATTTTTGAGCTAAACTTTCAGAACCAAAAAATGCAAGTGAAATTGCAAGGCAAATATATTTTTTCATACTTAAAATTATGTTTTTTAAAAAAGCTATTTCATCTCTAAAACTACTCATAAAAATCTTACAACTTTAAGCAAGAGTTTCAATGAAAATATACATCATAAGTATCCTTTTTTATAAGGTAATTATTTTTTATAAAACAATTTAGTACAATAAAAAATATATTTAAGACTATTTTATGGAAACTCTAAAGATTTTTGAGCCTTAATATTCATCGAAGTTTAAAACCATAATTTTATCCATCATTTTCAGAATATTAACTATTTTTATTCAAGTATTTTTTTAAAAAACTTTGCACTCCAATATTTGCTTTATTACATAATAAATAAAAAAATTACTATTAGTTATATTTTCACATCAAAAGTATATTAATAAAGTACGATTCAGTATTAAAAAAACAACTCTATTATTATTATTCTCTAAAAAACAAATGCTATCCAGCATCTACTTAACTATGTTTTGATGAATTCAACATCCATAATCAATCATAAAATCTTATATTAATATAAACTTTGTTAGCCAAATTATGTCTTCAAAACTACTCAGTTGATAGTTGACAATGTCCTCATTAAAAAACTACATTCATTATTTTGCTTTGTATCATCTGTACAATTATTTTATTGATTTCTTGAAACTTCTGATAGTGCTAAAATATTTACTAAACAGAACGACCTATTCTTGTTTATAGATAAAAAAATATTAAATTTATCATATACAAAAATTGGAAGAAAAACCAATTAACCTTATTAGTGCAGAATTATCAATAAGTAAAAACAAAAGCGACTTTGCTTTCAATTAAGAACTACTGAAAACTAAAAATAAATAGTGTTTGGTCCTTCTGCAAGCGTAATTTCTTCACAATTGCAGTCAAAATCGTAGAAAAATCAATCTGTTCGCTCTGTCCATGACCAGTTAAATCTGGTATCAAAAGTTTCAAAAATCATACAAATTTATCCAAGTCATAATTAAACTATGAAAACAATTCTAACTCAAAGAATTCCAATTTTCAGAACAAAACTCTTACTCATGCTGATAGTAGCATTGGCAAGTTTTTCAAATGCCATTGCACAAAGTGTAACGGGAAAAGTTACTGATGAAAACGGGGAAGGTTTACCGGGTGTAAACATTTTAGTAAAAGGAACTACCTCTGGAGCAATTTCTGATGCAAAAGGTGCATTTTCATTAAATGCAGCAAAGAACGCTACATTGGTGTTAACTTATGTAGGTTTTGTTACCAAAGAAGTTCCTCTCAATGGGAAAACATCTCTTACAATTAGCTTAACTCAAGACAATAAAAGTCTGGAAGAAGTAGTCGTTGTAGGTTATGGTACTCAGAAAAAAGCGACAGTGACGGGTGCGGTCGTAGCTGTTCAAGGCGAAAGAATCTTACGTTCACCAAACGTTGAAATTAGTAACTCATTGGCAGGTCGCCTTCCGGGATTAGTAGTAATCCAGACAAGTGGTGAACCGGGAAATGATGGTGCTAAAATCTCTATTAGAGGTACAAACACACTTGGAAACAGTAGTCCATTAGTTGTGATTGATGGTGTACCTGATAGAGATGGCGGTATTGGTCGTTTAAATGGAAATGACATTGAGTCTATTTCTGTTTTGAAAGATGCTTCTGCTGCAATTTATGGTGCAAGAGCAGCCAATGGAGCAATCTTAGTTACAACAAAACAAGGTAAAGCAGGCAAACCAACCATTACTTACAATTTTAACAGTGGATGGTCACAACCTGCACGTGTACCTCAAATGGCAAGTTCATCTGAGTATGCACAAATCATGAACGAATTGCCAATTTATAAGACAATTCCAGACGGAGAATGGGGGGCAGCTTGGAAAGCAATTCAAAGCACAGGAACTTATACTTCTCCATCGGCAGGAACTACAATCAATGCCAATTATAGTCCAGAAGCCGTAAAAGGTTTTGCCGCAGGAACTGACAAATGGAAATATCCAAATACTGATTGGTTTGGTGATGCTTTCAAAACTTGGTCTCCACAATCTTCGCATAACTTATCTATCTCAGGCGGTAACGAAAGTATCAGATATTTCTCTTCAATTGGGTATGTCAATCAAGACGCATATTACAAAAACTCTGCTACAAGTTATCAACAGTTCAACTTCAGAACAAACGTTGAAGCAAGTATCAGTAAGTACATTGTTGCTAATCTTGGTATCATGACCAGACGTGAGCAACGCCGTTATCCAACTGAAAATGCAGGTTCAATTTTCAGAATGTTGATGCGTGGTCGTCCGACAGAGCCAGAAGTATGGCCAAATGGTCTGCCAGGCCCAGATATTGAGAATGGTCAAAACCCTTATGTAATTACTACAAATGCAACAGGTTATATTGATAATCCAGTTGACTATTTACAAACTAATGGTTCGGTTTCTATTACAAACCCTTGGATTGAAGGCTTGAAAGTTACGTTATCAGCAGCGGTTGATAAAAACAGTGGAACGAACAAAATCTGGCAAACACCTTGGAAACTTTATAGCTGGGACAAAGTCTCTTATGAAGCTGATGGTGTAACACCAAAATTAGTAGGAGCAATTCGTTCAAACTTCACTGACCCAAGATTAACACAAGGTTATAGCTCATTATTGAATACAAACTTAACAGCACAGATAAGTTATGACAAACAAATTAATAAGCTACACAACATTGGTGTAATGATGGGGGTTACGAAAGAAAACTTCTCTGGCGAAGGATTCTTTGCTTATAGAAGAAATTATATTTCACCAGCCATTGACCAATTATTTGCAGGAGGTTCATTACAACAAAATACAGGTGGTAGTGCATACAACAGAGCAAGATTAGGGTATTATGGTCGTGTACAATACAACTATGGCGAAAAATATTTAGCAGAATTTATTGCACGTTATGACGGTTCATATATATTCCCAGAAGCAAGTAGATTCGGTTTCTTCCCAGGAGTTTTATTAGGATGGAACGTATCTAAAGAAGATTTCTTCAAAGTTCCTGCGATTGACCATTTAAAAATCCGTGCTTCTTACGGACAAATGGGTAACGACCAAGTATTCTATAACGGACAACTTCAAGAATATGCTTATTTATCAACTTATGGCTTTGGAAACTATCCAATCAACAGCCAAGTGGTAACTACTTTGGGAGAAACAGTTTTGGCTAACCCTAACTTTACTTGGGAAAGAGCAAACAACTACAACCTTGGTATCGACATGAGCTTATTGAATAACAAGATTGATGTTATTTTAGAGTATTTCTATAACAGAAGAGACCAAATTTTGATTCAGAAAAATGGTTCAACGCCTGCTTCATCGGGTATCAACTCATTGTTACCTCCAGTAAATGCTGGTATTGTAGATAATAAAGGTTTTGAATTCAATATCGGTTACAACGGAAAAGCGTCGAAAGACCTTACTTTCAGAGCAGGAGTAAATGGTGGATATGCTAAGAACAAAGTGATTTTCATGGATGAAATTCCGGGAGCTCCAAGCTATCAATTACAAGAAGGCAAACCAATAGATTCTTATTTAGTGTATCGTTCAGCAGGAATTTTCAAAGACAAAGCTGATATTGAAGCAAATAAACTTGATTATAGCGGTGTAACTTCAAAATTAATTCCGGGAGATATGAAATTTGAAGACATTAACGGTGATGGTAAAATCAACGGTGATGATAGAGAAAGATTAGACCAAAACTCAACACCAACTTTCAACTTCGGAGCAAATTTAGATGTGAAATATAAAGGTTTTGAATTGAACATTTTATTCCAAGGAGCAACTGGTGCTGCAATTCGTGTTCAAACAGAATCAGGAGATATTGGTAACTTCTTGAAATATTCTTATGATAACCGTTGGTCAATCGACAACCCAAGTAGCGTACACCCACGCTTAGCAAGTAGAGGAGATACTTACTTCACAGGTGGTAACTACGGTAACAACACTTATTACCTTTTCAGTAAAGATTATATTCGTTTGAAAAACTTACAATTAGCTTATACTGTTCCAAAACATATTACAGATAAATATAAAGTTGGTTCACTTAGACTCTATGTAAACGGTTCAAATCTACTTACGTTTGATAAAACTAAAGTATTTGACCCAGAGTCAACAGTACAAAGCGGTGTGTATTATCCACAGTCACGTGTAATTAATACAGGTTTAAGTTTAAGTTTTTAATTCATTAATAAAAGATAATAAAATGAAAAAATCAATCATAAAAATAAGCGTGCTTTTTGTATCAATGGCGTTTGTTTTGTCGTGCGATAAAGAGTTCTTGAACACTAAGCCGCTCGACAAAATCTCAAGTCAAGCCACTTGGGCAGATGGAGCACTTTCAGAAGCCTTCATATTTAACGTTTATTCATACTTGGGTTACGGTGGTTTTGAAGAACAAGCACTTGCTGCTTATACCGACGAAGCAATGTTTACCCACGCAGGTAGAAATATCAATACATTTACAGAAGGTTCAGAAACGGCAAACAACAAAGCTTGGGAAAGTCCAACGTATGAATACGGTAGAATGTATTTAGCCATCAGACAAGCCAATGTAGCTTTACAGAGTCTTCCAACGGCAACATTTACAGATGCAACCTTGAAAGAAAAACTTACGGGTGAAGCTTATTTCTTGAGAGCGTATTACTACCAACAATTAGTTAGATTCTACGGTGGTGTACCATTAATTAGCAAACCTTATGGTTTAAATGAAGATTACACCATTGCAAGAAGCACTTATGACGAATGTATTAAGTTTATTGTAAGCGACCTTGACAATGCTATCAAATTATTAGACGGTAAAAGTACTGTTGCGGGTAGAGCTACAAAAATTAGTGCAATGGCTCTTAAAGCACGTGTTCTTTTATATGCAGCAAGTGATATACATGATGCAGCTTCATTAAAAGCTAAATCTCCGACGTTAGGCAACTTTACTAATCTTGATTTGTTAGCTTATACTTCAGGCGACAGAGCTACAAGATGGGCAGCAGCAAAAGCAGCAGCGAAAGCGGTTTTAGATGTTTCGGCAGGATATAAATTGAATTTGACTGCTCCAGCAACAGCCGCTGATGGAACGGCAAATTATATGTCAATTGCAATGGGTGGACAAAGTGCAGTAGGTGATGCTTCGGCATCTTCTGAATTGATTTTCCAAAGAACACACACTGGTCTTTACACTGCTGAAGATAACTGGCCTTTAGGTGGTATTCACTACGGAATTAACAATGGGCCAAATGGTTATCATAACTGGGCGGGAAATACGCCTATCCAAAATTTAGTTGATGACTATGAAATGATGGACGGTTCTAAATTTGATTGGACTAAAGCAGAACACAAAGCAGCTCCTTATGCAAACCGTGACCCACGTTTTTATGCAACTGTTTTATACGATGGAGCAACTTGGAAACCAAGACCATCTGACGTAGCAGGACTTGACCCAGTAAATCAAATCCAAACAGGATATTATGATGATGGTGCAGGTGGAAAAGTTAACGGTATTGATACAAGAGAATCAGCCGTAGAAAACTGGAACGGTAGTAGAACCCACTATTATACTCGTAAGTTTATTGATGCGAACCCAGGTTTAGCAGATAACCAATCAAGTGCTCAGGTTATTCCTTGGCCATTTATCAGAGTAACTGAAATGGCTTTAAGTTATGCAGAAGCCGCTCTTGAAACTGGCGACGAAGCAGAAGCATTAAAATGGGTAAACAGAATCAGATTTAGAGCTGGTATGCCTGCGGTAACTGATAAAGGAGATGCACTTCGCCAAAGAATTCGTAACGAAAGACGTATTGAATTGGTTTACGAAGAACACCGTTATCATGATGCACGTAGATGGTTAATTGCTCCAACAACCGTTGGTAGAGGTATTAAGTCTCTTAATATCGAAGCTAAATTGAAAGCAGGTGCAAAAGCTTTAAAACCATACAAACACGACAAAACTGTTTATAACTATACTTACACAGTGGTTGATAATACTGAAAATGAAACCAGAAAATGGGTTGATAAAATGTATTTCAGACCATTGAGTAGAGATGAAATGAGCAGAAATAGTAAGTTGGTTCAAAACCCTGGTTATTAATATTGAATAACCTTTGAAAATTAAAAATCTACCTCTATTTTGGGGTAGATTTTTAATTTTTATAGCCTCTTTAATAAAAAAAATAACGAAAGGCGATTTGCGAAAAAGCGAATAAGAAAATCAATAGCTTATCTTGCAAACCTCTATCAGTTAAGTTTAAACTTTAGTCTAAAAAAAAAAGTCTAAACAACTTCAAAACTTCCCAAACCCAAGATATATGAGAATAAAATTACTGCTTATATTATTTCCACTTTTTCTTATCGTACTTTTTCTCAGTTGTGAATCCACAAAGCCCATATCTGACCAAGAATTAACCACTAAATGGGCGGATATGACGCTCTATATTACCAAAAATACGCCCTCAAACTCGCCCACTTATTCATCAAGATGCTTGGGATATATTGGTTTGACAATGTATGAATCTGTGGTGAATGCTTATCCAAACTATCAATCTCTATCAGGACAATTAAATGGATTAGACAGTCTTCCCAAACCAGAAAAAAACAAAAAATATGATTGGAAATTATCTTTAAATGCTGCTCAAGCTACTGTTTTAAAAAATATTTATAATCAAACTTCCGATAAAAATAAACTCAAAATAGATTCTTTGGAAAACGTTATTTTTGAGTACTACACACAAAACATTCAAGATAAAGCATTAATTGAGCGGTCTGTAACTTTTGGAAAATCCATAGCAAATTCCATTTTTGAATGGTCAAAAACTGATGGTGGACATCGTGGATATTTAAAGAATTTTGACAAAAAAATGGTTCATCCTCAGCGTGCTGGTTCTTGGAGTCCACCTTTGTTTGCTCAATCGTTTAGCCATTATCCTCTGCATCCACATTGGGGCGAAAACAGAACTTTTTTAAAAGTAAATCATGAGATTCAAGACCCAAAAGTGATTCCGTTTGACACTTTACCAAATTCTGAATACTATCAACAATTTCAGAGAACTGCGAAACAAAAGGAAACGCTCACGCAAGCTCAAAAAGAAGCCGCTATTTGGTGGAGTGATGACCCCGAAGAGACTTTCACACCTCCGGGGCATTCTTATTATTTGGCAACTTTGGTAATTAAAAAAGTTCAACCAGATTTAATAAAATGTACAGAAACTTACGCAAAAGTAGGTTTAGCAGTAGCAGATGCTTTTATCAATTGTTGGAAATGGAAGTACAAATTCTTTACCGAACGCCCTAATAATTATGTTACCCAACATATAAATCAGCGTTGGGAATCTTTTTGGCCAGACCCTCCTTTCCCTGCATTTCCGAGCGGACACGCCATTCAAGCGTCTGCAACCGCCACTGTTTTAGCGGGTATGTATGGCGACAAATTTACTTTTACAGATGACGCCCATGTCGGTAGAAAAAAAGACGAAATCAGAAATGTAGATTATAAAGCACGAAACTATAATTCCTTTTGGGAAGTGGCACAAGAAACAGCTAATTCACGGTTTTACGGAGGAATTCACATTCCGCAAGACAATGAGCGAGGCTTAGAAAAAGGCAAAGAAGTAGGCGAAAATATTAACCACTTAATTTGGAAAAAATGAGATTTTTAGAGAATTTATTACAAAAAATATTATTGTTTAATTTTAAAAAACCTCACCCCCAACCCCTCTCCGATAAAGAGGGGAGCATTTGCCTCATTTTTACTCCCCTCTCTTTTGGAGAGGGGTTGGGGGTGAGGTTTTCATTAAAGTTATCACTGTTTATAACATCATTAATAATATCGTTAAATATAGAATTATCCGCCCAAAACAGCCTACCAACTGCTTTTAAAGACATCACAAAAGAATCTGGCATTAAACATCAATTTCAAGTCTATGAAGGTTTTTTAGGTGGAGGAGCTTGCGTTTTTGACTTTAATAATGATGGCTTCGACGACCTTTTTTTAACAGGTGGAATGGCAGACGATATTCTGTATCTGAACAATAAAAACGGAACATTTACCAATATTTATCAAAAATCAGGGCTAACAGGAACAAAGAATTTTGTGACACAAGGAGCAGTTTCGGCAGATGTAAATCGTGATGGATTTGTAGATTTATACATTACGACAATTACCTCAAAAGGTGCAAAAAAACTGATTCCAAGAGCGATAAATTTATTGTATCTAAATAACGGAAACAACACTTTTAGAGATGTTACCAAAGAATTTGGCTTAGATAAATTAAATTCTTTCAGCACAGGAGCGTGTTTCGGAGATTTTAATGCAGATGGTTTTCCAGACCTTTATGTAGGAAATTATTTTACGGAATATCCGGGAGATTTAAGCACAATAAATGATGCCATGATTGCGAGTGCTAACCAAATTACGGAAGGATATTTATTGATAAATGAAAAAGGAAAAGCCTTCAAAAATGTTTATCAAGATTATGGACTAAGCCACAAAGGATTCGGTTTTGGCGGTGTTTTTACAGATTTTGACAACGATGGCGACCAAGACCTTTTTGTAAATCATGATTTTGGCTATAAACGCACGCCAGACTTATTATTAGAAAATCAATCGCCTTGGAATTCTTTCAAAGATGTGGCTCCGCAGTTGGGTATGGATTTGAAAATAAATTCAATGGGAACTGCCGTTGGAGATTATAACAATGACGGTTTGATGGACTATTTTGTGACGAATATCCGTTTCAATAAATTTATGGTTAATCAGGGAGTTGGTAAGCCTTTTTTAGAAAAATCGCAAGAATTGGGATTGGGAATGATGACGATTAGTTGGGGGGCAAATTTTGCCGATTTCGACCACGATGGCGACCTTGATTTATTTGTAGCCAACGGAGATTTAAACCCAAATTGTACGCCCATTGCAGATTATCTTTTCGATAATGTCAACGGAAAATTCATTGACAAAGCACGTGAAAAAGGCTTAAATGATTATGGAATAGCTCGTGGTTCAGTAACGTTGGATATTGATAATGACGGAGATTTAGATTTATTGGTTGTGAACCAAAAACCTGTTTTAGATTTTCCAACTGTTTCAGAAACACATCTGTACCGCAATGATTCGGCACATGGGAATTGGATTAAAATTGCGTTGAAAGGTCTCGAAGCGGAAACAAGAGGTTTGGGTTCAAAGGTGGAAATTGTCGTAAATGGCAAACATTATTTTCAAGAAATTGACGGAGGAGGTTCAAGTCATTTATCGCAAAACGCTCCGTATGCACATTTTGGTTTAGGCAATGCTAACAAAATCGACGAAATCATTATTCATTGGACAGGAGGCAATACGCAAACGCTTAAAAATCAAAAAGTTAATCAATTGATTACGATTACAGAAGAAAAATCAAATACCAATAGTTCAATCATACCTTGGATTGCTATTGGGGTAGCTTTATTGGGTGGAGGTTTATTCTTCCAAAAAAGGACATTAAAGTAAGAGAGGTTTCCAACCTGCTAAAAAAACAAATTGATAGGTCGAAAATCTGTCCTACTAAAACATCAAATTCAGTTTATAATCTATGAAAATTTCTAAACAATATATTCTCTTCATTGCTTTGTTCTTCACGCTGAGTAATTGTAAAAAATCAACTCAAACAGAAGAAAATGATGGTTCTGAGCCATTATTTCAATTACTTCCTGCCGAAAAAACACACGTAGATTTTCAAAACGTTATTCAAGAAGGTTTAAATACGAATGTTTTGATGTACGAATATTTCTACAATGGCGGCGGAGTAGCAGTTGGCGATGTCAATAATGATGGACTTGAAGATTTATATTTTACTTCAAATATGCAGGTCAATCGCCTGTATTTGAACAGAGGAAATATGTCTTTTGAAGACGTTTCGGCACTTTCTGGTGTAAAAGGTCGAGAAGGTCCTTGGAAAACAGGGGCTACAATGGCAGATGTAAATGGAGATGGTTTATTGGATATTTTCGTGTGTTATTCGGGAGCTGTTCGTCCTGAAAACAGAATGAAACAACTGTTTATAAATCAAGGAAATGATGCAAATGGAATTCCACAATTTGCTGATAAAGCCGCTGAATATGGTTTAGACAATGTTTCTACAAGTACGCAAGCCTCCTTTTTTGATTATGACCGTGACGGAGATTTAGATATGTTTCTCTTGAATCATAACATTAAATCATTGCCAGTTCTCAATGTTTTGAACACGACAGAAACTTTAAAAATTGAAGACCCAATTAGTGGCGTTCGCCTTTATAGACACGACAAAGGCAAAGACGGTCAACCCCATTTTACAGACGTAACCAAGCAAGCACATATTTCAAGCTCGCCCCTCTCCTACGGTTTGGGCATCGGAATTGCCGATTTTAACCAAGATGGTTGGCAAGATATGTACATTTCAAACGATTATACCGTGCCTGATTATTTGTACATCAACGACAAAAAAGGTGGTTTCATCAATCAAATCAACGATAAATTGGGGCATAATTCCATGTACTCGATGGGCAATGATGTTTCAGACGTGAATAATGATGGACTGATGGATATTTTCACGCTTGATATGTTGCCAGAAGATAATCGTCGGCAAAAATTATTAATGGCGACAGACAGTTACGAAAAATTCAATTTTAATGTGCAAGTGGGTTTTGGCTATCAATATATGCGAAATATGTTGCAAATAAATGGTGGAAACAATGTTGAAAATGACAAATCTTTTCTATTTAACGAAGTAGGACAATACGCTGGCATTTCCAATACAGATTGGTCGTGGGCTGCCCTTTTTGCCGATTATGATAATGATGGTTGGAAAGATTTATACATCACCAATGGATATTTGAGAGACTATACAAATCTTGATTTTATTAAATACATGAATGATTTTACGGCTCAAAATCAAGGAAATATGAACCGTGAAAGAGCCTTAGAATTGGTAAATCAAATGCCTTCGAGTAATGTAACCAATTATCTTTTCAGAAATAATGGAGATTTAACATTTTCCGACAAAGTTACCTCATGGGGAACAAATCAAACCTCAAATAGTCACGGTGCGGCTTACGCAGATTTGGACAACGATGGCGATTTAGATTTAGTTGTGAATAACGTAAATCAACCTGCTTTTATCTACCAAAATCAGTCGAATAATAAAAACAATTACCTCAAACTGAAATTAGAGGGTGACGGCATGAATCGTCAGGGAATTGGAGCAAAAGTTACGGTTTATAGTCAGGGTAAAATACAATTTCAAGAAAAAATGCCCACGCATGGCTATCAATCAAGTGTTACTAATTTTCTTCATTTCGGACTTGGTAAAAACACGCAAATAGACTCTTTAAAAGTAGTTTGGCTTACAGGAAAATCCGAAACGCTAAAAGCTGTCAAAGCCAATCAAACGCTAACGATTTCGGAGAAAAATGCAAAAAATAGTGCTTCAAAAAATATAGAATCAAAAAGTAATTTTCAAGAAATACAAACGCTTGTTTTTGAGCATAGAAAGGATACAATTAATGACTTCAAACGTCAATCGTTAATGACTAACCCAATGTCTTTCCAAGGTCCTTGTATGGCAAAAGGTGATGTAAATGGTGACGGTTTAGAAGATATTTTTGTGGGCGGAGCAAGCAATCAAGCAGGAGAAATTTATCTTCAAAACAAGACAGGTAATTTCACAAAACAAGTTCAAAAAGCCTTTGAAATTGACAAAGCAAGCTACGATACTGACGCACTTTTCTTCGATGCTAATGGTGATAAATTCTTAGATTTATACGTTTGTAGCGGCGGATATGGCAATTATCAAGCGAACGACAAAGCTCTGCAAGACCGACTTTATCTAAATGACGGCAAAGGGAATTTCAATAAAACAGCTTTACCGCAAATGTTTACAAGTACGAGTTGTGTACGTGCAGGCGATGCAAACGGCGATGGGAAATTAGATTTATTCGTAGGCGGGCGAGTTGTCATTGGAAGTTATCCAACTGCTCCCAATAGTTATGTTTTAATCAATAATGGGCAAGGAAAGTTTACCAATCAAACGCCCGAAGAAATTAAGCAAATCGGCATGGTAACAGATGCTGCTTGGCACGATTTGGACGGTGATAAAAAGAATGAGTTAATCATTATAGGTGAATTTATGCCAATAACCGTTTTCAAAGTTGAAAAAGGTCAATTTGAAAATGTAACGGATAAATATTTCGAGAAAACTTACTCAGGACTTTGGAATAAATTATTGATTGATGACTTCAACGGTGATGGTAAAGCGGATTTAATTGTAGGAAATTTAGGACAAAACTCGCAACTGAAAGTTACAGAAAATCAGCCCTTAGACCTCTATTTCAAAGATTTTGACGAAAATGGTTCGGTTGAGCCAATTCTTTGTTCATATATTCAAGGTAAAAGTTATCCGTATCTCACTCGTGATGAATTATTGGAACAAACGCCAGTTTACAAAAAAATATTCACGGATTATAAAACCTATTCAGAAGCAACGATTGAGGATATTTTCAAAAATGGAGAATTGGATAAAGCAGGACATTTAACTGCGAACTACTTGAAAACGATGTATTTTGTAGGAAATTCTTCTGGAAAATTTGAAGAAAAATCTTTACCAAAAGAAGTTCAATACGCACCGATTTTCACGATTAGTGTACTTGATTTTGACCATGATGGCAAAAAAGATTTAGTTTTAGCAGGAAACATTCACCATGCAAGATTAAGATTTGGAAATTATGATGCCAACAAAGGATTTGTTTTCAAAAATGATGGAAAAGGGAACTTCAATTATAATACTTCTTTAGGCGTAAAAGGTGATGTAAGAAGTGGATTAGTAATCAATAATGTGCTATTCTTAGGGTTGAATCAGGGAAAGGTTAAGGCTTTTAAGTTTTAAATTATTAAGAGTTGCCTCAGGTAGGGACGAATAGCATTCGTCCAACTGCACAACGATAGACGAATGCTATTCGTCCCTACCTAAAATTTACTTTATTTCACTTCTCAACACCTTTATTAACCAATAAATCACTCCTACAAAAACAACCATTTCTAAAGTATATTCTACGGCAAACTTTGCACCTAAAAGGTTATCAAATCTTAAAAATGGTTTTCCAATTCTAAACCAAAATGAAGGTTGTACTGTTGCAAAAGATTGAACTAAAAACGTGATAATCAGGAATGTTTTATTCTTGAAGAAGTTAAAACCGAAAATCAAAGGCATAGCAAAAATGAAAATATAATTGGCATAAGCTCCAATTTGCACAACCATCATCACGCCAAAAATTAGCATCCAAATTTTAGGCATAAATTGCTGAATATCAAGCGATTTATCTTTCATTGTTTGCCAAATCGCAATGGATAAAATAACGAAAAGTCCTATCCAATTCAACAGTTTAATATCCGATGTAATGCCATAATTCCAAATCAAAGGATTAATCACCGACCACATATTTACCGCCATTGGTTCTTGTGCCAAACGAATAGGCATTAAAAATGAAGTGCTACTCAATACATACAAAAACAACAAAACAGGCAACCCGACGACGGCATTTCCAAGCACAAATTGTACTTTGTTTTTCAGTTTTAAGAATAATAAAGGAAGCAACAAAACGAAAAACGCCTTCGTGACCAATAAGCCCAAACCTGTAATAATTCCCAAAACGAAATCTGACTTTTTTCTTTGCCAAGCATAAACCACCAAGCAAGCAAAACCCCACATCCAAATATCTTCTTGTCCACCCAAAACACAAAAAATGTAAGGTGCGGGCAATAACAAATAAATCAATCCTTTAAACAAAGTTGAAGCCGAACTTCTATCAGGATACGTTTTCATGGTAAGCCATAAAACTGCCATTTCAATTAAAATCATCAATAGCGTTACGGCACGAGCAGTATCCCACAAAAACAAAGGTAAAGCAGTTATGTAAGCAAAAAAAGGAGAATATAACGATTCAAAATCACGATAAACCAATTTTAATTTGGCGGCTTGTTGAGCTGATTTCCAAAAAATTTGAACATCCGACTGGGCATCGTAGCCATAATACACGTAAACAATCAAAAATGGAAGAATACGCAAACAAAAAGTTATCAAAAAGAAAGATTTTCCTTTTCCAAAACGAGCAAAAAAACTTTCAATTTCACTTCTAAAACGAAATGCGATAACTGCCAACAAACACAGAGTAGCAGAAATATATGCTTTATTGTAAACTACTTCGTAAAGTTCGTAATCTGTCATATTTATAAGTCACCAAGGTTAAATACTCTTAGTCTTAAATAATTAAAAAATTAAGGATTAGTTATTTTCCACTTTTAACAGTCGTGAATTTATCTTTGAGCGTTAAAAATGGTTTTTCAAAAAATTCGTAAGAAATAGCAGAAATAATAATTGTCAAAACGTAAGTAATCGGATAACTCACCCAATTACTTTGATTGTAAGCCATTGAAATTTTTACGCCAATAACCACCGCAATCGTATGATACATATACATTCCGTATGTTATTTTCCCTAAATAATCAAAAACAGGATTTTCCAAATTCAGAATATTGTCTGGGTTTTTAGCCAAATTCATCAAAATAAGCGTAAAAATAAAAGCATAAACTTCTTGATTCACTCCCGGTAAATAAACGCCAATGATGAGCATTCCAAGTAGAAGTGCATATAATCCGATTTGAAAATATCTGTGAAATATCAGTTTAACTAATTTTGATTCAAGATGATAATAGGTAAAATATGCTCCAATTGCACCCAAAATCATACAGGTCAATCGTAAAGATTTTATAAATTCATTCAAATACTTCCACAACCCAACTTCTGGCATATACAAAACCGTAAGCGAACGAACGATGTAAATAGTAACCAAGAAAAAAACCATCACTACTAATAGACGTTTGGGTTTAGTCTGACGAATCACCCAAGGCCAAAAGTAATAAAATTGTTCCTCCACTCCTATCGACCAATTTTGAGACAAATATGGAATGTGCTTAAAAACACCTGTAACAACATTTGGAAGAATTAAAACATAGAGAATTATTTTCTCCGTAAAATCAATGCCAATACTTGCCGTTTCATCTGGAATATCAAGAAAAGGTATTTGGGGTAATACAAAAAGTCCTAAGATAACCGTCAAAAAATATAAAGGCCAAATTCTAAGCACTCGTCTCATATAAAAGCTTTTTATATCAATGGTATTCGTTCGTTCTTTTTCAACAAATAATAAAGATGTAATCAAGAAACCGCTTAAAACAAAAAATAAGAAAACGCTTAAAGGACCAATCATTCTTATAAATCGTGTATAAAATATATGATTGGCAAAACCGAACTTATCTTTAAATTGTTCTATATGATGTATAATAACCCAAAAAGCCGCAATAAAACGAACGCCATTGAGATTAGGAAAAAATAAAGAGTTTTTGGTTGAAGACATTGAGGTCTGTTTTTTCAGAACTACAAAATTAAACGCTTTGTGGTCGTTTACCAAGATATTCTCTTGGGATTTAGGTAACGGTATAAAATATCGGAAGGCGTTTTGAGAAAATTACACTTTAAATTTATGTGGTTTTGAGTATAATTTGTCACGATTATTTCTTTGTCAATTGACAAAACAAAATTGGGAAGTGCGAATAATTTTATAATATTTAGAGAACATAAAAACATTCTGAACATCAAAAAACAGGAAAATTTCAAGAAATTATCAAGACAAATTTATATTTTTTCAAGATAGCTTTTGAAAGCAATGGTTTAGCCTTATTTTTGAATTTTAAATCGAACAATATACTCAAAAGGCAAATATTTTGCTGAAAGATTAAATTCCTATACAAAGAAAAATGGTAGAAATTATAACCATGCCCAAAATGAGCGACACCATGACTGAAGGTGTTGTGGCAGAATGGCTCAAAAAAGTTGGTGATGTCTTAAAACCAGGTGACGGATTATTAGCTGAAATCGAAACAGATAAAGCTACAATGGAACTTGACTTAGACGAAAGAATGGATTTGAGCAATTTTAAAGATTGCCGTCTATTATACATAGGTTTAGAAAAAGGTAAAGCAGTACCTGTTGATAGTATCATTGCTATCATTGGTGAAAATGGAGAAGCATTTGAACACCTTATCGGAGGTGGTTCTGCCACTTCAGCTCCTGCACCAGCAGCAGTTGAAACTCCCGCAGCAGCACCTGCACCAGTGGCAAGTACACCTGCGGTTGATACATCTTCAATCAAAGCTGAAATCATCGGAATGCCAAAAATGAGCGATACGATGGAAGAAGGAACTTTGGTAGCATGGGTTAAAAAAGTAGGTGACGTTATCAAACCTGGTGATACATTATTAGCTGAAATCGAAACTGATAAAGCTACAATGGAATTTGAGTTAGATAATTTCTTAGATGTAACAAAATATAATCCTTGTACGCTTTTATATATTGGTATCGAAGCAGGTAAAACCGTTGCAGTTGACCAAGTAATTGCAATTATCGGTGAACCTGGGGCTGATTTCCAAGCATTATTAAGTGGAGGTACTCCTGCGGCAGCTCCAGTAGCAGCTCCTGCTCCTGTACAAGCGGCGGCAGCTCCTGCACCAGCGGTTGAAGCAGTTGCAGTAAGTGATGCAGATGGACGTGTAAAAGCATCTCCATTGGCTAAAGCTTTAGCAAAAGACAAAGGCATTAACATTGCTCAAGTAAAAGGAACTGGAGAAAATGGACGTATCGTTAAAGCGGATATTGATAATTTTGTTCCTGCTGCAAAATCGGCTGAAGCTCCTACAAAAGCAGCTTCAAGTTCAGTTCCTGCTGTTAGCGGTGTAGAAAGTTTTGAAGAGATTCCATTAACGCAAATGCGTAAGGCAATTGCAAGAAGTTTAGCTGATTCTCAATCTACTGCTGTTGATTTCCAATTAACCATGGAAATCTGTATGGACAAAGCCATGCAAGCAAGAGAAGTAATGAACAGTGCTTCTCCAGTGAAAATTTCATTCAACGACATGATTTTGAAAGCTTGTGGCGTTGCTTTGAAAAAACATCCAAACGTAAATTCTTCATGGAGAGAAGACCACATCAGACGTAATAGCCATGTACATATCGGTATGGCGGTTGCTATCGCTGAAGGTTTGGTTGTTCCTGTAATTCGTTTTGCTGATACTTTACCATTATCTGTTTTAGCAGCAACTACAAAAGATTTGGGCGGAAAAGCGAAAAACGGAAAACTTCAACCAAAAGATTGGGAAGGTAACACTTTCACAGTAAGTAACTTAGGAATGTTTGGTATTGAACAATTTACTTCAATCATCAACAATCCTAAAAACGAATCTTGTATTTTATCAGTAGGTGGAATTAAAGAAACGGTTGCCGTGAAAAATGGTCAATTCTATGCAACAAATATTATGAAAATCACGCTTACTTGCGACCATAGAGTAGTTGATGGTGCAAGCGGTGCGGCTTTCTTGGTATCATTAAAAGAATTACTTGAAGAACCTTATAAATTATTAGTTTAATTTAAGGTGTTAGGTTTTAGGAGTTGGGTATTAGAAAATGACCTTAGTGTATTTTCTAACTTGACATATTTCCTTAAATAATATTCTCAAAAAAGGGTGACGGGTAAATTTATCGTCACCCTTTTTTGTTTAATAAAGACAAGTGTTTATGAGTATGGGCAACCAATCCGCTTTATCGCAAATCGCTTTTCCTTAGAATATTAATCCAAATCAACAAATGATAAATCCAGAATTAAGAACTGTCAATGTAACTCGCTACGTAACGCCCTTGCGTGAAGGTGGTTCATTGCCTGCCATCGTTGAAGCAGACGACGGTTTTCTATATGTTTTAAAATTTAGAGGAGCAGGACAAGGCGTAAAAGCTCTTATTGCTGAAATTATTGGAGGGGAATTGGCTCGTGCCTTAGGCTTAAAAATGCCAGAAATCGTATATGCTAACTTAGATGACTCTTTTAGTAAAACCGAACCTGATGAAGAAATCCAAGACCTCCTCAAAGCAAGTGTTGGCTTAAATTTAGCGGTTCATTATCTTTCGGGAGCAATCACCTTCGACCCTATCGTAACAACCATTGATGCAAAGACTGCTTCAAAAATTGTTTGGTTAGATTGTCTCTTAACAAACGTTGACCGCACGGCAAGAAATACCAATATGCTGATGTGGCACAAAGAATTGTGGCTTATCGACCACGGAGCATCTCTATATTTTCATCATAACTGGGAAAATTGGGAATCACAATCTTTACGTCCCTTTGCACAAGTAAAAGACCATGTTTTGTTAGCACAAGCCACAGAACTCGAAGCCATAAACACAGAAGCAAAAGCAATTATTACCCCAAAACTTATCAAGCAAATTCTTTCGATAATTCCAGATGAATGGTTAGAAAATCGTGAAGAATCAGCCGAAGAAGTGAGAAATGTATATGCAAAATTTTTAGAAAATAGAATTTCAATATCAGATTTATTGGTAAAAGAGGCTAACCATGCAAGACAAACAAATATATGAATATGCCGTCATTCGGGTAGTACCGAGAGTAGAACGTGAAGAGTTTTTGAACGTTGGTATTATTCTCTATTGCTCGAAGCAAGGCTTTTTACAAGCAAAATATCTTTTAGACAAAGAAAGAATTTCCAGTTTTTCAAAACTCATAGATTTGGAAGAATTAGAGAAATATCTCCAAACTTGGGAAAAAATCTGCAAAGGAGGAAAAAATGGAGGTTCAATTGGAGCATTACCAATTGCATCACGGTTCAGATGGTTAACCGCCACCCGAAGCACCATTGTACAAACCTCAAAAGTTCATCCCGGACTTTGTGAAAATGCAGAACAAACTATGGATTGTTTGTTTCAAGAGTTAGTTGCTTGAATATAAAAAGAGTCTTATAATACAAAAAAGCCGTCTCGATGAGACGGCTTTTGGCTATAATATAACGAGCAAGATTATTCTTTTACAAAACGTACATCTACAATTTCAACACGTCTTTCTTTTGAAGGTGCTAAATCATAAACTGAAAGTTTTACATTTTTATTATCATCGCTCAAACCTGAAACAGAAGAATCTTCTCCATTCGCTTGTTGAGTAATTGAGATTTTATCCATGTGTTTTTTCAAAATACCATCTTCATAACTTTCTAAGTAATTCTGAATACTACTTACACGACGTTTTGTCAAGTTAATATTATAATCATTTTGTGCCAATGGACTTGCAAAGCCTTTCACGGTAATGGTCACTTTCTCTCCTTTCTGAACTGCTTCTGCAATTTTGGCTGTCAAAGCTTTTAAGTCTTCATAACCTTTTTTAACGTTATTATCGAAGAATCCTTCAACCGCAGTTTTTGCTTCTGGCGTATCTTGTTCTTTGGCAAAAGTATTTTTCAATCTCATATATTTCTCAAAAGTTTGAGTATAAGTCAATTGAGTGCTTTCAGCCTTAGAGTTTTTATTTGGTTGGTCGTTATCAAAGTATAAAACCACAGGAGCAAATCCTTCCATTTGCTCTCCAACTGGTGCAGGAGTAGCTGCGACTTTTACAGTATCAGTTGTAACTGCTGACGAATCTACCATAGCAGGAACTTCCGTTGTAGCCGCAACGGGTTCTTTCTGACAACCACGCATTAACCACCAAAGTAAAGCTCCCAATAAAGCAATTCCCAATATAGGCAATAACCATTTTGGTAAACCTCCACCTGCTACTGCTCCATCAATATCTCCATCAGCCATTGCTAAAGGGGCAACTTTTGGCGTTTCTACCACAGGTAAAACTTTTGCATCTGCATCAGGCATTAACGCCGAAGCTCCTAAAGCTGCTGCACCCGCTAAACCTGCTCCAATTACACCCGCTCCGATACCATCATTATCTTTTTTAATATCTTCAATCTTTGCGTCGGCATCACCAGATAATCCGCCTGCGAGTGCCGCTGCACCTGCTAAACCTGCTCCAATTACACCTGCTCCGATACCTTCACTTTCTTTTTCAACTTCAGTTGCCAAAGCCGATGCCCCTGCAATTTCTCCTGTTCCTGCGGAAGCTCCAAAACCAAGTCCTGCTAAACCTAAGCCTAAAATTGGGAACAATGCCCAAAGTCCTGCTTTGTCTTTTGAAGGACAACTTCTTGCAATTTCTTGATGATTTCCTGCTTTTAGAATAATATAATGTAAGCCATCTTCTTCAATTTCGGCATAACGTTCTTTAATCTCACGGTTTTTGATAACTGAGGCTACGCCATTATCTCTTGCACCTTTGGTTGGATAACCTTCACTTCTCATGATTACGTCACCATCGTTATTGACTACTGAGAAATAATATTCACCGTCTTTTTCGTTTTGAAAAGTACGAATTCCCTCCGCAGGAGACTCTTCATGTCCTTTGTAAGCATCACATGGCAAATAATCGTCAATTTCTCTATCTGAAGAATTATCACTAACGGTATCGTCAAATGAAATAGCAGCGGTTGAACCTGCTACCATAAATGGATACAAACCAAATAATTCATCTTGAATATCAAATGGGCAACTTCTGGCAATTTCTTGATGATTACCTGCTTTAAGAATTAAGAAATATTTTCCACCATCTTCAACAACACTGTAACGTTCTCTCAACTCTCTGTTTTTAGTTACAGAAGCAATACCATTGTCACGAGCAGCAGTTGTTGGATAGCCTTCACTTCTAAAAACTACTTTTCCAGATTTACTTAACATTGTAAAATAATGTTCTTTGTTTTCTGGATTTTGAAAAATTCTAAAATCTTCGGCTGGAGATTCTGTATGTCCTGCATAAGATTCACAAGGTAAATAGCTGTCAATTTGCATATTTGTATTGGTTTTGGTTTCTGAGTTTGCTTCCCCCGAAATGGGTGTTGGCATATCAATGGTAAAAGATTCGGTATTTTCAGTTACAATTTTTTGAGTTTCGTAAACTACGCCATATTGTTCAGCGTAAGAACGAGCATTTGCTAATAACCACGCTAAAGCGGTATCTCGTTGTTCAATTGTTTCAAAATCGGGGCTTTTCGCAATTTCTTGACGGTTGCCTGCACGGAGTATAAACGAGAATTTTCCGTTTTGGTCACTTTTTTCGTATCTCGTTTCCTCAATACTATTCTTAATTACTGTTTTGATACCATTGTCTCTTGCATTGCCAGAACCATAACTTTGTGAAAACAACACAGGTAAACCTGAATCGTCTTTCACAACAAAATAGTTTTGTTTGTCTTCTCCTTTGATTGAGTCAAAACCAGCGTTGGCGGACAACGGTTTTATATCAAAATTATAATGATTTACACTTTTTCGTTTTGTAGGCTCTGGATGTTCAGAAGCATACGTTGGTGCATTCGTCTGAACGAATTGTAATTGGGTTTCTGCTTCTTCTCGTGTAGTAAATTTTCTACTTCTTACAATTTCAAGATTATTTCTTTCTTTTAAAATAAAATAAAAAGCTCCCCCTTCCTCTTTTATCTCATAACGTTGTACTTTTTCAGAAGCCGCAATAACTTGTCGAATTCGTTTTTCTTTCTTAGCATTTGTGTCAAAACCTTTGCTGAATAAAAGTGCTTTCCCATTTTCATCGTTAAAATGAAAGTAGTGAGCATTTTTATCTTCACGATTAAAACTTTCAAAACCAGCTTTACCAGTTGGTGAAGCATAATCTAAATCGTAAAGCGAATCAAAATCAATTTCATTCAATGAGGGCAATACTACTTGTTCTCGTTTTACATTGGTTGTTTCAGTTGAAAAAGTATGGACTTCAACTGAATATTGAGGTTCATCGGAAGTATCTTCACTTAAAGCATCTGCGGCATCTGAAGCAGATGCATCATCAGCAAAATTTGGACTGCTCGCTACTGTTTGTCCAGCTACTAAAACATTAAAGTTTGATTGCCCTTCATTTGAAACTACTTGATAATTTGCCCGATTGGGTAAAACTTGTGTAAGCCCACGAATTGCCTCAATACAGGCATCACGGTCATTGAAGAGAATACTCGACAATACAAAACTGGCTTCATTGTCGGTAAGATTGAACGAGAACTTTCCGTCCTCTTGCTGAGTAACTAAAAATTTCATTGAACGTTATTTAGGAAGGTATGGGGGGATTTGAAAATCAAGAAAAGCACTTTCAGCCTATAAAAAAGTATAAATCTTAATTTTACAACCAAAATAACGATAAGGTTCTCATTTACAAAGGATTATTAGAAAAATTTATATTTTAAAATACAATTTTCTATGTTTATTCCTAAATGAGAATGTTTTTGAAGTTTTGGTATAAGTAGGTACAACCGTCGCTCGGTTAGGATTTAAGATGCTAATGAAAACAAACACCTTACAAAATTTCAAAATTAGTTTATAAAAGAAAAGCCCTCATTCAGAAATTGAATAAGGGCTTTTCTAATTTATTAAAAACTATTACGCTTTCAAATCACCTTTTTTCAAAGCATTTACTGCAAAATCAGCGGCACGAGCTGTTAAAGCCATGTACGTTAACGATGGATTCACACATGAAGCCGAAGCCATTGCTGCACCATCAGTTACAAATACGTTTTCAGCACCCCAAACTTGGTTGTTTTTATTCAAACAAGAGTTTTTAGCATCAGTACCCATACGAGCTGTTCCCATTTCGTGAATCCCAATTCCTAAGTGTTTTGTTTCGTCATCAAATGTTGAAACGTTTTTCAATCCTGCTTTTTCTAACATTTCCGCAGCGTCATTTTTCATGTCGATACGCATTTTCTTTTCATTATCTCCGTATTCGGCATCAAATGTTAAAAGAGGCATTCCCCACTTATCTTTCTGTGTTCCATCAAGATACATACGGTTATTTGGATTTGGAATAACTTCTCCAAAGCCCATAATATTGAAATTCCACTTGCCAGGATAGCTCAAAGAATCTTTGAAGTCGGCACCAATACCTTCTTGTCCTGCACCACGTCCCCAATCTTCACGAGAACCTCCTCCTTGATAACCAAAACCACGAGTGTAATCACGTTTGTCATCACCCCAGTTACGGTAACGTGGAATATAAATACCATTGGCACGACGACCATAATAATATTCATCTTCCAAACCATCAAAATCACCTCTTGCCCCTACGCCTAAGTGGTGGTCCATGATATTACGCCCTAATTGGTCAGACTCATTACCTAAACCATTCGGGTGACGTTGAGATTTTGAGTTCAACATAATACCTGTACTACCAAAAGCAGAAGCATTTAAGAAAATAACTTTGGCAAAATATTCAATTGATTGTAAAGTATTTTGGTCAACAATTCTTACACCAACTGCTTTCCCTAATTTATCGTCATAGATAACTTCTTGAACGATTGCATCTGGACGAAGGGTTAAATTACCCGTTTTTACAGCCGCAGGAAGTGTTGAAGATTGTGTTGAGAAATATCCACCGTAAGGGCAACCCATCATACAGCGGTTACGGAATTGACATTGAGAACGTCCTAAATCGTAAGCAATTTTAGATTCACCAGTCAAGTGAGCAGTACGTCCCATGATAAAGTGACGACTTGGAAATTCTTTTTCGATACGCTTCTTTAAATCTTTTTCTAAAGCGTTCATATTCATAGCTGGCAAATAATGGTCTCCGTGTGGTAAAACATCAAGTCCATCTTTGCTACCGCTAATACCCGCAAATTTCTCTACGTGGTCATACCAAGGAGCAATATCTTTGTAACGAATTGGCCAATCTGTACCGATTCCTTCTTTTCCATTTGCTTCAAAATCGGCTTCATTCCAACGGTACGACTGGCGTCCCCACATTAATGAACGTCCACCCACATGGTATCCACGAATCCAGTCAATTGGTTTCTTTTCAATAATTGGATTTTCAGTATCTTTCTCAAAATGGTCTCTCCAAGGTTCATTTACGGTATAGCCAGTACGGATACCGATGAAATGCTCTTCGGCAGATTTATTATCTACACGCCCACGATGAGGGAAATCCCAAGGGTTTTTAGTAGCATTTGTATAATCTGTAACGTGTTTAATATCACGCCCACGTTCAAGCATGATAACTTTTAATCCTTTCTCACAAAGTTCTTTGGCAGCCCAGCCACCTGATATTCCAGAGCCAACCACGATGGCATCGTAGGTATTAGCTTTTTGTCCTGTTCCTGTAATTTCCATTATCTTTATTATATAGTATAGTAAGCGAAAAGCGATTTGCGAAAAGCGAATATACCAACTCATTTATTGGTTTCTTTCCTCACAATCAAAATGGCGAACCATTTTGAATCTTTTCAGACTAAATCTTTTAAGTAATTTTAAAATGAATAGTTATCAACTGCATTTAATTACTGTTAATTGATAACTGTTAACTGAATCTATGACATTGCCCAAGCTTTTTGCCCTTTCTGCAATTTGATACCTTCATATTTTCCAGGTACTTCTAAATATTCCAATGCTTTTGTTGCACCGGGTTCAGAAGTAAAGTAACCTAAAACAGTTAAATCCTTCATTGTACTCCAGAATTCAGATTTTTCTTTGGCAGAATCTTCCGCTTTAATCAAAGCTAATTTTTCTTCAGCAGTAGCTTTCATAAAACTACCTTTTGCACCTTCATTCAATTTATCTAATCCTGCAAAGAAAGCTTTTTGTTGTTCATCTTTATAGCATTCTTTCAACATAAACTGGATAAACTCAGGCACTTTTGCTTCTTTCGCACCAGCAGTAGATGTTTTTGGCAAAATAATCTCAGCAATCTCAGCAATCATCTCACCGTGTTCAGGGGTAATGGCAAAATCTTTACCAACAGTTGACCCTCCGCCAGACTTACAACCTTCTAAAACAGTTGCCAAAGTACCAGCAGATAGCATTCCTCCCATTAGTAGAGCTACTCGGGATATTGCGTCTCTTCTTTTCATATATTTGTTTTTGTTTATTTTCTAAAGATAGCTTCTAAAGCGTTTTGATTCGCTTTTAGGATAATTAATATACTTGTAAAATTACACTTAAATTGTAAAATTTTGCACTATTTGCCTACATTCTCACAAAAATATACATACAAAACATCACAGATAATTTTACCGATAACGAATTCATCAAAATATTATTTGGTCGTTTTCGTTTTCTGTGCCTAATTGCGAAAATTTTAATTAAAAAGACAAATGAAAGTTAAACTATTGACACTTCTGTGTGTATTATGTTGTTTCACAACGATGGCACAAAAGAAGAAACCCACTAAGAAAACGCCTCCAACAAAGAAAATTGCTGTTGATTCAACTGAATTACTAAATAGAAATCAGCTTAAAACAGGGCAGTTACAGGCACAAGATGAGATTGAAGCAAGTCTTACAGGAAAAGATTTAACGGCATCACAAAACGGAGAAAAAAGATTTTACGATTCTTACAAATTATTCTTACACGCAGGTGAAGAATTAACGCTTGAACACTCTTCTGATAATTTCAGAGTAATGTTGAGTTTAAAAACCCCTACGAAGGATAAACAAGAAATGAGTTATGACTCAAAACCGTTTGCAGGTGGAAGTTATAACAAGTTTTTTTATGTTGCTCCTGCTACTGGAACTTATACTTTGTTAGCTACGTCAATGGATGCAGGGCAAACTGGGAAATACAAAATCCAGAAAATGATTACGCCACCAAATGCCGTTGAAGCTCAATTAGACCCTGTTTTCTCAAAACAATTTAAAACATTATTGAATGCTAAACAGGATAATTTCAAAGCAATTACAGGCGAAAAAATCAAAAAAGATAAAAAGGATAAATCAGCAGGACAAGAACGATTTAAGGCAACGTTAGAAATTGTAGTAGGTAAGCCAGCACTTTTGATTCAAGAAAATGCAGGGCAGGCGGTAAATTATAAATCGGTTATTTTTGAATCTGAAAACGAAGAAGAAGCAAAACAGTATTTTGAGAAAATAAAAAAACAACTTCAAGTATTGGCTCGTAGTTGGACTGAACAAAGTAATACTGACAATAATTACAGTGCTTCAACAGATAAAGAAATCGTTACGATGACTATTTCGTCGGAAGAAAGAAAGAAAAAGAAAATGGCATATTTGGTTAATTTCGTTTTCAATTAGAATATGTATAGACCACAGATTTTAGGGATTGAACAGATTTTCACGGATTTTGTTATTACTTTATCTGTTAAATCAGTTCAATCCCTAAAATCTGTGGTCTATTTTTATTGCCGATGCAGAAGCATCAGGATACATTTATGCAGGCATTGTTGGACGAACTTCAATTTTACTTGGTAAAGTACGAGCTGGCATTTTAATTAAATCAGATACAATTTGTCCAATATCTTCTGGTTGAATTTTCCACGCATCTTTTGCACTTGGCGAATGTCCATTAAAATACGTTGCCACCGAACCTGGCATGATAGTCGTAGCCTTAATTCCATCTTTACGCAAATCCATCATGATTGCTTGTGTAAAACCAACAACGCCAAATTTTGACGCATTATACGCACCTCCGTTCGCAAAGAAATTTGTTCCTGCCAAACTCGAAATCGTAATAAAATAGCCTTGCGTTTCTTTCAATTGTTCGTAAGAAGCCTTGATAGAATTGAAAGTCCCTGTTAGATTAATGTCAATCGTTTCTTGCCATTGCTCAGAAGTTAAATCTTGAATCGGAGCAAAATGTCCAACACCTGCATTAGCAATGACATAATCCAAACGTCCCCAAGCTGACAAAATCGTTTTAACCGCTTTTTCTTGCGAAGCTAAATTTCTAACATCAGATTCTATCCCGATGGCATAGCCTTCTTTAATTTTATTCAATTCAGCGGCAGCTTCATTGGCACTTGCTTGCGTGCGAGAAGTAATCGCTACTTTTATTCCGTCCTTAATTAAAGCCTCTGCAACTCCATAACCAATTCCCTTTGAACCGCCCGTTATTAAAGCTGTTTTTATTGTTGTTGACATGATTTTTTGTTTAGATTTTACTATATTTGAACCGAGTAATACCCTAAATAGTTTCGTAAAATAAATCTCATTTAATCTATAACACTAAAAAATCTACTAAAATGGCTCGTTCTATATTTGAAAAACAAATCAATCAATTAGACATCATTAAGGACAATTTTACACTTCAACACCAACAAGACTACAAGTTTGATTCTCTTGAAAAAACGCTAAAAATTCTTCAAGAAGATAATAATCGAGGACTAATCTCAATCAATATTATGGAGAAAGTCAATCAGATATTCAAATTAATGCCATCTCATGAAAAATACTTTGTTAAAGTAAACCCTCAAAATCATCAAAAATATTTAGGTTTAATCGAAGAATTGGAAAATATTACGGAAATATGTACTTATTGACGCAAGTTAAATTTGAGTCACAAAACCTCACCCCCAACCCCTCTCCGATGGAGAGGGGAGCGTTCGACTCCATTTTTCTCCCCTCTCCATCGGAGAGGGGTCGGGGGTGAGGTTTTGCGTCAATAAGTATATAAGTCCGAAATATTATTTCCATTCCATACCAAAAAGAAGCTATCAAATTTAAAGGCTATCTTAAAAAATTAGTTAGTATTTTGTTTTGGGCAAATTTATGTTTCTATTTCATTAAAGATTTTATTCCAACAAAATATGGCTCATTTGAGGATATTTATCACAATGCTTTCATTGGAATAAATATAGCAAGCATAACTTTACTTATCACTACACAAATAATGTGGCAAGTAAAAAAACATAAAATGACTTCACTAAGAATATCATAATGCCACACGAAAAACTAATCAATTACCTCCAACAAGTTTTACCAATGCCTACTGAAAAGGCAACACAAATTGCTGAAACCTTTAGGATTAAAGAGGTTACCAAGAATACGTTTTTAATTGAAGAAGGGAAAATTTGTAATACTTCGCACTTTATCATTGATGGTTTTGCACGGATGTACACTTTTGATACCAACGGAAATGATGTAACAACGATGATTTTTAGTAATTCTATGTTTGCTAACGACTTTACTTCCTTTTTCAAAAGAATGCCTGCTTCTGAAAGTCTAATCACAATGACGGATTGTTTGACTTGCTATATATCATTTGAGGACTTACAAAAGAATTTCCATACAATTCCCGAATTCAGAGAATTTGGCAGAATGATGCTAATTAATAATTGTATTAACCTGAAACAGAGAATGTTATCCATGATTCAGCATACAGGAGAGCAACGATACACGCATTTAATAGAAACTCATCCAGAAATACTACAAAATATTCCTCTGAAAAATATTGCCTCTTATTTGGGCGTTACGGATACTTCTTTGAGTAGAATTAGAAGGGATTTTGCTACAAAAAACTAAACTTGTCTTATGTCAAGTAGTTTCAATATTTCAGTTGATAATTTTGGCTTAATATTTAACCAAATTATTAATCACGATGGAAAACTACTTTTCAAATCTTCCTGCTTGGGTTTCATTATTGTTTATCCCAACTTTCCCAATAACAATTTATATAATTTCTCAAATAATCAAACGTGGCGGAATTGATGCGGGATTATCTCAAAAACAAGTCAATAATATTCAATTAAGCATTGGGGGATTTTTCACTATTTATCTTTTCTACACGTTTTTACTTTCAACCACAGGGCTTTTAAGCGAAAATACTTTACCGCCAAGAGTGCTACTTTTTACGGCTATTCCACTTTTATTAGTCCTTTTGGGCTTCATTTTCAACAAACCACTTTACTGGAAAATCTTAGATAAAATCCCGTTAGAATCTTTAATCAAAATTCATATTTTTAGATTTGTAGGCGTGTTTTTTCTTATAGGAGTATATTATAAAACCTTACCTGTTCATTTTGCTGTTATTGCAGGTTTTGGAGATATTGTAACGGCTATCGGAGCAATATTTGTTTCAAGATGGGTAAATGAGCAGAAACCTTGGAGTAAAAAAGCGACCTTGATTTGGAATATTTTCGGTTTGGCAGATATTGTTTCTGTCATTATTTCAGCCATTTTAACGACTAAGAATTCCTTAGAAAATAATACGCAAAGTGTTATTGAAATCACAAAATTCCCTTTCGTTTGGATTCCTGCTTTTGCTCCTGCGGTAATTATTTTTTTACATATTTCTGTTTTTAAGAAGTTGAAAAGGGACGCATCTATCTAATCGAGCCTATCTGAACTTAGATTTTTAGGTTTTTTGAATTTTAGGATTAATTATTTAATAAAATTAATGTCATTGATTTGTAGTGGCGTATAGCATACACCAAAAATTGTCAAAACATTGACGTATGCTATACGCCAAACATAATGTCAAATAATTTATTCATAACACTTAAAATCCTAAAAATCACAGTTCAGACAGGGTCGCTCAGACAGGGACGCTTACTCAGGCTCGCTTAGAAAAACTTCTTACGCTTCTTTCTTTTTCCAAAAATAATAAACAGGAATACCCAAAGCAACAATACCTACACCAATCCAAGACGGTACAGGCTTGTAAATCAGCAAATTAACACAAAGTGCTGTGGCGAAAAGTAAATAAATAGCAGGTATGATTGGATAACCAAAAGCTTTGTATGGACGTGGCGTAGTTGGTTGTTTTTTACGCAAAATGAAAACGCCTGCAATCGTTAAAATGTAAAATACCAAAATGGCAAAAACTGTGTAGTCTAATAAATCACCGTAAGTACCTGACAAACAAAGCAATGAAGCCCAAACACACTGCATTATCAACGACGAAGCAGGTACGCCTTTCTCATTCAATTCTCCTGCTTTTTTGAAGAACAGTTTATCTTTTGCCATGGCATAATATACTCTCGCTCCCGATAAAATGATTCCGTTGTTACAACCAAAAGTAGAAATCATGATGAAAATTGCCATGATTATCGTAGCAGGATTACCAAAAATCATTTCTGCAGCTGCCGTTCCTACACGGTCGTTGGTTGCCCACATAATACCACGCCCCAAAGTATCGACGGCATTCGGATGTCCTTGCACGGGTAATAACATTAAATACGCAATATTTGCCAAAATATACAGAAAACTAACCGTCAATGTTCCGTACAATAAACTCAAAGGAATATCTCTTTTTGGATTTTTCATTTCGCCTGCGGTGTAGGTTACATTGTTCCAAGCTGACGATGAAAATAATGGACCAATCAAAGCTAAACCCATTGCCGACCACAATCCGATTCCCGAAAGGTATTCATAATCAATGATTTTTCCTTTTTCCCAAATAATTTTCACAGGACTCCAAAAATCAATGCTATTAATTGCCCACATTCCTTTTTGGGGATTCAAACCGACAATTATTCCAACAACTGCCAAACCTAATAAAGCTCCAATTTTAGTAACTGTAAAAATCAACTGTACCAATTTGGCATTTTTTACGCCTTGAATATTGATAAAAGTAAGCAAGACAATCAAGGCAATGGCTAATATTTGTTGCGTATTAAAAATCAGAAAACTATGTTCTGTTCCAATATAATCAGGTAAAAGCACCCCTGTATATTTAGCAAAAGCTACTGCAACCGCCGCAATTGTTCCTGTTTCAATTACTAAAAAAGTTGTCCAACCAAATAGAAAACCAACTAAAGGATTATAAGCCTCACGCAAATACACATATTGTCCTCCTGCTTTGGGCATCATTCCTGCCAATTCGCCATAAGAAAGTGCTGAAATTAAAGTAATTATGCCTGTTATTCCCCAAGTGAGCAATAAATATCCGGGAGAACCCAAATTTCGAGTAACGTCTGCCGAAACAATAAAAATTCCAGAGCCAATCATTGAGCCAATTACAATCATGGTGGCATCAATAAGGGATAATTCTTTTTTAAGTTCTGAAGTATTTGATGAAGTAGTTTTTTCCTGCATATTAGGGGTTATTTTTTGTATGTAACAAACATAACGATTTAGGCTTGAAATCCCAAAATTGAGAGGTTTACGTAAATACTCACTCATCAAATTTGGACATACTTAAACGTTATCAAAAAGAATAGCCAACCCTTTGTGAGAGTTGGCTATTATAAGCATAATTTATCTAAAAATTATTGTTCAAAGACTATTTTACGATAAATATCAGTTAAAGAAATACTTGCCCCTTCAACCGTAATCGAATCTTCAAGACTATAAAAATCTTGATTTATCCAAGCATTCGGAGTTTCTGAACGAATGAAAGTAGAAACACTTACTTTTTGTGGATTCACATAAATGACTTGCTGAAGGCTCTCAATTAACTTATATTCTGGTAGTTTTTCCGATAAATCAAAGGCTTTTGTCGCAGGTGAAAGTACCTCCACAATTATGTACGGATTGGTAATAATCGCCGTAGAGTTTTCCTTGAAAACTGGATTTCCTTTAACTATTGTAACATCTGGCATATAGTATCCACCCTCAAATTTGGGAATTTGGACACCTGAGTTACTTCCGAGAACAAGAATCTCGTCATTTCTAAAAAAGAGAACATTCAGAATTCCCCCTAAATTCATTATGATGGCTTCATGCCATAGTGATGCTAAACCCATTGTTACAATTTCATTTTCGTGGTATTCTACCTTGAAAGGTAATTCTTCTGCCAAAGCAAAATAATCTTCTTTCGAGGCAGGAATACGCACTAATTTTTGCGTAGCCACTTCCGACAAAATGGTTTCTTTTATGTTTTTATCAATAACCATAGCCATATTTTTTATTAAATATAGGGAAAATAATTTAATCAATCCTCATTACACCCAATTGGAGCTCCTGGAGGTAATTCTTTGTGAACTGCCACTTTTGCAGCCGAAGGATTTTTCATTCTTTCCAAAGCGTAATCTAAATGTGCTTGATAATCAGCATCTTTGGTGGTTTTCTTGGTTTCGAGTTTCCATAATAATTTGGACAAATTGACGGCTACCTGCCATTCTTTTTTGAAGAATATTTATTTCTGATTTTACAAACATAATATTTTACTCAATGTATTGAGTAAACCTAAATATATAGGTAATTATTTGTGTTCTTGTAAGAACGAAGGTGTTTACAACAATTTTAAAATATCAAAGCAACACTTGCGTTAACCGAATTCATTTTTGTAGATGTAAGTGGATTTTCATTCGTTTTATTTGGGTAATATTGTGATGGAACAAAAAATGAGTTTATTTTATCTACATTCAAAAAACTACCAAAGCCTTTGTTAAATTTTAAAGCAAGTTCCACTTTAAGTTTTTTAAATATTTTCTTCTGATAAGACATCCCTACCATACCACTATACCATGTATTAGCTATATTATCTCCATTATTCAAATATCTATTTTCAAGGTTATTATAATATTTCATTGCTCTTATTTGGTGAATGACTCCACCCAATGAAATAGAAAATACATTAGTCCCAAACAAAGATTTGATTTGATAATTAGTGTAAATAGGAATATCAGTGGTTTCGATATTAAAATCTTCAAGATTTATTTTTCTTTCCGTTGAATAGTAGAAAGTATTAAATTTATATTCAGCTAATCTATATTCAGTTGAAAATGAAAAATGAGAAGTTAATCTACCCAATGTAACTTTAATACCAATAAATCTTGATGGCTGTAAATAAATTCTATCAAAAGTACCATTCAGTGAAGTTAATTCAGGCAATGCATAACCTATTCCTGTTATGACTCCAAAATGAATTATGCCACCTTTTAATTTAACACTGTCTCTACTTAATTGCTTAACAGCATAAGAATAGTTAAGTTTTTCAAGACTATCTATCAGTTTTTTTTCAATAGTAATAGTGTCTTTTTTATTCAAATTGAGTTTACTGAGAATTTTTTCGGTAGTGAGTTTTTTACTATTTACAATTTCTGAAATATATTTAACCTTGTTGAAAGTTGAATCTAATTCTTGAGAATGATTCAAATATTCATTCGCAACTGCGTAGGCTTTATTTCTAATAGCCTGTTTCCTTTTTTTAATGTAATAAGACAAAAGCCTTTTTTTTAATATCTTATTATCTGGAGAAATTTTTAACATTTTCTCCAAAAAAACAACTCCAATATTTTCCCTACCCTCCAACAACGCTGTTCTCGCTTTTTTATCATAATCAATGATAAAATTACAATTAACGATATTATTTTTTAGTATATCAATTGAATCCTTTGAGGTACCTTTTTCTAAAGTAAGAAGGTAAAGTTTTCGTGCTGTATCCCATTTTCCTCTTTTAAAAGCCAAAATAGCTTTTTGATATAGTGTTAATTGTATTGTGACTTTTTTAGGTTTTTGCCCATTTACCGAATAAATAATCAAAGTGGACAAGATTACAACCAAGTATTTCTTAAATGCCATTTTACGAGCAGGTTAGGTTTATGGAATATACTTCCAGATTGTTTTAATTTGATAATTTGACACATTATCAACATATTCAGCAAATCCAGCATAAATAAATTTATCATCGGAAAACATGAAAAATCCAGGGGTATTTACTGGTTTTGATAAAAAATTTCGGCTAATTTGTCTTGGTAAAGGCTTTAATGCTTTACAGGAATTATTATTCAAATCAAACGATAGTAACACTTGCCTATCAAAATTATATATGTTCGACTCAATTGCTTTAAAAATATTAGGAAAATATTCATTAAGATATAGACTATTGTTTCCGTTCGGAATATATTGAACATTTGGTAAATCAAAAAGTAGAGAAATCATTTTATTTTGAAAACTGATATGTGTACTTTCATATCCTCTTGAATAGTAAAAAGATGAAATAGACAGCAAATTATCAGGAAGTAAGGTTTCTGTATTACTAAACGTTTTGTCGTATTCAAACCAAGTATTACTATTAATATCAAACACTGTAGCAGGGATTTTCTCATAAGGTAAAAAAAATAATTGATTATTCTTTCTTGTAGGAATTACCCTATAGTGATTAAGAGAATAGTTGAAGTTGGTAGGAGTATATGATAATGTTTTCCAAGAATTATTTTGAGGAGTGTATTTAAAAAAGTAGTTTTTTTTGTTTTCAATGTTTCCACTTGTCATATAGATTGATTCTCCATCTGAAAAAATAGTTGGAACAACCTTACCTAAGAAAGTTACTCTGTCAGGAGTCATTAATACATCTGTTTTTAGAGTTGTTAAGGATATTCTTACGAATTTATCAACAAATCCAGGAGTATTATACTCTTTCGTATATGAATATTGATAAAGATAGCCATTTAAACAAAAAGAAATTATTGAATAAATACCAGGAGAGAAATAATTATCTGAAAGGCTATTAGTAAATGACTCGGAAAGCAATTGCTGAGAGTTTAAATCTAAAGAAATTAAATTGCTTACTTTAAAATAAGGTCTTGTTACATTCAGATAAATTTTACCATTATATACAAAAGGAATAAAGGAATTATTTTCAATTGATTGTGGAAGTGCTATTTGTACCCATTTATCATGGTCTTGATTAGGTGTTTTAAATGAAATAAACTTATCACTAAAAATGATTCCATTTACATCCACAGAAAATGCCCTTGCATAATATTTAGTTAAAGCATTTAGGCTTTCTACTTTCCCTGTAAAAATTGTGTTATCAGTATTTGGTTTATTGAAAATATAAAATGGATTTCTCTCTAAAGATAAATCTGTAGAATCTTCACTGATGATAATACCACAACTTAATGGCTTAATTTTGGAGTTTTGGTTATCATATTTGATTGAAAAATTAGCAATTCCATCTGAATTTATAGTTGTAGAATTTATGCTTACTGTTGCCTTACCACACTCGGTAGGATGTAGTTTTTTTAAATTTCTAATATCTTCTTCTGTTATTTTACCATCAGTGTCATCCTTTACCAAGTACGGGTACATATAAGAAGACCTATCTTTTGAATCTGGAAGCCCAAGGTATCTACCTACTCTATACATTAGTTCTCTCTTGGCTTGTTTATTTGTAATAAGTGCAGAAAACAGGTTATTTGGAATAAAAATAATAGAACTATTTTTGGTCAATATATTTATTTTATTTGTAGGATAAGTATATGAAGGATTCTGAATATTACCATCAATCCGAATTAAGCCAAACTCATCAGTATTTTTTTGAGGAGGTGGAAAATTATAACTTTGGAAAAGTAAATTACATTTATTTAGTTCTTTTTGAAAGGTAAAGTGAACATTAGACTGTGCAGAATTCCATTCTTCCATTGCCTGAAAGATGGGATTACTTTGCAAACCTCCACTATAAGTAGATGCTGAGTAAAGACTCACTTCAAAATAATTAATTTCGCAAAGTTGATTTAGCATTTGTGAGTCAAAATATGGAGTTGGTTCTAATATTAATGGTTCTTCTGAACCAAACGGTAATAACTCTCCTTGACAACTTGAAGCGTATAAGAAAATGAAAAGTAAAATGCAGTTTAAAAACTGTCTCATAAAGTAGATAAATATTAGAATTGGTGGATATTGCTTTTAAAGATGTTAAATTATGAAAGTCCGAACAGATTAGCAATTTAATATTAACCCTCTCCAATAATTTCCACAACTAAGCTATCAAATAGATTCTTTCGAGAATGTCAGGGAAGGAAAGATTAGAAATCAATTAAAACAATTTGTAATATAAATCATTTAAAAAAGATGTCCATCTTGTCATTGCGAACATAGCGAAGCAATCTGTTGGATTGATGGAAGGGTGTTTGAAATCCTTTTCTCGTAAGCTAACAGATTGCTTCGCTACGCTCGCAATGACAGGGTGGACACATTACTCGCAATTATAGGAGGGTAAAAATCAATCCTCCTCTCCACACCCAATTGGAGCTCCAGGAGGTAATTCTTTGTGAACTGCCACTTTTGCCGCCGAAGGATTTTTCATTCTTTCCAAAGCGTAATCTAAATGAGCCTGATAATCAGCATCTTTGGCGGTTTTCTTGGTTTCTTCCAAATACGCTTTCAATTCTTTAAGAGCCTTTCCACAAACGGCTTTTACTTGATAATTTGCCGCTTCGTTGGTACTCAACGCCATTAAATGCGTTAATACAATTTGCTCGGTTTGAAATTGCACTTTACGATTCAATCCTTGATTTTTAGTCGTTTTGAAGGTTTTATCCAACACTTGTGTAATCATTTCTTCCAAACCTAAACCTCCATTTCTGGCTTCATATTCAATCATGCGAGACGCACGTTCTGGATGAAATAAAAATTGTAAAGGAAAATCCGTCGCCGATTCTGCCGCCGCCAATGGGTCGAATGCTAAACCTGTACGTTTTTTGAATAATTCTCTCGATGACATATATCCCGCAGGACGTGGAGGAATTAAGGAAATAATATTTTCTGGCAAAGTCAAAAAATCCGCCGAAAGACATTTCAAGGCAGTTTCTAAGGCTTTTTGTTGCGTTTCTTTTGAAACGGCTTTGGTAGAAAACTGACCGTCGCCACGCACTGCATAATGATAATCCATCGAACCAACTAATTTCGACACGGCTTCAATTTGATAACGATGAATGTTGTAAAGTGGCACTAAAGCATCTTCTAAAAACGCCATCGGAACGCCCGTTTTAATCGTTTTTTCACCAAAACTTTTTAGTCCTTTTTCTCTCACTTTCATCAAATTTTCTAATTCATCAATCGGATTTTTCCCACCGTCCCACAAATGAGCCGTTGGACTCACAGAACCCGCTGAACGAGCATCTTGGTCGGTCAAAAATAACAATCCTTTATCGTGCGAATCCTTCAAAATTTTGTTTAAAGCCACTTTTTCATCCGTTCCTTTCGGGAAATCTTGATAACCGTAAGCAATTGAAACTTTATCCCATTCGCCAATTCCTACGGCATAAGCATCGCTTAAATCCACTTCGCCTTTGGCATCTAATTTTACAGATGGATGCGGATAGTCCATCACCGAAGCACGACTGTTGATACTTGCCGTATAATTGTGCATCAAACCTAAGGTATGTCCCACTTCATGAGCCGCCAATTGCCGCAAACGAGCCAAAGCCATTTTAAGCATCGGGTCTTTTTCAGGGTCAAGTTTTTGACCATTTTCAAAAGGGGAAAGCAAACCTTGGGCAATCAAATAATCTTGACGAACCCGCAAAGAACCTAAACTCACGTGTCCTTTGATGATTTCGCCCGTGCGTGGGTCAGTTACAGAAGCACCATACGACCACCCACGAGTGGAACGGTGAACCCAATTGATAACATTATAACGACAATCCATCGGGTCGGCATCATCGGGCAATAATTTAACTTGGAAAGCATTTTTATACCCTGCCGCTTCAAAAGCCTGATTCCACCAAGCCGTTCCGTCCATCAAAGCCGAGCGAATTGGTTCGGGCGTTCCGTTGTCCAAATAATAAACAATGGGCTTAACGGCTTCCGAAATTTTAGCCGTTTGGTCTTTTTTCTTCAAGCGGTGACGGATAATAAAATACTTTTCAATCGGTTCGCTCACGGGCGTTGCGTAATCCATGTATCCCAAAGCATTGAAACTTGAACGTGGGTCAAAAACTCGCTTTTCGTATTGATTATCTGGCAATTGCACAAAACTGTGGTGAACACGCAAGGTTATCGCATCTGAACTTGGCGTTACTGATTTTACGAAATTTCCTGCATCGCTTCCGCCCGTGAAAGTCAAGGTAACTTCAAATTCAGAGTTCAATGGAAAGTTTTTGGTACGTGCCAAATACATCGCCGAACGTGACTTATCGGGAGCGTAACTTCCTTGTTTGGAGTCTTTTAAACGGTCAGAAATTCCCATGGGGTCGTTCATTAAAAAATCGGTCGCATCTACCAAATACTTGCCATTTTCTTCGGCTTCAACGGTGAACCCCCAAAGTGTAGATTGTGCAAAAGATTGTTCGATGGCACGTTTTTCATTGGCATCGTTGGTGATGGCACGGTATCTCAAATTAGGTTGGATGAGCATAATTTTGCGTCCAACTTTGTTGAAAAATACTACTTTTTCATCACCCAAAAGTCCACGGTCGAGACCAATATCATTTGAACCCAAACCTGCAGGAAGTGAGGAAACATACAAGAAATCTTGATTAAGAGAAGAAATTTCAAGCCAAATTTTACCCGAATCTTCATCCCAATAAAAAGGCATAAAACCTTCATACTTCTTCAAATTAGCCGTTTTCTCGGAAATGGATGGGAGTTTTTGAGCAAATCCTTGCAAGGAAATTAGTAATACACAGAGGAATAATAGTTTTTTCATAAATGCTGATTTTGTTGATGAAAATTTTCATACAACTTCCCCCTAAATATCGTAAAAAAATCCCAATTTTGTAGCATTGATAATCAATATTAACAAGTTAAAATTTGGGCGAGACTAATTACACTTTATTATACGTTTGTTGGTATATAATTTTTGCAAAAGTGACATCTTACTGTTTTTGCACCAATAACATTTGTGTTAGCATCCTACCAACAACGGCTGAAATAGGTCAAAATAAATTATGAAAAAAATACCTAACAAACTTGATAGACTTTTAGTAAGTGCATTATTATGTACCGGACCATGGATTTTACTTCTGTATGTATGGAATGTGTTAACTGGAGAATCGTCCATAGTACTATGGCTAATTTGTACAATTATATGTTATGCAGTATTTGCACGGCATGATTCTAAAAATGAAAATTGATTAATTTATTTTAACAAAATTTTATAGACAAATACTTATGTTGATAGAACGAATTGAAAAAAAAAATAAGCAAATTGAATATCAGTTTACAGCTCATATTGGATTTGTAGACAATGATATGGTATTATTTAGTCAGTATAATTTTGCCATCAATATAATTATTAAGTTTTTGAAAGAGGAGAGTTTTGGAATAGATGTGGTATCTCATCCTGTATTGTATATGATGAGACACTCACTTGAATTGGGTTATAAAGCAAATTTTGAATATTTGAAAAAGTATAGTAATTTAGAAACTCCTCCGAAGGTTGCTAAAAGTCATAAATTGAATATTCTTCAAAGTCATCTTAAGGAACATTTTGACAAACTTTCATTTACATTAAATTTTGATAACAAAATTAATGATGAGTTTAAAAAACTATTTGTTTCAACGGGTACGCTTATTAAGTATTTGGGTTCTGGTGAAGCATCTGCTTTCAGATATACTCGTGACTTTAACGAAAATTCAATTTTTGAAAAGAAAGAAAAAAGAGATATTGGTAACATTAAAGAACTCTACGACAATGCAGTTACCATGCTTTCTTACACAGCGGATTTAATTGCACCCTATACTGACTACTATGATTTAATGAATTCACAAACGGATAATAATTAATTTAATAATCTTTAATGAAAGTTAAGAAATACTACATAGATTCGATAATATACATACAATAACTTTCTTTTTTAAAGGTAAGAATCCCAAATATAAAATATGATAATTTACATTAACCAAAATACCACTATGAAATTTCTCATTTTAATATTAGCATTTACAAACTCCTTAGTTGCACAGAGAAATAATACTACATTGAAGGAAACAGTCAACTGGATGTCGAGTAAAGTAGAAGGGGAAATAGAATACTTTGGGGATACAGAAATTTATCATTATGTGAATCTTTCTTGGGATGATAAGAGAAATTTATTGAGATTTACCACATATTCTAAAAGTAAAAATCCAAGTCAAGGATTGCAAGGTGGGGGATATTGTGTTGAGTTTGATCCGAAAAATATTGACCCAAAAAGTTTCTCTATTAAAGATGAGGAAACATACATTAAAGTTTTTTTTTATTGTAATTCAGGGAGCGGTTGTGTAACACAATATGATTTAATTAACTATAATAAAGATTGGAAAGATAAAGGAGTTAGTGGATGGAGAGGAGACCATATTGACATATACAAAGGTACTCTCAAGAAGAATGAGAACCTACCTGAACGATTTATTCAGGCTTTTAAACATCTAATTCAGTTAAGAGGAGGAAAAGGAGAAGTATTTTAAATGTGGATATGAACAAATCTTTTTGCCGTTGTCAGTGTCTCCACTGACAACTTTTTTTCGTCTATTAGGATATAGTTAACAGTAAAAATAGTAAAATCATTGGTTTTAAGGCTTTAGTCTTTTGCAAAGGTTCAAGCGAGGACGCTTGAACCAGATTTAAGGCACTTTTTTTGAAAGTAAATTTTCGCAAATCAAATTCTGTTTGAGTATAAATCGTAATATCATGCAAAAAATCTCACAAATTAACTTTACAAAATTGATAGGAATATCTATTTTGATGATAGTTATTACAGAAGTTATCCCAAATCATTTGATTAAAAATCCAGATTGGGGATTTATTTACAAAATAGCTTTTTTAGGTATTTTAACAATCCTAACTCTTGCTTTTGCGATTATGACGTATCGTAAAAAAGATTTTGCAGATATTAATAATACAGCAATTCTTAGCTTATTGAGCTTTTGGACTATTTATTCGTGGATTCAATATTTAAGTTGAAGGGAATATTATTTTCATAACCTTTTTGCCGTTGTCAGTGTCTCCACTGACAACATTTTTTTCGTCTATTAAGATATAGATAATAGTTAAAATAGTTAAATCATTGGTTTTAAGGCATTATTCCAAAGGTTCAAGCGAGGACGCTTGAACCAGATTTAGCGAGGACACTTGAACCAGATTTAGCGAGGACACTTGAACCAGATTTACTTGTTGTGTATTTTACATCAACAATTACAATTAAACCTCAATCCAACTATTTTTCATGAAATTGTAAATTGCTTGTTGATGAAATTCTCTAAATATCGCAAAAAAACGCCAATTTTGTGTCATGAATAATCAAAATCAACATTTAAAAATCTGGGCGGGACTTATTACGCTTTATATTATTTGGGGTTCTACTTATCTCGGTATTCGGTTTGTCGTGGAGAGTTTTCCTCCTATGCTAATTTCTGGATTTCGTTTTTTCTTGGCAGGTTTTACGCTTTTAGTTTTCTCGATATTGACTAAAAAATATCAGAAACCAAGTCGTAAAATGATTGTAACTAACATTTTATCAGGATTCTTTTTACTTACACTTTCAAATGGATTTTTCACGATTGCTGCCAAATGGATGCCTTCGAGTTATTCAGCTTTATTTTCGGCATTAGGTCCTGTTATCTTAGTGATTTTACTTTGGATTTTTGAGGGTGAAAAACCGCAAAAGAAGGTAGTTTTTGGAGCTTTTTTAGGAATTATTGGCGTTGGAATTTTGATGAGTTTAAAATCGTTGGCGATAGATGGTTACGAAAACTATTATGTAAAAGGAATTTTAACCCTTTTCGGAGCAGTGTTATTTTGGAATGTTGGCGTTGTTATTGTCAAAAAAGCCAATATCACAGAATATCATGCTACTCAATTGGCAGGAACTCAAATGATTTTAGGCGGTTTACTTTCGTTGGGAATCAGTTTTATCATTGGTGATTTTGACAAATTAAATCTTCATCAAGTTACGCCAAAAGCGGCATGGGCATTTGCTTATTTGCTGACGTTTGGGTCTATTATCGGCTTTTTAGTTTTTAGTTGGTTATCAAAAGTGGCTTCTCCAACGTTGGTAGCAACTTACACATACGTCAATCCGTTAGTAGCGATGTTTTTAGGTTGGTTATTGGCAGGTGAAAAATTGCATCCTCTTATGATTGTTTCTGGTGCAATTATCATCACGGCGGTGATTTTGATTACTTCGGTGAGTCGTAGGTCATAGCCTTTTTAACCTCTCCCCTTTCAATGCAGGCAGGGTTTGAACCCTGCCTGCGTTAGACGGATAAATTCCTTAATAAGATAAATATGTTCAGCTATACGCCAATACAATTACGTAATATCAACTATATTTATTCTTGATAATTGCTTAAAAAATCCATAAAATCTGTGTTACTTGTATCTGCGTCATCTGCGTGCCAAAACCATTATCAATCTATCGAAACTGTCTGCTTCCCTCCTTTCAATGGTTCGGTTTTCCCATTCCAAACAAAACGTCCTTTTAGATTTTGAGGTAAATTAATTTCTGCTGAAATTCCTGTTTTGCCTTTACGCTTTAAATTCACTTTTATTTCTCCTTGTGGATGTGGCATTTTTCCTTCGGCATCATCTAAAATGCCTAAAGCAGGCTGAATAAGCACTTCTTCAAAAGCTGGTGCATCGGGCATGATGCCACAAATGGTCGCTAAAAAATCATAATTTGGAGAAGCCGACCAAGCATGACAGTCGGAACGAGTGGGTTCTTCTTTTTCTGCAAAAGTGGTTAATCCCATATTTATCATGTCTCGCCAAGGTTGCAAAGTACCATGATAACGGTCTGCCATTCCCACTTTTTTCAAAGCCTGTGTCAAGTAAAATTTAAAATAAAATGTTGCTTGAATAAGTGAATTATCGTTAAGAATTTTATCCATTATTGCCTTTTCATTGGCTTTTGGAACACTATTAGACAACAAAGCCATGATATTGGCGTGCTGACTAAAAGCCTTCTTTTCGGGCGTATCGGCAACTTCTCCTTTTGTGGCATCATAACACAATTCGTAAGTCGATTTTGAGATTAAATCGGCTAAAGTTCTGCAATAAATTGCTTTATCTTTTTGACCATAAGTTTCAAAAATTGCTGCTGCCTGACGAAGAGTATAAGCATATTGAAATGACAAAATGGAAGAATTCCCCTTCGTTGCTCCACTTGGCACGCCACCAATACCTGCCATTTCGTCCCATTGCCAAGGTTTTGCCCAATCTACAAATGGCCACCAATTTACGGGTCCTAACATATTTTTTTGAGCGTCAAATTTGCGTTCGTACCAAGCTAAAACTTTTTCAACATTTGGTAAAAGCGATTTTACAAATTTGTCATCTTTACGGTGCATCCAATAATCATAAGTCATTGACACCCAATACAATGAAAAAGGAGGAATTAATTGAGGCGTATTTGATGGGTACCGACTTTGGGTTAATCCTTCCGAAATCGTTGAATTGTCAAAGTCCGTCAAAGCCTTTCGTACAAGGCGGTCATCTCCCGAAACATACAAAGAAATTAAGGCTTGAATACGAGTATCGCCCGTGTATTGCAACTGCTCATAATACGGACAATCGAAATAATTTTCACCTCCGCAAAGCCTTGCCGTTTGCCAACCAACTTTCCAAATATTACTTAAAGATTGGTCGTCTTTACTTGAAAATGACGCTTTTTCTTCAAAAGGATAACCCGTTTTTAATCCGTAAAAAGAATTAATGGTCAGCGGGTCGGCTTTTGTTTCAATTTCTAATTCGATATACCTAAAAGTTCTAAACCAAAGCGTTTTGAAAGTTCTTTTTATCGCTCCGTCTGGTCTAAAAATATCTGCATTTCCAATCATTTTTCTTCCCGAAATTTCATTTCTATTTCCCTTTTGACGTTTATCATCAATCAAAGCTTCGGCGTACATTAATTGTATCGAAGCACCTTTCCCGCCCGAAACCGTCATTTCTGGATACGCCACTGTTTCAAAATTTTGGTCGAGCAAAATAGTAGTTTTAGTATTAGCAGGAATCGTAATTACACCTGTTCCTTTCAGCCATTTATCAGTCATATTGGCATCAGAAATATTAGAAAAACGACGAATTTCTTTCAATGGTTGGTAAATTTCTTCCATTTGTGGAATCGTTCGTGGCACTAAATACCAACCCGCACCAGAACCACTACCTGTGGCATATCCAGCTTCTAAAGTTTTGGCAATTTCCCAAGATTTATCGTCAAAATCAGTCTTCTCCCAACCAAAAGGATATTTTGAAGCATCAACTTCCTCTCCACAACCCACAACAATATAAGTTTGCAACTTTGCTCCATCAACAGGAATAGGCTTGTAGGCTTTGTTTTGCGTTACTTTCCAAGTTTTATTGGTATTCACAACTGCCTCAATTGTTGAATTTCCTTGCACAATAAAACCTGTTTTATTACTCATTTGAGCCACAGGCATATAGTCGCCAAAATTCCAAACTACGGCGGCAATCGTATTTTTTCCTTGTTGTAAATATTGGGCAATATCGTATGTTTCAAAATTCCAGTGCATCAAATCACTACGTGCTGGCCCTGCTCCAATATAATTTCCATTCACAAAAACACGATAACGGTTATCACCCGAAACATTGATAATAAATTGCGTTGGTTTCTGCGAAAGTTCAAAGTTTTTACGAAAATGATAAACGCCAAAATCCTTCAAATTCACATTTTGTGGAGCAATCCAATCTGCTCTCCAACGACGATTTAATAGATTGGGAGCAGGTTCTTGGGCGGTGATTTTCGAGAGAGTTAATAAAAAAAGTAAGAGCAAAGAAAAGTATTTATTCATCGTAATTTGAGATTAGGTAAATCAAAGTTCTAAAATAGTCTTTATTGTACGGATTTCTATAATAACTTGTAGTATAAATTGCTGCATACGACACGTTAAGTATGTAATAATAAGTTATCGGGAATCGGAAATAAGAAAAATACAGTTTTCTTTTTGAAAAATTACTCGATAAATTTTTAAAGTGCATTTAAGAGATAAAACACAAAGAAATAAAATAATGATTAAGTCAGACGACCGCAGAGAATTTTTAAAAAATAGCCTTATTTTAAGCGGAATGCCCATATTTTCAAAAATTCCGACTCCTACAAGTTCACTCGAAAGCGGAGAAAACTACACATTTCTTTTTCAAGGAGATTCCATAACTGACGGAAATAGGACTCGTAACAACGACTGGAATCATGTAATGGGACACGGTTTTGCCAATAATATTGCCAGTAAACTTTGGTATAAATTTCCCGAAAAGAAGTTTCATTTTTTCAATCGTGGCATTAGTGGAAATAAAACTACCGACCTTGAAAAACGTTGGAATGAAGATACATTATCCCTAAAACCTGACTTATTAAATATTTTAGTAGGCATTAACGAAACCGAAATGTGGCTGAAAGGCGATACCAAATATTCGGTTGAGTTTTACGAAGAAAGTTATCGAAATTTGCTAAAAACCACGAAAAATGCTTTACCAAATATTCAGTTTGTACTTTGCGAACCATTTATTTTGCCCGTCGGAAGGGTGAAAGATAAGTTGGAGATTTATACAGAAGACATCACAAAACGGCAGGCAGTTATTAAGAAATTAGCCATCGAATTTGACGCAATTTACATACCTTTTCAAGCTATTTTTAACAAAGCACTTGAACGTGCAGAAGCTGATTATTGGATTTGGGACGGTATTCACCCAATGCCCGCAGGACACGAACTGATGGCTTTGGAGTGGATTAAGATTGTGAGTAAAAAAGTAAAATTTATCAGGTAATATTTCATTTGTCACATACAAATTTAGACCACAGATTAAACTGATTTTACGGACTTGCACAGATAATATCAGTTTAATCAGTGGTCTATCGTTTATAAAATATTGGGCAACGTGAATTTAGAAAATAATGTTTACTCAATACTTTTCAATTACAAAACTAACAAGCCATAATCTCGTAAAGTATTGACTGATTTACTGTACCAAAAAAGTTCAAAATCATCTAAACCAGCAGTTTCATAGTGTTTTTTAACTTCTTGAAACGTATAAACTTTAGCGTTTTTGGGAGAAATGAGGTTTAAAATTTCAACGAGCCAATCGCCATAAATTTTATTTACTTTAACTGAAAATGTCTCTTTTTTATCATGAAAAGTTAGTAATGACAATTCTCCTTTTTTAGAAACGGTTGTTTCAACCATCGGTTTTTTCCCTAACCAAACAATTTTAGAACTTGGTTTTACCATGAAATCATCGTCTTCCGAAAGAGCAATTTCTATATAGTTTTTCGGGATTTTAGTTCTCGGAATTTTAAATTCAAACCAATCTTGTAAGGGCGAATCAAAGCCGATTCCGTGCATATAATTGAGTAAGGATTTCTTTAAACCATAGCTAAAAGTTTCATGGTTTGTGCCTTTGGGGTCGGTAAAAACAAGGTCATTATTCGCAAAAGTACCAATCAAATCTGTGTCTTTTTTTACCGAAAACTCCTCAGGATACATTCCTACGGGACTATGGGCGGTCATAGCAAATTGATGCCAAAATCCAGATTGAAGAATGCCTAATTCAAACATTTGTCGCACCATTTCCAGCGAATCAACGGTTTCTTGGGCAGTTTGTGTTGGAAAACCATACATCAAATACGCATGAACCATGATGCCCGCTTCGGTAAAATTGCGTGTCACCTGAGCAACTTGAGCAACCGTTACGCCTTTCTGAATTAAGTCTAAAAGTCGGTCAGAAGCCACTTCTAAACCACCCGAAACCGCAATGCAACCAGAGGCTTTTAACAACTGACATAAATCGTGCGTAAAACTCTTTTCAAAACGAATATTTGTCCACCAAGTAACCGATAATTTTCTGCGGATTATCTCCAAAGCTAAGGCTCGCATGAGAGCAGGCGGTGCGGCTTCATCTACAAAATGAAAGCCATTTTCACCCGTTTGGGCAATCATTTCTTCCATTCTATCGCATAATAATTTGGCGGTTACAGGCTCATAAATTTTAATATAATCTAAAGAAATATCGCAAAATGTACATTTTCCCCAATAGCAACCGTGTGCCATTGTAAGTTTATTCCAACGTCCATCACTCCACATTCGGTGCATTGGATTGACAATTTCAATCACCGAAATATATTTATCCAAAAGCAAATCGGAATAATCAGGCGTACCTACTTCCGACTGTTTATAATCTTTCGTTGTGCTATTGTTGATGTATTTTACAGTACCATCAATTAAGGTAAAAGTGCGTTTCAGTTGTAACGCTCTCTCCTGATTTTCAATCGTTTTTAAGAGTTCTTCAATTGGTGCTTCGCCGTCGTCGAGTGTAATGAAATCAAAAAACTTAAAAACTCTTGCGTCAGAAAGTGAGCGTAATTCTGTATTGGGAAAACCTCCACCCATCGAAACTTTAACGCTTGGATAATGCTTTTTTATCCATTGTCCAATCCGAAAAGCACTGTATAAATTACCGGGAAAAGGCACAGAAATCAAGAATAATTTTGGCTGAACGAGCATCATTTTTTCCGCCAAAATCTTCATTAACAGATTATCAATGTAGGTAAAATCCTGTTGTAAAGCACCGTACAATTCATCAAAACTATTAGCAGAACGCCCCAAACGCTCCGCATAGCGACTAAATCCAAAATGAGCATCGACACATTCCATGATTAAATCAGAAAGGTCTTCCAAATAAAGCGTAGCTAAATGTTTGGCTTTATCCTGCATTCCCATCGAGCCAAAAGCCCAATCCAAATCTTCTTCCAATTGAGCAAAACGAGAGGCTTCTGGCAAAAAACTTTCCTGACAAATCACATGAGAAAGCGTTGGATTTTTACCTTGTAAAAACAAAATAACCGCCTCTATTGAATGAATATAATCATCTTGAAGGGCTACAATTCGCTGAGCATTTTCAGATAAATCAGTAGATTTATGCTCAATAAAAGCAAACAAATCTGTCAAACCCCGCTTTGAAAACAAGGCTAAAATGACTTCAATGCCCAAATCAGCGTGAAAACAAGAAATATTTTTAGTATTCAAAAACCCCTTAATGTACGCCGTTGCGGGGTACGGCGTATTGAGTTGGGTAAACGGTGGCGTTATAGCGAAAACGGTCTTTTGCAATTTCTTAATTCTATTTATAAACTTTTGTCAATTTGTTATTTTATCAAAATCCTGATACTTTTCTCTTACATTTCAAACAATATATTGACATCAGATTTCAAGAAATTTTGCCAAGGGATACCACTATTTCCAATTAATAAGACTTTGTCATGACGAACTTTTTTCTCAAATGCTGTAATCCCTTTAGCACTTTGCGTTCTTCCACTTTTTACTTCAATACCAATCACATTATTAGATTTTTTCAATACAAAATCAATTTCATCATTTCCTTCACGCCAATAAGTTACTTCTGTGCGTTGTAATCGTTGCGACCTAATTAAATGAACACCCACGGCAGTTTCCACACAACGCCCCCAAATATCTGGATTTTGTTTACATTGCTCAAAACTGTATGGATTATAAACGGAAGAGAAAGCTGTATTTTGAACTTGCCATTTGGGAATAGACATTTTTTGTCGGGCTACATCAGGGGCGTATTTTTCAAGCCCTGTCAATAAACCTGCTGAATCTAATAATTCTAAATAATGCGACAATGTGGTAGTATTTCCTGCATCTTGAAGTTGCCCTAAAAGTTTTGTCATGGATAAAATTTGTCCAGAATAACCACAACCTAACTCAAACAATCGTCTCAAAAGTGAAGGTTTATCTACCCTACTCATCATTAAAATATCTTTTGAAAGTGTTGTTTCTATCAAACTATGAAGAACATATTCTCGCCATCTTTCTTCATCATCAATCAACGAAGCCGCCCCTGGATAACCCCCAAAATAAACGAATTGTTCTACCGAAAAATCAAATGCTTCCTGCATTTCAGCAAAAGACCAATGCGTCATTTGGATAATTTCAAACCGTCCTGCCAAAGATTCGCTCAAACCACGTTGTAATAATAGTCTGGCTGAACCCAACAAAACCAATTTAATATTTTTGTTTTCAATGCTATCTTTATCCCATTCCATTTTGATAACTTCTGCCCAATTATCAATTTTTTGAATTTCGTCAATTATCAAAATGCACTCCTCTGCCCCACCACTAAGTAACTGAAAACGAGCAGATTGCCATTGCTGACTAATCCATGTGCTATTGGCAGAAGCTACTCCATCAGCCGCAACAAAAACCGTTGGCACTTCCAATTGAGCAATCAATTGTTTGACCATAGTAGTTTTCCCAACCTGTCGAGGTCCCATAATAACTTGGATAAATCGACGGCTATCCGCCATTCTTTTTTGAAGAATTGATATTTCAGATTTTACGAACATAATATTTTACTCAATGTATTGAGTAAAATTACTAAATGTATTGAGTAAAAACAATTTCACCAATAACTCTCAATGTAAAAAGAGTAAAAAATAAAACAGACCTATCTACAATTTGTTGCACGATAAAATTAGACCACTGATAAAACAGATTTTCTTTAAATTTATCTGTGTAAATCCGTTGAATCAGTACAATCTGTGGGCTAATTTTAGTTTGCGACAATTTGTAAATAATTCCAAAATAAAATCCCTATTTTTATACCAATAAACCCTTCACTATCAAACCATCTTGCCCATGAAAAAGTGGTTTTTGCTTCTGATTTTTCTTTTTGGTTTTGGTAAAATATATGCCAATTCTATCTTTATTCCGATGGATGAAAGACAGGCTAATCACCTCAAAGCCTACGGAATTGCTTATTGGATTTTGAAAGCTGACCAAGAAGTAAAATGGCTTGTCAATTATCAAGGAGGCAGTTTTTTGATGAATTTTACAGCTGAATTAGAAACGGAATGTCGTGTGAGAGGTGTTACGTATGAGGTAATTTCTTCTGCTGATGAAGTGGCTTTACTCAAATATATTGCTGACCCAAATCTTAATATGGATGCGGTTAATTTGGTAAAATCTGCCAAAATTGCAGTGTATTCTCCCATCAAAATCAGTAAAGCAAGTTTTGAAGATACCGATGCCGTTTTATTGGTTCTCAAATACGCAGAAATCCCTTTTGATGTGGTTTATGATGAAGAAATCATGCGTGGCGATTTAGTAAAATATGATTGGCTTCACCTCCACCACGAGGATTTTACGGGACAATATGGCAAAAATCTTTGGAGAATTTCGCCAGAAGACATCAAGGCTCAAGAAAATATCGCTAAGAAATTCGGATTCAATAAAAACTCAGATTTAAAGTTGGAAGTCGCCAAAAAAATTAAAGCTTTTTGTGCGGGCGGTGGCTATTTATTTGCGATGTGTTCGGGAGCAGAAACGATTGATGTGGCTCTCGCCGCCGAAGGTATCGACATTGTTCCAAGTGAGTTTGATGGTGATGGCATTGATAAAGACGCACAAGAAAAATTGGATTTTAGCAAAACCTTAGCTTTCGGAGATTTTCTCTTGGAATTAGGAAATGAGTCGGGCGATAGACGCATGAGGTCATTTTCAAATATTAATTCAGCATCTGGAAAGGGCGGTTTTGGAGGTTGGGGCGAAGACGAAAACGAAACCTATTTTAACTTATTTAGTTTTTCTGCCAAATGGGATATTATTCCTGCTTTGCTTACTCAAAATCATGAATTTCAGATTCGGGAATTTATGGGACAAACAACGGCTTTCAACAAAAAAACAGTCAAACCGAACGTCTTGGTAATGGGCAGTAGTAAAACTTCCGACCGCTATATTTATGGAGAAGTCGGCAGAGGACAATTTGCTTTTTATGGTGGTCATGACCCTGAAGGCAGAAAAGGTTTTCACCGCACTCCTACCGACTTGAATATTCATCCTCATTCTCCCGGTTATCGTTTGATTCTAAATAACGTTTTATTTCCTTCGGCTCGAAAAAAGAAAAGAAAAACGTAGATTTCGTTAAGGGATAATTCCTTCCGACTTATCACCTAAAGATTTACCCCCTATCTTTGTAAAAAAAACAAATGACCAATCAAGAAAGAATTGCCCAATTAGAAGCCTATAAACTCAAAGAAAAATTCTTAATAGAGGACTTTGAAGATTATGAAGAAGTGCCTCCGCCAACAGAAGCGGTTATCAGAATGAGAAAAGAAGTTGACCGTTTTACAGATTTTTTGATAAAACGTTTGGTCAAAGATGTAGATAACATTCAAGAACAAACACAGCAATTTTTTAAGGATTGGGACAACGAAGAATTTACCCAAGAAGAAACCGAATTTATCGTAGAAGTTGAATACGAAGCTATGCGAATTGCGGGTGTCAAAGCCGATGATTTACTCATCTAAAAGATTACGATATTATATGATTTTTCTCATAAAAATCCCTTCAAAACACTCGCATTTTTGTAGGTGAATATGGCAAAATCATTGATTTTATGAAAAATTGGACAAAATACATACTGATAATATTCCCTTTTATTTGGGCAGGTATGCTTTTGGGAATTTCATTTTTAGAAGCTCCTTTAAAATTTCAAGCACCTAAAATAACTTTAGAATTAGGTTTAGGAATTGGGAAGATAGTTTTTGAAGCTCTCAATCGAATAGAAATAATTTTATTGACGGGGATAGTTTTGGCAAATATTTATGATGTTGCTAAATCTAAAATTACAGTTAGCATCATTATTTTGATTGCCATTTTAGGAATTCAGACCTTTTATTTATTACCAATTCTGTCCGAGAGAATAGTTTTATTTCAATCTGGAAAAACGCCTGAACCAAGCAATCATCATTTTATTTATATCGCTCTGGAAATCTTAAAGTTACTTACGCTTTTAGTTCTGGGATTAAGTAAAATTAAACAACTTCTAATTCGTCAAAATTAATTTGGTACGATAGAAAACTTACCGTTTTCTTCAAAATATTGGTCTAAAACAAAATTGCCGTCTGCGTTTATTGATAAACACAGACGGCAATTTTGTTTTAGAAACCGTTTGATTCTTACTTAAATCTTGGGTCAACAACCGTTTCTTCCTGGCTTTTTAAGAAACGAAACGAAAGCATAATTTCATGAGAGCCACTATCGTATTGCCCTTTTGTTGTTGAAATATTATACGCATATCCAAAACGGATTTTTGGTGTAATTTGTACTTCGGTAAAAGCTAAAAATGCGTCACCCAATCGGGTTTGTGTACTTACTTCATTAAATTTTGCATTGGCAGTTCTGAGCGAACCTCCCAAAGTAAATTTGTCATTAAAACTGGCTTTTAAATTATAGTCAAATGCCACAGGAGCGTTTTCAACTACTTTTGCCAAAATATTTGGAGAAATTTTTATTGACTTATTTATTCTAAAATCATACCCAAACATTGCAAATAAAAAACGAGAATTGGCAGTGCTATAATTGGCATTTGGATTTTCAACCAAACTTAAATTTGTTCTAATAATTTGTGGAACAGAAATAGCTAAAAACCATTTTTCATTACTTAAATTTATACCTGTACCAACGCTTGGCAATATTTTATTGATATTCTGCCCAAAATTTGGGTCTTTCGGGTCAATCAATTGAACACTTGTTAAGTTTGCACGATAATTGGTAATTCCTGCTTGAATCCCCATCGTCAAACTCAATTCATCATTAAATTGTGCTTTGTAGCTATAAATTCCGTATCCTCCCGTAGATTTTATAATTCCTGCAATATCATTATACAATTGAATACCTAAATTCATTTTTTCATTCGCCAAAGGCAAATCAACTACTACCGTTTGTGTTTGGGGGTCACCTTCAAAATCTCCACCCATAAACTTTTTACGATAAATGATTTTTGTAGTTGCTTCGTTAGTTTTAGACGACATGGCAGGATTAATTGCCAATGGATTGAATAAATACTGTGAATACATCGCTTCTTGTTGAGCTTGTACCGAATAAAAACTAATAAATGCGATAATTGATAAATATAACTTCTTCATGTTGGCGGCTTGAAAAGTATGTAAAATTGAAGAATCTGGAATAATTAGAAATTTTATTTCTAAATGAAAAGATTTGACAAATTATGGAATGTTATCACATAATTTGTCAAATCAATATCTTTGAATAAGCAATCAAGTTATAGGATTACTTTTTAGCACTTTTCGTTTTAATCACTGCATAAGGTACACATAATGTAGGTTTGCAACAGTCAATTGGTACAAATTCTGCTGGGCAACAACCACCCGCTGGACAAGTTCCTTCTAAAGTTGTAAATGTATAACTACCCACAGTTGATACCGTTAAAGTTGTGCCAGTTTCACCTGCAATTGGCGAACCGTTTTTATACCATTGAATACCTGTATAACCTGTCGGAACAGAAATTTCGTAAGCATCTCCGCTACCCGTACAAAGACCAATTGGCACATAGAAACAAGCAGAAGCGTTATCGTCTTCCAAAATAGGATTAGTTGGTTGTCCTGTCAATAATGTATTAGCAGGTTTCGAATCTGTATCTGATTCATTGCAAGTCCAAACTTCTGCACGATTAAAGAAAGTACCTTCGCCTTGAGCTTGAACCGTAATTACTAAGTTGATAGTTTGTTGACCAGAGATATTTCCAATCGTCCAAATACCCGTATTATTATTATATGTTCCCGTTGAGGTAGAATAGCTTTTGTATAAAACTCCCGCAGGCATATAATCTTTTACACTAACACCCGTAGCAGTATTTGTACTTTGGTTGGTTACAGAAACGGTAAAAGTAATTAAATCACCAACTGTTGCTTTTTTGATACTTACCGTTTTGATTAACGATAAGTCAACAGGATTGGTTGGTGGTGTTGCTCCATTTACTGTAAATACAACCCATGCTTTTCCGCAAACATTATTTCCGTTACAAGCTTCATATTGAATAGAGTCTTTTCCGACATATCCTGCTGTTGGGGTATAAGTAAAAGCTCCGTTTGTTGATAACTGTAAACTTCCGTGTAATGGTGTTGGGAATGGTGAAATTTTAACGGTTAATCCACCCGTTGGCGTATCATTTGTCAAAACATTTCCAGAAACTGGCGTACCTGCATTAGTCGAATATGTATCAGGATTTACTACTGGAGCTGCCCCTGTAATGGTAAATACTGCCCATGCTTTTGCACAATTATTGTTAGCGTCACAAGCTTCATATTGAATTGAATCTTTCCCTACATAACCTGTTGATGGAGTATAAGTAAATACGCCATTGGTAGATAATTGTAAACTTCCGTGTAATGGTGTTGGGAAAGGCGAAATCTTAACCGTCAAACCACCTGAAGGTGTATCATTCGTAAGGACATTACTTGAAATTGGCGTATTCATCGGTGTTGTATAAACATCTCTATTTACTGCCAAACTTGGTCCTGTTACAGTAATTACTAACCATGCTTTACCACAAACATTTGACGCATCACAAGCTTCATATTGAACAGAGTCTTTTCCTACATAGCCCGTTGTTGGTGTGTAAGTATATGCTCCGTTAGTAGATAACTGTAAACTTCCGTGTAATGGTGTTGGGAATGGTGAAATTTTAACCGTTAATCCACCTGTTGGCGTATCATTTGTCAAAACATTTCCAGAAACTGGGGTATTCATCGGCGTAGTTGCCAAATCTTTATTTATTACAGGTACACATAACGTATTTACACATACGTTATAGTTTTCAAAAACACCACCTGCTGGTACCGAAGGATTGGTATAATCATAAGGGTCAGCGGAAGTTTGGATAATTTCATTCATCCCTGTAATTGGGAAATCATTATCAGTGTGCCATTTAAAATTAACACATCCGTCAGTTTTAATAACATCAAATTCAATACAAGCAACAGTTATATAATCAACGCCAACTTGTTTTGCTCCAGCATTACTTCCAGAATAAAGTACATTCAACGACACAATACCTTGTGTGCCATCGGTGCTTACTTTTGACCCTGTAAGCGTTTGTGCAGAGTAATTAGCATCACTTGCAGGTGCGATATTAGAAAAGGTTTCTTGACTAATATTCTTTGGATTAATTACGACTGTTGGGTCATAATCAAATCTAAAGTTGGCATCGCCTAACTTAAAAGTAGAGTTGGCATCGTGAGCTTTTACTTGAACTTGTAAAACAACCTTTTTAGCAACACAATTATTGCTTTTCAGTTTAAGTCTTACATCAAATTTACCCACTGGTGTTGTTTGTGCAAAAGATGGTATTGCCCAAAGCAACACTATCAGACAAGTTAAAGTGGCGGCTAAAACTTTTCTCATGTTTGTATTTATTTAATTGTAATTAAGCTGTGTGCTTATCTAATTTTAGGCTATCAGCAATATGCTTGAGCTTCAATATTTTTTACAAAGGCAGATTTTCTACACTTTCCGAAAGGCTATTGACACTTTCGGAAAGTATAATAATATTCTTTTCTTAATAATTAACAGTCATAAATCGAGTAAATGTTGTACCATCGGCACGTTTTACTGCGTAATAATATGTTCCTCTTCCAATTGGGCGACTGTTGTCAAAACCTTCTTGGTTAGGTCTTCCATCCCAATCATTTTTATAGTCATCTGATTTATAAACCAATTTACCAAAACGGTCAAAAATCGAAACGCCCATATTTATTCCTTGTGGATTTTTGATTTCAAAAACATCATTCACACCATCTCCATCAGGTGAAAAACCTTCTGGAATAAAGAAACTTTCATTGGTAGGGTTTGACTTTAAATCTGCCGAACAGGTTTCTCCTAAATTAATTTTCAAGCCCTCAAAACTACCTGTTGCATTGGTGTTATATAATTGATAATCAATCTCACCACTTGCATTTTTAGAAAATTTCACTTCATTCATTCCTGTTGCAGGAAAACTCTTACCTACACCTTCATTCCATTTAATTTCGACCGAAGATTTCAAATCAACAAGGTCAAAGCCAATGGTTGATACAGTCAAATATTCCGTTCCAACTTCAGTAGCATTTTCGCCAGAACCACCATAAAAAGTGTTTAAAGAAACGATACCTTCTTTCATTCGAGCCACACTTCCATTCAAGTTATGCGTACCATAATTTGGGTCAGAAGATTCACCTCTTGACGAGAAAAAGCCCTGTTTTTCGAGGATTGGGTTATTAAGAATTGAAGGGTTGTAAGTGAAGCGATAATTGGCATCACCCATTTTGAATTTTGTTTTTTCATCATGAGCTTTTACCTGTACATCAACCAAAAGTTTTTTGGTGGCACAGTCCAATTTATTCGTGGTGATTTTTACATCAAACACACCACTTTGAGCTTTCAAGGTTTGAGAACCTATCAGGGAAAGCCCCAATATATAAAGAATTTTTTTGTTCATGTCCATTAATTTTTGTGCCTTCTGGCGGTTCGAGAACAAAGTTCATGGTCGGTATAGATTAAGCAAATACCAAGCCAGTTTTTTGATTGATGAATAGTTAATAGAGAATAGTTAATAGCTGTTGCAGTAAAATACTGACTTCTGCAACAAACTATTAATTATTCTCTTTCAACTATTCACTTTTTTAGTGTAATACACCAGAGAAACGTCCGCTATTAGCTTTCCACAAACTGTTATCCATAAAGTTTGAGTCGGCATCAAGGTTGAAGTCACTTAATAAATAGACATCAAAACTTCCTGATAAAGATTTCCACAATAAAGAATCTTTGAAGTTGACATCATAGTTATCATTGATAGTAGATTTCATACCTTCGCCCGCAAACATTACGAATTTGCTTCCAACTGCTTTTTGTCCGAACGATGGAGGGTTTGTCAATTGATAGCTTTGTGCTGCTGTAAAGTCATAAGTAATTTTTCCAGCAGTTACAGGAACTTTCGTTGCTGACATTACCCCCATGTGGTTACGATGTTCTACCACTACATAATATGAACCATTTGGTATCACAAAACATGGATTTGTGAATGAAATGTGTCCATCGTTATGTAATAAACCTGCTGCTCTAAATACCTGACCCAATAAAGTTGAGTCTGAACGAAGAGACACCAATACCCAGTCCACAACTGTACTTGCATAAGCTGTCATTACTTCTGTACCAGCATAGCTAAATGGTGCTAAATTGAACGGTTGTCCGCCAAGAGTTGGCACAGCAAAGCTTCCGACAGGCGTTTGTCCCGGTAATAAACCACGTTGATTTAAAGTAGTATTCATCAATCCCGTAGAAGAATTGTATGGTCCTTCAAGTAACACTTTAAAGTCAAACGTAATACATGGTTGGTCAAGCACTGTAATATAAGCCGTTGCATTAGTACATAAACTTGGGCTTCCGTTGTCACAAACTTTATACGTAAACATATCCGTACCAATAAATGTAGCATTTGGGGTATAAGTAAATGTTCCGTTTGGAAGGAAAGTTACTGCACCATTTGTCGGATTAGTCAATTTAGTAAACGTCAATACTTGTCCAGCATCAGGGTCACTATCATTAGCAGCCACTGTTGAAGAAACAGGAGTATTTTTAGTTGTTAATTTATAATCGTCAATCGCTACTGGAGGATTATTTACCACTACTGGTACAGACGAATTAGGGTCTTTCACAGTGATTGTTACCACAGCCGTATCACATTTTGCCGTATTGGTAGCATCACAAACTTTATATTTGTATGAATCAACACCTACAAAAGTTGAATTTGGTGTATAAGTCATTGTACCATTGGCATTTGTAATCACAGTACCATTGGTTGGATTGGTAACCGCTGTTGGATTACCCAATAAACCAGCCAAATAAGTATCATTTACTTTTACAGGAATGCTTACTGCAACACCTATTAAAGTAGCAGAATTATCATCTAACGCAATTGGTAAAGTATTAAGCGGTAATGGCAAAAGAGGGTCAACTACCGTAAAATATACTGTTGCATTAGTACACAAACTTGGCGTACCTGAGTCACAAACTTGATAGGTAAATGAGTCATTACCCACAAATCCAGCGTTTGGAATATAAGTATAAGTTCCGTTTGGAAGGAAAGTTACTGTACCATTTGTTGGATTTGATGTATTGCTAAAAGTTAATATCTGACCTGGGTCAACATCATTAGCTGAAACCGAAGAAGTTACTGTTGAATTTTTATTCAACGTTTTAGCATCATCAGTAGCAACTGGTGGTTCATTTTTAACAATATTATTTGGTTCTGTCACCGATATAACTACACTTGCAATACTACAAGCTGATGGAGAGCCAGAATCACACACTTCATATTCAAGAATATCATCACCTGTTGAACCCGGATTTGGCGTATAAGTAACTGAACCATCAGGATTTACAACTGCTGTACCATGTGTAGGAGGTGTTGCAATTGTTGGTTTTTTCAATGGCGTACCTTCAGGGTCACCGTCGTTTGGCAATACATTTACCGTAACTGGCTTATCCTTAGGCGTTGACGTTGCATCAGGGTTTACCACAGGAGGTAAATTACTACCCGGAGCCAACTGCTGAGTAATGGTAATTGTTACCGTAGCAGTATCGCACAACGAAGGCGTTCCATTATCACACACTTGGTATTTAAACTTATCCGTACCTGTTGCTCCTGCATTAGGCGTATAAGTGTACGTTCCATTTGGATTAACAACTACTGTTCCTTTTGTTGGAGCTGTACCTGCCAATGGACCCGTTACTGTTAATGGATTTCCATCAGGGTCAGTATCATTTGTCAATACATTTCCAGAAACAGGAACTCCTACTGTTGTTGAGTTCAAGTCGTTTTTAGCAATTGGAGCATCATTAACAGGTGTTACCACAAATGGCACATTTACTGTTGTACAATTTCCAGCGGCATCACAAATTTTCACACAAACAGTATCTTGTCCGTTGTAATTTGGAAGTGGTGTATAAGTCACACATACTTTATGCGGTATTGTGCTGTTATTTACCGTTACACTGCTTGAACCATGTTTAGGAGCTGCACATAAAGATACAGTATGAGTATCGTTAGCGTCAGGGTCAGTGATAGGTAAACATACCGTTACTGTTCCATCTTCAGGTAATGAAGTTGGAGCTGGAGGAGTTACCACTGGAGGGTCTGGTACTGGTGTTACAATTACAGGAACTTTGATTGTAGTACAATTTCCATAATTATCACAAACTTTTACACAGATAGAATCTGTACCTGCAAAATTTGGATTTGGCGTATAAGTAGCACAAACTTGGTGTGGCGTTACTGCATTATTGATTGTATAAGTAACATTTCCATTTAAAGCACCACATGGCGTAACAGCGTGAGTATCACCTGCATCTGGGTCAACAATATTCATACAAACAGTCAATGGTGTTCCATCTTCAGGCAATGTTGGCGTCGTTGTTGGCGGAACAATCACTGGAGCTGTCGAATTAGTATTAGTTACCGTCAAATAAACAGTTGCATTACTACATAAACTTGGCGTTCCATTATCACATACTTTGTAGGTAAATTGGTCAGTTCCAACAAAATTGGTATTTGGTGTATAAGTATAAGCACCAGTTGTTGGATTAAAACCTGTAATAGTCCCATTAGTAGTTGTTGTTAATTGCGTAAACGTCAATGTTTGTCCAGCATTAGGGTCAGTATCATTAGTAGCTACTGTACCTGAAACTGGTACATTTTTAGATGTTTGCTTGCTATCATCAACTGCAATTGGAGCTTCATTTACAATACCTGTTCCTGTATTTTTAGGCGTAAGCTCAACAGTTACAGTGGCAGAATCACATTTTGAAGGCGTACCATTATCACAAACAACATATTTGAATGTATCAGTACCTGTTGCCGTTGGGTTCGGTGTATAAGTTACCGTTCCGTCTGGATTAACAACGGCTGTACCTTTTGAAGGTCCAGAAGTTGGTACAAGCGTAGGCAATCCTAATGGATTTCCGTCTGGGTCTGTATCATTTGCTTTTACTGCAATTACAATTGGCGTACCAGTTGGCGTAGTAACGTTATCATTCAACGCAACTGGATTTCTGTTTACACCTGGAATAACCGTTGGGTCTGTCACTTCAACAACAACCGTTGCGGTATCACAAAGAGAAGGAGTTCCATTATCACAAACTTTGTACTTAAATGAATCAGTACCAACAAACAATGGATTTGGCGTATAAGTATATGCCCCATTCACTCCTAAAGCTACTGTACCATTTGCAGGTGCTGTTACTGGAATGGTTGAAACCGTCAAAGTTTGTCCTACATCAGGGTCTTTGTCGTTTGTCAACACATTACCAGATATTGGCGTTGCTTTCTTGGTTAAATTAACATCATTGATTGCCAAAGGTTTATCATTTACAGATGTTACCGTAATTGGTATTTTTACGTCTGTACATAATCCTGAAGCATCACACACTTTTACGCATACAGTATCCTGACCAAAGAAATTGGTAAATGGAGTATAAGTAACACAAAGTGTATGTGTTGTATTATTAACCGTAGTCGTTACAGTTCCATTTTTAGGAGTTGCACACGGAGTAATTGTATGTGTATCTCCTGCGTCAGGGTCTGTAATTGGCATACAAACTGTTTTAGAAGCAGAATCTTCAGGCATTGTGAATGGAGGTACAATAACCGTTGGAGCATCAGGTACAGGTGAAACTGTAATTGGCACCATCACATTTGTACATTTTCCGTAAGAATCACAAACCGTTAAACAAACTGAATCTTTACCTGCATAATTAGCATTTGGCTTATAATTCAAGCATACTTGATGTGTTGTATTGTTTACGGTTGGTGTTGCAGTTCCATTTTTCGGAGCTCCACAAACGGTTACTGTATGTGTATCATTTTTATCAGGGTCTGAAATTGGTAAACATAAAGCAGTTATTGGTGAATCCTCTGCAACAGTTTGCGGGATTGGCGTAATAACAGGGCTATCAGCTACTTCAGTTACCACCACAGGAATCAATACGTTAGTACATAAACCTGCTGCATCACAAACTTTTACACAAATAGTATCTTGCCCTACATAATTAAGTGCTGGCGAATAGGTTACACAAATTTCGTGCGTAACATTATTAACTAACACCGTTGCCGTTGAGCCAGATTTTGGCGTAGCACATAAACCTGCAATATGTGTATCAGAAGGGAAATCTGGGTCTGTTATTGGTAAACAAATCGTTTTCGCTGCTGAATCTTCTGGCATTGTTATTTGCTTCGGAAGTAATACTGGAGGGTCATTTACAGGAGTTACCGTAACTGGAATTTTCAAAGTAGTACATCCACCATTATTATCACAAACTTTCACGCAAATAGAGTCTGTTCCACTAAAGTTTGCATTTGGCTTATAGCTCAAACAAACTTGTTTTGTAACAGGATTGGTACTTGCAATCGTTGTTGTTCCATTATTTGTACCACAAACTGTTGGTGTGTGAGTATCTGTTGCATCAGCATCTGAATACGTTACACAAACCGTGATTGGAGTAGTTGCATCTTCTGGCGTTGTTGGTGTAACGGCAGGAGGTGTAATTACGGGCAAGTTGTTCGGAGCTGCTGATACTGTTAAATATACAGTTGCCGTATCACACAATGAAGGTGTACCATTATCACAAACTTTATATGTAAACTTATCAGGACCTGCATAGCCTGTGGTTGGCACATAAGTATAACCACCCGTAGGAGTAATTGTTACTGTTCCGTGAGTTGGTGCTACAATTGGCGTAGTTGTATAAGTTAAAGTTTGTCCAGCATTTGGGTCTGAATCATTACCTGCCAATACACTTGTCAAAGTAGTATTTTTAGGAGTCACACCTATATCATCACCAGCAATTGGCTTATCATTTGCCGTAGTTGGATTATTATCTACTGTTACATCAATCGTAACCGTAGCATTACTACAAGCCTGAGGAGTAGCATTATCACATACTTTATACGTGAAAGTATCTTGCCCACTAAAACCAGCGTTTGGTGTATAAGTGTAACTTCCATTAGGCAAAATAGTTACTGTACCATTTGTTGGGCTACTTACAGGCGTTGTACTTGCCGTAAGTGTTTGTCCTGCATTTGGGTCAACATCATTTGCTAAAAGATTTCCAGTTACGGGTACACCAACAGTAGTCTGATTAACATCAGGCATTGCCACTGGCGGAGCATTCACCCCACCAGTCGGAGGGTTTGGCAATACAGTAATTGAAACTAAAGCTGTGTCACATTTCTGGGGAGTAATATTATCGCATACTTTATATTTAAAGGTATCAGTACCTGTAAAACTTGTATTTGGAGTATAAGTATAAGTTCCGTTGGTATTCAAAACAACTGTACCGTTGGCTGGGCTACTTATAGGAGTGGTATTCACAACTAATCCCGAACCAATATCATTTGTCAAAACCTGACCACTAACTGCTGTATTAATCTGCGTAATATTGATGTCATTTACTGCCAAAATGGGCGAACAATACGTAGTCATACACGAACTAACATTTCCAAAATATCCACCTGCTGCTACATTGGCTTGTTTAAAGTCAAAGGCAGGGTTAGTTGAAATGTCATAAACCTCATTCATACCTGTTACTGGGAATGTCTTGTCGTCATCCCAGACCAAATCAAAGCAATTATTACCTGCCACCACATTAAATTTGATGCAGGCAACCGTCATCCACGATGTTCCCACTAATTTTGCTCCCTGATTTGAACCAGAGTAAAATGTGTTTAAAGAAACAATCCCTTCTGTAGGACCTTCTCCAGAACCGTTTAGGTTCTGAAAACCATAGTTAAAATCGCTCGACGGTGCTTTTGCCGAAAAATTTTCTTGACTTACCAAACTGGTGGCAAAAGTGGGCGAAGTACCCAAAAGCCTTAGCTGAGTAGTCTTAAATCTAAAACGGTAATTGGCATCTCCCATTAGGAAGGTGTCTGCGATTGATGTAGCCCGAACTTGTACTGCAATGGTGAGCACTTGGGGTGAGACAGAACAATCAACATTTTTGACTGTAAATCTCACATCGAATTTCCCCGCTGCTACGGGATGCACACCACTCTGAGCCCGGGCGGAACTAATGACTCCCCAAAAGAGAAGCATAGCTGGGAACAGCATTGATAGCAGTTTTTTCATGTGACTGAATTGTTTAGGTTGTTACTAATTTGTATAAAAATATCCACTTTCATCTGGCAGGAAAAAGTGTCGGATATACGTTTTTAGATGTGAATTATGATTTATGACTAAGTGATTTCACACAAATTCATATAAAAGCATTTACTAAAACGCTTGCATAAATCCACAAAAAAGAAAAAGATTATAAGTTTTTAATGAATACTTAGAGAGGAAAAAATTGATTTATGAATTAGTGATTTGATATAAACTTCAATCACTAATTCATAAATCGTTACTAATTAAATTAATGTACTACACCCGAGAATCGTCCATTATTGACTTTCCATAAGGTATTATCAGCATTATTTACATCTGCATCAAAATTGTAGTCGCCATACATATATCGGTCAAAAATACCTGACTGCCCTTTCCATAGGTTTGAGTCAGCGGCATTTATATCAAAATTGTCATTTGTAAGAGCCTTTTTAGGGTCACCTGCATAAAGAACATATTTTGTACCAACCAATTTCTGACCATACGATGGAGGGTTTGTATGAGCATAAGAATCCCTAACGGTAAAGTCATACGTCAATGTTCCAGAAGTTACAGTAACTTTCTTATCGCTCATAACTCCCATGTGGTTACGATGTTCTACCAAGATATAGTATGAACCATTTGGAATACTAAAACATGGACTTACGAAAGTAATAGTACCATCTTCACGCAGTAAACCTGCTGCTCTGAACACTGGCGTACTTGTCAAAGAATCTGTTCTCAATGAAACTAACACCCAGTCAACTACATTGCTCGGATACCCACCAATTGGCATTGCCTCTGTACCCGAATAATTCCAAGGTGCAGTTGAATATGGTTGTCCATTTGGCGTTGCCACTCCATTGATACCCACAGGCGTTTGTCCCGGTAATAAACCTCTTGTATTAAGGAATGTACTCATCAATCCAGAAACTGAATTTAAAGGTCCTTCCAAAATTGCTTTTAGACTAAACGTTACACAAACCGTATTTAAAGGGTCTGTAATGTTGATATAAACCGTTGCAGTATCACACATGGCAGGTGAGCCATTATCACAAACTTTATACAAGAATACATCTGTACCAACAAAAGTTGCATTTGGTGCATAACTAAATGTACCATCAGAATTTACAGAAACGATACCATTAGATGGTAAAGAAACCGTAGTATAACTTAATGTTTGTCCAGTATTTGCATCATGGTCATTTAATGAAATATTACCGTTTACCCCTACCCCTTTACCTGTTGTATAAACATCATCATTAGCAACAGGTTTAATGTTTCCACCTGCACTATTATCAGGCGTAACTTTAATTGTCACATTGGTAGATGCACATTGTACTGGCGAACCATTATCACAAGCTTTATAAGTGAAAATATCAGTTCCTACAAAACCATTATTTGGTGTGTACGTATAAGCACCTGTGGTAGCATTAAATGTTACTGTACCATTGCTCGGATTAGTAAGTTTTGTAAAACTCAATATTTGTCCAGCGTCTGGGTCACTATCATTATTAGCTACTGTACCACTTACAGGGGTATTTACCAACGTCTGATTTACATCTGCCATCGCAATCGGAGGATTGGTAGGCGTTGCACTTGGGGCATCCGTTACGGTAATATAAACCCAAGCTTGGTCACAAACGGCAGGAGTTTGGTTATTACAGATTTGGTAACGTACTGAATCTTTACCTACAAAATTGCTATTTGGCGTATAAGTGTAAGCTCCAGCAGTTCCTAAAGTAAATGTTCCATTTGCCGCAGGTGTCAATACTGTAATTGTTAATGGCAAACTACCTTTATTGTCGTTCGTTAAGATATTTCCAGTAGTAGCTGTATTTTTGGGCGTAATGTTTATGTCATTAATAGCCAATGGATTATCAACATTTAAACACGTTGCTGCACCACGTAATACATTACTACAATATCTATCAACACCGTCAAAACTAATGGCTTGACCTGGGTTATAACTCAAATCTGTACCCGTCCAAGTATCAGGTGTTGCTGACCCTTGATTTTCGTATAGCTTCAAGTCTCCTGTACAAGTGTTCGGGCAACCAGTCATTTCAAACAAAACATATTCTGTATTCGGAGTAATATTTTGCAACACAGGAGCAGACGATTTACCAATCACGAAATAATCGTCAGGTAAAGCCGTTGCACTTGCCGTAGCAGTACGAATACTTGTAAATAAAGCAGTAGAGGCAGTATTTGGGTTTGTGTTATTTGCCACAGAAGTAGCTCCACCCCAATCTCCAATTTTTGTATTGATATTACAAATACTGAATTGTTTTCCACCAACGCCTTTAGGAGCTTTGATAGTTACTTGCCCAGTATTGAAATACACATTATTATATGTATTTGGAGAAATCATACCTACTTCAAAGGTATTTGTTGTTCCTACTTTTGTTCTCACAAACAAACTAATCTCACAAGTTGGAGCTGGACCAACTTGAATACTTACCGTAGCCGAAGCACAAACTTGTGGTAAAGGAGTATTCTTACAAACTTGATAAACCACAGTTACGGTTGAACCCGCTTCTGCCGCTGTTGGTGTGTAAGTCATCATTCCTGTAAGAGGATTAAATGCCACTGTACCCGCCGCCGTACCACCTGTTTGGGTAATACTTAGGTTTGCACCAGCCAAGAAATCATCATTGGCTAAAACATTTACTACTGAAGGAATTCCCAATGGAGCATTCAACGCATCGTTGGTTGCCGTAGCTGTTCCTTTGTTAGGGTCAGAAATATTTGGATTACCATCGCTATCACAGTCTGCACTATTCCAAGCAACCGAAGGCGTTAAAGTTTGACTTGATTGAATGAAACTACACATATTTAATGGGTCTGTTCCATCAATTTTTTCTTTACCATTGGTTACACCGTCACCGTCACAGTCAGCGATATTCCAAGCCGTAGTTGGGGCAGTATTCTGATGAGCCAATACAAAACTACATGAGTTTGTAATACTTGTTCCATCTATTAATTCTTGAGAATCAGGTACACCGTCACCATCAGTATCTGTTAATAAAACAGGGTCAGTACAAGTGGCTGCACCTCTTTGAACATTGCCACAATATCTATCGACACCGTCAAAACTAACTTCTTCTCCCGGATTATAGTTTAAATCTGTTCCTGTCCAAGCGTCTGCATTAACTTTACCTTGATTTTCATATAATTGCAAATCACCAGTACAGCTATTAGGACAGCCCGTCATTTCAAATAAAATATATTCCGTATTAGGCGTAACGTTTTGTAATACAGGGGTTGCGGTTTTACCAACGATAAAATAATCGTCTGGCAAAGCACCAGAAATACCTGTTGCATTTCTTACAGTAGTGAAATATGCTGTTGATGTTACACTCGGATTTGTATTATTGGCAGTAGTTGTAGCACCACCCCAATCTCCAATTTTTGTATCAACATTACAAATACTTAACTGTTTTCCTGCTGTTCCTTTCGGAGCTTTGAAGGTTACTTGTCCAGTATTGAAATATACATTACTATACGTATTTGGAGAAATCATACCAACTTCAAAGACATTGGTAGAACCCGTTTTTGTTCTAATAAAATAGCTTACTTCACAAGTTGGAGAAACAGCATCAAATACTCGTGGGTCAGTTTCTCCTGAATCAACAATACCATTATGGTTGGCATCTTCTGCTCCATCCAACAATCCGTCGCCATCTGTGTCAATAACTAAAGGATTGGTATCACCAGCATCAATTCTACCATTTTTGTTGGTATCTTCTATTCCGTCAGACAAACCATCACCATCAGTATCAGCTTTGGTTGGGTCTGTTTTGGTTGTTGGGTCGGCATCTACAATAAAATTGCCTGCCCCTACATTTGTACCTAATAAAGGCCCAGCACCGTCAGGGTCAGCAATAGGAGTTACTACGCCTACTTCTGTACCATCTTTGATGCCATCACCGTCGGTATCAGCTAATAAAGGATTGGTTTTGATACTTGCCGTTAATGGCCCTGTGCCGTTAACTTCATCTCCATCGCTGATTCCGTCATCGTCAGAATCTAAGTCATTTGGATTTGTACCCAAAGCTAATTCTTGGGTATCAGTTAAACCATCTCCATCAGTATCTGCTAATAAAACAGAACAATTGGCTGTGCCTCTTGTATTGTCGTTGGCTTGATATTGGTCAATACCGTCAAGGCTAATAGATTGCCCAACGTTATAGCTCAAATCGCTACCATTCCAAGTATCTACACCATTTTCGTATAAACTTAGTGTACCCGAGCAAGTGCCTGGGCAAACCGACAATTCAAATAAAATATACTCAGTATTAGCACTGATATTGACAGCTAATGGGGAACTGGTTTTGCCAATGATAAAATAATCATCGGGCAAAGCAACACTACTGGCAGTGGCATTTCTAACTGTGGTGAAATACGGTGTTGCAGTAGTATTAGGATTGGTATTATTTATAACAGAGGTAGCCCCGCCCCAATCTCCTATTTTGGTATTGACACTACAAAATGCCATACCAGATTTGGGAGCTTTAAGCGTAACTTGTCCTGTATTAAAATATACATTTGAATATGAACCAGAGGCAATCATACCCACTTCATAGACGTTTGGGCTTGCAGCTTTACTTCTGACAAACAGTTTTACATTTTGGGCAAAACCTGCTTGTGCTAATGCCAGAAAGCTCAGCAAAAGTGCAAGACACCAAGACTTGATTATGTAAAAAGGACTTTTCATATCTTGGAACATTTTAGATAAAACCAAAGGTTCATGGTATTTTAGGCGTTGTTTAGGGAAATTGTAAAAGCATTTTTTTGAACTTCCCGAAAGTTTAAATCCTTCGGGAAGTTGCTATACAAACTCCCCTAATTTCTAAGGAATTTGTTCTAAGATTATGAAAGATGGACTTTTACTAACCAAGTTGGCTGGGTGAGTAAGAATATTTACCATAATCATATCTACTTCGTTTGAAGGTCCTTGATACACAACTGTTCCAGTTAAGTTTACATCATTGCGAGTATATGCCGTTTTTACAAAAGTGGTTGTTTTGGCAGTATTGCTCAGGTCGTTATAGATATAGTTATAAATTGGCGAAACATCACTTGATGTTCCTGAATAAATAACTTGGTTATCTCCTGTTGTATTTCCAGCCCAAAGTGCTAATCTACCATCACTCAATACTTTTTGAGGATTTGTACCATTCGTTAAAGTTGATGGTAATGAAAAGTCAATCAAACCAACTGCTGTGGCAAAGTTCAATGCCGTTTTAGTCATTACTCCCAAGTGATTACGATGTTTTACCGATACGTAATAATTGTTTACTGAAATTCCTGTGAATGTTACCGCCGAAACGCCATCTGTGGCACTTACAACGTCTCCATCTTTCTGAATTAAAGCTGATTTACTCGCAATGACTGTGCTTGGTGTTGTTGCATCTCTTAATTCAACCACAACCCAGTCAACAATAGCATTGTTTGGGTCTGAAACTGCTAAAACTGAACTTGATACGGTTTCGCTACCGCCTCCGCCTTTGTGGATATAACCTAAAGCAGTATATGGTTCAGTGGCTGGAATCAAACTTTTTGTACGTAATTGGTCTCTCATTAAACCTGCACTTTGATAACCTCCTTGTAATAAAGCTTTTACACTTACGACTGTATTGCCTGCTACAACCGCTGCAATTGGAGTCATTGGTGTTGCAGGATTGTTTGTTGCATTGTTAGAAGGTTCATTTGGAGCACTCGTTGTGGCATTAAATTGAGGGTTTGTTCCAACTGTACTTGCCAAAGGAGTTACAGGAATGTTAATCAAAGCTGTATTATTTGGCGAAACATTACTAATTGGTCCCGGTGTCGAACAAGTTACTGTTTGTCCAGAAGTTGTACATGAACTACCATTACTCAAAAAGCTTGCTGGAGCTGTTGTTCCTGTTGGCAAGGTAAAAGTTGTTGTGATAGGCCCTGTTGCTGGAGCCGAACCAATGTTGGTTACTGTTACAGGAATATTACTTGGCATACCCACTGTTAAAGGTGTTGATGGCTGACCAATCGTTGTTGTTAAGTCTGGTACACCTGCAATTGGTGTTGAAGGTGTCATTGGCGTTGCAGGATTATTTCCAACATTTGCAACAGGTTCATTAGGTCCAGTTGTTGTAGCCGTAAATTGAGGACTTGTACCTGCCGAAGCTGGCAAAGGTGTTACGGGAACATTAATTAGAGCAGTATTCGTTGGTGAAACATTACTAATTGGTCCTGGCGTTGAACAAGTTACAGTTTGCCCAGAAGTTGTACAAGAACTACCATTACTCAAAAAACTTGCTGGAGCAGTTGTTCCAGTAGGAATAGTAATGGTTGTAAGAATTGGTCCAGTTGCAGGAGCAGTTCCAACGTTTGTAATCGTTACAGGTACATTACTTGCTTGTCCAACTGTTAATGGTGTAGCAGGTTGCCCAATAGATGTTACTAAATCTGGCGAAGTAGTGACAGCCACAGGACAAGCAGCACTCATACTATATGTACTTGCAAAATGGTTTGTACCAATTCCGCCTGTATAACCTTTTACACTAAAATACGAACCAATGTTAAGCGTACCTCCACCTGCGGTTTGGCTTCCTGCTGGAAGAATATCCAAACTTCCAGTACAAGTACCAGTAACATCAAAATTAAATAATTCGACCTCCGTACCAGAGGTATAGTTAATAGCGGTAAAGTCACCTGCTGGCGTAATGACAAAAAAGTCTTTTCCAAGCGGAGCTCCACTCACAACATCCCCATTGTTTCGGGTAGTTGTTGATAAATCCCAACTTCCTGATGGGCTAACAGAAGTAACTGTACCAATGGTCAAGTTTCCTGTGGAAGCCATCAAGGTAATTTGAGAACTACCATCTGTTAATTTAGGATTGGCAACCGCAGCCAAAGCTGTAGTGGGTGTCAAATACACGTGGTATTTATTATCAACAGAAAGATACCTGAGCGATAAAGTAACTTGACCAAATGTTTTTCCTCCTAAAAACATAAAGAACAAAATCAATAACTTATTGAAATTGAGTATGTATCTTAATTTTTCCATTTGAATATCAATTTTAATATGATTTTAATTATTGAAATAACTGGGTACATAACACGAAGCTATGCACCCAGAATATACATTAAGGAAGTTGTTGTGTGATAATAAATACGTTTGTACCAGCTGTATTACTAAGGTAACCTAAGATGATATTTAAGATAATTGTATTATCAGCATTAGTACCTTTTGCAATTGTTTTACCGTCCATATTCACGTCAGTAGGAAGGTATCCATTTAAGATAAATGTATTCACACCTGCTGTATTTCCTCCGTTATTAGTAACTGCATTTGTCACAGCACTTCTATCACTATTACTTCCTTGAGCAATCACATTACTATTAACATTCGCATTTCCAGCCCATAGATAATTTTTACCTCCAATAATTGCTTGTGAATTCGTACCATATACTGCAAGCGTATTAGTTGTGAAATCAATAGTTGTAGGAATTATATTCAATGGCATTGCATTCATTGCCATTACTCCTAAGTGATTTCTATGACGAATCGACACAAAATAATTACCATTTGGAACATTTATCGTAAGCGGAGATACTCCATCAATATCAACGATGTCTCCATCTTTTTGTAATAAACCTGCTTGACGAGCAACAATTGTTGTTGATAAAGTAGCCGAACGTAATTCAACTAAAATCCAGTCCACAATTGCATCATTACCTGTACCTGTAAACACTGGCGAACCTGCTTTCACAGTTACTCCTGTGTATCCTAAACCTGTGTAAGGTTCAGTAGTTGGTAATACACTTGTCAAATCAGTACGCATCATACCGTCCACGTTAGCAGTAAATGGAGCATTAACCAATGTACCTGCACCTTGTAAGAACACCTTAGAGGTAATTTTCACAGAGCTTGAAGTAATTCCTAAGCCACCAAATACACTTGGTTTATCATCTAAACCTCCATTGTTAGCGATACCGTCTCCGTCAGGGTCAAGTGGGCTATCAATTTTACCATCGCCATTTAGGTCTAATGCACCTTTACCTGCATCTATGATGTCTTTTGTTCCATCATTATTGCTATCAACATCACGATAATCTGGTTGGTCTGTTCCGTCAGTATTTTTCGGAGCTGGGTCATTTAAGTCTCCAAATCCTACTTTTGCATCTACTGAGTCAACAATACCGTCTCCATCTGCATCTGGACCTTCTGCAACACCGTCTTTATCAGCATCGATAGCATTGCTACCACCTTCAACTAAATCACTTTGAGCGTCATTATCAGAATCCAAATCAAACATATCTTTCACACCATCTCCATCTGTATCAGGAGGAGTAAGAGCTCCACCTGCTGGAGAACCTTGTGCATTTGGTGTTCCATCAGCAATACCATCATTGTTGGTATCTACTCCGTTAGCTTCACGTACATCATTGATTCCGTCGTTGTCAGAATCCAAATCTCTATTGTTTGGAATACCGTCGCCGTCTGTATCAATTGTACCTTCTACTGTATCTAAAACACCGTCGTTATCATCATCAATATCAACATTATCAGGAATACCGTCTCCATCTGTATCAGGGGAAGCTAAACCTCCAAAGGCTGCTGGTTTGAAATCTAAACCACCATTATTAGCGATACCGTCACCGTCTGGGTCAACTGGAGCATCTATTCTACCGTCACCGTTAATATCCAATGCTGCATAATTCGTTTTCAGAATATCACCTTGTGAGTCGTTATTACTGTCTAAATCACGGTAATCAGGATTATCTGTTCCGTCGGTATTGACAGGAAGTGGGTCGTTTTGGTCTCCAAAAGAAGCCTTAAAGTCCACTGTGTTCATAATACCGTCACCGTCATCATCTGGGCCATCAACTACTCCATCATTATTTGCATCAATTGCAGTTGTTACACCACTTTCAAGTAAATCACTAAGAGCATCATTGTCAGAATCTAAATCTAAATAATCTTTCACACCATCACCGTCAGTATCTGGAGGAGTAAGACCACCAACCACTGGGGCACCTTGTGCATTTGGTATTCCATCAGCAATACCATCATTATTTACGTCAATACCGTTGGCTTCACGAACATCGTTGATTCCATCATTATCAGAATCTAAGTCGTTATTGTTTGGCGTTCCGTCACCGTCTGTATCTGCAAATCCTTCAACAGTATCAAGGATACCATCGTTATCATCATCAGTATCAACTGCATTTGGAATACCGTCACCGTCGCTATCAAGTGCTACAATACCACCGAAAGTTGTTGGTTTTGTATCACAACCACTGTTGTTAGCAATACCGTCACCGTCTGGGTCTGTTGGATTATCAATTCTACCATCAAGGTTAACATCCAATCCACCTTTACCAATGGTTACAATATCGAATTTACCGTCGTTATTGCTGTCAGTATCACGGAAATCTGGTTGGTCAGTGCCATCAGTATTTTTCGGAAGTGAGTCATTTAAGTCACCTGTACCTACTTTTCCATCAACACTATTCATGATACCGTCTCCGTCTGAATCTGGACCATCAACTACACCATCATTATCTAAGTCAGTGCCATTGCTTCCACCTTCAACTAAGTCACCAATACCGTCATTATCGGTATCTAAGTCAAACATATCCTTCACTCCGTCTCCGTCAGAATCAGGAGGAGTAAGACCACCTGCAATAATTTCACCTGTTGCGTTTGGCGTTCCGTCTGCTAAACCGTTATTATCTAAATCAACGCCATTTGCTTCACGAATATCATTAATTCCGTCGTTGTCAGAATCTAAATCTAAGTTGTTTGGTACGCCATCACCATCTGTATCTGCTGTTCCTTCAACTGTATCCAAGATACCGTCATTATCATCATCATTATCCAAATAGTTAGCGATACCATCACCATCAGAATCTGGAGCAGGTAAACCTCCGAAACCAAGTGGTAAAGTATCCAATCCACCGTTGTTAGCGATACCATCGCCATCTGGGTCAAGTGGAGCATCTACTTTTCCGTCTGCATTTCCGTCTAAGCTACCTTTTCCTGCATCAACAATATCAAATTTGCCATCGTTGTTGCTATCAACATCACGGTAATCAGGTTGGTCTGTTCCGTCAGTATTTTTCGGAGCTGGGTCATTTAAGTCTCCAAATTCTACTTTTGCATCTACTGAGTCAACAATACCGTCTAAGTCTGTATCTGGTCCATCAGCTACACCATTGTTATTGGCATCAACAGTTGGATAACCACTTTCTGCCAAATCACTAAGAGCATCATTGTCAGAATCTAAATCTAAGAAGTCCTTAACACCATCTCCGTCAGTATCTGGAGGCGTTAAACCTGCCCCAACAACACCAGTTGCAGAAGGCGTTCCGTCCATAATACCATCATTATTGGCATCTGTTCCGTTAGCTTCACGTACATCATTGATTCCGTCGTTGTCAGAATCCAAATCTCTATTATTTGGAATACCGTCGCCGTCTGTATCAATTGTACCTTCTACTGTATCTAAAACACCGTCGTTATCATCATCTGTATCTACTGCATCAGGTACTCCGTCTCCGTCTGAGTCTTTATCATCAGTGGCAGAGTTTGGATTCATAGCATTGTCAGATTCATATTTATCCAAAATACCACCATTATCTGAGTCTGTATCCATTGGATTTGAGAGTGATGTATTTACTTCAAAACCATCTGTCAAACCATCAGCATCTGAATCGTTATTATTTGGATTCGTTTCACCTGAACCTACTGTTGTAGAGTTACCAATAACTGGAGCATCTTGCATACCGTTTTTGTTAACATCTTCTACACCATCACTCAATCCATCACCATCAGTATCTGGTAATGTTGGATTTGTTTTAGTTAATGGGTCTGCATCAGCTACAAAACCTGTTGTGCCTAATAATGGGCCTGCTCCGTCTGGGTCAGCTATGCCAGCAGTTAAACCTGCTTCGATACCGTCTTTGATACCATCACCATCAGTATCTGCTGCCAAAGGATTAGTTGCTCCGTAAGCTGTCAAAGGTCCTGTTGCGTTTTTCTCTGTTCCATCACTCAATCCATCATCATCAGTATCAGCATCTTTTGGATTGGTATCAGTTAATGGATTGTAAATTTTATCTGCTCCGACTTCTGCAAAGTCACTAAGTCCGTCGCCATCTGTATCTGCTACATTTGGATTTGTTCCCAATAATCCTTCTTCTGCATTTGTTAATCCATCGCCGTCATTATCAGCGTCGAAGTCATCAGCTCCATTTCCAACAGAAGGATTCGTACCATCTAATAATTCTTTATTATCATTAGTACCTCCATTGTCAGAATCTTTATCCATTGGATTCGTGATTTTTCCAACACCATTTCCTGATAATTCAGCACCGTCTAATAAAGTATCCCCGTCTGAATCTGGATTTGTTGCGTCGGTTTCACCACTTCCTACGGTTGTAGATGTTCCAATAACTGGATTATCTTGTTTACCGTTTTTATTAGCATCTTCTACACCATCGGCAATTCCATCTAAATCAGAATCCGTAACTTTTGGATTTGTCTTGGTTGTTGCGTCTGCATCAGGTACGAATACTAATGGGTCAGTACCTGTGAAAGTTGCTGTACCAGAAGTACCACCTGCAATTGGAGTGGTTATTCCTAATTCAGTACCATCTTGAATACCATCACCATCTGTATCTTTATTCAATGGATTGGTTACTCCGATAGTTGCTAAAGGACCTGTTCCATTTTTCTCAACGCCGTCACTCAATCCATCATCATCAGTATCTGCATCTTTTGGATTGGTATCAGTTCCTGCATTGTAAACTCCGTCTGCACCTACTTCGGCACCGTCTTTGATTCCGTCACCGTCTGTATCTGCTACTTGTGGATTAGTTCCTAAAGCAATTTCCTCAGCGGTTGTCAAACCATCATTATCTGGGTCACCTGCATAGTCATCGCTTCCGTTGCCTAAGCTCGGGTTTGTACCATCTGTGATTTCTTGTCCATCTTCTGTACCACCATCATCAGTATCAGTATCCATAGGATTCGAGATTTTACCAGCGTTTGTACCAGTTCCATTTTTCTCGTCACCATCTTTCAAACCATCGGCATCCGAATCTGGATTTGTTGCACTGGTTTCACCACTACCACTTGTACCTGTTCCGCCAATTACTGGTAAATCTTGCTTACCATTTTTATTGACATCTTCCAATCCATCAGCAATACCATCGTTATCACTATCTGTTTTAGTCGGGTCTGTTTTGGTAGTTGGGTCTGTATCAATCACAAAATTTGGACTTGTAATCAATGTACCTGTATAAACTTTACCACCTGGCGAAGAAATACCTCCATTAATTTTAGCCGTAACACCTGCTTCTGTTCCGTCTTTGATACCATCACCGTCAGTGTCACCATTGAGCGGATTAGTTGCTCCATAAGCTGCCAAAGGTCCTGTACCGTTTTTCTCATCACCATCACTCAATCCGTCATCGTCAGTATCTTTATCGAGTGGGTTAGTGTCAGTACCTACGGTATAAACACCATCTGCTCCAACTTCTGCACCGTCGCTAATTCCATCATTATCTGTATCGGCATTTTGTGGGTCTGTGCCTAATAAAAGTTCGGCTCTACCACCAATACCATCACCGTCTGAGTCACCATCTAAATCGTCTGCACCAAAACCAGCTCTTGGATTAGTACCGTCAATGGTTTCTTGTTTATCATTTGTACCACCATCGTCAGTATCAGTATCCATCGGATTAGTAAGTCTAACTAATACTTCATTACCATCACTCAATCCATCAGAATCTGAATCTGGGTCGGTAGCGTCAGTTTCATAACCTACTAATGGTGATGTACCTGTACCTCCAACGGTTTCATTATCTTGTTTACCATTTTTATTAGCATCTTCAATACCATCAGCTAAACCATCTCCATCAGTATCTACACTTAATGGATTAGTAGTAGTTGCTGGGTCAACATCTGCTACAAAAGTTGCGGTATTAGTACCAAGCAAAGGACCTGCACCGTCTGGGTCAGCTACTGGAGTAGTGATACCTTTTTCTGTACCATCTTGGATTCCATCACCGTCAGTATCAACACTTAGTGGGTTGGTATCAGTACCAACAGTATAAACACCATCCACGCCAGTTTCTGCACCATCACTCAATCCATCGTCGTCAGTATCTGCATCTAATGGATTTGTATCAACGCCTGCTGTATAAATATGGTCAGCTCCTACTTCTTTTAGGTCATTGATTCCGTCACCATCTGTATCTGCTTTATTAGGATTTGTACCTAATACTGCTTCTTCAGCATCAGTCAGTCCATCACTATCCATATCAGAAGCTGATACTGTCACAGTGTTAAGACATACGCCTGTACCTTGTGCAGATGTAACTGTAAGTATTTGGCTACCTGCTGCACCACTTCCATCATAAGTGATAGGAATGGTTACAGATGTTTGCCCTGCTGTAAGTGATGTCGTTAAAGTTCCTGTAAAGTCTGTACCTGTAACCGTAAACGTTGCACTACCAAGTGTTGTACCTGTTAAGCCAATTGTGATTGAACCATTTTGTGGTGTTCCACTATTAACAAACGTACCCGAAACCGTTGAGCCTACACAATTAAACACAAACGAAGCTATTGGAGCCGTTACTGTTGCACTTGGCGTACACGAACTTGAACCTTGTGGCGAAGTAATCGTTAATACACGGCTACCTGCTACCCCTGTTCCATCATAAGTAATTGGGATTACTACTGAGGCTTGGTTGGCTGTTAGCGTAGTGCTTAAAGTACCCGTGAAACCTGTACCAGTTACATTGAACGTTGCTACACCTGCTGTTGCATTTATCAAAGCAATCGTAACTGTACCTGATTGTCCTGCTGTACCATTCGCTACAAATGAACCTGAGAATGTTGGCGAGCTACAATTGAATATAAACGATGCTGTGTTATCACGATAATTGACTTCTGGTGAAGCATTATTGTTCGGATAAGTTGTTGCTGGATTTGTAATTCCTGCATTTACTGGTCCAAAAGCATTATCGTTTGTATCAACTGCATTATCTAAACCATCGCCATCGCTATCTGCACCTGCAAGGGTAAGACCAGCTTCGGCAGTATCATTTCCTCCTGAATTATCAGAATCAGTATCTGTATAATCTGGGTTATCTGTACCGTCAGTATTAACAGGCGTAAGACCTGTACCATAAGCTGTTAAGCGTCCTTGTGCATCTACTGCTGTACCTGGGGCAATATAACCTGCGGTAGTTTGAGCTTCGATGTTGTCAGGAATACCATCACCGTCTGAATCAAGGTCAAGGCTGTTTACAATTCCATCATTGTCTGCGTCACATAATGCTATGTAAGTGATTGTTCCTGCATTTAATGCAATCAAACCTCTTGTGGCATTTGAAACTCCAGTAGGAGCTGTACTTGAAAAGGCAGTATAATCATAAATATATGTTTGCCCATGACTTGCCGTAAACGGTACAGTAGTTGAAGCGTTTACTGAATTTAACGCTGTCTGTACCTGAGGTCTTGCATAAAATCCACTCAACCAGTTAGTACTACTTGCCGCATTTTGGTCAGAGAAAATATTAATTGACTGACTAACAAGTTGATATCCTGCTGGACTTGGAACAGCATCAATACTAATACTAAATGTTCCTAATTTTTGGATAGCATTTGAAGTAATTAAACCATTAAATGCAATATCAAAACTACTTCCTGTTGCATTTTCAGTAGTAGTATTTGTTGAAGGCAATCCTGTGTATAAGGTTGTAACATTTGGTTTAATACCTGCATAGGTTGTTAATCCTGTTGCACCTTCCCATTTATTATCAGTTCCAAAGTTATTAGTGAAGTCAGTATAATTAACTCGTACATTAAATGAGTTACCTAAAGATGGAACAGCCGTACCACTTTGAAGTACATATTTAATATCAAAATATCCTCCATCTGTACCAAACCCTGTGTAACTTGTCTGTGTAGCATCCATAGCATATACAGTATTTGTACTTCCACAAGCCGTTTCCACACTATCCAAAATACCATCATTATCATCATCTAAGTCAGCACTATCTGCTACTCCATCACCATCCGAATCACCGTTTACTCTGGTATTTACTTGATTCGATATGAAGGTAGTTTGTAGATAAGTTCCTAATTCAGAAGCATCTACCGTCATTTTTGCAATATTCTTAATGGTATCACCTACGGCAGTAGCATTAGCATCTGCGTCAATCGTAAATGTTAATGAGCCATTAGCAGGGATTGTCAAATCACGAATCGTAATACTATTTGCTCCTGCATACGTGCTTGTTTGAGGAGTTGTCAAACTTGCTGAAAGTGAACTCAACGAACCAGAAATATAGGTTGCATCTTTGTCGAGGTTATCGTCAAAGAATACCGTCATGTCTGTGCTTTCGTTGTTGCTCAATGTAAATGTGTATTTAACAACACCACTTTCTTGAACTTGTGCTTTATCCACTGCCTTCGTAATGGTCATATTAGCTTTTGTAGCTGCTAAAACTGTTACAGGCGTTGGATTGGCTGCTCCAGCCGTATTTGGTTCATCAGACTGATATGTGTTACCATTTACTACAAACGATGCTTGGTTATTTAATGTACCAGCATTGGCTGCAATGGCATCAATGTATAAGTATGAAGTACCAGCAGGCACAGTAATATTTTGCAAATTCAAATTAGTAGTATTACCATAAGAATTGGTTGTACCAATTACTAAAGAGGTTGCCAATGTGCTATCTTTCCAAGTAAGTCCCGCAGGAAGTGCATCGGTTAGATTAATTGTTTTGGCATCACAATTTAAGTTTTGTAAAGTAAACTTATAAGTAAATGGTTCACCCTGACGCACTGTTTTAGGCGATGCTTCTTTGTACAAATACACGTTATCAGGTGTAATAACTGCTGGAACTGGTATTCCACACTGTATATTAATATGCCCGATAGCAAGGTCGTTAAATTTCTTCCATGTTGGGAAGAGCGTGTTATTCTTGGTATATTCTATATAAATTTCATCAATTGGAGAATCAAAGTTTACATACGCATCTCCAAGAGTTGTCCAATCCCAAGGCCAAATTGAGCCTGTCATTGTTATTGGATTTGTACCTGACAATGAAATATTAGTCCATTTATTTAAAGTAATTTTTGGATAAATATTCGCACCGTTCAATTTACCATAAACATTCACTACGTCTTTACCCCAAACCCATCCGTCAATATCTTTCAATTTGAAATCTACTGTTTGAGCAGGTTGTTTAGTTACACCGTCTGCTGTATTTACCAAAGCGATTTTTGTAGTAATCATCGACGTTGGTTGGTCATCATAACGTGGGATATACAAATAGTTACCATAGTTTACAGGATACCAAGGGAATGGAGCTGTAGCCTTGTACAAAATCACATTATTAGGGTCAGTAACGGTAACTTTTGCAGATTGTCCATTACCTAAATTATATGTTTTTGAACGAGTTCCCCATTGCCACCAATCAAATGGTAAGAATGAAAGCCAGTTTAATTCTTTACTACCACCCGTACAAAGGTTTGTAATTGGTGTAGTATTACCAGAGAATGTGATATAAGTATTAGCATTCGCTGCAAAATCATAATTCACTTCAAATGTTGTTCCACCTGCACTTGTCATCGGGATTGAGCTATAAGTAGCCATTGATGAAGCTGAAGAAACTAACATATAAACAGGCATATCAGTATTAAATCCAAAACCTGAAGCATCAAAACGAATCTTAGATGATTCAACCGTTCCAGTTTCTGTTACTTTCCATACTCTTGTAAGACGTTTGTCATTGCTTGGAGGAGGAGGACAAGCACTTGGTCCTGTTGGGAATGCCGAAGTACCTGTTAAATTATTGTCCCCAAACATCAAGAACGTTGCATTTGTAGCAAAATCTCCTGTATGAGCAGCATTGCTTGCCGCTATCTGATTATCAATACCAACTGTAAGAACACTACTTGATGTACTTACTGATTGTTTTTGATTTAATCCTTGACAATCATCACGACCGATACCAAATACGTTAGCATCAAAATCAGTAGAAGTACCACCGTTTGCAGCAAATACTTGTGTACCCGCACCACTCAAATAATTCTGAGCCAACGTAGAACCATATTTGATGGCTAAGTATGAGTTGATTTTCTGAACCTCTGTATCACTCAATGAAGATTTATACCAAATTACCTCTTGAATATCCCCAGGGAAAGCTCCTGCATTTGCCCAAGTACCGTATCCGAGTGTAAGAATATCTCCCCAAAGACCACCACCAGCAGTAATTGTTTGATTATTGAAATTACCATTCAAACCAACGGTTGCGGTTGTACTTAATGTACGAGCCGAGAAGATTGAAGTTTGACCAGTAGCCGCTGTTGTTGGATGAATAATATTTTGTGTCGAAATCCAATAACGGTAATAAGCTGGCTTACCTGCATTGATACTCAAATCGGGTTCACTACTATAATTATCGTCATTGTCAATACCAACGATACGACCTGTACCTGCACTACTTGGACGAACAGCCGCAATCATAGTTACCTCAGATGCTTGGAATGCACCTTGTGGAGCCATTGGGCTATTCATATTTTTGAAGAAGTTGGTCGAGCTAAATCCTGATAAGAAAGGATTATAGTTGTGAGCAGCATCTGCTGCTTGTAATAAATTCGTTGTACCAATTTTTGGAATATCTTGACCAACTGGAGAATTATCAATGATAGCATCTGTACCATTTGTAATACCCGCTGCATCTGCTTTAATCCAAAGATTCAAGCCTGTCGTAACACAACCTGGAGCTGTCAATGCTTTACCAAATGTAAAGAAAGCACCATCTGCAAAATCAACATTGGCATAGAATCCACCATTACCGTCTGCTGTTAATAATAGTTCTTGAGTACCAGCTCCAAACGTTGCTGAGCTACTTACTAATAATCTATCAGCTCCTGACGGTACTGTTATACGTACCGACCCTACTGTACCTGTTTCATCTACTTTCCAGATACGGTTCATACGGAAGAACGAACCTGCTGGTGTAAATGTAGTAGGTGCATAGGCTACTGCATATTCTTTTGTTAAGTTGTTATCACCGATAATCTCAAAGTTTTTGTCATTGGCAAAGGTATTTGTATTACCAGCATTGGTAGTTGCTAAAGCACCTAAACTTACTTTTACATAGCTATCAGCAGTTGAAGTTGATTGTTTTTGATTTAAACCTTGACAATCGTCACGACCAATACCAAAAACATGAGAACCGTAAGCTGACACGTCGTAAATTGTAGTACCATCGCCCATTAAATAATTGTGCGAGAGTGTCGAGCCGTATTTCACTGCTAAATAGGTATCAACTTTGTCTTTTTCAGTTGGTGTCAGGTTTCTATCGTAAAGAACAACCTCTGAGATATTACCATTCCAAACCTCAACGGCTTCCCAACCACCAATTGTAAACATACCATCAGTACCACCACCATTACCAACAAGTGTGGCATCGGTTGTAGCATCATAAAATTCGTTACCGTTTTGTCTTAAACCACTACCTGCATTAGCTCCAGAATTCCAGAAATAATCAAAAACCGTTGGAAGGTCTTTCTGAATTAATGTCGGGTGGTCTATTCTTACTGGAGCAGAACCATTCATCCACATAATTTGCTGGTCAGTAAGTGTACCCATGTGTGGGTTATCAATTCCTAACACAGCTAAATTTTCATATCCACCATCAATTTTATTTGTACCAGCACCAAACAATGTACCTGGGCTTGTGGTACTCATAAAACGTCCTGCTTTGTATTCTAAATGGTCGTTTGAACCATCAAAGACAAGGTAAGGATTATAGTTCATGATTGCCGAAGCACCTGCATCGAAAGCAGGAGTTTGCCCAGTAGTTGCTTGAATTACATCATATCCGTTTATATTATCTGCCCATTTCGTTACAGCAGTTGTACCTGTCACCCCTGCATCAGCTTTATACCAAGCTGTTAGGTTTGCAGCTACGCAACCTGGCGTTACTAAATAAGCTCCAAATGTATAGTAGTCATTGTTATTAAAATCTATGGTTGCTGTATAATATTCTTCAGAACCAATTGTTTCAAGTGTCATGGCTACTTTTGTATCCGAACCATCAAAAGTAGCATCTGTACTACGAAGTAAATTAACCTGAGTAGCATTACCAGGAATATTCGATTTTTCAATAGCAACTTTGACCGTTCCGACGGTACCCGTTTCTTGGATTTTCCAGACACGAGTGATACGGTTATTCATAGTTCCGAAAACAAATGGTGTTCCGAAAACACTTGCAGTACCGTCTGAGCCTGATACTTCAAAAGATTTATCAGCCGTAAAGTTGGTAGCATTAGCAGTATTAGTAGCGGCAAAACCTGTCGTAGAAATAATCGGCGTAAAGCCAACATTTACTGATTTTGATTGCTTTTGGTCTAAACCTTGGCAATCATCTCTACCAATACCAAAAATATCGAATTTATAAGTAGTATTAGCGGTGGCATCCCAAATTATGGCACCATCACCTTTTACATAATTATAATTATTTCCGTTTTTAGCAACACTACCATTTCCTTGTCCTAAGGTTGTACCATATTTTATAGCAAAATAGGTATTCACCTTTGCCATTTCGGCATCGGTCAATTGACGGCTATAAGCTACAATTTCAGGAATACGTCCTTTCCAAAATTCAAAAGCTGCATCAGCACTTGACATATCAGCACCAATAGCAAAAGATTTGAATAAATAACTTTGATACAGAGCAGAGCCTTCACCCGTTGGCGACCAGTTACCGGGATTACCCTTATAGCCATCTGCCCATGTAAAGAAATTTGGATGACTGGCAGCTCCCAAGACATTATCGCCACTCATACCTACGATAGAAGGTTGAACAACTTTTACAGAAGCATCGCTCGTAAAGTTTGTACCATTCCAGTAGCCATTTGAACCTCCATCTATTGAGTATTTTGTTCCCTTCCCAAAAGTTCCTCTATCAGGTACACCACCGATAGCATAAGGAGTCCAACCGTTATCAGCTGTTGCACCATTTTGTTTATAAAGAATAAAATGGTCAACGTACTGTTCTGAACTGAAAAATGCTCGATAACCTAAATCTGCCGCTTCGTCGGTATTGACACCCAAGAAAGTATATGGTGTTGTACTTGACATCAATGGCGTAAGGTTACGCAAATAGTCATTAGAACCATCAAATTCTAATACAGGGTTGAAGTTTATCAATTTTGTAGCATCAGTATTATAGAGTTTAGGCTGATAAGAAGCATTACCTTGCGTAATATCATAGCCATTTAATGCTCCGTTCGACCAAGATGAAACAGCACTTCCATCAGCACCTGACAAATCATTAGCTTTAAACCATGCAGTAAGGTTGGTTGTTACACATCCCGGAGTACCTGTTGGAACACCCGTTACAAAAACACTTTTAGTACAAGAACCAGTTGCATTTCCAACTGAAGCTGTTATCGTTAAAGTTCTACTTCCAAACGAGCCACTACCATCAAAAGTAATTGGAATAACAACTGATGTTTGTCCAGCAGTTAAGTTTACGGCTAATGTACCTGTAAAACCAGTTCCGCTTACATTAAATACCGCTGACCCAGCAGTTGCACCAGTGATGGGAACTGTAAGTGTTCCTGTTTGCCCACCTGTACCACTTGCAGCAAAAGTTCCTGTTGTCGAAGCAGTACCACAATTAAATGTGAATGATGCAGGTGGAGGCGTTGCATTATAAACATAAAAAGTTGATGTAAGATATTCTGGAGCTGATTCACCAGCAGAAAGATTAGAACAAGGATTTGTTGTAACAGTTGCACATGCTCTATAAGCCGTATTAGGAGAAACAGTGTAATAATTAAATCCTCTTGTACCGCCAGTTATATTAGCACCTAAATTAGTGACTGGTAAATTACAATCCGATTTAGGCGTAAGTGCATACGTTCTTGCAAAACCTGTATTACAAGTACTTGTAAATTCAACCAATTGTCTTACACCTATACGAGTCTCAGTAGCACCAGTCGTATAATCAACACAAAATGGATAGGAATGAGTTATAGAATGACTTAAATCATAGCTTCTAACATCAAATTTTGTAGCTGATTGTGCATCATAAGCTGAAAAGGCACTTGATTCAGTTGTATAAGTATTTAGTCCACAATTAAGATTATCCCCACATTTACAAGGTGAAATTGGAACTACATTCCCATAATACCCTCCATAGGTTGCATTAAGGTCTGAACAACTTGAACCTACGGTGGTTTTTACGATTACGACATAATCTCCATTAGGTGTAAGGGTCAACCATTCGGGATTGAGAGAGTTTGATTCACTACCTCCATGTGCAACTCCACCGTTGGTTGTTGTTGGAGCAATTGCTGTTCCTGAACAAACATTACCTGTATAAGAATACAAAGCAAATTGACGAGAGTTTGAAGTATTATCTAAGCAAGTTTGTCCACTAAAAAAACCTGCCAAAGTTTGTATTCCATGAAAAAAGCCCAACTGCCCATTGGCATCGGCTTTTACTTTCCAAGACTCGGTAATGACTGTACCCGTAGCTTGTGTACCTGCATAATTTTGTGCAGTTAGATTTGTATAATTGGTAGTAGCTTTGGTCAAAGCCTGTGCATTATGCGTACTGGCAACGCAAGTCAAACTTGCATTATAACTTGCTTGACCATAAACGCTAATACTACCAAGTCCAGCAGCCATCATCATCGTTAATAATGATGCCCGACGAATGCCAATTGAAAATGAACGATACTTTAATCGTCCTAAAACCATCAACAGTAAAACTCCCATGGCAAACAAAACCGTAGTTTGTCTGTTGGTAGCTCCACTACTGTGCTGACTGGTTTGTGATGTTTGTACAGAACACAAACTACTCTGTGCTTGTACAACTCGCTGAATTTGTTCGTTTTGCCATCCTTGCTTAGGCACAGGAGTTTGACCATTATCCGAACTATTCGGAAATGCTTGAATGATGGTCAGAACGGTGGCAAAAATGAGTAAAAGAGTCTTTCTCATAGCTCAATTATTAAATTTTAATACAAATACTATTTAAAAATCTCATTATCAGACACTTACATCCTGACAATGGTTTCGCAGAATTAAAACAAAGAAAATATTCCTAACCTGTACTAAAACCTGTAAGGTGTAGCTGAAATAGAACTCTTATACAGCTTCTGAGGCGATGTTTTTGACCTCTCAATAGGCTATTAAAGCTCTGTACAATGTCAAACAGTTGTGTTCTTTGTAAGGATTGTAATAAATAATACCAAGGCAAAAAATAAAAAAAACACACAAATTCAAGACTCCTCAATACGGTGTCTTGTGTTTGTGTGTTGGTATCTAATTCATTGTAGGATAAAAAACGTAATGCAATTTTCCCACGAGAATCAACTATGGCGGTAGTTGTTTTACTCATTGTAATTTAATTTTAAAAATATGATAGAATCGTCGAAAAAAGACAATAGGATATAACTAAGCCCCGAAAGGCTTTGAAAATTTCAAATAATAAATTCTACTTAGAAAATTTGTTTCGGAGATTAATAATATTAAGTACCGAACTTATAAATGTTTAATTACTTGGGCTGTTGGGATATAAATCAATGGTTAAATATTGGTGTGCGTAAAAAAATAAATCCTCATAAAATCACGCCGACACCAGTTAAATCTTTGCCGAGATATGATTTCATGAGGATTCTATAAAAAGTCCAATTGTCTTGGACAGTCAGTCATCTCAATTTGAATACATAATCCTTTTAGCGGAAAAGATTAAATATATAAAGAACTTTTATATACCATTTTATGGTACAAATTACGTGCCGAACCAATAAACTATATTCAAAAAGGCTCAATATTCTTCTTTTTATCCTATTGTTTTATACAACATCATTTAAAGAATAAAGAAAAAGGAATACTTTTATTGGTTTAGATGATTGTTTCAAATATCATACCACAAGCCCCATACTTGGCAATTGTAAAGAGAATATAGAAGGAATTATAGAAGTTATTGAAAAGTTGAGTAATCCTAAAATGCTACTCTTTGAAAGTTATTTAATAGAAAAAGCCAACTTTTTAATGATATTTCACATCAAAAAGTTGGCTTTTTTTACTTAATATGTACCAATCAATTATTATTTCGTTCCGTATTTCTCCGAATATTTACGATACAATCTTTTTTGTTTATCGTCCAAATCTACTTTACGACCTTGGATAAATGCCTGTTCAATTTTAGCTGTACGCATATCTAAGGCATCTCCCGCTGACACAATTAGTGTTGCGTGTTTGCCAATTTCAAGTGTACCCACCATTTTATCTATGCCTAAAATTTTAGCATTATTAGCAGTAATCAATTGTAATGCTTGTTCTTTGCTCATTCCGTGACCTGCTACTGTACCTGCTAAAAATGGTAAATTACGAGTTCTCCAGTTTAAACCTACATAAGCCAAACCCACTAAAATACCTTTTTGAGACAGTAAATATGGCAATTTATAAGCGATGTCAGTATCATCATCGGCATTATTTGGCAAACGATGCGTTGAACTTACAATAACAGAAACGTTATTTTCCTTTAAGAAATCTGCGGCTAAAAGAGCTTCTTCTGCTCCAATAATTACAATGTTCTTTACTCCCTTCGACTTCGCAAATTGCACTGCTTCAATGATTTCTTTACCATAATCAGCACTAATATAAAGGTTTTTAGTACCATCAAAAAGCCCTTTCATTGCTTCCAATTTTACATTAATTGTTGCAGGATTTTTCACTTGTGCATAAGCAATGGCATCATTGAAAGTTTTGTCTAATTCACGCACCATATCATCACGTTTATCATTTCTTTTGGTGCTGGCAGTACCTGTGGCAAAATCAAATTCACGCTTGAAATAACCAATCCAATTTAAGTGAATACCATCATCTTTTTTCAAAACGGCATCTTCCCAGTTCCAACCATCCATTTGCATTACCGACGACATTCCGCCAATAATTTCCCCTTGTGGCGTTGGCTGAGTAATTAAAATTCCATTACTTCTTACGGTCGGAATCAATTCTGAATCTGTATTGTAAGCAATCAAAGACCTTACGTGAGGATTAATCCCTCCGATTTCGCTTAAATCATTGGTAGCACGAACGGCTTCAATTTCTACTAAACCTAAACTATTCACGGGTGAAATTAATCCGGGATAAATCCTTTTTCCTGCCACATCAATCGTTTCAGTATTGACTTTATCATAAGCCGTACCAACACCCCCAATTGCTGTGATTATTCCTTTATTAAAGACAATAACGCCATTTTCAATAACTTGTCCCGTAGCAGTATGAATGGTAGCACCCACCAAAGCAATGGCTTTTGTTTGTGGACTACCTGCCGCTTGGTTTTGGGCAAAAATAGTATTCGAGATAAATACGAATACAGCTATATATATGTATTTTAAGTTTTTCATTTTTCTGTTGGATAATTTTGTAGGAGCGAATAGAATTCGCCCAAAGAATCTAAACCAAAGGCGAATGCTATTCGCCTCTACCATCATTTAATCGTTATGCTCAGTATGAGTTTCTTCCGCAAAAATATCACCTTCTGAATTACAGTACATTTGTCTTGGTTTCTTCGCTTCTGGTTTTACAGTTGCGGCTCCTCCTGCTTTTGAAGCTAACATTTTTTGAATAATACGGCTACGTTCTGTGGCAATATTGGCACGTAAAACTTTGTCTTTTTCAATGTCAAAATAGACTGCACCGTCAATAACAACTTTCTCTGGTTTTGCATAAACCGACAATGGATTATTATTCCAAAGTACAACGTCTGCATCTTTGCCAACTTTAATACTTCCCAAACGATTATCCAAGTGCATCATTTTGGCAGGGTTCAACGTTACCATTTTCCAAGCTTCTTCTTCAGTCATTCCTCCGTACATAACCGTTTTGGCAGCCTCTTGATTTAGACGGCGAGCCATTTCTGCATCATCAGAATTGATTGAAGTGTTCACCCCTACTTTTGTCATCAAGGCTGCATTGAAAGGAATCGCTTCTTTTACTTCCATTTTATATGCCCACCAATCAGAGAATGTTGAACCGTTTGCTCCGTGTGCTTTCATTTTATCGGCTACTTTATAGCCTTCTAAAATGTGTGTAAATGTATTTACTTTGAAACCAACCGAATCAGCTACTTTCAATAACATATTAATTTCAGACTGTACGTAAGAGTGACAAGTGATAAAACGTTTTTTATTCAAAATCTCAACTAAAGCATCTAATTCTAAATCACGTTTAACAGGAAGACCCGTTGTATTTTTCATGGCTTTTTCATATTCCTTTGCTCTCAAGAAAGCATCCATCATTACTTGCTCAACGCCCATACGAGTTTGTGGAAAACGAACTCTTGCACGGTCGCCCCAGTTGGCTTGTTTTACGTTTTCACCTAAAGCAAATTTAATGAAGCCTTCCATGTTCTGAATTTTCAACGCATCTGGAGCTTCACCCCATTTCAATTTAATCACTGCCGATTGTCCACCGATACTATTGGCTGAACCATGCAATAATTGAGAAGACGTTACACCACCTGCTAACTGACGATAAATATTTACATCTTCTGAATTGACAACGTCTTCCATTCTCACCTCCGCCGAAACCGACTGCGTTCCTTCGTTAACCGCAAAAAGTGCAATGTGCGAGTGTTCATCAAAAATTCCGTTTGTTAAATGTTTTCCCGTTCCATCAATAACTTTTGCTCCTGTACTTGGCAAGTTTTTACCTACTTGAGCAATTTTACCGTTTGAAATTAAAACGTCAGTATTCTGAATAACTCCTACCGACTCATTCGTCCAAACCGTTGCATTTTTCACTAAAATAGTTTCTGCTTTTGGTTTCTCTTCGCTACCGTATCCATTGAAAGGATAAAGAATTTTTCCGATTTCAATTTTCGCTTTTTTTGCGGTATCAAGTTTTGCAGGAGTTTCTTTTACAGCTTCTTTAAAAGTTGCTAATAATGTAAAAGGTTTTCCATCAGCATCAATGCCTTCTCCTTTGATATTCTTTCCATCATAATATGCACTAATTCTCGAATCAGCTTTTTCCTTCTTAGCATCAAGTTTAAAAAGGATTGTTAAGAAATCATTGATGCGAGTTACTTTTGGCGTAACCTTTACTGAATCTGTCACTACAATTTGATATTCTGGTTTATCAGCTTTTCCAGTAATATTCAATTTCAATTTTGAATTATTACCAACTGACAAATCATAATTACCACGAATATCATTTACGTTCATATTTGACAAAACGTAACGTCTTCCTTTTACCCAGTTTTCGTAAATCACGTTTCCGTCTTTGAATAAGTTATCCGAAGTAATTAAGAAGTTCGCTAACATTCCCGTTTTCAGAGAGCCAACTAAATTCTCAACTTTCATCATCGTTGCGGGCGTTGAAGTCAAAGCAGCTAAAGCCGTTTTTTCGTCTAAACCATTTTCTATTGCTTTACGAAGATTCGCTAAGAAATCTGCTCTTGATTTTAGGTTTGAACTCGTCAAAGCAAAATTGATTCCTGCTTTAGACAAAATTCCTGCATTGGCTGGTGCCATTTCCCAATGCTTCATTTCAGCTAATGAAACAACACTTGCATCATGTGGGTCTTCCACGTCAGGCGTTGTCGGGAAATTTAATGGTAAAATTAAAGATGCACCGATTGCCTTCACTTCATCAAGACGTTGGTATTCATCCCCCATTCCTTTAATGATATATTGAATACCAAATTCTTTTCCGATTTTATTGGCACGTAAAACACCTAATTTATCGGTCGTTTCAAAAACTTGCGGAATTCCTTGATTGCTATTAAAAGCATCTAAAGAAATATTAAATTCAGTTTTTGTTTTTGCTTTCTTAAACCAATCAGCATCGTAATAAGTCTGGCGTAACAAAGCAACCGAACCCATCAAAGAATTTGGATAGTCTTGCGTTGAAGTTCCTTTTGATAAGGAATAATGAGCTGAAACCTTACTTTTGATTAAAGCTTCTTGGTCACGACCATCAATAAGAGCAACTAAAGCAGAAGTTCCACGCACGATTCCATCTTGTACGTGACTAATAGTTGCACCAAAACCAATTTTACGAAGTTCCTCTGCCGCAGGAGTATTTACAGTAAATAAACTGGCAGCATCAGTTTCTGGTAAAACAGCCTGATTCCAATTGTAAGCTCCTTTCTTTTTAGATTCCATTTGAGGTTCTCCTCTAAATCCACCTGTTCCTTCACGCTTCAATTCAGGAACACCATAATTTGAATATGCTTCTACGAAGGCAGGATAAATTCGTTTACCTTTTAAGTCAACCACAGTTGCACCGCTTGGAATAGCAATTCCCTTACCGACAGCCTCAATTATTGAACCTCTAATAATAAGTGTTGCGCCTTCAAGCGTGGTATTTACATCTGTAATGATTGTTGCGTTGGTGAAAGCGTACAAGTCAAGTCTTTCATCTTGTACCCCATTTCGAGGGAAGGTTTGGGTTTGTGCATGAATAATGGGACTCAACAGTAAAAAATTGAGTAATGCAATAAACAGTTTTTTCATTGGTATTTGATTTTTGGTAGTGATGAATAATTCTTTAAAAGTAAAAGGTAAAAAAGTAATATCCAATCGGATTATCCTGATTTCAACGAAAGCTTGTGACGAATGAGAAGAATTACTCAACGAAACCAAAGCGACCATAAGTAGTAAAAGATTTTTGTCACAAAACCCTTAAAAGCAAGCCATCTTAAAAATTTACTGACTTCTAAAATATTAATTTTTCACCTATCTGTACTTACCCGTATTTTTATTTTTTTGAACTGTAAACGTTTCCGTAAACGTTTACGGAAAAATATTCAATAAAACCCTTGAATAGTGATATTTTTTTGGTATATCTTTATGACAAATATCAATTATTGAAGTTTATATATTACTTTATAACCATAACAAGATTATGTTGATTAGCCCAAAAAATAGTGATGATATTAAAATGTGGAATGACTTCAGAGGAGGGAATCACGCAGCCTTTACACAGATTTATCAAAACTATGTGAACCTTCTTTATAACTATAGCACGAGCATCACTCCAGACCGTGAATTAATTAAAGATTGCTTGCACGATTTGTTTGTTGAGCTTTGGAAAAATCATCAAAATTTAGGTGAAACTACTTCTGTACGTTTCTACTTAATGGCTTCAATAAAACGTAAGTTGGTGAGACATTTGGAAACTCAACAGCGTCATACTCAACATCATGAAGCTTATTATCTTGAAAATCCTGATTTTATTGGCTCGCATGAACATCGTTTGGTAGCTTTTGAAGAAGAAAAGCTTTTGTCAGATAATCTTAGTGAGTCATTCAGATATTTAACCAAAAGACAAAGAGAAGCAGTATCGTTGAAATTTTTTCAAGATATGGATACAGACCAAATTTCAAATGCGATGAATATCAATCCGCAGTCGGTATATAACTTGATATTTGGAGCATTAAAGATTTTAAAAGAACATATTTCGCAAGACAAATTAGCATTTGCTTAAAAAAATATAAACTGCATTAAAAAGCCCGATTGGAGACAATCGGGCTTTTTTTATCTACAATACATCATTATTTTACGATAAAATATAAAAAATCTTTCAATTATTTGAGTAGAAAGAAAACGAGCAAGACTTTTAACATTATAATCCAAAATAAACTCAAAAAATCACAAAAAAAACAAGGTGGCATTAGATTTTCAAAAATATGAAAAATATGGTTCGGAAGACTTTGCACAGGACGCTTATTTCTCAGAATGGATTCAATCGCCAAACAACTTAATATATTCCTTTTTTTGGGAGTCTTTTCTAAAAAAACATCCTGAAAAAGTACATGACATCGAAATGGCTCGACATAAAATATTAAATCCAACTCTTCATATCAATCAATTATCACATCAAGAAATTGACGACCTCTGGGAAAAAATTACAAAAACAATCAGTACCACTTAAATTTTATCAATTAATCCAATTTTACCAATTCAACTTAATCCAATTAATATGAGTATGAAATCTTTACAAAAATTTCGGGGTAATATCGGTTGGGCAATCTGCCTAATGCTATCGATTATTACACTAACGGGTTACAGTCAACAATCTGTAACTGGTAGAATCACTTCTTCGGAAGATGGTCAAGGAATACCAGGAGTAAGTGTCGCTATTAAAGGTACCAATAAGGGTACAACCTCTGATGCGAGTGGGAATTACAAAATTGCGGTATCAAACAAAGCAATTTTAACATTTTCAGCAGTTGGTTTTGTTGGTCAGGAAGTTGAAGTTGGAACAAAAACTGTAATCGACTTAAAGTTAGCTTCTGATGTTCAATCATTAGGTGAAGTAGTTGTGGTTGGTTATGGTACTCAGAAAAAAAGTCAGTTGACAGGTGCGATTTCACAAGTTTCATCAAAACAAATTGCTGAAATGCCAATTACCAACCTTGGTCAAGCGATGCAAGGTCGTGTTGCTGGAGTTGACGTATCGCAATCAGGTAGTAAACCCGGTACAGTTCCAAAGATTTTAATTCGTGGTCGTCGTTCATTCAATGCAGGTAATGACCCGCTTTATGTAGTTGATGGTATTCCATTGTCTGCTGGCTATGAAGATTTAAACCCTAATGATGTTGCATCAATGGAAATTCTAAAGGATGCTACATCAACAGCTATTTATGGAGCAAGAGGTGCCAATGGTGTTGTACTTATCTCAACTAAAAGAGGTGCTGAAAAAGGTAAAACAACTGTTAGTTATGACAATTATGTCGGTGTGACAAATGCACTCGATAAAATTAAATTATTCTCTGGAGCTGAATTTGCAGAATTCATCCGTGAATCTCGTCGTGGTGTTGTTAGTGGTAGTTTATATAAGGATATTAACGGGAACCCTGTTCCATCAGGACAAATTGATGCTTATGCTGACTCAAAACTATTTGAAGCAGTTGAATTAGACGGTATCGCTAAAGGACGTACTACTGACTATCAATCAATGATTCTTCGTCAAGGTTTCCAACAAAACCATTCATTGGGTGTTCAAGGAGGAAATGATAAAACACAGTTTTATATCTCGGGTAACTACTTCCAAGATAAAGGTATTTCAGAAGGTTTAGATTTTACAAGAACTTCGTTAAGAGTAAATATTGACCATAACATCAATAAATCTTTGAAAGTTGGGGTTTCTACTTACTTGATGTATAGCCTTAGAAATGGTGAAAACTTGAACCCGTATTCATTCACGATTCAACAAAACCCATTAGGAAAAGCGTATGACGATGCTGGAAATATCATTTTCGCTCCAACAAACGATGCCCTTTTAACTAACCCATTAGCGGAAATTGTTCCTGGAGCTCAAGTTGATGAAGCTAAAAAATACCGTATTTTCAATAGTTTATATGCAGAAGTTAAAATTTTAGATGGCTTAAAATACCGTGTAAACTTTGGTCCAGACTTTACAATTCAACGTAATGGACGTTTTATTGGAGCTCAAACGAATGCTCGTAAAGGTGGAGACCCTCAAGCATCAACTACAAGTCAGTATGGATTCAACTGGACTTTAGAAAACATTCTTAGTTATAATAAAACGTATAATAAAGTACATAACCTTGCTGTTACTGCTCTTCATTCAATCCAAAAAGACAATTTTGAAGGAAGTAACATCTCTGTACAGGGTATTCCTGCAGAAAGTCAACAATTCTATAGTGTTGGTAATGCAAGTTCTGTTTTAGGTGTTGGTTCAATCTTATCTCAATGGACAATCAACTCTTATATGGCACGTGTTAATTATGACTATAACGACAAATACTTATTCACTTTAACACTACGTAGAGACGGTTCTTCTCGTTTTGGAGAAAACACCAAATACGGTAACTTCCCAGGTATTGCATTCGGTTGGAATATTAGTAATGAGCCTTTCATGAAAGGAATGACTGGTATTGACTTATTAAAACTTAGAGCAAGTTATGGTTCAGTAGGTAACCAAGGGGTATCACCATATCAAACTCAAGGTTTGTTAGGTCGTACTATTTATGCTTGGAACTCAGCGGCAGCTTACGGATACCGTCCAAGTACAATTGGTAATCCTGACTTAAAATGGGAATCATCAGCAACAAAAAATATTGGTGTAGATTTCAGTTTCTTGAAAGGACGTATTCAAGGTTCATTAGAATTATATGAAACTAATACAACAGACTTATTATTATCTGACCAATTACCAGGTTCTATTGGCTTTAGTGCTGTAACTCGTAACGTTGGTGAAACTCGTAACAGAGGTATTGAATTAGGAATAACTACTGTAAATGCTAATACTGCAAGTGGTTTCAAATGGACTACTGATTTTACCTTCTCTAAAAATACAGAAGCTATCATTTCACTTTATAACGGTGCAAAGGATGACTTAGGTAACAAATGGTTTATTGGACAACCTTTATCAGCATTCTTTGATTACAAAAAAGCAGGTATTTGGCAAACAAACGAAGCAGATTTAGCTAAATCTTATGGTAGTAGAGTTGGACAAATTAAAGTTCAAGATACTAATGGCGATGGTAAAATTAATGCTGACGACCGTGTACTTTTAGGTTCAGATATTCCTGATTTTAGTGCAGGTATCACTAACAGATTTACTTATAAAGGGTTTGACTTATCATTCTTCTTCTTTGGAAGATTCGGACAAATGATTGTGAGTGGTTTCCATCAAAACAATAATGCTTTGGCGGGTCGTTATCAACAAATTAAAGTTGATTACTGGACTCCAAACAATCCTACTAATGAGTTCCCACAACCAAACAAAGACCAAGAGTTCCCAGTAAATAACACTGCAATTATGTATTTTGACGGTACTTTCATCAAATTGCGTAACATTAATTTTGGATATACTTTCACACCACAAGTTGCCAAGAAAATGGGAATGGAATCATTACGTTTGTTCTCAAGTATTCAACAACCGTTCATTTGGTCAACATATCGTAGCAAATACAATGGAGTTGACCCTGAAACATCAGGAACGGCGGTAAACAATGGTATTACTCCTGCTACCAGTGTTATTACACTTGGCTTAAACGTCAAATTCTAAGTTAGGGAATAGGTTTTAGAAATGAAGGATTAAAAGTATTTTCCAGTATTTCGATGACATCATTAAAAAATTAAAACAATGAAAAAATCATATATAAAATCAATAAGAACTTTCAGTCTGCTTGCCCTAATGTTGGCAGGTCAGTCATGTGAAGATGTATTGAAAGAAACAGTTGTTTCAGCTATTGGTAACGATTATATAAATACTCCTAAAGGGCTTGAAGATGCTGTTAAGGCTGCTTATGCTCCTTTAAGAAACTACTATGGCACGCAACAAGGACTCACCGTTACTGAATATGGTACAGATTTATATGCAACAGGTGCCGATGGTGGTTATAAAGGATTTCACTTTTATGACACACAGTTACAACCAACAGTAGATTATTTGCAAATCATCTGGGATGAAACCTATCGTGGAATCAACACTTGTAATGCCGTAATAGAGAGAGCTCCTAAAGCCACAGGTATTTCTGACGCATTGAAAAAACAACGAATAGCCGAAGCTAAATTTTTAAGAGCTCATTACTATTTTATTCTTTTTCAACAATTTGGTGGCGTAGATTTAAGATTAACAGAAACGTTAGCTCCTACCAAAATTACTTCAAGAGCAAGTGATGCTGATATGTATAAAGCAATCATTGCAGATTTAGAATCAGCATTGCCAGATTTAGAGAATAAAATTCGTTCATCTGAATATGGACGTGCAACTAAACCTGCGGCTGAACATTTATTAGCAAGAGTCTATTTAGCAAAAGGAAACTCATCTGCAAAAGCTACAGATGACTATGCTAAATCAGAAACGTATTCTTCTAACGTAATTAAAAACTACGGATTCAAGTTATTGCCAGATTTTGCAAGTGTATTTGCTCAAGGCTCAGGAGAAGTTAATGATGAAGTCATTTTTGCAGTTCAATATACTTCTGATGCCCTAACCAATGGCGGTGGAAATAACTTACACTTGTTTTTTGGAATGCAATACGACGTACAAGCGGGTATGGTTCGTGACGTAGCTAATGGTCGCCCATTTAAACGTTTACGCCCAACTGCCTACTGTTTAAATACTGTATTTGGAGATAGAGTAAATGACTCTCGCTATAAAAAAACGTTTAAAGATACTTGGACTTGTAATAGTCCCGGAACATTTACCAACGTATTTGATAACTCTAAGAAATCAGTAACTTTCAAAACAGGAGATACTACCATTTTTATTCCAGGTTATGAAATGTCATTGGCAGATAGAGCAAAAAAATCATATCAAGTATTAGTTCCGAGTCTTTATAATGAAGCATTATTTCCAACATTACAAAAATTCTTAGACCCACTTCGCCCAGATAGAACTTACGAAGCTGGTAGTAGAGATTTTATCTGTTTCCGTTTAGCTGATACACATTTAATGTTAGCTGAAGCACAATTATTGCAAGGAAAAGTAAAAGATGCAACTGATAATGTTAACTTGGTTCGTCGCCGTGCCGCATTCGCTGGTAAAGAAGCAGCGATGACAATCACACAAGCTCAAATGAACATGGAAATGATTATTGAAGAGCGTGGACGTGAATTAGTAGGTGAGCAAATTCGTTGGATGGACTTGAAACGTTGGGGTAATTTAGTGGATAGAGTTCAGAAATATAATCCACAAGCGGCACCAAATGTAAAAGCCATGCACTTGGTTAGACCAATTCCTCAAACTCAAATTGACCGTACTGAAGGTGGAGCAACAACATTTCCACAAAATCAGGGATACTAATTCAGTGAATAGTTAATAGAGAATAATGAATAGTAAAAAGGGTTTATGAATTTGTAATTCATAAACCCTTTTTTATTGGTTCTTAAAACCATTAACTATTCTCTATTAATTATACATCATTAACTGAGTCTATCTTTAAAACTTTCGTAGCCAAAAGTTTTCACTAAATCAAAAGTATCGTTTTCTCTCCAAATGCCAATTGAAGGTAAATTTACGCCGTTGAAAGTTGTCGTTTTCACCATTGTATAATGAATCATATCATCAAAAACGATAGAATCACCAATTTTCAAAGGCTCGTCGAAAGAGTAATCTCCGTAAAAATCACCCGCCAAACAAGTCATACCACCAAAGCGATATGTTGGTTTTCCTGCAACTGGTTCTTGATGAGCATTTAAAATCTTTGGTTTATAAGGCATTTCTAAAGTATCTGGCATGTGAGCCGCAAAACTTACATCCAAAATAGCTACGTCAATTCCCTGAGAATCAATAATATCTAAAACCGTAGAAGTCAGATAACCAGTCCTCCATCCTACTGCCGAACCTGGTTCCATGATAATTTTCAGATTCGGGAAACGAGATTTCAGTCCTTTCAAAACTGAAATCAAATGTTCTGGTTCATAATCGGCACGAGTAATTAAGTGTCCTCCGCCCAAATTCAACCATTTTGCTTGTTTTAATAAATCGCCAAAACGTTCTTCGATAGCTTTTAAAGTTCTTTCTAAAGTATAAGAATCGTTTTCGCAAAGTGTATGTGAATGTAAGCCTTCAATGCCTTCGGGTAAAGTATCGCCCAATTGATTACGAGTAATTCCTAAACGAGAACCCGCAATACAAGGATTATACATATCTGTCTCAACCTCAGAATATTGTGGATTAATTCTCAAACCACAACTGATTCCGTTAGCAATGGCACGGTCTTTAAATTGATTATATTGATTGAGAGAGTTAAAAGAAATATGTCCTGCATAAGACATCAATTCCTCAAATTCATTCTCTAAATAAGCAGGAGAATACACGTGAGTTTTACTACCCATTTCTTCAAAACCAAGACGTGCTTCGTTCAAGGAGCTTGCCGTTGAACCTGCCAAATATTGTCGAACCATCGGAAAAGTTGAGAACATAGAAAAACCTTTCAAAGCACAAATAATCTCTATTCCTGCCTGTTCTTGAACGTATTTCAATAATTCTAAATTCTTTCTTAAAAGCCTGTCTTCTAACACATAACAAGGCGATGGTATTTGTTTGAAATCAATCATTTTATTTTAAGGTTTTAGGGCTTAGGTTTTAGGGCTTAGTAAAAAAGTACCTGCATTTGTTTAATTTCAAATACAGGTACTTTTAATATTTTAGAATTTCAACTTCCCGAAAGTTCTTCTACTTTCGGGAAGTTCTTTTGGGACAGAACTTCTCGAAAGTAAAAAGAACTTTCGAGAAGTTAAGAACAAAATTATTTATTCGTAAAACCTAATCCCTAAAACCAATCACCTCATTTTAATACTCATGTGGAAGTGTTCCGTCCACAATTTCGTTCCAAGGCAAACCGTGTACGTTCAACATTGCCATGAATGGGTCTGGATTCATCTCTTCACAATTCCAAACGCCAGGTTTCATCCATTCGCCTGTAATCATCATCATTGCTCCAATCATCGCAGGGACACCTGTTGTATAACTTACTCCTTGTGCTTGTACTTCTTTCCAACAATCTTGGTGCTTACAATTATTCCAAACGTAATATGTTTTATCAACACCGTCTTTAATTCCTTTGATTTGACAACCAATTGAGGTTTCGCCAGAATAATTTTCTCCTAAAGTTCCCGGTTCTGGAAGTACAGCTTTCAAAAATTCAAGAGGAACAATATCCATTCCTTGAAATTTGATTGGCTTAATACTTGTCATTCCCACATTTTCAAGCACATTTAAGTGGGTAATATATTGTTGACCAAAAGTCATCCAGAATCTTGCACGCTTCAATGTTGGGAAGTTTTTCACCAAAGATTCTAATTCTTCGTGATAAAGTACATAAGATTCTTTGGGTCCGATTCCTGGATAATCAATTGGTTTATGAATCGACATCGCTTCAATTTCTACCCATTCACCATTTTCCCAATATTTTCCCTTTTGAGTAATCTCACGAATGTTGATTTCTGGGTTAAAGTTGGTAGCAAATGCCTTACCGTGGTCGCCCGCATTACAGTCAATAATATCCAAGTAGTGCATTTCGTCGAAATGATGCTTATTTGCATAAGCAGTATAAACTTGGGTAACACCTGGGTCAAAACCACAACCCAAAAGTGCCATCAAACCTGCTTCTTTAAAACGCTCTTGATAAGCCCATTGCCATGAATATTCAAATTTAGCAACGTCTTTTGGTTCATAATTAGCAGTATCCATATAATGAACACCTGTTTCTAAACAAGCATCCATAATGGTTAAATCTTGGTATGGAAGTGCCACATTTATCACCATAAACGGCTTTACTTCATTGATTAATGTTACCAATTCAGGAACATTATCAGCATCAACCTGAGCAGTTTGCACTTTTGTTGGTAAACCAATTTTAGCACATTCTTCTGCAATAGCATCACATTTACGTTTTGTACGGCTGGCTAAAACTACCTCCGAAAATACATCGGGATTCATGGCACATTTCTTCACTACTACGTTTCCAACGCCTCCTGCACCAATGATTAAAACTTTCTTTGACATTTTGTTATCGGTTTCTGTTAAAAGAATAACACAAAATTAGTCAAACCTAAAGAAATTATAAGTCACTATTCGGTTAAATTTGTAAGATTATCGTCTTTATATTTAGCGAAAAGCGATTTGCGAGAAAGCGAATGAGTAAATTATTAGGAATTAATAGCTTATTCAACCCCTTTTTTACAAACTTCAATTAGTTAAGAATACTCAAAATAAAACTCCATTTTCAATTCTGTCCGATGAACCAAACCAATACCGTTTTTATCATTTCACTTTCCATTATTCTCTTTGGGTACCTTCTAAAACGAAAAAATATCATTTCTGAACAAGAAGGAAAAACCATTTCTAAATTCTTGATGCACAGCACTTTCCCTGCTTTGACTTTTGTAACGATGGTTCGGGTAAAGATGGAATTGAATTTATTATTGCTTCCCGTAATTGCTTTTTGCTTCTCTGTTCTGACGATGTATTCGGCTAAATATTTATTCAAAACGCAAGAGAAACAATTACGGGCTTTGTTAATTATGGGATGTGGTGGATTTAATTTGGGACTTTTCGCCTATCCGCTCATTGAAGGTATTTGGGGACAAGAGGGCATGGTTTATGCCGCCATGTTCGACACAGGAAATGCTTTTGCCGTTTTTGGTTTGGTGTACGGAACGGGCGTATTTATGTCGGAAGGAAGTGTGGATATTCCTAAAAAAGAAAACGTTAAAAAAGCATTGCTCAAAATAATGACTTTGTTACCCTTTCAAGCCATTTTGGTGGGTATTTTTATTAACCTCACCAAAATTGAATTACCCGAAATTGTGATGAATGTATTGGACGTTTTGGCAAAAGGAAATAAGGTAATTGTCTTGTTAATTATGGGGATTTATCTCAATTTTTCTATTCCAAAAGAAATTTTCAAAAAGGCGATTAATGTATTGTTAATCAGATACTTTTGGGGATTATTATTGGGTTTTTTATTCTTTTATTTTCTACCTTTTGAGCAACTGTACAAAAGCGTTTTATTGATTGTTTTAATTGTGCCTGTGGGAATGACACTCCTCCCATTTTCGGACGAATTGGGCTACGATACCAAAACGGCAGGTGTTTTAGTAAACCTTTCCATGCTGATTAGCTTTGCCATGATGTGGGGATTGGTGGTTTGTTTGGGGCTTTAAGATGGATATAGCACGCAGATACCGCAGATAATTCGTAACGCTGATTTTACAGATTTCTATGTAAATAATGACATCAATAACTTTAAAAATTTTACTATCAGAAATTTAGAACTTTGACACATAAAAAATGGCAAAAAGACCAAAATATTGGCAGGGCTAATGATATTTTTAGGATTGTCTGTACTTATAGACATCGCTCCAAGCAAGCAAGAGTTTGGCATTTATCATTGTGAGTGTACTGACTCTTGTGCTGTTGTATATGGAGTAACCTCAAACAGTCTAACACTCGATTATCCAACAAGATTCTGTTCCGTCTTAGAAAATCAGACATCTACCAGACGAAGAATAATAAATAAAGTTGAAACTAATCAATTTTTGTTAGAAATTCCTTTGATTATGTTTTTTGAGCCGAGAGGAGTCTTCGGGTTTCCAGACAGTGCAGACCAAGGTGGTTATTATTTTTCATTTGAGTTTTGTGGGCTGACACGAAAGTTTATATTTGACACTAAAAAAGGATACGAGCCTTTTTATTTTAGATATATAAATAAGATAAGACAAAAAATGGATGAGATTTCAGAGGAATTTAGTAGGTAACTATGTCCCCTGGTGTCCTCCACTGGTTCAAGCGTCCTCGCTTAAACCCAGACATCTTTCGTAAGCATTTTGTTTTTTCGCCTTTGTTGGTGTTTTCCACCAACAAATCGGACGGTAACTTGTTGGTGGAAAACACCAACAAAGGCATAAAGATAATAAACCAAAAACTCCGCAACACCAATCTATAAAATCAGCGTTACGGAGTATCTGGGCGGACGGCAAGTCTCATCTGCGTGCAAAAGCCACAAACTATTTCACAACCGAAAATTTATAAATCGTGGTCGTTTTATAAGTTTCGTTTGGTTTCAAAACAGTTGTTGGGAAAGCTGCTTGGTTTGGAGAATCTGGATAATGTTCTGATTCTAAACATAAAGCAAAGCGTTTTGGATAATTTACCCCACCTTTTCCTGTCAATTTACCGTCCAAGAAATTTCCTGTATAAAATTGAATGGCTGGTTCTGTCGTTAAAACTTCCATTTTGCGTCCCGATGTTTTATCAACAACGGTTGCCGCAAGACTCAATTCGTTGCCTTCTTTTTTGTTCAAAATCCAAGCGTGGTCATATCCTCCGCCTAATTTAATTTGCTCGTCTTTTTCGTCATTAATTCCTTTGCCAATCACGGTTGGACTTGTAAAATCAAACACCGTTCCTTTCACCGCACGAAGTTCTCCCGTTGGAATTAAACCTTTGTCAACAGGTAAAAATCTGTCTGCATTCAAAGTAACTTCATGGTCAAGAATGTTATTTTTTGAAGCAGAAAGGTTGAAATACGAGTGATTTGTCAAGTTGATAATCGTCGTTTTATCAGTCGTTGCTGAATAATCAATCTTCAAAGAATTATCTTTTTGCAAAGTATAAATTACCGTTACATTCAAATTCCCTGGATAACCTTCTTCACCATCTTTACTTAAATAAGTCAATTTCAAAGCAGGTTCTTCTCCATCAATTGGTTCTGCATTCCATAAAACTTTATCAAAACCAACTACTCCACCGTGTAAATGATTTAAGTTATTATTATTGGTTGCCAAAGTGTATTCTTTGCCTTCCAATTTGAATTTACCTTTTGCAATTCTATTGCCGTAACGACCAATTAAAGCTCCAAAATACGGAGGAGGCGTTAAATATCCAGCCAAAGAATCAAAACCCAAAACGATGTCTTCGTATTTTCCGTCTTTGTCAGGGGCAGTCCAATGCGAAACTACACCACCGTAATTAGTAATTTTCACTTCCATACCATTGGCATTTTTCAATGTGTATGAGTCGGCAGTACGTCCATCTGGAAGATTTCCAAATGATGTTTTTTCAATTTTATTCACAGTTACAGAATCTTTTTGTTGATTGTCTTCGTTTTTTTTACTCGAACAACTTTGTAAAATTACAATACCTAATGCGAGCGTAAGAAATGATTTTATTTTCATGTTAATATCGTTTTTGGAGTTTTGATGATTATTTAAGGGAATTGTAAATTTTAAAGTAGCAAGTCATTTCCGTTCAACTTCCCGAAAGTTTTGAACTTTCGGGAAGTTCCTCCAAGTCAAATATGACACCTTATTTTCAGCAATTTTCTTTACCAGAAAATAAAGTAAATAATACTAAAAATGGCAAGAATTACAATTGAACCATATCTAAACATTGGTTCTACTTTAAACCATTCTCTATTTACTTCAAAAGCATTTGGATGGTCTTTTCCTTTAGATTCTATCAAGCTGATTGCACCGTGAACTAATGAACAAATCCAGAATACAACGCCCATACGGTTCATGAATGGGAATTCAGGGAACTGATAATTAATCCATGAAGACAAAGCAATACTCAAAATAGCTGCCGTTAAAGCACCATTGGCAGTTGCCTTTTTCCAGAAGAAACCTAATAAGAAAATACTCAAAATACCCGGAGAAATATAACCCGTATAAACTTGGATATACTCAAATGCTTGACCGAAGTTTCTCAATAATGGACTCACCACCAAAGCAATGGCAAAAGCTACGATAATAGCAACTCTACCCGTCCAAACCGTTTGTTTTTCAGTAAGATTTTTGTTGAAATATTTACGGTGAATATCTAATACATAAATCGTTGAAATACTGTTTGCTTTACCTGCTAAACTCGCTACAATCGCTGCCGTTAAAGCTGCAAAAGCTAAACCTTTCAAGCCAACAGGTAAAAGATTTAATAACACAGGATAAGCATTATCTGGTTTCACAATACCGTCTTGCGTAATTCCATTTACAATTGAAGCGTCTGCATTTTCTTGGAAAATAACATAAGCCGCCAATCCTGGAAGAACTACGATAAATGGCATTAACATTTTCATAAATCCTGCAAATAATACCCCATTTCGTGCCGTTGAAATATCAGCACCTAAAGCTCTTTGCGTCATGTATTGGTTACATCCGAAGTAATTAAGGTTATTAACCCATTGACCGCCAATAATGAACATCATAATACCCGGTAATTGACGATAAGCATCAATAAAACCTCCTCTACCATCATGAACTTGGTATTGATTTGGCGTAAAAATCATGTGTAAATGACTATCCGCTTTGTCTTTAATCAAGGATAAACCTTCTAAAACACCCGAACCTGTACCCACTTTATTTGACAATAAATCAAGTGCTAAATAAGTGGTCGCCAATCCTCCGAAAATCAAGCAAACTACTTGAATAACATCGGTATAACCAATCACTTTCATCCCTCCTAAGGTAATAATTACCGCAAATACTGTTAGGAATAAAGTACAAGTCATAAAGCTTAAACCTGTCATTTTTTCTAAGCTAATTCCACCTAAATAAATGATTGAAGTTAAGTTTACGAAAATGTACAAGAATAACCAGAATACAGCCATAATGGTAGCTAAACGCTCATCGTAACGTTTGGCAAGGAACTGTGGCATGGTATAAATCTTATTCCTGAGATACATTGGAAGAAAATAAACCGCCACAATTATTAACGAAACACCACCTAATAATTCATAAACAGAAATGGCAATTCCTAATTGAAATGCCTGTCCGCTCATACCAATAAATTGTTCGGCAGAAATATTTGAAGCAATAATCGAAGCACCAATTGCCCACCAAGTAAGTGAACCTTCAGCAAGGAAAAAATCTTTTGAGTCGCCACCATCTTGTTTACCTTTATTTTTGTAAACCCAGTATCCATAACTGGAAACGATGACAAAATAGATAAAGAAAATGCAGTAGTCGAGGGTTTCTAATCCAAGTTTCATGTTTGTTGTTTTTGAGGAATGGTAACACGGGAATCCTTCCCGTGAAATGTTTAATCAAATCACGGGAAAGATTCCCGTGTTACATAGTTTACAGGAAAGATTCCTGCGTTACATTTTAACACCCTTGACCGTAATAGGCATTTTTGCCATGTTTACGCTCATAATGTTTCATTCTAAGTGTGTCTTTAATGCGTGGCGTTAGTGGGTTTATCTGTAAGGTCAAATATGCCATACGAGCAACTTCTTCTAACACTGCGGCATTATAAACTGATTTTTGAGCGGTTTTCCCCCAAGTAAAAGGTCCATGATTTTGTAATAAAACCATTTCCATTTCTTTGTGAGATAACTGTTTGTCTCTAAAACAATCAAAGATTTGATTTCCTGTTTCATACTCATAATCTCCCTCAATCATTTCATCGGTTAACACTGCCGCACAAGGAATATCTTGGTGCGTATGGTCGGCGTGAGTTGTTCCGAAAATTGGAATATCTTTTCCTGCTTGAGCCCAAGCTACTGCATGAGTGCTATGTGTGTGCGTAATTCCGCCAATGTCTTCCCAATTTTTGTATAATTGAGCATGAGTTTTGGTATCAGACGACGGACGCATTGCTCCTTCTACCACTTTGGCATCATAATCCATAATTACGATGTCTTCTGGCTTCAATAAGTCATAATCTACACCACTTGGTTTGATAGCAAAAACGCCTTTTTCTCTATCTACGGCACTTACGTTTCCGAAGGTAAATAACACCAAGCCTAATTTTGGAAGCATCATATTTGCTTCAAAACATTCTTCTTTCAGTGATTTATAAATACTCATAATGGTATATTTCTCTTTAAATAACTTTTATAATCAGGAATTATGGTTTCGTATTCGCTGTGCATAAGGCTTGAAGTCAATAAGAAATCTGCCGTTGCACGGTCGCAAGCCATAGGAATATTCCATACTACTCCTAATCGTAAAAGTGCTTTGATATCTGGGTCATGCGGTTGTGCTTCCATCGGGTCCCAAAAAAAGAAAAGAATATCTATTTTTCCTTCTGCAATTAAAGCCCCTATTTGTTGGTCGCCTCCTAATGGACCGCTTAAAAATTTGGTAACATGAACATCAAGTGATTCTTCTAAAAGCCTTCCTGTTGTACCTGTGGCAAAAAGTTGATGTTTGGACAAGACCGTTTTATTATAAATTGCCCAATCTATTAAATCATCTTTCTTATTGTCGTGAGCTACTAAAGCAATTCTTTTACGGGCATCTAACTTTCTAATGATGTTTTTATTTTCTGACATATTAATTTGAAATTGTTTTGTTTATGAGATAAAACAAAAGGGCTGTGTATCTCAAAATTCTTCTCAATGTAATTAAAGAATCTTAATATATCATAGAATTCTAATTACATCACAATTTTAAATACACAAACCCTACTGTCAGAAAATATTTTTTTATTTAAAAGCAACTTCGTTGTATCTCAACTCGTTTTTCAAGCCACGAATTGTTGTGTCTTTGTCGATAATTACTAATTCAACATTCAACATATCAGCTAAATCTTCAATGTATTCTGTTGTGATAGTTTGACTATAAACGGTATGGTGAGCTCCACCTGCCAGAATCCAAGATTGTAAGCCTACTTCCATGCTTGGTTGTGGTTTCCACAAAGCACGAGCCGTTGGTAATTTAGGGAATTCTTCGGTTACTTTAACTGCATCAACTTCGTTTACGATTAATCTAAAACGATTGCCCATATCAACTAATGAAACATTGATTGCTGGACCTTCTTGACCGTTGAAAACTAAACGAACAGGGTCTTCTTTTCCGCCAATTCCTAATGGATGAACTTCGCATTTTACAATTCCGTCAGCAATGGTTGGGCAAACTTCCAACATGTGAGAACCCAATACCATTGGATTTGCAGGATTGAAATGATAAGTATAATCTTCCATGAAAGAAGTACCACCTTGCATTCCGCTTGACATTGCTTTCAAAACATGAACCATTGCAGATGTTTTCCAGTCGCCTTCGCCACCGTAACCATAACCTGCTGCCATCATACGTTGTGAACCAATCCCCGGTAACTGACGCATTCCGTGTAAATCTTCAAAAGTATTTGTATAAGCTGAATAACCTCCGTCTTCTAAAAATGCTTTTAATCCTAATTCAATTCTTGCAGCTTCTACTAAAGACGAACGCATTGCTCCACTACTTGCCAATGATGACATCATTTGGTAGGTAGCTTCGTATTCTTTAATCAAAGTTTGAATTTCAGCATCAGAAATTTGATTAATTACTTTTACCAAATCTCCAACGGCATAAGTATTTACCTCAAAACCAAACTTCATTTCTGCCGATACTTTATCGCCGTCTGTAACTGCAACGTAACGCATATTATCGCCAAAACGAGCCAATTTCATGGTTTTCATTTTGTAAGTTCCAACTGCCACACGTGACCAAACATTAATTTTGTCAAGTACAGATTCTGCTTGCCAGTGACCAACTACTACTTTACGATTGATACGCATTTTAGACATGATATGTCCAAATTCACGGTCACCATGAGCCGACTGGTTCAAGTTCATGAAATCCATGTCAATATCTGAATATGGAATATCACGGTTAAATTGTGTGTGTAAATGCAACAATGGCAATTGAAGAACATTCAAGCCATTAATCCACATTTTAGCAGGTGAAAATGTGTGCATCCAAGCGATGATACCAATACAATTTGGCGTAGCATTGGCTGCTTTACAAATGGTTGTAATTTCCTCAGCAGACTTCACAACTGGTTTAAAAACCACTTTCACAGGGATTTGCGAAGCATTGTTAAATGAATCAGCGATGACTTTTGAGTGTTCATCAACTTGACGAAGTGTTTCTTCTCCGTATAAATGTTGGCTACCTGTTACAAACCAAACTTCAAAACTCTTTAGATTAAGCATTATTTTCAGTGAATTTTCCTAATTTTTGATATTTTTCGTATAAACTTTTATAAACTTCAACCGCTTCTGGACGTGGCGTGTAATTGGCATCAAAACCAGAACCCATTGCTTTTTGTGCGTCAGCTAATGTTGCGTGAATTCCTGCGGCAACTGAGGCATTCATGGCAGCACCCAATGCACACGCTTGGTCTGAACTTGCCACTTTAATCGGCATATTCAATACATCTGAAAGCGTTTGCATCACAAATGGTGATTTTTTGGCAACGCCACCAATAGCAATTACTTGCTTAATTGGCACACCTTCTTGAATAAATCTATCTACAATGGCTTTTGAGCCATAAGCCGTAGCCTCCACAATCATTTTGAATATTTTAACAGCATCAGTTCCTAAACCTAAACCCATAAAAGAGGCTTTCAAGGTATGATTGGCATCGGGAGTTCTTCTACCATTTATCCAATCTGTTGCTACAATATCGTTTTCTGTAATGGGTAATTGTGACGCTTGTTCAGATAAATATGGAATCAATTTTTGACTCAATTCTTCTGCCGCTGCATCGCCCAAAAGACTTCTTACAGGTTCAGTAATGATGCGTTGAAACCAAGCGTAATAATCACCATAAGCAGATTGCCCTGCCTCCATTCCCAACATATTTGGAATAATTGAACCGTCAACTTGACCACAAATACCTTTGATAAGTAAATGCCCAATTTCTTCATTTGGAGCAATCAACATATCACAAGTAGAAGTTCCCATTACACGCACGAAATCATAAGGCTCAATTTCAGCACCAACTGCTCCCATGTGGCAATCGAATGCACCAACGCCAATTTTCACGTCTGAAGGAATACCTAATTTTGTAGCCCATTCTTCAGAAATTGTTCCCATAGATTCGTCAGAAGTATAAGTATTTCTGAAAAGTCTATCACGTAAACCGCCCAATAATGGGTCAAGTTTTGTTAAAAAATTTTCTGACGGCAAACCTTCAAATTCTTCATGCCAAAGAGCTTTATGTCCTGCGGCACATCTTGAACGCTTGAAAGTTAATGGATTCGTATTTCCTGTAAGCAAAGCAGAAATCCAATCACAGTGTTCAACCCAAGAAAAAGCCTTTTCTTGAACGTTCTTATCTACACGAAGGGTACGTAAAATTTTTGCCCAATACCACTCAGAAGAGTAAATTCCGCCTACATATTTTGTATAATCAACATCCCAATGATGAGCTAAATTATTGATTTCTTCGGCTTCTGCATTAGCGGTATGGTCTTTCCAAAGGATAAACATTCCATTTGGATTTTCTGCAAATTCTGGCAATAAAGCTAATGGAACACCAGTTGAATCAACCGCTACTGGAGTAGAACCTGTGGTATCCACTGAAATCCCGACTACGTTTTGCTTTACCTCATCTGGAAGACCCGCTAAAGCTCCTTTAACTGCTCCTTCCAAGCCTTCTACATAGTCAAGTGGGTGTTGTCTGAATTGCGAAATGGAAGCATCACAAAACAATCCTTTCTTCCATCTTTCGTAATAATGAACAGCAGTTCCAACATTTTCACCTGTCTGAGTATTAACAACTAAAGCACGTACCGAATCTGTACCATAGTCAAGCCCAATTGTGAATTTATTTTGCATTTTTGTTATTCGTGTTTATTTAACACAATTATAATTTTAATTAAAAATCTTTCAATAGTTTCTCTCCCTTATCGAACTGAATCTGAAATAAAATAATGAAAAGCGTTAAATTGCTTTTGATATTTATCTTTATCTAATTTATACAGAATTGCTTTTTTCGTGGTAGAGTTTTCGTTCTTTTCACCTGTATCCAATAATAGTTTAGTAGAAAGTATTTTTCGACTAAAATTTCTTCGGTCTAAAAGTGAATCATAAATGGCTTCGTAGAGTTTTTGTAACTGCGGAATGGTAAATTTTTCTGGCAACAACTCAAATCCAATCGGATGCAAAGCTGCCTTGTATCTTAGTCTTTCCAGAGCAATATCAACCATTTCATTATGGTCAAAAATGAGTTCTGGTCTATTTTTCAGATTTATCCAAAAAGCATTTTGAGCCTTTGCAGAATCTTGGTCATGAGCATGAATATTAATTAATGCAAAGAAACAAACGGATAATGTTCTTTCAACAGGGTCACGGTTTACTTTTCCAAAAGTTTGAATCTCTTCAAAATAAATTCCTTTCAATCCTGTCAAATCATATAAAATCCGATTGGTGGCATCTTCGAGGTCTTCATCAGATTCTAAAAAGCCTCCCATCAATGACCATTTTCCTTTTTCGGGGTCAAAATTTCTCTTGATGAGCAATAATTTTATGTCTTCTCCGTCAAAGCCAAACACGATACAGTCAAGTGCAACAAGAATTCTATTAATATGTGGATAATTCGCCATGAAAATGCTTAATAATTGATTTATTCAGGTAAATATTTTCACGAATCAAACAAATATTCCTTAAAAATGCAAAATTGCTAAAATCTCTTCCAAATCGTGTACTAATGACACAATATTACTTTATTTTTATTAATTATCAAAAGAATCCTGCAAAACAACCCAATTATTCTTAAATTTTAATTCCCAAAACTTGAAAGTTGGCTGACCTTCTTTGTAGGGGTCATAGAAATGAGTGGAGATTAATTTCTTGTTGTCTTTCAATAATAAACCAAAATGCCCCGGTCCAATGACATTGCCTTTGGTAGCCAAAACGGTAGTTCCGCCACCTTTGGTCAAATCACGTCCTTCTTGGTCAAGATAAGGTCCAAAAATTGATTTAGATTTTCCGCCTACCACTCGATAGGTACTATTTAAACCTTTACAACACAGACCGTTATTGGCAAAAAGGAAATATTCTTCTTTGTTTTTGATGATGTACGGAGCTTCCCAATCTGACTCTCTCCCACCTGCCAGTTTTTTGATTTCACCGACCGTTTTTCCAGAAACAGAATCAATTTCAACAGCTCCAATTCCACCATGAAACGAGCCGTAAGTCAAGTAGATTTTGTTATTATCATCACGAAATAAAGCGGGGTCAATAGCATTAAAATCAGTCTTCTTTTCAGATTTCACAACCATGCCTAAATCTTCCCAAAGATACTTCTCAGATTTTGGGTCTAAGGATTTGGAACGTACCACTCCAATAGCAGAAACCGCCGAACCAAAGAAAGAACACGAATAGTACAAATAATAATAACCATTCATAAAAATGACATCAGGAGCCCAAAAATGTCCTTTGAAATCTTTAACCAATTCTGTAATCCAAGCGGGAAATTTATCTTTTTCAAAAATGGATTTTGTAATTTTCCAATTCTTTAAATCGGTCGATTGAACAGCTTGAATACCATTTCCTGTGGAAAAATAGAAGTATTTTCCATTATCAAATTTTACGGTACTTGGGTCATGCGTGAAGATTTCGCCTTTTTGTAAAAGTCTAACATTGTTTAAGACTTTATCACGATTACAAACAATGTCTCCATTCTGATATTCTAATTCTGCCAATTGTATGGAGCTTCTACGAGTTCCATAATTATCAACGCCTTTATTTTCTGAAGTTTTTTCGGGATGGGTAAAATAGTAAATATAGGCTTTATCACCGCTAACTACCACATCTGGATGTCCTCCCATAACACCATCATCAATGCCTTTTCCTGCTTCTTTGAGAATATTATTGGCTTGTCGTTTCCAATTAACTAAATCATCAGACTGATAAACGCCTAAGCCTTGCCAATTATCAACAACCATCCAATATTTTCCTTGCCATTCAAACACTTTTGGACCTTCTCCGCCTTTATCGCCGATAACTCTTTTTCCCGAATCCGTCCATTGATACAAATCGGGTGAATCGGCATAATAAATTGATTTTCCGTCGGCTTCGTTGTTATAATACATTCGCCACGAACCATTCGATAACGGAAAAACACAAGCATCAATGCAACGTTCGGAAGCAAGTTTTAATTTGGATTCAAAATGCCAATTGATACCGTTTTTACTGGTTAGATGAACGATGTATCGAGGATGTTTCCAATCTTTAAAAACACCGGGTACATAAGTCAAATACATATGGAAAAGCCCTTTGTTTTCAATGACTTCAGGAGCCCAATGTGTGTAATCTGTCAAACGATATTGAATATCACAAGTATCTTTATACGACCAATTTACACCATCACTTGATTCTGCTATGCCAATACGTGTACCATGTACCCATGTAACGCCATCTAAACCTTCTGCTTTAGCCCGACGGTTTGTGTAATACATAAACCATTTTTGGGCGGGCTTATTCCAGATTACAACAGGGTCAGCAGCACCATCGTAAATAGGGTCACGGTATAACGGCTTTTTTACTTGGGCAACACCTAAAAATTGGATAAACAGCAAGCAAAGGATAATATTTAATGAGGCAAGTAGGTTATTTTTCATTTATGATTTTTAGGCTTTACTATAAATTTAGGATTATCAATTATCAAGATAATTTCAGTAAAATCTTAATAGCTAATAATCCTATATTCAGAGAAAAGACAATATTTTACTTATCTAAAACCTTTACTCGATAAACGATAAATGATTTTGCAGGTAAACTTAAATTAATCGTTTTCTTTTTGACATCAACAGTTATGTCCTGTTCTGCTGGACTAACATTTGTTGCATTTTCAAATGAATTCACTTCATTCAAATTGTCTTTTTGCATCACAAACGTCTTTGCTTTAGGGTCGAGTTTTTTAACACCTGCCAATGACAATTCATGGTTTTGAGCTTTTTCAGATACGTTCACAACCTTGATAATTACCTCATTGGCATTTTTGTCCCAAGCTGCCGCTGCGTATAAACTATCTTTCCCTGCTATGGTCGAACCACTTTCAGTAATTGGCAATACGTGCGTTCCTTTATTGTTACTGTATAATTTTTGAACGTAATAATTTGGCGTTCCATAACTACGGAGATTGTCCACCCAAATCAAATCTGGCGTCCATTGCCAGCCATCAGCATGAGCAAATAATGGAGCATAAGAAGCCATACTCACTACGGCAGCATTACGTTCTAAACCTGTCATAAAAGCAGCTTCTGACATAGCACATTGCCAAGTATTTTTATTATTTGGACTCACCGTTTGTACACTTTGAGCTGCATATTCACCTGCAAAAACCTTTGAACCATTACGGTCGTAAGAATCATAACGACTTGCATTTTTCAAAAACCACTCAGGTTTATTGTAATAATGTTCGTCGATGATGTCAGCATTCATGGCACGTAATTCAGTATTCAAATGTTGAAAAATACGGCTTTCTGGGTCAATACCTGAGCTATTTACAATTTTCATCGTTGGATATTTGGCTTTGATTGCCTTTGTAAATATTTTCAAACGTTCTACATATTGAGGTCCCCAGTTTTCGTTTCCAATTCCCATCATTGTTAAATTAAAGGGTGCAGGATGCCCCATATCTGCACGAGTTTTACCCCATTTGGTAGAAACATCGCCATTGGCAAATTCAATTAAATCAAGTGCATCGTCGATATAAGGTTGTAATTGGTCTAATGGCACAACTTCCGCAGAATTGAATTGACAAGCCATTCCACAATTTAAAATTGGTAGTGGAGCAGCACCAATATCATCACATAATTGGAAATATTCAAAGAACCCTAAACCGAAAGTTTGGAAATAATCTGGAGCTGGACGGTGCGTAAACTCAATATTCCAACGGTTCATGATTAACTGACGTTCTTCGATTGGCCCTAATGTTTTTTTCCATTGGTAACGGTTATTCAAGTCAAATCCTTCTACAATACAACCTCCAGGGAAACGAACAAAACCAGGTTTCATATCGGCTAATAATTGAATCATATCAGCACGCATTCCACCTTTACGCCCTTTCCAAGTATCAGAAGGGAACAATGAAATCATATCTAAATCAACAACCCCTGTGCCTTCAAACCAAATACGAAATGTACCTTTTGGTTCTGAAGCAAGTGCATTAAAACTTGATTCAATTTTAGACCACTCCTTAGTATTTGGCGTAACAAGGGTACTTCCAATAACTTCTTTTTTAGCATTTAATAACTCGATGTGCATTTTTACCGACCCCGTAATTACTCTTGCTAAAACTGAGAAATCATAACGTAATCCACTTTTGAAACCCATTCCTTTAAAGCCTTCGTTTGAAAGTCCGAGTTCTCCTTTTTGGGTATTGTTTACGGTAACTGTTAGATAGCGTGGATTGGCTGAGGTTTTGTCCATTCTATTCTGTACCAAAATTTCGCCTTCATGTCTTAATTTCACAATGACTTCTTTTTTTGCTTCGGCAGGATATTCAATATTCCAGCCCATTAAAGGCTTCGCAAACTCAAATGAACGGTTTTTAATTAATTCGGCATAAATACCGCCATCGGCTCCCATATTAATATCTTCAAAAAATACGCCCCACATGGTTGGCTGAATTTCCGAAACTTTATTAGGAACATCTACAACTATTTTCTTCTGAGCAAAAGCGTTTATTCCGAATAAACACAAAGCGATAATATATATTTTTTTCATTTTAACATAGGACAGGTTTCCAACCTGTCATTTTAATATTTAACAGGGTGGAAACCTGTGTTACTTTACTGATGACAGATTGGAAATCTGTGCTACTTTACTGGTGACAACAGGTTAGAAACCTGTGTTACTTGACTGATGACAGGTTGGAAACCTGTGTTACTTTACTGATGACAGGTTAGAAACCTGTGTTACTTTTTCAAATTCAAAACCACTACCGAATAAGCAGGAAGTGTCAATTTTAATACTCCTTTTTCTAATTTTGCTCCTTTGAAATCTTGTACGGCAATTTTGTTAGGATTCTCGAAAGAGTTGAAATCATTGATTTTTGCAGAAGCTAAGATTTGTCCAGAAACTTTTGTAAAATCTTCACCTCTCAAATTGATGGTTACTTCCTGTGGTTTTGCAAAATCAATATTTGTTAAAGAAACGTTCAAACTACCCGTTGCATCTTTTGAAGCAGAAGCAGAAACAGCCGTCAATTTTTTGCCTTGATATTCATAAGAAGCCGATTCAATCGAAATAGGAACAAGCGTTGCATCTTGGTGAACGTTGTACATTTTCATGACGTGATACGTTGGCGTAAGCAACATTTTCTCTTCGTTTGTTAAAATAACCGACTGTAACACGTTTACAATTTGAGCTAAGTTAGCAACTCTTACACGGTCAGCATGATTATTGAAAATGTTTAAAGTAATCCCTGCAATCATGGCATCACGCATGGTATTTTGTTGGTATAAAAAGCCCGGATTTGTTCCTGCTTCAACATTATACCAACCGCCCCATTCGTCAACAACCAAAGCAATTTTCTTAGCTGGGTCGTATTTATCCATAATCGTTGAGTGACGAGTTACGAATTCTTCCATTTTCCAAGCTTCATCCATTGTTTTGAAATATTGAGCTTCCGTAAAATCTACCGAAGGTCCTTTATCGCCCCAACTCAAAACAGAATAATGGTGCAATGCTACGCCTGAAAGCATATTATGAGGAATGTTTTTCATCAAAGTTTCTGTCCAAGCATAGTCGCCATCACTTGCTCCCGAAGCAATTCTGTATAAACCGCCTGTATTGCTCCAATCTGCCATAAAAGTTGCGTATTGACGATAAATATTACTGTAATGTTCGGCCGTCATATTTCCTCCGCAACCCCAAGCTTCGTTACCAACACCCCAAATTTTTACGTTCCAAGGCTTTTCACGACCATTTTGTTTACGTAATTCTGACATTGGGCTTCCCGTTGGGTGATTCACATACGTTACCCAATCAGTTAAATCCTTCACAGTACCACTTCCTACGTTACCCGCTAAATATGGTTCAGCACCGATACGCTCGCATAAATCCAAGAAATCATGCGTTCCAAAACTGTTATCTTCCGTAACGCCGCCCCACCAAGCATTAATCATACTTGGGCGTTTTGCTTTTGGTCCAATACCATCTTTCCATTGGTAAGTATCTGCAAAACAACCACCTGGCCAACGTAAATTAGGCACTTTCAAGTCTTTCAAAGCTTTAATTACGTCATTACGAACACCGTTTGTATTCGGTATTTTTGTGTTGTTTTCACCCACATACATTCCACCGTAAATACATTTTCCCAAATGCTCAGCGAAATGCCCATAAATGTGTTTATCGATTTTGGTTTTAGCCAAATCGGTATTCAAAGTAATTTTGTTTTGTGCGGAAATCATTCCTGACAAAAACAAAGAAAAAACGATTGATAAAGATGTCTTTTTCAATGAATTAAGGTTTTATTGTTAATCTAATTTGATGAATTCGAGGTGAATATACACCATTGTTTGCACTGATTTTTAGTACAAGATTTTTAGTTAAATTTTCCGAATCAGGAATTTTCAACTTTATGATTTTATTCTCATTTGATAATATTTCTAAAGGCTTTTCATTCAATAAAAATGCCATATTTTCTGTTTTAAATTTGTCTAAAACTGATATTTCAATGAATTTTCCTTCTAAATTTTTATTACTTAATTGATAAGAAATGAATGCTTTTGTATTTCTCCAAAAATGCCCTTCTTCATAACCTGAGTCGCTTTTTTCGCCTTTATAATTGTGGTCAACTTCGGGTTGTTGTTCACCACAATTTATTTTATCAACGGTGTTGGCTTCCAAAGCTAAAATCTGAGATTCGTAGTTTTTAAATTTCTCTGTATTTTTCGTAAATTCTTCCGAATTCATCGTTTGGAAATACATTTGATAACGTGCATCGTGCAATTCAAAAAACGGAATCAGGGTAAGATTTGAAAACGAAAATTCAAGTTTTTTAGGATTGATAGTCTTTATCTTATTCAAATAATTTTTGTTATCGTCAACCAATGCCACAGCAGTTTCCAAAGGATATAATTTTCCTTTGGCTTCGTGTCCCATTCTGCTATCATCTGCAAAAAGTCCATCTAAATTTGTTGTATCTGTTTTGGCAGCTAAAACAATTGGCCCGTGCATAATAGCCGCCCAATTTGAACTATCTGGCAAATATTCCAAATGCGTTTTCATCGGCAATTCTACCAAAATTTTATCGCCATTTTTCCATTTTCTACTAAGCAAAATGTATTCAGATGATTTTGCAGTAAATTTCTGATTTACACCATTAACCGAAACTTTCATTTGACTTGTCCATTTCGGGAAACGAATCCCAATTTTAAAGTTTTTCGATTGCTTTAAATTGACAATCATTTCTGAAAAATTGCTGAATGGAAATTGCGTTTTTTGCGTGAGTTTTATGTCTCGGTCTGCCCAGTTTAGTTCAGATGGAATAAATAAGTTTACAAATAAATCTTGCTGATTATGACTGTAAATCAACTCGCCATATTTAGTATGATTTTCTATACCTGAACCCACACAACACCACATACTTGTTTCTGGTTGAGAATAAACTCGGTAATGATTTGGACGAATGGGCGTAAAATAAACAAAACCACCATGCGTTGGATGTTGGCTCGAAAGAATATGATTGTAAAGCGTTTTCTCATAAAAATCGAGGTATTGCAAATCATTTTTATCCAAGAAAAGTGCTTTACTCAAACGAAGCATATTGTAAGAATTGCACGTTTCTGGCCCTTGATTCGACTCCAACATTTTAGAAAAATCATTAGTTGGATTAAAATGTTCTCGAACGCTATTTCCACCAAAAGCAACGCTTCTTTTTTGCGTCAAATTATTCCAAAAATAAACTGCGGCGTCAGACCAATCTTTGTTTCCATTCAACTGAGCTATTTTTTCAAACCCAATCACTTTTGGAATTTGCGTATTGGCGTGCAAACCCGTCAATTTATCTTGCTTCTGAATTAATGGATTTAAAATAGCTTTGTGCGATATTTTTTCTGCAATTTGGAGATACTTTTTGTCCTTTGTGATTTCGTATAAATCAGCAAAAACTTCATTCATTCCGCCATGCTCTGTCCGCAACATTATTTGGATTTGTTCATCTGAAAGCGGTTTTATTAAGTCCGCAAACCAATCTCCCAAACCAATAAAAACCTTCAAAGCTTGCTTATTATTGGTAAACTGATACGCATCTCGTAAGCCTGCAAAAAGTTTGTGAATGTTGTAAAGAGGTACCCAAGTATTGTTCAAACCGAAGCTACTGCCATCAATATCGCCTTTATGGATACGTTCCCAAAATACTTTTCCTTGCGGAATACCACCCACATAACCATTGCCATTTTTAGCTTGACAACGAGCTAATTCAGAAATCATATAATCTAAACGGCTCTTTAATTCGGCATTTTTTGTGGAAGCATACATCATTGCCAAAGCCGACAAATAATGCCCTCCGATATGCCCATCAAGTCCTGAACTTTCCCAATTACCGTATCTTTCAGCTTTTAAAGCTAAACCTGCGTCAATCAAATAGGGAGCTAATAATTTATCGGTATTTAGAGCTAAAATGTATTTCAAATCAACGTCCTGAGCATTTTTAAAAGCACCATTCGTCAACTTTACCGACTGCAACGGAAAGGTTTGCATTTGTGCAGCAGTGGGAAAAACACTCGCAAAAATGATGGCTAAAAGAATACTATGTTTAAATATATTTTTCAATGTTTTTTAGGTTTTGGCAATTAGTATTCGCTATTGTATTTGATTAAGATTGAACAAAAGTACAGAGTATGGTAAAGCCCACAAAACCTCACCCCCGCCCCCTCTCCAAGAGAGAGGGGAGATAAAGAACGAATACTCCCCTCTCTTTTGGAGAGGGGGCGGGGGTGAGGTTCTACGATACTTAATTATTTCAATCCTGCCGAAGTCATTACAATAGGCAAAATTTTTCCATTTTTATCGTATTTCAATTCATCTACGCAAACCGAACGATGAAAACTTGCCGCATCTGGCGATAAAGCTCCGTTGTGATAAACAAAATAACTTTTACCTTTAAAATCCACAATTGCGTGGTGATTGGTATTACAATTTCCTGCATTTTCACAAATTAAACTTTCAAATTTCCAAGGGCCATGAATGCTCTTGCTGGTTGCATAAACGGTTTTTTCTGGAAAATCAATTGAATAACTCAAATAATAAATGCCTTTACGTTTATGCACCCAAGGAGCTTCTGTAAATTTTGTTGGTACTTCTACTTGCTTGATTTCACCGTCTAATTCAGTCATATTAGGCTTTAATTTGGCATAATAACAAGCAGTATTTCCCCAAAAAAGATAGGCTTGTCCGTCGTCATCAATAAAAACGGTTGGGTCAATATCGTCCCAAGAAATCTTTGCCCCTTTGGTCATATCATTGGTAATAATTGCCGAACCTCTCGCATCTTTAAAAGGTCCAAGTGGATTATCTGCAACTGCTACACCGATTGATTTTCCATGAATTGTTCCATGAGAAATAGCCACATACCAATAAAATTTTCCGTTACGTTCCACCACTTGCGACGCCCAAGCGTCGCCTTTTGCCCATGCAAAATCTGTTGCTTTTAACGGTACAGCGTGTTCAGTCCAAGTTTTCATATCAGAAGTTGAGAAAACCAACCACTCATTCATTACGTAACGTTGTTCCTTAACAGGGGCTTCGTCGTGTCCTGCATAAATGTACATTTTGTCTTTATAAACTAATGCAGCAGGGTCAGCAGTAAATTTATCTTTAATAATTGGATTACCATTGGGCAATTCAACTAATTGAGCCATTGCATTACTTGCAATTAACAAAAGGAATAATATTTTTTTCATTAGAAATTTATTTGGTAACTATTTTTTAGTTTTCACTGCACTATTCAAATCTTTAAATCTTGTACTAAACACTTTAACAGGCTCATTATTAATTCCTGCAACTATTTGATTATCAATCAAAAGCATTGATTTTACATCTCCTTCCACTAAGAAACCACTTTTATAAGTAGGAATACTTTTAAAACTTCCTTTGCCATTTCCTTTTAACATCAAACCCAACGAAGCATCAGTTCTACCCGTTGAATATTCGGTTTGATATTCATTACCTGCCAATAAAATGTCAAGTTGATTATCGTTATCAAAATCTGAAATTACAATACAATTGACAGGTGCAAATTGTGCTTCGATTGGTAAATCATGACTTTTAAATTCTCCATTTCCCATGTTTTCCAACCAAACGCTTTGGGTAGTTTCACAAGGTAGTTTCAGCAAATTTTCTTGCCCAAAATCGTCTATTAATTGATTCATGGTAACTTGTGCGAAATCTTTATGATAAAGGTATTTTTTCTTGATAATTGGCGTTTGCTCGGCAATTTGAGTTCTGTCAAAATCTGGGAATAATTCAAATTCTTGATTTGCATTACGAATGTGATACGCTGGCATTAATTCGTTAGTACCACTATTGTCTAAGTCTTTGGCAAAAAGATAAAATGGTCTTTCAGCAGTAACATGATATTTATTATTTTGACCGTAATTTCCTGCTACTAAATCCAAATCACCGTCACCGTCCAAATCTGCTGAAGCCAAAGAACGCCACATTCCTGCATTATTTTTCAAGCCAATCTTATCAGTAATTTCAACTAATTTCTTTTTGGTATTTTTGAAAAAACGAATTGGTATCCATTCTCCTGCAACCACTAAATCTTCAATTTTATCATTATCAACATCTACCCAAAGAGCATCTGTAATCATTCCCAAATCTTGAAAATCGCTACTGAATAAATCAGTTACGTCTTTAAATACGCCTCGATTATTTTCAAACAAAAAACTTTTGGGTGATTTTGGAAAGTTCTCGTTATCAATTCTACCGCCAATAAATACGTCTAAATCACCATCTTTATCAAAATCATTTAGGGCAATTGTACTTGAAAATACATTTATATTTTGTGAGAAAGCATTTTGATTTCTTTTAAAATTTCCTTTCCCATCGTTTAAAAATAATCTTGGTACTGACGCAAAACCTCTTGGATATTCTGTACTTCCACCTACTACTAAAAGGTCTAAATCTTTATCATTATCAACATCAAAAAATTCAGAAGCTAAATCTTCTTCCATTTTCCCGAAAGTTTCTAACTCCTTCCCGTCAAAACTACCATCTTGTTTTTGTACAAATAACTTTCCTGATTGTCTGGCAGCACCACCCACAAAAAAATCATCTAATCCATCTTCGTTAATATCACCTTTTGCCATGCACGGTCCTAATTGTGAATATTTTTGAGGTTGTAATCGACGAATATAATAATCGAAAAATGGCGTTTCTTGATGTTTGAAATTTATTGTTTGTGAAGACACAGACAACGGCGATGTGAATATCGTCTGTGAAGACACAGACAACGGCGATGATAAAATATTCGCCAATTTTTCACTCAAAATAATAGACTGATTTACTTTTAAATTTCGTAACGTTTGGGTCTTTCCACTTGCCCAAATTACTTTCAAAGAGTCTATTTTCAAGCTATTCCCTAAACCAAAATGCAAACGATTATCCACCGTTGAAGCATATCCACGAACGGGCGACTGCTCCGCAACTTGAACTTGATTATTACTATAAATCAACACTTTAGCACCAATTCCTGACAAATTACCAAGACTACCTTTTAATTCTATTCTTAAAAAATTATGAGTCGAATCAGCCGTCGATTTACGTAATTCATTTCGTATTACAAATGCCTCTTGATTCATGTTATTGACAATCAAATCCAAATCTCCATCATTGTCAAAATCGGCATAAACTGTCCCTTGTGAAATTGATTTATCTGTGATTCCTACTAAATTTGATTGGTCGTCAAAAGTTAAATTTTGATTGTTGTGATAAAAGAAATTTGTCTTTTTAACAGGTTCAAATTCATCTAATCTTTTACGCCAATTTTTAATTTGGTCAGGACTTATACTTTGAGAATCACCTCCGCCAAAACTGTATTCGCTGTGTTTTTCTTCTTGAGTAAAAGCAATGAAATCGTTATTGGTTAAGTCTTTGGCAAGTCCGTTACTAATATGAATATCTCGCCAAGAATCATTGTCAAAATCAGCCATTAAAATACTCCAACTCCAATCGGTTTCGGCAATGCCTGCTAAATGCCCAATTTCAGAAAAAAGTGGTTCGTTATTTTGTCTATTTCCTTGATTTATTTGCAACATATTTCTTGAAAACTGTTGCTGATATCCAAGACTTCTTTGCATTTCAAATTTTTCGGGTGTAAATCCTAAAACCATCATTTTTTTACGGTCATTGGTATTGGGCATCATGTCTAAAACGGCTAAATCGGGCAGTAAATCATTATTAATATCAGCCGCATCAACACCCATGCTACTAAAACTTTGATGTTTGGTCGCTTTGGCAATAATGTTCGTAAAATGTCCTTTTTTATCGTTCAGCCACAAGCAATCATTACTCAAATAGTCGTTTGCTACGTAAATATCTGGGTAATTATCTTGGTTCAAATCTGTTATTACCACGCCTAAACCATAGCCATCTTCTTTAATTCCCGCTTGTTTTGAAACATCGGTAAAGTGTTTCAAAGGAAAATCATTACGGTATAATTTGTCAGCAGCAGGAGCATTTCCAGTAGAATCAACAGGAACTAAACGGTTGGGCTGAGGTTCAAAAAGCTTGTGATTTAGCAAGTACATATCCAAATCACCGTCTTTGTCATAATCTAAAAAAGTAGCTTGTGTTGAAAAACCTGTATCTGCTAAACCGTAGTCTGCTGCTTGTTCTTTAAAAGTTGGATTTTGTCCTCCTTGATTCACCAAAAGCAGATTTTTACGTTGATTGGCATCTTTAAAATGTGAAACGCAAAGGTAAATATCCTGCCAACCATCTTGATTTATGTCAATTACGCTTACGCCTGTTATCCATTGTTTTTTTGTAATTCCTGCTTTTTCGGTAATGTCTTCAAATTGGAAACTCCCTTTATTCAAATATAATTTACAACCAACCTGACTTGCTCCAAAAAATACGTCTTGCAGTCCATCATTATTAAAATCGCCAACGCCAACGCCCGAACCGATGTACATATATTCGTTGGTGTAGAAATTGACAGAATCGCTTTCTGTGATTTGATTATTGAATGTAATTTTTGTTTCGGAAGATGGTAAATTGGTAAAAAACAAAGCCGTTTTAGTTTGCTTTTGGCAACTAAAAATCATTAAAATAAGCCACAAAAAGGCTAATCTTTTTGAAATTTCACAAACAATGGAACACGGATGACACAGATGCTGCGAAGCACAGATTTTCACAGATTTCGTTCTGTAATCTGTGAAAATCTGTGTTATTATTATCTGTGTCATCTGTGTACTATTTTTTTGTTCTATGCCCATTTTTTTTTGACCTGTCAAAAATATACAGGTTAGCAACCTATGTTACTTTTTCTTTCCCCAAACGGAAGTTCCCTTATTATTCAGTCCTGTAAAAACGAAAGTATCTTTTTTGTTTTCCCAATCTCGCCCTGCTTGCACGTTTACTTTTTCAGTTGTTCCGTCGCTCCATTTTAGTGTCAACCACGGTACATTATAGCTCCAAGTGCTTGCAGGGTCAGTATTTAAGGTTTTGTCGGCATTAATTTTTAAATCGACAGATTTCTGAAAATCGGGAGAAGTTTGCTCTTTATCGTATCCAGGGACAATTTGATAATTAAACTTAATGCGTTCCCAATCGCCAATAATTTTAGATTCTTCTACATTTTTGGTTTCTTCATAAGCAAATCTTTCAGGAGAAACCACAGGCCAACCGTCTTCCGTCCACAAAATTTTCCGAACGTGTAAAATCATATATGCAGCCTGATTGGCTGGTCTGCCTTGATGTCCCATAAAATATTGTCCATTATCAGGATTTTGAAACACTGAACAATGTGAAACGCCTTGCCAGCCAACGTGTCCATTAAATTGATAAGGAGCTAAAATCATTGGTTCATGGTCAACGTCTTTATTGGCATCTATTCCGTTATAATCATAAAAAGGTCCTGTCGGCGAATCACTTCTGCAAACCCGAACATTGTATTTGGTAGCTAACCAATCGTAAGCAATAAATAGATAATATTTTTTTAGTTCTTTATTATAGATTATCTCTGCTCCTTCTATGTTTCCGTTATATTTTCCGTCTGTAAAACCTCTATTGGCTATTCTTTTTCCTTTATCACCTGCTTTTAAAGCAAGTCCCGTTGCAGGGTCGAGTTGTAGCATATAAATACCATCCCAACCAGAGCCATAATAAAAATATTGTTCGCCTGTTGGGGTTGTTACGATTGTTGGGTCGATGGCATTGGTTTGTCTTGAATTATCATTGACCGAAACCACAACTAATCCTTTTTCTGTCCAAGGTCCTTCTGGATGAGAAGCTGTGGCAAGTCCAATAACGCTTCTGCGTGGGTCAGATGAGGATAAGGAATAGTACAATCTAAATTCGTTATTATATTTTGTAATGTATGGAGCCCAAAGAGAATTGAATGGAACTGTACCATTTTGGCGAATAAAATCGGCTCCCATTTTTGGCAATTGGTCAAAAACCCAACCGTAAGTAAACCATTGAACAAGGTCTTTTGAAGAACGGATTTGAATTCCGGGTTTGATGTCAAACCCAAATGCTACGTCGGTATTATAGCAATAATAAGTATCGTTATGTTTGATGATGGAAGGGTCATGAACATTATAAACACCCCAACGTAAAAAATTCGTTGGATTGGCAATTTCGTCATAACTATCTTTTATTGTATTTATATCAAAAGTAGGTGTGGTAACAACTGGAGTTGTGGGTGTAGTAGGTTGTGGGGTTTCTTCTTTTTTCTCACAAGAAAAAAAAGCAAGTAATATCAACAGCTTAAAACAATGTTTTTTCATATCGTTTATAAAATGTGAGGGAGGAAAATCCTCCCTCAATAAGTCAATTCAACCAAAAGTTAATAAGAGGCATTTTGCTTAACACCTGCATTATTATCAATTTCTCTTTGTGGAATTGGGAAATATTCACGTCCTGTTTTGTAAGTATCAAATTCAGGGTCATGCTTTTTCAATTCTGATAGTTTTGTGGCATCTTTCAACCATCCCCAACGATTTACATCATCAAAACGGTGACCTTCTAAACAGAATTCCAATGCTCTTTCATGTGATAATTGGTCACGGAAATCAGCCTGAGTCATGTTTGGTCTAACTTTAGTAATATCTGCTAAACCAACTCTTGCTCTCACTTGTTGTACGAAAGGAATTGCTTGAGAAGTTTGTCCTAATTCGTTCAAACATTCTGCATACATTAACAAAATATCTGAATAACGCATCAAACGCTCATTGATACCCGAACGCCAGTCAAATTCATCTGCTTTTGTATCATCATTTGCATATTTTCTACAAAACAAATCGTTCAAATCTTGAGGGTTTCCTCCGTATCTTTTTGAAAATTCTACGCCATAAACCATGATTCCCGGTGCATTGTAAAACATGGTTGCAGGTAAACGTGGGTCAACTTTACCATCAGCCGTTTTTTCTTTCTGATATTCATCAAAAATCCAACGAGTTGGTTGAACGTCTGTCCAGCCTAAACCTCTTGCACCATAAGTAATTGCTCTACCTGTTACTCTACCCCAACCCGGAGCAGGTTCGCCACCCCAGTTCAAATCTTTTCCACCTGCATCACGAGAGAATTGCACTTCAAAGATTGATTCGCTATTGTTCTCATTCGCTTCTGTGAAGTTATCACGATAATTTGTAACTAATTTATATGTTCCTAAATCAATTACTGCTTTAAATTGAGCAGCAGCTTCTTGATAGCGTTTATTAAATAAAAGGGCTTTTCCTAAATATCCCATCGCAGCCCCTTTAGTTGCTCTACCAGTTTGTCCTTTATCTGAACCAGTTACACCCTCATAAGACGCTGGCAACATTTCTGCTGCTTTTTTCAAGTCATCAATTACTTGATTCCATCCTTGTTCTGGCGTTGATTGAGGAACGGTAAAATCTGCTTTTGATTTTACTGAATTAACAGGTAAAGAAACATTGCCATACATATTTACTAAGTGAAAAAAGTAAAGTCCACGTAGAAAATAAGCTTGACCTAAAATTCTCTTTTTCAACTCAGCGTCCATTGCTATTTTTGGAACATTATCCAACACTAAATTAGCTTTAGATACTCCTTCATAATAACTTCCGTAAGCCCATCCATAAATGGCGTCGTTACCTGCATTGAGTGCAAATTTTCCAGAGTTATACATTTGGTCCCAAGGACTGTTACTCTTTAAATCGTCTCCACGGTTATCCAACAAAAGGTTGGTTGAACGCATATATCCACCATCAACGGCTAAAGATAGATAAGCAGCATTTACTCCTTTTAGAGCATCGTCTTGGCTTTGCCAAAAAGTTGCAGAAGTCTGAGCATTAGGGTTATTTTGTTCTAATTGTTTTTCACAAGCTCCACTTACAAGCATCAAACTTGCACAGAAAGCGATATTTTTTAAAGTATTCTTTTTCATTTTCTTGAGTTTAATTGATTAAAAACCTACTTGTACACCTGCCATGAAAGTTCTCGGATTTGGATATGAACCATAGTCATAACCACGAGAGAATAATCCATCGCTTGAGAAGTCTGGGTCATAACCTTTATAACCAGTTAGGAAAAATACATTTTGTCCAGAAACATAGAAACGAGCTGATTCAATGCCTTTCAATTTTTTCAAAATTGCTGACGGCACATTATAGCCAAATTGGAAATTTTGTAATTTCAAATATGAACCACTTTCCACAAATCTGTCTGAATCTCTACCGTTAGCATTTGGGTCACCAATGATTGGTCTTGGAACATTCGTTGAAGTGTTTGCAGGAGTCCAATAATTTAAAGCATTCACACTTCCGTTTGAATATTGTAAGCCCATCAAGTCACGGTAAACACCATTGAATACTTTGTTTCCTGCTTGTCCTTGCATAAACATTGAGAAATCAAAGTTTTTATAAGTGGCAGAAAAGTTAATTCCGTAAGAAATTTTTGGAATTGAAGAACCTAAATAAATTCTATCTAAAGCTGTGATTTTACCGTCACCGTTTACGTCTTTGAATTTAATATCACCGGGAGCAGCATTAATTTGCTCTGCATGATTTTTAACATCGTCAGCATTTTGGAAAATACCTTCTGTCTGATAACCATATAATTGTCCAACTTCCGAACCAACTTCTGTAATACTTGCTGCTCCATAAATTGGGCTGTTTGTACCACCTAAAGCTAATACAGTGTTTTTCAAAGTATGGATATTTCCTGAAACTTCATATTGGAAATCACCCGATTTTTTGCGGTAAGTTGCTGTTAATTCAACACCACTGTTTCTTACTGAAGCGGCATTGGTTGTGATTGTTCCGTTGGTAGCACCTACTGAATATGGAATTGGCACTGGAGCAAGAATATCATAAGCAGTATTATTGAAGTATTCAGCCGTTAATGAAATTCTGTTTTCTAATAAACTCATATCAACTGCAACGTTGGTAGTACGTTTTGACTCCCATTTGATACTTGGGTCAACCACTTGAGTACGTGTTGCACCTGGAGCTAAAATTCCACCAAAAACATATCCTGCGTTTCCGTTAATGAATGTATCAAATAAATAATCTCCGATAGACTGATTTCCTAATTCACCATAACCTCCTCTTAATTTCAAGGTATTAATGGCAGCAGGTAATTGAATATCATTATGAACATTCCAAGCACCTGCAATTGACATAAAATTACCGAAACGATTTAATGGACTGAATTTAGAAGAACCATCACGACGGAAGTTTACTGTCAATAAATAACGGTCAGCATAATTGTAATTTAAACGTCCTAAATATGACATTAAAGCAGATTCATATTGAGCCCCAGTTACATTTCTACCACCATCAATTTTGATTGGAGCACTCAACGACTGAATATAAGGTTTTTCTAATCCTTTTACCGAACCTTGAATTGAATTATTCGTAAAGTTTTGGAAAGTATAACCACCTAAAACATCAACTCTATGTTTACCAATTTCAAAATTATACGTTAAAGTATTCTCAATAAGGTTGGTAATAACATCGCCACGGTTTTCATTGTAAACTGCGTTTGGCGTTAAATAATAAAAACCTAAATCGTATTCTGGTTCAAAATATTTATAAACGTAATCTAAACGGTCATGGCTTAAATTCAATTTATACTTCAAGTTTTTCACGATTTCGTATTCACCCCAAGCATTTGCCAATAAACGGTTTCTGTTGTCAGTACCTTTCAATAAGGAGTTCATCCCTACTACGTTCAAAGTAATTGCTCTTTGCGTATTGTTATCGCTACCACCAAAACCACCTAAACGATTAGCATCATAAACTGGCATGGTCGGAATAGCCGTTAACATACTTGTAACCGCACCACCAAACACTGCGTGTTCACGAGTATTTTCAGCTCCTACTTTATCTGCATCAGTGAATCCAACTTTTGCTCCAAATTTGAATTTCCCTTTTTCACCTGTAACGTTACCATTAAAAGTAAAACGTTTGTAAGCTTGAGGTCCTGTTACGGTACTTGTTTGATTGAAATATCCTACTGAAACACTGCTACGTAAATTTTTGCTACCACCTGATACACTAATATTATGGTCTGTGATATAACCCGTTTTGATAGCTTCGTTTTGCCAATTTGTATTAACACCACTGATATAAGCAGGGTTAGTTGGGTCGTTAGCAGGTGCAATTCTTAGTCCTGCATTCAATTCAGCCGCTGAAACTACTTTTTGGTAACCTGCTCTGTCCATCAAATCCCATCTTCTTGCGATATTCTGAACACCTGCATAACCATTGTAACTAACTTTCATCTGACCTTCTTTTCCTTGCTTTGTTGTGATAATGACCACACCATTTGCACCACGAGCACCATAAATTGCCGCTGAAGAAGCATCTTTTAACACTTGCATCGACTCAATATCACCTGGGTTAAAGTCCATTGCTCCGTCAACAGGTACACCGTCAATTACAAATAATGGGCTGTTATTTCCAAAATTACTGATACCACGAATTTTGATTTGAACGCCTCCTCCAGGTTCTCCATTTCCTTGAACAGTTACACCAGAAACTTGTCCTTGTAATAACTTAGCAATGTCTGGAGTAGCCGTTTTTTGAGCATCTTTAACTTTAACAACTCCTACCGAACCTGTTAAATCTTTCACTCTTTGCGTACCATAACCAACTACTACAACTTCAGTCAATTCTCTATTGTCTTCAGCCAAAATAACATTTACAACACTTTGATTACGAACTTGAACTTCTTTTGGAGAGTAACCTACAAATGAAAATACCAGAGTTGCGTCTTTGCTATCGTCGGGAATTGATAATTTGTAATTACCCTGACTGTCGGTTGATGTTCCTACGCTTGTACCTTTAATACTAACACTTACACCTACAATTGGCGAACCATTTTCATCACTTACTTTCCCTGAAATTCCTCTGAAATTATAATGAGAAATTCCATTTGCTTGTAGTGAACTACTTAGCAATGGTGAAAAAATGAATATTAACGAAAGTGTTAATATTGAGCAAAAACGAAAGAACTTTTCATAGTTCAACGAATACTTTGCTTTTTGATAGAATGCTTTCATAAATATGAGCATGTTTAAATTTAAAATGAGTAATAATTTTTTGAGTATTGAAGGAGTTACCTCCCTTGTGAACTTTGTGTTTGTTTTTTGTTTAGTATTTTTTGTTCATAGGCAATGTTTTTAAATATATGTGTTAATCTGACACAATAAATTTCAAAAAAATAACACTGGTTTTAAAATCAAACGTGTCACTTTAACACATTATTGATATTTAAAAAAATGTGTCACATCAACACATTTAATAGCAAAAAAAATTGTTTTGGATTTTATGATTTCAAAAGTAATACATTTTTCAATTAATAATACAAATATTTCAAAATAAAATTAAATTTATTTTTCTCAAAATGTGTAAATATTCTATAATTCATAGAGTTAGCGAAATGAATAAATAGTACAATAAGTAATTTTGATATTTATATAAAGGTTGCTTCATCATATTTAATATGAAAATAACCACAATTTTTACTCTTTATGGATAAGAAAGCGATAAGATTCTAAATTCTACTACAAAAAACACACTTAAATGACATTTTGGAATAGGTATAGATTGCTCATCATAATTTTCGATACTTTCTTATTCAAAAAAAATCCAGAGAATAGTGCTTATATAAACACTATTCTCTGGATTAAAATGATAATTGACGCCTTAAATACGCAAAACTGTCGATTATATTTTCAAAAATTGCATAATATCGTATTATTCAAAATGATAAAATCGTACAAAATTTAGTTTTAAGGATAATCAAGTGATTAATACCCCGGGTTTTGTGTTAACGCAGGGTTTAAAACCATTGCAGAAGTCGGTATTGGGAAGATTCTACGAGTAATATCTGAATTGGTTTTGAAACCATAAGTATCTTCATATTTACCAAAACGAATCATATCATTTCTATGCCAAGACTCCCATGCAAACTCACGACATCTTTCTGAATAAATATCACTTAAAGTTACCGAAGATACTGCTGGTGACGTTGTACGGTTAGCTCTTAATTGGTTGTAAAGCGATAAAGCTGTTTCTCCATTAGTAGCGGCACCACCTCTAAGAATTGCTTCAGCTTTCATCAAAACAATATCCGAATATCTCAAGAAAGGAACGTCGTTATTTTGGTTTCTTGTAGTAGAGCTTGCATCTGGAAAAAACTTAATATTACGATAGCCCATGTTCCAAGCAATTTCATCATTTCCAGCATCAAAAGTTACAGCATCTTGTCTTAATTCTACTTTTGGCGTAAGATTTACCTGATAAGTATAAGCAGCACTTCCGTCAGCCCCTGTATAAAATTGGTCATACCCTTTTTTGGTTGTAGTTACAGTTAACGGAGTTACACCATCAGCCAAAAATTGTAAGCCAGTCAACCATTGCTTGTTTCTGATGTCGTTGGCATCATTAAAATGAGCATAGAATTCAGGCAAGGTACTTCTTGGTGCTGAAGGCGTAAATGGCAAGCTGAATCTTTTTGTTTGAGAACGTGCTACGTCATAACGTGCATGATACATAAAACCGTTCGTTCCAGGCATTGATGCAGCGGCAGGGTCATAAGGAATGGCAAAAATAAATTCCTTCATTTGCGGGCCATTTGTTGGATAAAACATTTGCAAATAATTCGCACGAGTTTCCAAAGCATATTTCCCAGATGCCGTCACATTATCACAAGCTTCGATACAATCTTTCCAGCGAGCCGTTCCAGTGTAAACCTCTGCATTTAAGTACATTTTAGCTAAAAGTGCATAAGCGGTATATTTGGTTGCTCTCCCATAAGTAGCTACGCTTACATCAGCACTCAAACTTGGAATTGCTGCTTTAATTTCCCCTTCAATAAAGTCGAATACTTTGGCACGAGGTGTATTTGGTTTTGGCGTAAAATCGCCATATTCTGTGTAAATTGGCACATTTCCGTACAAATCCATCATCATAAAATAGGCAATTGCCCGCACCATTTTCAATTCAGCAAGGTTAGCTGCTTTAGTGGTTGTAGTGGCAGGAATTGTTTTATCCAAAATAGATAATGCTTGATTGGTTGTACCAATTACGGTTGATAACCACGACCAAGTGCTGTTTGTATTACCGTGGTCTTTTGACCAAGAATGATAATGTAAATGGCGATAATTTTGGTTGTCATACCAGTTTCCACCTCTTGCAGGCATGATTGATTCATCGGTAGATTCTGATTGCATAAACCAATAATCAAGTGAATATGCTCCTCTCAATGCTGCATAAGGAGGTCCTGATGCTTGGATAAATTGACTTGTATTTTGAGGAAAAATATCAGGCGTTAATTCAGTTGAAATTGGCACAACTACATCATGACATGACGACATGAAATAAACTGATGCCAAGAGACTTATATATGTTGTTATCTTTTTCATATTTACAAAAATTAGAATGACAGATTTACACCAAATAATACGGTGCGAGTTTTAGGATAAAAGTTATTAGAATCTACCCCAGGGGCAATTCCACCTTGGTTAACCTCTGGGTCAATACCTGTATAACTTGTGATTGTAAATGCGTTATTTACCGACATATACACTCTTAAGTTTTTGATATATTGTCCAGTTTTCTTGAAATTATATCCTAATGTAGCGTTGTCTAATCTGATATAACTTCCATCTTCAATAAAGCGTGATGAATATTTATACGAGTTTACATCTGCTTTTGTTTCGTTGGCAGCATCTACCAAAATATTGGTATATTGTGCGGTACTTGGTCTAAACAAATCAGCTCTGGTAGCATTGAAAATTTTGTTTCCAAAAACACCTCTAATGAAAACATTAAAGTCAAAATTTCCATAACGAACCGTGTTTGTCCAACCAATTAATACTTTTGGTTGTGGACTTCCCATGTACTTATAGTCTGCCCCAATCGCTGGCGTAGTTGTTAATTCTCCTTTTGCATTTACATATTGAGATACACCTTTGTCATTTTTACCTGCATATTCCAAAGTAAAGAATTGTCCTAATGGTCTGCCAGCTTTCAAGATTTGTAATGTACTACCTGTTTGTCCTCCTCCTTCTGGTTGAGTTAAACGGATAGAGTCACCTCCTGCAAAAAGTGGATTAGAAAGACTTTCGATGACGTTGCTATTACTTGCAAAGTTGATGCTGGTAGTCCATAAAAACTTACTATTATTTACAGGCGTTGCATTCAAACTAAATTCAATACCCTTATTTCTCATGCTACCACCGTTTGAAATAATACTTCCAACTGGTACTAATATTGGGTTAACTCTGTATGAATAAATCATTCCTGTGGTTTGTTTGTCATAGACTTCAAGCGTACCACTTACTTTACCCTTCAAGATACTGAAATCAATACCAATGTTTGAAGTCGCCGTTTTTTCCCATTGTAAATCTGGGTTAGCCGCTTGAGTTGGTCCATAAGCAGCCGTTTGAACACCATTGTAATAATATGTTCCTAAACTACCCGACATAAATTGAGCTGTATAAGCGTTAAATCCAGAAGAGTTACCCGTTACACCGTAACTTGCTCTTAATTTCAAATCACTGAAAAGTGTTTGTTTTTCCATGAATTTCTCCTGATTAACTCTCCAAGCAAAACCCACAGAAGGGAAATATCCCCATTGATTATTTGCCCCAAAAACAGAACTACCGTCTCTTCTGATTGACCCTTGAATCAAGTATTTGTTTTGGAAGTTGTAATTCAAACGAGCGAAATCTGAAATCAAACGAGTTTCTTGGTAAATTCCATCAGCACCGAAGTTTACACGATACGAAGAAATGGCATAAGGGTTACTCAATGCAAAGTTGTTAAAACCAATATTATCCACTGGGAAGTTTGTACTTGACGACTGGAAACCGTCACCAATAATTCTTCCTTGCCAAGAATAACCAACAACCATGTTTACTGAATGCTCGCCAAATTCTTTATTCCAACCTAAAAATGTTTCTAACAATTTATTCGTGTTTTGGTAAGAATTTCTCAATGCAGAACCATTTGTTCCGAAATTTTGTAACGAGTGAACTTGCGGAGGCTCTGGATTATTATAGAAGTTAGCACTATTGTATTTTGTATAATAACTTCCATAAGCTTCACCATGAAGAGAAGTAGAGTTTTGATAAGAAAGATTCAAATCATACGTTAAGCCAAATGGCAAGGTTACGTGAGTTGTAAATGCTCCTGTCAAAACATTCGTTTTGGTATTATCTTGCCCATTAGCAATTATTGCAGCTGGGTTAAAGTACCCTGTATTGGTAAGATTTTCGAAAAACGTACCATCGTCATTTCTTACTGGCGAAACAGGTAAATGATTAATCATTTGTTCCAATACGTTATTTCTTAATGGCGTATTATTGGCATTACTGTTTGAGTTAGTTATCTGCAAACCAAATCTAACTTTATCATTTAAAGCAGACTGTTCAAAAGCAACACGAGCAATCACACGGCTTAAGTCACTACCAAGCAAAATACCTTGTTTGTCTGTATAGTTTAAACTTGCACTATAAGTACTTTTTTCTGTTCCTCCACTGAAAGATAAGTTATGATTTTGAGAAGTAGCAGTTCCTTTCTGAACGGCAGCTTGCCAATCTGTATTCATGTTTTTATCATCCGCAGGTGAAAATGATAAACCATTTGTTGTTAAAAAGCTTCTCAATTGTGTAGCATCCATCATATTCAAACGACTTGATACATTTTCGATACCCACATATCCATGATAATTTACTTTCATGTCACCTTTCTTCCCTTTTTTAGTTGTTACCATAATAACACCATTTGCGGCACGGTTACCATAAATAGCCGTTGCGGAAGCATCTTTCAAAACGTCGATTGAAGCAATATCGTCAGGGGCAATTGTTGAAATATCTGCTCCTGGAATTCCATCAATTACATAAAGTGGCCCTTGCGAACTGTTGATGGTTGAAGCTCCACGCAATACTACTGCCGCCGTAGCGTTTGGGTCACCATTGGCAGAAATATTTAATCCCGGAACACGTCCTTGTAGTAATTGACCTACATCAGTAATTGCACCACGATTTAGGTCTTCAGGCTTGATTGTTGAAATGGCACTCGTCAGGTTTTTACGAGATTGAGTACCATAACCAACCACAACGACTTCCCCTAATTGTTTGGTATCAGCTACTAATTGTACATCAATCAGGAGCTGACTTCCTACTGTTTTTTGTTCTGTAACATATCCTACCGACGAGAATACAAGAACAGCGTTTGAACCAGACACAGATAAAGAATACTTACCGTTACCATCGGTTGTTGTACCTACTTTTGTACCTTGGATACTAATTGAAACGCCAGGTATTCCTTCCTTACCATCGGCAGTTGATACCTTCCCAGAAATGGTCTTTGTTTGGGCAAAAACATTTGTAAAGCTTAAAAGCAACACAAATATTCCCCAGATTAAATTCCGATGAGAATAGTCGTAATGTTTTGATTTCATTGTATTGGGTTTTGTGAAAGAGTGATACTTTCTCTATCCGAAACTGAGGAGTTCCAACGTGTAGAAATGTGGCGTTTTTCTATAAATTTTCTTTCATGTCTCAAAAACTTCTTAACAAAAAGAGTTTTTTTTCACAAATGATAAATGTCATAGCTAACACCCACAGCCCTTCTACACCATCTTCAATTGTACTCAGTTCTTTAGAGAATCTAAAATATCAAAGATGGCGTTTTTGCTTTATTACTGTATTTAAAAAATAATAAATGGCAATTTTTGAATATTTCCTTATGCAAACGTTTGAAATTGTTTGCACTGAAAATTTCCAAAAATTATTTACTAATTTGGCAACGAAGATGAGTTTCGGACTATTAATTCTGGGGGAAGAACGATATGATTGGCAATAGTAGGTTGGTTAATTTGATTGAGAAAAAGTTTGGCTGCTTCTTCTCCAATAGGTCTGCTTTTACGAGCAATCGTACTAAGTGATGGATAGAAATACGCTGAGATTGGCGTATTGTCAAAACCAATTATGGCAATTTCGTCGGGTACTTTCAGCCCTTTTTCTCTAATAACTTGTAATCCTCCGAAACAGACTTGGTCATTTACACCAAAAATCGCATCTGGAGGATTAGGTAAAGCTAACAATGATTTGGTTGGCTCAATGGCACTTTCAATGTTGAAGTTCACGAATGAAACCAAACTTTCGTCAATAGGATAATTGTTTTTAAACAAACAATCTCTATATCCATTAAATCTTTGTTCAGCTAAGTTTACACCCAAAGGACCCCGTAAATGTGCAATTCGTTTGTATCCGCCTTTTATCAAATGTTCGGTTGCCATGTACGCCCCTAAATAATCATCGGTAGATACACAATGTGTTTTTTTATCGCCATTTTGTCGGTCAATAAATATTAAAGGAACGTTTCTGTTCATCACTGTTTGGAGATGGTCATAACGCACTTCACTATATGTTTCTTGAGCTATCGAGATAAAAATACCATCTACTCTATTTGACATTAATCGTTCAACGTATTCTTTTTCAAGAGAATAGCTTTCATTGGTCACACAGATATTCAATAAATAGCCTAAGGGTTGTAAAACAGATTGAAGCCCCTCGACCATAGCACTCTCATGAAATTGAGAAATATTGGGCAAGACAATACCGAGCGTTTTGGTATTTTTTTGGAGTAAACTCAACGACACAGAATTTCGTTGATAGCCCATTTTCTGAGCATACTCTTGAATGGTATTACGAGTTTCAATATTGGTATGTTCATAATTATTCAAAGCTCTTGATACCGTTGAAGGCGAGCATTTAAACTTTCGGGCAATATCTTTAATGGTTATGTTGGGCATTGTATTCAGAAAGACTTTCGAGTAAAATTGAGTTTTGTTTCTTTAGTAATTTACTTGTTCGCTTTTTCGCAAATCGCTTTTCGCTTAGTATAAATATACACAAAAATACAAATTTGATTATTACTAAATTTAGAAAACCCAAACATGGAAAATATTTCAAGAAAAAAATTTATTACCAATTTAATCGGCATAGGAGCAGTGGTAGGCTTGTCAAGTAAATCTAATCTTATGTTCGGAGCAAATGAGGAAGATGATTTTTACAGTAAAATTGTAGCGGCAAATCATGAAGAAGTTAGCAAATTAATCAAAGCATTATCGACAGATATTACTGAAATCAGAAGACGATTAGGGTATGATTTGGCTAATTTATCGGCCGCCATCACAGAACCTACTTCAAAATACTTTCAAAAGGAAGATGTTGTGCCTTACATGGATAAAATCATGCGTTTTCTATTAAAAGCTCAAAATCCTGACGGCACACTTGACATTGGTAATTTAGCATCTCCGCCCGATACCGCTTTCATTTTAGAACCACTTTGTTCGGCTTTGACCATTTTAAGAACGAACAAAATGGCATCTTTGAATGAAATCAAAGAAATGCTTAAAACCTTTATTTTAAAATCGGGAGAAGGTTTACGTTTGGGAGGCATTCACACGCCAAATCACCGTTGGGTTGTATCCGCTTCATTAGCAAGAATCAATGCGTTATTTCCTGATAAAAAGTACGTTAATCGTATTGATGAGTGGCTTTCAGAAGGACTTTTTATTGACAAAGATGGGCATTATTTAGAAAGAAGTATGATTTATGGTGAAGTGACCGACCGTGCTTTAATTGCGATGGGGCGTTTATTGGATAGACCAAAATTGTACGAACCTGTCCGTAAAAATTTGATGATGACCTATTTTTACACAGAACCCAATGGCGATTTAGTTTGCAATGATTCAAGAAGACAAGACCAATTTGCTCCGATAAATATTCTTAATTTTTATCATAATTACCGCTTTTTTGCCATTGAGGACAATAACGCTGAGTTTGCCGCCATCACTAAATTCATCGAAAAAGTAAAAGGATTTGATGAAAAGGTACTCAACGATTTACTGTTTTATTTTTTGGAAGAGCCTTTGTACAAAAAGCCAATGCCACAACCCAAAAATCCAGCTTTGACATTCGAGAAGTTTTTTGAAACCTCAAATTTGGTCAGAATTAGAAATAACGATAAAACCGTAACCATTTTTGGTGGCACAGACCTGCCTCTCATTATTGGTTCGGGACGTTCAACGAGTCCAAATTTCTTTTCATTCCGAAAAGGAGAAGCCATTTTGAAATATATGCGTTATTCAACCGATTTTTTCAGTACGGGATATTTCAGAAGCAAGGGCATCAAAAAAGTAAATGGAAAATATGTTTTGAGTCAGAAAATTGAAGCACCTTATTATCAACCAATGCCTGCCAAATTCAAAAAAGCAGATGGCGATTATAAACACTCAATCAGCACCGACGGACGTTTTTGGAACAAAATGGATTTTGAACATCGTCCACAAAGCAATATCAGAACGCTTGAAACGACGATTTCTATTGAACAAAAAAATGGTATTAATGAATTGACATTCAGTACAAAAGGCACAGATGGCGTTCATGTAACGATTGAATTTTGCTTTAAAGAAGGCGGAAACTTAGTTGGGTTCAGCAAAATTGAAGATTCAGCAGATAATTATACTTTAGCGAGTGGTTCGGGCGAATACCATTTGGGAAAAGACACTATTAAAATTGACGGAGGAACTTTCAAGCATTCAAAATTAAGAGGAATTGAAGGCGAAATGTACACATCGCATTTTGGAAGTTTAAGAACAGACGGAATGCACGTTTTCTTGACAGGAATAACGCCTTTTGAGCATAAGATTACTTTAAGTTAGTTGTGATTTAGTACACTGTTTAATAAGTTATCTGGATAATTTTTATTCCAAAATCTTGTAGAACTTCCCGAAAGTAGAAAAAACTTTCGGGAAGTGAACCTCTCGACTACTTCCCGAAAGTTTTTACCCGCAATGGATACTGTTTCGGGAAGTTGAAGAAACTTATTAAACACTGTATTTAGTGAATTGTGAATTAGTGAATAGTTGTCAGAATACATAAATCACTAACTCACAATTCACAATTAAATCAGAAAGGTCTGGTAGCTTTTGCAAAGCAACTCATCCAATATTTACTGATTAAATTATCTTCTCGGATACCTTTGGAGGAGGAAGCATGAATAAAATAAACTTCTTTGGGATTCTTCAATTCTGTAATAATTCCTGCATGATTAATTGTTCCCGTTCCTCCTTTATTGGTTACAAAAAATACCCAATCCCCTACCCTAATTTCATCCATTTCAACTTCTTTCCCAATTTCAGATTGTTGCCAAGAAATTCGAGGTATAATAAATCCGTATTGCCCATACACACAGTACAATAATCCAGAACAATCCATTCCGTTGCCATCTGTACCGCCCGAACGATACGGAACACCTGTGTATGAACGTGCCAAAGAAACAATTTCGTTGATTGTTTTGGTATTGTAACTACGTTTTCCAGCATTGTTCGTTTTTGAAGGATATTTATTAGAAGATGTAGTAGAGTTTTCTTTACGACGAAAAAGCTTACATGAGTCTAAAAAAATGGCAATACAAAATAGCAGTAATGCCCGAAAGAGCATAATGTGTATAGATTTTTTCATGGCTGTATTTAAGTAAGGATATTTCGTATTTAAGCAATCCAAATATAAACGTTTTTTTTATTTCTGGATTGTAATTACTACGAATTTTGTAAAATCCTTACGGTTACATAAAGCTGTCCTGTATGACGTTGGGTATGTTCAGCAGCATGAAAAAGTAAACCTAAGAGATTGGTCGGAATTTGTTTTCTACCAATGCCACGAGGCTCTAAAAGCGTTTTTTCGTCAATATTTTTCAATTGCGTCAAGGCTTTATTTACTTGATTATTAAAACGAGTCAACAAACCTTTTACCGTTAAAAACTGTGTAGAATCAGCTTCTAAAGCTAAGAGTTCTAATTGGTCTTCGTTTAAAATTTGATTATTGGCATACGTGAAAAGTCTGTCCAACACACCCGAAAGATGCTGTAAATGAAAAGCCACCGAAGCAACGCCCGAAGGTCTTTCCCAAATCAATTCATCTGGAAAATCAATCATCATTAAATTTACCTCTTCACGTGCCTGTAAAATGGCATGAGCAACGGGTTGTAAAAGTGGAGCAAGTCCCGCAATTGGTCCACGCATCCAAACTTCAAGGTTTTCTTTTGGTTTTGTCATTTTAATTATTTTCTGGAATGAGTAAAATATCTCGATTATACCCTACCGTTTCACGATACATTAATGGAGAAACCTCCACATTTTTCTTAAAAAATCGACTAAAATAATATTCGTCCGAAAAACCTAAATCGTAAGCAATCGCCTTGATGGGTTTTGAAGTCAAATATAATTCTCGTTTGGCTTCAATAATAATACGTTCAGAGATTAAATCGGTAAGGGTTTTATTGAAATAACTTTTCACCAATTTTGACAAATTTTTTGGCGTAATATTCAGTAAATCAGCGTATTCACTTGCGGTATGTTTGGAATTATAATGTTTTTCAATGGCAACTTTTAGCTCCTGCAAAATGGGCGGTTCTTTGGAGTAAGATAGTAACTTTTTCGCTTGTTCGTATTCTCGAACTTTAATTCTGATGGTATTGATAACAAAGATTTTAAGGTACAAAACCAATGATTCGTGTTTGGCTAATTCGTTCTTTTCAACTTCTGTTTTCATCTGACTAATCAAGCTATATAGCTGAATAATATCGTCGTCGGTAATGTTGAAAAATGGAGGTTTATAAATATTATTAAATAAAACCCCATTGCTGGCAATTTCTTGCTGATGACGATGAATACAAAAAAAATCAGGATGAAAACTAATAGCAAGTCCCGAAATTTCACCTTCCGTCTGAATCATATATGGCTGATAAGGGGTAAAACAACACATGATTTTTTCAGAGAATTGATACTCCGACAAATTAGCTTTGAGCGTTCCTTCGCCTTCAGTAAGTAATAAAATGGTATAATAATTATGCCGTTGAAGGTGGTCGAAAGGGCTATTATTATCAAAGGAAAATATTTTAAATGCTAAATCTCCATTTTGGGGATTAATGAGGGTAAAGGCTGTTTTTTCCATATTGATTGATAAACAAAAAAACGGACAAATAAAGTTTATTTGTCCGTAGATTTTTAGAGGTAAAACGATTTGCAAATATTTTAAATAGCTAATGCACCTGCTTCTGCAACGGTATGGTCGTTTTCTACTGAATCACCAGAAACACCGATTGCTCCAATAATTTCACCTGCCGCATTTTTGATTGGCACACCACCCGGAAAAGTAATTAAACCTCCATTTGAGTGTTCGATATTATACAAAGAACCACCTGGCTGAGAAAGTGTTCCAATGATTCCTGTGTTCATATCAAAGAAACGAGCCGTTTTTGCTTTCTTCAAAGAGATGTCTAAAGAACCTAACCAAGCACCGTCCATGCGAGCGAATGCTACTAAATTTGCTCCACCATCAACGATAGAAATATTCATTTTAACACCTAATTCAATTGATTTTGCTTTTGCCGCAACAATAGCTTTTTCTGCTTGTTCTAAAGAGATATTCATGATTGTATTTTTGAAATTATGAGTGGAATTTTAACATTGCAAAATTCTTTCTCTGCTTCATACAATCAAATGGATATAAGCCACTAATAGATGGACAATTTTCCTTTTTACACCCCTTTCATACTCAAAGCCACCCGTTTTCTGGCAATATCAACTTCCATTACCCGCACTTTTACGTGTTGTTGTAATTTCACGACTTGATTCGGGTCAGAAACATATTGATTCGCCAATTGCGAAATATGTACCAAGCCATCTTGTTTTACGCCAACGTCCACAAAACAACCAAAAGCGGTAATATTTGTCACGATTCCCGGCAAAACCATTCCTTCGTAAAGGTCTTCTACTTTCTTTACATTTGGGTCAAATTCAAAGGCAATTAATTGCTCTCTTGGGTCACGAGAAGGCTTTTCTAATTCCTTCAAAATGTCTTGAAGTGTCAATAATCCCGTTTTTGGCGTAACATAGCTTTGTAAGTTGATTTTCTTTCTCAACTCCGCTGAAGTCATTAAATCCTTCACGGTACATTTTAAATCTTTCGCCATTTGTTCTACCACAGGATAACTTTCTGGGTGAACTGCCGAATTATCCAAAGGATTTTTCGCTTCGTGAATTCTCAAGAAACCTGCACATTGTTCAAAGGCTTTATCACCTAAACGAGCCACTTTTTTGATTTGACTTCTCGAAGTAAACTCTCCATTTTCTTGTCTGAATTTCACGACATTTGCTGCCAACGAAGGACCTAAACCAGCCACATAAGCCAACAAATGTTTTGAAGCCGTATTTAGGTTTACCCCAACGGCATTTACGCAACTTTCCACGACAGAATCTAAGGAGTTTTTCAAAAGATTTTGTTCAACGTCATGCTGATACTGTCCAACACCAATGGATTTCGGGTCAATTTTTACTAATTCCGCCAAAGGGTCCATCAATCTACGACCAATAGAAACAGCTCCACGCACAGTAACATCTTTATCAGGAAATTCTTCACGAGCAATAGGTGATGCGGAATAAATAGATGCTCCTTGTTCTGAAACGGCAAAAATTTGTGGAGCTTTTTTAAAAGGTAACTTCTTCACAAAATCCTCCGTTTCACGTCCTGCCGTACCATTTCCAATCGCTACCGCTTCAATTTGGTATTTTTCAGAAAGTGTTAAAATTTTATCTTGTGCTTCCGAAGGTTTATCAAATGGATAAATTACGGTATCAGCCACTAAATTTCCCTGTGCATCTAAAACCACCGTTTTACAACCAGTTCTGTAACCTGGGTCAATAGCAAGTACCTTTTTTTGTCCCAAAGGAGAAGCCAGCAATAACTGACGAAGATTTTGGGCAAAAATTCTAATTGCCTCCACATCAGCCTTTTCCTTTGAAAAACCAGCAAATTCATTTTCAATAGATGGCTTCATCAAACGCTTGAATGAATCTGTAATGGCAGTTTCTACTTGTTCCTTTGCTTCTGGCAAACCACGCAAGAAAATCCTATCCAAAGCACCCAAAGCGTTGTCTTCTTCTGGCGAAATTGTTACCGATAAAAAACCTTCTTCCTCTCCCCTACGAATTGCCAAAAGTCGGTGCGAAGGTACTTTTTTCAAAGGCTCATTAAAATCAAAATAATCACGATATTTAGCTCCGTCTTCTTCCTTATTTTTCTTTACTTTTGAATAGATATATGCCTCACGTTCAAATATCTTACGAACCGCATTTCTGGCATCTACATTTTCATTAATCCATTCTGCAATAATATCTCTCGCTCCTTGTAACGCCTCCTCAACATTGGCAACTTTATCATTTAAAAATGCTTCTGCTTTTTTAAGAATATTGTTTTCTCTTTGTTCAAAAACTACTTTTGCCAATGGCTCTAAACCTTTCTCAATGGCAATTGAAGCACGAGTTTTACGTTTTTGTTTGTACGGTAAATAAAGGTCTTCTAATTCTTGGAGATGATAAGCATTTTTGAGTTTTTCTAATAACTCAGGCGTCATTTTGCCTTGTTCTTCAATAGATTTTATAATTCCTTCACGACGTTTATCGGCATCTTTTAATTTTGTCCAAAGTTCTTTAATATCCAAAATTTGAACTTCATCAAGGCTTCCAGTAGCTTCTTTTCGGTATCGAGCAATAAATGGAACTGTTCCTCCTTCGTCTAATAAGTTTATGGTATTTTGTGCTTGATGGGTCATCACGCCCACCGTGTTTGAGATGATTTGGATTTGTTGTTTATTCATTTTAAAGTTTAATTTCTTAACATAATAATATGCTCAATACCATCTTCTAAATACACTTCACTATCTTGTTGAAAGCCAAAAGATTCATAGTATTTTTTGAGATATAATTGAGCTCCAATTCTGATGGAAACACCACCGTAAAGTTCTTCTAAAAGTTCAACTGATTTTTTCATAAGTTGCTTGCCTATTCCACCTCCACGAGCTAAAGGTGAGGATACAACACGCCCGATAGAAGCCTCTTCATAAGATACTCCTGCGGGAACAATTCGGGTATAAGCCATTATTTTTTGTGAGACCGTGTCAAAACCCATCAAATGATAACATTTGAAGTCTTTATCGTCTAAATCTTGAAAAGGACAATTTTGTTCCACAATAAATACCTCATTTCTCAATTGTAATATTTGATACAATTCTGTCGTATTAAGGTCTCTAAAGTGTTTGTGATACCAAGTTATGTTCATTTGCTGATGATTTTATTAATAAACTAAGCGTTAATTTCTAAAAGCTAAAACCTTATTTTTTATCTTTGTAAAAACCAGACCATAAATTCAATATTATGCTCAAAAGACTCATCTTGTTATTGATTATTTTCAGTGCTTTTCAAACAGCTTTTGCTCAAAAAAGTGTTTCAGAATATGAAACAGCTTATAAAAAAGCATTACAAACTTTCAAAAGTGGTGATTTTGAAAAAGCCCAAACTGAATTTGGGGCATTGTGCAACAATCGCATCGAATCTACCTTTGTTCCTTATTCATTTTACTTCAATGCTCTTTCTTCTACAAAATTGCAGAAATATTTTGAGGCAAAAACTACTTTGAAAAATTTATTAGTTCTTTATCCGAATTGGACAAAAAAAGACGAAATTAATTACCTTTTTTCAAATATTGCTTTTGAAGAGAAAAATTATGTTGACGCTCTAAATTACGCAAAATCTATCACGGATGACTCTTTTCAAGATGATTTAGCAGAAATGAAAGCATTTTATATTGGTCAAATTCAATCTACAAAAACATTGAATGAATTATCTGCTAAATTTCCAGACGAAAGTATTTTGTTGGAGAAAAAGAACAAAACTGCAATCATTGCCAATACCCAAACAAGTACAAATTCGTCAAGCAAAAATAAAAATTATTTCAATTTTGGTCTATTACTACCATTATCTGTTGAAACACTTGACCCAGAAAGAACACGTAAAAATCAGTACGCCATTGACATTTATCAAGGTATGAAAATGGCTAAAAATGTGCTTTTGAAAGAAGGTATTACGATAAATCTTTTTACGTATGATATTGCCAATAATACCGATGATATGTTGGAATTAGTCAATAATGAATCTTTCCAGAAAATGGATTTATTGGTTGGACCACTTTACGCTGAAAGTAACCGAGTAGCAACAGCGTATTGTGAAACGGCACAAATACCCATTATCAATCCAATGTCTAATAATCAGAAGCTTTTAGATGAATATGAATTGGTATTTTTAGCCCAACCTTCGGCAGTGATGCAAGCCACAAAAGCGGCAGAGTTTGTGAGAAAACAACCGTTTTTAGGTAGAAACACTGCCATTTATTATACTGATTCGCCCAATGATTCTACGATGGCAGAAACCTATCGTCAGCAAATGGAAAAAGTGGGTTATGAAATAGTAAAGTTTGAGAAAATTCTTCCATTTGCAGATGACATTGGCAACAAATTACCAGAGAAAAGAGTTAGTCATATTTTCATGGCAACTTCTGATAAAAAAGCAGGTTTGTCCATGATTAATGCCTTAAATAAAAAAGATGTGATGTACCCGTTGGTAACTACTGCGGAGGCTTTTAATTCGTCAAATTTGAGCAATGGAACATTAGCAGGAAGAGAAGTGTATTGTTTCGACCCAGAATTTGTGGATGTTGAAAAACCAATTGTTGATACATTTCGTAAGGATTATTTAAGCAAATATGGCGTTATTCCTTCCTATTATGCTTTTCATGGTTATGATATTGCTTTGTTTTGGGGCAGAATTTTAGGTCGCTACGGCAATAATATCCGTAAAGGATTGGATAATCGAGATTCATATAAAGATATTTACAATCTCGCAGGATTCAACTACTTAAAATCACAAGACAATCAAGTATTACCATTTACAACATTTCAAAATTATAAATTTGTATTAACGAAGTAAGAATGTAAAGGCAAGTCTGTAAGTCATTAGTCAATAAGTAAGATATTTACTTTTAATAGCTCATTGACATAACACTTATAGACTTATGACTGAAACTTATAGACTTACGAAAAAAACTTATGACTTTATCCGAACAACTTTTCGACAAAGCTAAAAATTACATTCCTGGGGGCGTTAATTCGCCAGTGCGTGCCTTCCGTGCGGTTGGTGGTAGTCCAATTTTTATTAAATCTGCCAAAGGGGCATATCTATACGATGAAGATGGAAATACTTACATCGAACTTATTAATTCTTGGGGGCCAATGATTTTGGGACACGCCCATGAATTAGTAGAAAAAGCCGTTTCAGACGCTATTCAAAAAGGCTTTTCTTTCGGAGCTCCCACTCGTAGAGAAGTTGAAATGGCAGAATTAATCTGCTCAATTGTTCCTTCGGTAGAGAAAGTCCGCATGGTAAATTCGGGAACGGAAGCCACCATGTCAGCTTTGCGTGTGGCTCGTGGCTACACAGGAAGAGACAAAATGATAAAATTTGAAGGAAATTATCACGGACATGGCGACTCGTTTTTGATTGCCGCAGGTTCGGGAGCAATGACCTTTGGCGAACCCGACAGTCCAGGGGTAACAAAAGGTGTTGCCAATGATACTTTGACTGCTCCATACAATGATTTAGCAGCCGTTCAAGCCTTAGTTGATGCCAATAAAGGACAAATTGCTTGTATCATTCTTGAACCCGTAGTTGGAAATATGGGCTTAGTGAAACCCGTTGAAGGTTTCTTGGAAGGACTCCGTAAAATTTGCGACGAAGAAGGAATCGTATTAATTTTTGATGAAGTAATGACGGGTTTTCGTTTGGCAAAAGGTGGGTTTCAAGAACGTTGTGGGGTAATTCCAGATATGACCACAATGGGAAAAATCATCGGTGGAGGAATGCCCGTAGGTGCTTACGGTGGTAAAAAAGAAATTATGGACGTAGTTTCGCCAGCAGGCCCAGTTTATCAAGCAGGTACACTTTCGGGAAATCCGATTGCAATGGCAGCAGGACAAGCAATGCTTACGCACCTTTCAGAAAATCCATCGGTTTATACCCGTTTGGAAGAAATTGGGACAACATTAACCAATGGAATGAAAGCCAACATGGAAAAAATAGGCTTAAATTATACCCTCAACCACGTGGGTTCAATGTTTACTTTATTCTTTACAGATAAACCTGTAAACAATTTTGAAGACGCAAAAACCTCTGATACAGCCTTATTTGGTAGATATTTCCAAGCCATGCTAAAACGTGGAATTTACCTCGCTCCTTCTCAATACGAAGCGATGTTCTTATCAACGGCTTTAACAGATGAACATATCCAAACGATTTTGGATGCGAATTTGGAGAGTTTGAAGGAGGTGGTTTAGATTAGCTTTAGACTTATTTTTACAAAAAACAAGATTATGATTTTACCAGAAGATTTCCCTTACATAACATCTATCTACGTAAACGATTGTTATACGTATCAAAACTTTAATATTGATTTGATACAGCATCAGCCATTTAGTCATTTGATTTTGACTGGGAAAAATGGGTCGGGAAAGAGTACGATTTTGAGGAATTTGAATTTGCATTTGACAAAAGCAATTGTCGAAGGTAAAAATGCGATAACTGAAGCAAAAAATTTACGGGAATTGCTCAACAATAATTCTTTGAGAAATTCTAACTTAACAAGTGTTCCCAATTGGGAAAAATCTGTTGATGAATTTGAAAAAATCACTCCATTGTTTAGGACTGAGATAGTTCCATTACTTTTTCAATCAAGAAAAGAAATAATTTTTACCTATCTATCAACCCAACGAAGTAGTAATGTAAAAGATGTAAAAGTTCCAACAAGACAAGATGAATTTAAGCAACAACTGGAACAAAACTATGCACAGTCTTCAAGTTATTTCATTAATTATTTCATGCAATTTCTAATAAATAAAAAAGTTGCTCAGGCTTTTGCACAATTAGAAAATAATCAGGATGGGATAAATAGTATAAACATTTTCTTTGAACAACTGGAATCGTGTTTTAGGAAAATATTTGAGGACGAAAAACTTAAATTAGTTTTTAATAAAGATGCCCTTAAAATAACATTTATTTTAGGTGATGGTCGAGAGCTATCCTTTAACAATTTATCCGACGGAATATCTGCATTGTTAAGTATAGTTATGGATTTGTTCGTAAGAGTAGAGTTAATACGAGAAGATGTAGATGATTTAACTTTTAATCCATGTGGAATTGTTTTGATTGACGAACCTGAAACTCACCTTCATTATTCGTTACAATATAATGTTCTCCCAATACTTACGACATTATTTCCAAATGTTCAGTTTATAGTAGCTTCACACTCGGCGGCTATTGTTTCAAGCATTAAAAATGTTACCATTTTTGATTTAGTTTCGAAAGAAGTTCTTTCGGATGATGCAATAGGTAAAAGCTTCTCAGAATTAATGGTTTCTCACTTTGGTTTGGATAATGAATTTTCAGACTTTGCTGATGATTTATTTGAAAAAGTAAATACTATTTTAAAGGAAAATAGAAATAATATTCCGTTAAGAAATCAACAACTCAAAGCTATTTTGGAGGAAAATGAACGTTATATTTCTCCAACTATGCGTTTTGAATTAGAAGCTAAAATATCTGAATAATTAATTATCTACCACTATTATGATTAATGTTACAAGAGGTGACAAACCGACTTCTTTAGATAATCCCGCAATTCAAAGCTATTTGGATAAAGTTGCATCATACAACAGTTTGGAGGATGACGACAGGAAAAATGCCTCAAAACCTGAAAGTAATATCTCTTATAGAAATTCTGATGTTTTAGAAGCATTTGACCGTAATTTTCATTCAAAATGTTATCTGACGGAACAAAAATTTGAGAACTCTTGGGCAATGGATATTGAACATTTTAGGTCTAAAGCATTTGGTCAATTTCCAGAACTAAAATATGAATGGACAAATTTGTATCCATGCTCGCATGATGCCAATATGGCAAAACCTCGAAATGAGCCTGATGGAGGTTATTTAGACCCGTGCGTTCCCATTGATGATGTTGAAAAAGAAATTATATACACCTTAGAAATGAACGGTGTAGCTTATTTTGATGTTTTAAACAAGACTAATATCAAAGCTGTAAATACTTGTAAATTATTGGATAAAATACACAATGGGACAGATGACTACTCAATAAAGAAAACGGGTGAATTAAGACATCTTATCCACAAAAAAGAGCGAGAAGTAATTAGATTAATCATGGAATGGCTGAATGTCAAAGGCAGCAATATTGAAGAAGAAATTAGAGCAGAGCGTAAAATCAAAAATATTCTCTCTCGAAAATCTGATTTTACCATGCTATTACGTTCACTTTCTTGCGTGAAAAAATATTTACCAGAAGATTTTTTAGATTAGTAATTTTAAAAAGCCAAAATATAAAATAATAGCAACGGTGCTGAATTTTCAGCACCGTTGCTATTTAAACCCAAGCAGGATAAAAACCATACAAATAAATTCTACTTTTACACCTCAACATCTTTCCTAAACATATCATGAAAAAATTATTGACTTCATCGTTGGTCTTCCTTGCCGTTATTGCCTTCGGACAAACTGCCAAACAAGAAAAGTTACTACAATACGTCAATCCTTTAGTCGGTAGCGATTCTCGTTTTGATTTCTCGAATGGTAATACTTATCCTGCCATTGCATTACCTTGGGGTATGAATTTCTGGACTCCGCAAACTAATAAAATGGGCGATGGTTGGTGTTATCAATACGCCAGCAACAAAATCAGAGGCTTTAAACAAACGCACCAACCTTCTCCATGGATTAATGATTATGGTGCTTTTTCCATTTTTGCTACTACTGAAAAACTCGTTTTTGATGAAAATAAGCGTGAGTCGTGGTTTTCGCATAAGGCGGAGGTTTCTAAACCAAATTATTACAAAGCCTATCTTTCTGACTACAACACGACTGTTGAAATCACGCCAACTGAACGTGCTGCGAGATTTAGAATTACCTATCCTCAAACGGATAAAGCGTACTTAATTATCGACGGTTTCTTCAAAAATTCGATGGTGAAGGTTTTTCCAAAAGAAAGAAAAATCGTTGGTTATGCTCGTAACTCGTCGGGAGGTGTGCCTGATAATTTCAAAAACTATTTTGTCATCTATGTTGACAAAGAATTTGAAGAGATTTTCGGCGTAAAAGATGGTGATATTCAAGTTAATGTCTCAGAAGTTGAAAGCAAACACGCTGGAAGTATCATTCGCTTTAAAACCAAAACGAATGAGCAAGTTAATCTAAAAATTGCGTCATCATTTATCAGTGCAGAACAAGCTGAATTGAATTTGCAGTCGGAAATTGGTAACCAAACTTTCGACCAATTGGTTGAAAAAGGGGCAAATTCATGGAATACTCAACTTAACCGAATCAAAGTTGAAGGCGGTTCTGTTGATGAAATGAGAACTTTTTACACCGCTTTGTATCACACCATGCTGTTCCCAAGAAAGTTTTATGAAATTGGAAAAGACAATAAAATTGTGCATTATAGTCCTTACAATGGCAAAGTTGAAAGTGGCTATATGTTTACCGATAATGGTTTTTGGGATACATTCAGAGCCGTTTTTCCTCTTTTCAATTTAATGTACCCAGAAATGAACAATCAAATTATGGAAGGTTTAGCCAATACTTATAAAGAAGGTGGTTGGTTACCAGAATGGGCAAGTCCAGGGCATAGAGATTGTATGGTTGGGTCAAATTCGGCTTCCATTATTTCTGATGCTTATTTAAAAGGTGTTGGAAAAAGCAACATTGAAACATTGTACGAAGCCATCACTAAAAATACAAAAAACGAAGGGCCTTTGAGTTCAGTTGGACGTTTGGGAGCTAAATATTACAACGATTTAGGATATGTTCCTTACGATGTAGGGATTAACGAAAATACGGCTCGTACACTCGAATACGCTTATGATGATTTCACGATTTGGAAATTGGCAAAATCACTGAATAAACCCCAAAGTGAAATTGATTTGTACGCTAAAAGGGCTCAAAACTATCGTAATGTGTTTGATAAATCTATCAATTTTGTTCGTGGAAAAAATAAAGATGGAAGTTTTCAATCGCCTTTCAGACCCGACAAATGGGGTGATGCCTTTACAGAAGGTTGTTCTTGGCACTGGACTTGGTGCGTATTTCACGACGTACAAGGTTTAGTAGATTTGATGGGTGGCAAGAAAAACTTTGTGTCAAAATTAGATTCTGTTTTCTCATCACCTCCAACTTTTGATTATTCATATTACGGTATTCAGATTCATGAAATTACGGAAATGTTAGTGATGAATATGGGGCAATATGCACATGGAAATCAGCCTATTCAACACATGCCATATTTGTACAACTATGCGGGCGAGCCTTGGAAAACGCAATATCATGTTAGAAATATTATGAAAAAGCTTTATTCTGCTAATCCAGACGGACTTTGTGGTGATGAAGACAATGGACAAACCTCCGCTTGGTATGTATTTTCTGCTTTGGGAATGTACCCAGTTGCTCCTGCTACCGACCAATATGTGTTGGGTTCTCCATTATTCAAAAAAGCTACAATTAGTTTACAAAATGGAAAAACGTTCACGATTGTTGCTCCAGAAAACAATGCCAATAATGTCTATGTTTCAGGTGCGAAATTGAATAATGTTGGATATTCTAAAAACTTCTTGAATTACAACGATGTCATGAAAGGTGGAACATTAAACTTGATGATGTCTTCAAAACCTAATAAAACAAAAGGAATTGCTGATTCAGATTTTCCTTATTCGATGACCAATGAATTGAAGAAATAGAAACAAATAAAAAAATCCTCTTGATTTTCAAGAGGATTTTTTATGTAAAATGCAATCAATAATTTACTCCTTAATTATCTTCACAACCTTTTGTTTATCAGCTTCTTGTACTGAAATAAAATACATTCCAGTTTTCAAGCCCTTTGTGTCAATTTTGAATTCATTATTTTCTAAAATAACTTCTTTAGTTCCAAGTTCAAAACCATTGGCAGTAGTCATTTTCACTTTTTTCGGTTCATCAATAGTATTATAATTCAAACGAATTGTAACAATATCAGTTACAGGATTTGGATAAGCCGTTACATCATTTGAGTTAAAATCTAAGAAAGAATTATCTTGACTTTCCATGCCATCAACTCTTGCTAAAGCATTTATTTGAGCCGTAGCCGTAATGTTTATTGTATAATCTTCTACTTCACCATAAGTAAATGTTTCGCATGATGTTGGATATGCTCCATATTTTGCAGAAACTCGCATTCTGGTTGTTCCCAAAAGAGCCGTTGTCGGAATAGTAAATGTTCCTGTTTTATTTCCTGCTCCATTAAAAGTTGTACTTACCACTTGTTCTCCTGCGTCTGTGAAAACGCCATTTTTGTTATAATCTATCCAAACTCTCCAATACATGGTGTAAACTGTACTGGTAAATCCTGCTGAAAAAGTAATGGTTTGGCTCGCCCCTCTCACTGTATTAGTTGAAAGTGCCGTGCCATTATAATAGCCTGCATCTTTTCCAGAAGTACGATTAATTGAGCCTAATTGTACATAATCCATCCACATATAGGTCAAATTTGTTCCTTTTGAAGCACAATACGTAATAGATGATGTGGTAAATTGTCCAGTAGCATAAGTACTACTTCCAGATGCACAATTTGCTTTTACTCGCCAGTCATAAGTGCTTGAAAGCGTCAATCCAGACAAGGCGTAACTGGTTGTTGTATTGGTACTTGTTGCGGTAATCCATGTAGCCGAACTCGCCAATTTATATTCAACCGTATAATTGGTTGCTCCTGAAACAGCACCCCAATTTAAAGTAGCACTTGTTGAAGTTATCGCTGAAGTAGTTGGCGTTGTTGGAGCTAAACAAGGTGATAATGTTGTAAAATTTCCTTGCGAATAATTACTACAAGTCGAGGTTCTCACTCTCCAATTATAAGTTTGGCTTTGTGTTAAACCATTAAGACTAAAACTTGTACTACTCACCAACGTATCAGCCGACCATGTAGCACTTGCACTGTTTTTGTACGAAACATAATAACTTGTAGCACCTGCCACTGCTCCCCAACTCAAAGTTGCACTATTGAGCGTCACATTTGAAGTAGCAAGATTATTTGGCGTAGCACAATTATACATTACACTTACGGTATCAGTTTGTGGAGAAAGTCCATTATTAACCGTAATAGCAAATTGTAGCGTTGTACCATACGGTGTTGCGGAGTCAATTGTAAAAGCGATATTATCACTTTGTGATTGTAATAACGTTAAAGTATTGTACGTTTTTGCTGCACCAACTGAAGTAATAGCACTTGATATTGGTGCAATTGAAACTGTATAAGAAGCAGGTTTTACACTAAAATTTTGAATTGAATACGTTAACGTACCACTTGTTGATGACAATGTTTGATTAGCCGTTGGCGTTACTTTGGCAAAGAAAGTCGCAACCTTCATCGCCTTTTTATTCATTTCAACAGTAGTATTACAAAGGGGAATAATTCGGGAAGAAGCAGGGTAAAAACCTTCAGCGGCAGGGCCAATTTCGGGCGTAAAACTGTAAATTTTACCCTTCGTAGTTTGTTCTCCATATTTCCAGTCATCACCTGCACCGTTGGCGGTATAAGCAACGGTTTGCATTGCATTACCCGAAACAAAACCATTTTCAGCTACAAAAAAAGAACCCATTTGTTGAAATAAACTTAATTCTGGGTTGGTATTCGTTGTAGCGTAACCATACGGGTGAATACAATAATTACCATAAGCATGGAAATCCATTGAAAGTGTAAAAGTATGGGCATTACAAAAATTTCTAATAATTTGCGTTTCTGGCTCAGAAAAAGCAGATGGGCCTCTATAGGTTTCTGAACTCGTTGTTGGAGAAGAACCTGTATTGTCAATTCCCCATTGAAAACCATAATTACGATTTATATCAACGCCATAAGTGTTATTTCCATTATTCTTACGATTTTTTCTCCACATTCCTCCACCACTCGGATTAGTTCCTTGATTATAAACATAACCATCAGGATTCACACATGGAACAAGATATAACTCTGTACTATTAACCAAAGTTCTAATCTCTTTATCAGTATTATAGTTTTCTAAAATATGCCACATAAAGAAAATTAACTGACTCATACTCATGGGTTCACGGGCGTGGTGAACAGCATTGAAGAACATCTCAGGTTCGGCTTCATCTACATCTGGATTGTCGCTAATTTTTACCATAAAAACATTTCTTCCTTCAACAGTTGTTCCGATACTACTTTTGGCTGAAATAAGATTTGGATACAATGCTCGCATATTGTCCAAAATCGTCTGTAATTCTGCAAAAGTAAAATATCCTCCATACGACCCTAAGGCAAAATTACTTGGCGTTGTGACAGCCATTTTAGCATTTTTCGAGGCTTTTTTATCTATATCCTGATTATATTTTGTTAGATTTTTCTCTAAATCCTCCACAATATAAGTTACTTTAACATTATTTTTTTTCAATAATGAGAGGTCACTATCAGAAATTTCGGCGGTGAAATTCTTTTTATTCTCATAATTGAAATGGTCAATTTCCAAACCATTACTAAACAAATACGCTAATTTTTGAGGTTCAATTTCAGCGGTAATCCTATGAAATTTCATTCGCTGAGCATTAACTCCGAATGTTAACAAAACGAAAATTACAAGGGCGGGCAAGTAAAATTTCTTTTCCATAAATAATTAAATTTTAAGTTGAGTTTTCTTAGAGTATGGGACATCCAAACCTCTAAAGCATTAGCAGTTAAAAAAATGGGATAGTTTTAAGAGAAGGCAATTATTATTTTATAAAAATGACAATGGTATAAGCAGATTACTACGAACAATTAATATTTCAACTCTACTACTTATCAGTACAAAGGAGGAAAATTTAGTATTTTCGATTAATTTCCCGTAAGTTAAAATTAATCTTTTAAAAATCCATATTTTTTAAAAAGAAATTATAATAAACCTAATTCAAAAAATATAACTCTATCACTTAATTTTTATCTTTGAGAAAACATCAACTTAATTAACTCATCATGAAAAAAACGCTTCTTATCTTGCTAACTACATCAATGGCATTGACCTCGTGCAGTAATCCAGAAGTAGAACAACTAAAAAAAGAAAATGCCGCTTTAGCAGCCCAAGTACAAGCTCTTAAAACGGGTGGAACTGCCAAAGGTCCAAAATACATTTTGAAAATTAAATTGAAACAATCTCATTTTTCGCTGAGTATCAAAAAGCATATCAAAGATGCCGTCAATGCTATTGAATTTGAATTGCCTGTTGACAAAGAGTTTTTTGATTCGGTTTCAGAAGGAACAGAATTGGTTGATAATTTCAGATTTGGCTCAATGGTTTTATACGGAAGTTTTGGCGATTGGGAAATGACAGTTAAGGACAAAGAAATACGTCAGCAATAAGTTTTTTGTAGAGACTTAAAATTTAGACTATTTTCAAAAGTATATTCCATCAACAATCTCAAATTATGAAATCAAATTCGATTATTTTCGGAAGTATATACTTAATGTCGCAGGTTAAATTTGAGTCGAAAAAACCTCACCCGTGCGACATTAAGTACATACTTCCGATTATTTTTTCAATACTCCTGCAAATTTGTGTAGGAGTCGCAAATCTTTTTGCCCAACAACCCAATTGGACTTTAACACCATTTATTAAACAAGATGTTGTAAATCCGATTTTATTGCCCGTAAAAAATACTACATTCTATTGCCCCGTCAGTAAAAAAACCGTGAATTGGGAAGCAAAAGACGTGTATAATCCTGCGGCAGTGGTACGCAATGGCAAAGTTTATTTGCTTTACAGAGCCGAAGATACGCTCAAGTCTGTCGATGGAACTTCTCGTATTGGTTTGGCAGTAAGTAATGACGGCATTCACTTTAAAAGACAAGCAAAACCCGTACTTTTTCCAGAAAATGACTTCATGAAACCTTACGAGTGGGCAGGCGGTTGCGAAGACCCACGCATAGTTGAAACCAACGAAGGTAAGTACCTTGTAACCTACACAACTTATGATGGAAAAACAGCTCGACTTTGTGTGGCATCGTCGTCTAATTTACAGCAATGGAAGAAACATGGATTGGCTTTCAAGCAAGAAAAATATCGAGATTTATGGTCAAAATCAGGAGCAATTATCTGTAAAAGAGTTGGCGAAAAATTGATAGCAACCAAAGTAAATGGAAAATATTGGATGTATTTTGGCGATACTGATATTTTCTTGGCGAGTTCAAAAGATTTACTCAATTGGGATATTTTAGAAGATTCAAACGGAAAGCCCAAACCTATTTTCGGGGCAAGAAAAGACAAATTTGATAGTCGTTTGGTAGAATCTGGACCTCCTGCTATGATAACCAAAAATGGAATTTTATTACTTTATAACTCGATGAATTTGCATGAAGGTGGTTTTGCTGGTTTGCCTCCAGATGCGTACAGTGCTGGACAAATTTTGATGGATAAAAATGACCCTTCAAAGGTTATTGCCAGAACCGACGATTATTTTATGAAACCAGAAAAAGATTATGAGTTGAACGGACAGGTTAATCAAGTGGTATTTATTGAAGGAATGGTGTATTTTAAAAATCGTTATTTTTTATACTACGGAACGGCTGATTCTAAAATTGCCGTTGCGGTTTATAAGTAACACAGACTTTAGTCTGTAAGTAAAAACCACTTACAGACTGAAGTCTGTGTTACTAATTACCCAATTGACTTGCTAATTGCTTCAGTGTTATTTCTGCAACTTTGGCATTATAACTCAAATTATTCAAGCGATAACCTGAATTTTCAAAGCTTTGCTGAGCTTGTTTAATATCTATAATCGTTGCTTGTCCTAATTGAAAACGTTGAGTGATGACGTTCAATAATTTCTCTGCTAAAGCATAATTTTGTTTTTCTGCTTCTATCAAACTCAATGTTGCCGTGAAGCTTTCCCAAGCCTTTGCCGCAGTATTTTTAAAATTCTGCAAAACTACTTCTTTTTGCAAACGAGCATTTTCAGTATTGACTTTCGCTACTTGAATCTGACGGATATTATTAGTTCCTGCATAAATCGGTACAGTCACGTTTACCCCTAAAAATGGACCATATTGTTGGTTCAATAATGTAAAACCCGCCGCACTTTGGCTACGCACATAATTATATCCTGTGTTCAAATTAACCGTTGGATACCTTCTTGCTTCTGCTTCTTTTTCAATAATTTTATTAATACCAATTTGGGTTTCGGCAGATAATAAACTCGGATGATTTTTCAAACTAACTTGAATATTCTCCCATTGCAGAGCCTTATCTACTAAAATGGTATCTTTTATGACAATTTCGGTATTGGGTGACATTACTAAACTACGTAACAAATCGTCCTTTGCTTGTTCAATTATGACATTTTGAGATTGTAATGCTTGATTTTGAGCATTTAAATCTAATTGAGCTTGAAATAATTCTGCATCATTTGACAATCCTGCACTTCGGCGAGCTTCAATTAAATCTAATTTTTGTTTAGAAACCACAATAGATTGTTGGAGTGTTGCCACAAAATTTTGTTGCTGGACTACCACATAATATTTCAACATCACGTCTGCAATGACATTTTGTATAGAAATATTCAATTGGTCTTGACTTAAATGTTGGAGTTCTTCTAAACGCTTTTTCGTTGCTAAAACTCGTCCTCCATTATAAAGCATCATCGTTGCGGTGAAGCCAATATTAGAGTTGTTTGAGGCAACAGAAGTACGATTAGTCACAGTTCCATTACTCAATTCTTGATTCAAACCTGTCAATTGTTCATTAGTTGCCGCCGTTCCTGTAACAGTTGGTAAACCTCCTGCCACGCCAATGTGGTTATTGATACTGGCAGCGGTAATGTTATTTTTGGCAATTTGAATGTCTAAATTATTCTTTAAAGCCATTTCAACAGCTTGTGATAAAGTTATTTGCTGTTGAGCAAATCCATTATTCGCAAGCATTAATAATGCAGAAAAAGAAAATAGACTTATATATTTCAATGAGATATTCATATTTTTAATAATGAGCGAAAATAAGTATCGAGAATAATTTATTTAATAATATTAATGTCAGTTTATTATGTAGTGGCGTATAGCATACGCCAAAATTGTCAAAACATTGGTGTATGCTATACGCCACTACATAATGTCAAATAATTTATTCCTAATACTTATAACTAATTAATTGTCAATATTTTCCAAGATTAATCATTACGACTTAATGGGCTTCTGTTGTTCCATCTTCTTCAAGAGCCAATTTAGATTCCTCAGTTACATAATTTGTACTTGAAATAAATGTATAAATGGCAGGAATTACCAATAAGGTCAAAACTAAGGAGAATAAAATACCTCCAACCACTACCGTTCCCAAAGGCACACGGCTCGTTGAAGCCGCTCCCAAACTCAATGCAATTGGTAATGCTCCTAAAGAAGTGGCTAAACTGGTCATTAAAATCGGACGCAAACGTTGCGTTGAAGCTTCTACAACTGCCTCAAATTTAGACATTCCCTCCTCTCGTTTCTGGTTGGCAAATTCTACAATCAAAATACCGTTTTTAGTTACCAAACCAATCAACATAATCATCCCGATTTGAGAGAAAATGTTTAATGTTTGGTCAAAAAACCATAAACTCCCTAACGCACCCGCCAAAGCTAAAGGCACAGTAATCATAATTGTGAATGGGTCTTTGAAGCTTTCAAACTGTGCAGCAAGCAACAAATAGATAAGCGTAAGTGCCAATCCAAAAGCAAAAGCCGTATTTGAAGAACTTTCAGAATAATCTCGTGAAGGTCCACTCAAAGCCGTTTGGAAAGATTTATCTAAAACTTTATCTGCAATTTTTTGCATGGCTTTTACACCATCACCAATCGTTTTGCCTTCTGCTAATGACGCTGAAACCGTTGCCGATTTCAAACGATTGAAGTGATAAAGTGTTGAAGGATTACTACTTTCTTCTAACTTAACAACGGCACTTAACGGGATTCTTTCACCACGAGTATTAGTCACAAACAGGTTTTCAATATCGCTTGGTTGCGTTCTCTCATCTCTTTCTACCTGTGCAATTACTTCGTATTGACGACCATTCATCGTGAAATATGCCAATCTTCTACCACTAAATGCTCCTTGTACCGCACTCACTACATCTTGGGTAGTCAATGCCAAATCTTTGATTTTGATACGGTCGAAAGTCATTAAAAGTTCAGGCTTATTGAACTTCAAGTTTACATCGACGTTTTGGAAGGTTTTATCATTTCGTGCTTCTTCCAAAAATTTCGGCAAAGCATCTTTAATTTTAGCAAAATCAATATTTTGAACAACAAATTGCACAGGTAAACTACCACGAGAACCCAATCCAACAGAAATCGTTTGTTCTTGAATTCCGAAAATTCGAGCATTATTAAATTTGCTCAGTTTTTTATTGAGCGTTTTGGCAATTTCGTCTTGACTTCTTTCACGTTTATCTGGGTCAACTAAACCAATACGTGCAATAGAAGAGTTTGTTCCGCCTGTTCCTCCAAAACCGGGAATGGCATTAAACACAAAATCCTTTTCTGGAATAGAATCATTCAAGTAATTCGTAACCTTGTCAGAAACCGTTTGTGTGTATCCATAACTTGAACCTTCGGGCGTTGTAATGGTAAAACGAACACTACTTTTATCTTCCATCGGAGCAATTTCACTTTGCAGATTTTTACCCGATAACCAGATTAAAAGTCCGCAACCCAAAACCACCACCCAAGCCATCCAACGCACACGCATAAAGCCTTTCAAAATACGTTGATAGCCACTTTCCATTCCTGTAAAGAAAGGTTCAGTTTTGTCATAAAGCCAACCATGTCCCGCTTTTTTACGAGTTAAATACACATTCAGAACAGGCGTAATTGTCAGCGACACAAAGGCGGAAATTAAAACCGCACCTGCTACTACAATACCAAATTCACGGAATAAACGACCCACGAAACCTTCTAAGAAAATTACAGGTAAAAACACCACTGCTAAGGTTAAAGAAGTAGAAATTACGGCAAAGAAAATTTCTTTACTTCCTTCTAATGCTGCCTTTCTGATTGGCAAACCTTGTTCTAATTTTCGGAAGATATTTTCCGTTACAACAATACCATCATCAACTACTAAACCTGTTGCTAAAACGATACCTAAAAGTGTTAAAACGTTGATGGTAAATCCACACAAATACATCACGAAGAAAGTCGCAATTAATGAAATTGGAATATCTATCAATGGGCGAATAGCAATTAACCAGTTTCTGAAAAAGAAGAAAATAACCAATACAACTAATCCGAATGAGATAATTAGGGTTTCTTCAACCTCCTCCAAAGAACGACGCACGTTTTTGGTATTATCAATCAATAGTTTAAACTCAATGTCCGACTTATTTTCTTTCTTGATTTCCTCTAAACGCTTGTTAAATTCATCAGCGATTTTGATATAATTTGCTCCGGGTTGTGGCACAACCGCCAAACCAACGGCATAAACGCCATTGTATTTCCAACTTTGTTCTAAGTTTTCTGGACCTAATTCAACGCCTGCAATATCTCCTAAACGAACAATTCCATCAACACTTTGACGAATGATTAAATCTCTGAATTGTTGTTCAGTTGTTAATCTTCCCAAAGCACGAATCGTCATTTCGGTATTACTTCCGTAGATTTTCCCTGCTGGCAATTCTACGTTTTCACGAGCAAGAGCCGTTTGAACATCCGTAAACGACAAACCGTAAGCGTTCATTCTGTCCGTTTTGAGCCAAACACGCATCGAATAGCGTTTTTGACCCAAAATATTTACCCCACTTACGTCATTGATTGTTTGAAAACGTTGTTGAAGTACGTTTTCAGCATAATCACTGAGTTCTAATAAACCTTTACTTCTACTTTGAATCGCCAATAATAGGATAAAATCACTATTGGCATCGGCTTTTGAAACCACTGGTGGGGCATCAATATCTTGCGGTAAACTTCTTACTGCTTGAGCAACTTTATCTCGTACATCACTGGCGGCGGCTTCTAAGGGTACGTCCAAGTTAAATTCAACCGAAATTGAACTACTCCCTAAGGTACTCGACGAAGTAATTGAGCGAATTCCGGGAATACCATTAATTTGTTTTTCTAATGGTTCGGTAATTTGATTCTCAATAATATCGGGGTTTGCCCCTGTGTATGCCGTTCTTACGGTTACAATGGGCGGGTCAATGGCAGGATAGTCACGTACTGCTAAGAATGAAAAACCAACCACCCCAAAAAGGATAATTAGAATATTCATCACCGTAGCAAATACGGGTCTTTTTAATGATAATTCTGAAATATTCATGAATATGATGGATTAAATCAGCTTTAAAGCAATGATTTGATTTTCTACAAAGAAAAATAACTTTAGCATATAGTGAGTTTTATGTAGCACGAGAATCTTTCCCGTGAAGCCTACAAACAGATTAGACTCCAATGTCGCTTAGTTAAAGAATTTATTTGGTACAAACTTTCGGGAAGTTAATCAGCTTAACTAAACAATATTTGATTAGACTCTGTTGCCCTCCTATCGCTCAAAAAATATACTACTTGTTCTAAGTTCTATTACAAGTTTTTCACGCTACGAACTTTAACAGCTTTATCAGGACGAGCAAATAATACACCGTCAACAACGATAGAATCGCCGTCTGCAATTCCGCTTGTAATTTCCACAGAACCTTCTTGTCTCACGCCTGTTTCAACCACTACATAATTGGCAACGCCATTTTTCACAATGACTAACTTTTTATTTTTATCATCAGGAATGATGGCATTTGTTGGTACCATGATACTTTTTCGAGCTGAGCCTGCATTGAAATATACCTTTGCAAAAGTTCCGGGATTGGCAGAACAATTACTAAGCGAAGCACGAATCAATAAATTTCTGGTAGTTTGATTTACTTGTGGTTCACGAGCAATCACGACGGCTTTACAACGAGATTTGCCTTGTCCTTCTACGGCAACTTCTACCACCGAACCTTTGCGGATAATCCCTGAATATTCTTCTGGAACGGTAAAGTCAATTTTCAGTTTATTGACTTGTTGCATCGTAGCAATGATAGTTGTTGGAGAAACATAAGCACCTTGAGAAATCTGACGAAGACCAATTAAACCGCTAAATGGAGCTTTCAACACCGTTTTATCAATTAAAACTTGGGTATAAGCTAAATCTGCTTTCAGACTATTTACTTGATTTAATGCGGTGTCATATTCACCTTGAGAAATACCATTTACCGCCAAAAGTTTAGCCAAACGTTGTTCAGTTTTTTGGGCTAACTCCAATTGAACTTTGGTTTTATTCAATTGTGCTTGTAAATCGGCATCATTAATACGTGCCAAAACAGTTCCTTGAGCAACATTTGCCCCTTCTGGAATGTTGAGATAGGTAATACGTCCGCTCACTTCGGTATGGAGTTCTACAAATTCGTTGGCAACGATTGAACCATTCGCCTCTGTAATTGAACTAATACCTTGATGTGAGGCTATAATGACATCAACAATGGCAGGTTTGTCTTCTTTTTTACTTAAATCTTCCTTTTTCTTTTTACTACATCCTGTTAAACTCACACAAAGGACTATAACAGTAAGAAATACCAATAGTGGATTAGTGTTTTTCATTTCTTAAATTGAATATATTATTCATCGTTGATTATAATGTAAAGGTAACTTGAAGAGAATAACCTTTTATCCCGTTTTACTGCACAATATCAATATATTTCGACCAAGTTTTATAATGTGTAGATATGTCGGAAATACTTTGCGGGAAATATGACTATTTGAAGAGATGCCAAAAAAGCAAACAAGCAAAAAATGCTACTATTAATTGTATTTATACAAGAAATCCCAAATCTATAAATTGCTTTACAAATCTGGGATTTTGTTTAAAACATAGGGAATTTTAAAAGTCGATACCAGTGCCTTTCATGAATTTTGATGATAATTTTGACTTACTGGTAATATATCTTAAACTTAATCCTAAATATGGTGTTGCCGGCATCGTGGATGTTACCAAATTTTCATTTGCGGTATTAAATGTTTTTACCTGACGGAAAGCCGTCAATCCACCTTCAACCCCTAAATTAAATACATTCAAAATATGAGCATTGGCAGATAATGTAAACTTTACGTGTTGATAATTTTGACGACGCACTAACTTCTCCGTCGCACTATATTCTTGATAACCAGCACTAAAACCATCGTAAACGGTATTGAAATCAAGATGCAACCATTGATTTGCTTTATAAGTTACACTTGCTCTAAATGGTAATATTCCCGAAACCTTCCAATCATCGCCAAGAGCTTTTGTAAAACCAAAAATAGGAATTATTCTAAATTTCTGACTGTAAACTATCGCTGTTCCATAAAGAATTTGTGTTCTTAAACCCAAAATACGAAGTCGGGCTGCACCTCCATAAAAATACGGTTGTGGATTAAAAAACGTTTCATTGGATTGTGTAACACCTCCCCCAACGCCATAAACCCAGAATTTTTCTCGTAAACTCGCCTTCAATTGCACATACGTCAAACCCATTGTTTTATAGCCCCCGTCGGGTTGTTCTTTTCCATCAATAGTCGTATTGATTTGGGCAAGATTAGCAATCAATAAACTGTGCTTTGCTTGAATATCCGCTTTTTTACCAAAGCCAATTCCCGCCGAAATTTCTGTACTCAAAGGAATTATTCCCAATGCTGAACTTCTATTTAAGCCAAATTGATGTCCGTTATTCATAGAAGCATCGGGCATAATTTCGGTTTTCAAGGTAATATTTGGATAAAATAATTGGCTCAAAGAAGGCGTTTGAGCAACTAATTGAAAACCAATAAAATGGATTAATAAAAAGCAAAGAAGTTTTTTAGCAAGCATATAAGTAGGATTATTGATGTGGTACTAATCATAAAAAACTAAAAAGTTGAATTTTATGATTTAAAATTTGAGTTTCATCAATTAAACGCACAAGCCCTTTTTTAAGTATGCTTTCTGAAATTTTAAGTCACTTGAAGCGTACAGATTCAAGATTTTGGGACAATTTAATTCTCACATAGATTAGATTATTTTAAAAATTCGCTTTTGTGATAAATGAAACGATTTTTCATGCAACAATTACAAACGTTTGCATATATAAATTGTCTTATTTTTAGACTGTTTTAGGATTTTACGATTGAATTTATTTAATATAATTTATAACTTTGAATATAAGAATATTTACATTTTAACAATTAGCCGTTTTCGGTTTTATCCTCATGGAATTTTCAGAAAAAGAAATTGCTCCGTTATCAAGCCTTGACGTTTGGGAAGATGATGTTTTATTGCGTTATCCAGAAGAAGATGCTCCTAAAAAAGCGAAAGAAGAATATCGCAATTACGATAATCCCGAAAGAGATACTGTTCGTGAATTTTATAGATTGAATCATAAATTTCAAACTTACGATTTCGTTAAAGAAAAACAAGCTGAGTTTTTGAAATTTAACAAAACCGAAATGCCAATTTGGGAAGCCTTCGATTTCTTGAATACTTTGGTTGATGATTCTGACCCTGATACTTCTCTCGACCAATGGCAACATTTGTTACAAACCTCTGAGGCAATTCGTGCTGATGGTCATCCAGATTGGTTTGTACTAACTGGTCTTTTACACGATATGGGTAAAGTTCTTTGTCTTTTCGGCGAAGCTCAATGGGCAGTTGTTGGCGATACTTTCCCAGTAGGTTGTAAACATTCGGATAAAATTGTCTATTCTGAATATTTTGAAGCCAATCCAGATGCTCACGATTCAAAATATAACACGAAATATGGCGTTTATGAACCTAATTGCGGTTTAAAAAACGTAAATATGTCATGGGGACACGATGAATATTTGTATCAAATGGTAAAAGACCATTTACCAGAAGAAGCACTATACATGATTCGTTATCACTCGTTCTATTCACAACACCGTGAAAATGCTTATGAGCATTTAATGGACGAACACGACCACGCTATGTTTGAGTGGGTGAAGAAATTTAACCCTTATGATTTATACTCAAAATTGCCAACGCCTCCAGATACGCAAGCATTAAAACCATATTACGAAGAGTTATTGAAAAAATACCTTCCAGCAACATTGAAGTTTTAATTCAAAAGCCTTTATTCAGCAATGAGTAGAGGCTTTTTTATGGGTAAAAGTGAATATTAAAGATTACCCAACTTTTAAAAAGTTGGGTAATCTAATTTCATAGCTGAGTAAAATCTTTTAATCTAAAAATCTTAGTTCAGAATAAATGTAAAATCAGTAAATTGCATTATCTCTTAAAATATCCTAACCACCATGAAAACTAAAACATTTACCTACATTTTTGCTATAATTTCCATTCTTGAAATTATAGCAGGAACAATCGGTTTTAGGGAAGGCGTATTTTTCACAAAACCTTTAATAATGCTTTCCATTATCCTTTTTTATTATCTAAAAGCCCAAAAACCACTTGAAAAGCAAGATGTTTTAATGCTCATGGCATTTACGTTTTCATGGTTGGGCGATGTATTTTTGATGTTTTCGGGAGAAACTTTTTTCATGTTAGGTTTAGGTTCGTTTTTAATGACACACCTTTTTTATATTTATGTTTTTAGTAGAACAAAAAAAGACGCCAATATCTCTGCCCGAATTTTCATTCCAATTCTTTCTATTTCACTATTTGCACTGATTTACCCTCACGTCAATAAAGAATTATTGATTCCTGTTTTGGTTTATATGTTGGCAATTTGTGTAATGGCAATTTGTGCTTCTGAAAGAAAAACAACTACCGAAAGTTTCAGATTTGTATTTGTTGGAGCAATGCTATTTGTGCTGTCAGATTCATTTTTGGCTATCGAAAAATTTGCTTATAAAATTCCAGCTTCGACTTTTTTAGTAATGGGAACTTACGTTATGGCTCAATATTTCATTGCCATAGGATTTTTAAAACAATCATTAAAAGCGTAAATTGAGCCTTTAAACGTAACACAGACTTTAGTCTGTACGTAAAATAAAAACAGGCTGAAGCCTGTGCTACTAAAAAACAGACTGAAGTCGATACTAAAAAAGACCAAAATATAAACAGGTTAAAGCCTGTCCACTACTAAGGAACAGACTGAAGTCTGTGTTACCACAATGACCAGAAAATATTCGATAATTATTCCCGTTTATAACCGCCCCGATGAAGTTGAAGAGTTATTGGAATGCCTTGTAAAACAAACTTATAAAAACTTTGAAATCGTTATTGTTGAAGATGGTTCAGTTACAAAATGTGATACCGTTGTTGATAAATTTCAAGATAAAATAGAAATACATTATTATTTCCAAGAAAACACTGGACAAGGTTTTGCACGAAATACTGGTTTTAGATATGCCCAAGGTGATTATTTCATTATCTTGGATTCTGACGCACTCATCGAATCAAATTATCTTGAAATAGTTGAAAATCAACTCAATACCAACTATTTAGATTTATATGGTGGTCCCGACCGTGACCATCCAAATTTTACGCCAATCCAAAAAGCAATTAGCTATTCCATGACTTCCATTTTTACAACGGGTGGCATCAGAGGAAGTAAGAAGAATTTGGGCGGGACTTTCCATCCAAGAAGTTTCAACATGGGACTTTCGAGAGAAGTTTATGAAAAAACAAAAGGCTTCATCATCACTCGTATGGGCGAAGATATTGAGTTTTCAATCCGAGCTATTTCTTTAGGTTTTAAATCAGGTTTAATTTACGACGCCTTCATTTATCATAAACGTAGAACGAGTTTTTCTCAATTTTATAAGCAATTGAGATTCTTCGGTAAAGCACGAATAAATATCAGTCGCTTTTTCCCGAAAGAATTAAAATTAGTGCATACCTTCCCCATGATTTTTACTTTGGGTTGTTTTTCAATTCCTTTTTTATATTTCATTTACACTCCACTTTTTTATCTTGCCATAATTCTATTAGGCATCTACGTTTTGCTCAATTTCATCGACTCTACATTAAAAAATAAAAGTATAAAAGTTGGCTTGTTAAGTATTATAGCCGTTTTTGTACAATTATTAGCTTATGGAATTGGCTTTATAAGCGAAGGAAGGAAAAAAATCTTTGAAGAAAAAGGTTATAAACAAACAGGCGAACGAATTGAATATCCTTCTTGAAAAAACATTTGAAGCAATATCAACAAATATTTTCACGAAACTTGAATAATAAAATCCTGAAAATCAAATATTTATTTTCAGGATTTTATTATTACAAGAGCAATTTAATTTTATTTAGTTTTTGAGTTTCATTTAAAAAATTACGGAATTATCTACTATTTGGCGGAATTAAGGTTAGGCTTCTCCGAAGCCCGTAATTCGAGGCTATTCTTGTGCTACAAAGGTTGAATTTCTCCGAAATTGTGTCGATTTATACCTCGGAGAGGTTCAACCTTTGTAGAATATAGTGAAAATTCTCGTACCCACTTCGGAGAAGTGTAACCTTAAAAGAGTCCGCCAAATGGTAGATAATTCCGTAAAATTATTCAAAACTTTTCAAGCACCGATTCTGTCCATAACCATCTGATTAATAATAATTTAATTTTAAGTTTATCACATTTTCAAGAATTCTATTTTCAAATTCTTTCTCAAAACCTTTGCTTTTACTACCTACTTCAACAAAAATGTCCTAACTTTGTATCCCGTAACAACAGGTTGCGGAATATTCCTCCTCCTAAGTTTCTATTCATTAAAGTCTCCATTCGTAATGTATGATTATTGCCAAAATTATCTCAACAGGGTAATTTATTAGTGCTTTTGTGCATACTTATGAGCATCGACTTAAAGACTTTTCGACTAAAATAAAATTTATTAATCATGTCAGGCAAAGGGCAACCTAAAACCGCAAAATACATTTTCGTTACGGGCGGTGTAACATCTTCATTGGGTAAAGGAATTGTAGCTTCTTCTCTCGCTAAATTATTACAAGCAAGAGGTTTATCGGTAACAATTCAAAAATTTGATCCATACATTAACATCGACCCAGGAACGTTAAATCCTTATGAACACGGGGAATGTTACGTAACCAACGACGGTGCAGAAACCGACCTTGACCTTGGTCATTATGAGCGTTTTTTGGGAGTTCCAACATCTCAAGCTAATAATATTACAACTGGTCGTGTTTACAATAATGTTATCACAAAAGAACGTCGTGGCGATTATTTAGGAAAAACGGTTCAAGTAATTCCTCATATTACCGACGAAATCAAACGTAATATTTTGCTTTTGGGTGAAACAGGACTTTACGACATTGTTATTACAGAAATTGGCGGTTGTGTAGGAGATATTGAATCTTTGCCATTCATCGAAGCTGCTCGTCAATTGAAGTGGGATTTAGGCGAGAAAAATACGCTTTTTATTCACCTTACGCTTGTGCCTTATTTGGCTTCGGCAGGTGAATTAAAGACAAAGCCAACTCAACACTCAGTTCGTGCCTTATCTGAATTAGGAATTCAACCAGACATTATTGTTTGTAGAACGGAACACCCAATTCCTGTTGAGATGCGTCGTAAAATTGCTCTTTTCTGTAACGTTTCTCCAAATGACGTTATCGAATCAATTGATGCTGAGACGATTTATGATGTGCCGTTGTTGATGAGAAAAGAAAAACTTGACCAACGTGCCTTATATAAATTAGATATTTACAACGATAAAGACGCTGACCTTGAATCTTGGAAAAACTTCTTGGGTAAACTTAAAAATCCTACGGAGCAAATTACAGTTGGTTTAGTTGGGAAATACGTTGAGTTGAAAGATTCATACAAGTCAATTGCTGAAGGTTTGATTCATGCTGGAGCTGTTAATGAAACAAAAGTAAACGTAAAATGGATTTCTTCAGAGAATTTGGTTGATGCAGGTTATGAAAAAAAATTAGAAGAACTTGACGGTATTTTAGTTGCCCCCGGCTTTGGAGAAAGAGGAATCGAAGGAAAAATTAACGCTGTAAAATTTGCTCGTGAAAACAAAATTCCATTCTTCGGTATTTGTTTAGGAATGCAATGTGCCGTGATTGAATACGCACGTAATGTGTTGAAATTAGAAGATGCTCATTCATTTGAAATGAATCCAGAAACGACAAACCCTGTAATTGATTTAATGGAAGAGCAAAAATCTGTTACAAACAAAGGTGGAACAATGCGTTTGGGTGCTTATGCTTGTAAATTAGAAAAAGGCTCGTTGGCACATTCTATTTACGGAAAATTAAATATCCAAGAACGTCACCGTCACCGTTTTGAGTTTAATAACGCTTATTTAGAGCAATTTAAAACGGCAGGAATGACTCCAACAGGCATTAACCCTGAGTCTGGTTTGGTAGAAGTTGTTGAAATTAAAGACCATCCTTTCTTTATTGGTGTTCAATTTCACCCAGAATATAAATCTAATGTAGCTAATCCAGCTCCGCTTTTTGTTCACTTCGTGAAAGCAGTATTGAAAAATGCTATTCCTTTAATGAAGGGAGCGAAGTAAGAGTTTAGAGTTTAGAGTTTAGAGTTTAGAGTTTAGAGTTTAGAGTTTAGAGTTTACAAAAAAGGCTTTTTAGGATATTAAGTTCCCTAAAAGCCTTTTTTGTGAGTTTCTATGATGTACAAATTCATAATTCATAACTCATACCTAAGACCTCATACCTAAGAAACAAAATCTTCTCTCATCGGATTGAAAACGTCTATTAAAAGTCCTTCTTCCAAACAAACAACTCCGTGCGTGATATTTGAAGGAGCAAAATAAACATCGCCTTCAGATAAAATCTTTTTATCTTCGCCAATGGTCACTTCAAATTTGCCTTTTGCGATATAACTAATTTGTTTGTGTGGATGATAATGCAAAGCACCAATTCCACCCTTTTCAAAAGCAACTTTTACTAACATCACATCATTATCATAAGTCATAATTTTACGACTAACACCTCCGCCCAAAACATCCCAAGCTAATTCGTTATCTTCAACTAAAGTTTTTTCAAAAATATTCATATCAAAATTCGTTTTTATTTAGAAGAAAATAATCTTCAAAATTTACTGATTTCATTTATGGCGTTATCAATTTCAATAATCCTGTTTGTTGAACTGTCAAAACTCCATAGGCTTTTACATCTTTTGCATGAGCAATTAAGGCAGAAGGCACATTAACAGTATGTCCAGCAGTAATAGTAACAATATCTGAATTAGTTGGAATTCTGGCACATGACCAAACGGTGGCATCATCCCAATTTCCTGATTTAACCGAATACATTGTGCAATTATTTGTTATTGAAAGAGCATAATCTTCAATTTGCCCTGAACCATATCCAGTTTGCCCAACAATTGTACAAGAATTGGAAGACGAAGAAGGGTCTGCTAAAACTCTCACTCTCAGTAATGTATTTGCTACTGCGGTATTAGGAATGGTGATTGTTCCAGAATATATATTTCCGCCTGTTGAACCGCTTGTTGTTCCTGACAAGACAATTTCATCAGCCTCCGTAAATAATCCGTTGTTATTATAATCAATATAAACTTTGACTTTATGAGCATTTGTATAATGTCCACCCACTGTCAATGTATAAGTATTTCCTGCAATGACATTGGTTTGACTAAGACACGAATTATCAACATAGTTTTTCCCGTCTGATTGTGAACTTGACGATGTTGCATTAATAGCAGGTGTACCGTTGAAAGCAAAACTCGCAATTCCAAAATAATTACTCAATCCATTTGTTGCCGTTGGGGTACAAGCAACAGGAGAATTTGCCCCTAAAGAACAACACGGACTTATGACTGTCTGCTGATTATTTCCACAACCGTTGGCATCACTTACTGTTAAGACTACATTTGTTCCATTTGGTACATTAATGACACTGTTTCCGACAACCGTTCCCGATGAACTTGTTACCATAAAATTATTCGGATTATTAAAAGTTAAACTATAAACACCACCCGTACCACAAGCCGTTATAATATTAGTAACTCCGGGATTATAAAAAAGTACGGTTTTTGTATCGGTTAAGCCATTGGCACAAGTTAGTCCATACGTCCAAGTAGATTGCTGACCAGCACTTAATACGGGTTTTAAACCATAACTTGTTACCACATTTCCGTTGATTGTCATGGTTTGAACAGAACTACACAAACACATGGCTGAGAAATTAGGAAAAGCGGTTGATGTACAAAAGGTTGGCGTTGCTGAGATAGTTGCAATTGGTGTACTCGGAGTAGTTTGCAGTACAGGCGAAGTCAATAATACTGAATGATAAGACTCAATAAAGTTTCTCATAAACGTTTTTTGATTTGCCGTAAATTGAGTTCCGCAGGTATTATTCAGATAATTCATAATATTTTTCTGAATATTCCCATAAGCCAAATTTGTGCATGGATTTAAACTATTCATGGTAGTGCTTGAACATGACCATTCGTGTGGACAAATTGACCCAATTGAATATGCCGTTAAATTAGGCGTATCCGTCAAACCATCTCCATCACCACAATTACAACTGGCATTTGTTCCGGGCGTTGCATCTGTTGGAAATGGGTGAGCCAATCCAAAATAATGAGCAATTTCATGTGGAGAAACTTGTTCATTAGGTGTTTTTACAGAATTTGCCAAAACAATAAAGCCTTCGCTTGGTCCTCCAACACCTGCTGCACCATTGTCTAATTTATGAACAATCCAGATATTGGCATAAAGATTCTTAGCCCAAGTTCTCCAGCCTTGCACAGTTGCCCACGATACGCCAGTATTAAAAACCCCTTTTGATACATACGTTGCATTTCCAGAAGCATCGTATCTTGTAATACCCGTTGTGGTATTGCAAGTTGGGTCTTGTTTTGCCAATTCAAACTCAATTTCAACATCTTGGCTACCCGCAAATGCTCCCGTAGCACGATATGCCGCATTCAAATTAGCCACCATAGCATTTATTTCTGCATCAGTAATAATGCTCGAAGTTGTACTTGGCTCAATGACATGAACAACGAGTGGAATTTTAACAACTCCTGTTAAGAGTGAAGTCTGATTTCCTTGATTTTGTCCTTTCAAAGAATTCATTTTAGCCAAAACTTGTCGTGCTATTTCTTGTGTTTGTGCATCAGGTTCGTAAATGCACTGATAAGCAGTATCTTGAGCTTGAACAAATGTGGAAAGGAAAGACAGTAAAAGTATAAATAAGAAGTGGTTGAAAATTGTTTTCATTTTGACATAGCATTTTGAGTAAATAATTACAAAAGCTACTTAGGAAGTTATTAAAGAGAATCGGAAGTAAGTACCGAGAATAAATTATTTCATAATATTAATGTCATTGATTTGTAGTGGCGTATAGCATACGCAAATGTTTTGATAATTTTAGCGTATGCTATACGCCAAACATAATGTCAAATAATTTATTCCTTTACATACTTCAAAGAGAATTAATGCTAAAATAAAAAGAATTTCAAAGAAAAAAAATGACACGGTTAAAATCTCAGAAAATTCGCCTTTCAGCTACATACTATCTACCACTAATCACATTTAAACCGAAAGCATTGCCAAATAACGAATAAGTCTTAGTAATTTTGCAGAACTAAAGCTCATCGCTTTAACGGTTTTCATAATTTTTGAACTAATTAACCGATAAAATTCTTTTTTGAATGATTGAATCAACAAATCAATCATCAAAACTTAATACTTTTAAAACAATGATGGATAGAAATCAAGTCACGGGGTTAGTATTGATAATGGCAATGTTGCTGGGTTATCAATTTTTCTTTGCTCCAAAGATTGAACCAGAGAAACCACAAGACAAAGCCAAAACGACTCAAGCTTCTGCCACTCCTCAAAAAGTAGCAACCCCAGATTCAAATGCCTTAAAATCTGCCGCAGGAGATTTTGCATCGGCAGCAATTGGAACACCAAAAGATGTTGTATTAGAGAATAAAGATATAAAAGTTACTTTCTCAACACAGGGTGGACGTGTAAAGCAGGTTTTGTTGAAAAACTATAAAACTTACAACACATTTGCAGAACAAAAAAATGACCCTTTAGTAATTTTTGATGAAGCTTTTGATAAAATTTCCCTTGAATTACCAACGACTAAAGGAAATGTTGATTTGAATAAATTATACTTCAACACTTCATCAGTTGGCGGAACAGTGGCAGAAGGTAAAACAGAAAAAGTGGTTTTTACTTTGCAATTAGCAAACGGACAATCTGTTGAACAATCATATTCATTAGCAGGTTCAGGTTTTTTATTGGATAACGATTTGAAATTAACAGGCTTAAACGGAATCTTGAAAAATGAATCTGTTAAGTTGAATTGGTTAGAAAATGTTCGTCCAACTGAAAAAGATTTGAACGAAAACCGTAAAGCAACGGTCAATTATTTATTAAATGACGGTGAAAATTTCGACCAACTTGCTGAAACGCCAACAGGAGCAAAAGATGCTACTTTAGACCAACCATTGAAATGGGTTGCTTTCAAGAAAAAATACTTCTTGTCGAGTTTTATTACTAAAAATGAGCCAATACTAAAAGCACAGATATTCGGAACTGCTAACGAGCAAGATTCTGTAAATATTAAAACGCTCCGTGCTAATATGGATTTGGATTTAGCGGGTTTAAAAGCAGGTAAAGGGAATTTTCAATGGTATTTTGGTCCAAATGATTATAACATCATCAAAAACGTTGCTCCTGGTTTTGGGAAAAACGTAAAATTGAGTTATGATATTTTCTTACCAATTACTCGTTACATTTTCGTTCCATTATTTAATATTTTAGAAACTGTTTTCTCTAACTACGGTTTGTTGATTATTGCTTTGGTATTAATTATCAAATTTGCCCTTTTACCTCTTACATATAAGTCGTATGTAAGTATGGCAAAAATGAGAATTTTGCAACCAGAATTAAACGCAATTAAAGAGAAAATCGGTGACGACGCAGCCAAACAACAACAAGCTCAAATGAAATTGTACGGCGAAGTTGGTGTGAGCCCATTGAGTGGTTGTATTCCTGTTTTAGCAACCATGCCTGTTTTGATGGCTGTATTTATGCTCTTCCCGAACTTAATTAACTTACGTCAGGAGTCGTTTTTATGGGCAAATGACCTTTCAACTTTTGACTCGATTGCTACTTTACCATTTAGCATTCCATTGTACGGAAATCATATCAGTTTATTTACTTTATTGATGACGGTTTCAAGTATTGCTTATGGTTATTATAACAACCAAAATACGCCTGACCAAACAGGACAACCAATTGACATGAAGAAAATGGCGTATGTTACTCCTGTTATTTTCATGTTTGTGATGAACTCTTTACCAGCAGGTATGAGTTTCTATTATTTCGTTTCAAACATTGTAACGATTTTACAACAAATTGGTATTCGTAAGTTTGTTGATGAAGATAAAATCAAAGCAATTTTGGACGAAAATCGTAAGAAAATTGCCGCAGGCGGTGTTAAGAAATCTCGTTTCTCTGAATATATCTCGAAGCAAATGAAAGCGGTTGAAGAAGCTCAAAAGGCTCAACAAGAAGAAACGGGAAAGAAAAAGAAGAAATAAGTGGTGATTAGAAATTAGTTATTAGAAAATTGGTTTTTCCAATAAGCTAATAGATAACAACGAAGTCAGCGTTTTGAAGGCTAACTTCGTTAAATCAAAAAGGCGATAGATTCAGAATCTATCGCCTTTTTGATTATAAAATAATGTAGTGGCAAATAGCATTCGCCGAAATACCAAAATGACGAATGCTATTCGCCACTACCAATCTACAAAACAGGCACAACATCATAGCCCTCCAAATAAACCAAAATGGCGAATGCTATTCGCCACTACCAATCTACAAAACAGGTACAACATCATCGCCCTCCAAATAAACCAAAGTGACGAATGCTATTCGCCGCTACCAATCTTCAAAACAGGTACAACATCATCGCCCTTCAAATACACCAAAATGGCGAATACTATTCGCCACTACCAATCTACAAAACAGGTACAACATCATAGCCCTCCAAATTAAACCAAAATGGCGAATGCTATTCGCCGCTACCAATCTCCAAAACAGGTACAACATCATCGCCCTCCAAATACACCAAAATACCTTCTACATTTTTATGTCCCATATCTCGGTAAATGTTCATGTATTGACGAACTTGCGTTTTATGAGAATCAGATTTTGAACCCGTTTTATAATCTAAAATAACGATTCGGTCTTTTAATCTCACCACACGGTCTGGACGCAGTGGATTTCCTTTGGGCATTAAAATTTCTCTTTCATTTTTCACCAAGTCTTGTGAAACCTCAAAAAGGGGCTTAATTTTCTCCAAGTTGATGATTTTCAGAATACTTGCTTTAATATCTTCTAATTCAGTATCAACAATTAAACCTTCTCTGAGTGATTCTTGCAAGGCAAAATCAACATCAGAGATGGTTCTGATTTTGGCAAAAGTATTGTGGATTTTATTACCATAATCACGGCTTTTCTCAAAAGTTTCAATATCAAAAAGACGTTCTGCTGAATGTCTCAATTTAATTGTATTACTTCTTTCAGAACTCATAACCGCATCAATTTCAATAACTTGCTCCACCTTTTTGGGTTTATTACTGATGCGTTTATTTTCTCCTTGACTAATAATTTCGATATGTCGTTCCCCTTTTTCAATAGGCGGACAACCCACAAAACGATACAATTGATTGCCAACCGTTTTGTCAAATTTAAAGGTATCTTGCTTGACGATAAGATACAGACGGTCGGTTGGACGGGTCAAAGCAACGTAAAGCATATTTAAACTTTCTAAAAAAGTCTTTTCTTTTTCTGCATGAAATTGTGGAGCAATTGGCGTTTCTGCCAATTTATTGGAAACTCGCAATGGAGCAGTTTTAAGAGCCGTTTCTACATTGGGTTTGAGTTCATCTGCTATTGGTAGATTTGCCCAAATCTCAGAATATAAATTCGTATCCATCGTCCAGTCGCAATACGGAATAATAACCACAGGATATTCCAAACCTTTTGATTTATGAATACTCGTAACAGTTACGGCATTTTGTCCGTCGGGCGTAGAAATAGAAAGTACGTTTTTTTTCTGTTCCCAAAATTGTAAAAAATCGGTAAGGTGTGTACTTTTCTTCGTCTGAAAATCAAGCACCACATCTAAAAATCTGAATAAAAAATCTAATTCCTTATGATGTTCAAAAAGATGAAAAGTATTGATAATTTTTTCGGCAACTTCATACAACGCCATTTGTTGTAGCCTGAATGAACTCAACAAATACCCTTGTTTCTCAATCAATTTATAAAACTCATTAACATCATTATTTTCAATAGATTGCTTAATAATTTGATTATCTTCAGTATTAGGTATTTTCTGTAAAACAACACGATAGAACAGATAAATAGCTTCGTATTTGGCTAAGATATTTTCTGGATTTTGAATAACTTTCATCAAAGCCATTGTGAGATTTACTGCCTCCGAAAAGTTCAAATTCAAAGAATCGGAAGAAATAACTTGAATATTTGCATCTTTTAAAGAATTGGCAACAATACGAGCGTGCTGATTTTTGCGACAAAGTACCGCAATATCTTCGTAAGAATATCCCGCAGACAAACTTTCATCTATCAATTCCAAAATACGGCTAAACATTAATTCGTCTTCTCCGTCGCCTGTCAAAAAGTCAATTTCCACGTGTCCACCCGACTTTGGATTATTCGGAATTTTTTGAGCAAAATGTTCATCGTAAACCTTTGGCAAAATCGGAGCAACAGACTCATTATCAGGCGATTCTTTGATAAACTGAAAAATATCATTATTGAATTTGATAATCTCTTTTGAACTTCGATAATTGGTTGTGAGATTTTCGGGTTTTAGATACGGACGAATACTTGCGTAACGTTCCACCAAAAAATCATTGTCTTCATGACCAACCACCAACTGTTCCAAATCCTCTTTATGTAAATGCACAATCAATTCCATTTCACCACCTCTGAACCGATAAATAGACTGTTTTGCATCGCCAACGGCTAAATTAAAGTGTCCGTTTGCTAAAGAATTTTCAACCAAAGGCAAGAAATTATGCCATTGTAAAGTGGAAGTATCTTGAAATTCGTCAATCAAAATGTGGTTATACTTTTCGCCCAAACGCTCATACACAAACGGAATTGGCTCAGTCATCACAATTTCCAAGATTTTACGGTTAAATTCCGAAATATGAATTTGTCCCGTATCATTCTGTATATCAGCAATTTCCTTTTTTAATTGGCTCAATAAAGCCAATTTTTTAAGTTGTTTTGTTACTTCTTGAAAAAGGACATATTTAGGTTTTTCAGCTTCATGAATTTTAGCAATTTCTTCTAAATAAAGGCGTAGTTCGTCCGCAATGCCGTCAATTCTGGCAGCAATATCTTTCTTTTGCGTTTTAGAATACCACATATTTTCATTTAAAGCTTTGTTCACATAAGAATTTGCTTTGTAAAAAATATCTTGATATTGTAATCTTTGGAAATACGCTCCGACGCCATTTTTCGAGTAATAAAAATCATCAATATCCAAATTTGCGTCATAGATTGCCTCCGAAGCTACATTGGAAATCGTTTTTACTTTGGTTTCAATGTATTCGCAATACTCCTTCAAATTCTTTTCAATCAGTAGAAAATCAGCGGGTTGCAATTCAGCAATAGATTCTACTGAAGCCTGAAATTGGTCAGACAAAAGACTTCTACCAAAAGACGCCAATTCACTTGGCAAGCCATTCCATGATTTTCCATCATTGGCTTTTTCCATCGCAAAACTTTGGATTGCTTCTGTAATTTGCTCAAAATTTTCAGTATTTACTTTTTGAAATAACTGCTCAACCGCACCATCCAACAGAACGTCCGAATCAAGATTTACCTCAAAATTGAACGGAAAACCCAATTCTTCGGTAAAAGCTGCCACAATTCTCTGCACAAAAGAGTCAATGGTAGAAACCGAGAAATTGGCATATTCATGGATAATGTGCTTGAAGGTTTTATTGGCTCTATCACGCAAAGTCCATTCATCAATATTGATTCCTTCTTCTTTTAATTCTGCTAAAATTTGCTGAAAAATACCTTCCGATTCTTCAATTTCTTGAGGGTCAGTGCTGGCAAATTGTTTGAGGTATTTCAGGATACGCTCCTTCATTTCTTGTGATGCTTTTTTGGTAAAAGTCACCGCCAAAATATGGTTAAAATACCAAGGAGAAGTCGTTTTTAAAGCTAATTTGATGTATTCCTTCGCAAGGGTGTAGGTTTTTCCAGAGCCAGCAGAAGACGAATATATTTTAAATTTTGGTGATTGCATTGTGGGTATTTATTGATTTCTAAGGCGAAATTACCGTTTAATAAACCTAAATGATATTGATTTTGTAAAGTTATTGAATTAATATATGTTTGTGTGAAGAGTTTTGAGAGGAAAACCCTGTCACTACGAGCGTAATTTAGTCACATTTCACAAATCAATTCAAATTTTTAAATCGTTATGAAAAAAACTTTTTTAGTAATCGCCATACTTTTAAGCAATTCATTGGTAGGTTTTACACAGAGCAAACAGGATAATATTAAAGAATTATTAAAGTCGATGCAAATCGAAAAAATGATGAGTGGAGCTTATGATGCAATAATTCCGATGATGAAAAATCAAATGAAATCAAATCCTGTGATGAAGGATTCTCTACAAACAAAAAAAATGGATGCAATGATGCGGAAAGTAATGGATGCAAGTAGAGAAATGACTAAATCCTTCATGGAAAATGAAATGACAGGTATCTATGAAAGAAATTTTAGCGACAATGAAGTAAAGGATTTATTGGCATTTTACAAAACACCAACTGGACAGAAAATGATTGAAAGTCAGCCCACTATTCAGCAAGAAACAATGCAAATTATGATGACGAAATATATGCCTGCCTTCAGAGATAAGATGAAGGCGATAACGGATGAAATAATTTCTGACGCTAAAATTGAGAAAAAAGATTAGTTAAAGTAGCCATTATTTCAAAAATACCTCGAAAGTTTTAGAACTCTCGGGGTATTTTCCTCAAAAGTCTTCCCAATAACACTCCCTGATTCTCCACTAATTGAGGCGTTTCTTTCAAAGCCTGTTCCAAAGAAATCGGAGCATTTAAAATTGATGTAGCGTATAAAATACCTTCTTGTTTGGCAACAGTTGGAATATCTTGTAGCGTTCCGCAAATGATAATTACAGGTACATTTGCTTGATTGGCTTTGTCTAAAAGTTGAGAAATCAGTTTTCCATCCCATGTTTGGCTATCGACTTTTCCTTCTCCTGTGATTAAAATATCAGTGTTTTTGAGGAGTTCTTCCGTATTGTTGATTTCTAAAATCCATGAAGCAGCAGAGATAATTTTAGCATTCAGTAAAACCGACAATCCACCCGAAACCCCTCCTCCTGCTCCACTGCCAATCAAATTTTGCGGGTTTTGTTTGAATTGATTTTCTAAAACCTCCGCAAAGTTTTTTAGTCCTTTATCTAAATATTTAATTCCTTCGTCGTCAGCTCCTTTTTGTCTTGCAAACACATAAGCAGCCCCACTTTCACCATAAAAAGGATTGGTAACATCGGTTGCAATCGTGAATTTTATACTCGATAATTCACTTAAAACATTAGCAGTTTCAACCTTTTTTACTTTTATCAAATTTTCACCGATTGGTTCTAAAATCTGTTCATCTTCATCTAAAAAATTGAATCCTAAAGCCGAAGCAATACCCATTCCTGCATCGTTAGTGGCAGTTCCTCCAACAGTTAAAGTAATCTCTTTCGCTCCTTTCTGAATAGCATCACTAATGAGAATACCTGTGCCGTAGCTACTGGTTTTGAAGCAATTACGTTCTTGTGACAACAACAATTCAATACCCGAAGCACGAGCCATTTCTATGATTGCCGTTTTTGTTTTTTCGACAAAAAGATAGGTTGCTGAAATTGCTCTTTGAAGTGGGTCGAAGGTTTCAACCTTGATAAATTCTCCTTTCAGATTGGTATTGAGACTTTCTAAAGTGCCTTCTCCACCGTCGGCAAGAGGTAATAAAATACATTTTGCTTCGGGGAAAGTTGTTAAAATTCCTTTTTCAAGGCAAGTACAAATATCTCCCGCACTGAGGGCGTCTTTAAATTTATCTGGAGCAATTAAAATTTTCATTTAAGGAAAAATTACGTTTCACAATAATACTCAAAAAGCGAAGGAGTTTGAAATTTCTTATGAAACAAAGGGCAATAAAAAAGCAGGCATCTTATAGAAATGCCTGCTTTTTACTCAAAAATAACATTTGTTGGTTGCTGAGTATTTTTGGGTAATCACTTCCAATCAGAAGGCGTTTTTCCGTATCGTTCCAAAAATACTTTTGAAAAATATGGCAAACTATCAAAACCAACTTGATAGGCAATTTCTGAAACACTACCGAAACCTTTTTGAAGTTTATCAGCCGCAATTTCTAAACGATAATTTCTAACAAATTCTGTTACTGTTTGGTTGGTAATTGCTTTTAATTTTCTTCGTAATTGCACACTCGAAAGAGTCATTTCATTGGCAAAAGTGTCAACATCAAACTCACTTTTATCGAGATATTTATCAATAATATTTTTCGCTTTTTGGATAAACAAATCATCTATCGTCAACTCTTTTATTATCTTTTCAACTTGAGTATTATCTGAAGCAAGGAGCGTAAACTTCTCTCTCATTAATTGTCGCTGAGTCACCAAATTATTAACTCTAACAGTCAATTCTTCACGATTAAAAGGTTTTGATAAATAATCATCTGCTCCTTTTCCCAAACCTACCAATTTATCTGCCAAAGTAGCTTTTGCCGTGAGCATAATCACTGGAATATGATTTATTCTCTCATCATTTTTCAGTTTTTCACAGAACTCCAAGCCATCTAAATTCGGCATCATTAAATCACAAATCACTATGTCAGGGATATATTCAATAGCTTTTCGCAAACCTTCTACTCCATCAACTGCCATTATTAACTGATATTTAGACTCAAAAAAACTTCCAATATAATTACGTAAGTCGGCATTGTCTTCTATGATAAGCATGATATTTTGCCCATCAGTTTCTATGATTTTTCTTTGTATTGATTTATTAGTAAACTCTGTCTCAAAAATAGTTGCGGTCTTAGAATTTGTTTTTTCCAATTCATTTTCAATCATTTTTGTTGCCACAAAAGGCAATGCTAATTCAAATGTTGTGCCTTCACCTAAACGACTACTGACTTGTATTTCGCCATCAAGTAAATTGATTAATTCTTTCACCAATGCCAAACCTATTCCTGTACCATCGTGTTGACGTTGATTACTGTCGTCAACTTGGTAAAAACGGTCAAAAATATGTGGTAATCTTTCTGTTGGAATACCCATTCCAAAGTCTTGAACACGGATAAAAAGTTGCCCAATTTCACCAATTACTTTATAATCTACTCTCACAATGATACGACCATTCTTGGGCGTAAATTTGAAAGCATTAGACAATAAATTGATTATTATTTTTTCTAATTTATCAAGGTCAAACCTTCCTAATTGATGTAAATGACTTTGAGAATGATTGAAAATAATAAATTTTGATTGGGCTAACGATTCAAAAGAGGCAAAAATATGCTCGAAAAAAAGCGATAAATTGACATCTTGTAAGGAAGCTTTCATTTCTCCTGCTTCCAATTTCGACAAATCGAGTAACTGATTGATGAGAATTTGTAGCCTTTTGAGATTTCTCTGCATAAGGGCAATGATATTTTCTTGAGGATATTTCTTTTGCAAATCATCAATTGGACCTACCAACAAAGTCAGCGGAGTACGGAATTCATGAGAAATATTGGTAAAAAAGCGAGTTTTTAGTTCATTCAAAGTAGCTAAACGTTCTGCTTCTTTTTGTTCAAAAAGTAATTGTCGGGTCAATTGATTTTTATTGACACGCTGCCGATAATATATCAGATAACTTCCAATAATAACTAACAACAACGTGAACTTTTCAGATTTCAAGCGGCTATCAATCCATTATATTGCTTCAAAGCTTTATGAGTCTGAATAGAAACTTTTGGTTTTCTTTGATAAAAAGAGTAGGCACACATAGCCGCCAACATATGAGTAAAAGCATTTAAAGCCGACCTATGGCGAGTATGTTCTAAGTCTAAAACACCCTTTTGAAGTCCAATAACCGTTTCAATAATGGGTCTTTTTTTTGCCATTTTTTTAGCCTCATCAGGCATAAATTTTTGGTTTGACTTTTGGGTATTATTACGAGGTTTAGCAAAGAAATCTAATGTTCCATCATACTCAATAAAGTCCATTTTTGCTTG